>NZ_JBVJOE010000004.1:366439-770999 GCF_055583325.1 Amycolatopsis sp. NPDC104775
TGTATGTTTTCTTTTTTTCTCGCTGTCTCTTTCCCCTTTCCCCCCCCCCCCCCCCCCCCCCCCCCCCCCCCCCCCCCCCCCCCCCCCCCCCCCCCAGTCCGGGTCAGCCGATGGTCGTGGTGGTGAACACCGGGCTGGGGTTGGGGAAGCACGCTGTCGGCGCGGTCACGTCGCCGATGATGCTTCCGGCCACGGCCTTGAAGGTCAGGCCGGGGTCGCTGTAGCTGGTGCCGGACAGTTTCGTCTCGATCGTGCCGGAATCGCCCGCCTTGAGATGCGCGGTGATGGTCGGCAGTTCGAAGGTCGAGCCGCCGGCGATCGGGCCGGGGAAGCTCAGGGTCGCGACGCCGTCGGCGACGCTGATCGTCGGCGCGGTGTCGCCGAGGCCGGAACCGCCGGCGAGGTCGGCGCTGACGTAGGTCGAGTTGGCCGGGATGGGGAATTTCAGCGCGAAGGTGTTGATGTTCTTGACCTTGTTGCCGCCCACGTCGCTCGGGACGGTGTTGGGCGCGGGGTCGATGACGACGTCGAACGCGCCGCCGGGCGCGACCGTCGCGGGCGCGGTGACGTCGGCGTTCTGGGTCAGCGACACCTGCTGCGGGCCGACTACCGGAGCGTCGGCCTGGCAGTCGAAGGTGACGGCGGTCGCGGCGGACGCCGGGGCCGCGAAGGCGAGCGGGAGAGCGGCGACCGCCGTCAGCGCGGCCAGCCGGTAAAGATGAGGTGCTTTCATCTGTGTGCTCCTACCTGCGGGTTTCACGGGGGAGAGAGAAAGCTGCGCAGCGATTAGAGAGTTACCGGCAAGTTAAGCAACGCGTCAAGAAGTGACCGTTCACAGGCGCGCACCGTGACAGAGAATGTGAATATTGCTCACCTTGTGGCGGTAGGAGTGGACTGATCGGCCGTTCGGGCCTACCGACAGTGGACCGACAGGGCGAGCCGAGCGGGTCAGGCGGCTCGCGCGGTCCGCAGGAGACCGGCCGCCGCGGCGGCGTACCGGCCGATCACGACGTCGGCCACGCGCGGGTCGTCCGCGAGCGGCTCGGCGATGAACGCGCCCGGGTCGGCGTCGCGGGCCAGCGAGGCGATCCGGTCCGGCAGCAGGCCGGGAGCCAGGAACCACGACGCCACCACGAGATGCCGGACGCCCCGGTCGCGCAGGCGAGCGGCGGCGGTCGGGATGTCCGGCTGCGTGGCGCTGGCGAACGCCTCGCTCACCGGGAGTCCGAGCTGCTTTTCCCAGCGGGCGGCCAGTCCGGCGACGACAGCGTTGGCCTCGGGGTTGGAGGAACCGACCGCGCTGAGCAGGATCCCGGTTCCGCCGCGGCGGCGCGCTGCGGCGAGCCGGTCGAGGGCGACGGCTTCGAGGGCCGGGTCGGCGCCGAGGACGTCCGAGCACTGGATGCGAAACCCGGGGCATTCCGCGGTCACCTCGTCGACCAGCGCGGGAAGGTCGACCCGGGCGTGGAAAGCGCTGCCCAGCAGCAACGGCACGACGACCGCCGAGCGGTGCCCCCGTGCGTACAGCCCGCGCAGCACGTCGGTGACGCGCGGCTCCGACAGGTCGAGGAACGACTCGTGCACGTCCAGCCCCGGCGCCTGCGCACGGACGACGTCGACCAGCGCCCGCACCGTCGCGGAGGAGCGGGGATCGCGACTGCCGTGTGCGACGGCGACCAGGGGCGGCGTCACGAGAACCGCTCTCCGACGAGACCGGCGGCGAGGGTGTCGCCGTCCTTCGGGTCGATCACCAGGAACGCGCCGGTGCGCGGGCTGACACCGTAGTCGTCCACCGGCAGCGGCTCGGCCAGTTGCAGGCTGACGCTGCCGATGTCGTTGAGTTCCAGGCTTTCCGGGGAGTCCACACTGGACAGTGTCTGCTCGTCGAACCGGGCGTGCAACTCGGTGGCGAGCCCCTGCACGGTCCGGGTGCCGTGTTTGATCAGCACCCGTGCGCCGGTTTTGAGCGGCTTCGAGGACAGCCAGCACAGCGTGCCGGTGATCTCGTCAGCGACTTCCGGCGGCGCGTCGGCGGCCGCGATGAGGTCGCCGCGGCTGATGTCGATGTCGTCGGCGAGCAGCAGGGTCACCGAGGTTCCGGCGCCTGCTTCTTCCAGCGGCCCGTCCGCGGTGTCGATGCGCTCGACCCGGCTGCGGATCCCGTGCGGCTGCACGACGATCTCGTCGCCGGGACGCACCGTGCCCGCCGCGATCTGACCGGCGTAGCCGCGGTAATCCGGGTACTCCGGCGTGCGCGGGCGGATCACGTACTGCACCGGGAACCGCAGCGCGGAATCGTGCGGATCCGGTGCCACCGGAACGTTTTCGAGGTGCTCCAGCAGCGACGGCCCGTCGTACCACGGGGTTCGCTCAGACCGGCTGGCCACGTTGTCGCCGACCAGCGCGGAAACCGGGATGGCGACGACGGACGCCGGGTCGTAACCGAGAGATTCCGCGTGCGCGGTGAACTCCTTGGCGATCACGCCGAAGGTGTTCTCGTCATAGCCGACGAGGTCGATCTTGTTCACCGCCAGCACCAGCTGCGGCACGCCGAGCAGCGCGAGCACGGCCGCGTGCCGCCGGGTCTGCTCGACCACCCCGTTGCGTGCGTCGACCAGCAGCACCGCGAGCTGCGCGGTGGACGCGCCGGTGACCGTGTTGCGCGTGTACTGCACGTGCCCCGGGGTGTCGGCGAGCACGAAAGACCGCTTCGGCGTGGCGAAATACCGGTACGCGACGTCGATCGTGATGCCCTGCTCGCGCTCCGAGCGCAGGCCGTCGACGAGCAGCGAAAGGTCCGGAGTGGACAGTCCTTTGTCGACGGACGCGCGGGTGACCGCGTCGAGCTGGTCGGCGAGGACGGACTTGGTGTCGTACAGCAGCCGCCCGACCAGCGTGGACTTGCCGTCGTCCACGCTGCCCGCGGTGGCCAGCCTCAGCAGGCTCGACATCAGAAGTAGCCCTCCCGTTTGCGGTCTTCCATGGCCGCCTCGGACATCCGGTCGTCGGCGCGGGTGGCGCCGCGTTCGGTGAGCCGCGAAGCCTGCACCTCGGCGATGACTTCCTCCACAGTGGACGCCGTGGATTCGATCGCGCCGGTGCACGAACCGTCACCGACGGTCCGGTAGCGCACGCTCAGCTCGCGCACCTCCTCGCCGGGCCGCGGTCCGCCCCACGGGCCCTCGCTGAGCCACATGCCGTCGCGCTGGTAGACCGCGCGCTGGTGGGCGTAGTAAATCGAAGGCAGCTCGACCTTCTCGCGGGCGATGTAGTTCCACACGTCGGCCTCGGTCCAGTTGGACAGCGGGAACACGCGGACCTGCTCGCCCGGACGGTGCCGCCCGTTGTAGAGGTTCCACAGCTCCGGCCGCTGGCGGCGCGGCTCCCACTGGCCGAAAGCGTTGCGCAGGCTGAAGATCCGCTCCTTCGCGCGCGCCCGTTCCTCGTCGCGGCGGCCGCCGCCGAAGACCGCGTCGAACTTGTTCTCCGCGATCGTCTCCAGCAGCGGCGTGGTCTGCAGCGGGTTGCGCAGGCCGTCGGCGCGCTCCTCGAGCCTGCCGTCGTCGATCCAGTCCTGCACCTTCGCGACGACCAGTCGCAGCCCGTGCTTTTCGACGACGCGGTCGCGGAACTCGAGGACCTCGTCGAAGTTGTGCCCGGTGTCCACGTGCAGCAGCGGGAACGGCACCGGCGCGGGCCAGAAGGCCTTGATCGCCAGGTGCAGCATCAGCGTCGAGTCCTTGCCGCCGGAGAACAGGATCACCGGCCGGTCGAACTCGCCCGCGACCTCGCGGAAGATGTGGATGGCCTCGGATTCGAGGGCGGCCAGGTTGTCCACCGCGGCGTCGGCGGCCGGTTCCAAGGTCGTCATGCTTCCTTCCTCAGCCATGCAATCCGCACTCGGTTTTCGCCTGGCCCGCCCACCGGCCGCTGCGCGGGTCCTGCCCCGGCTCGACCTTCGCGGTGCACGGCGCGCAGCCGATCGAGAGGTAGCCGATCGACACCAATGGGTTCTCCAGGATCCCGTTCTCGTGCAGGTAGCCGTTGAACTCCTCGTCCGTCCACGCCGCGATCGGGTTGATCTTCACCAGGCCGTTGCGCTCGTCCCAGGTGACGATCGGCGTGTTCGCGCGCGTCGGCGCGTCCACCCGGCGCACGCCGGTGACCCACGCCGAGTACTTGCCGAGCGTCTGGCGCAGCGGCACGACCTTGCGCAGGAAACAGCACTGGCCGGGATCGCGTTCGTGCAGTTTCGGCCCGTACTCCGCGTCCTGCTCGGCGACGCTCTGCTCGGCCTGGGCGTTGACGATCCGCACGTCCGGGTACACCGTCTGCACCGCGTCGCGCACGCCGAGGGTTTCGGCGAAGTGGTAGCCGGTTTCCAGGAACAGCACGTCCACCGCGGGCTTGACCTTCGTGACGAGGTCGATCAGCACCGCGTCCTGCATGTTCGACGCCACGATGAAGTCGTCGCCGAAGGTCTCGGCCGTCCAGCGCAGCGCCTCTTCGGCGGTCGCCTCGGCCAGTTCCTTCTCGGCGCGTTCGGCCAGCGCCCGGTAATCCGCCACCGCGGTCACTGCAGCACCCCTTCGTCCGCCCGCAGCGCCCACTGCGGGAACCGTTCGCCCGGCTCGCGGCCCGCGACGTACGCGCGGACCACGCGTTCCACGTACTCGACCAGTTCGCCCGCGGTGACCTTGTGCCCGCGCAGCTTCCGGCCGAACCCGGCGTCGAGGCCGAGCCCGCCGCCGAGGTGCACCTGGAAGCCCTCGACCTGGTTGCCGTCGGCGTCGGTGACGATCTGGCCCTTGAGCCCGATGTCCGCGGTCTGCACGCGGGCACACGAGTTGGGGCAGCCGTTGAGGTGCACCGTCACCGGCGTTTCCAGCTGCGCGTTGATGTCCGCGAGCGATTTCTCCAGATCTGTCACCAGCTGCTGCGCGCGCACCTTCGTTTCGACGATCGCGAGCTTGCAGAACTCCAGCCCGGTGCACGCCATCACGCTGCGCCGCCACGGCGACGGCTTGGTCTGCAGGCCCAGTTCGGCCAGTTCCGCTTGCAGCGCGGGGAGTTTCGCCTCGGGGACGTCGAGAACGACCAGCTTCTGGTGCGGGGTCAGCCGCACCCGCCGCGATCCGGCGCGCTCGGCCGCGTCGGCGACCGCGACCAGCGTGCTGCCCGAGACGCGTCCGGCGATCGGCGCGGCCCCGACGTAGTAGTTGCCGTCCTTTTGCCGGTGCACGCCGACGTGGTCGACCGGGGTCGCGGGGTTTTCCGGCGGCGGGCCGTCGATCAGCTTCCGCTTGAGGTACTCGGTTTCGAGGACCTCGCGGAATTTTTCGATGCCCCAGTCCTTGACCAGGAACTTCAGCCGGGCCCGCGAACGCAGCCGCCGGTAGCCGTAGTCGCGGAAGATCGAGACGACCCCGGCCCACACCTCGGGCACCTCGTCGAGCGGCACCCACGCGCCGAGCCGCTGCGCGAGCATCGGGTTCGTGGACAGCCCGCCGCCGACCCACAGGTCGAGGCCGGGTCCGTGCTCGGGGTGGTCGACGCCGACGAAGGCGATGTCGTTGATCTCGTGCACGATGTCCGGCAGCCCGGAGATCGCGGTCTTGAACTTGCGCGGCAGGTTCGCGAACTGCGGGTCGCCGATGTAGCGGCTGAGGATCTCGTCGATTGCCGGGGTCGCGTCGAGCACCTCGTTCTCGGCTATGCCGGCGACCGGCGAACCGAGCACGACACGCGGGCAGTCGCCGCACGCCTCGGTGGTGGTCAGGCCGACGTTCTCCAGCCGGGACCAGATGGAGGGCACGTCCTCGATCTGGATCCAGTGGTACTGGATGTTTTGCCGGTCGCTGATGTCGGCGGTGTCGCGCGCGTGCTGCTGCGAGATCTCGCCGACCACCCGCAGCTGCTCGGTGGTGAGCGCGCCGCCGTCGATGCGGACGCGCATCATGAAGTAGCGGTCGTCCAGTTCCTCCGGCTCCAGCAGCGCGGTGCGGCCGCCGTCGATGCCGGGCTTGCGCTGGGTGTAGAGGCCGAACCAGCGGAACCGGCCGCGCAGGTCGCCCGGGTCGATCGAGTCGAAACCCCGGTGCGCGTAGATGTTCTCGATCCGCGCGCGGACGTTGAGCGGGCTGTCGTCCTTCTTCGAGCGCTCGTTCGGGTTCAGCGGCTCCCGGTAGCCGAGCGCCCACTGACCCTCGCCGCGCTTCTGGCGAGTCCGAGGCGTGCGGGCCTTCGCGGGCGTCTCACGCGGGGGTGCGGACATGGAGATCCTCCGGGCGGGGTTGTCGAGGCGGCTCCGGCGGCCTGCGGCGGCGATGGCGCGGGGCTGGGCGGGGCCGGTGGTCCAGGTGGTGGGCTGGGCAGTCGTTGAGCGGGAGTCAGCGAACAGGCGGGCAGAGCGCGCTCGCGACCCGGAGAAGGTCGACGTGGCGGCGCGCCACGAGAAGGACACCGGCTGGACTCACCGGCTCAGATTGCCACGCGGGCCGAACGTCGTCCAAGGGCGTCCGGATCGTGGGAGAAGGCTCACTCGAGGGGTGCGAAACCGCGCTGGATGTGCATCGGCCGGGCCATCTGCCAGGTGTTTCCCGTACTTCGGACTCCTAGTGAGACAGTACTGGCCGCGTGCTGGCGAAGACGGCCGCGCGTGCCGCATCGTTCGGCGGCCGAACTTTCCTCCGGGTGGCGCAGGGGCGCGCGGGAGCCGTGGCGCGGCGGGGGAGAATGGACGTCGTGCCTGTTCCCGACACCCACCGTCCTCCCGCCGGACTGCCCGAGACCGCGCTCGCCGGCCTCGGCACCCGTCCGTTCGGCGTGTACGTCCACGTGCCGTTCTGCGCGACCCGCTGCGGTTACTGCGACTTCAACACCTACACCGCGGGCGAGCTGGGCACCGCCGCCTCGCCGCGGTCGTGGCTGGACGCGTTGCGGCGCGAGCTGGAGCTGGGCGCGGAGATCCTCGGCAACGCGCCGCGGGCGGAGACGGTGTTCGTCGGCGGCGGGACGCCGTCCATGCTCGGCGCGGACGGGCTGGCCGAGGTGCTCGACGGCGTCCGGTCGGTGTTCGGGCTCGCCCCGGGCGCGGAGGTGACGACCGAATCGAACCCGGAGTCCACTTCGCCGGAGTTCTTCGCGGGCATCCGTGACGCGGGTTACACCCGGGTGTCGCTGGGCATGCAGTCCGCGGCCAGGCACGTGTTGAAGGTGCTCGACCGCGTGCACACGCCCGGCCGTCCGGTCGACGCCGCCCGCGAAGCCCGGGCCGCCGGGTTCGAGCACGTCAACCTCGACCTTATTTACGGCACGCCGGGGGAGCGCGTCGAAGACCTGCGCGCGTCGCTCGACGCGGTGTTGTCCGCTGGCGTCGATCACGTGTCGGCGTACGCGCTCATCGTGGAGGACGGCACCGCGCTGGCCCGGCGGGTGCGCCGCGGCGAGCTGCCCGCCCCGGACGACGACACGCTGGCCAGCTACTACGAACTGATCGACTCCGTCCTCGCCGGTGCGGGCCTGACCTGGTACGAGGTGTCGAACTGGGCGAGCGACGAGGCCGCGCGGTGCCGCCACAACCTCGGCTACTGGCGGGGCGGCGACTGGTGGGGCGCCGGACCGGGCGCGCACAGCCACGTCGGCGGCGTGCGGTGGTGGAACGTCAAGCATCCGGCGAAGTACGCCAGCTTGCTCGCCCAGCGGCAGAGCCCGGAGGCCGATCGCGAGGTGCTCACCGACGAGGACCGGCACCTGGAGCGGATCATGCTGGAGCTGCGGATCTCCGACGGCCTGGCGGTGTCCGCGCTCGACGAGGCCGGGCTCGGGCAAGCCCGGGAGGCCGCCGCGGAGGGGCTGCTCGAAGTGTCCGATTTGGACAGTGGGCGCGCGGTGCTCACCGATCGGGGGCGGCTGCTCGCGGACGCCGTGGTCCGCAGGCTGGCCGGCTGATTTTCCGGTTCAGGGCCGTTCGAGGAAGATTTCTCTGAGCACGGTCGCGAACGACTGCAGTTCGATCTGCCGTTTCTTCGCGGCCTCCTGGTTCTTGATTTCGTCGGACCGGGTGTTTCCCAGGGTTTCGATGAGGACGACGTTCATCGCGGGGCGGTTGCCTGCCGCCCGGGAGCCGTACATCCCGAACGTCACGCCTTCCTGATGCGGCACCGACTGCGTCGGATAGGTGACGCTGCCCCGCTCGTTCAGCGGGGCGCGCGCCCCTCCGGCGATCGCCTGTTCGCCCATCGCCCGGGTCAGCGCGAGATCGTCCCCTTCCGGAACCGCCGCGGCTCCGGCGCTGGCCGCGACGGCGGGCTGGTCGTGACCGGGCCGCGGGTCGGTGGACACGCCCGCGTTGGGTCCGCCGGTCACGCCGTGGACCATGGCGATGCGCTCCGGGCGGAAGCGGTCGATCAGATCGAGCAGCACCAGGTTTTCCGGCAGGATCGGCCGGTTCTGGGCGTCGAGCGGCCGGTGCTGCCGGTCGACCGGGGCGGTGCTGTCCGGCCGGACGGGGTCGTCGTTCGCGTCGATCGGTCCCTGGTGCTCGTCGACTCTGCTGCTGACCACCTTTCCGCGCTCGGGGAGATTCCGGTTGGGGTCGATGCCGCCCGGCGATTGCCGGCTGCGGACCGCGTAGTTCGCGGGGAACAACGTGGGCACGACGATGACACTGAACGCGGGTACGCGTGGTTTGCCCTGGCTGTCCGGCGTCCGCAGGATCCGCAGCAGCATTTCGACCACCTGGATCCCGGCGGCTTCGCTGCCGTGCACGCCGCCGACGATCATGGCGTGGCGGCTGGTTCGCCCGGGGAAGTAGAACGCCTGGATCGGGTTCGGGCCGTGGCCGACGTCGAAGCGCGCTTCGATGTTGCCGGGTTCGGCTTTCCACTGGCCTTGGCTCGCCCGGCGCTCCCGTTCGGCGAAGGCTGCGGCCGTCCAACGGGGCTCCGCGCCGTGCGCGGCCAGTTCCCGGGCCAGCCAGCGATCGTCGGTGTCGCCGGGAAAGTTGCGGTCGATCCAGGGGCCGAGGTCCCGATCCTGGCCGACCGGACCCCGAGCCCGTAGTTTGTCGAAAACGCTGGCCTTGCCGCCAGTGCGCAGGTCGGTCGTCAACTCGTCGGTCAGCGGGCTTCGGCGGAGCACCACCGGACCCGTGGAGACCGGAATTCGTCCGCCCGCGGCAACTTGGCGCGCGTCGCGTTCGGCGCTGTCACCGGTCGCGCCGATCCGCAGGTCCGCTGGGGCGGGTACGGCTGGCTGCTGCTGGGTGTGGGCGAGTTCGTGGGCCAGCAGACGACGGCCCTCGGCGGAGCGCGGCTGGTATCGGCCAGTGCCGAACACGATGTGCTGGCCGACCGTGTAGGCAGCGGCGTTGACCGCTGCGGCGGATTCGGCGGCGCGCGGGTCCGTATGCACCCGGACTCCGCTGAGGTCCCAGTCCGCTTTGGCGCCCATGACGGCTTGGGTGTCCTGGGCGAGCGGCTGGCCAGGAGAGTTCAGGACCTCGTGCACGATCGGCGGCGCGGTGGCGTCTGCGGTGTTCCGCCGCGATGCCGCGGCAAAGGACCCATCCATGACATCGCCCCACAACAGTGCCGACGCAATAGACCGCCAGCTTCCCGGCAGGCCGTCACCGCGGCGTCACCGATCCGGGCGGCTGACGCCGCTGAACCGGTGAGGGCGGCGTGAATTTTCGCCCGCCGGGCATAAATCCGTTCGATCGTTTGTTGGGCTAACCATACGAGCGAGGGAGAACGCGTATGCCGCAAGCGGTCAGATACGGCGAACACGGCGGGATCGAAGTGCTCCAGCTGGCCGAAGTGCCCCGGCCGGCGCCGGAATCCGGGCAGGTGCTCGTTCAGGTCCGGGCCGCGGGGATCAATCCGGGGGAAACGAAGATCCGGGTCGGCGCACTGGCCGACCGCTGGCCGTCCACCTTCCCGTCCGGGCAGGGCAGCGACCTGGCCGGGGTCGTGGCCGAGCTGGGCGAGGGCGTCGAGGAAATCCAGGTGGGCGACGAGGTCGTCGGCTTCGTGCACACCCGTTCCAGCCACGCCGAGTACGTGCTCGTCCCGGCGGAGCACCTCGTCCCGAAGCCGAGCGGGCTGTCGTGGGAAGTGGCGGGCGGTCTGTTCGTCGCCGGAACCACCGCGTACGCAGCGGTCGGGGCGGTGTGCCCGCGCGAGGGCGAGACGGTCGTCGTGTCCGGGGCTGCCGGCGGGGTCGGTTCGCTGGCCGTGCAGCTGGCGAAGCTCACCGGCGCGACCGTGATCGGCATTGCCAGCGAAGCGAACCACGAATGGCTGCGCGAGCACGATGTCGTCCCGATCGCGTACGGCGAAGGGCTCGAAGAGAGGCTCCGCGAGCTGACCGGCGACCAGGTGCACGCGTTCATCGACACCTACGGCGAGGGTTACGTCGAACTCGCCTTGCGGCTGGGCGTCTACCCCGGCCGGATCGACACAGTGGTCGACTTCGCCGCCGCCGAGAAGTACCGGGTGAAGACCGAGGGCAACATCGCCGGAGCGAGTGCCGAGGTGCTGCGCGACCTCGTCGCGTTGGCGGACAAGGGATTGCTCGACGTCCCGATCGCCGCGACGTACCCGCTGGCCGAGGTCAAGGCCGCCTATCGCGAGCTGGAACAGGGCCACACGCGCGGAAAGATCGTGCTCACTTTCTGACCATCGCCGCCAGCCCCGCCACGAACGCCTCCAGGGCGAATTCGAGCCGGGGCTGGCTGGTTTCCGCGGTGAAGAACTCGCCAGCCCGCAACAAATTCGGGAACGCGCTCGCGGGCAGCGAGCGCATGTAGTCGGCCATCTGCCGCCCGCGCTCGCCCATTTTCTCCGGGTCGTACTCGCCGAACGTCCAGCCGCTCGCTTCGTAGGCGAAAGCCTTGGCGTACGTGCTCAGCGCGTCCCCAGCGAACACCGCCTGCCGCAGATCCAGGCCTCCCGCGCGCAGCAATTGGAGCATGACTTCGCCCTGCCGCAAGGAATTCGGCGTGACCGGGATCGGTGTCTGCCACGCGACCTTCGCGATGCCCGGATACGCCATCATCGCCCGGATCTGGTGCCCCACTTGCTCTTTGACCTGTTCGGTCCACCGCTGGGGATCCGGTTCCGGGCACGGCACCTCGCTCAAGGCCGCGTCGAGCATCAGCTCGTCGAGTTCCTCTTTGTTGGCCACGTACGCGTAAAGCGACGCGGGCCCGGTCTCCAGCTGTTGCGCGACCCGGCGCATGGAGACGGCGTCGATGCCCTCGGCGGCGAGGATTTCCAGCGCGGTTTTCACGATCAATTCCTGCGACAGCATCTGCTTCGCGGCGCGCCGGCGCGGGCTCGGCGTCCGCCGCCAGGGCGGGGGCGGTGCGGTCATGCCCGAAGCCTAGACGAGCCCCGACCTTGACGCGAACGGCGTTCGTGAGTACAACTGGCCTCGTACGCGAACGACGTTCGTTAAGGAGAAACAGCATGGCACAGCGTGAAGAAGTCCTGTCCGTTCTCAGCCGCCTCGTCGACGCCTGGAACAGCGGCGACGCGGACGCCTACGGGAACCTGTTCACCGAAGACGCCGATTACGTGACGTTCTTCGGGCTCCGGTTCACCGGCCGCCAGGCCATCGCGGATTCGCACCGGGAGCTGTTCCAGGGACCGCTGAAAGGCTCGAAGCTCGCCGGTTTCGGCGAACCGCGGGTGCGGTTCCTGCGGGACGATGTCGCGGTCGTCGTGGCCGGCGGAGGTTCGTCGCTGACCGGAGGCGACGACCCGGCCGCGGAAGGCCGCGAAAGCACACTGACCTACGTCCTGGTGCGCGGGGACGAGGGCTGGCAGATCACCGCGTTCCAGAACACGCGGGTGTCGAAGCCGTGGGAAGCATGAGAACGATCGTCGAGGTCTCCGGCGTCGTCCCCGCCGCGCCCGCGGACGTGTTCGCGCGGCTGGAAAAGCAGTTGACCGCCTCGGACTATCCGATGAGGCTGGAAGTGGACCGCGAACGCCGGTTCCTCGCCGCGCAGGGCGGCTGGTGGTACCGCGGGGAGTACGAGGTCGCCGTCGATCCGGCCGGATCCCGTGTCACGCACCGGGTCCGGAACGCCGCGGTCGGGCAGTGGTGGGGTGTGCTGCTGGCGAACCGGTTCTTCGTCGGGTTCCGGGGCCGGGTCGACGAGGGTTTCCGGGCAATGCTCGCCGGGCTCGGAGACAGCGGAGCTGGGCGGGGCGGGTGAAGGCGCGTACCGTGGGGGACACGACTTAGGTATACCTTACTGAAACAGGGGTGTTCGATGGCCGAAGGTCCGGCGCGCAAGGGGAGGACCGCGGTGCGGCTGGAGGTGCTGCGCAAGGAGCACCTCACCCCGCACATGATCCGGATCGTGGCGGGCGGCGAAGGGCTGCGGGATTTCCGCCCGAACGAATTCGCCGACGCCTACGTGAAGGTGATCTTCAAGGTGCCCGGGGTGGAGTATCCGGAGCCGTTCGACCTGAACCGGATCCGCGAGGAACTGCCGCGCGAGCACGCGCCGCGGCTGCGCACGTACACCGTCCGCTCGTACGACGAGGCCGCGGGCGAGCTGGTGCTCGATTTCGTGGTGCACGGCGACGAAGGACTCGCCGGGCCGTGGGCGCAGCGCGCACAGCCTGGCGACGAGCTGCTGCTGGCCGGTCCGGGCGGGGCGTACGCGCCGCGCGCCGACGCCGGCTGGCACCTCCTGGTGGGCGACGAATCGGCGTTGCCCGCGATCGCCGCCGCGTTGGAGGCGCTTCCGCCGGGGGCGCTGGCGCACGTCTTCCTGCTCGTGGCGGACGAAGCGGAGCACCAGCCGCTCGTGACGAAGGCCGACGCGCAGGTCACGTGGCTGCACCGCTCGGCGTCCGACGACCTGGTCGCCGCGGTGAAGGCGCTGCCGTGGCCAGACCAGGACGTGCACACGTTCGTCCACGGCGAGGCCGGGTTCGTGCGCGAGCTGCGGCGATACCTGTTCGACGAGCGCGGCGTCGCCCGGGACGCGGTGTCGCTGTCGGGATACTGGCGCGAGGGCAAGAACGACGAGGCCTGGCGCGAGGAAAAAGCGGCGGAGCGGAAAGCGGCCAGTCCGGCGTAAGGTCGCCGCATGGCGACCGAGGTGAAGGTGGAGGCCGATCCGGCCGACGCGGGTTTCGACGGGGCACGGCTGCGGCGGATCGACCGGCATTTCGCCCGGTACGTCGAGGACGGCTTGCTGCCGGGCTTCCTCGCGGTGGTGAGCAGGCACGGCCGGATCGTGCACGTCGCGTCGCACGGCGCGCGGGACGTCGAGGCCGGCGCCCCGGTCGAGACGGACACGATCTGGCGGATCTTCTCGATGACGAAGCCGGTCACCTCGGTGGCGGCGATGACGTTCGTCGAGGAAGGCCTGATCGACCTCACCGACCCGATCTCGCGGTGGCTGCCGGAATTCGCCGAGCCGAGGGTGTACGCGAAGGGTTCGGCGCTGGCTCCGGTCACCGAGCCGGCGACCGAACCGATCCGGTTGTGGCACCTGCTTTCGCACACCGCGGGCCTCACCTACGGCTTCCACCATTCGCATCCGGTCGACGCGATCTACCGGGCCGGCGGATACGAATGGGGGACGCCGCCGGGCTTGGACCTGGCGGAGTGCACCCAGGCGTGGGCGCGGTTCCCGCTCGTGTTCCAGCCGGGAGCCGAATGGAACTACTCGGTGGCCAGCGACGTCCTCGGCCGGCTGGTCGAGGTGCTGGCCGGGAAGCCGCTCGACGAGGTGTTCGCCGAGCGGATCTTCGGCCCGCTGGGCATGACCGACACCGGATTCTGGACTTCGGACACCGACCGCCTGGCAGCGTTGTACCTGCCCGCGCCTCGCACGAACAAGCTGGTCCGCAACGACACCTTCGGCGCTGTCGGCACGTCGCGGCCCACGTGCCTCTCCGGCGGCGGCGGTCTGGTCTCGACGGCGGCGGACTACCACCGGTTCACGCAAATGCTGCTGCGCCGCGGCGAACTCGACGGCACGCGGGTGCTGAGCCCGCGCACCGTGGACCTGATGACGGCCAACCACCTGCCGGGCCATGTCGACTTGGAGGCATATGGCCGTCCGCTGTTCGCGGAGATGCCCTTCGACGGGTACGGATTCGGGCTGGGCTTCTCGGTCCTGATCGACTCGGTGAAGGCGAAAACCCTGTCCACGCCCGGGGAATACGCGTGGGGCGGGGCGGCTTCGACGGCGTTCTGGGTCGATCCGGACGAGGATCTGACGGTGGCGTTCTACACGCAGCTGCTGCCGTCGTCGACCCATCCGATCCGGCAGCAGCTGCGGCAGCTGGTGTATCAGGCGATGGTGGACTGAGCCCGGATCACGCGGTCAGCTTCGGAATCACCTGCGCCCCATACGCGGCCATCGTTTCCTCCCGCTCGTCGTGCATCAAGTACAGCGCGAACTGGTCCACCCCCAGCTCCGCCAGTTCCTCCAGCCGCGCGATGTGCGCAGACGTCGGGCCGAGCAGGCAGAACCGGTCCACGATCTCGTCCGGGACGAACGCGGTCGACGGGTTTCCGGCTCGGCCGTGGTGGGAGTAGTCGTAGCCTTCGCGCTCGCGGATGTAATCGGTCAGCTCGCGCGGCACCGGGCCGGACGAGCCGTAGCGGGCCACCAGGTCCGCCACGTGGTTGCCCACCATTCCGCCGAACCAGCGCAGCTGTTCCCGTTGGTGCGCCAGGTCTTCGCCGACGTACGCCGGGGCCGCGACGCAGATCGTGATCCCGCCGGGGTCCCGCCCGGCGGCGCGGGCGGCGTCGCGGACCGCGCCGATCGTCCAGCGGGCGATCGCCGGATCGGCGCACTGCAGGATGAACCCGTCCGCGTGTTCGCCGACGGTTCGCAGCGCCTTCGGCCCGTATCCGGCCATCCACATTTCCAGCCGCCCGCCGCGGATCCACGGGATGCGGACCGCGGTGTCGTTCATCGTGACCTCGCGGCCCTCGGCGAGATCTTTCACCACGCGCATGCACTCCCGCACGGTGGCCAAAGTGGACGGCGGACGGCCGACCACCCGGTGCGCGGAGTCGCCGCGGCCGATGCCGCACACCGTGCGGTTGCCGAACATGTCGTTGAGCGTCGCGAAAGTCGACGCCATCACCGACCAGTCGCGCGTGCCCGGGCTGGTCACCATCGGCCCCACGACCAGCGCGGACGTCGCTTCGAGGATCCGCGCGTAGATCACGAACGGCTCCTGCCACAGCACGCACGAGTCGAACGTCCAGCCGTACCGGAACCCGGCGTCCTCGGCGGCCTTCATCATCCGCACGACCTCCGCCGCGGGCGGGTCGGTCTGCAGCACGATCCCGAAATCCATCCGACCTTCTTCCCCTCCACCGCCCTCAACGGAGCGGCTTCGCCGCGCTCTGTTCTTTCCGGCTCAATTCAAGTACTGATTGAGTTCGCGAGACAAGAACTTTCCGTGTCCAGGACCACCGTGGAAGCCGTCCGGCGACACCACCACACGGCCACGCGACAGTACAGTGTGGACCTTCCCGGTGAGTGAAAACCCTTCGTACGCCGAGTAATCCACGTTCATGTGGTGCGTTTCCGCGGAAAGCGTCTGCCGCGCGGATGGGTCGTACACCACGATGTCCGCGTCCGAGCCCGCCGCGATCACGCCCTTGCGCGGGTACAGCCCGAACATCCGCGCAGGCGTCGCGGAACACGTCTCGACCCACCGGCCCAGCGAGATCTCGCCTGCGACAACGCCCTGGTGCAGCAGATCCATCCGGTGCTCGACGCCCGGGATGCCGTTCGGGATCGCCCGGAAGTCGCCGCGCCCCAGCTCTTTCTGGTCCTTGAAGCAGAACGGGCAATGGTCGGTGGACACCACGGACAGATCGTTCGTCCGCAATCCGCGCCACAGGTCCGCTTGGTGCGACTTCTCCCGCAGCGGCGGGGAAGCCACGAACTTGGCGCCCTCGAAATCCGGTTTCGCCAGGTCCTCAATGGACAGATAGAGGTACTGCGGGCAGGTCTCGGCGAAGACGTTCTGCCCGTTGTCCCGCGCTTCGGCGACCGCGGCGAGTGCCTGGGCAGCCGACAAATGCACGATGTACAGCGGTGCTCCGGTCACTTGCGCGAGCCGGATCGCCCGCGAGGTCGCCTCGCCTTCCAGTTCGGGCGGCCGGGTGAGCCCGTGCTGCACCGGTTCGGTGTGTCCGGCGGCGACGGCTTGCGCGGCCAGTTCGTCGATCGCGATGCCGTTTTCCGCGTGCATCATGATCGTCGCGCCGATCTCGCGCGCCTGCTGCATGGCGCGCAGGATTTCCCCGTCGGTGGAATAGAAAACGCCCGGGTAGGCCATGAACATCTTGAAACTGCCGACGCCGCCGTCGACGCACGCCCGCATTTCCTTGAGCGAGGAGTCGTTGACGTCCGACACGATCATGTGGAACCCGTAGTCGATCGCGCAATTGCCGTCCGCTTTGGCGTGCCATTTGTCCAGTGTGGACAGCAGAGAGGTTCCCTTGGCCTGCACGGCGAAGTCGATGATCGTCGTCGTCCCGCCCCACGCGGCGGCGATCGTGCCGGTTTCGAAGGAATCGACAGAATGCGTGCCGCCGAACGGCATTTCCATGTGCGTGTGCGCGTCGATGCCGCCGGGCAGCACGTACTTCCCGGTCGCGTCGATCGTTTCGTCGCCGGTCAGCGTGCCGGGCGCGCCGACCGCCGCGATGGTTTCGCCGTCCACGAGCACGTCGGCGACGACCGCGCCGGACGGCGAAACCACTTGCCCGCCGGAGAGCAGGATGCTCATCAGGCCTCCGAGAGGGATCCGTAGGTGTCCGGGCGGCGGTCGCGGTAGAACTGCCACAGATCGCGGACCTCGGCGAGCTTGCCCATGTCGAGATCGCGAACCACGATCTCCTCCTCGGTGTCCGAAGCTGCCTCGCCGACGAGCTGGCCGCGCGGGTCCACAAAGTACGACTGCCCGTAGAAGTCGTTGTCGCCCAACGGCTCGACGCCGACCCGGTTGATCGTGCCCACGTAATACTCGTTCGCCACCGCGGCGGCGGGCTGCTCCAGCCGCCACAGGTATTCCGACAGCCCGCGGCTCGTCGCCGACGGGTTGAACACGATCTGCGCCCCGGCCAGTCCGAGCGCGCGCCAGCCTTCGGGGAAGTGCCGTTCGTAGCAGATGTACACGCCGATCCGGCCGACCGCGGTGTCGAAGACCGGATAGCCGAGGTTGCCCGGCTTGAAGTAGAACTTCTCCCAGAATCCCTTCACCTGCGGAATGTGGTTCTTGCGGTGCATTCCGAGGTATTTCCCGTCGGCGTCGATCACCGCCGCGGTGTTGTAGTAGACGCCCGGCTGTTCCTGTTCGTACATCGGCACCACGAGGACCACGCCGTGCCGCTCGGCGACCTCCTGCATGAGCTTCGTGGTCGGGCCGTCCGGGATCGCCTCGGTGTAGGAATAGAAATCCGCGTCCTGCACCTGGCAGAAATACGGGCCGTAGAACAGTTCTTGCAGGCACACCACCTGCGCGCCTTGCGAAGCCGCCTTGCCGACGGCGTCGACCGCGTTCGCGATCATCGACTCCTTGTCGCCCGTCCACCGCTGCTGGATCAAGGCCGCTCGGACCGTGTCAGACACTGGTTTCCTCCTCGTTCCGGTGCGCGTTCACAGGAAGGCTGAGCAGGACGTAGCCGGCGAAAGCGCCGACGAAACCGACTGCCCAGTTGTAGTCGTACAAAGGTTTCAGGAAAGGGATCAGCCCGTCGGCCGGGAACGGCCCGCCGTAGGCGCCGCCGACCGCGAGCACCGCGCCGACCAGGGTCGCGACGAGCGCCCGCCAGTGCCAGCCCGCGGTGAACCAGTACTGCCCGCTCGGCAGGTACAGGTCGGCCAGTTTCAGCCGCGTCCGCTTGACGACCCAGTACCCGGCGACGAGCACCCCGGCGACGGCGCCGAGCAGGCCGCCGTAGAAGCCGAGCCAGGCGAAAATGTAGATGTCCGGGTCGGAGTAGAGCCGCCACGGCTGGATCAGGACGCCGATCACGCCGGTGATCAGCCCGCCGAGCGCGAAGGTGATCCGCTTCGGGAAGGCGTTGGAGAAATCGTAGGACGGGCTGACGACGTTCGCCGCCAGGTTGGCCGAGATCGTCGCCAGCACCAGCGCGACCAGCGCGACGACCACCACGACCGGGCTGGAGAACTTGTCCGCCAGCTGCGCCGGGTCCCAGATGTCCTGCCCGTAGAGCACGTGCCCGCCGGACGTGGTGAGGATGGCGACGATCGCGATGAACGTCATCGTCGTCGGCAGCCCGAGGATCTGCCCGCGCATCTGCTTGCGCTGGCTGCCGCCGAACCGGGTGAAGTCCGGCATGTTCAGCGACAGCGTCGACCAGAACGCGATCATCGCCATCAGCGACGGCGCGAACACCTTCCAGAACCCCGGCCCCCAGCCGAGTTTCCCGGCGTCGTGCAGGATCGGGCCGAGCCCGCCCGCCTTCACCAGCACGTAGCCGAGCATGATCAGGAACCCGACCGACACCAGCGGCGCGGTCCAGTTCTCGAACTTGCGGACCGCTTCCATGCCGCGCCAGATGATCAGCATCTGCAGCAGCCAGAACACCGCGAACGACAGCCACAGCGTCCAGTGCTGCCCGGCGATCACCGCCGAATCGCGCCAGCCGGACCCGGCCAGCCGCCCGACGATCACGTAGATCGCCTCACCGCCCACCCAGGTCTGGATGCCGAACCAGCCGCACGCGATGAACGCGCGCAGCAGCGCGGCGAGGTTCGCGCCGCGCAGGCCGTAGAAAGCGCGAGCGAATACTGGGAACGGGATCCCGTATTTGGTGCCAGCGTGGCTGTTGAGCAGCATCGGCGCGAGCACGATCAGGTTGCCGACGGTGATCGTGATCAGCGCTTGCAGCCAGTTCATGCCGAGCGCGATGAGCGACGCGGCCAGAGCGTAAGACGGGATGTTGTGCAGCATCCGGGTTAAGCAACCCAAGTAGGGGTGATCTTGAAAGTAGCCCTCTGACCTCGGGTGATCGGCGGAAACACCTCGAACTTGGCGACGATCGACGCCACCATGTCTCGTCGCTGCTTGATCGGCAATACCGACCAGTCGCGGACAAGCTCCAGTGCAAGCTTGCGGGGCGGCACAATGGGCGTGACACGCGCGGCAAGGATGGCGCGACGCTTCTGCTCTTCGGCCTCCCGTGCGGCCGTCAGCGGCCCAATGGTGGCGTTGTACGCCGCTACCGGGATCTCGCCGGACAACTTCTGCGTCGTGAGATCGGCCAACTGGCGGTCGAGGTCGATGATGCGGTCTTCGATCTCTTCGACGGAAGTGCGGGCACGCAAACGCTTCTGCTCGATCAGCCGGACCTTGTCGGCCTCGGTGTCGATATCCGAGGCGACCTCCATCCTGAGCCAGTTGAGCAGATAGTCCATCGCCCGCTTGTAGGAGCACGATACGCATCGTACGCTACGCTGCTCCCTCCACACGTTGCACAGGAACGTCATGTATCCATCTCCGTTTGCAATATGCCGGTGCATGGGTCCCGTGCAGTCGCCGCACCGAATCAGTCCAGACAGCGGATGCACCGGGTTGGAGACGCGCGGAGGAGTTCTAACGAACGAGCGCGCAATGCGCGCCTTTTTGTAGGCTTCCCACTTTTTGGGCGTAATTATTGCTTTATGCGCTCCCTTAATCCATTCCATATCGGCGAATTTGGGGACGATGACCTTATCGTTCTCCCAGTAAGTGCGAACTAGAAGACCTGCGGAGAATCCGCTGTCAAGGTAGTACTGGGTTCCGCTCTCCTTCCAGGTGTCTCCGCGCGTGTTCTTGATATCCAACTCGTTGAGGTGCCCGTAGATGTCAGCGATCGAACTTCCCTCAATGTAACTGTCGTACATCCAATCAACATTGTCCCTCACGTCTTCGTCTATTTCGTATCGCTCCAGCTCTCCTTTGGTGGTGATTCGGATGTATCCAAACCTCTTGCCGCCACTCGCGGGAAGACCCTTCGACCGGCGAACATCGTGGGTGGCTTTCCAGTTGTCTCCGATGCCGTCCGATTCCAGTTCGCCGAGGAGGATGGCCATCCCCTTCATGAAGCGGCCCTCTTTGGTGTTCAGGTCGGCTGGCTCGGTGGCCGACACTGCCTGGCCGCCGATCTCCTCGAACAACTGCTCAGCGATTCCCCAATGCTTCTGCCTACGGCTCAGCCGGTTCCATCTCCACAGGACGACGACGTCAGCCTGCTTCTCCTTGATCACGTGCATGGCGTCGTGCACGCCTTTGCGTTTGAACCAGACTCGCCCGCTCTTCTGCTCCCAGATGATGCCGTTCTTGCACTTGCCGTGGTTGACATCCGTGGCGAGTTCCACTCCATGTTCGTCGCACCACTTCTGGCAGGCGCGTCTCTGGATCTCGTCGGAGATCGTCTCCTCGCCCTTCGACTCGTCCGACTGGCGGAGGTAGAAGATCGCGCGACGGGGGGCAGTTGCCTTCAAGCGTCTAGTACTGGGCATCTTGATAGTCCGTAAGGACGAGGTACGCGACAGTGCAACGGGTCGCTTCGTCGCGTGCGTATAGAACCTTCATTGATCCTATTCCGTGTAGTTGATCGTGATCGGCTTCTGTGCAGTGAGATCTGCTTCGCTAATCCAGGTCGTCTTCTCGTTCCTTCCGTTGTGGGTGACAGAGAGCCCGTACATGCCCTCTCCTGCGGGGATGGCTTTCGTAGTGAAGGTGCATCGCTTGATGAGCGATTCCGGACAGGTGGGGGTTACTGCACTGATCACCTGGCGGTTCTTGCCTAGCACGGTCACTTGCAATGCGGAGCCCGTGTTGTGCAGCTCGTCCAGACTGCCGATCCAGTCCAGTTCTCCGCTCGCCGTGAACGTCGCGGGGGTCGTTGAGGCGGTGGCTGAGTTCGGCTGTGCGGGGGAATCGCTGTCCACGACGAGAAACAGCACCAGTGCCACGCAGGCGAGGACAAGCAAGCCCACTGCGGTCAGCAGCATCCTCCGCGAAACGGTGTGCGCCATCCGGTGTCCTTTCTCAACAGATATCGAGTCTCACGAGCGGGGGAACGTGCAAGCGGACCAAGCAGGTCGGCGGGGCCGGGTGCGGAGTCGGCGGACCGGGGTGTGGCGGATGTGTCGGGTGCGTCGGCGGAGGCGAGGGAAGGTCGCTTGACGTTGAGGGAGGATTCTGAGTGACATCCCCGCCACCATCACCATCTCCGCCGTTCGGTCCAGTGGTCTCTGACTTCCCTGTCGTTGTAGGCAGAGAGAACGTTGCAGCGGAGGTGTTCTGCTCCGTTGCGGTCAGCGCCGTCGTCAGCTGGAGCAGAGAAGACTGAGGCGAGGACGGGGAACTGGAAACCGTCGGCGGGGTACTCGGCGACGAAGGGGACGAGTGAGGACCAGGTCCCGCAGGCTGATGCGGAGAGTGAGTCCGGCCCGGAGCGCTGATGTAGGGCATGTGCTGGGTCGGAATGTCGATCACCGTAATCAGACCGACTGTCGAGGCGGCTGCCGTCACGCTGGCAGCCGCCACGATGGTTCCGGTGTGACGCTGAACCGAAAGCAAGAGCGCGCCCAGCAAGCTCAGCGGAGGGACCGCACGCAGCCAACGCTTGCGGTCTCCTGGCGTCTCCTTCCCGGCAGGGCGGGGAATGGATCTTGTCAGTGCGTCCATTCCGGTCATGTAGTCGTCCAGCTTGGACTCAAGCCGCTCGTGCTGCGCGTTTAAACGCTCTATCTGCGCGCGCTGATGCCTGATGGTGCGTCGGTTGTTCGAGGCGACCAGAGCAAGTGCCATCAGGCTTCCAGTCAGCGCAAACAGGCAGACAGTGAGTAGTACATCGCGCATTCAACCGGTGTAGCACGTGTGTTCGGCAGTCGGGTAACGAATTCAAAGCTACATTGCGGAGGACTCCGAACCATCACCCGAATGTCCGATCGTTGCGCGTCGGATGCGGACCATCATGACGCGTTCGGCATGTGTCATTCGTTTGACTCTTACAAGTGCAGCCCAAAGTTCACGCTCCGTGTCATCGAGAAGTTCAAAGTCGCTCGGCTCTGATGGCTGCGGTGGTTGATCAGTCGGCGTGGATTGGAGAGCATCGGGGACTTCCCCTCTGCGGAGAGCCGCAAGAGAGCCGTATGGCATCTTCAAGGCTGCTTCGATCTGCCCTTCCTGCTTGGCCCGGACGGCTTCACCTCTGCGCGCGCGCAACAGCGTCGTCGTCGTCGTTCCTGCCAGCTCCGCAACGGCCTCCCAGGTCAAACCTAGGGGGGCGCGGTACTCGTTCATCCAGTCCTCGACCGTTTTGCGCATTTCCTTCTAGTCCGTTCGTTTGACGGGCATCGGGTCAGTAGTAGCGAGGGCGGCACTGACTGTAGTCCCCATGTTCCGCCACGTCTACGCAGAAGCCATGATCAACGGCTAGTTCCACGCATATGGAACGACCAGGAATGCCCAGAGCTGCGCATATCAAACTGGGAACAGCCAGTTTGTTACCGGTTCGTGACTTGCTTCTGTGAGGAGCCGCACGTACGTTCGGACAGGTGAGAACAGCTTCACCTAGAAGCGACCAGTTACACCAAGACTCACCTAGGATCGACCAGGAACTCGGAAGCCAGGTTGAACCAGATCGGCTTATCTCCCGTGGGGAGGCGATCGGGCGAGCGGCCTACAAGCTCGCACTGGCACGGCAGTACTTGTCGGAAGCCGACCCTCACGAGGCCGCGCTCCGGGCCTATGACCCGGGGTACGGCCCCAGCCTCGCAGAACTCGAAGTGCGCATCAGTTCCCTCAAGTCCTGAGCGCTGATCGACGTGCTGATCAAAGGGAATCTCGCTTAATTGGGCCGAAGGGCAGCTGAGAGACCTAACGAATAAAGGTCCGGCGTCTAGAAACGTCGGGGTCCGTGCGCGAAGCTAAGGTTGAACGATCCAAGCGCACCGACCGGAGGTAGACGCAGTCCCTCCGAAAAACAATCAGGCTGCCGCAGGTCGAGGTTAGAGAGCGTTTAAACGCTCCCTGCGGCATCGCGGAGTTGATCTCTATCCGCGCCAAGGACATCGAGATCGGAGCGTTCCGTGTAACGTCAGAACCAGGTCGAACGACCCGACTATTGACGTGTTGCCACCAGCCCGTTCGAGTCGGGCGAACGCACGCAGGTTTCATGGGCAAGAAGGGATCATGCGGATGCGATCAGACGTACGACGGGTCTTCGACTTTGCCGTGAGCCTTGGTTTCAAGTGCATCCGCGAAACCAACCACTACCTCATGGAGCACCCGACTGCCGGAAAGATCACCATCCCGAAGACTCCATCAGATGCTCGGTCCCTTCAGAACACAATGGCTGACATCAGGCGGGCAACCGGGGTTCGGAACACCACCGGACGGGCGGGGCACTATCAGGTCAAGAAGGGCAGCGGCTACACCCCGATCCAGTCCAAGATGGAGATGGCCGCGAGTCAGATGACTGACTCGTGGCGAGTACAGATCGCGGACATCGACGAACAGCTTGCCTGGATCAAGGCGCACCCGATCGGGAACATGCTCCGAGCGGAGAAACTGGTGCGGCGCAGGCGGGACCTGTGCGACCTGCTCATGAGGAACCACCAGTCAGCCCCGCCGCTGGAGCTGGGCGCGTAGGTTCCACATCACGCAGCCCGAAAGCGAGATGACGCGCCTTGATGTCATCGGCGCAGCTTGACGATCTAGTCAGAATTGATCACGGGTTCCATGCAGGGATGATCGGCCGGGTCGTGCAGATCAGTCCAGACGGCCAGACTGTGCGGCTTCTGCTCAGCGCCAACGATTCGCGGCACTGGTTCATCCTGAGTGCTCTAACACTGTTGTGCCGTCGGCGAATGCTGGCCGCATGAACCGTTTAAACGCTTCCGAAATCCGGAAGAAAGAAAGAGAGTCCAACGTGAGCTTGATTTTCGAAGAGCCTCCCGCTGCTCCGGCGACTGGCGGTCGCGCGCCCTCAGAGAAGTGGGTCAGCATCGCGGAGGCACTGCGGAACGCGGAAGGCAAGTTCGCCCGCGTCGCGCCGCTGGAAGACGAGGAGCCGTTCGACACCGCGTCTAAGGCGAACAGCCTGGCGGCTCGCATTCGCTCCGGCCAGAGTCGCGCCTTCGAGCCCGCTGGCCACTTCGAAGCGGCCGGTCGGCCGATGCCCGACGGCGAAGGGTTCGGCGTGTGGGTTCGCTACGTGGGGGAGAACTTCGACCCGGCCGAGCTGTACGCCAAGGAGCACACCGTGGCCCAGCTGAAGGACGAGGCGCGCGAGCTGGGCCTGCCCGTGTCCGGCACCCGTCTCCAGGTGGCGACCCGCATTCTGGAGGCGCGCGGCGACCTGCCCGGCGACCGCGAAGCCTGATGTCCGACCGTCCCACCGTGGGCCGGATGGTCCACTACGTCTCGCGCGGATCGGCCGACGGGGCCTACAAGCCTGAATGCCGGGCCGCCGTGGTCACGGCTGTACACACGGATGTAGCCGTGTCCCTGTGCGTCCTGAACCCCACAGGCTTGTTCTTCGACGAGCAATGCCTCTACGGCAACCACGCGGGCGAACCGATGCAGGGCGGCACATGGCATTGGCCGGAGAGAACTTAGCGGAGTGATCCGCCGCTAGGGATTCCAGCCAGGAATCCGATTGGATCAATGGCAGCGACCGGAATGGTGTCCGGGGAGATCCCGGAACGGGCTTAACTCCGGCCCTTGTGAAACAAACGGTCGCTGCCATTTTTTCATACCCAAGAAAGGAAAGCACGACTATGAGCATAAACGTCCCTCTGCTCAGAACCGTACTCGATCAGATCACCAACCACCCCGAGACGTGGCAGCAGGATCAGTGGGCCATGAAATTCGCGTGTGGCACCGCATACTGCGTTGCCGGGCACGCCGCTGCGATGACCGGGCATGAATTCCACTTCGAGGGCGGAGGGGAAGCAGGCGGACCGGTTTACAAATGGGCGAAAGTCACGACCGATAACCGGGAAATCGAAGAGGTTGCTCGGGAAGCCCTGGGTCTCGACCAACACTCCGCAGTGGTGCTGTTCGATGCTGACAACAAAATGCACGACATTTGGCAGATCGCGAACGTCATCACGAACGGGGAGATCGAGGTTCCGGAACGGTTCGCAGAACCGAAGTCAACCAACGCGGCCGAGCTGGATGCGTGCTACCAGCGCGTGAAGGAGATCGAACAGGCGATTCAGGATCAGCTGGCCGCTGCCGTGCTGAATCCGCTTTCGGCGTTCGGTGTCGTGGACGGCACGCGTGTGACCGAAGGAATGATCACCGTGCCGCGAGCTGAGTCCGAACGGGTAGCCGTCTCCGCCTGAATCCATCTTCGTGGCCAAGTCGCAGGTAACACCGAGCAGGACACCGTTTCATCCGGCGGGGGCAGCGCACAACTCCGTAAGCGGAAAGCAGAGAGCGACTGGACGGGCTCGGGGCCACATTCATTATTCGACACGAGGGAACCATCATTGCGCATCAAGAATCTCATCATCCGCAGCGATGATCAGGCTGAGCTGGTCAGGCTTCGCGAAGATTACCGGGACTACTGCGGACACGACACGCAGCTGATTCCCGGCCGCTTGACCGTTTTCGCTGTCCCTCGTAGCGCTCGTAAGAGAAACCACAAGAAGGTCAAAACTTACACGGGAGCCGCCACGTGACGAATTATCGGCAAGTTCAAGACGCGTTAGCGCGAGGGGCCGACCCCGCGATGATCTGCATGACCTGCCCGTGGGATCGATTCTGCATCCAGCCGCCGGAGATGACGCAGGAGGACGTTCAGAAGCAGATCGAAGAGGCGCGGGCAGTCGACGAGAAGGACGCGCGCGAGGCCGAGCTGACGGGAGCCGCCGGAGGATCGTTTCCGGTGACGTCGTTGATGACGACGATGTTGCTCAGCGGGCGGGACACGTCGGCAAAGATCTGCCCGGTGTTGGCCACGCGCCTGCGCGGTGGCGACGGCAAGGCGGTTGTCGATCTCGTCCGGAATTACATGCAGAAAGCGAGTTAGCCGATGGTCAACGTTCCGTTGCTCCGTAAGGTGCTGGAACACATCACCGAGCATCGAGAAGTGTGGGATCAGGGAGTCTGGGGGAAGCGCACGCCTTGCGGGACGACGGCATGCCTTGCCGGGCACACAGTGCTCATGACCGGACATGCGCTGCTGTACGGTCATGACGGCGAGGCTGCATTGACCGCTGAGGGAGAGCCCGTTGCGGCGGTGGCGGAACGGGAACTCGGAATTAGGTTCGCGGATGCCCTGATGTTGTTCTACAGCGGGAATACCTTGTCTCACCTGTGGTGCATGGCCAACGAGCTGACCAATGGCGAGATTGAGATTCCGGAAGGAATTTAGTAAGGCTCGGAAGTCAACCGTTATCTATCAGGCGGAGGCTGAAGGTTCCGATAATGCGTCGCGGCGGGCTCGGAACATATCAGTCGAGGTGCGATTCCTCTGGCTTCCACGGGGGACGGGAAAGCGGATCGTAGACGCATGCGTGTCGCTCGTCTTGGCGGCCGAGCGGCGTGAGGGACGGCTCATGCAGGCTCTCCGCTTTCCCGTCCCTGCTCCACCAAAGGGGACGACATGAAGATCTCCATTCGGAGATGTGCAGGCAATCCGGACGGCCTGCGCTGGAATAGATACCCCGGTTGGAAATGGCGTTGTCCGTGCTGCAATACGGGAGGCCGGGTCTCGACCTGGTCAAGTTATCCGCAGCGAGCACCAGCGTTCGACCGAGTAATAACAAACGTCGACAAGCACCTGCGCGAACGGCATCGAAACGAGCACTTCGCTTATGTGCTCCGGGAGCAAGAAGAATGACTTCAGATGGTGCGCTGTTCACGGAGCCGGAGCCGCAGAAGGTCTCACTCTCGGTTCACTTCGGCACCTACGAATACCGCATGGTGAAGGGCTCCAAGGTCAGCTATCGCAAGAAGGCCCTGACGAAATTCCACGCTTGCGAAGAGTGCGCCTATCTTCAGCATGAAAGCCGAGGAAAATTTGGCCCGAAGCGGGCTGTGCGCGTCCAGCGGCTAGGTCCCGGAGTCTGCGAGCGATGCCCAGACAAGAAAGAGCATCCGGTGCATATAGATCTTTGCCACGAGCATGCACAGCTGTGGCGGGAGCGTGATATCGATGATGTGCGGTCCAGCAGTTAGCAAGACTTACGATCGCTGCAAGAACGGCCACGATCTGACCCCAGCGAACACGTACTCAACCGGCTTATATGAAAACAACTGCCGTCGCTGCCGGGAGGACGCTGCACACAACCGATCCCTTCTTCAGAACGTCGTGAACGAGTCCATTCAGCATGACGTCGAATGGAAGCGCCACGGGCTGTGCATCAACTATCCGGCAGAGAATCCCGATCCGGACTTTATGTTCGTAGAACGCGGGCAGCCTGTGATGCAACAGCGAAAATTGTGCGAACAGTGCCCGGTGCGAGCCGAATGCCTGCTCGCTGGAATGTTCGAAGAGTACGGCATCTGGGGCGGATACAGCACCAAGGAACGCAGGCGCATGCGCAACCACTTGAACGAGATCCCGTGGGACCTTCTCGGAAGCTTGGATAACGTTAGGGCGGCATGAGCAAAAAAGAGATCACCGAGGAAGTCGAGTGTAACGACCTCGAAGCCTATTTCACGGCATACAAGCAGGCCAAGGCGCTTGAGGCGAAGTGGAAGGCAAATGCCGACCAGCTCAAGGAGCAATTGCGGGAGGCGCTGATCGAGCGCGCGACCACGGAGGTTCCACTTCCTGGCGAAAGCAGAACCCTGCACGCCACGGTCAACGGCAAACGCGTCGCGACTTATACCGAGTACGAACAGCGCTATTTCGACAAGACAAAGTTCGGCGAAAACCATGCCGACCTCGTTGAGCAATACACGTTCTTACGACCGCAGAGCAGGTTTGCCGTATGAGCAAGGGGCAGCGATACCGCGTCATGCGGGCACAGGCCGTCAAGCGAAAGAGGGAGATCCAGGTCGCGCACGAGTGCGATATCGAGAGCAAAGGACGCCTGTTTCGTTGTTCAGTCTGTGGCTTCTGGTGGCAGCGTACGAAAGCTGTCGTGAGGAAAGAAATCGCTGACAACGACAAGGCCCTGCCTGCCATGTGGATTCGACTCAACCGGCGCGAACGACGGAGGTTGATGCACGCATGAGGCTCACGCCCGGCCAGCTGGACAAGCTGTGCGGCGGGACCCCGCCGTACGAAGGAAAGTGTCCCGAGTGCAGCCGCAAGGTTGGTCCGTACTACCTGCGGGAGAACGCGGTAGACGCGCTGGCGGAGCATCTGCGCTGGCGGCATGAGTATGCCTGGAACAACTCGCGTGGCGTGAGTTCGGCCTGTGTCGGCCGTAAACGGCGAGCGGGGAAGATCGCGTGAGCGAAACCGATATTCAGACGTTCGACCAGCTGATCATGCCCGGCTGGGTTCCCGGTCAGGAGATGCCGTCCGACGCCCGAATCGTGCTCGGATACTGGCGCGCGCAGGCGGCCAATTGGGCACAGGCGCACCATGATCTGTTGCGCGACTACGACACTTTGACCCTTCGCTTGTGCCAAGCATTCGGCGATGATTGGCAGTCAAAAGTTGAGAAAGCCCTAGCACGCAAGGTGAAATCCTGATGAGCGAAGACGCCTGGAGGCCGTACTTCGAGCGGAAGAAGCCTGGCGCATGCGGGAAGCTCACGTACGACGACGTTTTCATGCCTCCGAAAGAAAGCACCAAGAGCACACCCGAGGAGCGGCACAAGGCAGCGCGCACAGTGGCATCGATGGCCCGCGACGCGGCAGACTGCGCACTCCTCCTGGACGTACTGGGATTGGAAGCGAGTGAAGGAAAATCCGTTGCCGACGCAGCAGATGCGGAAGGTTGACTTCGCATCCAGCGGTTACGACGACCAACCCGCGCGAACGTCCGATGTGGACAGCGCGAACCTGGTCACCTCCGAGGTTGCCGGATCACTGTTCCTCCACAAGCCGGTGCTTGACCTCGACATGCCCGCGAAGCTCATCCCGTCGAGCACCGAGGGGCACTTCCATCTCTTTATAGACAAAGAAATTCCTTGGGACGACTATGCGGTTCTCCTTCGCGCGCTGAGCCTCTGCGGGGTCATCGAGCCCGGTTATGCCAACGCGTCACTGGACCGTGGCTATACGGCTGTGCGCCTTCCCTGGATCAGGAAGGAGAAGAAGCCGAGTGAAGCCAAAGCCGAAGATCGAGAAACGGAACGGATCGTGGCAGATCCGTTTGCCTAGCTACGGCTTCGTCCTGCAAGAGAAGGTGTTCGGCGGTTTCAACAACTGGCGAGCAGCCATGAAGTTCGCCGCGTTCCTCGCGTCGAAGGAGCCGGGTTCGTCGGCGATCCAGTCTTCCGGCTACGACGTGACCGCGCGCGCGGCATACAACTGGGGTGAGTTATGGCCGATGAAGATCCAAGGCTGAGCGACAAAGTCGAGGTGACGACGCCACCTTGCATCTACTGCGGAAAAACATCAGTGATGGCGCTGCCGCGCAAAGGCGTCGAAGCATGGCAGCGCGACACACACGCGCAGTCTGCGTTTCCGGAGCTGAATGCAAGTCAGCGCGAGCTGCTGCTGACGGGAACCCACGAGGAGTGCTGGGACAAGATTTTTGAGGAGGCCGAAGATGGCGAAGAGGCAGAGGAAGTCGGCGCAGGCGTTGAGGGCACGGATTGATGCCTGGCAGCCGGTGGGCGCTAACGGCATGCGGTTCCATAAGCCAGGTTCGCAGAACCGCAAGAAGGGATTCGGGGCAAGGAGCGGGAAGCGGTGAAGGCAATGACGCGCAACGGTAGGTTCCTGCTTCTCGATTCTGTTTCGCTGGGGTTGCTCGTCGTCGGTCTTTTCGTTCCTCAGCGACTGGCCTGGCTGTGGACTGTCTGCAATGTGCTGGCGGCGGGAATTCTGGTTTCAATTGTCGTTCTTGAACACCGGCACAGGCAGCGGTTGCGGGCGGAAGAGTGGCGAAAGTTCGAGCAGAGGGTAGCGCAATGGCAGTCCGGATCGGACGAGTATTACGAGGAACTCCGAGACGAACGCGAAGATACCGACTGAGACGGCTCGCGAGCCGGGGGCGCTGCGAGATTCATGACCGCTGGGAATGGTGGTTCCGCTGGAGTTTTCGCGTCTGTGGCGAGTGCGGCCACGTCTGGCAGACCAGGTCAGCGTTTCGCTGGGACGTCCAGCAGATGGACGAAGAGATGCGGCGCGCGCTCGGTCCTCAGTGGGTTCGCACGAATCACCGGCATCTACCCTTCTGCCCGCATTGCACCCATGATTTTTGAAGGGGCCGCTTCCGTTGGCGAGAAGAAGAATGGTCGTGGACGGCATAGTTTCCCAGCTGGCGCAAGCTGACGAGGGTGGCGACGTCTACGTCCAGGAAATTGTCAGGCTGAAAGACGAAGAGCAGCAAATGCACGGCACTAAAGTCGGCGATTACTGGGAATGCAATTGCTACGACGCGATCGACCAGTGCGCGGGACTGCCGAACTGGAAATGGCCGACCAACGGGGCGCGGTGGACTGAGGATGTGATGTCCTGATGCCCGCGAACCTGATGGCGATGGGCAAGCCGCCGGAACACCCGCTAGCCAAGCCGGTCGAGGACATGATGCTGCTCCAGTACCGGCGCACGCCGCGCAATCTCCAGGTCGAGCTAGGCCCCTCCGAGATCGGCGAGCCGTGCACGCGCAAGCTGGCCATGAAGATCATGGGCGAGCCGGAGATCAACGAAGGAGATCCACTGCCGTCCATCGTGGGCACGGCCGCGCACAGTTGGATGGAAGCAGCTTGTAGACGCTGGAACGACCACATCGGGCGCATCGACTGGATAGCCGAGCTGGCCATCGAGATCGAACCGGGCCTCATCGGGCACTCTGATGTGTACCACGTGCCTACGCAGACCGTGGTGGACTGGAAGTTCCCCGGTGCCGAGCCGATGCGGGAGTACCGCGCCAACGGACCGAGCGAGCTGTACCGCGTCCAGGCCCACACGTACGGCAAGGGCTGGCGGAAGCTCGGTTTGCCGGTGCGCGAAGTGGCGATCGTGTTCTTCCCTCGCGGTGGTCGCCTGTACGGCAAATACGGCCGCCTCATCTGGAGCGAACCCTATGACGAGTCCATCGCGGACCGTGCGATTGAGCGACGGTACTGGGTGACCGAGCAGTGCATGGTGCTCGACGTCGAGAACCACCCGGAGAGATACGCGGCCTTTCACATGGACCGTGGCGAGCACTGCCGCTACTGCGATTGGTGGAAGCCCGGCGAGGACACCGGAAAGACGTGTCCGGGATGGACGGAGCAATGAGCGAACTCGACAGCCTCGCCGAGGCCATTCACGATGCGCTCTGCCTGTGCAGGGACGCTCCCACGGGCCTGACCATCCGCGACCGCGATGCACGACTGGCAGCCGATTCGGTCGTCGCCGCAGGATGGCGTCCCGTGCAGGATCGGCTGGACGAGATCAGGAACGTGCTGTCCGAGTGGGACGGCTACGACGTCGCTGTCGCATTCGACACGCTGACGAAAATTCAAGCGGTGACTGATCGCCCGGAGGCTTCGGCTCTCCGGATTTTGTCCGAAGCGAGATCCACGTTTCCGAATGCGGAGATCGCAGTCTTCAGCGACGGCAAAAGAATCGACGGATAGAAAGCAGGGGAGCAACCCTTATGTCAGAGGTGGAATCGCTGGTAGCGCTGATCCCCGAGGAGCCTCCGGTGAACTCGGTTGTGCTCGACCGGCATGAGGTGGCATGGCAGCGCGTCCCCGCCACCACACCGTTCGCTTCGGTGGGTGGCGGCCTGTGGAAACGCGTCGAACATCCGGGCTTCTTTCGATTGCAGGACAACGGTCACACGCTCCCGTTCCCGATGCTGCTGGCCAGTCGCGGACCGGTCAAAGTGATTCATCGGGCAGGGCGCACGGAAGTCAAGGGCGATCCTGGAGGCAAGCACTCCAAAGAGGAGACTCATGGATGAGGACAGTCTGAGCGGCCTCGAAGAGGAAGTGCAGAAGACTTTCATTCTCCACCTCATCAAGTACGTGCTGGTCACTTGGCTGAGCATTGTCGTCCAACTCGGACTGATCGTCGGCCTTTGGACAGTGGCCTACATCGGTGCCTTCTCCATGGAAGGCAGCTTGAAGTGGACAGCGATCGCCGTGCTGGGCACGTGTTCCATCCTCAACCTGTTGTGGATGTATATCGCATTCTGCACGCGGAAGAGATGGACAAAAACGCCGCGATGGGCATGGATGATTCAGGTGGTGAGGCGGCTCATTCTTTTCCCGTCTGGCGTGTTCGCTTTCCCGACGCTCGTCGTCGGAATCATCGTCATGTCTGCGTGGCTGATGATCGACGGGGCGATGCTCTTCCTGAGCAGGAAGACACTTCATCGCAGCAAGGAGATAGTCGAATTCGTCCAGAACAAGGACGAACCAAGAACGTGGGAAGTCTGAACATCGGCCTGCGGGCCAGAAGGGAATAGAAGTGACCAAGCTCAACCAAATTTTGGCTGTCGAGAAGGACGCCAAGGCGCACGGCCAGCGCGCGCTGACGAACGCGTACCAGCGGTTCCAGACGACTCCGCTGCTGAGCGGGGTGGCGCGCACCTACACGCCGAAGGACGACGACGGGGACCAGTTGCCGCCGGAAGGCACGCTGGTCCAGATTCGCGTCTCGGATGAGCTTGCGGCGCTGGGGGACCGCCTCGCCAGGATGTACGACGTGGTTGCCACCAAGGAGCACGGCAACCTGAAGGCGAACGCCGACATCAAGCTGGAGGACGGCACGGTGATCGTAAAAGATGCTCCGATCCAGTTGATCCTGTTCCTGGAGAAGCAGCTGAACGACATCTTCACCATGGTGCGGAAGCTGCCGATTCTCGACCCCTCCGAGCGGTGGCACTTCGACATGGAGAAGGGCTGCTACGCCACTGATCCTTCTCAAACGTCGAAGACGAAGAAGGTGCGGCGCAACCACGTGCTCGCACCGGCGACCGAGCATCACCCGGCGCAGGTCGAGATGTACCACGAAGACGTGACCGTGGGCACCTGGACCACGACCAAGTATTCCGGAGCGCTACCGGTGGCCAAGGTCGCGGAGATGCTGGAGCGGGTGGAGGCATTGCAGAAGGCCGTGAAGCTCGCCCGCGAGGAGGCCAACAGCATTGCCGTGGACCAGAAACACGTCGGCCGGGCGGTAATGGAGTATCTCTTTTCACCGAGCGCGTGAGAGACTGGCCTGGAGATTGACGGGGTTGCTCCCCGCTCAGGCAGGGTTGCGCACAGGGCTCATTCGATCCGCCTGTGCGCTTCCCTGCTCGTTCCGACGAGCAACCAGTAGCCTGCTGACATCAGCAACGCATGTTGGCCTTACTCATGCAATGTCTCTCCATGATGTTCCGAGCTAGAGAGAAACATAGTCATCAGGTGAACGCTAGAGGTCGAGGACGTGGGGCCTCTAGTCAAGCGGATGTAGCTCAACGGTAGAGCGTTGGCCTGTCGAGCCAGTGGTTGCGGGTTCAAGTCCCGTCATTCGCGCTCCCTCGAAAGAGGGTTGGGTGCATGCTCAGTGTCAGTGTCATGTTCAGTGTTATCGGACGGACGAATATCGCAGTCAGTTCCAGGTTCGAATCCTGGCGGGCTCTCCAATCATGAGCCCGTAGCCCAATTGGCAGAGGCGTGCGACGCGTTCCGGACCGCTCATGTTATTGCCCAATTTTCAGTATTGTCACGGGAGTGCATATCGATCGTCTGCTGGCGAAACTTGTTAAGATGCCGGTTCGAGTCCGGCCGGTGGCTCCAAAAACCCAAAACCCCCCTTGTGTGAACTTTGGAAACCTCGTGCCACCGTGGTGCAATGGAAGCACGTACAGTTGTCATCGCTGACCGGCAGACTTAAACGCCGATGCATCCACGAGAATCGTGACGGGAACTGGTATAGCTCAATTGGCAGAGCGACAGTCTTGAAAACTGTTTGTTGCTGGTTCGATTCCAGCTACCTACACATCCCTTTGGCGGGGGTCGCCGGATATGCGGCCCCCGCCTTCTTTACCTCTCCTAATGGAACTATGCAAGGAGCAGCCCCGTGGAGGCTGGATCGAAAGACAAGCCCAGTACGTACGACTTCGACGTCATGTACACGTTTTTGGGCGAGCATTACACGCAGCGCGTGCGAGCCAATCGTTACCGAAGTGGAAGCGCGGTGTCCGGCGAGGACATGTTCATCCAGTTCATCAACTCCGAAGGCGAGTGCGTTTACACGGTCCACAAGAACTGCCTGATCTACATCGAACGCCTCAACTCCGGCAGCAGAGACGGCGTCAGGCGGTAGCGATGTTCGCCATGGCGTGGCTGTTCATCATCGTCCAGGCGTCACTTCGGAACGCATTCGAGCGGGTCCTGAGACGGCGCAGAGTGTACGCCCTGTTCTGGTTGGAGCCGAACGGCTCGCCGGGGGTGTTCGTGTGCCGGAGATACGAGACGCTGAAGGACCAGAGAGTCTATCTCCAGCTGACGGGTGCGCAGTATTGGGTCGAGCGCGTCACGGTGTCGCGGTGACATGGAAGACCCGCGTTCCTTCGTGGAAGAAACCTTGGGCGTGGAGTTGACTGCCTGGCTTGAACACGTGCTGGCGATAGGTCCCTGGCCCAATTCGCCGAGGTTTGAGATGACCGTGGACGGCATTCGCTCAGTCGGTCCGCGCAGCGAAGATCCAGACTCCGATGACGTTCCCGGCTGCTATGCGGGGCCGATATTCGAAGTCATCGAAGACCTCATGCCGGGCGCGCAGTCCCACATGAGATGCGACAGAGAAGTCGACGAAGTCGAATGGCTTCTTCAAGGAGAAATCACCTTCATAGAACAGGAGTGACGAGAATGACCACGCAGCCGATGGAACTTCTTGCTTCGGGCATCCGGGCGCATGGTGAATACCGGTTCTTGATGCAGGCTGAGATCAGCGTGTGCGAGCACGGACATGTGACAGTTTTCGTGACCGCAGCACTGGCCGGACCTGGCATCGCAAGAGCGATCGGCTTTCCTCTCGTCACGACGAGTCTGGATAAGTGATGGTCGCGGCGACGCCACCCTAGCGAGTAACCATCTGGAACGCGGAGAAAGAGGTGGTCTGTGACTTCCGCAGCAATTGCGCATTTCCCGCTCGATCTTGCTAATGCGGCAAAACAAGGAATGATCAACGCCAAGACGGCAGGTCAGTACGCCGACAGCGTGAGCATCGCAGGCAACATTGACTATTTCGTTCGGGCGGGCATGGCTGAGGTATTTCGGAGGCTCGCGCAACATCAAGAGGAATTGGTTATCGGGTTCAATCGAGCGGGGGACAACGTGAACGCAGATGCCTGCGCGTCGAAGCAGGCGCAATACCTCGCCTGGGCGACATCCCTCGACAATAACAACCCGGTACCTAGTTGAGGCAGCAATGACGACACTGATCAGCAGCACCAATGCATTCGGGTTCATTCTTCCGAAGGGCATCAGGTTCTTGTGGGTCAACGGGGAGACGCTGGCTTTCAGGTGCTCTCAGTGCGGCAAGGATTTCAAATACATCGTAGAGAATCCTGTACGGTACGACCCGCGCATCGGCAGGATTCTGAGTCACGTCGAGCACAAGCATTTCGAGGTGCGTGAGCCGCACGGCCACACTGCCGACAAGGGGCATGACCCCGTGCACCATCCGAAGCACTACACCAGCCATCCCTCAGGCGTCGAGTGCATTCAGATCACCGAGCATATGGCTTTCAATACCGGGAACGCGGTCAAGTACATCTGGCGTGCCGACCTGAAGGGCAACGCGGTCGAAGACCTGAAGAAGGCGCGCTTCTACCTAGATAGAGAAATCGCAAGGCGCGAGAGCGCAAAATAGCAGGGGAGCAACCCTTATGAAGACGGAAGTCAAGAAGCTGTGGACGGACGCGCTTCGCAACGGTGAGTACAAGCAGACGCGGGGCACGCTGCATCGAACGGTGTCACAGGGAGGTGATTACCCGGTCGGATTCTGCTGCCTCGGCGTCCTGTGCGATCTGGCGGTCAAGAACGGCGTGGACGTAGCTGCAAACGACCACACCAAATGCTGTGGCCTGGTCATGTACGCCTATACCGGGGCGACTCTTCCTGAGCAGGTCGTGCAATGGGCGGGGCTGAAATCGAGCGACCCGGCTGTCGACGGACACAATCTGAGTTCCTGGAATGACATCAAAGGAGCGGACTTCAACCAGATCGCAGACCTGATCGAGGAGCACCTGTGAACCCTGACGTGAAGGCGAAATGGCTGGAGGCCCTCCGCAGCGGCGAATACCCGCAGACTAAAGGCGTGCTGCATCGCATCGACGACGAATCACCGGTGCGCACGGCTGGCTATTGTTGCCTTGGCGTCTTGTGCGATCTGGCGGTCAAGGCCGGAGTGATCGAGTCCGAACCGATCAGTTCTTATACGGCAAGTGAACACCAGATCATGTCCTATGCGGATTGCACTCAATTCGTTCCGGTGAAGGTGCAGGAATGGGCTGGACTCCGGTCGGAGAGTCCGCTTATCAATGGGGATGTTTCCCTGGTCGGCTTGAACGACAACGAGGGCAAGACGTTCCCGGAGATCGCCGAATTGATCGAGGAGCATCTGTAGTGATCTGGGTGATTCTCGCGGGCCTGCTCGCGCTAGTCGGCATCGGCGCATTCGTCTCGGTGATGAGTAGTCCCATCGTCCCGAAAGGAAAATCGAAGTGACTGAATTCCCTCACCCGTTGCGGCTTGCAGTCGGGAGCCATCAGGCTGGCTCCGGCCGAGGCTGCGCGATGAACGTTATCAGCTACGAGAACGGCGACACGGAAATCACGGACTACCCCTCGTGTTCCGCGCGTCCGCTCGCAGTCCTGGTCCAGTCGGTCAACGACACAATCTGCACACATGCGAATCCGGCAGAGCAGCCCCAGTTGAAGGCCAGGTTGCTCTGCCCATCGTGCTCGATGACTGTCCTCGATCTGGGTCACGCTACGGTGGGCACGTCCGACTACTCGCCTGCGATGGTTCGGCGATGGATGCGCGAACTGCTCGTTGCTCCGGTTCATGGCTTGCTGGCGAACATTCCGGCTCCGCCACCTGATTCGGGAAGCTACTTCGGATCGTTGTCGGTCGTTCCTTCGACTATTTCGCGGATCGCTAACATGCTGGCGGAGGATAGTAAAAGCACCGACGATACGGCATGGCTCAATGTGTACGATTACGCGTATTCGCTCGCTTCGAAGCTCAGCCTCTTCCAGCCGTACAGCTCTGCGATTGTCGAATCCTACGCGCTCTCGTGTGCGGCCCGTGCCGCATATGCAATGCGGGAGTTCGAACGCGGAGATGCGAAGGAATCGGCGATCAGTCAGGCGGCTGCCGCGTCGTATGCCAACGCGGTGAAGGCGGCGGCGTGGAACGATTCATCGTTCCGGTTGGAGCACGCACGCTGGGCGATCTCCGAATGGCATCGCCTCGCCGAGACGCAGCCGGTGGAGACTCCCGCCGAGATCACGGTGGCGGCCGTTGAACGCATGTCCGTCGTGAGTGGCACCTGAACCATTTTATGCGGAGTGATCGAAGAAGACGGGAACCATGGCACCAGCACACTACGATCGAGTTTCCCCGGTCTATCCGCCCGATCTCTTCGCGGAGAAGACGGTTGAGACCGACGAGACCGAAGTTTTAGGCAAGAAGCTCGACGAGGAGCGCGACAAGCTTGAGCGTCGAGTCTACGGAAAGACCGACGGCTTCATGAAGGAGCTGAAATCGGAACTCCGTTCCATCGACACTCATATCGACTATCACAAAGCGCTCATCGACGAACTGGTGAACGCGAGGAAATTCCTATCCAGCGCTCTCCAGTGGCAGAAGGCTGATGACATGCCGATGCCGGAGAACGAGGCCGCGCATCCCGCGCGGTGAGAAAGGAACTCAATGTCGGGTAACGACCTCTTGATGGGAGGCGGACAGTCGTTCGCCTTCGACAACATCGGCGACGGGTTCGTGGACGCGCTGGTGACGAACATCAGCGACGAGCAGCAGGCCACTGACCTCGACACCGGGGAGCCCCGTTTCTGGGACCCGGCGAAGACGCGGCCGGTACTCCAGACCGTACTGACGATCGTGCTCCCGCAGAACCAGCGCAGCGATCCGAACGACGACGGCCAGAGGTTGCTTTTCGTTCAGGCGGGCAGCAACCGCCAGCGTGCGATCGCGCAGGCCGTGCGCGCCACGGGCAGCCAGTCGTTCGACGTCGGGTGCCTGCTCTCGATGCACTACACGGGAGACGGGGAGAAGAAGACCAAGGGCAAGAACGCGCCGAAGATGTACACCGCGTCCTACCGGCCCCCGCAGTCGTCGGGCCAGTCGGCGATCATGGGGCAACCGGAGCAGGCTCAGCCGACTCCGGTGCAGCAGTGGCAGCAGAACCCGGGGCAGTTCCAGTCGGCACAGCCTCCGGCGCAGCAGTACCAGCAGCCGCAGCAGTACGCGCAGGGAGGCCATGTCCAGCCTGCTGCGGTTGTCGCGCAACAGGTTCCGGTCGCTCCGCCGGTCACTCAGCCGGTGGTGACGCAGCAGCTTCCCGCGTCGCCGCAGGTTCCGCTCCAGCAGGCCCCGCCCGCGCCCGCGCCGGAGCAGCTCGACATCAGCCACCTTCCGCCGGAGGTCCAAGAGCTGATTCGTCGCCAGCAGGGCACCGCACCGCAGCAGTAAAGCCGATCCAACTGGGACAGAGCCCCCGATCAGCGAGTGTTCACGCGCTTGTCTGATCGGGGGCCTTCTTTTTTGCCCAACGAATTTGCACATGCAACTGTGCATTGGGAGGCATCGCGTTGACGGAGATATTCAGCGCTGCCATGGGTTGGCGTGACGCGGGATGCGCGGTGATACCCGTGCGGGTGGACGGGTCGAAGGCTCCGCTGCACAAGGACTGGCCGGAGACTCGCGCGACGGAAGAGCAGATCGAGAAGTGGTTCGGATCGGAGCATGCCTATGCGCTCGGGGTGATCTGCGGTTCGGCGAGCGGGCAGCTGGAGATGCTGGAGTTCGAAGGGCGCGCAGTCGCCGAGGGGATCTTCGAGCAGTTCACCGCGAGGGTGCGGGACGCGGGAATCGGCGAGACGTTTAAACGCGTCATCGGCGGCTACTGCGAACTCTCGCCCTCCGGCGGCCTGCACCTGTTCTATCGCGTCGACGGAGAGGTGGACGGCAACACGAAGCTCGCGCAGCGAGAGGCCCGCGACGAGGAGCTGACCGGGGACGAGCAGGACGTCCTGACCCGCACCGGCAAGCGTGCACTGCGGGTGTTGATCGAGACGCGCGGCGAGCACGGTCAGGTGGTGGTCGCGCCGACGCCGGGCACGGCGCACGAGAGCGGCAGGCCGTGGAAAGTCATGGCCGGAGCGCCGGGCAGCATCGCGTCGATCACGCCGGACGAGCGCGATCGGCTGCATTCGGTGGCCCGTTCACTGGACGCGCGGCCTGTTCGCCATCTCCCGGACCCGTTTAAACGCTCCGAACAGCTGCCAGAAGGCGAACAGCATCCGGGGGAGGACTACAACGCGCGCGCCGACTGGGCCTCGATCCTGGAGCCCGCCGGATGGACGCGGGTATGGCAGGCCGGGGAGCGCACGTACTGGCGGCGGCCGGGGAAGCGGCACGGGATCTCGGCCGTCACCGGCGGGGGAGGGGAGAACTTCCTCTACGTCTGGTCGACGAGCACCGAGCTGCCTGCCGAGACGGCGATGAGCCCCTGGCGGGTGTACGCGAAGCTCTGGCACGCGGAGGACTATTCCGCGGCAGCGCGGGAGCTGCGCGCGCTGGGCTACGGCTCGGTGCGGCCGGACTGGGAGACGCCCGCGCTGGATCTGTTCCGACCGGGCTCGCTTCCGCCCGCGCTGTCCGGTCCTGCCACGCCAGCGGCCCCGGGATCGCCGCTCCAGGACGTTTCTGGACAGCGTTACGAAACCCCTGGAACCGAAAACCCCCCCGGGGTGGACATTCCGAATGCCGATGATCTTGTCGAGCGCCGGATCGATGCCTTGGCCGACTTCGAGCTTCTCAAGCTCAAGGCTCGCGACCGGGCGCGGCGGAGGTACAAGGCGGAGAGCCTCGCGGCGGGCGCGGGATTCGCCAGCGTGCGCCTCGACACGCTCATGGAAGAGCCGGACAAGCCGCAGAAGTACGTGATCGAGGGATTGTGGCCGGAAGGCTCCCGCGTGCTGCTCGCGGCGCAGTACAAGGCCGGGAAGACCACGCTCACCGGGAATCTCATCCGCTGCCTGGTGGACCAGGGCGGCTTCCTGGAGTCGTTCGAGGTGCACCGGCCGATGCGCGTCGGCCTGATTGACACCGAGATGACGCGGGACATGATCAAGCTCTGGCTTCACGAACAGGGCATCGAGAACGCGGCCTCGGTGGAGGTGTACGCCATGCGGGGACAGGTCTCCGTGCTGGACATCCTGGACGATGCGACGCGTACGGATATGGCGGCGACGCTGGAGCGGGCTCGCCTTGACGTGCTCATCCTGGATTGCCTGCGACCGGTGCTCGATTCACTGGGACTCGCCGAGGACAAGGACGCGGGCAAGTTTCTCGTGTACTTCGACGAGCTGCTGAAGCAATCGGGAATCGACAACGGCATGGTCGTGCACCACATGGGACATCAGCAAGAGCGGTCGCGAGGAGACTCCCGCATCAGGGATTGGCCGGACGTGGAATGGAAACTCGTCCGCGAAACCGACGACCCGTCCTCCACACGGTTCTTCTCGGCATTCGGCCGGGATGTGCATGTGGAGGAAAGCGAAGTCTTCTACAACTCCGCCAACCGGCATCTGAGCCTGGTCGGCGGCAGTCGCACCGCGAAAAAGCAGGACGACATGTGGAAGGCCATCAAGGAAGTGCTGGACGAATTTCCCGAAGGAGTCTCCAAAAACGCGCTCGTCACTGCGGTGTACGACGGGTCGAACGTGGGAGGCAGAGCCAAAATCAAGGAAGCCGTCACGGCATACGTTTCGAGCGGACGGCTCAAGGAGCAGCGAAAAGGAAATTCGGCCACCTCGCCCAAGATCATCACGCTGTCGGATCGCCGGTCGGGCGGGTTCTTCGATCCGGGCTCTTAGTCAGCTTGGTCGGCAACTTGGTCGGCCGCATTGACCAAGCAGCGACCTGCGGAAAAGCCGCTAGCTTGGTCGGCGGCCGACAATGGCTCGACCAAGATTCACCCAAATGGGCTTAGTCACTTGGTCAGAGCTTGGTTGGTCAGTGCTTAGTCAGAGCCCCCTAAAGGGGGTGCTCACTGACCAAGAGAAACCAAGGCCGCTTGGTCGGCCGAACTGACCAAGTGACGGGACCTGGTCTCATCGAGAGGGTTGCGCGCATGGGAGCCGTGCATTTGATTTCGCGAAGACCGACATGTCGATCCTGTCCCCGATGCGGATGCCTCATGTTCACAGGGGTGGACGAAGGAGTGCCGTACAGGGTGGACGTCATTCCGCTCAGCCTCAACGGAGAGATAGCAGCGTGGATGACCGGGAGGAGGCTGTACGCCAAGCACGGCCACTACATCTGCTATCGCGACAAGGGAAGAATGGCGCTTGACGAGAAATACGCCCGCCCGCCCGTGTTCGCGAACCATCGGTGCGGGGCCTCGCTCGCCGAAGCCATCGATGTAGGCCACGCCGCAGCGGTCGCTGCATTCGTAGAGTTGATATCCACGCATCCGCCGGAGGAAGTGGATGACACGGAAGAACAAGCTTTGTACCTGATCGGTGATCTGCTGAAGGGCAGAATCATCGAACGTTATCGCGGCGACGCGCCGTTTTGAGGATAAGCATTGACCAATCACAGGAAGCATCGCGGGATACACACGCAGACCCTCATTGCCGAAGACCTGAGACAATCCGGCATCTACCCGTACGCGACGGACGTCGGAGCAGGTCGAACAGGACAGGACATCCTCAACACGCCGGGTGCTTCGATCGAAGTCAAGGCGCGTTCCGATTTCCAGCCAGTCGCGGCGCTCCGGCAGGCGACCGCGAATGCCGGAGCGGGGGACACGCCCATCGTGGTGTGCAGGATGAACGGGCAAGGACCGGCGTGCATTGACCAATGGGTGGCATTCATGACGTGGGGCGAAGTGAAGGAATACCTGCGATGGAAGAGTCAGCAAACGCTCAGCGATGCGTGAGCCCGTGGTGCGACAAGGCAAAGCACTCCTTCACTTGCAAACGCGTCGCCATTCAGTCCTTGGAGTTCTGCTGCGAAATGTGCCAGGGGTTTTGGTATGACAAATATGCATCGGGACAACCTGCTCCGAAGCCTCCGCGCGCAAATACATGCGAGCGTTGCGGAACTGATCGAACCTGCGATTGTCCGTCAGATCGACGAGGATGGGATTGAACGCGGCTTCATTCGGCTTCCCTCTCAACTCGCGCAGCTGCGCATCGCCATTCGCACGAAGCTGGCGAAGATCGACGGAGGTGCCTCCGGGTTCAAGGGGAAGCTTCCCATCCATGTGGACGCTCTCGACCTGTACGAGGAGATCCGCGCAGAGTGGGGAGATCCCCCGGAGTCGTCTTTGCACCGGTTGACCGTCGAGTGCGAAACATGGGACGACGAAGCACTGTTGCGGGAACAGGCGCGCGGAGTCCAGCGATTGTCTGCCAGCATCGGCAACGTGCTCGTTCCGCCGCGCAAATTCCACCTGCGCGACGGGCAGGGGCAGGCTGCCGCGTGCCCGGAGTGCGGCAAGCGCATGACCTCCCGGCCGGACGGCTCCGGGGAGGTGGTCCGCACGCCGACGCTCGCGGTGCATCCGAGCTTCGGAGCGGAATGCCTCGCCTGCGGCGCACGCTGGCCGCTGGAGCGCCTGGAATGGCTCGCGAGCGTCATCGGGCAAGCGGGCGGCTCTCAGCCGCTCTCAGGCGATCTGAGGGCCGATTTCCCGGAGTCCGACGCGGGCTAGCGTTACCGAACCGTGATCATGGATGGATGTGCGGGCTTGAGGCCCCGCAGTCGATGATCGACATTGTTCAACCACACGTGTCTCTTCTGCCGGGTTGCTCCCCTGCGAAAGCCGTGCTGGGTGGAGGGACGAGAGCCCCCGAGGGTCGAGCCGGAGTCGTGCCCGGTTCCCCTCGGGGGATCTCGCATGTCCGGGGAGCGCACATGGACCGTCGCGGACGCAGCGGGAGGCCCTTTCGGCGCGCGGCGGCGCGCTGCTATGCCGAAGAGCGCGTGTGCTGGATCTGCGGGCAGCCGGTCGACCAACTGCTGCCGGTCGGGCATCCGCTGGCGCGCACCGCCGACCACCTGATCGGACTGGCGCACGGAGGCCCACCGGCGGCACGCGGGAATCTCCGCTTGGCGCACAACAAATGCAACGCCGCACGCGGGAATCGCATCCGCGCCGTGCCGATCGAGGAATGCGCCTGCCGACTCAACCGGCCGTGCGCGCGCCTGAGCGATGCGTTCGTGAGCGTGAACGCATCGCTCATCTAGTTGTGGCATTCCATGAGGTTGATGGCACGCGTCGCAGCTAACTACGGACAACGCTGTACTTCGCGCTCTTCGTGAGGCCGGTCCTTGAAGGGGTAGAGGGGCTCAATCAACGAGGGCGGTGTGGTGATGCCGTAATTCGGAAGCTTGTCCTCCCGCACGATGGCTGCCTCAGCGGCATCGTCCTTGTCTCCGACAAGATAGCTGTAGTACCCGGGGCAATATGTGAACCGCTCGATCACGCGGGCCGCGTCCTGGTTGCTCTTCCACCACTCCACTGCGGCGCGGCGCGAGGATTCGATACGCAATACGCCCTTGTCCATGTCGCACACATACCAAAGCATGGCTATCTAGTCCTCAGAGTCCGAAGTCATCAATATCATCCCCTGCGGTTTTCGCATCTCCGTAATGCGCTTCGATCCACTCCTGTGCGTCCACCTCTGTGAACCTGCGAGCCCACACCGGAAAGTCAGCCCAACGCGCCTTGATATCCATCGGGCCGCGCGTGCCTTGGCGCTCGATCGCAATAGACCCTTCGATGCGAGTACTCAGGCGGTTCATCGACCACGGGCCATTGCCGTTCCTGTCGAAGGCAACCACGATAAACTCTGGTACGAAAGACGGTCCGTTCTCGCATTCGACTTCATCCATCCGAGTGGAGAGCCAGAACCGGACGAGGACATGGTCCCCATTGTCGTCGGCGGTGTGCCGATGAGAGGCGGTGTAGAAGATCCGACCCTCGTCGCGTCGCTTCAGCGCGCTCGCGTATTCGAGCAACGCGCTCGCGAGGTCCATAATCTCCGCATAGCGGAGTGAATCGTTGGCAGCGGTCAGGATCTCCAGCAGCTCTTCTTCGAGGAGCTTGTTCCACCCGAGCTTGCCTTGCGCGCGCTGAAGCGCATCCTCGCTGCGTACCCGGGCGAGCATCCGCAGGTACTCAAGCCGTTGCTCTTCCGGAGCGTCGCCGCCGATGTCCGGAAGATCGTTCTCGCCAAACCGCGCGCGAAGCGAACGCGCCTTCCGTGCCGCGTCAGCCTCCGGGCTGATGTCGTCCGTCATTCTTTCTTCGCCTCCGTCGGTGCCGGGTGCTGCCCTAATAGTTCGCTGATGCGGTCGCGGACTTTTCCGAGTTGTTCGCGACTCATGGTGATGTGCACGATGCGGCTGACTCTGCGGCGGTCCGAGACCTCTAGTGCCTGAAACTCAAAGTCTTGGCCGTCTTCGTCCACTCTGAATTGCGACATATCCATGAACACGCTGTCATTCTCGAATACCATCGGATTGCTCTCCTTTCCAGATGTGGCGACCGGCGCGGAGGGGTCGCTCCCTCGCGCCGGTCGCACAAGCCGTCTTGCGGTTACTCAGGCTTCTCTTGAAGATCTTCTAAACCTTGAGCGGCGTCCAGAATGGTTTCAATCCACGCCTCGACCTCATCTGCGCGGGCGGATTCCTGCCACTTCTCAGAGCGATCGTCCCACGTTGCGCGATGCTCTTCCGCTTCTTCGTTAAGGGCGCTGACCGTCTGCTCTATGAGGCTCATCGTGCTCTTGCTCAATTTGAACTGTCGTGCCACTGTGCTTCAGCTTTCTTTTGAGTAGAGGTCCGGAGTGATGTCGATGCCGTGCTCTGCGGGGTTCCACGGCTCTTCGGTCCAACCCTTGTCTCCGCAGAACTTCCGCACGAAGTGCAGCGCGTACGTGTACGACCAGTCTCCTTCGGTGCGCTCGTCGGAGAAGTAGAACGATCCGTTGCCGTTGTCTTCCACTCCCGGAACTGCGATCTCGTCCCGCACGTAGTCCGCGAGATCTTCGTCGTTCTCGTCGAGGTCGATGACTGGCGTGGCGTCGTTGCGCGAGTCCAGAAGTTCTGTGCGCGACCATTGCGGGTCGATCCAGCCGTGCTTCTCTTCGTAGTCGTTTTTCCTGTCTCCGGTGCGCTTGACCGCCGTCGCGGTCAGGAACGCGAAGATGTGTCCCATTGTTTGTGCCTTTCTGTTCGTGTCCTTGCCGACGTGCCCGGCGGGGGAGTCGGACCCCCGCTGCGACCATCCGGGCTCCTTGTTGCTCATGTAGTAACGTTCCGTCTCTCAATCCTCTTCCATGTCGATCGGTTCCGTGTATCGAGCTTCCAGCAGCTTGATTTGCTCGATGACCGCCTTGAGACGGCTGGACAGTTCTGCGACTGCCACCGGGCCGTCTGGGGTCGGCGGAAGCAGGCGGCTTTGGTAGCGCGCCAACGATTGGAGAGACCATCGGATATTCGCCAGTTCAACGGTGAGGTGCCGGACCTCCTGTGCTTCACTCATCTCTCGCACCTTGGTCAACGTTTAACTCTTGCTCAAGAATGGTCGCTGCGGCGCACAGCCCGTTTTTCACTGTGTTACCTTTGATGTCCTCAGCTTTCTTCCTCAAGAAGTCCGCCATCTCCGGGATAGCCGCCACGGCTTGGGCTGACAGCTCGCTCATCTGTTCTCCTTGCTGATAAATTGTTGCGCGCGCGTGCGGATCGTGTCCTGGTCCAGTGTCACGGTTTTGTTCTGATCCATTCGTTTCCCCTTCTCTGCGCAATTTGCCAACGTACCCGGCAGGGGAGTCGAACCCCTGCTGCGACCATCCGGGCCACCGATCAGTATGCGAGAAACCACCGAGAGTCAAGCTTCCCCTGTGACCGCAGTGTGTCAAGAATTCGATCGAGTTCTTTGGTTGTCACTCTTGCGCGGTCAATAGTTCTCGATTCCGCCAGGGTATTCTTCTGAGTGGTAGACATCTTTGCCTTGGTCGAATCCATTTGCGAAAGCTCCCTTTCCTGCTGAATACGCCTCTTCCTCAGTCTGCTGGGCGATGCCGAGGTAGTCGTTCTCTGCCCAGTGGTATCCAGCATTGAATCCCTTGCGGGCTTGCTCTCTCATCTCGCCAGTCCATCCGCATGCGTCCAGCCACTTGGCCACATCGAACGATCGCTCTGTCACTTCGCTTCCTTTCGTTCTTGCTCACTTGAGGCAATCCTTCGAAGCGATTCGTTGTAGGCTTTAGCCGTCTTGACCGCATTCTCTAGGGCTTGCACTTGCGGGTTGTCACTGTCTATGCGTTCGAGCAAGGTGTCAGCTACATGTCTGCTCTTGCCGTCGTGGTCAAACTGTACATAAGGAAACGAGTGCCAGTCGTTCCCTTCCGAAGGAAGCGATTTGATCGTCCCGTCGCCGAAGACGCCGCTTTCATCGCGGATCGCGCGGACACGGGTGCCGACGTCGAGCTTGCGCCCGCGCCGGTCCGTGTAGTTGCCGTTGCCGTCCATCAGTAATTGCTTTCGCGGACGACGTCCTGAGTTTCTTCCTTGCCGGATTCGCGCCACCATTCGTCTGCGGCGTCTTTGGCTTTTTCGATCGTGAGAATCGGCTCGCCTTGGTTGAACGCGTTGACTTCCGAATCCAGGAGGTAGACGCTGAACGTCTGTCCTCCGCTCCAGCCGATGCGGTAAGATCCGTCCGTTAGGACGATCACCTCTTCCACCTTGTCGCTCACTTCGCTTCCTTCCATGCTTGCTCGAACGCCTCACGTTTGTATGCCCGGGTGGGCTTGCCTGCCATCCTTACTGTAGTCGCTGCGATGCCGTACTCGGCGAGGATGCGTGCCATATCGCGTGAGCTGAATGTTTGCTGCCATGCCGACTCCGACAGGGCGTGTAAACGGTCTACGAGAACGCCGGGCGTGGCAGCATCCTCGGTGAACACGATGCGCAGGTCACGCAGCAATTGGGTGCCGATCGAGACCGGTGCGTCGGTCGTCGTGAGTCGTACAGCCGCCCGGCGAGCACGCTCGGACCACTCCGGCCCGGCAAGGTCGGCAATGGCCACCAGCGGTTCCCAGACGTCCGCGTTGCGGTCGGACACGGGAAGCTCCGGGTATGCGGTGAACAACGCGTTCTCGGCGATGCTGGCCCACGCTTCCGCTGCCTTGCATGCGGACGCGAGACCTTCCGCCGCGTACTTCGCGCGGAACGGCAAAACCTCCGGATCGCCCTCTCGGCGCTTGCGCATGACGACTTCCACACTGCGCGTAGCGATCGTCTCCGGCAAGCGTCCGATGCCCGCCAGTGCGACTGGCGCGAATACGTGGAACTGTTTCACGTCCTCGGTGCCGACTGCGCGCGGCACGGACGCTCCGACGCGGTGACCAGCGTTGAGAATGCTGCGCAGTTGCCGGTGAGCGCTGCCGGAACCAGCCTTGCCGAAAACCGTATCCGCTTCGTCGATCAGAATAGTCGGATTGCCGTTCTCGATCAGCCGCCACAACACCACCGGCGTGAGGTCCACGGCGTTGACCGGGTTGGGCACCAGCCGTTCCAGGATGTCCAGCACGCGCGACTTGCCCGAACCGGGTTCCTTGCTGCGGATGCTCAGTCGCGGAGTGGTGTCGAACGCGCGGAATGCGTGCGCGTGCAACGTCCACAGCACGACCGCGTCACGTGCTTCCGGCGACGGAAACACGATGTACTTGTCGAATTGCTCGCCGACCGCGTCCAGCGCGTGACGCGTGAACTCGGCTAGCGTTTCGGACAGCAACGCTTCCGTCTTGTCCGTTGCGCCAGTCTTGGCCATAGCTAACCCCTTCCTAATCTCGCGTTACGCGTTACCGCGTTACGTTTCCCTTGCCGACGTGCCCGGCGGGGGAGTCGGACCCCCGCTGCGACCATCCGGGCGACCTTCTACTTCTCTGCGATTGGCACGGAATCCGTGCTCTCTCCAGTGACGTACGAGACCTTGGTTCCATCTTCCCACCGGAGGGTGATCCTTCCGTCTGTCGACAGATGGATCTTCGGAAGCGGCCCCCGCGCTTGCGCGGCCATGAGATCTCGCGCGAACTCGATCATGCCTTGCTCGCCGGTCAGTTCCGTCTCAGACATGGGAGTGATTCGCGTGACCATTCTCGATTCCCTTCGTGATCTTGCAGCGGTATGCCGAGTGCATCTTATGCCTCGGCACGACGTGCCCGGCGGGGGAGTCGAACCCCCGCAGCGACCATCCGGGCAACCATCCTTTACCACTCAACTTCGATCATCTGATCTAGCCGATACGAGCGTCTTACTCGACGACCGTTCTTCACTGCGGTAACTCGCACCCGCTCCCGTCCGATAAATACTCGAACGATGATCGCGCCGTCTGCTAGGGCGAAGGCACCGGCAATATTTCGAGCGGCTACCTTCTCCGTAGCGGACACCTAACGCTCACCCCACGTTTGATCATTCTCGCTTTCCTGAATGAGATACACGCTGGGACGTCGGGGTATCGTACCGTCTGTTTTGGTCTCGCGCTTGCGCAATTCGTGCCAGATCGCGCCTCTTGCGACCAGTTTCGGGGCCGCCATGGATTTAGGAACGGACACGCGCCACTGACCGAACCCGTCCGTCCACGTCTTGACGCGTCCGGACGAGATGAGTTCCTCAAATTTTTCTGCGTTGTATCTCATGATCGGAAATACCTTTCGTTGTGCCTGCCCTTGCCGACGTGCCCGGCGGGGGAGTCGAACCCCCGCTACGACCATCCAGGCGACCGTGCCTTAACCGATAGCGCGAAGCGTTGCGAAGTAGAGCGTTTCGTACACGTGAACTGCCGTGACGAGATTTGCGAACGCGAGACTAGTGTCCACGCCAGTTCGCCTACTCGCTTCCAGTGCGTCCATATAAAGGTAGTACGCGTCATGTCTTATTTGGTTTGCAAGATCGCGCATCTCGCGAATTTCTTCGTATGAGGGCATGGTACCCCTTCCGTTGTGCCTGCCTTGCCGACGTGCCCGGCGGGGGAGTCGGACCCCCGCTGCGACCATCCGGGCCACCGTGATTAGTGCATGCGTTCCTAGGATGAAACCCAGTCGGCTACTCCGATAGCCTCGGCGACGGCGTCCTTCGCCGAATCGCCGCCGAGGCCCGACACGGATGTGATCAATTCGACTAGCGCACGGTCATACTCCGGGTTGCTTCCATCGCTGGCCAGATCACGTGCCGCGTCGAGAAGATCTTTCAACATCCTGGCATCCCTTCCTGGGTGACTTATTGTTGCGATCGCGCGTATCTTAACTCGGAGGTTGCACCTCCCGATGAGCTACTTCTCCAGGACCTCAAACGGCCCCCACGGGGTCAACTGCTCTGTGGTCGGCGTCGGGATGACATGCGTGTTCACGCCCGGCTGAGACCATCGTTCAGTCTCTCCCTGCCGTACCCACACGGAACCATCCCTGAGCGATTGACACTTCCGGCCGCTAGGCCGCTCCGAAACGGTTTGCTTCATTCCTGCTCCCGGTTGTGTAATGCGGTTACGTTGTAACGCATGTGGGACACATCTTTATGCCCGACACGCGTACTCGATCACTTGGCCAGACGGACACCTCCTGGGCGGGGTTCCACGATGTCATGGCGGAAGAGAGTTCGCGTTGCCGGTCCATCATGGCGAACGGTGATGTACTGCCCGCCGAAGTCATCCGTGGCGACTTCGGCCGTCACGGTCCCGGGGTGCCAATGCGTACCGTTGCGCCATTCCACCTGCGCGCCCACCGTGAACGCGGCCCGTTCATCCGCTGTGAATCTCCTACGCACCGTTGCTCCCTTCCGTTGTGCTTCCTTGCCGACGTGCCCGGCGGGGGAGTCGAACCCCCGCTGCGACCATCCGGGCTACCGTGATTAGTGCTTGCGTTGCTCGCGAGAGATCTCCTGGGTGTCGGCTGCGAGCACCTTGATGGTTCTCTGAGAGACATCCAGTCTCACCCGATACATTCGCGTCTTCGGGTTGTACGCGATTAGTTCGCCGAACCGGTCTCCGCGTATCCACGCGTCGGTATACGCCGGAACCTCGACCCGAACTATGTCCAGTTCGAGTTCCCACACGCTGGCCATAGTTGCTCCCTTCCGTTGTGCTTCCTTGCCGACGTGCCCGGCGGGGGAGTCGAACCCCCGCTGCGACCATCCGGGCTACCGTGAGTCAACCGACGTAACTTTCCAGCTCGGAGACGGCTACCCGCACCGCGTGTTGCTGGCGGGTAGTGGTCTGCGAGTAGGTCACGTCCGGGATAACCCATCCTGTTTTCTCATCGTGCCAACCGATCGGCGTTCCATATGAGTAGATCAGGTAGTCAATCCCGCCGCTGTTCAGCCGGGCATTGAAGGTTTGCGACCACTCCGGATCAACGTAGAGCCGACCGGTTCCGCGTGCGTCGCGAGGGTGCGTGACCGGGAAGCCCTCAAAGTTGCTCCCCTCGAACGGTTCCCGGTTATCCAGCCACTTCGCGAACGTCCGAAAATCCGTGTAGTCGCGTCCGCGTGTGCGGTATCTGTTCATTGGTAACCCTTTCGTTGTGCCTTGCCTTGCCGACGTGCCCGGCGGGGGAGTCGAACCCCCGCAGTGACCATCCGGGCGGCTACTGCCTAAGCGATGCGGTTGGTGCAGTTGAGCACCACGCTTCCGTCGTCACAAACCGTTGCGCGGTAGTCGATCGGGAAGCGCGAGAACGTCACCGTGTTGCCGTTCCATCGCGCGGTATCTCCCGACCGGCGGATCATGTCAGACAATTCGTCGCGCGTGATCGTGGTTTCCATTGCCTTACCCTTCCGTTGTGCCTGCCTTGCCGACGTGCCCGGCGGGGGAGTCGAACCCCCGCAGTGACCATCCGGGCGGTTGTGCCTTACTGCATTACGCCGCTTGCGATTGCGGCCCAACCGGCTATATACCCTTGCGAGTACGCGCGGGACGTAGCAGGAGTGCCGTAGACACCGCGCAGCATCCGCGCGTGAGCTTCGTACTCGGTGCGGTCGCTTCGGTTCCGGCGAGCTGCCCGCATCCCGGACGCCACACCAGCGTCATAAAGCGCCGGGCAGTGGTCATATGCCACGCGTACCGGCGAGGGGGGCAATTCCGGTTCCGGGATGGGGTACACCACTCCGCGCGCGGGCGAGTATTCGAAGCTCATCGCGCACCGCCCGCGCTCCGCGCCGGACAGGTTTCAGTGTGGTTGCGGCACTTCCGCTTGTTCCAGACCACCCAGAAGTGGCCACTAGCGACGAACAGGTAGGCGAATCCCATCACAATGGCGGATTCGTGACCGATGATCCCGGCGGACATATACGCCCCGCCCATCACGGTGTGTTCCTCGCCTAGCGCCGCGAACATAGTGCGCATGATCGTTCCCCTAACGTTGTGCCTGCCTTGCCGACGTGCCCGGCGGGGGAGTCGAACCCCCGCACCGACCATCCGGGCGACCTAGCTAGCTTCCGATGGGCGGGTAGAGCGCCTCTTTGCCGTCGGTGGGAATTCCGCGCCAACCGGCGGCCAGCAGCGCGTCCCATTGGGCATCGGTGACCGTTCCGTCGTCTACCTCTCGGTAGGCGTAGACGTCACCCTGGCAGTGGTCCGCATCGCGGTACTGCGCCATGCACTCCGCGAACGCGATTGCGTCCGCTTGCGCGTCCGTCATGTCAGGGGTGACGAGCGAGCCCGCGTGCGCGGTCACCCGGTCCGACGCCGGAGCGGCAGCGAACTCCGCCGGGAACGCGAGCGCAACGGCGGACGCCGTGATCATCGCACCGGCCGCGAGTGCCGCGCCGAATGCCTTGCGTGCCTTAGTGATCATGTGCCTTCCCCTTCCGGGAATGTGCCTTGCCGACGTGCCCGGCGGGGGAGTCGAACCCCCGCACTGACCTTCCGGGCGGACCTAGCAATACCGGCGATATGCTTCGGCGAGTTCGGTATCACTGAACTCCGCGACATCATCCGGCGGGTATACAGTGGACAGTGCCCGTTGCATGTGCTCCGTGCGCAGACGGTCAGAATCTCTGTGCCCCAACAACATGCGCGCGGCGTGGTCTGTCCATTCAAGACCACGCGTGCGCACGAATTCGTCGTACTGTTCCGCTTGCGTGGTTGCTGTCATTGGTGCGTACCTCTCATGTGGTCTGAACCATGCGTGCCGCGCGCGGGGGTCGAACCCGCTTGCCGGGGGTATGAGCCCCGGCCGCACACCGTGTCTCGCGGCCTACTGCACACCCCGTGATGCGGGGTGCCCTACAGGGGTAGCGTCCGCGTTGCCGCAGTCCGGCCGTCCGGAGTGTCCACCGTGCTCACGTGCTGCTCTCACCAGCACGGTCATGGCACGGCGCGGATACGTCTGCCCTGTCTCGGGTGTGGTGCGGATGCCGCGCCCTGTGCTACGCCCGTACCGCTATCGGCCCTAGGCTGCGCGTACTCGGCTCACCGCTTGTCTCATGCCATCCGCCGGGGGTGTGGTGCCCGGACGGGGCGGGGGCTAGGGGGCCGGTGGCCCCTCTCTCTTGGTATGTACTGTACTGTACAGGACACCCCTGCCTGAGCGTTCCGCCGAACGGGTGAAATGGGCCATGCAAATTGCAAGCCATAATCAAGTAAAGGTCTTTTTAAGATCAACTGGGCGGCGGACCTCGGGCTCGGCCGCTAAATTTCCCCCCGAGATCAACTTTTGAAAACGCCTCTGACCTGCACTTATGCCTGATGAGGCATGCTCGAAACGGAAAGATTTATGCACATCGTAGTGCCCTTTGTAACGCGAGTGGAATTGAAAACCCTCGATTTCCTTAAAATGCACGTTACGGAATTCGATTTGCGCGATGTCTCCCATTCTCAAACTGCTTATACGGAGCTTTTGGCTGATTTATGGGCCTCTGCGGCAGACTTTTGCCTGGTAGAGCACGACATCGTGCCGTTTTCTGGGGCTTTTGAGGAGCTTGAGGAGTGCCCGGAGCGGTGGTGCGCCTTCGCCTACCCGTTCGGTGGCAGTACGCACGCGGGACTGGGCTGCACGAGGTTTCGCCGCGAGCTGATGGAACAGCACCCCACCGCTGTTGGCCAGACGTGGGCGGCCTATGCCGACGCGGTACATCCGCCTGGCCACTGGTGCGCGCTCGATGACCGCCTTACCTCGGTGCTGACAAGCCTCAACGTCTCGCGGCACGTCCACGCCACACCAGTGGATCACCTACATCCACGAGCGACACATGGGTGCATCCCGTGATCAGGAGAGACCGATATGCACGATGAGGCTTTCGCAGCAGTGGCCCGGATGGCGCACGATTCCGGCACGGCTGATCGGACCGACTTGTCCGTCCTGGACATCGGCGGCAGGAACATCAACGGCACCGTGCGCAGCCACTTCGCCGCCACGGACTGGACCACCTTGGACATCGTTGCCGCCCCTGAGATCGACATCGTCACCGATGCTCGCGTCTGGATTCCGGATCGTCAATGGGACCTGGTGATGTGCACGGAGGTGCTTGAGCACGTCGACAACTGGAAAGGCGTCATCAAGTCGGCCTGGCTGGCCACGGCCCCCGGCGGCGTGCTGATCTTGACGTGCGCGTCGACCGGCAGGCCCGAACATTCGGCGACCGGCGAACGTCTCGTCCCGGCAGGCGAGCATTACGGCAACGTCGAAACTGAAGAGCTTCGCGTCGTCCTGGAGGATCTCTTCGCGTTTTCCGTTGTGCGGTACCAATTCCCGCCGGGCGATGCCTACGCATGGGCGCGCAAGGGCGACCGATGACTGGCGTCGGGCGGCCGGTGACGGATAAGAGTCCTCAGGCTGTGAAGCGGCGGGATTACCAGCGAAGGCTTTCGAGGCACAAGAAAGGCGACCATTCGCTGTGTGAGGAAGGAAAGTGTCCGGCGAAGGTTCGAGCCAACGCTCAGGCGGATCTAGAACAGAGGATGGAGCTGGGGCCTACCGGACAGGTTCTCTGGGATGAGATGACCGCCGGTGGGCCGATTGGTCCCATGCCATCGGTTTTGTTGCTGCAAGCATGTCGGATCGCCGACTGGCTCGACCAGCTCGACGCGCAGCTCCGAGGGGAAGACTGGCTGAGGTTTCGGCACAGCCCGCAGGAAGATCACGAAATCCACGTGTACGTGGACAAGGTGCTTTCAGAAGCACGGGAACAAGCCACTGCCCTCAAGGGAATTCTTGCCGAACTTCGGCAGGTGATTCCGAAGAACAACAGCGGCAGCGGTGGCGGAGATCTGAGCAATGCAGTCACCGACATCATGGAGCGCATCGCCAAACGGCGGGAAGACTCCACGGGTTAGCGTTTGCCCGCCGTACAAGTACAGCCCGTACGAGGAAGCGGCAGACTTCTGTTTGCTGGCCGGACTGACGCTCGACCCATGGCAGAAGGACGCGTTGCGGATTCTGCTGGCGAGACGAGCAGACGACAAGTGGGCATGCCGCGACTACGGCGAGATTGTGCCGCGACAGAACGGAAAAGGCGCGATCATGGAGGCCCGCGTGCTAGCGGGGCTCTTCTTGTTCGGCGAAAAACTGATCATGTGGTCTGCGCATGAATATAAAACCGCGATGGAAGCTTTCCTGCGCGTTCAGAACCACATCAAAACGCTGGAAGAAGTCGGAATCGTCAAAGACGGGTCGATCAAGACCGTCAGCTCTCATGGCGAACAGGGCTTCGAGATCTTCAACAAGCGCGGCTTGATCGAGCGTCGTTTGAAGTTTATCGCGCGAAGCAAGTCCTCCGGTCGGGGCTTCTCCGGCGACGTGAATATCATAGACGAGGCTTTCGCCTACACGGCAACGCAGCAGGCCGCGTTGGAGCCGACGATGAGCGCGAGGGAGAACCCTCAGATCATCTACACTTCGACTCCGCCGCTGACCGGGGACACGGGCGAGGTGTTGTACGCCTTGCGCAAGCGGGCGGAATCGGGCGACGACCCGTCGATCGGCTGGCGGGACTGGGGCGCAGCGGGCGAACTCGAAGATCTGGACGGCGTCGACCTGTCCGACCCGGAACTGTGGCGCAAAACCAATCCAGCGCTCGGAATCCGAATCACCGAGGAGACTGTTGGGCACGAGCGACGGGCAATGTCCAAGCTGGACTTCGCACGCGAGCGGATCGGTATCTGGCCAAGGGAAATCAGTCCCGAGGGCGGAACGATCGACATCGAACACTGGTTCGGGCTCAAAGACCTGAAATCGCGTCGTCGCGGCTCCGTGACCATCGCCGTGGACATTGAGCCGAACCGGAACTTCGCTGCGATCGGGCTCTTCGGCACGCGTGAGGATGGTCTCGGACACATCCAATTGCTGGACTACAACCCCGGCACCGAGTGGCTGATTGGCCGGATCATCGAACTCAAAAGGGTTCTCGATCCGATCGCGATCGTCATGGGCGCGGGAACGTTCAAGTCCATCAAGGCGGAGCTGGAAGCCTCCGGACTGAAGGAATCGGCCGACAAGGACAAGCCTCGGCGGGGTGATCTGCTGGTGACCAATGCCAGCGACATGGGCGCGGCGTGCGCGGGTTTCATCGACGCCGTGAGGCACAGCAAGGTGCGGCACCTGGACGAGATCGCTCTGAACGCCGCTGTGGCAGGAGCGAAGACGAAGGAGCTTCCCGACTCCATCGCCTGGGCTCGTAAGGATTCGAACACCGACATCAGCCCGATCGTCGTCGCCACTCTCGCCCGCTGGGGGCAAATGGAGCGCGCAGACGTGGTCTTGGCTAGCGACTACGAAATCGCGGGGTCTTTGTGGTGAGCAAAATCGAGTTGACCGATGTTCTCGATATTGTCGGCCTCGCATGCATTGCAGGCGGAGCCGGATGGGGAATAAAAACCCTGGTAGGCGGATCGCTGGGCTGGGCTGTCGGCCTGATCGTCGTGGGTGCAATCGTGATGGCCGCCTCGTGGCTGGCGCAGTACTTGACGAAAGACAAGGAACGGGGGAGGTGAACTAAATGGGACTATTCTATCGGGCAACCGCACCGAATATCCCGGCATCTGATTACATTCCCCGTCGTCCACCTGCGACAGCTCTCGGAACTGCGGTCGTCACCAATGAGACGGCAATGCGGCACAGTGCCGTGTGGGCGTGCCTGAGGCTGCGCGCAAACCTAATCTCAACACTGCCCGTAGACGTGTTCCGACGCGTCAACGGAATCCAGGTCGAACAGTCGACGTTTGTCAACCCTGGCGGAGAGCAGATCAGGTTCAATGAATGGCTCTATTCAACACAGCTCGACCTGGACCGATCTGGAAACGCCTTCGGGGTCATCACGGAACGCTGGCACGTGGGAAACATGCCGCATACCATTCAGCTCGTTCCGGTCTCTGAAGTGTCGGTGATCAGCAAGGGCGGAACGGTCAAAAAATACCGCGTGGCCGGGCAGGAATACAGTCCGAGGGACATCTGGCACGAGAAACAGTACACGATCAGCGGGCTCCCGTTTGGCTTGTCACCGCTGGCATATGCGGCATGGACCGTTGGCGAGTATCTGTCGATCCAGGATTTCGCAATGGGTTGGTTCGGCAATGGCGGTGTTCCAAAAGCGATGCTGAAGAACACCACAAAGCCGACGATGACGGCGCAGGAAGCAGGAGAAGCGAAGGATCGCTTCAAGGCTGCGGTATCCAGTGGCGACATTTTCGTGTCCGGTGCAGACTGGGAATACCAGATGATCCAGGCGCAGCAAACAGGCAGGGAATGGATTGAGGCAAAGAACTCGTCCGTGTCCGATATCGCCAGGTTCTTTGACTGCCCCGGAGATCTCATCGATGCGGTGGTGCAATCAGGGAACATCACCTATGCAAACATCACGCAACGAAACCTCCAGTTTCTAATCATGCATCTCGGACCTGCACTCATTCGACGTGAACTGGCCCTGGGTGAACTGTACCCGGAACCGCAATATGTGAAATTCAATACTGATGCGTTGCTGCGCATGGACCCGCTGACGCGCGCACAGTTGATGAAGCTAGAAGTCGACTCCCGTCTGAGGACTCCGAGTGAGGAGAGGGAGCTTCTGAACCTTCCTCCGCTGACTCAGGACCAGATCGACGAATTCAACACTCTGTTCCCGGTCATGGGCGGGTTCAATGATGTCGCCGGGGAACATGAGGCCCAACATCTTCTGCCTCTGGCGCAGAGCTGACGAGGAAATTCAACATGAAATCTGTCGACCTTGGATCGGCTCGCGCAGCTCGTGCAGCGGCGAAGCCGGGAATTCCTAACGGCGCTCCGGGGCGCATGCATGCATTTTCCAGCGAGCTACGTGCCGCGACTGTCTTCCGCAACGGGCAGGAGCGCATCCGCGTGGAGGGTTACGCATCGATCGTTGAGCGCGAGTACGAGATGTACGACATGTTCGGCGAGTATCGCGAAGTGATCTCACACAGCGCTTTCGATCAGACGCTAACCAACAACCCTGATGTGGCATTCCTGACGAATCATCGGGGCGTCACGATGGCCCGTACGACGAACGGAACCTTGGAGCTGTCCGTCGACCCCATGGGGCTGCGTTCTATCGCCTACCTCAACCCTGAGCGCCAGGATGTGCGGGATCTGGTGGCGGCCATCAACGATCGCGACGTGACCGAGATGAGCTTCGCTTTCATGATCGAGGACGGCGAGTGGAACGACGACTTCGACAAGTTCCGCATCCACCAGGTGAACCTCCACCGTGGCGATGTGTCGGCCGTCAACTACGGTGCCAACCCCTACACCAGCATCGCCGCCCGCTCCGGCGAGCTGTTGGCCGACCTGGAGCACCTGCCCGCCGGAGCGCAGCGCGCAGCGTTTAAACGCCTCGCCCGTGCCATGAGTGCCCCGGCCGCCGACGGGAACACCAACGACCTCATCGCGGCCGTAGACGCCAATATCGACCAGGCCATCGAGCTGTTCGGCGGGACGGACACGGCTTCGCTCCCGGCGGCTGTCGCGCAGGCGATCGACCTGGTCAAAGGAGCTGACAGCATCATCGACCAGGTGATGGAGTGCATGAGCATTCCGGACCCGGACGACGATGGCGGTGCGTCTTCGAATGGAACTACGGGCACCGATGACAGCGGTTATTCTGGTCGCTCGGTCGAGCAGCACCAGGAGACGCGAGGCGCGAAGCCCGGGGGTCGTTCGATCCAGTTGATCCAGCAGCTTCTCGATCTCTAATTGAATAACAACTGAATAGCTCGCCAAGCGGCGGTCAGACCGTAGGCACCAAAGTTGCACGGCATATTCTCGTCAAGCGCCAGTCAGAACGTAGACGAGTCAGACATCCGCCAGTCAGAGCGGTAGTCGGCCAACCAGTCAGAAAGGGTTCTACGTCGCTGAGGCGACATTGGCGGGGCATTTAAATGCCTATGATCATCGACGACATGATCAACTCCATCGAAGTGGAGCTTGAGCAGGCCGTCAAACAGCGCGACAAGTCTGTCGCGGAAGTCAAGTACATTCTTGAGAATGCCAACAAAGAAGGTCGCGGCTCGCTGACGGCGGACGAGGACGAGCGGGTCAACCAGCTGTTCGCCACTCGCGACCGTCTCAAGGCCGAAATCAAAGGCATCGAGACCAAGCTCGACATGGCGAAGCGCGCCAAGAAAGAGGAGCTGGAGAACGAACAGCATCTTGCGCAGCGCGTGCCGTCTGGTGCTTCGGCTCCCGCATACGACGCCGTTGCCCGTGTAGGCGCTGAAGAGCGCACCTACAACCCGGAGAAGGATCGTCGCGGGACGAAGTTCCTCCAGGACGTGACGCGGCAGTTTATGTTCAATGACCTGGATGCCGGGATGCGGCTCGCGAAGCACATGCAGGAAGAGCGCGTAGAGCGGGGTCAATATCTGGAGCGTGCGGCTGGTACCGGTAACTTCACTGGCCTGACCGTCCCGCAGTACTTGACCGACCTGTACGCCCCGGCCGTGGCTGCGATGCGTCCGTTCGCGGATGTCTGCACCCACCACGACCTTCCCGAGTCGGGCATGACCGTGAACATCTCGCGGATCACCACCCCGTCTCAGGTCGGGCTCCAGACGACCCAGAACACGGCTGTTCCTGGGCAGGACATGCAGGACACCCTGCTGACGATCAACGTGCAGACCGCCGCTGGCCAGGAAACCCTGAGCCGCCAGGCGATCGACCGTGGCACGGGCATCGAAGAAGTCACCATGAGCGACCTCTTTCGGCGCTACGCCACGAACCTCGACTCGACGCTGATCAACCAGGCAGCGACAGGGTATTCCGCCGTGGCCAACTCGAACTCTGTGACGGCGACCACCTTCACCGGCGCGGGCGGCTTCTACCCGACCGTGATGCAGGCGGCCAGCAACGCGGAAACCGCCCTTTTGGCGCAGGCGTTCCCGGACTACGTCGTGATGCACAACCGGCGCTGGTATTGGCTCCAGAACATCCTGACGACCTCGTGGCCCGCCATCCAGCAGCTCGGGTACGACCCGCGCAACGCTGGTGCGAGCGACGGTCGGCCATACTCGGCCGGTGTTCGCGGTCGTCTGCCGAACGGGATGCTCGTTGTGGTGGACAACAACGTTCCCACTAACATCGGCGGTTCCGCCGGTACGCAGGACGAGGCGTACGTGATCGCTTCGCAGGAGTGCCACCTGTGGGAGGACCCGAGCGCCCCGGTTTTCATCCGGGCCGAGCAGCCTGCCGCTGCGAACCTCGGCGTTTTGCTGGTGCTGTACGGCTATTTCGCGTACACCTTCGGGCGCTACCCGGGTGCTCCGCAGAAGCTCAACGGCGCTGGCATGGTGCCTCCGACCTTCTCGGGTAGCTAATCCGTTGAAGCTGATTCGTTCGTGGCCGTTCAGCATTCCCGCTGGGCGAGCCTACGTCGAAGACTCCATCGAGCGGCTGGTGATTGCGAATTGCGATTACCGGCCGCTCGATGGCGTTCAAGACGATGTTGTCCTGATCGAATGGGACATGGCGGTAGAGAGAGACGAACTACGGCGCTTCGTCCGCAGAGCCAAAGAGAATCCCGATCGCGTCCTCGTGGCTCCGTACAAGCTGTATTACCCGGAGCTTCCTGCACCGGCATGGGCACACCGTTTGTGGGACGGGAATCCGCCCGACAGCAATCATCCATCAGGGGCGAAGCCGATTCCGGACGAGAATCCGGGATGCAACCTCTTCGGACTCGGACTCTGCTATCTACCGCAAAAGATCACACATGCGTTCTTTCAAGCCGAGTACTCACGTCACGTTGGAGACGTCGAGTTTTCCATGTGGCACTACCGGAACGTAAGCCGATGGGTGCCTGTCGACTGGGACACACGCCCGGTCCATCTGAACTACAGCATCGAAGGACTGATATGAGCATTCCCGAACCGCTGGTTCCGCAGATGGCGCAGCTGAAGGCTGAGCTGGAAGTGTGCAAGCTGCACGGCAACACCGACCGTATCGCTTCTCTGAAGCGAACCATTGCCGCGCTCGAAGCACAGTACGGGATCGAGCCCGAACGGGCGGCCGAAGAGGCCGCACCCGAGCAGCGTGAGTCGACCAAGGCCCCGGAGGGCCGGTCCGCCCCGCAGGCTCGCCAGTCGAAGGCAGCCAAGTAAGGGAGTGATCCGCCATGGCGCAGTGGTATCGCCAAGCGCTAACGAAGTTTCTGAACAAAGAGGCGGACTGGGACAGCGACACCATTGTGATGACGCTGCACACGTCGTCTTACATCTACAACCTAGATACGCATGCCTACGTCTCCGATTTGAGCAACGAGTTGGCCACAGGTAACGGATACACAGTCGGCGGCGTCACTCTGACCTCGGTGTCCAAGACCTATACGGCGGCCAACAGCTTCGGCACTAGCTGGTCAGCATCTACGAGCTACGCAGTCGGCGCGGTTGTGCGCCCGTCCACAGGCAATGGTTTCCTGTACCGCTGCACGGTGGCTGGTTCGTCCGGCGCATCCGCGCCCTCGTTTAGCACCACGGTAGGCGCGTCCACAACGGACGGAACCGTCACCTGGGAAACGGTGGGAAGCGGAATCATCCAGCTGACTGCTGCGAGTCCATCGTGGACCAGCCCATTCTCTGCGGGGCCGTTCCGATATGCAGTGATTTCAGACCGGACGCCCGCTACGGCGGCCACCCAGCCACTTATCGGAATTATCGACTTTGTCACTGATCAGACCGGTGGCGGTGGGGCGCTCCAAATCAACTTCAACACGCTGGGCGTGCTAGCGCTTTTCGTGCCGTAGACGGGGAGTGATGCCAGGTGGCTATCACTATCCGACAACAACAAGCAGCGGGATCGGATACCGCAGCGATCAGCTTTACCACGACCTCGGTGGTTGGCGATACGATCATTCTCGTCCAAGCGAACGACTGGTATTCGCTTTCGAATCTCCAGACACCCACTGGTACTGCCGTCGCTGCTGGCGGATGGACGCTGGTGCAGACCTACGACAACGGCACTAATGCCTGTCACGCGAAGGTATGGCAGGGAACGGTGTCTACGGCGAACGGGACTGTCCTGGTCAACAACTCCACGACGGATGAGGAACGGTTCGCCGCTTGTTTCGTGTTGCAAAGCGGAACTTACGACACAGGCGGCAACCAGTCTAGTTCGGCGGCGACGACGTCGTACATTGCTCCATCGGCATCAGCGGCGGGGTCTGACGATCTGCTGCTCTGCATGTGGTGCAACACCGACGAAGCATCGACTCCGAACATAACCGCGCCCGCCGGAATGACCTCGTACCCCATGGTCAAGGTCGGCTCGTTCATCACCTTCCTGACTGCCAGTCAGCAGTTGACGACGTCTGGCGCGACGGGAACGAGGACGGCGACAAGCTCGGGGTCGACTTCATACCTCGGAATCTCAGTTCTGGTTAAGAACGCCGGAACAACGAAAACTCTGTCCGATCCTTCGGTCGGAACAGCTCGTTGCGGGAATTCGACCACACCGCCGACAACGGTGGGCATGGTTTACGCGGACACTCCGAGTGCGATCCGTGCGTTCAACCCGCTGGGCGAGACTGCGATTACCGCCACACGCGCAGCAGATCCCTCGGTCAAGACGGTCAGGGCTGCGCGGATCGTCGGGGAGAAGATTTCTCGTGGAGTCGCGCTCATTGATGCGATCGCGTCGGGGGTACAGGTTAGCAAGACGTTCGATGCACTTGCTTACACACTGATTCTTCGCGATACGTCCGGAACGGTTCTGCTCCGTCGCCCGCCGATGGAGTTCATATCGCGCACGGACCCTACATCCTTCTTTGTCTGCCAGGACTTCGCTGGAACTGCGGCGGTCGATTCATACGACGGGGCCGGTGCCGTGGACGCCTACTCCACGACGTTGTCCATTGATCTATACGACGGCACTGCCGCGAACTGCGGGAGGTAGCAGTGGCGACGCAGCAGAATATCACTCTCAATCAGGACAATGACGAGAATATCAATTGCGTCCTGACTACGAACAATCCCGCAACCGGAACCGTGCTGAATCTAACCGGCATGACGCTTGAGTGCTATGTGAAAACGTCGAACTCGACGCCGGATTCTGATCCTGCCACGTGGAAGGGCACTTCAGTCGGTGGCCAGATCAGCGTCACTGACGCCGTAAACGGAAAAGTGACAGTCATGATTCCGGCGTCTGCGGTGGTTCCAACAGCGGGATGGTGGCGTCTCGATGTGCTGAGCGCCAGTAATAAGAGAAAGACGGCGGTGTATGGAGTTTTAACCGTCGTCCGCATGTGAGAGGCGTGGCGAATGGCTATCGATCTAGGCGAGGTTTACCGCCTGACGTTCACGCTTACTTCTCCGTCGGGCGGTTTGGTCAATGCGGACCCTGGCGCGCTGACGCTGACAATCACATTGCCGGATGGGTCTGTCACGAGTTCGTCTTCCTTTACGCCGGACACTACAGGTCAATACCACTATGACTATGTGACAGTCCAGCCGGGCAGGCATATGGTCCGATGGCTGGCAACCGGCACTAATCCGGGCGCGAAGACGGACACTTTTGATGTCATGTTGTCGTCGCCGAACGCACTGATTAGCTTGGCTGACGTAAAGAACCAGCTGAATATCACGCAGACCGATCACGACGAGGAGTTGCAGTACTATATCGAGTCGGCCACCAGCGTGATCGAGGAGTACACCGATCAGGTTGTCGTTCAGCGAACGATCTCCGAGGAGCATTACCTCACCGACTACAGCTGGGGGCTCGGTCAGAACTATGGCCAACCGGCGGCGTGGGGGGTACCGGCCAGGCGTCTGGCACTGCGCAAGCGTCCGGCCAACGCGCTCGTCTCCGTTACGCGTTACGACAACACGCTGGCGTGGGACGTCGTGAACAACCTGCACCTCAATCCCAGCGGGATCATCGACGTGATCTGGGGAAACCCGCTATCCGGGCATATCAAAGTCGTGTACACGGCCGGACTGACGGTCATCCCCGCGAACTACATCCTGGCGGCAGGGATCATCGTCCAACACCTCTACGAGACCCAGCGCGGGCAGAAGGGGTCGCCGAAGGTCTCATCGCTGGGCGAGCCGCACGGGTACGGAGCCAGCTATCTCGGCATCGCCATCCCTGAGCGTGCGATCGAGCTGCTGGGGCCGGGCGGGAAGGCGGGGTTCGCGTGAGCAGTCGTCTACCCGCAACGATCGATGCGCTAATGAGCGTCCTGTCGGGGCAGGGATTCATCGTCGCGGACGGCCCGTACACCACATCCGAGACCGATCCGACTGTCTATATCGGATACGACGGGGACCCCGGGGGAAGCTTCGAAGCAGCGCAGATGCATGCGGCGTGGGCGGGAAGCGTAGGCGCGCACAAGCGTGACGAGAGATTCGCCGTGATCTGCGCCGTAGTCATCATCAGCGGCGACTCGAACTCGAAGACATGCCGGGACTCGGTTTTCACTCTCTACAACCAGGTTGAGAATATTTTGCGCAGCAACGTGAGCTTAGGATTCACGTCGCCGTACATATCGTCGGTTGTTCCGAAGTCGTTTTTCTACGAACCTTTTAGTGATACAGGATTGCAAGGCCGGCTCGTGTTTCACGTAGAAGTAGAAACGCGCATATGAAAGTAGTCAGATCATGGCCGTCGGAGAATCCAGCTGGCCGCTCATGTGTTCAGGATGATGTCGAACGCGTAGTTATTTCGGGTCACGACTACAAGAAGCTCGCTTCGCTAGACCAAGACGTGATCCTGCTGGAGTGGGACATCGCTGTAGGCCGTGAAGATCTCCTCCACTTCGCCGACAAGGCATATGGAGAACGCGACGCTGTCAGAGTTGCTCCGTACTACCTCTACCGTCCGGAGTTGCCGGGGACCTACTGGGCTCACCGCAATATCGACGGAAGCAGCGTTTCTTACCGGCAACCGACCTGTGCGTTATTCGGGTTCGGCCTTATCTACCTTCCCCTGAGCGTCGTTCGAGCTTTCTTTGCGAGCGGACCGACGGGGCGTGTAGGAGACACCGAATTTTCCGAATGGCACTACGCAAACGTGAGCAAGGCGGTGTCGATCGAGTGGGACGTAAGGCCAGTTCACCTTCACTACAACATCGGCGCTTACAGCCGTGGCATTTGAGGAAAATCGATGGTCAAACTCAGGAACAAGCTGGCCGCTGTCAGCCTTTTCTACCCCGAGGGCGATGCTCGCGCACTGGTCATCGACACAGGCGAGACGACCACGATCACGGGCGACCTGATCAATGAACTGGATGACGCATATGTCATCGGCACCAAAGACCGCATTATGGCGTGGCCGAAGGCGCGCTGGGAACTGGTTAAGGAATCGTCCGGCGAAAAGTCCGGCGATAAGGAGAACCGATGACTACAGGTACCGGACTTGATTCTCAAGTTGCATACGGCACCGAGGTCACGTGGGGGACTGCGGTTACCCCGGACCGTACGCTGGAGATGAACGACGAGACGATCAAGCTGAACCCGAAATGGCTGGAGCCGACCGGCCTGCACACGGGCATCAAGTACAAGAGGGCATCGCGGCTTCGCCGTAGCGAGCTGAGCGTCGGCGGCGACATCACGCACGAGCTGGCGACGCTCGGCATCGGTCGCCTGGTGCACTACATGCTCAACTCTTCGCTGACGACGCCTGCGCAGATCGGCACCACGACCGCATACAAGCAGATCCACACGCCGGGGGACTCGTGGGGCTTGAGCTTCACGCTTCAGGTCGGTCGACCAGAGCCGGGCACCGGCACGGTGCGCCCGTTCACCTGGTCTGGCTGCAAGATCACGCAATGGGATCTCGACCTCAAGGACAACGCGATCCCCACGCTTAAGTTGCAGATCGATGGTCGCCAGGAGGACACCACGGTTGCTCCACTGGCCGTGGCGAACTATCTGGCCGGAAGCACGGTCTTCGACTTCAGTCAGTCGACGATCAAGCTTGGCGGTACCGCGAGCACTGCGGCCGGTGAGACCAGCATCAGCGGCGGCATCGCAGCGGCCACGATCCTGGACCAGATCACTATTACTGGTGCAACCCCGATGGACGGCACCCGGTTCGGCATCGGCAACGCTGGCCTGAAGGCGAAGCAGCTGGAGAACGCCACCCCGACCATTAAAGGAAAGATCTCCGGCGAGTTCGGATACGCCGAGCTTTACCAGATCTTCAGCGGTGTCACCACGATTCCGATCCAGTTCACGTTCACCGGGGCGGCGATCGGTGGCGGAAACAGCTACCTGTTCGACGTGATTATGCCTGCCTGCAAGTTCAAGGACATGTCGCCGAACATCAAGGGTCCCGACATCGTCAAAATGACCGAGGACTTCGAAGTCTATTCGGACGAGGTGAACCCGGTCATTCAGATCAAGATCGTGAGCACTGAAACCACCCTGTAGGCAGACATGGTCAATGCCAAGTTGGGGGTTGCCTTCAATACCCGGGGCGCTGAGGATTTCCGAGCTATGGCCCGCAAGCTTCAGCGCCTCGGGCGCGGGGATCTCCGAAAGAAACTCGACCGCTCGCTCAAGGATGCCGGTCAACCCGTGCTGGAGAAGGTCAGAAGGGCAGTCCGGACGCTTCCAGTTAAGGGGACACCCGGCGGGGGAGCCGCGATACGACGAGCATATGCAGTGGGCCGCACGCGCTCCGAAGGCGGACGGAGGCGCGCGGAAGTCCGAAGCCACAGCTTGCGGGATTCGGTCGCGCGTGCGACGGAACTCAACGTTCGCCAGGACGGTATCCGTTTTATTTGCAAAGACAGTCAGATGCCTCCGAGCCAACGGAACCTTCCCGCGCATCTGGATTCCGAAGAGGGGTGGCGGCACCCGCTCTTCGGCGACCGAGAACGTTGGTATCACGAACGCGGCGGACCCTGGTTCCGGAACACCATCGAAAAAGAACAGGGCCGTTTCAATGAGGCGCTTGAACAGGCTCTAGAGGACGTCAAGCGCGAACTGGAGAGATGATGAAGTTCAGCATTGAAGGCCAGATCATCGAGTTCGAAGACAAGTTGCAGGTCCACGAGGCCATGTTCATCTACGAGAAGAGCGGCGGCGTTGGCCTCTCCACGTTCTGGAACGAAATCAAGCTTGGAAATCCGTCGGTGATCGCGGCATTCATCTACGTGTGCAAGCGCAGAGCAAAGGAAGCGGTGACTTGGGAGGAGATCCTTCAGTTGGATCTGCTGACATTCCGTGTCGTGCCACCGGAGGAGAACCTGACCGAAGAGAGCGGTGAGAAGAAGGTGGACCCTCCCGCATCCAACGGTGGGAAGACCCGAAAGCGCGCTACTTCACATACGTGACTGCCTTCGCTCAAGTCTTCCATTTGGACCCGGACCAGGTCCAGCGCATGGAACTGCCGATGTTTGATGTTTTCGCCGATCGACTCGATTACATGATCGAGCACAGCAAGAGGTAAGTCATGGCGGACTTGACCTTTGACGTCCGCGCACTGGACCATGCGGCCGAAACTTTCATTTCTCTGGCCGAACATATCGACAGGTTTGCGGAAAAGCTTGACCGTCTGGATGCCAAAGACGTCTCGATTGGCGTACGAGTCAACGACGAAGAGGCGAACGCAAAACTCGATGAGCTTAACCACAAGGCCGATACGATCGCCGACCATACGCAGTCGAGGTGGCAGCTTATAGCCGAGGCGATCGCTGTCGGCCTAATTGCGTTCGGTCCGGCCATTGAAGGATTGCTCGTTACCGGCGTCGGCGGAGCTTTCATGGCCCTAGCCGTGATAGCGGAAAAGTCGAATGACGATGTCCAGGATTCCTGGAAACAACTGAAGAATGAGCTTAGTGACGGGGCCAAGGAATGGGCATCCAGTGACATTCCATATCTGACCGGCGCGATGGATCAGTTTCGGGTCAGCACTCAGCGACTCGCGGACGACTTTTCGGCGGTTTTCCGGAACATTGGCCCAGGCATTGAGACTGTCGGCACCGGGCTGAGTAAATTCGTCAGCAATCTCATGCCTGGCCTGATCGCAGTCACCGGTACGGCGTCTCAAGTGTTCGGTGGATTCGAAGACTTGCTCGGAAAAACCGGAACCGCGTTTTCTGACATGTTCTTGGACTGGTCCGCTCACAGCGATAGTTTCGCACTTGGGCTAGAGACGTTTGGCGCCACCGTTCAAGACGTTTTCCGCTTGGTGACCAGCATCTTCGACACCCTGACTAAAACCTGGGCCGAGAACGCTGGCCAGATGGTGGATTTGTTCCACAATCTGGCCAGCGTGTTGTCAGGATCGCTGGATGGTGCGTTCGCGATTTTCGGTGGCACGCTCAAGGTTGTTCTGAACGTTTTCAACGGGCTAATGGAGGCAATCGCCCCGATCTCCGGTGCTCTCGGCGGAATCGCCGCAGTGGCAGTGGACGCCTACTTGGCGTTTAAGGTCTTCAGCACAGTGTCGGATTGGTTCGATACAGCGGCTTCCAAACTCGGAAAACTTAACACGGGACTCGGAAACTTTGCTTCCGCAGCCGCCGGACCGGTCTCGGCTGCTGTGTCGATTGTGGTGTTTGCTCTGCAAATGCTGGGGCAAGCACATGCGGATGCAACTGCCAACGCACAGCGGCAAGAGGACAGAGAACGGGACCTGGCGGCTGCGCTGCGCGACTCGAATGGCGTTATCGACGAAAACGTTGACAAGCTAGTGGCGCAGCAACTCGCGCAATATCAGCTCAGCGACGGTACGAGGAACCTTCTCAAGGACACGCAAAACCTTCTCGGGCCAGGGGCGCTCCCAATGCTCACCGAGGCTTATGAGGGCAACGCGACCGCGCAGAAGACGTTGGTTGACCAGCTCAACGGAGTGGTGAACGGAAGCTTCCAGGCGATCACGCCGATTCAGGCGTTGACGACCAACTTCAGCGACATGAAGATCGGTGCCGATGGAACGATCCTCGCCCTGGACGGTACGGGAAAGTCGGCCGCCCAGCTTCGCGACATTATTGCGAACTTTGGCGACACGATGGGCCACGCGAATCAGTACAACATCAACCTCGCCAATTCGCTCGATGCTACGCATACAAAGATCACGCCGCTTCAGCAGGACATGATCGAGCTTAGCGACAACTCGAAGAAAGCTTCCGAGAAGGTCAAGGCGCTAAGTGATGCTTTGAATATTCTGGCAGGGAACAATATCAGTGCGGCGCAGACGGCCGATAATTTCAACAAAGTGGTGCAGCAGCTCTCCGACAGTATCGACAAGAAGGGCAGCAAGGCGCTTGAGGGAAACTCGCTTGCCGCCATCAACAATCGGTTGGCGATTGAGAACGCAGGCAAAGCGGCGCTTGACCACGCGACGGCCGTGTTTAAGCAGACCGGCGACATCAACGCAGCGAAGGACGCACTTAAGGCTGACGAGGGCGTTCTAGAAACCAACGCAGCGAAGACGTACGGCAACCGCGATGCGGTGCATTCGCTCATGGAGAAACTGGGATTGCTGCCCAGTCAGGCCGACACGGCGCTTGGCGGGATGCAGAATTTCGCCAGCAAGACCAAAGACGCCCTGAACTCGATTCCCGACAGGAACATCCAGGTCACTGCCTACGGCAAATGGATCAGCGGCTTTCTAGGAAGCGCGATCGGCGGCGACCAGCCGTCTGCGCCCGGCGCTCCACCTTTGCCGCTCGTCGGCGGTCGGGCGCAAGGTGGTCCGATCGATGGAGTCGGCGGCGAGACTGATGACGCCAACCTGTTCAGGCTGTCCAGGAACGAATATGTGATCCGGGCTGCGTCGCACCGCAAGTACGGCACAGCGTTTTTGGACCGCATCAACGAGGGAACTTTTCCTGGTTTCGCCAACGGCGGCTCGGTGGGACTCAGGTGGCATACGGATGAGGGCGACCTCATCAGTGGTGCGAACAAGTGGCTGGACGAGAAGACTGCACAGTTCGGGGATCAAATCGCCGGTGCGGTTCAGCGGTTCATCGCGCAGGCCAGTGGCAGCTATGGCGCAGGTGTAGGCCAATGGGCACCGCTGGTCCTGCAAGCCCTGGCAATGCTGGGGCAGTCGCCGTCGCTTCTGCCGAACGTCTTGCGACGCATGAATCAGGAAAGCGGCGGCAATCCGAACGCAATAAACCTGTGGGATTCCAATGCTGCCGCGGGACACCCGTCCATGGGTTTGATGCAGACGATTCAGAGCACGTTCGACGCTTATTCAGGCCCGTTCCGAAATCTAGGGCCGTTCAATCCGATGGCGTCGATCTACGCGGGTTTGAACTACGGGCTTCACGCTTACCCCTCGCTGCAATATGCGATGGACAAGCCGGGCGGATACAAGGACGGCGGAATGTTCTACCCGGGTCAGCTTGCATATAACGAGACAAGCACCCCGGAAATGATTCTCACAAAAGAACAGTGGGATTCGCTTGCCAAAAATGGCGGCCGAAAGATTGAAGTGAACATCTACGCGCAGTCCGTGGACGGCAACGACGTGGTCGAAGTGCTGCGGCGGGTGGAGGACATGTATTTATGAGCGGCGAGATTACCGAATGGGTTGACCCATCCGGTGTCTCGACAACGCTTGACGTCGATTGGGATGTCTCGGGCCGATTCATGCCCCCTGTGAAGCTGGTGGAACAGGGATCGCCTGGTCGGCCCGGGGCAATCCTCCGGTCGCAGCGTCACGATGTTCGAGACATGATGCTCACGTTTTGGATGGCATCCGACACGGACGCTAACCTGCGCCTTGCGCTCCGGGATCTGATGGTCGCGATGAATCCGGAACGCGGTCCCGGCATTATCAGAGTCACCGGGCTGGATGGCAATCAACGAGTTCTGCAATGTGTGGCTTCGAGCGGTTTGGAGGTAGTCGAACGGCTAGGCGACTCTTCAGGACTCAGCTCGCAGCGCCTCGTTGTGCACTTCCGTGCTCAATGGCCGTACTGGCAGGACGCTGTACCCATTAGTTGGACGTTCGGTACCGGTGCGCCAGTAGCGTTCTTGAGCAATCCCTTCTTTCCCCTCAACATTACAAATTCAGTGGTCGCCACCGAGCAAACGATCGACAATGACGGCGATGTCGACGCTTGGCCGGTTGTAGTGATCAATGGGCCTGGCAGCGGGATAGTGCTAGTCAACACGACTACCGGAAAGACCACGGACTTATCAACGGTCAACCTCCTAGCGGGACAGCTGCTCACGATTGACATGCGACCGGGGTATAAATCTGTGACGCTGAACAACGGTGGCGTGATCACGAATATGTTCGGATCGTTGAGCGCTGTTTCTGAGCTGTGGAAACTCGTGCGAGGAATGAATAGCATCCAACTGCAAATGACCGGAACGCTGGCCGGGAAATCGCAACTGTCAATCCAGCTGACCCGACAGTATTTGAGCCCCTGATGACAAATCCCTGGACAGTCCGAGTGCGCGACCAGTACCTCAACGAGGTCGGCGAGTGCGATGATTATGACAGCCTGCAAGTGATTCAGCGATGGAACGACGTCGGCACCTGGCAAATGGTGTTGGATCGGGCGTCGCCGATGGCTGGTTATCTGACTACGCCCGGGTACGGGATCAAGGTCATCAACTTCGATCTCCCGAATCCGGTACTCCTCGGAGGCCCGGTTAACTACCGGCAGCACAAAGTTACGATTGATGAGCGGAAGATCACTGTCAATGGGTTCGACGACATGGTCTGGTTGAAGCGTCGCCAAGCGCACCCACAGCCGTTGACCGCTGCTCCACCGTACACGACCAGTGCGTTCGATAATTTCTCCGGGACCTGTTCTACAGTTCTGGATTACTACGTTGATAGGAACGTTGGTGTAAATGCTCTCGCGGCGCGGAAGGTGCCGGGATTTACTACGAGCCTGGACCCGGTGATCGGCGCACAGGTGAGTGGATCGGCGCGCTGGCAGAATCTACTGAAGATGCTTCAGGAGCTAGCAGTTTCCGGCGGCTCGAACATCGGGTTCCGCATGACATATCCGCGCAACAAGTTCATCCAATTCACTCCGTATCAGGCTGCCGATCGAACTGCTTCGGTTATTTTCTCCGAGGAGCTTGGCAACCTATCCGAATTCACCTACGACACGACGGCCCCGGAAGGCAATTACGTCTACGTCGGAGGGGCAGGCGACGGCACTGCGCGCACTATCCGCGAATATCAGGATTCGACGTCGATAGCGGTATGGGGGCGCATTGAACCGGATCTCGTCAACCGGAGCGACACGACTGACTCGACACAGATGCAGCAAGCGGGGACCAGTGCCCTGACCGACAACCAGGAGAAAGCGACGCTGAGCATCACGCCGATTGATACGTCGAGCATGATGTTCGGGCGGGATTACTTTTTGGGCGACAAGGTCACCTTGCAGGTGGAGGGGCCTGCCGCTACACCCGGCTACGAGTCCGGCCAGCTCCAGGACATCATCCGAGAAGTACAGCTGAACCTCACCGTGGACGGGCTCAACTCCGCCGTGCCCAGCATCGGCACTCCCGGTCGGCTGGAGGTCTTCCGACTGATGCGCGCATTCCGGGAACTCCGAAGTCGCGTCATCAACATTGAGAGGCATTAGCTCATGACTGGGACTCTGATTGACAACTACATCCCATATGGCACCGGTGCAGGTCAATCCGTAACTGAGAATCTATGGCGCAGCATGATGAAGCGCGCCACTATCGATGGTGTTATCGAGAAGGTTCTCGGGGAATTCCTAGTCATCGGTGATTCGTCGGGTATGCAGGTAAAGGTTAATTCCGGCGAGTGCTGGATTCAGGGCAACTGGGGTCAGAACCTTTCTCAGCGAACGCTCGGCATCGCAGCTAACACATCAGGGCAAACGCGCATCGATCTTGTGGTTCTGCGCAATGACTTCGTGGCTCACGACATCGTCATCGATGTTCTCCAGGGTACTCCGGGGGCGAGTCCGCTGCCTCCCTCGGTGACTCAGGATGCGACGAAATGGGAAATTCCTCTAGCTCCGGTGACGGTAATTAACAACGCTTCCACGATCACGGCGGGGAACGTCGGAGACACGCGGTTGTGGTCGGATGCCGCTTTCTTGGTCAGAGTTCACCTTCTCGGGACCAGTGCGGGAATTCCGGCGAACACAGACATCTATGCGCAGGGCGGCTGGGGCGCGGACTATGACGCTCTTGACCTTTTTCATCCTTCCGGAGACGCGGGATTCTCTTACATCCTGATCCCCGTCAGCGGTTGGTATGAAGTCACCTATCGCTCCAACTACAACTGCACGAGCGGCATCGCGGTCAATTACGTGACAGTGAACAGCCGCACTGCGGGTGCCTCTGTCGTTCGCGACAGCAAGCCAGCAGTGGTTGGCGGTGGCGACGGTACGTGGCTCTTCGCCAGTCGAAAAGTAAAGCTGAACGCGGGAGACAAGCTGTACTGGGGGAACTGGGCCTCTGTCGGATGTCAGCTGATGGCCACCGTCTTCAATGTCAACACAGAGATCTTCGTCAGAAAGACGAACGACACGCCGAACACGGCGTAGGAGGCTACCGATGCTGGCCAGCCTTTCCGAACTGGACAAATACAAGACTGGCGGATTCCCCGCCGGGTACCCTGACGATATCCGAACCTTTTACAGTCCTGTTGACAACGTGCACGGTGCCCTTGTTGCGTTGGTCAAATCTGCCTCGTTCAGGCTGGACATCGCGATGTACGGCTTCGACGATGACGAGCTTTCGGATGTCATCAAATCTAAGCTTGACGATGAGCACTGCGCAGTCAACCTGACGCTCGACTCTTCTCAGGCTGGAGGAGTTCACGAGCGGGAGCTTCTGGCGAGGGACTCTTACCCGAGCAACTCCGTGGCGATCGGCCGCTCCGAAAAGGGTGCGATCATGCACCTGAAGATGATCGTCATCGACGGCCAGGACACGGCCAACGGCTCCACGAACTGGAGCGAGGCCGGAGAAACCAAACAGGACAACCAGCTTACGGTAATTAGAAGCATGGATGTCGCTGCCGAAGCTACCGCACGACTATGCGCTATTCATCAGCACATGCTGGATGCTCAGAAGCGGCGCGGCAAATGAGCGACGACGCCCCCCGTATCAGCTATACCGTGCAAGAGATCCTGGAACGCATCGAGTCGAAAGTGGACCGACTCTCAGGCGCTCTGGATCACAAGGCAGACCGGCAGGATATCGACGCGCTGCACTCCCGCGTGAATCATGTCGTTTCTCGGGTATCAGCGCTCGAAACCGAATCGGAACACCGCAAGCGAACGGAAACCCGCCTCGACAAGCTGAAAGAGTGGTTGCCCTCGCTATTGATCGGAGTGTTAATCGTGGTCGCCACGCTGGTGGGGCCGATGCTGGCGGCGAGGTAGACATGAGCATAGAGCGTTTAAACCATCCGGCGGTCCGCAGTGGCGCGCAATTGTCTTTTGGGGAGAAGGCTGCCGATATCTTGAAGGCCGGGTTTTCCACCTGGCGAGCGCTGTTGGCCATCCTCGCGGTCATGGGGATCTGGATCGCAACATGCGGATTTGGTGCCGATACGTTCCCATTCATCCTGCTGAATCTGTGTCTTTCCTGCCTCGCCGCGTTGCAATGCTTCATTCTGCTGATCGCTGCGAAGCGCACAGACCAGGTGGCCATGGAGTTGGCGAACCACGACTACGAGGTGAACCGGCGGACTCTGGAAATCCTGGAACGCATTGCGTCTCACCTGGAAGAGGTACCAAAAGATGAGTGACCCTGTCTGGGGATACGATATCTCGGGCTATCAGGCAGACAATATTGATCCCGTTCGAGCGAAGGCCGAAGGTTTCTCGTTCGTCTTCGTCAAAGCCACACAGGGGAACTGGTACAAGAATCCGTACTTCGGCAGTCAGTACGGGCGCTCGAACCAGGCTGGCTTGATCACGGTTCCGTATGTGTTCCTGGAATCGAAGTCCAGCGCGAAGGCTCAGGCGGACTTCGCATGCACGGTCCTTCCGCCGGGGTGCCCGGTAGCGCCGGATGCCGAATGGATTAAGGACAAGAGTGGGAACATCACTTCGGCGGTCGACTGGCCCACCACGCTGGAGTGGGTGAACCTTATGCGCCAGTACGGGCATCCCGTTCCGGTGGCCTACATTCCGCACTGGTACTGGGCGCATTGGGGCAGTCCGGACATGAGCGCTCTGCGCTGTCCACTGTGGCCGTCGAAGTACCCCGACATGAACGGCGGCTATGCCAGTCAGATCTACGCGCGGATCTCGGCGGATTCCTGGAACGGCTACGGAAACCTCGGAGTCGCCGTACTGCAATTCAGCAGCTCGGCGACCGTGGCAGGCCATGTCGGCACTGACGTAAACGCGTATCGCGGCACGGTCGAGCAGCTCCGTGCCCTGCTTCTCGGAAATGAGGATGACATGAACGAAACCCAGTCGGCACAGCTGTCCACCGTTGCTCAGGACGTGGCTTACCTGAAGCAGGTATTCAGCCGCTACCCGGATTCGGCGACGAACGGCGACCACGACAAGAGCGGGATTGCCGTCTACGACGCGGCTGAGGACGTGCGGCGTCTCGTAGGGATGGTGAACTCCCTGGGCGCACAGGTCGGCGCACTCTCGAACGCGGTTGCGAAGCTGGCGGCGTCGCCGGACATCACGCCGGAGACGCTGAAGGCCATGCTTGACGAGGCTGTCTCTCAGCATGTCCAGATCACGGGAACAGTCGAGATCACCGGGAAGCAGGCATGATCCGCGATCTTCTGCTCAACGTCATCAGGACCCTGGTGCCTGGCTGGTGGGCTGCGCTCATCGCGTTTTTTGCTGCTCACGGCGTGCTGACCGGAGCGTCGGTCGACCTTGCCTCGAACTTCGGTGCGACCGTGGTCGTCCCGGCTCTGCTCGCATTGGTGTACGCCGTGTGTCACCTCGCTGAGGTTGGCTTGCAGAAGGTCCCGCAGCTGGTCAAGGGCAAGCCGTGGGCGGGCGCGGCTGCCGCTGCCGCGAAGGTGCTGAACGTGCTGCTGTTGGGAGCGCCCAGCTCGATGCTCGCCAAGGTCTGACGCGGGGCGATGCGGCTCGGGGTTCACGTATTATCGGCGTTCCAAGTCGAAGTTCGAGGAGGAGCGTCCGCTGATGAGCCCCGAGCCGCTGGAGTGGAACCCCCCGAAGCCGCGCCAGCTCCCTGCCATGCGCGAGGAGATGGCGGATCGGATGCTCAGCCCATTGCTGGCGAAGCATGTCTCTGTGCTGCTCGCGAACGGCGCTGGCACGGTCAACCCCGATCCGGATGACCCGGACAGGGCAGCCGCCATCCTGCTCATCGAAGAGCGCAGCCGCCTGATGTCGGCCGACCTGTATTCGATCTCGGGTGAGATGACGCAGGTGACGATCAGTGCCGGGGCCAAGCTCCCGACCTGGGAAGTCCGGCCGGAGGACATTCCGTCAGAGTCCGGCTTGATGGTTTTCGACGAGCCGATAGGGTACTACGAGACCCAAGCGCCCCACGAAGAACCGAAGATGGTTTCGATCATTGCGGCATCCTGGGGCAAGACCCATATCGTGAAAGATCCCGATAATCACGTGTGGGTGACGTTCTGGTCGCTGCACCACACAGAAATAGGAGTGGAGAGCGCCCACGAGATGGGATTGTCCTATCGTCAAGCTCGGTACTTGCAGGAGCAGTTGGGCACGTATTCGTGGGACAACGAAGCCCTGCTGAAGTTCAACTCGTCGGACGTGACGGCGACGATTGACGGCAAGTCCAGGAAGGTAGACCCGGCCGATCACAGTCTTCTCTCTCAGACGACGCTTTCCTGGATTCAGACCGTGCGCGCCGCGTGGTTGCTGTTGAAGCAGGACACGCAGAAGAATCGGCCGATCGCGGATATCGAGGAGCTTCCGCTGTCGAAAACTGTTCGGCGTCGCATGAGCAGTGAGGGATTCAATTCCTCTCCGGTGCGTGTCATCACGCTGCATAAACGCCATCAGGCTGCCCGTGGCGGCGAACATCCCAGCGGTTACAAGGTGAAGGTTCGTTCGCACGTCGCTGGGCATGTGCGCTGGCAACCGTACCCGTCTCGCGACGTGATCGAACCCATCTGGATCGAAAGCTATGTCCGTGGCCCTGATGGGGCACCCTTCTCGACGAAGGCGACCACGGTAAAGGTTTTAGACCGACCGCCCGGCGGCAGGCCGCCGATGGGGGGGAAGTAGCGCGGTGCCCGACTAGGAGTGAGCTTGAGGTTTGGTCTGGCAGCATGCGCATTGTTCGCAGTGGTCGGTTAATCCCATCGCTGCGAACCAGCACTGTGTGCAGGTGTCGGGAACGTTGACCTGCATCCAGTCGGCGCGGGCCTGATCGGTGCGAAGCGCGGATTGGTCGCCTCCTCTCGGCCGGGGCCGAATTCCGATCCGGACGAGTCCCCGGCGGATGGTCCCATACCCGGCACTGTGTTCCTCTGCTATCGCCTGAAAGGTTGCGCCATTAACGTAGCGCCGTACAATCTTCTCCCAGTCGAGATCGTTGCGTTTATATCCACGTCTTTCCTCTGGAGGATCGATATTACACTCATCGGCGATGCGTTTCGCGAGTCGGCTCATCCATGACAGGCTCAAGTCGTGTTGTTTGGCTAGCGAGGACAGCGTTGCGCCGTTTAGCCATGCTTGGAGGATAGCGGTGTTGCGGTCGAGTTCAGGCAGCGGACCGGGAGGTTCATTATTCTTCACGGCAGTACTAACCCCTCATGATGGCATTAATGCTAGGCGCGGCAAGAGTGTTGATTCGCACGGGGCGGCGACGCCCCTGCCGCAACATCGAAGCGTTCTTTAGGCAGGCAGATCAGTCGGTTGTGGTTTCATTCTCGTCTTCGTCGCCCCAAGGCAGACAAGGGCTGTTGGCCCTGCGGATCTCCTCCGGAGTAAGACGATTGGTCTGATCGCACTTCTCCCCCCAGACTCGAAATCCTCGGGTCATGGAGTTCTTGCTATTTTCATTGCTGTTGTTCTCTTTATTGGTAGCCACGTTGCCTCGCTAGGATTCGAACCTAGAATTCCTGGATGAAATCCTGGAGCGTTGCCGATTTCGCCACGGGGCATGGTTCGTTGCCAACGGAAGCGCCTGCTGGCCATTCGTCAACGATTGCGTCCGGTTCTCGCGCGTGCTTCGGGGGTGCATCGTCACGGCGGAGCACGGTAGCGGATCAGCTGCCCGCTGCAACAGGTCCCGTGGCTGATAAGCTTGCGAGTGCCCCCTTTTGGTGGCGTTGTGCCGCGTTCCTTGCCGACAACGAGGTAGCGGTACCTCGGCCCCCTGGTTGTGATCGTTTTACGGTCTGACCAGGGGGCTTCTTTCGTGTTCGAGGCATGCTTGCGCGCCTCGGGGGTGTCCTGTACTGTACAGGACATGGATGAACCTAACGGGACAGCGGAGGCGTCACCGGACTCCGGCAACACCGGGCGCGGCCCTTGCAAGAGCGGGTGGTGCATCGCTTCGTACTGCGACGGCGTGAACCACGTGGATGCCACGGGATGCGCTTGGACGGAGGAGAGAGATGACGAGTGCGAGCAAACGCACTGAGCTGTGCCTAGGCACCAATGCGTCGATGGGTGGCATACAAGGCGGCATGCGACGCGGACGGAAGGCTGCGTGTCCCGTGTGCGGACGAAGGATTGGCATTCGGCCCGGTCGGGCAGGTCGGCTCTACGCGCACAATCCAGGGAAGGAGGCGGGCGATGACCGAGGCGGCCAAGAAGAACCGAGAGGCATGGCTGGAAGAAGCGATCGAGATTTTTAGGCCGCGCTTCAAGGAGATCGAGTACCCGTTGCCAGACGTCATCCACGTGTCGGTCGGTTTCGGCTACGGAGCCAAGGCGGAGGCGAAGGTGATGGGTACGGCTTGGGCGCGATCCGCCTCCGAGGATGGCGCGAACCATGTCTTCATCTCACCCGAGCTGGGAGACACGTTCGATGTGTTGGAGACGCTTCTGCACGTGCTGGTGCACGTCGCCGACGATTGCCAGAGCGGGCATCGTGGCGTGTTCGCAAACATCGCAGCTGCGCTGGGATTGCAAAAGCCCTGGAGTTTCAGCCCGGCCAGTCCGGCAGTCCAAGCAGAGCTGCTGACCATCGCCGATTCGCTAGGCACCTACCCACACGGTGTGTTGCACCCGCAGCTGGAGCCGGTCGAGATGCCGGTCGGGCCGGATGGCGAACCGATCTCGAAACCGTCGAAGCTGCACAGCGGGCCGAAGAAGCAGGGTACTCGGATGTTGAAGCTAAGCTGCCCGAAGTGCGGATACACGGTGCGCACGACGCGCACATGGCTGGAGAAGGGATACCCGAAGTGTCCCACTGGAGACACGATGGAGAAAGTGTCGTGATGAGACCGTCCGGGGTAGTGGGTAGCTACCCCGGACGGCACCGCGCATTCTAGCATCAAGCGTTTAAACGGTACGACACGAAGAGTCAGGGAACAGATGGCGGGAAAATCGAACGGTCTGAGCACGTATCACGTGAGGCGCAACCTGTACAGGCGGGTCATGGAGGACGGACGGCTCATTGCCGATATGGCAGCGGATCAGTTCCCGATAGACTCGAAAGAACATTTCGAGAAGATGGCGAAAATGTGGCTCGGCGACCGGAGCGAGTTGTCTTCGATGACAATCGCGAGTGCGGACTGGGGTAAGCTGTTCGAAGAGTTTCGCCAGGTCGGGAAAGGTGAATTGGAATTCGAAGATAGTTCTGGCGAGCAATTCAGTGCTTTTGTTGATTCCAGTGAGAGGGCGCTGAAGCTGCTCGAAACCATGCAGAAGAGAATTCGCCGGAGGGCGGAGAGCGAGATTGCCAAGGAACACGACTCGGAGCTTGGTGAGGCTCACAACGGCTTGATCAAAGGCCGGTATCTGAGGGTTGGAAAGGTGGTCAAGGTTGGCGACTCGTGGCTCCGGATCGAGACCCGGGGCGGTGTGGGCGCTAGCACCGGGCTGGTGCATATGACCGTGGTCGACGAACACGGGAACGCGGGCCGTGCGGTCGTTAGCGCGGACGAGGAATGTGAGGTTCTTGACGAGTTTCCGAAGCGGAGGCCGAGGCGAGCCAGGGGGAGGAGCGCATGAATGCGGCTCGCGGGATAGAGGGTAGCTACCCCGCGAGCCGCTCGCTCGGAGCGTTTAAACGGCAGGAGGCACGATGATCGGGGAGCGGTCGACCTGGACTCGCTTCAGGGCAAGGAATAGGGGAAGCCATGGGCGTGAGGACAGCTGTAGGTCCGTGTTTCAACTGCAAGACGCCGTTCCAATTCAATCCGGAGACCGTGCAGAGCGTTCCTATCGACCCGGAAACCGGATTGTCGCCAGACACGGGCGGGAACCCTGATCGCGCTATAAAGGTGCCCATCTGTCCGAGCTGCTGTACAGCGGCGAATGTTAAGAGGCGTAAGAGCGGGCAGCCGTTGTACAACGAGTCCGATTCGTTGGAGCCGCTTCTGAGGAACAGGGAAGAGTAGTGAGTGGAATAAGAGGAATGTTCAACAAGCGTTGCTTCACTCCGGGCTGCGATGGCCAGGCCCTGTATGTCACCTGCGAAGATGCCAAGCGGCCGGACGCACTGGGGCGGTGGCGATGCGGTAAATGCACGGAGGAGGCCGGGCACTGCGCTGGTTGCGCGCCGGGCGGCGGACATGATCGGACGTGTCCGTGCAGCTACCACCCGAGACACGTCTTGCCGCTGGAAATTCGGTGTGAACTGAGGAGGAATGAGAATGCCTGAGCTGCTCGGGGGTGACGCACTCTTGGAAGACAATGAGGTTGACCCTGGCGATATGTCCAAGGTGGAATATCGCGAGCATCTCAAGGAGATTGGAGCCAAGCGCATCCAGTTGCGGCGCGAGTTGGATAAAATCAATGGCGAAGTTCGCGATCTTCTGACTGATGCGGAGAAATACGACGTGTCGGAAAAAGAGGCTGCCAAGTTGCTTCAGGTCAGCCGTATGTCAGTCCGCAACTGGATGGGTAAGTCGGGGGCACCGTGAGTGGAGAGGCTCGGCTGAACGAGCATGGGACGCGTGTGGAGATGGTCGCCTTGTTGCGCGAGAAGGCGGAGGCGTGGTTCCACTTAGGCAAGCCTCAGAAGCGTGTCGACGAGGCCAAGAAGGCTGCTGACCTGCTCGAACGAGGATATTCGTCCGTTCGAGTGGGTGTGACCTGCTACGAGGTGACAGACGACTAGTCAAGCGGTAGCTTGTGTGACCTGCGCCGATTGATCTCGGAGCAGAAGCTACAGAGTCAGTACAACTTCATGAACACCCAAGCGGACAGCGCCCCAAGCGCTGAGAACGTCGCTTGACTTCCAGCCCGTCTTTTTGGGTCAGGAGGGCAAGTAGAGTTCGCTTGCCCTTCGGCCCGAAGAGGCGGGCTGGTTGCTTTTACGACCTATAACCTGCCCATCGTTCCGGTTGGTCACGGAACATCTGAACCGAGGTATAACTCCATGGACACCCAAGCGGACAGCGCTATTGCGCTGGGAACGTCGCTTGACTTTCGGCCCGCCAATGGTGGCCCAGAGCAAGCGGCACGTGCTCTCGGCTCGCCCGGCGAGGCCGAGTCATGCTGAGCATCTTCATTATCCTCACTGTTGTGAGCCTGGCGGTAACCGCGTGGGCGCTCGTTCCCGAGTTTCTTGAACGAACGTCTGTAGGTAACCGGGTCCGGTGTTGGTGGATGAACTTTCATCACCCGCTGGAGAAGGTGAGGCGGCTGTGAGTGCTTTGATGCCGCGCACCACGAAATTCCGTCCTAACATGCGCGTGAAGATTAGGACGTACGTTGTGGTCGAGCCAAAAGAGGAAGGGGAGAAAAGAACCTTCCGCGAAGGCTATCCGCTGCGAGGTACGGTCGCGCATTTCGAACCCAGTTGCTTCAATGGCTACACCATCCCTGTAGCCATCGATTATGGGATCACCGAGGCGATCCCGGTAGGCGACCTGACCAGGATAGACGACGAGATCGTGTATCCAACCCGTGGCCGGTCGAGGGCTCCCCGGACAGTGAACAGGCCGCGTGCCGCTGGGCGGTGGGTTGCAGACCCGAAGGAACCTGAGAAGCCAGAAGAACCGGAGGAACCCGGGGCTTCGGCGAATGAGGTGGCTGAGGAACCCGGGGCTTCGGAGGGCTCCGAGGCTCGTAATCCCTCCGAAACGTAATGCTGTACCGGAGGGACTACACCCTCAGGGATCACGTCAAAACCAAGTTGAGCCACTACTACCCGAAGCGGGATTTGGCAGAGCCAGCATTCTACCTGGTGATCTCATTGTGCGAGATTGGTGATTTGCCTGAGCGGCACGACAAGCACCAAATCTCAATCGACGTGAATCTGAGGTATCCGACATGTCGGCTTTGTGGATCGCGATTCAACGAGCTGAAGTGAATAGCTAGATCGCCTGTCTGGCGTGGGGCGTGCACCTTATCCCCCCGACCGACTCGCGCCAGCCGGGTTCCCATATGGGAGAGCAGTGCCCCGGTCGCTCACAAGGCGGCCGGGGCACTGTCGTGTCTGAGGCTGGCGAAGAAGAAGTAACGGTGGCGACAGCGAAGTGGCTGTGGTAACGCAGCCGACCAGCCCGCTGCTCACTTCGCTGTTCTTACCTGGCTGTCCAGGCCACCTAGGCGCGAGAGTCTAGCGCAAGATCGGCCCTGCGTTCGGCGCGGACCCAGTCCCGGAACTCGGACAGCTCACCGGGCTCGAAGACGTCCTCGCAGGCCCATTCGTCCAGGGAGGAACTGATCGGCTGGGGGTTCTTCGCGGCGAACAAGGCGTCACGCAGCTCCGGGCCGTCCAGCTCGTGGTACGGGCTGTGCATCGCCATCGCGTCTACCTCCCCCCGCTGAGGCCGTGGGCGGCCCCCCTCCGGTCTCTTGCCAGATTGCGGAGAGCGGGGCCGCCTCGGTTCGTGTGCAATCCCTTCGAGATCGCGGGGCCATACTAGCAGCTCGCGAGGTGGCCGAAAGGCCCTCTGGTCCGTATACCCGCAGGTCAGAGGGCCTTTCGGTCACTTATGTGTTTTGCCCCGGATGTTGTGCGCCATGCCCATCCACAGCGCGAAATAGTTGTACGTCGTCCAGGTCCGCTTCTCGACCGGGACCGGGGCCAGTTCGTCGTTGAAGAACCGGCTGTCGCGCAGCGCCCGCACGTCACCGAGGTCCACCCGGCTGTGCTCACGTGTCGTCGGCTCCATTGCGGAATCCTGCGCGCCGGGCGGGGGCCGGGGGCAGAGACAGTCTGTTCACTGTTCGGCCGCCCTCGGCGCAGTCTGTCGATTGCGCCGAACCGCGCCGAAATGCATGACCTGCGTCACAACCTGTCCGTCATCCCGGGGCAAAAAGGCGGAAACATCTCCACCGGATCTCCACAACTCGCCCGGATGGCCTCCACGGCGATTGCTTAAAGTCGGCGGCATGGACAACGGGGGAAGACGGGTGCTGGTCGTCGAGGACGACCTCACCATCGCCGCGTCGATCGATGCCCGGCTGAGCGCGGAAGGATTCTCCGTGACCGTCGCGCACGACGGCCCCGCCGCGGTCGACGCGGAGGCGGCGACCAGCCCCGACCTGGTGGTTCTCGACGTGATGCTGCCCGGTTTCGACGGCCTCGAGGTGTGCCGCCGGATCCAGGCGCGACGGCCGGTGCCGGTGCTGATGCTCACCGCCCGCGCGGACGAAACCGACCTGCTGGTGGGCCTCGGCGTCGGCGCGGACGACTACCTCACGAAGCCGTTCTCGATGCGCGTGCTGTCGGCGCGGATCCAGGCGTTGCTGCGCCGCGTGGAGCGTTCGTCGGCCGCCGCGGAGGAACGGATCGTGCTGGGAGATCTGGAGATCGACATCGCGGAGCGTCGGGTTCGCCGAGGGGGCGAACCCGCCCAGCTGACGCCGATCGAATTCGATCTCCTCGTGCATTTCGCCCGTCGTCCGCGCGCGGTGCAGCCAAGGGAGCGGCTGCTGAGCGAGGTGTGGGACTGGGACGTGCAGGCGACCGGAGCCGGCACCCGGGCGGTGGACAGCCACATCAAAGCGTTGCGGCGGAAGCTCGGCGCGGATCTGATCCGGACCGTGCACGGCGTCGGCTATGCGCTGGAGGTGCCCGCGTGAAGCCGTTTTTCGCGAAGGCCGTCGATTTCCTGCCGAGGCCGCTGGACGGGATCCGCTCCATCAAGCTGAAACTGGCGATCCTGATGGTCGCGTCCGGCGCGATCGCGTTCGCGTTCTTCCGCTACCAGATCGGCTGGCTGCCGCCGCGGACGACGGTGACCGCGGTAGTGATCGCGCTGCTGACGTCGCAGATCCTCGCGCACGGCATGACCCGGCCGCTGCGCGAGATGACGGCGGCCGCCCGGGCGATGGCGAAAGGCGACTACACCCGCCGGATCCGCGCCACCGCCCGCGACGAGGTCGGCTCGCTGGCCGCGGCCTTCAACCAGATGGCCGCCGACCTGTCCGCCGCGGACCGGCAGCGCCGGGAACTGATCGCGAACGTCTCGCACGAACTGCGGACGCCGATCACCGCGCTGAACGCTGTCCTGGAGAACCTGGTGGACGGTGTCGCTTCGCCGGACCCCGCGACACTCCGCACGGCGTTGCACCAGACCGAACGCCTGGGCAGGCTGGTCACCGAACTGCTGGACCTGTCGCAGATCGACGCCGGAACCCTGCCGCTCGACCGCACTCCAGTCGATCTGGCGGGCTTGCTGGCCGAGGTCGCCGCAGAGGCCGAGGCGATGGCCGCGGCGGCCGGTCGCGGCGTGCGGTTCGCGGTCTCGGTGACCCCGGCGGGCGCGACGGTGCCCGCCGACCGGGAACGGCTGTACCAGGTGGTGCTCAACCTGCTGGAGAACGCCGCCCGGCACGGCCCGGCCGGGGGAGAAGTGGCGGTGCTGGCGCGCGTCGAGGCCGGGGAGGCCCGGATCGAGGTGCACGACCAGGGCCCGGGAATCCCGGAACCCGACCGGGACCGGGTGTTCGAACGCTTCACCCGCGGAGAACGCGCCGGAGGCGGCGGCACCGGACTGGGGCTGTCGATCGTGCGGTGGGTGGTGGAACTGCACGGCGGGACGGTCGCGGTGGTCGACCCGGATCCGGTCGAGGCGGCGCCTGGCGGCGGCGGGCCGGGGTGCCGGATCCGGGTGACGCTGCCAGCTTGACGGCGAGCGTCCGGCGCGACGTTCTCGCAATTCGACCAGCCGACCGCGCCCGTCCCCGGACAGGGCACCGACCCCGGCGGACCGGTTCCGGATCGTGCCGCGGCCCGCACGGCCGCACTTTCGCAGAAGTCCGTGAGGGGAACCCTGACGGAATCTGATTCCTTGAGGGTTCCCCTCACGGACCTCCGAACCGAGCTGGCCGCCGAGAGCGAACTCGGCGTGGGTGCGGGCTCGGCCGGGCAACAACTGCGTCTCGGCCGCCACGCGCATGAGGCCTGCCCGGCGGGGCGAGGAATCCCCGCGCCCTGGCTGCTCCGGCAGACCGCCGCATCCACAACCATTTGCTATCGCTAAGAGAGAGGACTTCCATGTCCGAGCAGGTTCAGAAGCACCCCGCGCATGCCGTTCCGCCCTGGCTGGTGCAGGTCGTCCGGCAGCCGGGACCGAGGCCGTTGTTCGAGCGGGCCGAGGCCGCGGTACCCGGCGGCGCGAAGCTGGCCGCGCTGGCGGTCGCGGTCGCCGGGGCGGTCGTCGTGCCGGTGGACCGGCCGGGGATCGGCTGGGTGCTCGCCCTGCTGATCGCGGTCGTGGCGCTCCTGACGTGCGCGAAACTGTGCGGCAGACAGAAACGAGCCGCCAAGGCGAGACGCTGGCGGCAGGCAGCCTGGGCGGTGCTGGCGATCGCCCTGCTCGCGGTCGGAGCCGTGCGAGCGGCCGAGTGGTTGTTCGCGTTGTGCGCGGTAGGAGCAGCAGTCGCGGCGTCGCTCGCCGTGGTCGGCAAGCGGACGGTGCACGGCACGACGTACGACGTTCTCGCGGTGCCGCTCGAAGCGTTCCGCGCGGTGCCGTGGCTGCTCCGCCGGAGTCCCCGCACCGGTCGGCAGCGGGGACGGGTCCTCGGGCCGGTCCTGCTGTCCGGGCTGGTCTTGGTGGTCTTCGTGCCGTTGCTGGTCAGCGCGGACCCGCGCTTCGCGCAGTTCGTCGGCGACCTCGTCCCGGAGGTGCGTCCCGTCTCGGCCGGCCAAGCCGTGCTGGTGTTCGTCGTGGCCTTCGCCGCGATGGCCGCGACCTTCCTGATCTCCGCGGATCCCTTGCCGGAGCGGGAAAACCGGAACACGACGGTCGGCGACCGGCGCTCGTGGACGTCCTTGCTGGGCACTTTGGCAGTGCTGTTCACCGCCTACGTCGGCGTGCAAGCGACCGCTCTTTTCGGCGGCACGGACTACGTCCTCCGCACCGACGGCCTCACGTCGGCGGACTACGCGCGCGGCGGTTTCTGGCAGCTCTGCGCCTGCACGGTGCTGACTCTCGGCATCGTCGCCGCGGCACTGCGCTGGGCGCCGAAAGCCACGCGCGCCGACCGAACGGTTCTGCGGGCGCTGCTCGGTGCGCTGACCGTGCTGAGCCTGGTCGTGGTGCTGTCCGCGTTGAGTCGCATGTGGACTTACCAGCAGGCCTACGGATTCACCGTGCTGCGCCTGCTGGTGGAGGTGTGCGAGATCTGGCTGGGCGTGGTGTTCGTCCTGATCGGAGCGACGCTGGGCACGCTTCGCCCGGGCTGGCTGCCCCGCGCGGCGATCGCCACCGCCGCGCTGGCGCTGCTGGGACTGGCCGCGGCGAACCCGGAGGCGGCGATCGCGGACGCCAACCTGGACCGGGCGGAGCAGGGCAAGCCGCTCGACTTCCGTTACCTCAGCGGGTTCTCCGCCGACGTGGCCCCGGTGGTGGCGCAGCGCCGCCCCGACGCGGCCTGCCTCTTGCGGCCGCTCGCCCATTCCTTGCCTGACGACGCTTGGCCCGCCTGGAACTGGAGCCGTTCCCAGGCCAGGGAAATCATCCAGGAGATGCCGCTGTGCGCGTGACGGGGTTCAGTCGCGGGGCAGGGTCAGCCGCCAGTCGGCCAAGGGTTCTTCGGGCTCCGGGAAATACGTGTCGAGGTTTACCGCGCAGCGATGCCGCACCAGGTCGCGGCGTTGCGCCGGGGTCAGTTCCGTATCGTCGAACGGGTTTTTCTGGTCGATGTCCGCCTTCGCGTCGACGTTGAACCGATAGGCATCCTCGGTCAGGTAGTCGCGCCGGAAGTCGGTCTTCCATTGCGAGTTGTGGCCCCAGCCGTGCGATCCGTCGATGGTCGGCCGATGGCGGCGGAGAAACGACTCGTGCAGCGTCGACCGGTCCGCGATCCCGGCTTTCGCGTGGCGTTCCCCCGCTCGCACGCGGACACCGGCGCGGGCGAACAGCATCTCTCCGAGCATGAGACACGGCCACTGTTCGGCGGTGATCCCGATCGGCTCGTCTGGATCACCGCTCTGCTCGACGGCCGCGATCTCGTGGAAGAACGGATCGAACCGAGCCTCTTCGACCCGCCGCATGCCGAGTGCGGAGAAAAAGCCGACGTACTCCTCGACGGTGACCGGCACGTCGTGCCCGGGCAGGTGCAGGTGGTGCGCTAACGGCGTTTCGGCTCCGTCCGGAAGGCCGGGCTGGAAGCCCAGCACCAGGAGATCGCTGATCCGGCTGAGCGCATACGCTTGCTCGAGCAGATCGCCCCACACGTATTCCGTCCGCTGCCATTCTCCGCAGACCGCCAGCGGCGCGAGCATCTCGCGCGCGGCGGCGGCGTGCTCGTCGAGCCACGGGGAGAGCACGTCGGAGAACAGCGCCGAGCCGGGGTAGCTTTGCACCGCGAAGTACAGCTCGCGCAGGGTCGTCGGGGTCATCACGAGGACGCAGCCTAGGCACGACAGCGTCCGTTCCCCACCGAATTGCCCGCCGCGACAACCGATTCCGGGACCGCCGGAACCGGTCGCCGCCGGGCGCTAAAGCGCGAACACCCCGTTCGACTGGCTGTCCGCCGCGCACTTGTTCGGGTACGTCGCCCGGTACGTCACCGGCGTGCCGCGCCAGCTGCCCAGAGCCGTGACGTCCACCGGGGAGTAGATCATCGTGCACTTCTGCCGGTGCGGCGCGATGCGGGCGAAATCGCCGTCCACCGCGGCGAGCGTCGCGCAGGCGGCGTCGCGGTGGCGGTGCGTGCCGCCGGTGGGGTCGCAGGTCAGCGACGAGCTCGTGACGCGCCCGGAAGTCTCGTGCACGGTCAGCTGCATCGCGGACTCCGGGACGTGCGGCGCGGCCAGACCGCCGAACCCGATCAGGCAAGCGGCGACCGGAGCGAAAGAAGAGAACACCATAGGAGGGATATCGGCATTCCGGACCCGATCACTGTGCTCCACGTCCGGGTGGGTTTTCCTCGCTCGGACGGGTGGCGGCGCCGAGGTCGTACGCGAGCAATGCCACGTACAGCGACAGCATCGACTCCGGATCTTCCAGTCGCACTCCCAGCACCTGTTCGATGCGGGCGAGTTGCTGGTAATACGCCGTCCGCGAGGTGTGCGCGGCGACGGCCGCGGCGGACTTGTTGCCGCCGTGCGCGCAGTAATGCCGCAGTGCTGGAACAAGGCGGCTGCCGGAAGCGGCGTCGCGTTCCAGGAGCGGGCCTAGCTCTCGCGCGGCGAAGGCGTGTACGCGCTCGTCGTCGGCGAGAAGGTGCAGCAGGCCGCGCAGCCGAACGTCCTTGAGACGGTGCAACGGTTGGCCGTCGTCCTCGTCGAGGGCCGCGGCAGCGACGTGCGCGGCCTCGACCAGAGTGCGTTGTGCCTCAGCGGGTCCGGTGACAGTGGTGCCGACGCCGATGGCAGCTGGTGCGGAGGCGCGTGCGTCGTGGATGTCGGTGGCTAGACGCTGGAGTACCGCGTCGGCGTTGGCTTCCGGCGAGAGTGCGAGGAGCGCGCGTACGGCGGTCTCGTCCGTGGATACCAGCGCGGATACCTTCGCCCGACGCGTCGCGAGTGCGGTCGCTTCCGCCAGTTCGCGCAACAGCGGCGGCGTGGACAGCGTCGGTCGCGTAGTCGCGGTGACGCGCGGCCGTACCGCGAGGCCGACCAACTGCCGTCCGGTAAGCGGCACCGCGAGCGCGGAAGAGCGCGCGAGGATTTCGGCTGTCGGCGCGGGAGAATTCAGCAATTCGGTCAACACCGCGCGGTGTGCTTGCCGTTCGAGAGTGTTGGAGTCGCGCGTGACAAGGCGGTGCACCGCGAGCGCGGACGCAGCCCGTTCGGCGACCACCTGATACCGGTGCGGCGGCGGCTCGGCGCACACCAGCACCAGCCGTCCCCAGTCGTGCCCGCGCGCGCCGACCACGGTGACCAGCCAGCCTGCCGCCGAGTGGTATCCGGTGCGCTCGCCGACCTGCACCACCCGCGACCGCGCCGGCCAGCCGACCAGCAATTCGCCTGGATCCGTGCCCGCCGTGTCATAGGCGAGAACCTCGTGTTCCAGGGTTTCCAGCACGACCGGCTGTTCGGTCAGCCGGGCCACCTCGGCCAGCACCGCGGCGGGTTCGGCTCCCGCGACGGTCAACGAGGTGAACGTTTCGTGCACCCGCTCCGCCGCCCGAAGCTCGGCGAGCTGCGCGTCCACGATCATCCCGTTCACTGCCTCAGTCACCGCGACGTAGCGCGTCTCCCGCGACAGCGTCACCAGCGGCAGCCCGCGCTGCTCGGCCGCCGTCACGAGCGCGCGCGGCAGCCGGTCGTTCCAGTGCCGCACCAGTTCGACCACCAGGCCCGCGACGCCCACCTCGGCGAGGTCGGCGACGTACCGGGTCAGCGTCGCGTCGTCGTCGGGGAGCGCGACACCCGTGGTGAGCACGAGTTCTCCGCCGCGCAGCAGGTGCGCGATGTCGGCGACCTCGGCCGCGTGCGCCCAGCGGACCCGCCGTTCGAGCCCGGTGCTGCCCGCGACCACGCGCGGACACCCCTGGCGCAGCACCGGCAACGCGAGCGCCTCGGCGACGGTCGGGTACATCGGTCCCCCTTGCTGGCTGGCAGGGCACAGACTGTACGGCGGAGAGGGGTAGTCCGTACACGTTGTCGATGGCGGAGCCGGGCGCCTCGCCCGGAGACTCGTGAACACCCGACCGGAAGGAGCGGACGTCGTGACCGACCGCATCAGCCATTGGATCGACGGCAAGCCGGTCGCCGGCACCGGACGCACCGGCGACGTGTACGACCCGGCCACCGGCCAGGTCAGCGCGCGGGTGGACTTCGCCGGACCGGCCGAGGTGGACCAGGCCGTGGCGGCGGCGGCCGCCGCGCTGCCGGGCTGGCGCGGGACGTCGCTGGCCGGGCGCACGCGCGTGCTGTTCGCCTTCCGCGAGCTGCTCCAAGCCCGCAAACACGAACTGGCGAAGATCGTGACGAGCGAGCACGGCAAGGTCGAATCGGACGCGGCGGGCGAGATCGCGCGCGCGATCGAAAACGTCGAATACGCGTGCGGCGCGGCGCAACTGCTCAAGGGCGGGTTCAGCGAGAACGCCTCCACCGGCGTCGACGTCTACTCGATCGCACAGCCGCTCGGCGTGGTCGGCGTGATCTCGCCGTTCAACTTCCCCGCCATGGTGCCGCTCTGGTTCGTGCCGAACGCGCTGGCGTGCGGCAACACCGTCGTGCTCAAGCCGAGCGAAAAGGACCCGTCCGCGGCGCTGTTCATCGCCGAACTGCTCGCCGAAGCGGGCCTGCCGTCCGGCGCGTTCAACGTGCTGCAGGGCGACAAAGTGGCGGTCGACGGGCTTCTCGCGCACCCGGACGTCAAGGCGATCTCCTTCGTCGGCTCGACCCCGATCGCCCGCTACGTCTACGAAACCGGCACCAGCCACGGAAAGCGCGTCCAGGCGCTCGGCGGGGCGAAGAACCACATGGTCGTGCTGCCGGACGCCGACCTGGACCTGGCCGCCGACGCCGCTGTGTCGGCGGGATTCGGGTCGGCGGGGGAGCGGTGCATGGCGGTGTCGGTGGTGGTCGCGGTCGAGCCGATCGCGGACGACCTGGTGGCCAAAATCGCGGAGCGGATGGGGAAACTGCGCGTCGGAGACGGAAGCAAGCCCTCGTCGGAGATGGGACCGCTGGTCACCCGGGCACACCACGAACGAGTGGTGTCCTATGTGGACACTGGGCTGGCCGAGGGCGCGGAACTGGTGGTGGACGGCCGCGGCGTGGAAGCGGACGGCGCGGACGACGGATTCTGGCTCGGCCCCACGCTTTTCGACCGCGTCACGCCAAGTATGGCGGTGTACAGCGACGAAATCTTCGGTCCCGTGCTGTCCGTCGCACGAACAGCCAGCTTCGACGACGCGCTCGCCCTCGTCAACGCCAATCCCTACGGCAACGGAACCGCCATCTTCACTGGAGACGGCCGGGCGGCGCGCCGCTTCCAGAGCGAGGTCGAGGTCGGCATGGTCGGCGTCAACGTGCCCATCCCGGTTCCCGTCGGCTACTACTCCTTCGGCGGCTGGAAGGACTCCCTGTTCGGCGACACGCACGCGTACGGGCCGGAGGGATTCCACTTCTTCACGCGGAAAAAGGTGGTCACGTCGAGGTGGCCGGACACTTCGCACGCGGGGGTGAACCTGGGGTTCCCGAAGAACTCCTGAACCGGATTCACCACACGCCGTTCTCGCCGACGATGCTCGCCACCGAGCCGCTGTTCCCCAGCAGGCACACCGCGACGACCCGCTCGGCCGCCAGCCGCTTGCCCCGGGCCGGATCGACCCGGAGGGTGCGGCCGCCCGCGCGGAGCTGCCATTTCTCGACGGTCCCCGGACCGCGCGGGGTGTGCTTGAACCCGACCGGGTAGTCGTCGGTGATCGGGCCGGTGCCGAAATCGTGCACCGGCCCGGGGACGACCGTCAGCGGCGCGCGGTATTCGGCGAACTGCCGCCTGCCGAACCGGATCGCCAGCGCGACCACGACCACGGCGACCGCCGTCGCCACCAACGCGGACGCCGTGAAGCCGGAAGTGACGAGCGCGACGACCGCGATCGTCACCTCGATCGCGACGAACACCCAGACCGCCCAGAAGAACCAGCCCAAGACCACCCCGCGCTGGCTTGGGTGCAGTCTTCCGGCGAGATTGGCGGCGGCGACCTCGCCGGGGTCGGCCTTCGCGGTCACGCCGCGACCACGTTCACCAGGATCTTGCTTCGCGGAGTGAGGATCGCGGCGTTCGTGCGGTTGCCGAGCACTCGCTGCCGCAGGTCGTAATCGAGCCGGTGGGACTTCCCCCGCACGACGAAATAGGTGAATGTCATCCGCTCGGTGACTTCGTACAGGTACATCGCGTGCTGCCCGCCGGACGGCGCCTTGTGCACGTGGCCGTAGTCGTACGTCCACCCGCGGACTACGTCGAGCTTGCCGCTGCGCACCTCCGCCAGCCGCCGCCAGGCGACCCGGCCGGGGACGACCGCGAGCGCGAGGAAGAACACCGTCAGGAGATACACCTGCCAGTTCAGCGACCAGTACGACACCGGCGGCAAACCGACGTCGGCGTGCACCGCGTTGAGGCTTCGCAGTTCGTCGCCGCTTACCCCGATGACGATCGGCGCCAGGATCGCTGCGGCGACGAACAGGATGATCCACACGACAGCCATCGAGAAGCCCGCGTTCAGGACCATTGTCCGCTGAGACGGGTGCAGGCGGCCTTCCCGGTTGGCCTGGTCGGCGGCTGCCTGCACGGTTTCGCTGCTCACTCTCCAGTGCCGCCTTCGCCGCCGCCCTCTGCTTTCTCGTGCTCCTTTTCGTAGGCCTCGGAGCCTTCGGAGTACCGGTCGTACTGCTCGTTCTCCTGCCGCCGGGCTTCCGCGCCGACGCCGACGGTGTCCGCGCGATTCCAGCCCGGGACTCCGTCGCCTTCGCGCCACTTCTTCTGGTTCAGCACGCTGCGGCCGTCCTCGGAGTAAGCCTCGCCCGCGCCCTCGAAGTGCTCGCGGCCCGGCACCTTCTCCTTGACGTTGGTGGTCCAGCGCTCAGCCTTGTCCGCGGCGCTCTCGGCCTTGCCCGCCTGCTTGAGCTCGCCCGCCTTCTTCTCGAGACCCGCCGCGATGTCGACGCTCTTGTCCGTGATCTTGCCCGCGGCCTTCCCCGCCTTCCGCAGCGCGTTCGCGGCCTGCTCGATCGCGGCCTTCGACTTGCCCGCGCTCTCCGCGAGCTTGTCCAGCTTCTCCACGACCTTCGCGATCCGGGTGCCGATCTTCTCCGCCAGGATCCCGCCTTCGACGACGGTGTCGGCGATGAACGCGGCGATCGTCCCGCCGAAGGTGCACCATGACGAAGCGAGCGCGGCGAGGCCCTTGATGATCAGCTCGCCGACGAACGACGAGATCATGTCGCGGATGAGCCCGCGCTCCGTGCCGACCAGCGCGGCGGCGACGTTCATCCCGGTGGACGCACTGCTCGCGTGCCCGGCCGCGCCCCGCAGCGTGTCCGCGTAGTCTTTCGCGGTCTTCTGGTACGCCTCTCCGCCCTGGCCCTGGAAATCCGGGGCGACCTTGCTCGCGGCCTGCTCGTACTGGTCCGCGCTCTCGTTCAGCTGCTTCGAGATGTTCGACCAGGTCACGGCCTTCGCGGTGACTGCCTCCGGATTGCCCGCGAGCTGGTCGAGGCCCTCCTTGAGGAAGCTGATGTGTTCGATCAGCCAGCCGACGCCCGCGCTGGCCAGCGTGCCGAGCGGGTCCATCGCCGCGCCGAGCAGGTCGAGGCCGTCGGTGGCGACGTCGACGGCGAGGTTGCCCCAGTCGCCGTGCCGGGCGTCGGTGAGCGTGGCCGCGACGTCGTTGAGCATGCCGGAGCCGGACGTCTGGGCGTTGAGGTTGTCCAGCTCGTTCGGGGACGACCCCATGTTCGCGGTCAGGCCGCCCGGCGACTCCGACTTCGCGACCAGCGGGTTTTCCTGCGTCTCGGTCATTCCGGCAGCTCCTTGCCGAGACCGTTGATGTGCCCGACGGTCTGCTTCTCGTGGTTGTCGTAGTGATCGTGCGCCTGCCCCAAGCGCTCGGCGATGTCGTCGGCCGTGTCCGCCACGTCCTTGACGAAGGAGGTCGCCACCGACATCCAGATCTGCAGCGGCATCGCGAACACCTGGCCGACGAGGCCGAACGCGTCGTCGCCGAACGACTGGCCGGACTCGGTCGCCTGCGCCGCGGTGTGCACCCCGGCCGCGATGTCCTCGACCTCGCCCTTGTGCGCGCGCAGCGCCGGGAGGTCGACCTTCGATCCGTCCGCCATCAGTTCCTCCCGAGGAACGAGCCGCCGCCGTAGTAGTCGTCGTCATCCGTGGGGTCCGGGGCCGGACGGGCCGGACGCGCGGGCCGGGCGGGCGGCGGGGCGGGGGAATCTTCCTGCGCGTCGAAGAATTGCGGCTGCGGCGTCGAAGGCGGGGCCGGTTCCTCCGGGATTTCCGGTTCCGGGATCTGTTCTTCGAGGAATTTCATCGCGTCGCTGTGCTCGCCGATCACCGGTGCCATGATCGTGGTCAGCTGCTGTGCGGCCTGGGCCTGGGCGCGCCGCGCGGTGGCCAGCACGGCGGCCGCGAGCGCGGTTCGCGGCATCTCGTCCGCGCGGGAGCCGAACTGGAGTTCCTGCAGCGCACCGGCGGTGTTGACAGTCGCGGTGACCGCCCCGTCCGGGCTCGTCGCGGTCGCCGACACGTGCTTCAGCCGTTCCCGCGCCTCCGCGGCCCGCTGCCGGATTTCGGCGATTTCGGGAGAAAGTGCCTTCATGTCGGCCACTGCTTTCGGATCGAGTGGTTCATGGTCTTTCCGAGGCAGAAAACCCGCTTCCGGTTCCCCGTGCAAGCGAAGTTCCGAGTTGCCCGGTTCGTCGCTATTAAAAATTGTTTGCCCGCCTTTTACCCGGCCCGGTCCGGACCGGAGGGCGCGCTGGGCACTCCCGGGTCCGTAAACTCGTTGTGAGGAGCAGGAGGACCGCGAAGGAGGTGCCGGTGGCGAACACGGAAGAGCGTCGCTTCGAGGTGCTGCGCGCGATCGTCGCCGACTATGTGTCGAATCAGGAGCCGGTGGGGTCGAAGTCGATCGTCGAGCGGCACAACCTGGGGGTTTCCAGCGCCACCGTGCGCAACGACATGGCCGCACTGGAGGAAGAGGGGTACATCGCCCAGCCGCACACCAGCGCCGGGCGGATCCCGACCGACAAGGGGTACCGGCTGTTCGTCGACCGGCTGTCGGAGATCAAGCCGCTGTCGGCGGCCGAACGGCGCGCGATCACCACCTTCCTCGACTCCGGCACCGACCTCGACGACGTGCTGCGCCGGTCGGTCCGGCTGCTCGCGCAGCTCACCCGCCAGGTCGCGGTCGTGCAGTACCCGATGCTCACCAACACCGTGGTGCGCCACCTCGAGGTGGTCCCGCTCACGCCCGCGCGGCTGATGCTCGTGCTGATCACCGACTCCGGCCGCGTCGACCAGCGCACCGTCGACCTCGGCGACGTCGTCACCGAGGAGACCGTGCTGCGGCTGCGCACCGCGCTCAACGGCGCGCTCGGCGGGCGGCGGCTGGCCGACGCGGCGGCGAACGTGGCCGAACTGCCCGAAGGCGCGGCCCCGGACCTGCGCGACCACCTCACCCGGATCTGCACCACCCTGGTCGAATCGCTGGTCGAGCACCCCGAAGAGCGGATCGTGCTCGGCGGCACCGGCAACCTCACCCGCAACGTCGCGGACTTCCCCGGATCGCTGCGCCAGGTGCTCGAAGCGCTCGAGGAACAGGTGGTGGTGCTGAAGCTGCTCGCCGCGGCCCGCAACCCCGGTGCGGTCACCGTGCTCATCGGTGAGGAAAATGAGGACGAGCAGATGCGCAGCACCTCGGTCGTGTCCATCGGCTACGGCCGGGACGACATGCTGCTCGGGGGGATGGGCGTCGTCGGGCCGACCAGGATGGACTACCCGGGCACGATCGCGGCGGTCCGCGCGGTCGCCAACTACGTGGGGCAGATCCTGTCCGGCCGCTGACCGGCGGCAGGCCGGGGACGCGGCGGAACACGAAGGAGAAGGCAGAGCAACGTGGCGAGGGACTACTACGGGATCCTCGGGGTGGCCAAGAACGCGAGCGATCAGGAGATCAAGCGCGCGTACCGCAAGCTGGCCCGCGAGCTGCACCCCGACGTGAACCCGTCGGAGGACGCCCAGCACCGCTTCGGCGAGGTGACCACCGCGTACGAGGTGCTCTCCGACCCGCAGAAGCGCAAGATCGTCGACCTCGGCGGCGACCCGATGGACCCGGGCGGGCGCGGCGGCGGGGGCGGCGACCCGTTCGCCGGCTTCGGCGGGCTCGGCGACATCATGGACGCCTTCTTCGGCGCGGCCGGCGGGGGCGGCGGACGGGGCCGCGGGCCGCGCAGCCGCGTGCAGCCCGGCTCCGACGCGCTGATCCGGCTCGGCCTCACCCTCGAGGAGTGCGCGACCGGCGTCGACCGCGAGATCACCGTCGACACCGCGATCGTCTGCGACCTGTGCCGCGGCGCGGGCACCGCCGAGGGCACGACCACCAAGACCTGCGACACCTGCGGCGGGGCCGGCGAGGTCCAGTCCGTGCAGCGGTCGTTCCTCGGCCAGGTCGTCACCGCGCGCCCGTGCCCGGTGTGCCGCGGCTTCGGCGAGGTCATCCCCGACCCGTGCCGCCAGTGCGGCGGCGACGGCCGGATCCGGTCGCGGCGCGGCGTCACCGCGAAGATCCCGCCCGGCGTCGGCGACGGCATGCGGATCCGGCTGTCCGGACAGGGCGAGGTCGGCCCCGGCGGCGGCCCGGCGGGCGACCTCTACGTCGAGATCGACGAGGCGCCGCACGAGGTGTTCGTCCGCGAGGGCAACGACCTGCACTGCAACTTCCGCATCCCGATGACCACCGCGGCGCTCGGCGCGACCGTGCCGATCGCCACGCTGGTCGACGGCGACTACGAACTCGACATCGAACCCGGCACCCAGCCCAACACCGAACTGGTGCTCACCGGCAAGGGCATGCCGCGGCTGCGCTCGTCCGGCCGCGTCGACGGGCGCGGCGACCTGCACGTGCACATCGACGTCGTGGTGCCGACCAAACTCGACGAGGCCCAGCGCGAACTGCTCGTCGACCTCGCCCAGCAGCGCGGCGAAGAAGTCCCGACGCTCGCCGCCAACGGCAGCAAGCACGGCGGCCTGTTCTCCAAGCTCCGCGCGAAGAACCGCTGACTGTGCCGGACACCACACTGCCGGTCTTCCTCGCCCCGGCGGTGCCCGCCGAAGGACGGGCGCTGCTCGACGGCGAGGAAGCCCGGCACGCGGCCACCGTGCGCCGGCTGCGCGTGGGGGAGCAGCTCGTGCTCTCCGACGGCGCCGGCGCGATGGCCCGCTGCGCCGTCGACGCCGTCGAAGCGGGCCGGGCGGCCTCGGTCACCCTCACCGTTCTCGAACGCTGGCAAGAGGAACCGCCCGCGCTGCGCGTCCACGTCGCCCAGGCGCTCGCCAAAGGCGACCGCGGGGAACTGGCCGTCGAACTGGCCACCGAAGCCGGCGCGGACGCGATCGTGCCCTGGCGCGCCGCCCGCAGCGTCGCCCGCTGGGACGACGGGCCCCGCGGCGAGAAAGCCCTCGCCCGCTGGCGCGCCACCGCCCGCTCCGCCGCCAAACAAGCCCGCCGCGCCCACGTGCCCGCCGTCGCCGAACCCGTCGGCACCCGCGAACTCGCCCAGCTCGCCGGCACCATGTCCGCGACCCTCGTCCTCGAATCCGGCGTCACCAGCAGACTCACCGAACTCGACCTCCCCGACGGCGGAGACCTCCTCCTCGTCGTCGGCCCCGAAGGCGGGATCACCGACGACGAACTCGCCATTCTCGAAGACGCCGGAGCCACCACCGTCCGCCTCGGCCCGACCGTCCTGCGCACCTCCACGGCGGCGGCTGTCGCACTGGGCGCGCTCGGCGTGCTTACCGGCCGCTGGCACTGACCGCCGGGACCCGCCGAACCAGCAAAACCCGGCAGAACCCCTAAACATCCGCACCAGGTGATGGCGCGCCGCACCCCCGACGGCTACTCTGCTTCGCAACGTGCGAACACAAGGGTTTCAGCCCGCCCCCGGGCGGGCATTACTCTTGGGTACGCGAACTCATGCCCCGCCGGGCACCTCCCCCCTCGGTCCGGCGGAGCCGCGGCGGCGGTGGAGCGACCCCCAGGCTCCACCGCGCCGCGGCGTCTTCGAATCGCTGGCGCGATTCTTCGCCGCCGCGGTTCCGCGATCATTCCCGGGGGGCCGAGCCCCCCGGACCCCCGCGGTGCGGTGGTTGCGGAGGGTGGGTCGGTCGCCTTGGTGAGTGTTGGTGGTTGCGTGAGGTGAGTCGGTCGCCTTGGTGAGTGTCGGTGGTTGCGGGGCGCGTGTCGGTCGCCTTCTTGAGGGTTCGTGTCGTGGTCGCTGTCTTGTTTGTAGGGTGTTGTTATGAGCGAGGGCGATGCGGCGGAGACGTTGTTCGAGCGGATTATCGCCGGAGAGATTCCGGCGGACGTCGTGTATGAGGACGAGGCGACGTTTGCGTTTCGGGACATCAATCCGCAGGCGCGGGTGCATGTGCTCGTGGTGCCTCGGAAGAGGTATCGGAACGTGGGGGAGTTGGCGGAGGCGGACCCGGAGTTGCTGAGCGCGGTCTTGGTGACGGCGCGGAAGGTGGCGGAGATCGAGGGGGTCGCCGAGAGCGGGTATCGGGTGGTGTTCAACACTGACGCTGACGCCGGGCAGACGGTGTTTCATGTGCACGCCCATGTGCTCGGCGGGGAGCAGCTGGGGTTGTTCGGGCGGCCGCAGGCCGGAGTGCGCTGAAACCGGGCTGCGAGGCAGGGAGCAGGACAAGTAGCATTCAAGGGTCCCTGTACGTTGACTTTGCGAAGTGCGCAGAAAGCAGGACCGAGGCCACGTGGCCGGAACTGAAACGGGCGGAGCCGCCCGAGGCGACAATCGGGTGCCGGCCGAGGCACAGGTTCGATTCCCGATCCCGGAGGCGGCTCAGCTGAGCCTGCTGGGGTCCCGGGACGAGAACTTGCGGGTGGCCGAAGAGCTGCTGGCGGCCGACGTGCACGTGCGCGGCAACGAGGTCACGCTGACCGGTGCCGCTGCCGACGTGGCGTTCGCGGAGCGGGTGTTCATCGAGCTGGTGCAGCTCGCCGGCGGAGGCCAGCAGGTCGGGCCGGACACGGTGCGCCGGACTGTGGGGATGCTGTCCAGCGGGGACGCGTCGCCCGCGGAGGTGCTGAGCCTCAACATCGTGTCGCGGCGGGGCAAGACCATCCGGCCCAAGACGCTGAACCAGAAGCGGTACGTCGACGCGATCGACAAGCACACGATCGTCTTCGGCATCGGGCCCGCGGGTACCGGCAAGACGTACCTGGCGATGGCGAAGGCCGTGCAGGCGTTGCAGGCCAAGCAGGTGACGCGGATCGTGCTGACCCGTCCCGCGGTCGAGGCGGGCGAGCGGCTCGGGTACCTGCCGGGGACGCTGAACGAGAAGATCGACCCGTACCTGCGGCCGCTTTACGACGCGCTGCACGACATGGTCGAACCGGAGTCGATTCCGCGGCTCATGCAGGCGGGCACGATCGAAATCGCACCGCTGGCCTACATGCGCGGCCGGACGCTGAACGACGCCTTCATCATCCTCGACGAGGCGCAGAACACCACGCCCGAGCAGATGAAGATGTTCCTCACCCGCCTCGGGTTCGGCGCGAAGATCGTCGTCACCGGCGACATCACCCAGATCGACCTCCCCGGCGGGCAGCGCAGCGGGCTCCGCGTCGTGCGCGACATCCTCGGCGGCGTCGAGGACCTGCACTTCGCCGAGCTCACCAGCCAGGACGTCGTCCGGCACAAACTGGTCGGCGACATCGTCGACGCGTACGAGAAGTGGCAGGCCGTGCAGGACGCGCAAGAGCAGCAGACCGGCGGCTGGAAAGGCTCCCGCCGATGAGCATCGAGATCGCCAACGAATCCGGCGTCGACGTCGACGAGGCGTCCATCGTCTCCGCCGCGCGCTACACGCTGGAGAAAATGGAGGTCAGCCCGCTCGCCGAGCTGTCCATCCTGTGCGTCACCCTCGAGGTGATGGAAGACCTCCACGAACGCTGGATGGACCTGCCCGGGCCCACCGACGTCATGGCCTTCCCGATGGACGAGCTCGACTCCTCGCGCCGTCCCGACGCGCCCGACTCGTCCCCGGCGCTGCTCGGCGACATCGTGCTCTGCCCGGCCTTCGCCAAGGACCAGGCCAAAACCGCGGGCCACCGGCTGATCGACGAACTGCACCTGCTCACCGTCCACGGCTGCCTCCACCTCCTCGGCTACGACCACGCCGAACCCGCCGAGGAACGCGAGATGTTCGGGCTGCAGAAGCGGATCCTCGGCGAATTCCAGGCCGCGGTCGCCGCGCACCAGGCCCGCGACGCGCAACGCGACGTCGACGACCGCGTCCTCGGCATCGCCGGGCTCGACGCGCCGCGGCCCGGGGAAACGCCCTAGGCTCCGACGATGGGAAACCCCCCGGCACAGGTCGTCATCGCGGTGACGCTGGTGCTGCTCGCGGGCGTGTTCGCGGCCGCGGACGCCGCGGTCGGCACGGTGTCGCAGGCCCGCGTCGACGGCTTGGTCCGCAACGGCCGCGTCGGTGCCCGCCAGCTCGCCGCGGTCGTCGCCGAACGCCGCAGGCACATCAACCTGCTGCTCCTGCTCCGGCTGGCCTGCGAACTCACCGCCACCGTGCTGGTCACCGTGTCCTTCGTCGCCTGGTTCGACCGGCTGTGGCTCGCGATCCTGGTGTCCGCGGTCGTCATGGTCGTGGTCAGCTACGTCCTCATCGGCGTCGGCCCGCGCACCATCGGCCGCCAGCACCCGTACCGCGTCGGCACGATCGTCGCCGGGCCGGTCCGCGCCCTCGGCACGGTCCTCGGCCCGCTGTCGCGGCTGCTGATCGTGCTCGGCAACGCGATCACGCCCGGTCGCGGCTTCCGCGAAGGCCCGTTCACCTCCGAAGTCGAACTGCGCGAACTGGTCGACCTCGCCCAGGAACGCGGCGTCGTCGAGGACTCCGAACGCGAGATGATCCACTCGGTGTTCGAACTCGGCGACACCGTCGCCCGCGAGGTCATGGTGCCGCGCACCGAAATCGTGTGGATCGAGCGCACCAAAACCGTCCGCCAGGCCCTCGCGCTCGCGCTGCGCACCGGCTTCACCCGCGTGCCGGTGATCGACGATTCGGTGGACGACATCGTCGGCGTGGTCAACATCAAAGACCTCATGCCCGCGTACATGGGCCCGGACGGGCCGAGCACGGCCGTCGGCGCGGTGATGAACCCGGCGAGCTTCGTGCCCGACTCCAAACGGCTCGACGAACTGCTCAAGGAAATGCAGCGCACGCACAACCACATGGCGATCGCGGTGGACGAGTACGGCGGCACCGCGGGCCTGCTCACCATCGAGGACATCCTCGAGGAGATCGTCGGCGAGATCACCGACGAATCCGACGCCGACGAACGCCCCGAAGTCGAGGAGCTCGAGGACGGCTCGGTCCGGGTCTCGTCCCGGCTCGGCGTCGACGACCTCGGCGAACTGTTCGGCATCGACCTCGAAGACCACGACGTGGAGACCGTGGGCGGGCTGCTCGCCGAGCGACTGGGTAGGGTCCCGCTGCCGGGGGCCGAAGCCGAGGTCGCCGGACTTCGGCTGTTCGCCGAAGGGGGCAAGGACCGCCGCGGCCGGATGCGCATCACGTCCGTGGTCGTCCGGCCGTCGTCGGCGCGCCCGCGCACCCGCCCGCCCCAGCCCGAAGAGCACGACAGGAGAGTCGAACATGCCTGACCTCGACGCCGAGGACCAGAAGCTGGTCACGCTGGCCCGTTCGGCCCGCGCCCGCACCGGCGCGGACGAAGGCGCCGCGGTCCGCGACACCGACGGCCGCACCTACGCCGCGACCACCATCGACCAGCCCTCGTTCAAGCTCACCGCCGTCCAGGCCGCCGTCGCCGCCGCGCTGTCCAGCGGCGCGGAAGGCTTCGAAGCCGCCGCCGTCGTCACCGCCGACGCGCTCGTCGCCGAGGCGTCCGTGCACGCGGTCCGCGACGTCACGAAGACAGCGCCGATCATCTTCGCCGACCCGTCCGGAGCCGTGGTCGAGGTGCTGCAGCCGTGACCGAACCGCACCGTTCCGGTTTCGCCTGCTTCGTCGGCCGTCCCAACGCGGGCAAATCGACCCTCACCAACGCGCTCGTCGGCACGAAGGTCGCGATCACCTCCAGCAAACCGCAGACCACCCGGCACGCCATCCGCGGCATCGTGCACCGCGACGACGCGCAGCTGGTGATCATCGACACCCCGGGCCTGCACCGGCCGCGCACCCTGCTCGGCCAGCGGCTCAACGACATCGTGCACGAGACCTGGTCCGAAGTGGACGTCGTCGGGTTCTGCGTGCCCGCCAACGAGAAAATCGGCCCCGGCGACCGGTTCATCGCCGCCGAGCTGACGAAGATCGCCCGGCGCACCCCGGTGATCGGCGTCGTCACCAAAACCGACCTGGTGAAACCGGAACAGGTCGCCGAGCAGCTGGTCGCACTGCAAGAAGTGATGGAGTTCGCCGACCTCGTGCCGGTGTCCGCCGTGGACGGGTTCCAGGTGCAGACCGTGGCCGATTTGCTGGTGCGGCGGCTGCCCGAAGGACCGCAGCTGTACCCGGGCGGCGAGCTCACCGACGAGCCGGAGCAGACCCTCGTCGCCGAGCTGATCCGCGAAGCCGCGCTCGAAGGCGTCCGCGACGAACTGCCGCACTCCATCGCGGTGACCGTCGAGGAGATGCTGCCGCGCGAAGACCGCGACGACCTCATCGACATCCACGCGCTGCTGTACGTGGAACGCCCCAGCCAGAAGGGGATCATCCTCGGGCACAAGGGCGAACGGCTGCGCGAGGTCGGCGCGACCGCGCGCAAGCACATCGAACGGCTGCTCGGCACGAAGGTGTATCTCGACCTGCACATCAAGGTGGCCAAGGACTGGCAGCGGGACCCGAAACAGCTGCGCCGGCTGGGTTTCTGACCGTGGTGAACGCGGGCGGCGGCGCGGGCGGGTAGCGTCAGGGCGAACCGCATCCGATTTGTCCAGGGGGATCCCATGACCGGCCCGTATCCGCCGCAGGGCCCGTACCCTCCTTCGTACGGGTATCCGCCGCAGTATCCGCCGCCGCCGGACAGCAACCTGGTGTGGGCGATCCTGGCGACGGTGTTCTGCTGCCTGCCGCTGGGGATCGTCGCGATCGTCAAAGCCAGCCAGGTGAACACCTTGTGGTATCAGGGATACGCGGCCGAAGCGCACCGCGCGGCGGACGAGGCGCGCAAGTGGGCGATGTGGTCGGCGCTCTCCGTCGCCATCCTGATCGGGCTGTACGTGATCGTCGCGCTCGTCGTGCTGCTGATCGCCGGAAACGTGCTCTGGTTCCATTGACCACCGTCTACACCGGACAGCCGGCGCGCGGAACCCGTGCGGTGGCAAGGGCTCTCGCCGGTCCGGCGGCCGCGGCTGGAGGGGTCGGCCTGGCGTGCGTCGCGGTGTGGCTCGGCGATCCGACCACGCCCGGCGGCCCGCTCCCGGTGTGCCCGACGAAGCTGCTCTTCGGGATCGACTGCCCCGGCTGCGGTGGGCTCCGCATGGCCTACAGCGTGCTGCACGGCGATTTTTCCGCGGCAGTGCACTACAACGCGGTGGCCATGGTGTTCGTCGCGCTGTTCGCGTGGAGCGGTCTCGCCTGGACGCTGGGAAGGCTGCGCGGCCGGGCGATGCGGTCCTGGCTGCACTGGCGCTGGACACCGCACGTCGTGGCTGTGGTGTTCGTCCTGTGGTTTGTCGTGCGCAACATTCCGTTCGCCCCGTTCACCGGCTTGTCCGTGTGAGTTAGCCCCGTTTTCGCCGTCCCCGGAACCGGTCCGGCGGCCGTCTCGTCCAACGCGTCACCCGATGCGGATACCTGCTCGGCCTCGCCCCGCTGGACCAGGTACGCTCCCGCGCACTGGCGTGTCCGCAGTGGACTCGGCCAGGTTCAGCGCGCAGTGACGAGGGGAACACTCGATGACCTATCCCTACGGCCAGCCCGGCGGCCCGCCTCAAGGCGGACCGTCATTCGGCGCGCCGCCGGGACAGCAGGCACCGGGCGGCTACCCCCAGCCGGCGGGATTCGGGCAGCCGTACGGCCCCGGCCGGGTCTACGCGGACTGGGGCCAGCGCGCCGGCGCCTACCTCATCGACTTCGCCCCGCTTCTCGGCGGGCTCCTGCTCGCCGTGCTCGTGTCGCTGGCCTCCGGCGTCGCGGGCACGATCGTCTACCTCCTCGCGATCCTCGGCACGCTCGCCTGGTCGGTCTTCAACCGCTGGATCAACGGCGGCGGCACCGGCCAGTCGCTGGGCAAGCGGATCGTCGGCATCAAGCTCGTCAGCGAAGCCACCGGCGAACCCATCGGGGCCGGGATGGCGTTCGTCCGCGACCTCGCGCACGCGCTGGACAGCATGGCGTTCGCGCTCGGCTACCTGTGGCCGCTGTGGGACGATAAGGCGCAGACTTTCTCGGACAAGATCCTCGGCACGATCGTGGTGCCCGCCCACCCCGCGACCCCGGGCGCGCCCGGCGGATTCGGCCAGCCGGGCGGGTTTCCCGGCCAGTCTGGTGGTTTCGGGCAGTCAAGCCAGCCCGTTGGCTTCGGTCAGCCCGGCCAGGCTGGTGGTTTCGGTCAGCCAAGCCAGCCCGTTGGCTTCGGCCAGCCCGGCCAGGCTAGTGGTTTCGGTCAGCCGGGGCAGCCAGCCGGGTTTCCCGGCCAGCCTGGTGGTTTCGGCCAGCCAAGTCAGCCTGTCGGCTTCGTGCAGCCGGATCAGCCCGGGGGCTTCGTCCAGCCGGATCAGCCCGGCGGCTTCGTCCAGCCGGGTCAGCCCAGCGGATTCCTCGGCCAGCCCGGCGGCTTCGGTCAGCCAGGCCAGCCTGCCGAACCGGGAGCGTTTCCCGGTCAGCCGGGCGGTTTCCCGGGCCAGCCGGGCCCCGCGCCGCAGCCCGGATCCGGGCAGTTCGCGCCGGGCGGATTCCCCGCACAGCCGTCGCCGAACGCCGGTTTTCCCGCCGCGGCACCCGGATCCGGGACTCCGCAGCCGGGATTCGGCCAGCCGGTCCCGGGAACCTCGCCGCAGCAAGGATTCGCCCAGCCAGGCGTCCCGCCTCAGCCGCAGTCGGGCCAGCCAGGCCTCGCGCCCCAGCCCGCGTCGGGCCAGCCCGGCCCGACGGCGTTCGAGCAGCCCGAGCCGACCCAGGTCGTGCGCCCGCCCGCGCCCCCGCAGCCACCGTCCGAAGCGTCCGGCTCCGCCGGGCGCGCCCAGGTCGCGAACCCGGCAGCCGAGCCGGAAGCGACGCAGATGATCAAGCCGGAAACGCCGAAGCCCGGTCCGGCCCAGTCCTGATCCGCACCGGATCACGGTAAGTACGAGGAACTCGGGGGAACCCAGATGACCAATCCCTACGGCCAGCCCCAGCAGCCCTACGGCGGCCAGCCGCAGCAGCCCTACGGCCAGCAGCCGTACCCGCAGTCCGGTGCGACGCCGGCGCAGCCGTACCCGCAGCAGCCCTACGGCCAGCCCGTGCCGTACGGCCAGCCCGCCTTCGGCGGCGCGCCCGGCGGCGACATGAGCGCCATCAAGGACTACAAGGGCTGGGCGATCGGCTGCATCTTCCTGATGTGGATCGTCGCGATCTTCGCGATCATGAAGTCGAACGAAGTCCAGTCGTACAAGATGCAGGGCAACTACGCGATGGCCCAGCAGGCCTCGCAGACGACGCGGACGCTGTGCCTGGTCGCCACGATCATCGGCGCGCTCGGCTGGCTGTTCGCGATCATCATGATCATCATCAGCATCGTGGCCGCGTCCGAGGTGCACAGCTACTACTGCACCGGCAGCTACTGCTGAACCAGGGTGTCCCGCCCCGGCATCGACGGCGAAGTGCGACGATGTCGGGGTGGTGAACCTCTACCGCGACACCGGGGTGGTGCTGCGCACGCACAAGCTGGGCGAGGCCGACCGGATCGTCACCCTGCTCACGAAGCGGCACGGCAAGGTCCGGGCCGTCGCGAAGGGCGTGCGGCGCACGTCGTCGCGGTTCGGGGCGCGGCTGGAGCCGTTCGGGCACGTGGACGTGCAGTTCTATCCCGGCCGGTCGCTCGACGTCATCACCCAGGTCGAGACCGTCGACGCGTTCGCCCTCCCGCTGGTGGCCGACTACCAGCGCTACACCGCCGCGAGCGCGATCGCGGAAACCGCTGACCGGCTTTCCGCTGAGGAAGGCGAGCCGGTCCTCAAGCTGTACCTGCTGGTCGTGGGCGCGTTGCGGGCACTGGCCGGCGGGCAGCGGGACGCGTCGCTGGTGCTCGACGCGTTCTTCCTCCGGGCCATGGCCTACGCGGGCTGGGCCCCGGCGATCACCGAATGCGCCCGCTGCGGACTTCCCGGCCCGCACGCGGCGTTCAACGTCGCCGCGGGCGGCTCGATGTGCCCGGACTGCCGCATCGCCGGCTCGGTGCATCCCGCGCCCGAGGTGCTGACCCTGCTGGACGCGCTGCTGCAGGGGGAGTGGGCGGTCGCGGAATCGTCGCCCGGGATCACCCGCCGGGACGCCTCCGGCCTGGTCGCGGCGCATCTGCAGTGGCATCTGGAACGGCAGCTGCGGTCGCTCCCGCTCGTGGAGCGGCGTGCCCGGGAGGCCGCCGGGCCCGGCCCAGTAGGGTCGGCCGGGTAGGAAGTCCAGTCATCAGGAGGCCGAGAGTGCTGCGCAGGGGACGGGAGACCCGCCCGGCGGGATACGAGCTGCGGGCGCCGGAACCGCACGTCTCCGGGGCGAAACCGCCGGAAATCCCGTCGGACCTGCTGCCGAAGCACGTCGCGCTCGTCATGGACGGCAACGGCCGCTGGGCCAACCAGCGCGGCCTGCCGCGGATCGAGGGCCACAAACGCGGCGAGGCCGTGATGATCGACGTCGCGAGCGGCGCGGTCGAGATCGGCGTGAAATGGCTGTCGGTGTACGCGTTCTCGACGGAGAACTGGAAGCGCAGCCCCGAGGAAGTGCGGTTCCTCATGGGCTTCAACCGCGACACCATCCGCCGCCAGGTCGACTACCTCGGCTCGATCGGCGTGCGCATCCGCTGGGCCGGGCGGCGGCCGAAGCTGTGGGCCAGCGTGATCAAGGAACTGCAGATCGCCGAAGAGAAGACCAAGAACAACACCAAGCTCAACATGACCATGTGCGTCAACTACGGCGGCCGCGCCGAACTGGGCGACGCGATGCGCCGGATCGGCCAGGACGTGGCGGCCGGGAAGATCAACCCGGACAAGATCGACGAGCGCACCATCGGGAAGTACCTGTACCAGCCGGAAATGCCGGACGTCGACCTGTTCCTGCGCCCGTCCGGGGAGCAGCGGACGTCGAACTTCCTGCTGTGGCAGTCGGCGTACGCGGAAATGGTCTATCAGGACACGCTGTTCCCGGACTTCGACCGGACGCACCTGTGGCAGGCGTGCCTCGACTTCGCCAAGCGCGACCGCCGGTTCGGCGGCGCGGTGGACCAGGCAGGGAGCACGAAATGAGCACCGCGGAAGCCGCCGAGACCGGCGCACTGCTCACCCGGGCGCGCGAAGCGCTGGAACGCTACCTGGAAGTCCACGTCGACGACGACGGCGCGATCACGTTCTCCCACGCGGAGGTCCCGTGCGTCATCCAGGCGACCCGCCTCGCCGACGGACTGACCGTGCTCAGCCTGACCTGCGTGGTGGCCTGGGACATGCCCGACGACCCGGCCCTGGCGGTGGCCGTCGCGGAGCGCGCCGGGCAGGGCCTGTTCGGGACGCTGGGCGTCGGCCACACCGAGCGCGGGGTGGACGTGACGCTGCGGTACGCGTTCCCGGCGGAGGGGATGGACCCGTCGCCGCTGGGGACGCTGCTGATGCTGGTGGTTTCCACTGCTTCGCAGCTGCGGACCGAACTGCCTGGTGTGGAGGCTTGAGCCGGGTTTCGGTGTCCTGACTGGGGGTTGCCGGACGGGTTGGGCGCGGTGTGGTGGGTCGGTTGGGGCGGCGATCCGTGCGGTCGCTTTGGCTGGTCGGAACTGCGTTTGCCGGTCAGTTCGGGTTCGCGGTTTCGTGGCTCTGCGGGGACGGCAATTCGCGCTGTCGCCTCGGCCGCTCCTTCTTCGCGGTCAGGTGGCGCACCGCCTGAGCGATTTCGCGCACCCGCCAGCGTCGCGGATTCCCTTTGGCCAGAACGCGTTTCGGCCCCCGGCCGCCTCGCCAACCCGCTGAGGCTGCCCCGTGTGCCGCCCCAGCATCGCGGATCTCCTTACCTGGAATCACTTTCTCGCTTCCACCAGTCCGTCGTCACCCCGGTGCCAGCTTGGTTTTCGCGGTCACCTTCGGCGTTCGCGACCGCTTCGCCTTCGCCTCGGCTTCGGCCGTGTACTGAACGTCCGCCGCTCGCCCAAGTCGTGGCTTCGCCCATCCCCGCTGGTTCGTCCTCTCTGCCCTTCCTTCCGTACACGCCGCTCTTGCGCCCGAGATCCCACCGCACCCGGTCCCCGTTCTCCGCACCGCCCAATTCCACCCCTTATCTCCTTCCCAATCGGGTGACATTCACGCAAACCCGGCGCGAGGGGTCCCCTCGCGACACCTGCGGCTGGGTTCTGTCGGACCCGGCTGGCATCATCGCGTTCGTGGAAACCCTTTCCAACAACGCCGCCGAGGAGCGACCCCGCACGCGGCGGTTCCGGATCAGCTCGATCGAGATCCTGTGCGCCGTGCTGCTGGTCGCCGTCCTCGCGCAAAGTAAGCTCCAGGACCTCTTCGACGTGCCCGCGCTGCGCACCGGCTCCACCGTGTTCGTCGCGGTGTGCGTGCAGGCGCTGCCGTTCCTCGTGCTCGGCGTGCTGATCAGCGGCGCGATCGCCGCGTTCGTGCCCGCCCGCGCGCTGGAACGGGTGCTGCCGAAGAAAGCGTCGGCCGCGGTCGGCGTCGCGGGGCTGGCCGGAGTCGCCCTGCCCGGTTGCGAATGCGCGTCGGTCCCCGTCGCGCGGCGGCTGATCGGCCAAGGCGTCGCGCCCGCCGCCGCGCTCACCTTCCTGCTCGCCGCGCCCGCGGTGAACCCGGTAGTGCTGGTGGCCACCGCGGTCGCGTTCCCGGGCCGTCCGGAAATGGTGTTCGCCCGGTTCGCCGGCTCGCTCGCCACTGCGATGGCGATGGGCTGGATCTGGGCCCGCTGGGGCAAACTCTCCTGGATCACCGAACGAGCCTTGCGCCGGTTGCCCGACGTCCAGCCGGGCCAGCGATGGCGCGTATTCGCCGAAACCGCCCGCACTGATCTCGTGGAAGCTGGCGGCTTCCTCGTCCTCGGCGCGTTGATTTCCGCTTCCCTCAACGTTCTCGTGCCCGCGAAATGGTTCGAAGTGCTGTCGGGCCAGATCGTCGTCGGCGTTGTGGTGATGGCAGTCCTGGCCGTGGTCCTCGCGCTGTGCAGCGAGGCCGACGCGTTCGTCGCCGCTTCCCTCACCGCCGTGCCGCTGCTGCCGAAGCTGGTGTTCCTGGTGGTCGGCCCGGCCGTCGACGTCAAGCTTTTCGCTTTGCAGACAGGCACTTTCGGCCGCTCCTTCGCCGCCCGGTTCGCCCCCGTCACCTTCGTGGTGGCCATCGCCTGCGGCACCATCGCGGGCGTGATTTTCCTCGGGGGCGTCCGATGAGGCGCGAAACCCAGAACGTCCTGCTGATCCTGCTGGGCGGAGCCCTGGTGAAGATCGCCCTCAACGGCGACTACCTGCGCTACGTGAAACCGGCCCAGCAACCCTGGATCATCGCCGGCGGCGCGGTAATGCTGCTGCTGGGCGCCGCAGCCATCATCCGCGACATCGCGACCGCCCGCGCCGCGGCGAAAGCAGCCCACGGATCCGAAGCAGACAACGGCCATTCCGACGCGCACGGCCACCACCATCACCCCGCGCGCTCAGCCTGGCTGCTGGTCGTCCCAGTACTGGCAGTGTTCCTGGTCGCCCCGCCCGCGCTAGGCGCGGATTCCGTCACCCGCACCGAAGCACGCCTGCCCGCCAGCGCCGCGACCACGTCGGCAGCCGCCTTTCCGCCGCTCCCCGCCGGAGCGGTGGTTCCCATGGCGATGAACGAGGTAGTCACGCGCGCGGGCTGGGACGCCAACGGCACCCTGAACGGCCGCACCGTCGAGATTTCCGGATTCGTCGTGCACACCGGAGGCCAAACCTTGTTGGCCCGCCTGGTCATCAGCTGCTGCGCGGCCGACGCGGCCCCCGTCACCGTGCACCTCAAGGGCGGTGACGCCGACCGCTTCCCGAGTGACACCTGGCTGCGCGTCGCGGGCCAGATCGTCCCCGGTACCGCGACCCAGGCCAACAGCTACACGCCGGACCTGGTCCCGTCGACAGTCGAGCGGATCAACGCGCCGAAGGATCCGTATGAATACTGAACGGCCTAACGCCCTCGACCCGTCGGCCGCGACCGCCCCAGAGCGCGGACCACCGCACCCACCCGCCCGGTGCACCTGAGCTTCTTCGGCTGACCCCGGAGCGGTTCCGCTTCGCTCGCTCAATCCCGCCGCTTGAGCCAGCCTGGAACGGAACCTCACCGCCATCGACCCGAACCTGCCCAGAGTTGCGAAACCCGCGGCCCGACGGCCTCGCCGCAGCTCCACTTGCCCGGAGCAAGCCCCGAACCGCCGCCGGACCCCGCGTCTTCGGCCAGCCCGTAACGGTTCCGCCAGAGAACACCGAATCGGCTCACGAGTCCGACAGACCTGAGTGCTCCAGCCGCCGCCGGAGCGCAGACCTCGCCACACGGCCCAGCAGCCTGCGTGCCGGGCACCCCGAAACTTCCCGGGCACCCGTGGCGCAGGCCATGATCGGCCTGAGGTCAGCTAGCGTGCTCGGCGCAGGTGCCGGTGATCTCCACGGTGTGACTGATCTCGGTGAACCCGTGGTCCGCCGCGATCTTCTCCGCCCAGCGTTCCACCGCGGGACCCTCGACCTCCACCGTGCGCCCGCACACGCGGCATACGAGGTGATGGTGGTGGTGCGAAGAGCAGCGGCGGTAGATCGCCTCGCCGGAGTCGGTGCGCAGCACGTCGATCTCGCCCGCCTCGGAGAGCGACTGCAGCGTCCGGTAGACGGTGGTCAGGCCGATGCCGTCGCCGCGCTTGCGGAGTTCGTCGTGGAGCTCCTGGGCCGAGCGGAAGTCGTCGACGGTGCTGAGCAGGTCCACCACCGCCGCCCGCTGCTTCGTGGACCGCCGGCCGGGCACCGGGGCCGGTTTGGAGACCGAGGACATCGTCACTTCCCTTCCTGCACGTGGGCGACCGCGTCGACGACGATGTGCGCCAGGTGATCGTCCACCAGCCGGTAGACGACCTCGCGGCCGCGCCGCTCGCCCTGGACCACGCCCGCGGTCTTGAGAACGCGGAGGTGCTGGCTGATCAACGGCTGGGCGACGTCGAGTTCGTCCACGAGCTCGTGCACGCACCGGTCCGCCTCCCGCAACTGCAGCACGATAGCGATCCGCACCGGAGCGGCGAGCGCCCGGAGCAGCTCGCCCGCGTCGGTGAGCACGCCCGGGGGCAAGAGCGCTGGTCCCGACCCGGCGGCCCGATCAGCCGTCCCCGCCGCCTCGCTCGCACTCCCACCGCCGACCGGGTGCGGCGGGTCCGCGGGAGCCTCCGCCTGCCCGCCGACGGCCGCCTCGCCCGAGACAGCGGAAACACGCTCAGCGGAGGCCTCGACGTTCCCGCCCGCGGCCGCAACCGGGGCGGCCGAGGTTGTCGCGGCCGAGCCTGCGTTAGTCGTGCCGGGGTGTTCGGCGGTTGCTGGGTGCGGGGCAGTCGAGCGTGCGTTGGTGGTGCCGGGGTGTTCGGTGTCTGCCTGGACGGTTGCTGGGTGCGGGGCAGGCGAGCCTGCGTTGGTCATGCCGGAATGTTCGGTGTCTGCCTGGACGGTCGCCGGGTGCGGGACAGCCGAGCCTGTCGCGGCCGTGCCGGAGTGTTCGGTGTCTGCCTGGGCCGTCACCGGGTGCGGAGTAGGCGAACTCGCAGTGGTCTGGCCGGAGTGCTTGGCGAGTGTCTCGGCAGTCTCCGAGTGGGGAGGCGAACCAGCAGCGGTCGTCTCGGCCGCAACCTCGCGCCCCGCAGGCGTCCGCCCGCCGCCGGTCGTCGCCGCGCCCGGCGTGGCAGCGCCCGCGGCAGTGCCACCACGCTGCCCAGCCACACCCGCGCCCGGAGATCCAGCCCCCAGGCCGTCGGACAGGGCGCTCGAAGGTGCCGACGTCATCGCTGCCTCCACTCGCGTCCCGCCGTCCGCTTCGCCTCGACACTTCCCCCCCCCACCGAGAGGGCGGCGTTTCCGAAGCCGGATGTCATTGCCGATAACCTTCGCCGCCATCGTAGTGTTCCCTTTCCCGGGCGCGGTGCTCCCCGGGTCCAGGGGGACCGGCGGTCCGAACTGACCCGATCGGGTGAGTTCGGCGAGATGTGGCTTGTCGGCTGCACAAGGCGTGGCGGACGGTGCAAGGTTGTCGTGGTGGCGGTTGTCGCGTCTCGTACAGTGACGATCGCTCGGGGTTGCCGGAGGGCAGTGGGGAGACATGACTCGTTTCGGGACGAAGGCCGCGGTGGCGGCCCTGGTGGCACTGCCGGCTCTGGCCCCGGCCGCCGCGGCGCAGACGCAGGCCGGGCAGGCAGTCGACGAGAAGACCGGGCCGGTGTCGTTCGCCAACGCGGCGTCCGTCCGGCTCGGCGCCGATCCGCAGCACGGCGGCGCGCTGATCACCGAAACCCAGCGGTCCCCGCTCACCCCCGGCCAGTCGCAGCTCGGCACGGACCGGGTCGCGGTGCCGAAGGACCAGGGCGAGCGCAGCACCTTCGGCCCCAACTACGAGATCGACCTCGGCAAGTACGCCGACAGCTCGGCCAGCCCGTACCCGTCCGGCATCGCGAGCCGCGACCACCAGGTCGTCGCCGCGCTGCAGACCACCCACGTGCCCACGGCGGTCGCGGAGACGAACTACGCGCTGCGCGACAACAGCCGCGCCAAGCCCAAGCCGGTCGACAACACGATGCTGGTCCTCGAAGGCGCGCGCAGCTCGGTCGACTGCTCCGGTCCCGGCAAGGCCACCGGCTCCACCACGGCCGCTCGCGTCTGGGTGCGCGGCGAGGACGACGCGCTCAAGCAGGTCGCGATGCCGGCCAGCGGGTCGCTCAACGTCACCGGTCTCAAGATGGGCTCGCCCACGAGCGTGCCGCAGAGCGACCCGGCGAAGACCACCTCCGACCTCGTCGTGTCCCGCGTTTCCGCGTTCGACCAGCTGATCAAGCAGGACGGCTGGCGTTCCGGCGACGTCACCGCGCAGGCGGGCTGGCGCGTCGAGATCACCACGCACGCGCGCGACGCCAAGAACACCAAGCTGAGCGACGTGCAGACCGCCATGGTGCTCGGCGGCGTCAGCTGCTCGATCCCGAAGAACTTCGTCGCCGCGGCGGGCAACGGCTCGGGCAGCGGGGGCACCGTGCAGCAGCCGTCGGTGCCCACCGAGGTCCCGGCCGGCTACCTCGGCGCGCAGGCCGCCGCGCCGTCGGACGACCTGCGCCTGCCGCTCGGCTTCGGCCTGCTCGGCGGCGGTCTGCTGTTCGGAGCCGTCGCGATCGTGCTCGGCCGGCGCCGTGCGGCGCGGGTCGTCCGCTCTCGCGGCGAATAGGCCATGCCGCGCACCGTGCTGACGGTCGCGTCGGCGGTGATCGCCGTCCTGGCGATCGCGGCCGGCGTGATCGTCCTGACCTGGGTGCCGGTCCCGGCCGCAGTCGTCGCCGACCCGCCGCCCGGCTCCCTGCCGGGCGAGGACGGCGCGCCCGCCGAACTGCCCTCGGACGGCCAGGCGATCGGCCTGCAGCGCCCCGGCAGCGTCCGGCTCCCGGACGGCTCCGAGGCCCGGCTGAAACGCACCGAGATCACCCAGAAGGGCATCCTGCCGATCCCGCGCGGCCTCGGCGACGCCGCGTGGTGGGGCGCCCGCCTAGGCGCGAACGAGGGCGCGGCGGTGCTGTCCGGCCACGTCAACTGGGCCGGAACGAAGGGTCCCTTCGACGACCTGTGGCGCGTGCACACCGGCGACAACGTCAGCATCGTCGACGCTTCCGGCGGCCGCTGGCTCTACCGCGTCACCGGCGCGACCACGATCCCGAAGGAACAGCTGCCCGCCCAAGCCCCCGGCTGGTTCGCCCAGACCGGCCCGCACCGGCTGGTCCTGGTCACCTGCGGCGGCGACTACGTCGGCGGTACGGCGGGGTACGACGAGAACCGGATCGTGACGGCGGATCTGGTCTCCCGGCCGGACTGAACCGGCCCGCTTGAACTGCGTCCCCAGAAACCCATCCCGCCGAAAATCCGTGCAACCCCGCCGCCGCCCCACCGCATGTCTCCCCGGAGAAACATCCAGACCCAGGGGAGCACGATGCAGGGGACACAGGCCCAACCAGCACGCAAACGCGGCGCATTGATCGTCGTAGCCGCCGTCGTCGTAGTGGCGGCCATCGCCGCGGTGCTGATCTTCTTCACCGGCAAGGACACCGCCGATTCGGCGCAGCCGCAGCAGCAGACCGGCACCGCGCAGGTCGGCACCGGCCAGGCCGGGAACAGCCAAGCCGGAAACACCCAGCCGGACCCCGGCCAGACCCCGGGCACCGTCAAGCTTCCCGGCGGCGGGCAGGCGAAGCTGATCCCCGAGGAAGTCGGCGCGGACGGCGCGCTGCCGATCCCGAAGAGCCTCGCCGAAGCGGCCTGGTGGGGATCCGGACTCGGGGCCGCCCAGGGCGTCACGCTGCTGTCCGGGCACGTCAACTGGGCGGGCAAGTCCGGGCCGTTCCAGGAGCTCTGGCGGATGAAGGCCGGCCAGGTCGTCACCGTCACCGACACCGCGGGCAAGCAGTGGGAGTACAAGATCGACGAGGTGCGCACGATCCACAAATCGGACCTGGCCGCCGAATCCGCGAAGCTCTTCGACCCGGAGGGACCGCACCGGCTGGTGCTCGTCACGTGCGGCGGCGACTACGTCGGAGGCCAGGAGGGCTACGACGACAACCGGGTCGCGACGGCCTCGCCGGTCACCCGTTCGTGACCTCCGACCTGCGCGGAGGCTCCGGGGACCGGCCGGATACGCTGGACCTTCAAGTCCGATAACCGTCCCCGCATGCGTCCGGAGCGTGGAGTGCCCGCCAACAAAATCGAAACCGTCGTCAGCCTGTGCAAGCACCGTGGCTTCGTCTTCCCGTCGGGAGACATCTACGGCGGCACCAAGTCGGCGTGGGACTACGGGCCGCTCGGCGTGGAGCTCAAGGACAACATCAAGCGCCAGTGGTGGAAGACCGTCGTGCAGGGCCGCGAGGACGTGGTCGGCATCGACTCGTCGGTGATCCTGCCGCGCCAGGTCTGGGTCGCCTCGGGGCACGTGAACGTGTTCACCGACCCGCTGATCGAGTGCCTTTCGTGCCACAAGCGCTTCCGCGCCGACCAGCTCGCCGAGGACTTCGAGGCGCGCACCGGCAAGGCGACCACCGAGGACGACCTGTCCGAGGTGCCGTGCCCGAACTGCGGCACCCGCGGCAAGTACACCGAGCCGCGCGACTTCAACATGATGCTGAAGACGCACCTGGGCCCGGTCGAGTCCGAGGAAGGCCTGCACTACCTCCGCCCGGAGACCGCGCAGGGCATCTTCGTGAACTTCCTCAACGTGCAGAAGGCCTCGCGCAAGAAGCCGCCGTTCGGCATCGGCCAGATCGGCAAGTCCTTCCGCAACGAGATCACGCCGGGCAACTTCATCTTCCGCACGCGCGAGTTCGAGCAGATGGAGATGGAGTTCTTCGTCGAGCCGGGCGACGACGAGCAGTGGCACCAGTACTGGATCGACCAGCGCACCGAGTGGTACACCGACCTCGGCATCAAGCCCGAGAACCTGCGCCACTACGAGCACCCGAAGGAAAAGCTCTCGCACTACGCGAAGCGCACCGTCGACATCGAGTACCGGTTCGCGTTCAACGCCGGCCAGGAGTGGGGCGAGCTGGAAGGCATCGCCAACCGCACCGATTTCGACCTGACCACGCACTCGAACCATTCGGGCGTGGACCTGTCGTTCTTCGACCAGGCCTCGGGCCAGCGCTACCGGCCGTTCGTGATCGAGCCGGCCGCGGGCGTCGGCCGTTCGATGATGGCGTTCCTGGTCGACGCGTACGACGAGGAAGAGGTGCCCAACGCCAAGGGCGGCACCGACAAGCGCACCGTGCTGCACCTCGACCCGCGGCTCGCGCCGTTCAAGGCCGCGGTGCTTCCGTTGTCGCGCAACGCCGACCTGTCGCCGAAGGCGCGCGACCTGGCCGCGCGGCTGCGCAAGCACTGGAACGTCGACTTCGACGACGCCCAGGCGATCGGCCGCCGGTACCGCCGCCAGGACGAGATCGGCACGCCGTACTGCGTCACGGTCGACTTCGACACGCTCGAGGACAACGCGGTGACCATCCGCGAGCGCGACAGCATGAAGCAGGAGCGCATCTCGATCGACCAGGTCGAGTCGTACCTGGCCGGCCGCCTGCTCGGCTGCTGACCGGCGCGAAAACCCTTCCGGACGGCCCTTTCCCGCACGCGCGGGGGAGGGCCGTCCGGCGTTTCGCCCGCACCACCCCTGACACCTGTCACGGTCCGGTCGTGACGCTCGGCCTGCGTACCGGCCGCCGCGGCGCGGCACGCTTCAAGCCATGGACAACACACGGGAAATCGCGGCGGGGGCGGCGATCCGGCTGGGCGGGATCGCGAAGCGCTACGGCGACGTGCGCGCGGTCAAGCGCGTCGACCTGACCATCGCGCCGGGGGAAGTGGTGGCACTGCTCGGGCCCAACGGGGCGGGCAAATCGACCACCGTCGACATGATTCTGGGGCTCACCACTCCGGACGAGGGCACCGTTTCGGTGTTCGGCCAGACGCCCGCCGACGCGGTGCGCGCCGGGATGATCGGCGCGATGCTGCAGGGCGGCACGCTGCTGGACGACCTGACCGTGCGCGAAACCGTCGGTCTCGTCGCGAAACTGCACCGCCGTCCGATGCCGGTGGCCGACGCGCTGCGCGCCGCGGGCGTCGACGACATCGCCGACCGGCGGGCGAACAAGCTTTCCGGCGGCCAGAAGCAGCGGGTGCGGTTCGCGGTGGCGCTGGTGTCGGATCCCGATCTGCTGGTGCTCGACGAGCCGACCGCGGCGATGGATGTCGGCAGCAGGCGCGAGTTCTGGAAGTCGATGTACTCGTTCACCGAAACCGGCCGCACCGTGCTGTTCGCGACGCACTATCTGGAAGAGGCCGAGGAATTCGCCGACCGGGTCGTGCTGATGCGGGCCGGGGAGATCGTCGCCGACGGGTCCGTCGCGCAGGTCCGCGCCCTCGCCGGCGGCCGCACCATCCGCGCGGTGCTGCCCGCCGGGATCGGGGACGAGCTCGTCTCGGCCCTGCCCGCGGTCACTTCCTTCGAACTGCGCGGCGAACGCGTCGCACTGTCCAGTTCGGACTCCGACACCACCTTGCGCGCGCTGCTCGCCGCTGTCCCGGCCGTGCGCGACATCGAGATCAGCGCCGTCGGCCTCGAAGGCGCGTTCCTTTCCCTGACCTCCGACGAAACGGAAGAAGCCGTCCGATGAACCCCGCGTACCTGCTCGTCGAAACCCGCAGGCTGTTCCGCTCGCCGCGGTTCCTGATCTTCGTCGTGGCCTTCCCGGTCGTCATGTTCCTGTTGCAGGCCACGGTCTTCACCAACCCGTCCGCGCCGGACCACGTCGCGGTCGCGGCGGTGATCATGGTCAACATGATGACGTTCGGCACCTTCGCCGCGGCCATCACGAACGGCGCCCGGCTCGCGATCGAACGGGCCGGCGGCTGGCAGCGGCAGCTGCGGCTGACCCCGCTGTCCGGCGCGGGCTACCTCGGCGGCAAAGCGCTGTCCGGAATGCTCGCCGGGCTTCCCGCGCTCATCCTGGTGCCCGTCCTCGCCGCGTTCTCCCAGGGCGTGCACCTCGACCCGGCGGGCTGGCTGCGGGTCGTCCTCGGGATTTTCCTCGGCACCGTTCCGCTGGTGCTGCTCGGCCTGCTGCTGGGCCAGTTCGGCACGCCGGAGTCGATGCAGCCGATCAGCATGATCGTCACCCTCGGCATGGGTTTCCTCGGCGGGCTCTGGATCCCGCTGGAGGGCATGCCGTCCTGGATGCACGAGGTCGCGCAGATCATGCCGACCTACTGGGTGCTCGGGCTGGTCCGGCCCGCGGTGACGGACGGGCTGCTGGTGAGCCTGCCCGCCGCGATCGGCGTGCTGGCCGCGTGGACGCTCGTGCTCGGGATTGTCGTGGTCAGGCGATACCGTAAGGACAGTGCCCGGGTTTGACCGGGCAGGGAGGGAAGAACGACGTGTGGCCACTCGGACGGGAGGCGACGACCGGCCGGTCCCCGGAGCACCGGTTCGGGCTCAGGGACCGGGCGGCCTGGTGGGACGACCCGCCGACGAGCCCGGGACGCGGTCCGCACAAGGTCGGCTGGCCGATCTTCGCGGTGGCGTTCATGCTGCCGTTCCTGATCCCGGCCACCCGCGGCCTGCTCGTGGATTCCGGTCCGCTGGCGATCCGGCTCCTGCTCGGCGTGCTGCTCTACGCCTACGGTGCCTGTTACGTCGTGTTTCCCGCGGTGTTCGGCAAGTCTCGCCGGGTGAAGCTGTGGTTCGGCGGGGTGATGCTGGTGCTGGGCCTGCTGTGCGCGCTCAGCACCGACGCCAACCCGTACGTCCTGCTCTACGCCACCGCGACGCTGGCCTTCCTGTTCCCGGCCGCTTGGTCGTTGATCTTCAACGGGACGGCGCTGGGCGTGCTGGTGCTGGTCCTGTGGCTGCGCGGGGACTTGCCGGAGCACGTCTCGGACGTGATCACGGTCGCGTCGGTCACGTCGGCGATGTTCTTCATGTCCAACCTGATCCGCGTCATCCGCAGGCTGGAGCTGGCGAACCAGGAGATCGGCACGCTCGCGGTCGCGAACGAACGCGAGCGGGTCGCCCGCGATCTGCACGACCTGCTCGGGCACAGCCTCACCACGATCACGGTCAAGGCCGGTCTGGCGCGGCGGGTGCTGGAAAGCTCCGGTGACGTCGACCGGGCAGTGCAGGAGATCCACGAGGTCGAAGGGCTGAGCCGGTCGGCGCTGTCGGATGTGCGGGCGACAGTGTCGGAGTATCGCGAGGTTTCGCTGCCCGCCGAGATCGCGGGGGCGCGGGCGGCGTTGCGGGCGGCGGAGATCGACGCCGAGCTGCCGCACGCGGTGGACACTGTGCGCGCGGAGCTGCACAGCACGTTCGGCTACGTGCTGCGCGAGGCGATCACCAATGTGCTGCGGCATTCCGGTGCGAAGCAAGTGAAGGTGCGGCTCGGCCGCGATTGGCTGGAGATCGAGGACAACGGCCGCGCCGCGGGAGACGTCGTGCCCGGCAACGGCTTGCGCGGATTGTCCGAACGCCTGGCCGCGATCGGGGGCACGGTGACGACCCGGGCGCGGCCCGGGGGAGGATGGATCGTCCGGGCGGAAGCCCCGGAGCCGAGCCCGGGCGGATCCGCCGTCGCGGTGCGGGCCGAACCCGCTGGAGGACTGGCGTGATCCGGGTGCTGCTGGCCGACGACCAGGCGATGGTGCGCGGGGCGCTGGCCACCGTGCTCGGCCTGGAAACCGACATCGAAGTGGTGGCCCAGGTCGGCGCCGGCGACGAGGTGGTGCCCGCGGCGAAGGAGACGGCGCCCGATGTCGCGCTGCTCGACGTGCAGATGCCCGGCATGGACGGGCTCACCGCGGCGGCCGAGCTGAAAACCGCGCTGCCGGCGTGCCGGGTGATCATCTGCACCACCTTCGGCCGCCCCGGCTATCTCGCGCGAGCGATGGCCGCGGGGGCGGCCGGATTCGTGGTGAAGGACGCGCCGCCGGAACAGCTCGTCGAGGCGGTCCGCCGAGTCCACAGTGGACTCCGGGTGGTCGATCCGGCGCTGGCCGCGGAATCGCTCGCCACCGGAACCAGCCCGCTGACCGCCCGGGAACGCGACGTGCTCAGCGCGGCCAAGGACGGCAGTACCGTCGCGGACATCGCGAAATCCCTTTTCCTGTCCGACGGGACGGTGCGCAATCACTTGTCGTCGGCGATCGGGAAGACTGGTGCGCGAACGCGTGCGGAGGCGGTGCGGCTGTCGGAGGAACGCGGCTGGCTTTAACCCCTGAGGCGACATCGGGGTGCCTTCCCGGTGCCGGACCGCGGCTCTGGGAGGATGGCCGCCATGGATGCGCGGACTGGTCCCACAGCGGGAAACTGGGTGCGCCGCCTCGTTTTCGGCGCGGTGCTGGCTCTCGTCGCGGTCATCGGGGGAACCGCGTTCCGGGTGTGGCAGGTCGCGCGCGAGAACGACCGGACCCCGGCGGACGCGATCGTCGTGCTGGGCGCCGCGCAATACAACGGCAAGCCGTCGGAAATCTTCACCGCGCGGCTGGAGAAGGCGCGGCAGCTCTACGCCGCGGGCGTGTCGAAGACCGTCATCACCGCGGGCGGCAAGAAAACCCGCGACAACTTCACCGAGGCGACGGCCGGTGCGCGGTGGCTGACCAAGCACGGCGTGCCGGAGGCCGCGACGCTGCCGGTCGGCGAGGGCAACGACACCCTGCGCAGCCTCCGCGCGGTCGCCGACCAGGTGAAGGCGCGCGGCTGGCGTTCGGTGGTGCTGGTCAGCGATCCGTGGCATTCCTACCGGTCGCGGACGATGTCCGAGGACCTCGGGCTGGAGGCCTGGACCGCGCCGACGCACAGCGGGCCGATCGTGCAGGAGCGTTCGACGCAGGTCCGCTACATCTTCCGCGAAACCGGCGCGCTGCTGTTCTACGAGCTCACCAAGTCGCCCGCGGACGACCTGTTCGGCACGACGATGGGCTGAATTGTCGGTCTCCGCGCCTAAGCTGGCGGGGTGAGCGACGGCTACCGCGAGCACGACCGCGCCCGCGTGCTGGCCGAGGAACCCAAGGGCGCGGCGCTGGCCGGTGCGCGGCCGGACGGGCGCAGCGCGTTCGCCCGCGACCGCGCGCGGGTGCTGCATTCCGCCGCGCTGCGCCGGCTGGCGGGAAAAACCCAGGTGGTCGGGCCGGGCGAGGGCGCGGAGGTCAGCGGCGCGCCGCGGACCCGGCTCACGCATTCGCTGGAGGTCGCGCAGATCGGCCGCGGCATCGCCGAGGAGCTGGGCGCGGACCCGGACCTGGTCGACACCGCCGGGCTGGCGCACGACATCGGGCATCCGCCGTTCGGCCACAACGGCGAACGCGCGCTCGACCAAGTGGCCCAGGCGTGCGGCGGCTTCGAGGGCAACGCCCAGACGTTGCGCATTCTCACGAGGCTGGAGCCCAAGGCGGTCGGGCCGGACGGCGCGACGGCCGGGCTCAACCTCACCCGGGCGTGTCTCGACGCCGCCACGAAGTATCCGTGGCCGCGCCGGTCCGGCGAGCCGAAATACGGCGTGTACCCGGACGACATGCCAGTTTTCGGCTGGATCCGCGAGGGCGCGCCGGGTCTGCGCCGGTGCCTGGAAGCGCAGATCATGGACTGGGCGGACGACGTGGCGTACTCGGTGCACGACGTCGAGGACGGGGTGCTGGCCGGGCGGATCCGGTTGCGGCTGCTGGCCGACCCGGAGGAACGCGCGGCGGTGGCCGAAGCCGCGGCCCGGCATTTCTCCACGCTGTCGGTGTCCACTTTGGAAGGTGCGGCGAAGGAGCTGCTCGACCTGCCGGTGGTCGCCGAGCTGGTGCGGGCGGAGCCGGACGGTTCGCTGCGCGCGCAGGTCGCGCTGAAACGGCTCACCAGCGAGCTGGTCGGCCGGTTCGCCTCGGCGGCGGTCACCGGCACCCGCGCGGGCTACGGCGAGGGCCCGCTCACCCGGTACGCGGCGCGGCTGGCGGTGCCGGAGCAGGTCAAGGCGGAGGTCGCGCTGCTCAAGGCGCTGGCGCTGCGCTACGTGATGAGCGATCGCCGCCGGCTGGCGATGCAGGACGGGCAGCGGGAGGTGATCACCGAGCTGGTCGCGGCCCTGTGCCGGCGCGCGCCCGAGGCGCTGGACCCGCTGCTGGCTCCGGCGTGGAACGCGGCGGCGGACGACGCGGCGCGGTTGCGGGTAGTGGTGGACCAGGTGGCGTCGCTCACCGACGCGCAGGCGTACGAATGGCACCGATGGCACACCGGACGGCACGGAACGGCGCCGCCTGCCGAACCGTGAGCCGCGCGACCACCCGTTCCGGTACGGTCGCCGCATGGCCCTGGACAGCCACCTCACTTTCACCCTGGCGTTGCACGGTGCGATCGCGCCCCCGGGAAGCGACGCGTGCTTCTCGCCCTATTCGGCGGCGAGCGCGCTCGGCCTGGCCGAACAGGCCGCGCGCGGACGCACCGCGGAGGAACTGGTCGCGGTGCTCGGCCACGACCAGAGCGGCCTGCTGCACGCCGCCGCCGAGCTGGGCGACGACGTCCGGCTGGCCGTGGCGAACACGCTCTGGGCCTCGGACCTGATCACCGTCGAGGACAGCTTCCAGGCCGCGCTCGTGCGCTGGCCCGGCGGCAAGGCCGAGACCGCGCCGTTCGAGACCGATCCCGAAGGCGCGCGCGAGCGGATCAACGCCGACGTGGACCAGACCACGCACGGACTGATCCCGGAGCTGCTGCCCGAAGGCGCGATCCACTCGTACACCCGCGCCAGCCTGGTCAACGCGCTCTACCTGAAAACCGCCTGGCGGCACCCGTTCCCCGAACACGCCACCGCGGACGCCGATTTCCACACCCCCGACGGCGTGCGCCAGGTGCCGACGATGCACCTGGACGAATCCGTCGGCTACGCGCACGAAGACGGCTGGCAGGTCGTCCGGCTGGCGGCCGAGGGCGGCGTCGAGACGGTGATCCTGCTCCCGGACGGCGACCTCGACAGCGCCGAAGCCGCGCTCGACACCCCAGCGCTGCGCGGGCTGCTGGAAAGCCCGAAGCAGCACAAGATCAAGCTCTCCCTGCCCAAGATCTCGCTTGACGTGCGGGCCGACCTCGAACGGGCGTTGCAGGGCCTCGGCGTGCGCGAGCTGTTCACCCAGGACGCCGACCTCACCGGCCTCACCCCGTACCGGCCGCTGTGGGTGGACAGCATCCTGCACCAGGCCGTGCTGCGGCTGGACGAACAGGGCCTCGAAGGCGCGGCCGCCACCGCTGTCCAGATGCGGACCATGTCGCTGATCTCCGGCGAGCCGCTCGAAGTCCGGGTCGACCGGCCGTTCCTGCTGCTGGTGCGCCACGCCGGCACCGGCGCGGTGTACTTCTTCGCGCGGGTGGTGCGCCCCGCGTGAGCGTGTTCCAGCCCGAAGCGAACCCCGAAACGAAACCCGAAGCACCGCCTCGCGAACCCGGCGAAGCCGCGGCCGCCGCCGAACCGCGGATGCGCCGGTCCTGGGCCGACGCCGGGATCATCGGCGCGTACCTGGCGTTCTCGGTGCTCCTGTTCGGCGGCCTGTGGGCCGATCTCGGCCAGGGCTACCTGTGGAACAGCGCGTCGGACCAGAACCTGTGGGAATGGTTCTTCGCCGTCACCGCGAAATCGGTGCAGCACCTGGAAAATCCGCTCACCAGCGGCCTGCAGAACTATCCGCTCGGCGTGAACATGATGGCCAACACGGCCATGCTCGGCGTCGGCGTCCCGCTCACGCCGATCACGCTCGCCTTCGGCCCCACCGCCACCTGGGCGCTCGTGCTCACCGGCAGCCTCGCCGGCAGCGCGGCGGCCTGGTACTGGGTGTTCTCCCGGCATCTCGTGCGGCACCGGGTGTCCGCGGCGATCGGCGGCGCGTTCGCCGGATTCGCGCCGCCGATGATCTCGCACGCCAACGCGCATCCGAACTTCGTCGCGTGGTTCCTGCTGCCGTTCATCGCGCTCAAGGTGATCCAGCTGGCGCGGGGCGAACGCCCGGTGCGCAACGGGATCTGGCTCGGCGTGCTCACCGCGTACCAGATCTTCCTCGGCGAAGAGCCGTTGCTGATCTTCGCGCTCGGCTTCCTGATCTTCGCGGTCGCTTATTGCGTTTCGCGGCGGCGCGAGGTCAAGGCGATGGTGCGGCCGGTCCTGCTCGGCGGCGGCATCGCGGTGGCGCTGACGCTGGTGGTCGTCGCGTTCCCGTTGTGGTGGCAGTTCTTCGGCCCGGACAGCTACACCGGGCTGGAGCACGGCCAGGTCGGCAACGACACCGCCGCGATGACCCGGTTCGCGACGCAGTCGGTGTCCGGGCAGCCCGAGGCGGCGGCCGCGGTGTCGCTCAACCGCACCGAGGAGAACGCCTTCTTCGGCTGGCCGCTGATCGTGCTGATGGTCGTGGTGACCGCGTGGCTGTGGCGCGAGGTCGTGGCCCGGTCGCTGGCGATCTCGATGTTCCTGATGGCCTGGCTTTCGCTCGGCTCCGAAATCACCGTGCTGCACGAGAACACCGGCGTGCCCGGCCCGTGGAAACTGCTGGCGGACCTGCCGCTGTTCGAATCGCTGCTGGAATCGCGGCTGGCGATGGCCTGCGTGCCCGCGATCGGCGCGCTGCTGGCGATCGCGACCGACCGGGTGTTCGCCGCGGCCGGGAAGGGCGAGCTGAAACCGCCGGTGCGGCTGATCTGGCTCGGCGCGGTCGCGGCCGTCCTGCTGCCGATCGCGCCGACCCAGCTGCTGGTGCAGAAACGCCCGCCGACGCCCGCGTTCTTCGCCGACGGCACCTGGCAGACCTACGTCGCGCCCGGCGGCACCGTCGTGCCGGTGCCGCTGCCGAGTTCGGGGGAGTCGGAGCCGCTGCACTGGCAGATGGACGCCGGCCTGCGGTACGCGATGCCCGAGGGCTATTTCGTCGGCCCGCAGGGCCCGAACGACAAACGCGGCCGTTACGGCGCCTACCAGCGGCCGACCTCGTTGCTGTTCGACCGGGTCCGCGACTCCAAGCAGGCGCAGGAGGTCACCGACGCCGACCGGGACCAGGCGATCGAGGATCTGCGCTACTGGAACGCCAGCGTGCTGGTGCTGATCCCGCGCGAGCACAGCGACGCCTACCGCGCGACCGTCGACCTCCTGCTGCGCAAACCCGGGCAGTACGTGGACGGCGTGTGGGTCTGGGACGTGCGCCCGATCACCGGGCGCCGCTGACGCTGTCACATCCCGCGCGGCTGTCCCGTTCCTCCCTCGAACCACTCAGAAGGAGGACCCGACATGCCTCGTATCCCGGTCAAACGAGCCGCTGACGGCGGCCCGGTGCTCAAGCTCTTCTACCGGATCGCCGGGAAGCGCTACGGCGCGGTGCCGGAGCCGATGGCCGTCGTGGCGCATCACCGCGGGCTGCTGCGCACCAGCATCGTGCACGAGCTAATGGCGGAGAAGGCGTCGAAGCACCTGCCCGCGAGCGTGCGGGAACTCGCCGTGTACCGCGTCGCCACGCAGATCGGCTGCTCGTGGTGCGTCGACTTCGGCACCATGCTGCAGCGGCACGACGGGCTCGACATCGACCGGCTCAAGCACATCGACGAGTACGCGACCTCGCCGCTGTTCACCCGGCAGGAGCGGCTGGCGCTCGCGCTCGCGGACGCGATGTCCGGCCCTTCGGTCACGGTCACCGACGAGCAGATCGCCGAGCTGGTGGCCGAATTCGGCGAGAAGGGCGTGGTCGAGCTGACGTATCAGATCGGCCTGGAGAACTCGCGGGCGCGGATGAACAGCGCGCTCGGCATCGTCGACCAGGGCTTCACCTCGGGCGACGCCTGCCGCGTGCCGATCCCCTGACGCCGGAAAGGCCCGTGAAGGACTCGTTGCGGGGATCAGATTCCCGCAACGAGTCCTTCACGGCCTACTGCTCCGGGCGGGTGATCCGGGTGAGCTTCTCCGGGTTGACCTGGTCGAACAAGCCCGCGATGCGGCCGTCGCGGATGCTGAAAGTCTGCACGCGCTCGTCCAGGGCGAGATAGCCGTCGACCGCGGGCAGCCGCGGCAGCCACAGGCCGAGGTCGCCGTTGACGAGCACCGGCCGCCCGTTCCCCATCGTGCCCGGCGCGTACTTCGCCAGCACCCCGAGCACGAACCGGGCGACCTTGTCCGGTCCGGCGATCATCCGGCGGCTGGTGCGCGAGCGGCCGTTGGAATCGCCGATCATGACCACGTCCGGGTGCAGCAGTTCGGTGACCGCGCGGAGGTCGCCCGCCAGCACCGCGGCGACGAACTTCTCCAGCACCGCCTGCTGCTGCGCCAGCTCGAGCCTGCCGGGCGGATCGGAGTCCTCGACCGCGCGCCGTCCCCGGGAAGCGTGCTGGCGCGCCGCCGCCGGGCTGCAGCCGAGCACGTCGGCGATCTCGGCGAACGGCACCGCGAACGCGTCGTGCAGCACGAACGCCACGCGCTGCTCGGGCGTGAGCCGGTCGAGCACGACCATCGCGGCCATGCGCAGGCCGTCGTCGCGCACCGCGGCTTCAAGCGGATCTTCGCTCGCCGGTGCGCCGAGCGGCGTGACGATCGGTTCGGGCAGCCATTCGCCCACGTACTTCTCGCGCCGCACGGCCGCCGACCGCAGCCGGTCGAGGCAGATCCGGCCGACCACGGCGGTCAGCCAACCGCGCAGGTCGCGGATCCCGGCGCGGCCGGAGTCGTCGAGCCCGGACAGCCGCAGCCAGGCCTCCTGCGCCGCGTCCTCGGCGTCGGCGCGGGTGCCGGTGAGCCGGTAGGCCGCCGCGACGAGGTGCGGCCGGTGGGCGGCGAACTCGGCGGCGAAGTCCTCCAGCGCGGTGGTGGTGCTCATGTCCCGAGTGTGCCGCACGGCGCGGCGGGAGGGAGAACTATTGTGGTGCCGTGGCAGGACTGATTCGGGAGAGCGATATCGCGGAGGTGCGTGAGCGCAACCGGATCGACGAGGTCGTGGGGGAGTACGTCGCGCTGCGCCGTGCCGGCGGGGGCAGCCTGAAGGGCCTGTGCCCGTTCCACAACGAGAAGACCCCGTCGTTCAACGTGCGCCCCACCCACGGGACCTTCCACTGCTTCGGCTGTGGCGAGGGCGGCGACGTCATCAAGTTTATTCAGAAGATCGACCTCGTGTCGTTCGTGGAGGCGGTCGAACGGCTCGCCGACCGGGTCGGGATCCGGCTGACCTACGAGGGCGGCGGCGCGTCGGTGCAGCGCGACCGGGGCACCCGGTCCCGGCTGATCGAGGCGCACCGCGCGGCGGCCGAGTTCTACATCGAGCAGCTCGGCACCGACGAGGCGCGCGCGGCGCGGGACTTCCTGACCGAGCGCGGGTTCGACGCCGCGGCGGCCAAGCAGTTCGGCTGCGGGTTCGCGCCCGGCGGCTGGGACAAGCTCACCAAGCACCTGCTCAACCGCGGGTTCGAGGTGAAGGAGCTGATCGCGTCCGGCCTGTCGAAGGAGGGCCAGCGCGGCCCGATGGACCGGTTCCACCGGCGCCTGGTGTGGCCGATCCGCGACGTCGGCAACGACGTGGTCGGCTTCGGCGCGCGGCGGCTGTTCGACGACGACCGGATCTCGGCGAAGTACCTCAACACCTCCGAAACGCAGATCTACAAGAAGTCGCAGGTGATGTTCGGCCTCGACCAGGCCAAGCGGGAGATCGCGAAACGGCACCAGGTGGTCGTGGTCGAGGGCTACACCGACGTGATGGCGATGCACGCGGCGGGCGTGCCGACGGCGGTCGCGTCCTCGGGCACCGCGTTCGGCGAGGACCACATGAAGGTCCTGCGCCGGCTGATGATGGACGACGACGCCTTCCGCGGCGAGGTGATCTTCACCTTCGACGGCGACGAGGCGGGCCAGAAGGCGGCGCTCAAGGCGTTCGAGGGCGACCAGACTTTCGCCGGGCAGACCTACATCGCGGTCGCGCCGGACGGGATGGACCCGTGCGAGCTGCGCATCGCGAAGGGCGACGCCGCGGTGCGCGACCTGGTGGCCCGGCGCACGCCGCTGTTCGAGTTCGTGATCAAGAGCATGTTGAAGCAGTTCGACCTGGATTCGGTCGACGGCCAGGTCGCCGCGCTGCAGAAGACCGTGCCGATGGTCGCCGCGATCAAGGACCGGGCGAGCCGGGACGGATACGCCTCAAAACTCGCGTGGTGGGTCGGCTGGCAGGACGTCGCGCAGGTGGTCAACCGGGTGCGCGGCGCGGCCGGAGCGGCGGCCCGGCGCGGTCCGGCGGAACCGCAGCCGCGGCGGTCGGCGGCCCGGCAGGAAGCTCCGGCTCCCGAACCGGAGAAGAAGGACCTGCCGCGTCCCGCGCCGAACGACCCGAGGTTCATCGGGCAGCGCGAGGCGCTCAAGGCCGCGCTGCAGCAGCCCGCGATCGCCGGTCCGGAGTACGACTCGCTGCCGGAAGAGGCGTTCACGCATCCGGTGTACGTGGCGGTGCACCTGGCCGTGCTGAAAGCGGGCGGGGCGGCGTCCGGGCTCACCGGGCCCGCGCTGCTGGACGCCGCGGCAGCGCACTGTCCGGAAGGGACCGTGCGCCGCGTGCTCAGCGAACTGGCGGTGGAACCGTTGCGCGCCTTGGGAGAAGTGGACTCGCGCTACATCTCCGGCGTGCTCGCGGGCGTCCAGGAAAACCTCGTCGGCAGGCAGATCGGCGAGATCAAGTCGAAGCTGCAGCGGCTTTCGCCGGTCGAGGCCCCGGACGACTACCGGGCGCTCTTCGGCGATCTGGTCGCGCTGGAGCAGTACCGGAAGTCGCTGCGCGAGCAGGCCGCGAGCGGGTGGGAGTGACGTGGGGCTGCTGAACCGGTTCTTCGGCGGCGGCTTGCCCCCGGGCTTTCCCGGCAAGCTGGCCGAGGGCGAGGATCCGGTCGCCGCGGCCGCGGTCGAGGGCGGCGGGCACCTCGTCGTGACGTCGCTGGGCCTGTGGATTCCGGACGGCGACGGCGCGCGGCGGGTCGGCTGGCACCTGGTGGGCAAGGCGGCCTGGGGCGACGGCGTGTTCACGCTGACCGAATCGGAGGAGACCGGTCGAGCGGGCGCGGTCGCGGTCCTGGCCGACCGCGCGCCGGTGCGGTTCCGGCTGCCGCGGCCGGGGAAGGTGCCGCAGCAGGTGCGCCTGCGCGTCGACGGCTCGGTGCGGGGCAGGCACCGGCACGAGTTCCCGGAGGGCGGCGCGTGGTTCGTCCAGCGCAAGATCCCCGGCCGCGACGGCGTGGAACTGCAGGTGCGCCCGGACCCCGGCACCGACCCGGCACTGGTCGAGGCGGTCGCGGCGGAGGTCGCGGAGAAGCTGGCCAACCGCGCGGAGTAGCAGTACGCTCGTACTCAGTACGGCTGTACTGTTTGCTGGCGAGAGGCTGCTCATGTGGGATCCGGCGAAGTACCTCGACTACTCCGATCTGCGCGCCCGGCCGTTCTACGACCTGATCGGGCGAATCTCGGCGGCGTCCCCCCGCCGGGTGGCCGACCTGGGCTGCGGCCCCGGCACCCTGACTCTCGATCTGGCGCTCCGCTGGCCCGGCGCGGTCCTGGAGGCCATGGACAGCTCGCCGGAAATGGTCGCCGCGGCGCGGGAACGCGGGGTGGCCGCCGAGGTCGGCGACGTCCGGTCGTGGACCCCGAAACCGGACACCGACGTGGTCGTCTCGAACGCGGTCCTGCAATGGGTGCCCGGACACGAGGACCTGCTGCGCCGCTGGGCCGCGGAACTGCCCGCCGGAGCGGTCCTGGCGGTGCAGGTCCCCGGCAACTTCTCCGCCCCTTCGCACGCCCTCACCCGTCAGCTGGCGGCTTCGCCAGCCTGGGCCTCGCGCCTGTCCTCGGTGTCGTTGCGAGCCGAAGACGCGGTCGGTGAACCCCGCGACTACGCGAACCTCCTCGCCGACGCCGGTTGCCTCGTCGACGCCTGGGAAACCACCTACGTGCAACGGCTTTCCGGCCCGCGCGCCGTGCTGGAGTGGATCACCGGAACCGCGCTCCGCCCCATCCGCGCGGCCTTGGACGACGCGGACTGGGCCGCCTTCCAAGACGACCTGGCCCCGCTGCTGGACGAGGCCTACCCGCCGCGCGAGGACGGCACCACCTGGTTCGAATTCCGGAGGATCTTCTTCGTCGCGACGATCCCCGCCTGATGCCGTACTGGAACACGAACGTCGCCCGGCACGCGGACATTCTCCGCGCTGTGCCCGCCAGCTGCGCGACCGCGCTGGACGTCGGCTGTGGCGACGGCCTGCTCGTGCGGAAACTGGCCGGGACAGTGCCTCACGTCACAGGGATCGACAAGTCCCCGGAGATGATCGCTCAGGCCCGCTCCCTGCCCGGCGGGGTCTTCATCGAGGGCGACTTTCTCGCCGCTGAGCTCGGCACTTACGACTTCATCTGCTCCGTCGCCACCATCCACCACCTGGATTTCGAGGCAGCCCTTCGACGGATGCGAAACCTGCTGAGCCCAGGCGGCGTCCTGGTAGTCGTCGGCCTAGCCCGGGACGGGAGCGTGCGAGACCGGGCGGCGACGATCGCGTCCGCGCCGATCGTCCGGATCGTGAAGACGGTCCGCCGCGCACACGGCCCGGAGGGCATGCCGGAAACGCGGCCGCGGATGAGCTACCGCGAGGTCCGCACGGCAGCGCAGCGGCTGCTACCAGGCGTGCGCTACCGCAGACACGTCCTGCGGCGCTACTCCCTCACCTGGCGAAGTCCGTCCTGAGCTGGGCTTCCTCAGCGATTCCCGCGCTCGAACCTCTCGCCGATCTTCGCCCGCGCCACCCCGGCGGCCCCCTGGACCATCGGATGGTCGGCCAGCTTGCGGTAGGTGCGCACGATCTGCTCGTACCGTCCCCGGCCGGCCTTGGTGCCCAGCACGTACCCCAGGCCCACGCCCAGCAGGAACTTCTTCATCGGCGGCCACACCTCTTCCTCAGTAGGGCTTCCGACTGTCCATTGTCCAGCACAACCGCCTCCCGTGCGGGCCCGCGTGCGGCCCGGGCGAAAACCCACCCCCCTGTGCGAGGCCGGAACGGCATGGGCTAAAGTTCTTCCTGTCAGCCCGGAGAGATCCGGACCGGCGAAGCACGATCCCCTGTAGCTCAACTGGCAGAGCATTCGGCTGTTAACCGGAGGGTTCTTGGTTCGAGTCCAAGCGGGGGAGCCAAAGCCCAGGTCATCGACCTGGGCTTTTTTTGCTGTCCGTAAGCAGGGGCGATTTAGCGTCGGTTTTGCCGGTTGCCCCAGCGGTCGGCTGCCGGGGGTCGTCGGTGGTTCGCTGAGCCTGTGGCAGTTCGGAGCGGTGGGGCGGCGTCGCCGCGTTGGCCGCTGTCGATCCTGGCGTGGGCGGCCCTCGCTCGACATGTCGATTGGTCGCTCGACGCTCGCATGCGAGTCGGTAAACGCTGTTGCGATCGACTCGGAGACTGCCGTTGGTGCTCGCACCACATCTGGCCGCGCAGGACACGGACCAGGAACGTCTCGCAGTTGATCTTCACGCGATGGGACCGGCGGCTCCCGGCATCCCGCGTAGGTTTTCTGCGGTAGGCGACTCTCGCTAACGACCACAATGGACAGTCCAGAATCCAAGACTTTTCCGGCGCGGCGGGCTTGCACCATGACCGCGGTGACCATGTCGGGGTTCCCGGGCGAGCTTCTGGGCCAGATGCTGCGCGTATGCCCAGGGCGCGTTGGCGTGTCGCGACGGTGACGCGCCGTCGCCTGGATCGATGACGAGCCGGTCGGGCAGGCGGCAGGCCTTTCCGGTCGATTGTCCACTGTGGAACGCGCAGTTCGATCGCGGCGAGGTTGGCCTGCCAGACGAGGCTGGGGAGGGTGAAGCTGTCGGCAGGGTGCAGCGCTTTGTCCAAATTGGACAAAATCAGGATTCCGCACCTCGGCCCGTTTCCGACGGAAGTGCCGCGATTCGCGAGGGCACCGGAATCTGCGGCTTTACGGGGCGCTGGTGTCTGGCTGTTCGTCGGTTGCTGAGGCTTGCAGGAGACGGACGGTTTTCAGCAGGTTCCTGGATCGGTCGTAGCGGGCTGGATCTTCACGCCAGGCGTCGTAGGACAGGCGCGGCAACAGCTTGTCGACGCAACTGGCGAGCAGTTGGTGTTGCGTGGCCGTGAGCTGGCCGCCGGACTCCAGGAATGCCGTGACGCACTGGCTGACGTCCTGGCCGATTTGGTCGCTCGCGTTGAGCAGAGGCGTAAGCCACTGCTGGTGCCAGAATCGCAGCGCGTGCAGTGCGGCGGGTCGGGGTGCGCCGTACCAGTGTGTCGGGGTGTATGGATTGACCTCGGCGGGGTTTGGGGTGCGCTGGCCACGCCGTTTGGCCGCGCGTCGTGCGGCGGCATAGGCGCGAATCTCGCTGTGCCAAGCGGTCCGGCTGGCCTGCAGCATGTCGAGGGCATCCAGCAGCGCCGCTTCGTCGCGCTGGAAGGGGCCTGCTTCGTGATGAAGAAAGCTCAGCGTGGCGTGGAAGCCGATCGGCCGGTACAGCTGCACGCAGGACCGCAGCGCCGAGACGCGGTTCTGGTGGGACAGGGCGGGGTCGCGCACCTTGCGGGCGAAGTTGCCGAAACTCACGTGGTACCACTCCGGACACTGTCGAGCACCCGGTACGCCGTCGGCCGGGAGTTCAGCCTACTCGACGATGGGTGTGGCTGTCGGCCTCGTGGAGCCTGACCAGGTGGGCCTGCTGCCAGGCCGACAGCTTGGGCTGCTTGCCCTTCGCCTTGGCGCGCGGCCAGGGAATCGCTGATCTCGCGGGCGTCGGGTGCCGACCGGGCCGGGGTTGTCCAGCTTGGGCACGGCTGAGCGCGTCTCCGGCACGGACCGCGCTCAGCGCTGCCGTCGTGCCAGGGTGGTGCGGGCATTATCCGCAGCGGATACGACCACGTACGAACCGAGCACCATCCCGATCGCAACCATCAGCGCCCCCACGCCCCACAGGCCAGAGGTGGCCGAGGCAATTGCTGACACGCACCACGCCACCGTGAACACCACGGACATGACCGGCACCACAACCCACCGAGACAATCCGATCATCGTCCCGGCTACCGCGAGCACAACCAGACACAGCACGCAGCCAACGACTTGCCACGGTTCGTACGGTCCGGTGCGCTCCCTCGTGACCGGATCGATCTGATAAGTGGTATCCGATCCCAACCACGACCACCATGTGGCGATGGTCAGGGCCGCCAGCACGACCGCCCCCAGTACCGAGCGCACCCAGTGCGACGGCGACCCTGTCGCGTCCTGTCTATGATCCATCCTCACAGTGTTCATGCCGTGTCAACTAAACAACCACCTCCGTCAGCGACGTCACATAACGATGAAGATTGCGCGCCATCAAGCTCAGAAAGCCACAGGCTCCTGCGGGAAGCTTGGCAGTTCGGAGGCATGGGCGGGAGCTGTGCGGGTCGCTGTCGCTCCTGGTATGGCATGTCGTCGTTGCTCGGCGCGTGCATGCGAAGCCTGTGGCGTGCCGAGCTGTGCCGCCGGGATACGGCGGCGTCGGTCGGAAGATGTCGAAACTGCGAGTTTTGAAGACGGGGCCGTCTTGTTTCGATGTCTCTGCGGATTCTGGCCTTCTTTGTGAATGCAGGCTGGATCCGAAGTGAATCGGACGGGAGTCGCGGCGAGGACCGCTCTGGCGACGGGTGGAGGCGCGGGGCGTTCGGGCGGGGCATGCCCGGCCGCCCCGCGCCTCCGTCATTCCCGCGGGGCTACTGGGGAATGCCGGGCAGGGCCGGGATTTCGTTGGCCTGCAACGCCGACGGGTTCACCGGGAGATTCAGCTGGGCCGGGGTGTTCCCGTCTTCCACCTGGGTGACGTTCTCCGGCACGATGGACGTGGCCTGGCCGAGCAGCGCCGGGTGGAGGCCGTAGATCTGCCCGATCGCGCCGATCGGCGTCTGGTTGTGCTGGCCGGTCGTGGCGATGGTGCCGCCGGAGTTGCCGTGGGTGGTGTTGTCGCCGTAGGCGTTCGCGATTCCGCCCCAGACCGCGGAATCGCCGAACACCTGCGCCACCTCGGAGGTGGGCACGTCCTGCACGACGCCGGACGTGCCGGTGCCGGAGCTGGTGATGTCGCCGCCGGAGGTGTTGCGGGTGTTGTTCACCGCGCTGCCGTCGACCATTCCGACCCACGCGGCCGAGTCGCCGAAGGCCTGGGCGATCGGCAGTGCTTCGGCGGAGACGACGTCACCGGCCAGTTGTCCGCGGTCTCCCGCGGTGTGGGTGTCGCCGCCTGCGGTGGAGGTGACGTTGTTGGTCGCGTCGCCGGTCACTCGGCCGATCCACGCCGGTGCCACGCCGAACACGCCCGCGGTGCCAGCGGACGGCGCGTTGACGACGTTGCCCGCGAGGGTGCCGCCGCGGCCGTCGGCGAGGTTTTTGCCGCCTGCGCGGGAGTTCGTGGTGTTGTCGGAGACGCCTTGTCCGTAGCCGCCCCACGCGGCTCCGTCTCCGTCGATCTGGGTGACTTGGGAGATCGGGGCTTGCGCGATGTTTCCGGCCGCGGTGCCGAGCGCGCCGGTGCCGTGGTAGTTGCCGCCAGCCTTGGAGTCGGTGTGGTTGCTCGCTTCGCCGACACCCCGGCCGATCCAGGCTGCTCCGTCTCCGAACACCTGGGTCGGTGCGGAAAGCGGAGCGGCGATGACGTTCGAGGAGAGTTTTCCGTTGTCGTCGTTGGTGTTTCCGTCGCCGCCTGCGGTCACCTTCTTGTGCTCGTCGGCGACTCCGACTCCCTGTCCGATCCAGGAGCCGCCGACGCCGAACACCTCGGCAGGCAGCGCGGCCGGGGCGGTGACGATGTTTCCGGAGCCCTCGGAGTTGTTGCCCTGGGTGCCGTCGTAGCCACCGGCCTGCACGTTCTTGTCGTTGGTGGCTTGGCCGTAGCTGTTGCCGATCCACGAGGCACCGGAGCCGAACACGTCGGGGCTCGCCGCGACCGGCTCGGAGACGAGGTTGCCGGACGCCTTTCCGCCGTTGCCGTTCGTATAGGTGCCGCTGCCGGACTTTACGTCGGAGGTGTTGTCGTGCCCGGCGTAGGACTCCAGGCCCCAGTTCCCGGCGACGCCGAACACTTCGGCGGGGACGGCCAGCGGTGCGTCGGCGATGTTGCCCGACCCGGTCCCGTCCTGTGCGGAGGTGGAGGAGAACCCGCCGGAGGTGACGGTCGATTTGGAACTGGACGCCGACTTCGGCGCGTGTGCTGGGGCCACTGGCTGCGGGCTCGGGATCGGGACCGGCCAGAGCGGCGAGCCGTCCGGCCGGGTCGGCTGGCCGGTGGGCGTCGGGGCGGCGGGGTTGATTCCGCCGGTGAGCGGGTTGCCGGTCGGGAAGGGGTAGCCGGGCAGCGGGAGCGGGTCGGCCAGCGGGCTGCCGTGCACGCCGCCGGTGCTGGATTTGCCCGCCCAGGCGGCGGCGACGCTGGCGACGTTCGCGATGCCCGCGCCTTGCGGTTGCACGATGTTGCCGGAGCCGGTCCCGCGGTCGCCGTTGGTCTGGACGTAGGACGGGATGTGGTTGATGCCTTCCTTGGTGCCGCCCGCGGTCACCGTGTCGGTGGTGTTCGACGAGTCTACTGTGGACACACCGCCCCAGGTCGGGGCGTTTCCGTTGAATTCGAGCGGAAGCGCCAGCGGCGCCGCGCCGACGTTGCCCGCGAGCTTGCCGTCCTTTCCGGCGCTGGAGATCGGGCCGCCGGAGGAGGTCGTGCTTTGCGCCTGGGAGTCGGTGGTCTGGGCCGAACCACCCCAGGATGCCGCGTTGCCGGTGACCTGCAGCGGAGTCGCCCATTGCCCGGCCAGCACGTTGCCGGAACCGGTGCCGCCGCTGCCGTCGGTGCTGTCGGCTCCGTTCGTCGCGGTGGTCTGCTCGGCGCGACCGCCCTTTGTGCGCGCGGCGCCGGCCCAGGAGATCGCGTTGTTCGCGAACTGCACCGGTACTGCCCAGCGCGCGTCGACGACATTGCCGCCGAGCGGGGTGTTTGCGCCGCTGGTCTTGATGTCGTGGTTGTTCTGGTAGGTCTGGTGGTGGTTCGAGCCGTCGACCTCGGCGGGTCCGCCCACGGCGAAGGCGTTGCCGGCGATCTGGACCGGCACCGCCAGCTCGGCGTTCGCGCGGTTGCCCCGCAACGGATCTCCCGTCGGCGCTGCCTTGGCGCCGGGGGATGGGCTGGTGGACTTGCTTGTCTTTGGCACGGCGTCTTGTGCGGGCTTCGCGCCGCTGGTGACCGGGCTCGCCGCGCGGGCAATCGAGGAGCCCGTCTTCCCCATTCGCAAGGCTTGCTGGAGCGGGTTCGTGAGCGTCTTCGTGGTTACCTCGCCCTGGTATCCGGGCAGTTTCGTCTGTCCGGCCGCGGTGCCGAGCACGTTGTCGCCGATGTCGATCGGCACGGTGATCCCGGCGTCGATCGGGTTCGCCGGAGTATCCGGACTGGTGGCGTCGGCGGCCGAGGCGATCCCGGTGCCCAGCACGAGCAAACCGCCCGAGAGCAGCGCCGTCTGCATGCCGCGTTTGACCCAGATGTGCATGACAATTCCCTCGTTCCATTTCAGGGTTTTCTTGGGCAGGCTCCAGCGGAACCTGTTTTGGGGATTCCCGGGTCCGGAGACCTGTCGGGTGTATCGCCGCGACGCGGCGAAGAATTCGGCAGTACGCCGAAGCGAAGCCGGATCAGTCGGGGTTGCAGCCGGGCCGGGAATTGATGCCCGACGGTCGGTCAACGCAAGGGGCAGGGCAGGGGTCCGCGCCGGTTAGGGGCTCGGGCCGCCCTGCGGACTGGATGATTCCGGCCGATGGCGGGGAGACGTGTCCGTCGGCAGGCGCACTGGGCGACCTCGGGATCGGCGGCGCGAGCGGAGCCGAAACCGGTCGGGGCGGAGTTTCCAGGGCGGTCGTCGATTGTCCGGGACGTGATGGAATTGTCGCCCGGTGGACCTTGCCGTCGGGGACCGGAATGGCCGCGAGATCGTGCCGGGAAGATTTCTTTGCGGCGGTTGCGCTCAATGGAATCGCAGAGTGGATCGACGGCGCTTTTTCCGCTTTCTGTACTCGCGTGTGCGGTACCGGGGTCGCAGGTGCCGTGACTGGCGTTTCCGCGACGGGCTTCGTCGGCAGGACGCCGGTCCGGGGCAGCCGGGCAATGATCTCGCGAACCGCGGTTCCGTCGGAAGCGACCGTATGTGCGACGGTTCTGGTCAGCGGTTGGGCCACATTCTTAGTAGTCGCGCGAACAACGTCCGCCGCGCCGTCGCGGACTGGAACCACCGCGGAGCCGATCGCTGCCCGCGCGACGCCAGCCGCAACAGGTTCGACGCCGGGTACCGGCGGCGCGGGCTCGGCGGACGCGGAATCCCCCGAAGCGAGCCACGCCAGCACCAGCCCGCACGCGGCGATCGCCGCCACTAACAGCACGCGGACTGCCCAGCGGGTCATCCGGCCCGCTTGCTCTGCTGGCATGGTGTCGCACCTCATGACGAGGGCCTCCTGGGAGCCTGCGTCGGTGATGAGCGGCGGTGAATGGTGGTCATTCGTTTTCCGTCGCCGCGCTGAGAGCAGTCTGACAAAAGGTGACAGCGAGCACTAGGCCGATTCTGCGCGGGTCCCCGTTCGAGTGAATGACCGGCTGTGATCGCGGCGCGTGCAGTGCAAGCGTATCCGCAGGTCGGCGCGCAATTCTGGGATCGCGTCCGGGGTGGTGTGGCACCTCCCCCGTCTGAGGGGTCGGCCCGAGCGGAGCAGTGGCGAGCGCTTTCCTGGCCGATTGGCGTGAAATCGCCTTCCAGTGATCGAAAGGCCGACGTCAGCGCATTTTTTCTACTTTGGGTAATGGTTTTCGGAGAGGTGAGCTGGCGCGCGGCCTTAGCTCGCCTGCGTGCCCGGAATCGACGGCCCCCCGGAGAAGCCACCGGTTCGCACCGACATCGCTCCCGCCCTCGCCGTGAAGTCTAGGGAACGAACCATCCTTCTCGACCGCCTGCGCTCCCCTGATGCTCAGGACATCACGGTGGCCCCATTGCAGGCACTGGAACCCGCTGTGGACGACAACGCCGGTTGTGGCCTCGAGCGGCTGTTTGGGCGAGTCGCCGACTGGACGAGTTCTAGCGCGAACGGGTTGTTGTGTGTCGGGGGGTGTTGCCTGACAAACAGCTCGGAGACAATGAGCGGAACGACTCACGGGGAGGTAGTCGTGCCGCGTAAAGAGCGTCCGCTGGACGAAAACGATGAGAATCCCGTTGTGCAGTTGGCGGTGGATCTACGTCGTTTGCGGCGCAAGGCGGGGAATCCTACGTATCAGGTATTGGCGGGGCGCGCGCACTATTCGGTGCCGACCCTGGCCACCGCGGCGTCCGGTACGAAGCTCCCGACCCTGGCGGTGACGGTGGCTTACGTGCGTGCCTGCGGGGGCGACGTCGAGGAGTGGGAGCGGCGTTGGCACGCGGTGGCGGCCGAGGTGAACGCCGGGGCCGCCAGCGCGGCGGAGGGTGCGGAGCCGCCTGGCCCGTATGTGGGGCTGGCGGCGTTTCAGCCGCAGGACGCGGATCGGTTCTTCGGCCGCGAAACGCTCAGCGAGCATCTGGTCCGGAGGGTCGGCCAGCGCAGGTTTCTCGCGGTGTTCGGCGCTTCCGGCGTCGGGAAGTCCTCGCTGCTGCGTGCGGGGTTGATTCCGGGGTTTCATCGCTGCGGCGGCGAGCGGCGGACGCTGTTGATGTCGCCCGGCGACCACCCGGTCCAGGAGTGCTCCGTTCAGCTCGCGGCGCTGACGGGAAGCTCCGCGGCGGTAGTCCGTTCCGAATTGGAGAACGATCCGGCGAATCTGCATCTGCGAATTCGGCAGCATCTCGCCGAGATCGGAGAAGACGCCGATGTTCTGGTGGTGGTCGACCAGTTCGAGGAGGTTTTCACGCTGTGCCGCGGCGATGACGAACGAGATCAGTTCATCGCCATGCTGCTGTACGCGGCAAAGGAGAAATCCAGCCGAACCCGGGTGGTGCTCGGCGTGCGCGCAGACTTCTATGCCCACTGCGCTCAGCACCAGGCTCTGGCGGCGGAGCTGGCCGACGCGCAGTTTCTGGTAGGCCCGATGAAGACCGACGACCTCCGCCGAGCGATCGTCCAGCCCGCAGCCGGTGTGTCCTGCCAGGTCGAAGGAGCGTTGGTCGCCGCGGTCATAGCGGACGCCGCGGGCCAGGCCGGTGCACTGCCGCTGGTGTCGCATGCGCTCTTGCAGACGTGGCGGCGTCGCCGCGGCACAACGCTGAGCCTGAGCGGTTATCAAGCGGTGGGCGGCATCGCGCACGCGCTGGCGCAGACCGCGGAGGCCGCGTTCACCGACCTCGGCCCGGCGCAACAGCGGGTGGCGCGGGAGTTGTTCCTCCGGCTCACCGCGCTGGGCGACGGCACTGAAGACACCAAACGCAGGCTGCATCGCCGCGAACTCGACCTGCCCGGCGGCGACGCCGAAATTGTGCTCGAGAAACTCAGCGCGGCGCGGCTGATCGTGCTCGACCGCGACACCGTCGAGATCGCGCATGAAGCGCTCATCCGAGGCTGGCCGCGGCTGCGCGGCTGGCTGGACGCGGACCGCGACGGCCTGCGACTGCAGCGCCGCCTCGCCGACGACGCGAACGGCTGGGCCGAACTCGGGCGTGATCCCGGCATGCTCTACCGCGGCGTGCGGCTGGCCGCCGTCGGCGACTGGGCCGGCAGCGCGGACGTCCGGCTCACCGCGCTGGAGCGTGAATTCCTCGACGCGAGCCGAGTCGCCGAGGCCCGAGAACACGCCCGATGGCGGCGGCGTTCCCGGCAGTTGCGCTGGCTAGCCGCGAGTCTGGCCGTGCTGCTGGTCGCCGCGGCCGCGATCGCGACAACGGCTGTGCGGCAACGCGAACACACACTCGCTCAGGAACGGACCGCTACGTCACGGCAGCTTGCCGCCGAAGCCCAGGCCCAAGCCAGACTGGACACGGCGGCGGCGATCAGGAAAAGTCTCGACGCCTATCTCACCCAGCCCACTGCCGAGGCTCGCAGCGCGATTCTCAGCCTCGCCTCCAATCGTCCCTATCACGCGCTGCTGCCGTCACCGCCCAAGACCACCTTCGAGGTCGCGTTCAGCCCCGACGGGCACTGGCTCGCCGCCCCCGGGGAAGCACGCCACCTCACCCTGTGGGACGTTCCCGCCCGCCGCCGCGCGGCCGTATTCGATGCTCCGCTCGACCAAGTCACAGCGGTCAGGTTCAGCGCCGTCGGTCAGCGGCTCGCTGTCGGCACGTTCGACGGGCGTATTCACATCTGGGATCTGCCCTCGCGGAGAATCACCGCCTCGTTCACCGCCGCGGACGCCGATACGCCTATTGCCACGTTGCGGTTCAGTCCGGACGGACGACTGCTGGTCTCCGCCGATCAGCACAACGCGGTGAAACTCTGGGACACCAGCGGAAAGACGGCTCCTGTCACCCTCGTCGCGCAACACGATTCGCCCGAGCCCGTAAGCCGTGCCGCGGTGGCGGTCAGTCCCGACGGCGCGCTGCTCGCGTTCACCGACACCACCGGCGCGGTCGCGCTCTGGGACCTGCGCACCGCGACACGAGCGGGCACGCTGCCGGCGGACGGCGCTTGGACGAACTCCGCGGACTTCGCCTCCGACGGCCGCACTCTCGCGACCACAAGCCGAGCGGAACCGGGAATCCGGCTCTGGGACGTGACCGCCCGCCGGCAGGTCGCCAGCCTCGCCGGAGATCCCGATCCTCAGCTCAGCGTCGTGGCCGACCCCGCGAACGCGCAGCTGCTCACCGTCAACGCCCAAGGCACCGTCAACGTATGGGACATCGGCCGCCGAACGCTGCTGGCCACCCTGGTCAAAGACCTTTCCCTGCCGTCGTCGGTGGCCGTCAGCTCCGACGGGAGAACCATCGCCGGCGTCGTCGACAACGGCATCGCGCTGTGGGACCGCGCGCGCCTCCCGCTGATGGGCGGCACCGGGCATGCGCTCTACCTCGACGTCAGCGACTCCGGCGGCACGGTGGTCGCGAGCGGAGGCGGGTCGCCGACCGTCCTCTGGGACATGAAGACCCGGACGAGCCGGGTAATCGCGGCGCCCGCGAACTCCGACGACGCCGGAGGGCTCTCGATCCTGAGCCCGGACGGGAAGTTCGTTGCGGTCAACGACAAAGGCCGCATAGCGCTCCACGACGCGAGAACCGCCGCGGTGGTCGCCGAGATTCCGCGGCCGGCGAACCGGCTGCACGCCAGGTCGTTCGACTTCAGCCGAGACTCCCGCACCTTGGCCATCGCGACCCGAGACAACGGCGGCATCTGGTTCTACGACCTCGCCACCCGACAATACGTGCGAAAAATCGCCGAAGGGATCGACGTCGGCAACACGCATTACAGCCCGGACGGGCGTATGTTCGCTTACATCAGCGCAGGCACGACCATCACCATCCTGAACACCGACGACTACACGCCCGTCAAGAAGCTGACCGTCGTCGACGAAGCCCGCGGCAGCGACTGGCCGGTCTACCGGTTCAGCCGCGACGGGTCACTGCTGCTTTCCACCAACCCGCAGCTCGCCGCCTCGGGAAAGATCACCGTCTGGAACACGGCGACCTTCGCTGTGGTGGCCGAATTCCCCACCCCGGCCACGGAAGCGCGCTCGCCGTACTTCAGCCCGGACGACCGTTATATCGCCACTTTCGGCAACAACGACACCGTGACCATTTGGGACATCGCCACCGGAACCCGCTGGGCGACGCTCACCGGCCACACCGGAAAAACCTCCAGAATCCGCTGGAGCCCGGCGGGCGTCCTCGCCAGCAGCAGCGAAGACAACACCGTTATCCTCTGGAACACCAACCTCGACGACGCGATCCGGCGGCTCTGCGACAGCATCAGCCGCGACTTTCCCGGCACCGGCCCAGCACCCGAGATCTGCAACGCTTCCTCGCCGAGCGAACGGAGTTGAGCCGTCGGGCGTCGAAGCAGGTGCCTCTCGGTGACGCGCGAACGGTTCGCATTGCTCGCTACGAGGGTCAACTCATGTTGTTTTGCGTGGTGAAGCGATTGTTTGTTCTTGCCGTTGTTTCTTAACCGGTCGCCTGCCGACCGTCAACAACGTCGCGTCGCTATACCTGAGGCCCGGCCTCGCCGCGTAACAAGAAAGGCCCGGGCAGGAGAAACCAGAAAAGTCCAACCACGAGACGGGTCTGGTCTCGCTGCGTGCCAGACCCGCCCGGTCCAGGCCATGGGTGCCCTTGGAAACGCTGCGACAGGCGGGTGACGTGAATTGCGAAGGAGAACCGAGATGAGGACGTCACGGGTCACCGCTTGGCCAGTGAGGCGGTTCTGTCGCACCGACCCATCGCCGGGCAGCCGAGCTCGGGGCCTGCCCGTCATGGCATTGCTGGCCGCAACCGCGCTGACCGGCTGCGGTTCGGGTCCGGCTCCCGTTGACACCGCGGCCGATGTCACCACGAACATCAGTCCTGAAGACGCCCGCCTGCTGCTGCGGGCCGAACAGATCCTGACCGGGGATTGCATGGGACAGCTGGGCTTTCGCGTAGTGCCGGGCCCGGACGACCGAGTCGACGGCGATCGCAATTTTCCGTACGTCATCGACGATCTGTGGTGGGCCCGGCAGCACGGGTATGGCAGCGACATCGAGCGTCGCAAGCAGGAGCTGGCAGCACACGATCCCAACCGGCACTACTTCGCGAGCCTGCCACCCGACCGGAAGGATGCCGCCCTGGACGCGCTGAACGGAAAGCGTCCGGAGGGGCTGACCGCGACCCTTCCCACCGGCGGCACCGTGCAGCACAGCGATCAGGGCTGCACGTCACAAGCCCAGCGCATGCTGTACGGCGATCTCCACACGTGGTACCGGGTCGACCGGGTGACCGGCAATCTCGCCGCGGCGCGCCACAGGATGGTGCAAGACGACCCCGCCTACCGCCGCCCGCTCGACCGTTGGACCGCCTGCATGCGCGCGGCCGGTTTCGCCTACGCCTCACCGGGTGCGGCCCGCGAGAAGTTTCTCTCCGCGGCACCACCCGGGCCACGTGACGTGGAGATCCGGGTGGCGGTGGCGGAGGTGAGCTGCGCGGACAGCTCCGGGCTGGCCCGGACAGCCGCAGAGCTGGATGCCCGCTTCAACGACGAACTACAACGCCGGTACGCCCACGAGCTGGCCGCCAAGCTCGCGTTGCAACGCGCAGCCCTGCCCAAGGCTCGCACCATCACCGCCAGCTGACCCGGCCACCCAGACTCCGCAGCTGCCGCTGCCGGGGAACACCCAGCCAAGGGAAGGAAATCTCATGAGAAAGATCGTGACACTGATCGGTACCGGCGCCCTGACCGCGACGCTGGCCATCGCCCCGGCCACGGTGGCCCAAGCCGCCCCGAACACCACCGTCCCGACGGCCGCCGCCGACCCGGACGGCAGGTTCTACGCTTGGCAGGAACCCGGTCGCGGGGGTGAATCCTGCTCGTGGTCCGGCAACTCGGGCAACTGGGGCAAGTGCCGCAACAACGTCCGGTCGGTCGAGAACCGCGGCTACCAGGACTACAACGACGCCGTGAACATGTATTGGGGTATCGACCAGACCGGTGCTTACGCCTGCATCAGCCGGGGCGACTACTGGGGAGAACTGAGAGACGACTGGGTCCGCTTCTCCCACCACGGCACCAACGGCGACGGCGGATACTGGGAGCACCCTGCCGACAACATTTCCTCGCACCGCTGGGCACACGGCTGCGACTGACCGCCATCTCGGCGGCGCTCTTCGTCAGGAACAACAAACAAGTGCGGCTAAGCGGCTCCGGCATTTGAGACCCAGCGAGTCGAACTGCTTGGCCGATGACGGGGCAGGCGCGGGCGTAGGTGATCATGCAACGCCACGTGATCACCGGAATGCTCGTGCCTGCCGCTGTTCAAACACAGCATGCTGCGAAGGTTTTTGCCGAGTAGCAGACCGCGCTGATCTCACGGCCAACGCTTGTCGCTGGATTTAACCAGGTGACCTGAACACGGTTGACGGTAATGGACAACGTCGCGTTGGCCAGGACTCGTAAGCAAAGTTTACGGGGCAAGTCGAGTATTCCCGCCGCGGTCGAGTCCATTCCAGTACCGCATTGCAGGACGCAGATGAACTGCGTCCTGCAATGCCCACCCCACATGTGACGTCGATGGCGGCTGCGGAAAGACGCCGACGACCGCCTCAGCATGCAACCCGCGCACATCGCCCACCGGAGATTTCTCAGCGACCTTGGGTGCGGTGAAGGCGTCCGTCGCTGGCCGGTTTTCGGGAAAGGACCTCCTTCACGTCTTGCCGGTCGAAATGCTGGTGATCAGAACTGGCCGCAGTTGCCGTTGCTCGTTTGTCCGTTGAACACGCCCTTGAGCCACTCTGTGGCGTCGCCGGGAGCTGTCATCATGCCCAGGGCATGGGAGAGGAATGGCGAGAAGGTCGGGAGGTCCTTCCACCGGACGTTGGCGCCCTCGCCGCACCAGTCCTTGGCCATCTGCTTGCCGACGGCGGCCGGGATGACGTCGTCCATCGGGCTCTGCTCGACCATTGTCGGCATGGCGGGCTTGATATTGCCGATCCGGTTCTCCGCGACGATGGCGTCGAACGGCGGCTGCGCAAGGAATGAGGAGACCGGCTGGCCGTTCTTGGTCAGCGAGCTCGTCTGCTTGCCCATGAACTTGAAGACTGAGTCCAGCGTGCAGGTCTGCCGGGCTTCCAGGAACAGTTGAGCGCCCGCCGGGTTGGCCAGGTCCATGAGCCTGGCTTCGGGGTAGGCCTGGTTGATGCCGATCAGCGCGTAGCCGAGGAACCCGGCGTACATGCCGCCGTCGAGGGACTTGGCTAGGGCGGCCTTGTCCGCGGGCGGCGCGCCGGAGTAGACGCCTTTGACGTTCAGTTCGGGTGCGTAGGCGGGGGCCAGTTCGGCCGCCGATGCGGCGGCGCTTCCGCCTTCGGAGTAACCGGCGATGCCCACCGGACCGCTGGCAGGCAAGCCGGTCCCTTGCAACCGCTGCGCTGCGCGGATCACGTCCAGCACGGTGTGCGCTTCGGACAGCCGGTTCACATACGGATGATCGCCGCTGCCTTCGACCCACGGTCCGATGTAGTCGGTCTGCGCCACCGCGAACCCGGCACTCAGCAACGCGTTGACGAAGCCGCCTTGGAAACCGGACACCATGTCCTGTGAGCCCTCGCCTGCCAAAGTCTTCGAGGGGGCGCACTGCGGGCCCATCCCGAAGGTGAACGGCGCGTAGGCCACGATCGGCCGCTCGCCGGGCCCGCTCCAGGCGGTGTTCGGCACCAGGACCGTGCCGCTGACCGCGACCTGCTTGTTCTTGTTGTCCCGGGACAAGTACTGGATGCGGGTGGCCGTCGCGCCGTTGTAGTTCGAGGGCTGCGACTTGAGCACGTCGCCGTTCTGCCCCGCGGGCAGCGGCGAAACCGGGATATAGACCGAAGTCGTGTCGGCGGCGGCCGGTGGCGCGCTGAGTGCCACGGTGACGAGCGTCGCGGCGACGGCGGCGATCAGGCCGTGGCGAAAGGAAACGGGCATACGGCAACTCCGCGGTGAGTCAGGACAGGAATCGACTGAGCAGGCGCCGGACTGCGACGGACCGCCGTGTGCCCGGCATCCCAGTCAAAGGGGAACGGATCGGCGGAGGACTTTCAAGAGACAAAGGCCGAGTGGTCTTTAAGTTGTCAACTGCGGCCGAGCGCGCGCTTTTCGTTTTGTCACCGGGAAACGGTCTTCGCGGGTCCGCCGCGGCCAGGTGTCGCTGAGGCGGTTGCGCAGGACTTTGGCGAGCATCCCGGCGAAGTCGACGTCCACAAGGGACAGTGACACCGCAACGGAGGATGACCTGCTGAGAGTTCTCCTGCGCGCGCCATATCGTCGAGCATGGGTATGCGGTCGGGTTGGGCAAGTGGTTTTTTCGCGCCATGGCCTCGGCGGACGCGTTCGGCCGCGCCGCGCGGATGTCGCTCGAGTGCGGGGCCGTGTTGACCGTGATTGCGCCGGGCATGGGTACTCGCGCATGGCTTGACCTCCAGGTTTGCTAAGTGGCGGGGCCCGCCGTATGGTTGCCGGGCATAACCGGCGGGCCCCGCCGTTTATCGTCCGAGGCTCTCGAGGAGCAGCATGTCCGCAGATTCCGCGCCTGTCCTGGTCACCGGCGCTACTGGAAGGCAGGGCGGCGCGACCGTCCGAGCGCTGCGTGCGGCGGGCGTTCCCGTCCGCGCGCTGGTGCGCGATCCGGCGACTGAGCGGGCGAAGGCCGTCGGGGCGCTCGGTGTCGAACTGGTGCCCGGCGATCTGCACGACCGCGATTCCGTGATCCGGGCGGCGCAAGGCGTCCGTGCGGTGTTTTCCGTGCAGATGCCTGCTGTTACCACGGACGGCCCCGATTTCGAAGGGGAGATGGTGCAGGGCGTCAACCTCGTCGAGGGTGCGAAGGCCGCCGGAGTGCCGCAGTTCGTGCATACGTCCGTCAGCGGCGCTGACCAGCACGTCGATACTCCCGGTTGGGCCGAAGGCCGCTGGGCGGCGATGGAGCCCTACTACGCCGCCAAATCCGGAATCCAGCAACGGGTCCGCGAAGCGGGTTTCGAGCATTGGACGCTGATCAAGCCGGGTTTCTTCATGGAGAATTTCCTGCCCTCCATGGCTTTTCTGTTCCCGCGCGGCATCGAGGGCGGCCTGGTGAGCGTCCTGAAGCCGCGGACCCGGCTGTCTCTGGTCGCTGTGGACGACATCGGCAGGGCGGCCGCGGCGGCTGTCGCCGAACCGGAGCGTTTCGACGGTGTCGAGCTGGAACTGGCGAGTGACTACCTGTCGATGACGGAGATCGCCGAGGTTCTTTCCCGCGTGCTGGGCACACGGGTGTCCGCGCCGGACATGACCGAGGAAGAGGCCCTCGCTGCCGGGATGCCGCCGATGGGCGCCTCGCACGAGATGTTGAACGTGGCCGAAAAACCCGCCCGGCCCCGGTACGCTCGAGATCTCGGCATCCCGCTCACCAGCTTCGAGGAGTGGGCACGGGAGCATCTGCGGGTCGGGACCGGGGGCGGCTCCGGGGCTCGTTCCGCTTGACGAGCACCGGGCAGTCGTGGCATCGGGAAGGATGTTCATGCACGAGGAGCGCTCTCTTTTCACGCGGGCCGCGGAGCTGGCTGCCGAGTATGTGGCCGGTCTGGGTGATCGGCCGGTCGCGCAGCCGGTCGACCTCGCGGCCTTGCGGAAGGCTTTCGGAGAAGAACTTCCCCGTGAATCCAGCCCTCCTGACGCCGTCCTCGAAGAACTCGCTCGCATCGCCGAGAAAGGACTCGTGGCGACGGCGGGACCGCGGTTTTTCGGGTTGGTCATCGGCGGGGCTTTGCGGTCCGCGGTCGCGGCGGACTTCCTGGCAGCGGGGTGGGATCAGAACAGCTTCAACCCCGCTCTGTCGCCCGCCGCGGCCGCTGCGGAGGACGTCGCGGGCGGGTGGCTCAAGGATCTCCTGGGGATTCCGGCCACCGCGTCGACCGGGTTCGTCACCGGAGGCCAAGCGGCCAACACGGTCGGGCTCGCGGTGGCGCGGCACCACGTCCTCGCCCAAGCCGGGTGGGACGTCGAACGGGACGGTCTCGCCGGGGCGCCCGCTCTTCGGGTCGTCGCGAGCGCCGAGCGGCACGCGACTATCGATCGCGCGCTGAGGTTGCTCGGCGTCGGCACCAGGGCGATCGAGGAGATAACCGCGGGTCCGCAGGGTGCGATCGACGTGGCGGACCTGGCCCGGGTTTTGGACGGGGGAGAGGGTCCCGCGATCGTCTGTTTGCAGGCGGGGAACGTGAACACCGGCGCCTGCGACGACCTGCGCGCCGCTTGCGTAATCGCGAAGCGCCGCGGTGCCTGGGTCCACATCGACGGCGCTTTCGGGCTCTGGGCCGGGGCCAATCCCGCGACAGCGGCGCTGGTCGACGGACTGGAACTGGCCGACTCCTGGGCGTGCGACGGCCATAAGTGGCTCAACGTCCCCTACGACTCGGGCTTCGCGTTCTGCGCTCACCCGGCACTGCACGCCGAGACCATCGCCTATCGCGCTCCTTACTTGACTGGTTCAGCCGAGTTGTCCGGCATGGGCGACCTCACGCTCGAGGCATCGCGCCGCGCACGGGTGTTCGCGGTGTGGGCGGCCCTGCGGGAGTTGGGACGCGACGGCGTGGCCGACCTCGTCGACCGCTGCTGCCGGCATGCGCGTCTGTTCGCCGAGATCCTCGCCGAAGGCGGTGCCGAGATCGCCAACGACGTTGTCCTGAACCAGGTGCTGGTCGGGTTCGGCGACGACGACCGGACCGACGCGATCATCGACGTGGTGCAACGCGACGGCACCTGCTGGCTGGGCGGCACCACCTGGCGCGGCCGCCGTTATTTGCGCATCTCGGTCTCCAACTGGTCGACCACCGAGTCGGACGTCGAGCGGTCGGCGGCGGCGATCCTGCGTGCCGCGGCGCACTCGCGGACGTGACCTAAGTGGACGGACGCGAGCAACGTCGCGAAGGAAGGCAGCACGCCCGGCGAGCTTCCTGAATTTCAGGACGAGCATCAATTGCCGAGAAGGTCAAGCTTCCCGGTGATCGCCGCCGCCGCGTCCCGGACCGCACTCTCCACTTCGGACAGTCGCGAACGGGGAACCCTGGCCGCCAGTGCGGCGACGCTGATCGCCGCGCAGACCTTGCCCGAGCTGTCGCGGATCGGGGCGGCGACACCGAGGATGTGGTCGTCCAGTTCGCCGCGAGAGATCGCCACTCCGCGTTTGCGGATGGTGGCGAGCCGGGCGCGCAGGTCGTCCGGGTCGGTGAGGGTGCGGGCGGAGAACCGCTCCAGCGGAGCTTGCCCGAGGACCGAAGTGACTTCGCGGGAATCCGCCCACGCCAGCAGCACCTCGGCGGCCGCGCCGGCGTTGATGGGCAGGACATGGCCGCGCTCATAGGAAAGCCGGACCGCGCGGGACGCCTCGACCAGGTCGAGGCACACCACCGACCGCCCGGACCTTCGGGTGAGCAGCACTGTCTCGCCTACCTCGGCCGCCAGGTCCCGCATCACGGGCAGCGCCACCTCCGACAGGCCGAGACCCATCCTCGCCGAACGGGCCAGCTGGAAGATCCGCGGGCCGAGCCGCAGTCCTCCGGCGGTTTCTTCGAGGAATCCGGTGCGGACCAGGCTCTGGATGTAGCGGTAGCCGGTGGAGCGCGCGACGCCGAGTTCCGCCGCGATTTCCGCGGCGGTCCAGACCGGCTTTTCGGGCGAGTACAGCAACAGGATGTCGAGCGCGCGGTCGGCGGTCGAGTTGCGCTCGCGATAGGTGCTGGTGCTGCGGCTGCGCGGGGGCATGACCTCACCATAAGCGCAGTCCCGTAGTCCTGCATATCAGGATTCTGTTTACGAAGAACAGGAATTCGTGCCTAACCTGGCGACAGGTCCGATCATGACGGGAAGGCACACGATGACGCTCACGGGAACCGCCGAAGTGGTCGTATGCGGTGCCGGCCCGGTCGGCCTGACCGCCGCGGCGCTGCTCGCCGCACGAGGTGTCAGCGTCACGGTGCTGGAGCAGCATTCGAGCACCAGCGACGAACCGAAAGCCATCAGCATCGACGACGAGGCTCTCCGCGGATTCGACCAAGCGGGGATCGCCGGGCGCGTGCTTCCGGTGCTCGCCCCGGGAACCGGGACCCGCTACTACGGCAGCGACGGGCGGGAACTGTTCCACGCGGCAGGCCCGGAACCGCTCCGGCTGGGCTATCCGTTCAAGAATCCGTTCGCCCAGCCCGATCTGGAGCGGGCTCTCGTCGGCGCGGTCGCGGAAATGCCGACCGCGAGGCTGTCGTTCGAGACCCGCGTGACTGGTTTAGACCAGCATCGCGATCACGTCCGCGTCCACGCGATCGGACCGGAAGGCGAGGTCGCTCTCGACGCCGCGTATGTGCTCGGCTGCGACGGCGGCCGGTCGGCCACCCGGGTGCTGCAGGAGGTGGGGATGACCGGCCGCAGCTACGACGACGTCTGGCTGGTAGTGGACACTGTGGACGATCCGCACACTGAACGGTTCGCCATGCACCACGCGGTTCCCGACCGTCCACATGTGATCGTGCCCGGCACGGGCGGACGCTGCCGGTACGAGTTCCGCCTGTTCGCCGGAGAGGGAACTCCGCGGGACACCCCGTCTTTCGCGCTGATCGAACGGCTGCTGTCCCGGTATCGGCCGATCACTCCCCGGCAGGTCGAACGAGCGGTCTGCTACCGCTTCAACGCCGTCGTCGCCGACCAGTGGATGATCGGGCGCTCGTTCTTGCTCGGCGACGCCGCGCACATGATGCCGCCGTTCGCCGGGCAAGGGCTGAACTCGGGAATCCGGGACGCGATCAACCTCACCTGGAAGATCGCCGACGTCCTCGCTGGCCGCTTGGCTCCGGAGGCGCTGGCCAGCTACCAGCAGGAGCGTTACCCGCATGCGCTGGCCACGGTGCGTATGTCGGAACGACTCGGCCGCTGGGTCATGACCACCAGGCCGGGACTCGCCCGGCGACGGGACGCGGCGGTGCGCCGCGCGCTGGCCACCGCGAAAGGACGCGCCTACCTCGAACAAATGCGTTACCGCCCGGCACAGCGGTTCACCGCCGGTCTGATCGTGCCGGGCAGCGGCGGCCCGGCCGGGGTGCCGATCGGGCAGCCGCTCGCGTTCGACAGCATGGACCACCGCATCCGCCGTCTGGACGAGGTTCTGGGGCCGGGCTGGGCCTTGCTCGGCGTCGAAGTCGACGACGCGGCCTGGCCGCCGACCGAGCCGATCGTCACCGCGTTGACGGCGGCAGTTGTCAGGGTCGGACTGGGGGAGCACCTGACCCGGACCTCGCGGCGTCTTCTGCTTGACGTCGACGGCGCACTGGATCGGGAGTTTACCGCCTACCGCGGCTCGTTCGTGCTGCTGCGCCCCGATCGCGTTGTGGCCGCGTCCTGGCGGCCCGCGGACACCGCAGAACACGTCGACCGGGTCCTGGCTTGGACTCCCCGGACGGCCACCGTCCCCTCGGAAGGAGCACTCATTCATGAATAGCCCACAGCGGATCATCTTGCGCGAGGGCGACGCGGCCGGCGCGCTGACCCGGACCTCGGTGTCGCACATCGGTTTTTCCGTGCCGGACGTAGCGGCGACCGCCCAGTTCTACTGTCGTGTCCTCGGCATGACCGTGCATCGCGAGTCGCCGGGCGGCGGTCTACGGCTGGGGTGGGGCCGCGGGCACCACGTGCTCGATTTGGTCGAAGGGGCGCGGGGTCTCCGCCATTACGGCTTCGAAGTGCGTGACCCGGACGGAATCGCCGGGATTTCCCGACGCCTGGCAGCCGCCGGTCATCCAGTGCGCGAGCTGGACGCGGACCTGCTCGACGCCGCCGTCGCTCCCGCGCGGGGACTTACCACGGTCGATCCGCACGGCACCGAAGTCCACTTCCACACCACGGTGCAGCGGGACGGGGAAACCACCGCCGACACCGCCCGTCGTCCGGTCAAGTACCAGCACATCACCCTGGGCTCCGACGACGTGGAGAAGATCGTCGATTTCTATGTCGGCGTGGTCGGCTTCCGGATCTCCGACCAGCTCGAGGACGGCCGCTTCGCCTGGCTGCGCAGCGATCGCGACCATCACACCCTCGCGGTGGTCGAGACGGGCCGAGGCGGTGACATCGACCACTGCTCCTACGACCTCGCCGAATGGGAGGACTTCAAATCCTGGTGCGACCGGCTGACCGACGAGAACGTCGACGTCACCTGGGGGCCGGGGCGGCACGGTCCCGGCAACAACCTGTTCGTGTTCTTCGACGACCCCGCGGGCAACCACGTCGAACTGTCCGCGGAAATGGAGAAGTTCCACGACGACCGGGTCGCCTACGTGCCCCGTCGATGGAAACCCGTTCCTACCACGGTGAACCTCTGGGGCGGTCAGCTCGCGTCCTGGCGCCGCACCAGCGAAGGGAAATGAACCGATGAGCTACGCGACGTTCGAGCACAACGGAACCCGCCGGGTCGGCGAACTCCGCGGTACGACGCTGATTCCCTTGACCGGCATCAGTGAGATCGGGGCTGCGACGGACTCCCAAGCACTGTCGTCGGCACCGAGGGAGGACACCGCCGCTGTCCCGGTCGAGCAGGTGCGGCTGCTGCCGGTGGTGCCTCGTCCGGAGAAAATCTTCTGCGTCGGGCTCAACTACCGCGACCACGTCACCGAAAGCAAGCGGGAGGTCCCAAGCTATCCGGTGCTGTTCGGCAAGTTCGCCACGAGCCTGCTCGGCCCCTACGACGACATCGTGCTGCCCCCGGAGTCGTCCCAGGTCGACTTCGAGGGCGAACTCGCCGTGGTGATCGGGCGCGCGGGCCGCCGGATCGCCGAGGCCGACGCCCCCACTCACGTGCTCGGGTACGCGGTGGCCAACGACATCACCATGCGCGACTACCAGTACAAGACTCATCAATGGCTGCAAGGAAAAGCCTGGGACGCGAGCACGCCGATCGGCCCCTTCCTGGTCCCGCCCGAAGAGGTGTCCATTGAGGACGCAGGCATTCGCACCGTCCTCAATGGACGAAAAATGCAGGAGTCCGATTTGTCCCAGCTGATGTTCTCCATTCCCCGGCTGATCGCCACGATCTCCACTTTCACCGCGCTCGCTCCCGGCGACGTGATCCTCACCGGCACCCCGGGCGGTGTCGGGTTCCGTCGCGATCCCCAGGTGTTCCTCCGAGCCGGAGACGAGATCACCGTCGAAGTCGACGGGGTCGGCACCATCCGCAACACCGTGCGCGACGGCCAGCCGTCGACGGGGGCTGCCGCGTGACCAGCCGACCGGAAGAACCGAGGATCGACCGCGACCTGACGGTGCACCTGCGCGGTGACTGGGGCGGGGCCAACCTGCACCGGATCTGTGGCTGGGTCGCCCAAGAACTCGGCGACCGCAGCGGACCCGGCACCCGGATCGCGACCTGGAACAGCCGCGGTTTCGTCGACGCCGTCCGCGCGGTGGGCCACGGCGAAGTCGACATCGCGTTGACTACGCCCGCCGCCTTCACACGCGCGGCTATGGACGGGAGCGGCAGTTACGCGGGCGAGGCGTTCCCGCACTTGCGCGCTCTCGGTGTGCTGCCGCAGCGTGACCGGCTGGTGCTTGCGGTGCACCGTTCGGTGAAGGCCGCGACGGTCGCGCAGTTGCGCGAGAACGCTCCGCGGCTGCGGCTGGCGACGTCGGTCAACGACGGCGTCAATCACGTCGGGCTGGCCGCGCACGTGCTCCTCGATCGCTCCGGCGTGGACGTCCTCGGCTGGGGCGGCTCCTTCCTGGAAGACGAACGCCCTTTCGAATCGCTCGAGCACGTACTGGCCGGGCGCGCGAACGCGATCGTCCACGAGGCCGTGATGCTCCCGCACTGGCAGCGGCTGGCACCGGACTACTGCTTCCTGCCGATCGAAGAGGACGTGCTGACCGGGATCGAGGCCGATTACGGCTGGCCTGCCGCCACCGTCGAGGACGGCTACTTCCCGGGCGCGGACGGCTTCCGCACGCTCGACTTCTCCGACTTCCTCATGGTCACCACCGCCGATCTCGACGACGACCTCGCCTACGCGGTGGCCTGGATCCTCGGCGAAACCCGCGAAATCCTGGAGAACCAGTACCGGCATCTGCCGCCCGAGCGCAGCCCGGTCACCTATCCGCTGGATCCCGCGGCGATCGGCCGGACACCGATCCCGCTGCATCCCGGCGCGCGGCGGTATTACCAAGCCCTGCCGGGAAACTGACCCCACTCGCACCCAGACAAGGAGCCTGCCATGGACGTCGTCGAAGACATCCTGGTGCTGGATTCGGACCAGCCGTTGCGCAGCGTCACCCGTGACGAACACCTGCTGCTGTCTCCGCCGCACCCGCCTCAGGTGCCCATCAAACTCTGGCACGACCATCCGCCGTTGAACGTGGTGCACTACCCGCAAGCGTTCCGCGCCCAGCCGTTCGCTCCACCGCGCGGCGTCTACGAGAACGACGAGATCCGGGTCGAATGGCAGACCATGGACAACCGGCAGCCGTTCTATCACCGCAACTGCGACGTCGACGAGATCTCCTACCAGATCGCGGGCGAACGCACCCTGATGACCGAACTGGGCGTGATCGAACACCGGCCCGGCGAGTTCTCCCGCATTCCCCGCGGCGTCGCCCACGACAACTACGGACGAGCCGAGAGCCATCTGTTGTTCTACCTGCCCGCGCCGGTCGACGAACTCGCCCCGGCTCAGCGGGAATCCTCGGCGGTCTTCCCGCCGTTCCCCGGATGGAGTCCCGGCCCGGTGAACGAGGCGGTCACGCAATGCATGGGCACGCCGGGCCACGACATCGCCGTGTTCGGTGCGGACGAGGCCCGGCTGCTCGGCCAGGTGGACCGCGAACAACGCCGCATCGGAGTGCTCGCCGCCGGTACGGGCGGCGGCACCACCTGGCTCTACGGCACCGGAACCACCCGGCTGGGCATCACCGCCACCACACCCGGCGGCGAACGACGCTACCGGCGCCTGCTCGACGCCGACGAAATCCAGTACCAGGCCAGCGGAAAACGCACCCTGATCACCCAGCGCGGAATCGTGGACCTCGAACCCGGCGACTTCGTCCGCATTCCCCTCGGCATCGCTCACACCAGCGTCACCACTCAGGCCGGCGAGCACCTCAGCCTGCTCTCCCACCGTGAGCTTCCCCAAGTCGCCGAGACCACCCGTCTCGCCGATGCCTATGCACCGGAACGAATCGAGACGAAGGTGCGCTCATGAAGACCATGCTCGCCCTGCGCGCCCACCAGGGATCCGGAACCTTGGTGCTGGAGAACATCCCCGTGCCCGAACCCGGCCCGCGCGACGTGGTGGTCGAAGTGGCCTCGGCGGGGCTGGCGCCCGGCATGATGCGGCTGCTCGAAATGGGCGCGTTCAAGCATCTGCCCACCACCCTCGGGCACGAGGCCGCGGGGATCGTCGCGGCCGTCGGCGACGAGGTGCCGGACGTGGCCGTGGGGGACCGGGTCCGGGTGCACCCGAACCTCAACTGCCGCGACTGCCCCTACTGCCGCAGCGACCGGGACATGATGTGCGCCCAGCAGGCCATGCTCGGCCACGCTGCCTTCGGCACCACGGCGACTCCGCTGTACGACGAGTACCACGACGGCGGACTCGCCGAGTACGTCCGGGTTCCGCACTGGCTGATCGATCCGCTGCCCGAGACGGTGGGTTTCGACGTCGCGGCCAAGGTGCACGATTTGGCCAACGCGCTGCGGGCGCTTGACTCCGCCGGTCTTTCCGCGGGCGCCACCGTGGTAGTGACCGCGGCGACCGGCACCATGGGCACCGCGACCATCAAGCTCGCCGCGCACTTCGGTATCGCCCATCTCGTCCTGGTAGGCCGCGAGCGCGAACGGCTCGAATCCGTCGCGCGGTTAGCCGGTGACGTGGACACCAGCATCATCGCGCTCAACGAGCTCCCCTCGGGCGAGGGGAGCGCCAATGCGCTTGCCGCACGGATCCGCGAGCATGCGCCCGGCGGCGCGCACGCCGTCATCGATTTCATCCCCGACGGCCCCGTCTCCGCACAGGCCATGGGCGCCATGGCGACCGGCGGCACCTTCGTCCACATGGGATCCAACGCGACCCCGCTGCCCGTGCCACCGGCGGCGATGATGGTCAACTGCTGGCGTTTCGTCGGAACCCGGGCCTGCACCCGCAACGACGCTCAGGCGATCCTGCGCATGCTCGCCACCGGCACTCTCACCGCAGATGAACTGATCACGCACCGCTTCCCGCTTTCGGAGGCGGTCAAAGCCGTGGATCTCATGCAACGCCGCGCCGAACCGATGTGGATGACCGTCGTCAATCCCTGACCGACCGAAGGACCACCCAGAACCATGCACCTCACCCACTACGGCCACGCCTGCGTACTGGTCGAATTTCCCGGACAGCACAAGGCAACGCGGATCCTGCTCGATCCGGGCACGTATTCCGCGGGCTTCGAAGGCCTCCGCGACCTCGACGCCATCCTCGTCACCCACGCCCACCCTGATCACCTCGACGTCGGCCGACTGCGCACGCTGGCCGCCCACAACCCGAGCGCGACCATCGTGCACAGCCCTGGTGCCGCTGACCTTCTCGCCGAGCTGACGACGACCACCGCCGTCCCCGGAGACACCCTGACCGTCAACGGCCTCGAAATCGTGGTGACCGGCAGCGGTGCGCACGCTGCCGTCCACCCCGACCTGCCCGGCTCGGACAACAACGGCTACCTCATCGGCGGCCTCGTGCTGCACCCCGGAGACGCCCTGGACCCGGCCCCGACCGCGGTCGACGTGCTCTTGGCGCCCGCCGGAGGGCCGTGGATGAAACTCAGCGAGGCCATCGAGTACGTCCGCGCCGTGGCTCCGCGCGTCGTCGTCCCCATCCACCAAGCCGGACTGGCCTCCGCGCATCAGCAGATGCACCATCAAGTGCTGCGTACCCTGGCCCCGTCCGGAACCGACGTGGTCATCCCCGAACACGCTGTCCCGCATGCACTCTGAAACCCGACGCGAGGAGACACTCATGCCCCACCCCCGGGAACTGGTGACCCAGGCCAGTCAAGCGTTGGCCGCCGCCGGACTGGGCGACCTGGTCTGGGGCCACGCCTCGATCCGCGACCCCGAAGGGCGCGGCGTCTGGATGAAGGCATCCGGCTGGGGATTCGAAGAGGTCACTGAGGACAGGGTTGTCCTCGTCGCCCCGGACGGGTCCATTGTGGACGGAACCGGGAGGCCGCACCTCGAATACCCGATCCACACCGAAACCATGGCCGCACGCCCCGAAGTCGGTGCCGTCGTGCACACTCACGCGCCCGCGCTCACCGCGTTCGCCTCACTCGACGTCGACCTCGTCCCGCTGTCCCACGACGCCGTGCCGTTCGCCCACCCGCAGCTTCCCCGATTCACCGACACCGGCGCGCTCATCGCCACTCCCGAACTCGGCCGCGCACTCGCTCGGCGACTCGGTACGGCCAACGGCGTGCTGATCCCCAACCACGGCGCGGTCACCGCCGGGCCGGACATCCAATCCGCCGTGATGTACGCGGTCCTGCTCGAACGCGCTTGCCGGACACAGCTGATGGCGATCGCCGCGGGCGGCCCGGCGCGATGGTCGGACGAAGACGAGACGCACTTCAAACGCGACCAAGTATGGAACCCGAGCCAGCTGCACGCCGGTTGGTCCTACCTCGTCCGCACCGCGACGTCCGCAACCAGGTAGGCCGGCGTCAGGAACGCAGGGTGCGCAGGCCGTCGCGGATTTCGCGGACCAGGATCTCGGGTTGTTCGAGGGCCGCGAAATGCCCGCCCTGGTCGGCCTCGCCGTAGTGGATCAGAGTGCGGTAGGTGTCCTGGATCCAGCTTCGCGGCGGGCGCGGGATGTCCTTGGGGAAGACGGTCACCGCGACCGGGAGTGTCAGCTTCGGGCCGGCGAAAGTGAGCGACCTGTTCTCCCAGTAGATGCGGGCGGACGACGCCGCGCTGTTGGTGATCCAGTAGAGGGAGATCGCGTCGAGCATGTCGTCGAGGCTGAGGACGTCCTCGGCGAGGCCGGGGTTGTCGGTCTTGGACTGGAACTTCTCGTAGATCCACGCGGCCTGGCCGGCGGGGGAGTCCGCCAGGGCGAAGCCGACCGTCTCCGGCTTCGTGCCTTGGAGATGGTTCGACCCGCCGAGATCGCCGGTGTAGAGGGCGAGCGTCTCCACGGCGTGGCGCTCTTCGGGCGACAAGGTGTCGGGTATCCGCGCGGGAAAGGCGTACTGGGTGTTCAGGTGGATCCCGAGCAGCCCTTCGGGCCGCCTGGCTCCCAGCGCGGTGGTGACCACGGCACCCCAATCGCCGCCTTGCGCGGCCCACCTCGGGTAGCCGAGACGCTTCATCAGTTCCACCCACGCGTCGGCGATGCGCGATACCGTCCACCCGGTCTCCGCGGGCTTCTGGGAGAACCCGAACCCGGGCAGCGACGGGACGACGACGTCGAAGGAATCGGCGGCGTCTCCGCCGAAGGAAACCGGGTCGGTCAACGGGCCGATCAGCTTCCGGAAATCGAGCGGCGAGCCCGGCCAACCGTGCGTGAGAAGCAGCGGCATCGCGCCGGGATTGCCGGACCTGACGTGGATGAAGTGGATGTCCAGCCCGTCGATCTCGGTCAGGAACTGGGGGAAGCGGTTGAGCTCGGACTCGAAGCGCCGCCAGTCGTAGTCGTGCTCCCAATAGCTGGCCAGCGCCTGGGCGTTCTCCACGCGAACCCCCTGCGACCAGTCGCCCACGGTCGCCGGGTCCGGCCATCGAGTGCTGGCCAGCCGCCGCTTCACGTCGGCGATCGCCGAATCCGGGATCGAGACGGTGAACGGGCGGACGAGGGCCGGTGACGTCGGTGCGGTCATTGCCTTCTTCTCCTGAGCTCGGAGCGCGGCACAACTTTTCGTTGCACACTGGTGTGCAACCTACGTCATTGCACACCGGTGTGCAAAACTGTCGGCGTGCCCGCCGAGTCCTCCCGCGCGCGCTCGGTGAACGAGACGCGCGACCGCATCCTCGACGTCGCCCTCGATGTGCTGGGAGACAACCCCGACGCCGGTATGGGCGACATCGCCACCGCCGCCGGCGTCGTCCGCCGCACTGTCTACGGCCACTTTCCCTCGCGCCTCGACCTGATTCGGACGCTCACGGAACGGGCCGTCGCCGAGATGACGGCCGTCCTCGCCGAAACCACCGCTTCCCACGCGGAAGCGGACGCGACGTGGGTCGCGTTCGTCGCCCGCGTCTGGCCGGTGGCGCACCGGTACCGGGTGCTGCTGGCGCTGCGCCGCGGCGAGTACGGCGAGGCGATCCACAGCCTGCTCGGGCCAGTCGACGACCTCCTCGCCGACCTCGTGAAACGGGGCCAGGACAGCGAAGTGTTCGCGCAGCACCTTCCGTCTGGCATGCTGAGCCAGCTCGCCTACGGCGTCGTGTTCGCCATCGCGGACAGCGACCTGCCGGACGGGACCCTCGGCGCCCGCGCCGCGACGATCACGAGCCTGCTGCTGCTGGGAGTTCCCGAGGCGCGCGCGATCGCTCTCTTGGACGACCGGCACTGACCCGGGCACGGCACGGTCCTGTTCGGCGCCTCGGCTGGCATTGCCGTCGAGCGATCGGAACGCGGTGTGCAAAGCCGCTGCGGACTGCGTTCAGTCCGGTGTGGCAGGTCGCGTTGGTCGTTGGGCGCTAGGTGGCGCTCGAAGTCCAGCCGAGCACTTGAGTGGCCTCGCTCCACGGCCCGTCCAGACGGCGGGTGCCGCCGGTCGCGAGGTCCGCCACGATCAGCTGGTGCGTGTTGACGTCCGCGTACGCCGCGGCGAGCGCGCCGGGCGCCGGTGACGGGACGAACGAGGTGCTGCCAACGGGTTCGCGGATGCCGCTGTCGCCGCCCAACGCGATCGGGAGCGTCCGGGAGCTGCGCTGCTGTCCCGGCCGAGGACCGTCGTGTTCGGCGCGAGCGCGCCGCCGGACGGGATGACCGAGGGCAGGTCGCCGTTGTAGCGGCTGAGGAGCACGGTGTCCGCGTCGGCCCAGCGGGCGCACGTCATCCCGGACACGACGTCGCGGGGCTGGCCCGAGGAGCCGGGTCCGGTCTCGTGGTAGGTGCCGCTGGGCCGGGTGACGAGACCAGTCGCGGCGCCCTTGCGGTCGGCGGTGGAGACTCCTTGTTCGGCGGTGATCGCGAGGTGCGCGCTGAGCTTCGGCGCCGTGTTCCCGGTCAGCAACGGTGTCGCGGCACCTTCGGTCACCCGCCACACCGCGGGCTGCCCCGCCTTGTTCTTGCCCGCCACCACCAGCGATCCGCTGATCACCGCCGGGGCGATGTCGGGCGGCGAGAACAGCGACGGCGCCCAGCAAAACGGCGGTGCGGCGGCAGGACAGGAAACGATCATGGTCAGACCCGGCCCGGCCCGGGGACGGCGGAAATACCGACGACCGCCGATTCCGTCAGTAAATAACCGGCTGGCAAACCCATGGCGCGGAAACAAGATGATCCTTTAGGCGGCGAAAATCCCGAATATCGCCGCGTTTGGCCGATGTGGCCGGTGCGGAAAAGACTGATGACGCTCCCGGGCTCGCGTACTAATCTCTTGCACACTCGGGTCCGATCAGGAGCCGCCTGGTCAGGACGGATTCGCCGATGAGCGCAGTCCCCGATGCCGATACGCCGCAGGCCGCGGACCGCGTCGTCGCGGTCGAGCCGGAACAGGGCCAGCCGTCGAGGCAGGACCCATGGTTCGCGCCTAGTCTGCGCGGGGACCGGAATGCGCTGCGCAGAAGCGCCGTGTTCGCATTTGTCTGTTTGGCGACGGGCGTGGCGCTAATCGTGTTCGCCCGGGCGAAGATTTACCTCGCTCTTCCCGCCGTCGTGACTGCTTTCGCGGCTGTCCGGCTTGGGTTGCTCGCCCGGATCGCCTTGCGCGGCCCGCGAAAAGCGCGGGAACGGTTGCTCGACCTGCCGTTTCGCAAGGTGTTCGTGGACGACGACATGCTCCGGGCCACGAAGCGCGTGCTGTACGTGAGGCTGGCGGACGACCAGTGGTTCCGCGTCGGCCCGCCAGCGGCCGTCGGCTTGATCGACAGCAGTGGTTACGTCTGGATGGTCGGCCCCGAACCTTCGGGCCGGGCCGGGGTCGTGGTGCCAGGTTCGGTGGCCACGGGCGTGCTGCGCGCTCGTGCTCTGCCCGGTTCGGCGCGTCCGGTGGCCCCTCGGGAATCGCGCCCGGACCACCAAGCGCAACTCCGCCTCATGATCCGGCTTTACCGGCCCCGGCAGATCGCGGCCGCCCTCGCGAGGCTCGCGCTGGCGGCCTTGCTGGGCGCCACCTACGCGCCCCTGCTGCTACACACCTACCGGCAATCCGATGAACTCCTCGGGCTCGCCACGTTCGTCGGGCTTTACTTGGCCGCCTTGCTCGTCTGGGTGTCCGCGCGATCCCTGTACTGGTGGCTGATCCGCGCACCGGAGGCGGCTCGGGCAACCCACTGGACACCGCTGCGGATCGTCGCCGACTCAATGAGAAACGGCGGCAGGAACCGGAAACTCACCTGCCGGGCCACCTCGCCGGAAGGATCCCGCATGGTGTCCCTCGGCGGACCGACGCTCGTCGCCGCGGTCCGGACGACCGGGGTCCTGTGGGTAGCGGGCCAGCCCAAGAAAGGCTTTGTCTCCGTCGGATTGCCCGGCTACCCGGTCCTCGGCTACGCGAAACTCGGGCGCCTCGAACACCGTTGACCCGCACAGCCCGAATTTCTCCAGGGACGAATCGCGCTCGGATCACCTTGTGGTCAAAGGGATTCGCGGGCGGGCAACCGCGACCTCCGCGCGAGCGTCGGGCGCGCCGTGCCGCACGGCGCGCCCGACGGCTACTTGCGCTGGAGTTCCAACAGCACCGCGGCGTCATGGTCGCCATACCCGGCAGCCACCAGCTCGTCGAACCGCGCCGCGGACTGCGCCAGCACCGGAACCGAAACACCGGCCTCGGCAGCCGCCGCCACCGCCAGTCCCAAGTCCTTGGCCATCAGCACCGACCGGAACGCCGCGGGTTCGTAGCGGCCGGACCGCATGAGTTCCGCCCGGAACGACATCACCTTCGAGCTGAACCCGCTGCCCGCGATCGCCGAGAGCAGCATCCCGCCGTCCAGCCCGGCCCGTTCGCCGAAGCTCACCGCTTCCGCCAGCGCGGCCACCTGGGCGCCGAGCAGCGCGTTGAACACCAGCTTCATCGTGCTGGCCGCACCGGCCGGGCCGAGGTGCCGGACTTCGTGCCCGATCGCGTCCAGCACTTCCTTCGCCCGCTCGACGTCCTCAGCCGCTCCGGAAACCAGCAGCCGCAGCTCACCCGACTTCGCCTGGAACGGATTGCCGAGGACGCACGTCTCGACCCGCCCGAAGCCCGCCTCCGCCAGTTCGGCCGCCTTGGCGCGCGCGTACTCCGCCGAGGTCGTCGTCAGGTCGATGATCAGCGTGCCCGGCGCCAGCGCGCCGAGCACCTTCGGCGAGAGCACCTCGTCGACCGCCGCCGAATCGGCGAGGCTGACGAGGACGAAGTCCGCGTCCCGCACCGCCGCCTCGGGCGACGGCTCGTACACCGCGCCCGCGGCGGTCAGCGGGGCCGCGTTGGCCGCGGTCCGGTTGTAGACCGTGACCGCGAAGCCCTGTTCGGTCAGGCGCGAGCCGATTCCGCTGCCCATCCGGCCGAGGCCGAGCATGGCGATTCGCGTGGCCATCAGCTGGCGACCGGCTCTTCCGCCGAACCCAGCGCGGAGATCCGGCGCATCAGGCTCTTGGCGAAGTGCTTGCGGAAGTTCTCCGGCGCTTCGGTGTCGCGCGGCACCGCGAGGTAGGGCTTCAGCTTTTCTTCCAGCGCGTGCACGCCCGCCTGCGTCGACATGTGCCGCCCGACCGCCGCGAAGTCGCCCTCGTAGTGGATCACGCGCACCATGACGTCGCCCTTGATGAACACGGCGGTGCCGAGCAGCTTGCCGACCTCGCGGCCGTCCTCGTCCGTCATCACAGGCGTGTCCACCCGCTGGAAGGCGGCGAACAGCTCGGCGATCTCGTCCTCGCAGCCGTCCTTGATGTCATAGGTGATCGCCTGGAAAGGCATGGTTCACACTCCTTGTCTTTGGTTCACATGCCGCGTCTTTGGTTCACATGCCGCCGTCGACGAGCAGGTTCTGCCCGGTGACGTAAGCGGCGGAGTCGGACGCGAGGAACAGCACCGGGCCGACGACGTCGGCGTACGCCGCGAACCGGCCCATCGGCACCGCGGCGAGCACCCGCTCCCGTACGTGCGGCGGCGGGCCTGGCTTGTCCTCGTCTTCGAGAACGCCGGGGGACACCACGTTGACCCGGATGCCGCGGCAGGCCAGCTCCCGCGAAAGCGACTTCGTCATCCCGACCAGTGCCGCCTTCGACGCCGTGTAGTGGGCCGACGCCGGCCGTCCGCGCAACGCGGCGGAAGCTCCCACGTTGACGATCGAAGCGCCGTCGCTCAGCAGCGGCAGCAGCCCGCGGATCACCGCGTACCCCGAGGTCAGATTCGCGTCGAGGACCCGGGTCCACTCGGCGGCGTCGAGTTCGCCCAGCGGGCGGTGGCCGTCCACACCGACGTTGTTGACCAGCACGTCCACCGAACCGAGGCGCTCGCCGCATTCTTCGACGAGCCGCGCGACCCCCGCTTCGGTGGTGACGTCCGCTTGCACCGGTCCGCTGCGCGAGCACGTGCACACCTGCGCGCCCTGGGCGGCGGCGGCCTCGGCGATGGCCCGGCCGAGACCGCGCGAACCGCCGGTCACCACCACGTTCTTGCCTGCCAGGCTCACCATGCGGCCATCACCTCGTAGATCGCGAACGGCGGCGACATCGCCGGGTCCTGGTACGGCCGGATCGGCGCGGTCGTGTCCCGGTGGTCCGGTCCCTGTTCCCACGCCTGGAATTCGGCGAAGCTGGTCCATTCGCTGGCCACGGCGAAAGCGCCCGGCCGGAGAGGGGAGCGGAGCAGTTCGTTGCCGACCAGCCCCGGCGTGCCCTCCATCGCGGAGCTGACCGCGTGATAGGACTCCAGCAGCCGGTCCGGTTCGTCGGTCGCGCAATAGACCAGCACGCGCACCCGGCTCACGGCGTCATCACCCGCAGCACGCGCATCGCCGTCATCGAGCCCTTGACCCGGTAGCGGTCGACGACGGCGCGGTGTTCGCGGTGCCGCTCGCTGCGTTCGAGCCGCCCGAACGCCTCTTCGTCGGTCCAGTCGCTGGTCACGTAATAGACGTCCGGGGTGCCCGCGTCACTGGCCAGCCATTGGCCGAGATTGCCGTCGAAGCCCGCGACGGACTCGCCGACCCGCGGCCATTCGCGCTCGAACTCCGGCCCGGTGCCCGGCCGGACCTCGATCTTGACTGTCACCCGGTACATCAGATCCCGCCGTCGACCGAGACCGTGGCTCCGTTGACGTAGCTCGCCGCGTCGCTGGCGAGGAACGTCGCGACCGCCGCGACCTCCTCGGGCCGCCCGAGCCGTCCGAGCGGGATCCGCTGGGTGTAGGACTTGACCGTCTTCTCCGGCACCGCTTTCTCGGTCTGCACGATGCCGGAGGAAATGACGTTGAACCGGATGCCGCGCGGGCCGAACTCCTTGGCCAGCGACCGGCACAGCCCGGTCAGGCCCGCCTTCGACGCGGTGTAGTGCGCGCGCTCCGGCACTCCGTTGAACGCCGAGCCGGAGCCGATGAACGACACCGCGGCCCCGTCGGACAGGATCGGCAGGCTGTCGCGCACCAGCGAGTACGCGCCGGTGAGGTTCGTGTCGACGATCCGGCGCCACTCCGGCAGGTCCAGTTCGCCGAACGGGACGTGGCTGATCACCCCGGCGCAGTGCACGATGAGGTCGATGCGGCCGAACTCCGACTTCGCGGTGTCCACAAGGGACGCTACTCCGTCCTGAGTGGACACATCGGCCGAGACGACCCGGTGGCCCGCTTCGGAACCGAGGTCGACGCGCAGCTTCTCCGCGGCGTCGTGGTCGCTGTGATAGCAGGCGAGCACCCGTGCGCCCGCCCTGGCGAAGGCGAGACTGATCGCTTTGCCGATTCCCTTGGTGCCGCCCGTGATCACGGCGTTCTTTCCGGTGAGCCTGAGGTCCACTGCGATCCTTTCGTTGGAATGGGTCACGCCATGCCGAGCGCGACGGCGCCGCCGACAGTCGTCGCCAGCGCCTTGACGGCCAGCGAGGTGCGGATGAGGTTCCATTTGCGCCAGGACTGGCGGGGGTCGGCCCAGCCGTCCGGCCGATCGTCGGGGTCGAGCGCCTTGACCGCCTTGTTGATCGGCACGTTCTTCACCACCGAGATCACGATGACCACGACGAGGAACAGGGCCGACGAACCGAACAAGGCGCGCGGGAGAACGCTTTCCGCGGTGATGGCCAGCGCCGTGTTGACCAAGGTCGCCGACACGTTGAGGATCGGCATGACCGGGTCGAACCGCGGCCAGAGCAGCCGCACCGACGCGGCGTACTGGCCGAAGGACATCCGCTGCATCATCGGGAAGATCCCGATCGCGGTGGCGAGCATGACCCCGCAGGCGAGACCCTGCAGAAGCACCCCCGCCACGGCGAGCCCGTGGTTCACCGCGCCCCGGCCTTCGCGGCCGCCTCGACCCGCTCGCTGATCCGGGCCATCTGCACCGGGGTGTTGCGGTTGATCCGCTCGGCCATCTGCTCGTCGGTGACCGGCGCGTCGGGCTTCATCTCGAACTCCTGCACCCAGCGCATCCGCACGCCGCCGTCGCCGGAATCCGAGTAATACCAATGGATGTTCATGTACTCGAACGGCCCGGTTTCGATGCGGCGAGCGTGCACGACGCCGCGTTCGCGGTCGCCGACCCGCTCGGACACCCAGGACCACTGCTTGCCGTTCTCGTCCGGGTGCATGGTCAGCCGGAATACGATCCGGTTCCCGTCCTGTTCGAGGACCGTCGCTTCGGCGTACTCGCTGTACAGCTCGGTCCACGAAGGAATGTCGTTGGTCATGTCCCAGACCAGGTCCAGCGGCGCGTCGATGCGCACGGTGTTCTCCGTCCGCGCGGCCATCAGGCGACCCCCTGCCGGGCTTCGTTGACCAGCGCGAGGGTCCGGCGCGGCGTCAGCTCGGGCGTGACCAGCTCCTCCGGGAGCACCACCTGGTACCGCCGCTTGAGCTGGACGCTCAGCTCCATGACCGACAGCGAGTCGTACCCGAGGTCGCCGTAGGCGACGTCGAGGTTGTCCGGCGAGATCGGCTCCTCGCCGTCGCCTGCGACGTCGTAGAGGATCGTCTTGAGTTCGTCGAGGGCGAGAGTCGGCATCATTCCTCCAGATTCAGGCGTTCCAGCGTCGAGACGACTTCGAAAGCTCCTGGCCGGTCCGCCATTTCCCCGGCCAGCGCCGCCGCTTGCGCGCCGACGGCGCCGTCTTCGAGCACGCGGCTCAGCTCGCGGCCGAACGATTCGGGGTCGAAGTCCAGCCCGCTCACCATGGCTCCGGCCCCGGTGCCCGCCAGGGTGCGCGCGTTGAGCATCTGGTCGGGCAGCTGCGGGACGGCGAGCTGGCGCAGCCCGTGCACGGCGGCGGTCATCATGGTGCCGCCACCGCCCTGGTGCACCACCGCGGCGCACGTCGGGAACAGGAGGTTGAGCGCCACCGGGTCGACGATTTTCACGTTGCCCGGCACGGTTTTCAGCAGCGCGCGCTGTTCCTCGACGAGCGTCACGACCACCTCGACGGGTTGCTCGGCGAGCACTTCCAGCAGGGCGGGCACGCGAAAGGTGTCGGCGCCCAGTCCCATCCGCGCCAGCGAGGTGCCCCAGGTGACGCACACGCGGTCGCGGTCCGGCGGGGTGTTCAGCCAGCCGGGCACCGTGGCCGGGCCGTTGTAGGGGACGTACCGGATCGGCTGGCGCGGCACGGCTTTCGGAGCCTGGAGCCGGGGCGGGCACGGATCGACGGTGAGATCGCCGAGCGCGCGCACCCGGTCGAGGCCGAACTTGCGGGCCAGCGGGCCGAGCAGTTCTTCCTCGAAGAGGTCGATGTCCCTGGTGAAGTCGACCGTCCACAGGTGCCGCACCGACGGCACGCCGAGCACCTGCCCGAGCAGCGGCGCGGCGAACGTCGTCGGCTCGAACACCACCAGGTCGGGCCGCCACGCCCGGCCGAAGGCGACGAGGTCGTCGGCCATCCGCTCGGCGACGTCGGCGAAGATGGAGATCCCTTCCTTCGCCCGCTGCTCGCGGCTGGCGTCGCCGGGCCGCGAGATCGCGCCCGCCTTGCGTTCGCGCATCAGCGCCGGCACGTCGACGTCCTTGCCGATCTCCACCGCGGGCAGGCCGGAGCGCACGATCACTTCGGAGAACGCGGGCGCGCTGGCGACCCGCACGTCGTGCCCGGCGGCCGCGGCGGCCCAGGCGAGCGGCACCATCGGGTAGTAGTGCGACCCCCACGCCCAGGTGGCGAACAGGATCCGCATCGCGGCACCGCCTTTCGTCTCGACCCGGCCCATCGTGCGGCGGCCGTCTCGAGCCGAACTCAATGACCGATAAGCTACCGAATTGGAAGTATTTCGGCGGGCGAAAGTGCTCAAGCCGGCCTCGTGCGCGATGCGATATACAGAGGTGCACGGCAGTAAGGCGGTCGCGGTTGCGCACCGGACGATCTTGGGAGATACTACCGTTATGAAATCATCCGACGGATCGGTGAACCGCTATGTCGAGCCGCTGGAGCTGGCCGGGACCGACGACACCGCGCGCGTAGGGCGCAAGGCCGCTTTCCTCGGCGAGATGCTGCGGGCCGGGCTGCCGGTGCCGCCCGGCCGCGTCGTGACCACCGACGCCCAGCTCCGGGTGGCCGAGGCCGGAACGGACTATCCGACCGTGCCGCTGCCCGCGGACGTGGCTGCGGCGCTGGACGAACTGGCCGCCGCGCTCGGCGACGCCGACGTCGCGGTGCGGTCGTCCGGGGTGAAGGAAGACCTGGCGGGCAGTTCGTTCGCGGGACAGTACGAGACCGTGCTCAACGTGCGCGGCCGGGCGGCGCTGGAAGATGCGTTGCGCACCTGCTGGGCGTCGGCGAGTTCCGCGCACGTCCGCGAGTACCAGCGCGCGCACGGGGCGGACGGCGAGAGCGCGATGGCCGTGGTGGTGCAGCAGATGGTGCCCGCGGTCGCGGCGGGCGTGGCGTTCAGCGCGAACCCGCTCACCGGACGGCGCGACGAGGTCGTGGTGAACGCGGTGCGCGGGCTCGGCGAGCGGCTGGTTTCCGGGCAGGCGTCCCCGGACGAATGGGTCGTCGCCGGCGGAGCCCCGGAGCGGAAATCGGGCCGTGAGGACGCGCTGGAGGCGGACCGGATCGCCGAGGTCGCGGAGCTGGCCAGGACGGCGGAGCGGCATTTCGGGCAGCCGCAGGACATCGAGTGGGCCTTCGACGGCGAGCGGATCTGGCTGGTGCAGGCCCGCCCGATCACCACGCTGCCTGACGAGCCGGAAGCGGTTTCGCCGATCCGCATCGAGGTGCCGCCGGGCCGCTGGACGCGCGACATGTTCTCGACCCGGCCGTGGAAACCGTTGCAGGTCAGCGAATTCCAGCCGGTGCTGAACCGGTCCACGCGCGGGATGGCCGACTACGGCATGGCGAACGGCCTGGAGTACCGGCAGATCGGCGGATGGCCGTATTCGCAGCTGATCGAACTGGCCCCGGACGAGTTCGGGCCGCGGCTGGACGCGGTGGCCGCCGCGGTGGAGCGCGACGATCACGGCGCGACGATCGAGCGCTGGTACAGCGAGTGGCGCGCGGAATTCACCGGCCGCATCGGGGAATTCCGCCGCTTCGACCTGGCCGGCGCGGACGACGCCGCGCTGACCGGCCAGCTCGGCGTCGTGCGGGAACTGGTCGACGACCTGTTCACCGTGCACTTCCGGATCGGGTCGGCCGGGCTGTACCTGATGGGGGAGTTCGGCCTGTTCTGCCGGGACGAGCTCGGCTGGGATCTGCCCCGGTCGCTGGAAGCCGTGATCGGCCTGCCGGGGATGACCACGGAGCCGGCGTTCGCGCTGGCCGAGATCGCGAGCTGGGTGCGCTCGAAGCCGGAGCTGGCGGAACGGCTGGCCGAGCTGGAGGTGTCCGCCGCGCTGGACGTCCCGGCCGCGCTGGCCGGCCTCGACCCGGAACTCGCGAAGCGGTGGGCGGCGTACGTCGACCGGTACTGCCATCGCGTGATGGGCGTCGACATTTCGGAGCCGACGCTGGCGGAGCAGCAGTGGACGGTGCTGCGGCTGCTGGTCGACCAGGTGACCGGCGGATACGACGCGCAGGCCGCCGCGGAGTCGTCGGCCGAAACCCGGCGCGGCGTGGTCGACGAGGCGCTGGCGCTGCTGCGCGACAAGAACCCCGGCGCGATCGGCCGCTTCGAACATCTGCTCGCCCGCGCCGAGCGCGCCCAGCCCTCGCGGGACGACAAGGCTTTCCTGATCGCCACCACCCGCGGGCTTTTCCGTTACACCGTGCGGGAATTCGGTGTCCGGCTGGCCGCGCGCGGCCTGCTTTCGGACCCCGACGAGGTGTTCTTCCTCGAAGTGGAGGAACTCGTTCCCGCGCTGCGCGACGGCGCCGTTCCCGCTCGCGAGGTCCTCGGCGAGCGCCGGGCGCGCTACACCTGGGCGGTGCGGAACCGGGGCCCGCTGCACTACGGCCCGGACCCGGCGCCCTCTTCTGACTCCGACGAGCCGCCCGCGTGGCTGCAGCACCTTCCGGAGCAGGTCCGCCACCCGATGACGGTGCTGATGTGGATTTACGGCCGCGGCAACGCGACTGCGGCTTCCTCGGCGACGGGCGACCTCGCCGGCGTCGCGGGCTCGCCTGGGGAGTACACCGGCCCGGTGCGCGTGATCCTCGGCGAGGACCAGTTCGACGAGCTGCGCGAGGGCGAGGTCCTGGTCTGCCCGGAGACGACTCCGCAGTGGTCGCTGCTGTTCCCGAAGGTGGGCGCGCTGATCACGGACACCGGCGGCCTGCTTTCCCACCCGGCGATCATCGCCCGCGAGTACCGCATCCCCGCCGTGATCGCCACCGGCGACGGCACGGAGGTGCTGCGCACCGGGCAGATCGTCACCGTGAACGGCGACGCGGGCACAGTGGAGATCCTTCGCTGACTGCCCGGTTCCCGCATTCCCCGGCTGGTCTCCTCCCCTGACCAGCCGGGGAATTTCGTTGGGCGGGCGGGAGTTTCGGGGCGGGGGGCTGGGAGCGTCGTCGGGGCTTGGGGCGGGTGGTGGCTGGGAGGTCCGTGAGGGCCACCTTGAGGGAATCAGATTCCCTCAAGGTGGCCCTCACGGACGTTCGCGTCGTGGACCGCCGGGCACCGCGTCCGCCTGCTGAGGAAACCGCGATGTGGCATTGGGTGCGTCCCATGCGCCCACTTGCGAATCCAGATTGGCGGAAACGGATTTCTCCCTGGAGCGGGTCGCAGCGGTTTCCCTTCGACCAGCCGGAAACTGTCACCCGGCGGCCAGCAGCCGCGCAAGCGCCCGCGTCCACTCCGCTGCCAGGTCGCGGGCGAGTCCGGCCGGAAAGAGATCCGTGCGGTACCAGAGATGGCAGTCCCGCGGCGAACCCGGCCACAGCACCAGGGCCAGTTCGAACATCGAGTTCCGCTGCGGCACCCGCAGCCGCGTCACCGGCAGGTCCGGCAGCGAAGCCGGAGCGCCGTGCTGCACCACGAAACCTGCCTGGCAGAACGGATTCCGCCCCGGCTCGGGACGCAGTTCCCAGTACAACCGCTCCAGCGGCACGAACTGGTCGGTCAGGACGCGTTCCAGCAGCGACCGGGCACGGTCGACCAGCGAGTCCGCCGAAGGAGCGAAGCGCAGCACTGCGGACGAGGCGAAACACCCGATAACGTCGGACGCTTCCTCGATGATGCGCCCGGCCATCGGCATCCCGACGGCGAAGTCTTCGCTGCCGCTCGCCGCGCGCAGCGTCTGGATCCAGGCGGCGAGGTAGAAGGCGGTCGCGGTCGCGCCGGTCTTCCGCAAGGCTTCGGGAGGAATCGCGGGCAGCCGCACCGGTACCTCGCCGAGCGGTCCCGGGCCGTCGACTTTCTGCGAGTGCAGCGGAAGCTCCGGGACGTCGCGCAGGTGGTCCAGCCAGAAATCCCCGTCGATCCGTCCCTCGATCTGCTCACGCTGCAGCCGGGCGGCGTCCTGGAAGCTCAGCGGAGCCGGCGGCAGCGGCGTGCCCGCGTACGCGGCCGAAAGTTCCCGGCACAGGATTTCCTCGGACCAGCCGTCGTAAGCTGTGTGGTGCACGGCGAGGGCCAGCCGGTCGCCGGTCAGCGCCGCGCGGAACGGGAGATCGAAGGGGCGGCTGAAGAACTCCTCGAGATCCGCGCCTGTCTCCAGCAGGTCCGGGACGTCGTCCGGGGCGACCGCAACGGGCTCGATGGTCTTGTCGTCGACGGAAATCAGCCGGGTGCGCAGCGCGGCGTGGCGTCGCACGACCGTGCGCACGGCCGCTCGCAGCGCGGGCACGTCCACCGGGCCGTCCAGGCGGAACAGCAGCGGGTTCACCAGGTCCCGGGCTGACGGGCTGGTTTGGCTGAGATACCACATCCGGTACTGCGTCGTCGGAATCCCGTGCGTGAGCAGCGGCGAGCGCTTCTGCGGAGTCCGCGGCGCGGAGTCGGGGCGGGCGTTCTCGGCGATGAGACGGGGAGTCCGGTGGGCCAGCACGAGACCGGCCGTCACCCCCATCTCCCGCAGCCGGCTGGCGAGGCGGATCACCACGATCGAGTCCGCGCCGAGCGCCAGCAGGTCGCTGTCCGCGCCGACCTCGCATTCTAGGAGGTCGGCCGCGGCTGCGACGACGGCGTTGAGCCGCGGATCGCCGGTCCGCGCCGCACGCGAACCGGAATCCGGCGCGGCGGCGAGCTCCGCCAGCCGGGCGGCGTCGACCTTTCCGTTGGCGTTCAACGGAAGCGCCTCGACCGCGAACATCCGGCCCGGCACGCACGCCGCCGGGAACAGCGAAGCCAGGCGTTTCCGCACCACCTGCGGATCGGCGTCGCCCACGAAGAAGCCTACCGACTCCCGCTTCGCGACCTGGCCGAGCGGCAGCGCGACGACAGCCGCCCGTCGCACCCCCTCGGTCTCCGCCATCGCCGCTTCGATTTCGGCCGGGTCGATCCGCACGCCGCGCAGTTTGAACTGCCGGTCCGCCCGGCCGAGGAACCGCAGCAGGCCGTCCTCGCCGACCGTCGCGCGATCGCCGGTGAGATAGGCCCGCTCGCCCGAGCGCAGCGTGACGAAACTCGCGGCGGTCTCCTCGGGCGCGCCGAGGTACTCCAGCGCCAGCCCGTCGCCGGAGATCGCGATCTCCCCGTCGATCAGGTGAACGCCGGTGTTGGCCATCGGACTGCCGATCGGCAAGTCCGGACCGGGCCGCAAGTCCGCGCCGGTGGCGAAGATCGTGCTCTCCACCGGACCGTACACATGCGACAGCCGCAGCCCGGGATGCTCGTTGAGCACCCGCGAAACGTGCCGCGGCGAGATCCGTTCGCCGCCGGTCATCAGGTGCCGCAAGCCGGAGAGACTGCCGAGGTCTTCGTCGACGATGGCGTTGAAAAGACTTGTCGTGAGGAACACCGTGTTCGTCCCGCGCGCGATCGACGCCGCCAGGTCCCGCGACGTCGGATGCGTGCCGTCGAAGAGATCGCAGCTCCCTCCGTTGATCAGCGGCCCCCACATCTCGACCGACGGCGCGTCCCAGCCCAGCGGCGAGATGTGCAGGATCTGGGTGTCCGCACGGAAATCCAACATGGGGTCGAGAGCGATCCGCGCGGTGCCGAGGTGCGGCGACAGCACCGCGCGGGGAGTGCCGGAGGTTCCGGAGGTGAAGAACACGCTGCACGCGGCGGATCCGTCGCCGGGAACCGGGCCGGATTCCGTGCCATGCAGCAGGCCGGGAACATCACTGTCCTCAATGGACAGACGAGCGCCGGTCGCCGCGACGATCTGTCGGAACCGAGCCAGCGGCCATTGCGGCGAGGCACCCGCGTACGCGGCTCCGGTCATCAACACACCCAGCAGCACCGCCACCATCGACGGATTTCGGCTCAACCGCACCGCGACGATGTCGCCCGGCTGTACTCCGCGCTCGGCCAGCGACCCCGCGACGCGCCTGGCGTCGCCGACCAGTTCGCGATAGGTGATCTCGGAGCCGCGCCAGAGCAGCGCGGTCGCGTCCGGGGTCGCCGAGGCCCACCGGGCCACCAGCCGGTCCACCCGGCCGCCGAGCGGATACCTGACCCGGGGGCCGCGCAGCGTACGACTCATCCGCCCACCTCGTTTCGCGTCGGAGCCCGAGAAAACCACGGCCCGCTCGCGACGGACTGGAGGATCAGCCTTCCGCCGGGACCCCGAACTCGGCGCGGTACCGCTCGGTGCGCGCCCGCATCGCCGCCGGGTCGATCCCCAGCACCGCCGGGTCGTACCGTACCCGCCCGAACCGGTGCGGATGCCGCTCGGCACGCAGCCGGGCCATCGCTTCCCTCGCCTGCTCCGTCATCGGCAGCCCGGCGACCGCGTAGATCCGGTCCACCACGCCGTCCGGATCGTCGCGGATCTCGGCCAGCGTCACATCGACCACCCGTGAAGGCGCCGAACGTGTTTCCACGCAGCGATCCGTCATTCCGGCGACCCGCTCCGCCCAGTAGCCGCCGACCCGCGCCGGGTCCACCTCGGCCGTCATGAGGCGCTGGCCGTAGGAAAGCATCGTGGCGATCGAGACCGCGACCGCCGCCGGGTCCCGGTGCGTGCGCACCACCACCGCGTCCGGGAACGCGGCCAGCAGCGCGGGAATCTGCTCGACGTGCTGCATGGTCTTGAGCGCCCAGCGGCCGCCGCCGCGAAGCCAGTGCAGCGCGCGCAGCGTGCGGGCGAGGTACTGGTAAGCGGGCGTCTGATCGGTGCGGAGGTACCAGTCCCGATAGGACGGAAGCGGCACCTGGGTCTCGAACAGCACCGAAGCGCAGCTCAGCCCGAGCAGCCGGATTTCCTCCTGAGCGCTCTCCTCGTCCACCGGCAGCATGCGTTTCATGTGCGGCAGCCCGGCTTCCAGCACTTGGTCGTAATGCCCGGACGGCGCCCCCGCGTCCGCTTCCGGCGGCCCGGTCGTCTCGTCGTCGGCCAGCAGCCGCATCCGTTCGTCGGCACCAAGCAGGCTGTGCAGGAACGTGGTGCCGGACCGGGGGAGCCCGGCGACCACGATCGGTTCCGGCAGCGGCACGTCCGCGATCTCCGGATGCTTCGCGTACAGCTGTTCCACGCGCAGCCTGCCGCTTAGCAATTGCAGCAGTTGCTGTTGCTGCGCCAGCGCGCCGAACGCGCTGAGCCCCGCCTCGGTCCGCAGCGACTGGCACAGCGCTGCCAGCGGCTCGCGGAACCAGTCGTCGCCGAAATCGTCCGCGCCCGCCTGTTCGGCGGCACGGGCCAGCAACGATTCCGGATCGAGCCCGGCCAGTGCTTCTTCGCGGTCCTGGCGTTCCGCCCACGCGCGCAGCCGGTCCGGAAGCTCCGGTGCGCCGAGGTCGTCGATGTCGACGTAGGTCATCGGCAGCCCTTTCCTATTTGATGACCCGCCGCTCGAAACGCTGGAGCCCTACCCAGGCGGTGCCGATGATGCCGCCGATGATCACCGGCAGGATCACGTACACAGGCATGTGCGGGGTCCCGGAGATCAACGCCGCGCGCAGTCCTTCGCTGGCGTACACGATCGGGTTGACCAGCACGACGACCTGCAGCCACGGCAGCGCCCCCAGCGCCGCCCACGGGAAGTACACGCAGCCGAGCATCATGGCGGGCACGATGATGAACGAGATGAGCACGTTGAACTTGTGGCCGTCGAGAACGGAACCGAGCAGCAGCCCGATGCTCGACGCCAGCAGCGGCAGCAGGAGCACCAGCGCGATCAGCAGCGCCGGATCGGTGATGTCGACGGACGGCCCCTGGCCCGGCGCGTGCACCAGCAGCGCGACCGGGACCACGACCAGCCCGGAGACCAGGCTCTGCACCGCGCCCCAGAGGATTTTCTCCACCCCGAGCATCCGCACCGACGCCGGCGTGAGCGCGCGGTCCTCGATCTCCTTGGTGTAGGAAAGCTCGTTGAGCAGCGACATGGTGACGCCGGTGAGTCCATTGAGGATGGTGGTGCTCGCGATCAGCCCCGGCAGCAGCACCGACGAGAACGACCGGCCCGCGCCGACCGCCGACCCGATCGCGGGCAGCACCACCGCGAAAACGAACGACAGCAGCAGCGGCTGGATCGCGGTGCGCGCCACGAAGGTGACGATGTCCTTGCGCAGCACGCGAAAATCGCGGGCGAGCATGCCGCGCATCGCGCGCAGCGCGGTCGGCTCCGGCAGCGCCGCCCGGTCGGCGAGGACGAGGTCGGTCATTCCCGGTACTCCCTTCCGGTGAGGGCGAGGAAGACGTGCTCGAGCGAGGGCGAGACCGTCGAGGCGTCGCGCACGGTCAGCTCCGCGCGGGAGCCGAGGTTCACCAGTTCGCCGAGCACGCCGTTCGCATCGGCGGTGAACACCTGCACCCGGTCCCCGTCCACCTCGAACCGGCGGTCGCCCAGCCGGGCCCGTAAGTCCGCCGCCCGCGGCGCGGGCCCGTCGAACGTCACGCTCACCACGCTTTCGGCGTTGGCGAGCTTGGTCAGTCCGGCGAGGTCGTCCACGGCGAGCACCCGGCCCTGGTCGATGACCGCCATCCGGTCGCACAGCTCCTCGGCTTCTTCGAGGTAGTGCGTGGTCAGCACGATCGTGACGCCCGCGGAGTGCAGCCGCCGGAACACGTCCCAGAGGTTCGCCCGCGCCTGCGGGTCGATGCCCGCGGTCGGCTCGTCGAGGAAGAGGATCTCCGGGCTGTGCACCAGCGCGCGGCCGACCATCAGCCGCCGCGCCTGCCCGCCGGACAGCTCGTCCACCATGGCGTTGCCGCGGCGGGTGAGGTCGAGCAGTTCCAGCAGTTGCCCCGCGCGCTCGCGGGCGGCCGGGCCGGGCAGCCCGAAGTACCGGGCGCGGAATTCGAGGTTCTCCGCGAGGTTGAGCTTCCGGTCGAGTGTGTTGCCCTGGGACACCACGCCGATCCGGCGCTTCACCTGCTCCGGGTCGCGCCGGACGTCGAATCCGGCGACCTCCGCGCTGCCGCCGCTCGGGCGGACCAGCGTGGTGAGCATGCCGATCGTGGTCGATTTCCCCGCGCCGTTCGGGCCGAGCACGCCGAAGAACTCGCCGCGGGGGACGTCGATGCTGACTTCGTGCACCGCGGTGACGTCCCCGCGCGGCGAATGGTATTTCTTGTGCAGGCGGTCGGCTTTGATCGCGGTCAGCGTCATGTCACTGCGCTTCGGGGATGCGCGCGTCGAGCAGCTTGCGGATCTTGGACCCGGTCCGGCGGGTGAACGCCAGGGTGCCGATGAACAGCACGATGCCGGGCAGCTGGGACTCGAAGACCGCCTTGTCGACGTTCATCGACTGGATGACGAGGATGCGCGCGACCGCGTCCACGACGAACATCACGCCCCACGCCATGGTGATCTGCTTGACGAACGAGCGGAACTCGCGCGATTCGCGCCACGTCGGCTCCCACAGCCGCTCGCGCGCGGCCTTGCCGCGGGTCGCGAAGGGACGGGCGGCGTAGTACATGATCGGCTTTTCGGCGAGCAGCGTGACGAAGCACCAGATGCCCGCCGCGCCGGTGAAGAAGGATTCCTTGGCCAGCACGAACTTCGCGTTGCCGGTGACCAGGGTGAGCGCGAGGCTCGCCACGACCATCAGCAGCACGAGCACGGCGAGGCTGTCGAGTTTCCGCGCGGTGATCGCGGTGTAGAGCACGCGCACCGCCGGGATGAGACCGGCGATGCTCAGCGTCAGCACGTCGTTGACGCCCATCGAATGCAGGATGTAGTAGAGCGCGACCGGGGCGACGACGTCGAGAAGCAGCGGAAGGAGGAACTTCGCGCGCGAGTCCTTCGCCTTTTCTTGGACGCCGGGCTGGTTGTCGGACATTTCTGGCCTTTCGAAAAGTTCTGGTGTTCAGACGCCGAGCTGCCCGGAGGCTTCGCGCTCCTGTCGCCGCTGCTCGTGCCTGCTGCTGAGGGTTTCGACCAGCCGCGTGAGCAGCAAGCCGAGGATGTGCACTTTGTCGGAGTCCCACTCGGCGAGTTCGGCGCGGAAGAACTCGACGCCGCGCCGCTCGACCTCCAGCAGTTCCTCGCGGCCCTCGTCGGTCAGCGAGATGAGGTAGCCGCGCCGGTCGGTGGGATTGTCGATCATCACGATCTTGCCCTCGTCCTGCAGCGCCTGCGCCGCCCGCGTCACCGAGGACGCGGACACCTGCAGTTCCTTGGCCACGTCCGAGGGCCGGATGGCCTGCCTCTCCATGGCCAGCTGGAACAGCCCGAAGCGGGTCGGGTCCAGTGCCCGCCGCTGGCCCCGCTGCAGGATCGTGCTGATCGTCGAGAGCGAGCGCGTGAGGAGCAGCAGATCGTCCGTTGTTGCGTCATTCACCCGCTCAGGATGGCAGAAGAACTACCGCCGTGCAAGTATTAGCGTTCTAAGTAGTACCGCAGTGGTGGAATGGCCGAGAAACTTTGAGCTTCCCCTGAGGCGGCGCGCGCACGCTGGGGCCATGACCGCACTAGACATCCTCTTCACCACGCAGCCGGCCAGCGGGCATCTGCGTCCCCTCGTCCCGATCGCGCACGCGGCTCAGCGGCGCGGGCACCGGGTGACGGTGTGCTCGGCGGAGCGGCTGCGCGACGAGGTGACCGGGTACGGCTTCGACTTCCTTCCCGCGGGCCACGACTGGACCCCGGAGGTGGTGCCGTTGCTGCCCCGCGGCTACTTCCACCTGCCGTTCGCCGAGGCCGCCGACGCCTACGCGGGCATCGAGGACCCGGTCGTCGATCTCTATCTCGGCTCGGCCGCGGTCAAGTCGGCGCGGGCTATTACCGAATCGCTCGCCGAGCCCCCTGACCTGGTCGTCCGCGAGCTGGACGAGTACGGCGGCTACCTGGCGGCCGAGGCGATGGGCGTGCCGCACGTGTCGGTCGCGTCCTTCGGCGGCCCGCATGTGGCCGCTCCGGCGCGAGTGGCGGCGAAGCTCGACGAAAGCCGCCGCGAGCTGGGCCTCGACAGTGATCCCGAGGCCGCGCGGCTGTACCGGCACGGGCACGTCAGCTTCCTGCCGCCGGAGTTCGGCGCGGCCGAGCTGGCGCTGCCGAACGTCCGCTGCTACCAGCACCGCAGCTCGGAACGCCCCGGCGAGCGGATGCCGGAGTGGGCGGCCGCGTTGGACCCCGCGAAGCGGACAGTGTTCGCCGGGTTCGGCACCGTGGTCTACGACCTGCCCGGCGCGGGCGGATTCGTCCGCTCGGTGATCGAGGCGCTGGGCGGGCTGGACTGCCAGGCGGTCGTGGCGGTGGGCTCGGGGCGGGACCCCGCGCGCTATCCGGCTCCTGAGAACGTGCAGGTCACTACGTTCGTGGCGCAGCCGCTGATGCTGAGCTCGTGCGACCTGTTCGTCACCCACGGCGGGCTCAACAGCGTGAAGGAGGCGCTGCACCTGGGCGTTCCCATGGTCGGGGTGCCGATCGCCGGCGACCACCGGCACAACCTGGCCAGCTTGGCCGAGGCGGGGGTCGCGGAGGTCGTTTCCCCGGCGGAAGCAAGTGTCGAAAACTTGGCGGCGGCCTGCGCCAAGGTGCTGGCCGATCCCGGATACCGGAGCCGCGCGCGGGCGCTGCAGCGGTATTCGCACGTGCTGCCGTCGGTGGACGACCTGGTCGGCGATCTGGAGCGGCTCGCCGGGCGCCGGAATGACGCCTCGTGTCCGACTCTGCTCTAGGGGTGACCGAAGTTATTGCTCGCGGGTAGCTGTTGGAGCTGATATCCTTCCAGCATGAAACTTTCTTCCAGTGTTGAGGCACCGGGTTCGGTCCGGCTCGTGAAAGCACTGACCCTGTGCGCGGGGGCGCTCACGATCCTCGCGGGCGTGGCGGGCGAGGGCTCGAAGATCTGGTCGATCCTTTCGGTGGCCTTCGGCGTCTGCTGCGTCATCACCACCGTGCGGATCAAGCACGGCTGGGGCCGGCGCGTCGAGGTCAACATCCTGATGACGGTGGTCCTGCTGATCACGCTCACCGAGTTCGCCGTGACCCTCAAGCCGGTCTCGCTGTTCGGGCTGCTGCTCCCGGTCGGCGTGCTGATCTGGGCGAACGGACGGGCCAAGGCCTGGTTCGACAGCGGCCGCCGCCGCGCCTGAACCGGCAGAACCGGCTGATCCGGGACTGAATCGACGAATATCGAGCGCCGGTCGACCTGTCCGGTTTACCTTCTTCGCACCTTCGGGGAGTCCGAACGGGTGAAGGAGTGAGAATGACAGGATTGACCAGGCGGTCGTTCATGGGGGTGGGGGCGGCGGCCGCGGGAGCGCTGCTGCTGCCGGGAATCGCACGTGCGGACACCGCGCATCAGGACATCGTCGTGGACGGTGCGCGCAACATCCGGGACATCGGCGGATACTCCTGTGCGGTGGGCACCGTCGCGCTGCGCAAGGTGTACCGCGGCGGCACGCTGTCGCAAGTGACCTCGGCGGGCGCGCGACAGCTCGCCGCGTTGAATCTCAAGTACGCCATCGACTTCCGGACGCCGATCGAACTGCAGTACTACGGGCCGGACGTGCTGCCCGGCGGCGTGACCTACGTGTCCGAGCCGATTTACGGGGCCGCGCAACAGGCCGCGGCGGTGTCCGCGATGGAAGTGCCCCCGCCGGGCCAGCCCGATCCGGCCACGCAGGCGAACTATGTGTCCTATGTGACCAGTCCGGCGTCGCGGGCGGCGTTCGCGCGCACGCTCAAGCGGATCGCCTCGTCGGGCAATGTTCCGTTGCTGTTCCACGATTCCGCCGGCGCGCACCGGTCCGGATGGCTGGTCGCGATCCTGCACGCGCTCCTGGGGGTTTCGCGTGCGGACATCAACGCGGAGTACCTGCTGTCCAATGTGTCCCTCGGCGGCGTGTACTGCTTCGTCCAGTACCTCGACGCCGCGCGCGATCAGGTGCGCAAGGACTACGGCGACCTTTTCACCTTTCTGGTCAAGGGACTCGGGCTGACGGGCAGCGACCTCGCGGGGATTCTGACCGTGATGCGCGGCTGAGCCGGGCGGGACCGCGCCGGGACGACTGCTCAAGGACGCGTCGAGCGGGCCGCGGGAGGGTGTCGGCAGACACCGTCCAAAGGAGCCGAAGATGGTCCGATCCTTGCGACGCGGAGGACCACGCGTCGATCTCGGCGCGTTCCTCGCCGACTGGAACCGGCAAGCCGACGCGGGCGGGTTCCGGGTCGAACGGACTCCGCTCGCCGAACTCGACGCGTGGTCCTTCGACACCGGAACCGGCAACCTGGTGCACGATTCCGGGCGGTTCTTCTCCGTCGAAGGACTGCGCGTCCGCACCGACAGCGAATACTTCCCGGAGTGGAACCAGCCGATCATCAGCCAGCCGGAGATCGGGATACTCGGGATCCTCGTGAAGCATTTCGACGGGGTGCCGCACTGCCTGATGCAGGCGAAGATGGAGCCGGGAAACCTCAACGAACTCCAGCTTTCGCCGACCGTGCAGGCGACGAAGAGCAACTACTCCCGCGTCCACAAAGGAGCGCCGACGAAGTACCTCGAGTACTTCGCCGGCCCCGGCCGCGGCGCCGTCGTCGCGGACGTGCTCCAATCCGAGCAGGGCGCGTGGTTCTACCACAAGCGCAATCGCAACATGATCGTCGAGGTCTTCGACGACGTCGAGGTGCACCCCGGATTCACGTGGCTGCGGCTCGACCAGATCGCCGAGCTGATGAAGATCGACAACTTCGTCAACATGGATTCGCGCACCGTGCTGTCGTGCATGCCCTACTCCGGCACGCCTTCGACGCCGTTCGGCCGCGCGCTGGCGCGGTCGCTGGCCGCCGAATCCCGGTCGGCCGACGCGGTCATCCAGCTGCTGAGCTGGTTCACCGAGGTGAAGGCGCGGCGCGACGTGTCGGCCGCGCTGGTCCCGCTGCGCAAGATCGACCGGTGGATCTTCGACGACCTGGCGATCCGGCACGAGAGCGGGAAGTACTTCGAGATCGTCGGCGTTTCGGTGGCCGCGGGGACGCGGGAGGTCACCACGTGGTCGCAGCCGCTGATCGCGCCGTGCGCCAACGGGATCGTGGCGTTCTTCGCCAGGGTGGTCGACGGAACGGCCGAGCTGCTCGTGCAGGCGCGCGTCGAAGCGGGGTGCCTCGACATCGTCGAGCTGGGGCCGACCATCCAGTGCACGGCGGAGAACTACGCGGACGTGCCCGCGGAGCACCGGCCCGCGTTCCTCGACCGGCTGGACTCCCTGCCTCCGGAGCGGATCCGCTTCGACAGCATGCAATCCGAGGAGGGCGGCCGGTTCTATCACGCGCAGAACCGGTACCTGATCGTCGAGGACGATCCCGGCGACGTCCCGCCGGGCTACCGCTGGATCCCGCTCGGCAGGCTCGCCGAGCTGTTGCGGCACAGCAACTACGTCAATGTCCAGGCGCGGAGCTTGATCGCGGCGCTGCGTTCACTGTGCTGGTAGGAGTGCGGCATGCGCGTGCTGGTCACCGGCGGGGCCGGGTTCATCGGATCGCACTACGTCCGGCAGGCGCTGAGCGGGGCGTATCCCGCGCTGGCCGACGCCGAGGTGGTCGTGCTCGACAAGCTCACCTACGCCGGGAACAAGGCGAATCTCGCGCCGGTGGCGGGAAGCGAGCGGCTGCGGTTCGTGCACGGGGACGTCTGCGATCCCGAGCTGATGCCCGCCCTGATGTCCACTGTGGACTTGGTGGTGCACTTCGCCGCCGAGTCGCATGTGGACCGTTCGATCGCGGCTTCGGCGGATTTCGTGCGGACGAACGTGCTCGGGACGCACAACCTGCTGCAGTCGGCGCTGGCCGCGGGAACCGGCAAGTTCGTGCACGTGTCGACCGACGAGGTGTACGGCTCGATCGCCGACGGCTCGTGGCTCGAAGATCACGCGCTGGAGCCGAATTCCCCTTACTCGGCCTCGAAAGCGTCCTCCGACCTGCTCGCCCGGTCGTTCTTCCGCACCTACGGGCTGCCGGTGTGCGTGACCCGCTGCTCGAACAACTACGGGCCGTACCAGTTCCCGGAGAAGGTGATTCCGCGCTTCCTGACGAACCTGCTCGACGGCCGGCGTGTGCCGCTGTACGGCGACGGGCGGAACGTGCGGGACTGGCTGCACGTGGACGACCACTGCCAGGGAATCCAACTGGTCGCCGAGCACGGCCGCCCCGGCGAGGTCTACCACATCGGCGGCGGCACGGAACTGACGAACCTGGACCTGACCGGTCGGCTGCTGGCGGCGGCCGGGGCGGGCTGGGACCGGGTCGACCGGGTCGAGGACCGGCTGGGGCACGACCGGCGGTACTCGGTCGACATCGCGAAGATCACCGCCGAGCTGGGCTACGCGCCGCGGGTGAAGTTCGACGACGGGCTGGCCGAGACGGTGCGGTGGTACCGGGAGAACCGCGCGTGGTGGGAGCCGCTCAAGTCGCGGTGAATTACTGAGGTTCGGGCCGGTGCCGCGCGGGGTTGCGGTGGTGCCGGGGTTGATGGGCACGGCGGGGTCCGGCCTGGCGGTTGCCGGGCCGGATTTTTCGCGTGTGGACGGGGAGAGCGGGGTTGGACGGTGGAGCGGAGCGCCGGTGAACCCGGGCCTGCGGAACGGGTCGGGCCAGGCGGTTGGCCGGACCAGGCACGGGTGAGGCGGGCGGGGTTGGGCGTTGGGGCGGTGCACTTGGCGAATCCGGGCCTGCGGAAGGGGACGGTCCAGGGGGTTGGCCGGACCGAAGCGCGGGTCAGGTGAGCGGGGCTGGGCGTTCGGCGTACCGGCGAACCCGGCCCCGCGGAACGCGTCAGGCCAGCGGGGCCGCGCCCAGCGCCGTGCGGACGATGCTGCCGATCCGCAGCGCGTCCTGCTGGCTTACCGCGGTTCCGGTCGGCAGCGCCAGCACGCGGTCGGCCAGCCATTCGGTGTGCGGCAGCGGCGCGGACGGGGCGTAGGGCGGCATCCGGTGGCAGCCCGGCGAGAAATACCTCTTCGCGTGGATGTTTTCCGCGGCCAGGATCTCGAGCAGCCGGTCGCGGGAGATCCCGGCTCCCTCGGCGTCGACGGTCAGCACCACGTACTGGAAGTTGTTGTCCTCGCGGTCGTCGTACCGGACGAAATCGACTCCGGGCAGTCCGTTCAGCAAGGCCGCGTAGCATTCGTGGTTGCGCTGGTTGTGCTTGACGAAATCGTCGATGCTGTCCAAAGAGGTCAGTGCCATCGCCGCGCTGATCTCGCTCATCTTGGCGTTGGTCCCGAGATAGCCCACGGTGTCGCCGCCGACGATCCCGAAGTTCTGCATCGCCGCCATCCGCTCTGCGGCTTCCCGGTCGCGGGTGACGACCGCGCCGCCCTCGAAGGCGTTGACGAATTTGGTGGCGTGGAAGGAGAAGATCTCCGCGTCGCCGCCGCTTCCGGTGGGCTGGCCGTCCCGGGAGCAGCCGTAGGCGTGCGCCGCGTCGAACAGCAGCCGCAGGCCGTGCCGGGCGGCGATCGCCTCCAGCGCCCCGACGTCGCACAGCCGTCCCCACAGGTGGACGCCGATGATCGCGCTGGTGCGCGGCGTGATCAGCCGCTCGGCCTGTGCCGGATCGATGTTGTGGGTCACCGGGTCGATGTCGCAGAACACCGGGGTGAGCCCGAGCCACGACACCGCGTGCGCGGTCGCGGCGAACGTCATCGACGGGACGATCACCTCGCCGGTCAGCCCGAATCCGCGAATCGCCAGCTGCAGCGCGGAAGTCGCGTTGCAGGCGAGCACACAGCCGGGCACGCCCGCGCTCTGCCGGACGCGGTCGGCGAGCGCCTCGGTCATCGGGCCGCCGTTGCTCAGCCGCCGCGAGTCGAAGATCTGGTCCACCCGCGCGGAAAACGCTCTCCGGTCGCCGACGTTCGGGACTCCGAAGTAGATCGCGCGGTCGAACTCCGGGCTGCCGCCCGCGACAGCCAGCTGCTCGAATGCCTGTTTCACGCGCCACCTCCGCGACGGAATTCCGGACCGGTCCATCGTGTCCGCCGCGTCTCGAGCCGCGTTGGACAACCGCTCAGCCGGAATCGAGCCGCAGCGCCGACGATGGACGCGTTCTCACGAAACCAGGGGAGTTCACGATGAAAGTGCTGCTGATGTCCTGGGCGGGCCGGTCCCACTATTTCTCGCTGGTGCCGCTCGGCTGGGCGCTGCGCGCGGCGGGGCACGAGGTGCGGGTGCTCAGCCAGCCGGGGTTCGCCGGCACGGTCACCGAGTCCGGGCTGACCATGACCCCGGCCGGGCACGACGTCGACGTCGCCGAGCTGCTGCGCGCCAATCTCGGGGCCAAAGCCAACTCCACCGAAGCGCTGCCGAGCCGCTGGGATGCCGATTCCGCGGAGGCGAAAGTGCTGCTGCGAGCCCGCAAAGGCCTCGGGCACTTCCTCACGCTGGCCGAGGTGATGGCCGACGACGCCCTCGCGTTCGGCAGGCAGTGGCGGCCGGATCTGATTCTGTTCGAGCCGACCACCTTCGCCGGGCCGCTGCTCGGGCAACTGCTCGGCGTCCCGGCGATCCGGCACCTGTGGGCTCCGGACTTCACCGCCGACCTGCCGAGCATCGAGACCGAGCTGTTCGCCGATCTGCTGGCCCGCCACGGACTGGAGACCTTGGGCGTCAACGGCGATCTCACGATCGACCCGTGCCCGCCGCGCCTGCAGATCGACCGCGCCACTGGCTACCAGCCGATGCGATACGTGCCCTACAACGGCGGCGGCACGATCCCCGAATGGCTCACGCCGGCGGAGCGGCCCCGGGTCTGTGTCACGTGGGGGCTTTCGCAGTCCGAACTGGGCGTCTCCCGCGGTCTGGATCTCGCCGGCCTGCTGCACGCGATCGCCCGGCTCCCGATCGACGTCGTGGTGCCGACGACCGCGAAGGAGAGTCTCGGCGGTCTCCCGCCGAATGTGTCCGTGGTGGATCCGGTGCCGCTGCAGGCGTTGCTGCAAACCTGCGACCTGGTCGTCCACCACGGCGGTTCCGGGACGCTCATGACCGCGATGAGCGAGGGCGTGCCGCAAGTCGTGCTGCCGAACATGCCGGATCTGATGTTCAACGGTCGCCAGCTGGCGGGCACCGGCGCGGGCGTCGTGCATCCGGCGACAGCGGAGATCGACGAGGTGGCCGCCGACATCGAACGCGTGCTCACTGAGCCGGAATTCCGGCAGGCAGCGGCGAAACTGCGCGAGGAAAGCGAGAGCCTGCCGTCCCCGGCGGAAGTCGCCGCGAAACTGGAAGCACTCGTTTGACGTTCTCCGCGCGGACGGGCCGTCGCCGGGCGTAGTGCCTGGCGACGGCCCGTCGGTTCACCGGCCGTGCGCGACGAACTCCCGGATCGACGACACCATGTAGTCGATCATCTCGTCGGTGATCCCGGGGTACACGCCGATCCAGAACGTCTGGCTGGCCACCACGTCCGAGTTCTCCAGCGTTCCGTGCACCCGGTACTCGACGTCCTGGTACGCCGGGTGCCGGGTGAGGTTGCCGCTGAACAGAAGCCGCGTGCCGATCCGCCGTTTTTCCAAGTACAGCTGGAGATCCCGGCGGCTGAAGTCGGCGTCCGGCGAAACGGTGATGACGAACCCGAACCAGCTGGGGTCGCTGCCCGGCGTCGGCTCCGGCAGGATCAGGCCGGGCAGCCCGTCCAGCTCGGTGCGCAGCCGCTGCCAGTTCGCCCGCCGGAGCCTGCCGAACTCGTCCAGTTTGGCCAGCTGGGACAGGCCGAGCGCGCTCTGCAGGTCGGTCGATTTCAGGTTGTAGCCGACGTGCGAGAACGTGTACTTGTGGTCGTAGCCGTCCGGGAGCGTGCCGAGCGACCAGCCGAACCGCTTCTGGCAGCGGTCGTCCTCGCCCGGTTCGCACCAGCAGTCGCGGCCCCAGTCCCGATAGGACTCGACGAGCCGGGCCAGCGAAAGATCCGCGGTCAGCACGCAGCCGCCCTCGCCCATCGTGAGGTGGTGCGCCGGGTAGAAGCTCACCGTGCTGAAGTGGCCGAACGTCCCGGTGAGCTGGCCGCGGTAGAGCGATCCCACCGCGTCGCAGTTGTCCTCCAGGAACCACAGGCCGTGTTCCTTCGCCAGTTCCGCGATTTCCGCGGCCTCGAACGGGTTGCCCAGCGCGTGCGCGAGCGCGATGCCCCGCGTGCGCGGCCCGATCGCGGCCGCGACCCGCTCGGCGGTGGTGTTGTACGTCGGCAGGTCGACGTCGACGAACACCGGGACGAGCCCGTTCTGCACGATCGGGTTCACCGTGGTCGGGAATCCGGCCGCGACCGTGATCACCTCGTCGCCCGGCCGCATCCGCCGGTCGCCCAGCTCGGGCGCGGTGAACGCGGACAGCGCCAGCAGGTTCGCCGACGAGCCCGAGTTCGTCAGGTGCGCTTTGCGCAGGCCGAGGTACTTCGCGAACTTCCGCTCGAACTTCCGCGAGTCCACTCCGGCGGCGATCCGCAGTTCGGCGGCCGCCTCCACGAGCGCGGCCCGGTCGTCGGCGTCGAGCACCGCGCCCGAGGGCAGGATCGGCGTCCGGCCGGGGACGAAGCCCGGAGCCGCCCGGCTGTCGTGCAGTTTCCGGACGCCCTCGAGAATCGAGGCCTTGACGTCATCGGTCATCCGAGTCTCCCCGTTCAGCTGATTCCCACAGGTCCGCCAGAGTGGCGCTGATGCCGATCGCGGGCTTCCAGCCCAGCATCGCGCCGATCCGGGTCGTGTCCGCGCACTGCCAGTCGAGCCCGGCGACGCGGCTCCCGCCGTCGGCGTCGGTCAGCACGGTCCGGGCGTCGAGCCCGCTGGCTTCGATGAGCCCGTCGACCACGTCGCGGGTGCAGAGACCCTCGCCGCGGCCGACGTTGAGGACGGTCCCGCCCGCGAAGGCGCCGGGCGGCGCACCCGCCGCCGCGGTCACCGCGCTCGCGACGTCCCTGGCGTCGACGAAATCGCGGTACTGCAACGGCTGCCGCAGCTCGATGACTCGTTCTCCGGCACGCAGCCGGCGCACAGTCTGGCCGAGCAGGCTCGGCTCGGGCACGCCGGGCCCGAACGCGTTGAACACGCGCAGCACGACCGCGTCCACTCCGTCGCTCGCGACTTTCAGCACCGCTTGAGTGCCGAGGAATTTGCTTGTGCCGTAAGGCGTGCGCGGGCCGGTCTCGAAGTCCTCCGGCAGCGCCGAGCCGTGCGGAGCGGGCGCGTACTCGTGGGACGAGCCGAAATGCACGAGCCGGGGCACCCCGGTGTCGCGGGCCGCTTCCGCGGTCGCCGCCGCCAGCGAGCAGTTCACCGATTTCTCCGGGTCGGGGATCGGGGCCCAGGCCATGCCGGACGCGTTGACCACCACCTCCGGCCGCAGCCGCGCGAACAACGCCGTCAGCTCGTCGTACGCCCGCTCGTCGTGCGCGACTTGGACGACGCCGGGCAGCCGCCTTCTGCTGACCACCACCACCGGGCGGCCCGCGGCTGCCAGCGCGCGGCAGACGTGCCCGCCGAGGAAACCGGTTCCGCCGAGCACCACTGCTGTCATGTCAGCTCCAGGAAATCGGGAGTTCGGCGGGCAGGCGGAACGCGCCGCGACCCCACACGAGCTCGGATTCGGCGACGGTCGCGCGCACCCCGGGGAACCGCCGGTGCAGCCCGCCGAGCGCGCGGCGCACCTCGACCCGGCCGAGCAGCGCGCCGAGGCAGTTGTGCGGCCCGTGCCCGAAGGCGAGGTGCCGGTTCGGGGTGCGCCGCAGGTCGAGTGCGTCCGGTCCGGGAAAGACCTCGGGGTCGCGGTTCGCCGCGTTGATCGAAGGCAGCACGGCTTCTCCGGCCCGCACGACGACGCCGGACAATTCGACGTCCGCGGTCGCGATGCGCAGCGAGCCCAGTCCGCCGGTCTGGGAGTAGCGCACCAGTTCGTCGGCGGCAGTGGCGTCGATGCCGGGGTCGGTGCGGAGCAGCTCCGCCTGCTCCGGATGGCGTTGCAGATTCAGGAAACCGTGGACGATCTCCGCCGCGGTGGCGTGGTAGCCCGCGCCGAGGAGGGTGTAGCCGAACGCGATCAGCTCGGCCGTGCTCAGCCGGTCGCCCTCGTCGTGCGCCCGCACCAGGTCGGTGAGCAGATCCGGTTCAGGGTGCTCGCGTTTCGCTTCGACGAGTTCGGTGAGATACCGCGTCAGGTTCCCGGTCGCCTCTTCAACGCGCTCGCGCGAGCCCGCGCCGAAGTCCAGCATCGCGTCGGTCCACGCGCCGAAGGAGTCCACATCGGACTCCGGGACGCCGAGCAGCGCGCAGATCACCGAGATCGGCAATGCCTTGGCCAGCCCGGAGACGAGGTCCGCGCCGGGGCCCTTCGCGGCCAGCCGGTCGAGCAGCTCGTCGGCGCGGCGGGCGATCTCCGCTTCCACCCGCGCGGTCGCGGCGGGGCTGAACGGCTTCGCCACCAGCTTGCGCAGCCGCGTGTGCTCCGGCGGGTCCATCACGAAGATCGACTTCGAGCCCGAGGCGAGCGGAAACACCGTCGGGGCGCCGGGCTTGGTGATCGCCTCGCGGCTGAACTCCTTGGCGGACAAGGCGTAGCGCACGTCCGCGTACCGGGTGAGCAGCCGGGCTTCGTGGCCGGTCGGCAGGGTGATCCGGGCGACCGGGTCCTGCTCGCGCAGCCGCGCGAACTCGGCGGGCGGGTCGAGCGGGGTCTCCGCCGCGAACGGGAAGACCAGTGGATCGGCTAGCTGCGTCATGCTACCTCCGGGAAACGGCCGGGTCTGCCGCCAGCGTGCCCCGGCCCGGTAGAGCGGGACCGGGGAAGCGCTCATGCGGCCGGGCCGCGAGCGCGGCTCGAGGCCGGTGTACTGGGGTCGGCCCATGGCATCTGCATCTGTGCGCCGGGCGCTGGTCACCGGCGGAAACCGGGGGATCGGCAAAGCCGTCTGCGCCGAACTGCGCTCGCGCGGCTACGAAGTGCTGCTCACCGCTCGCTCTCTCGACGACGCCCGAGCGGCGGCGGCCGAAACCGGCTGCACCGCGCTGCAGCTCGACGTGACCTCGCAGTCTTCTGTGGACAAGTGCGCGGCGGAAGCCGGACCGGTCGACGTACTGGTGCCGAACGCCGGGATCCTGCTCGACCGGGGTGCGTCCGCGGCGACCGTGCCGCTGGCGGACGTCGCGCGCACGTGGGAGGTCAACGTGCTGGGGGCGTGGCGGGTGTGCCAGGCGTTCGTGCCCGGCATGGCCGAGCGGGGCTGGGGACGGGTCGTGTTCGTGTCGAGCGGGACGGGGTGTTTCGCCAACGGCCTCGCACCCGCGATCCCGGCTTACTCGATGTCCAAGACCTCGTTGAACGCGCTGACGGTGCTTCTCGCCGCGGCGCACCGCGCGGACGGCGTCTTGGTGAACGCGGTCAATCCGGGCACGACGCGGACGGACATGATGCCGAAAGGCCAGCGGTTGCCCGAGGAGGCCGCCGCGGACATCGCCGACGCGGCCGCGCTGCCGGACGACGGGCCGTCGGGCTGTCTCTTGCGGGGGTCGGAAGTGCTGGCGTGGTGACTGGGCCACCGCGTCGCTGACGCCGCTGGGCTGCCGGACGACGAACCGTCCGGCAGCCTTTCGCGCGGTTCCGAAACGCGTGCCGGGCAACCGGCTCAGCACACCAGGCTCTCGAGTTCCCCGACGACCTCGGCGGTGGACGGCTGAGCCGCCATCTCCGCCTGGACCTCGGTGGCCTTCGCCGCGAACGTCTTTTCGTTCAGCAGCCGGTCGAGCGATTCGCGCAGCGACGACGGGGTCGTTTCGCCGTCGGGCAGCATCAGGCCGGCTCCGGTCGCCGCGAACTGGCGTCCGTTGAACGCGTGGTCCGGCAGGTACGGCACCACCAGCTGCGGCACCCCGTAGGTCAGCCCGGTCATCGTCGTGCAGCCGCCGCCGCGCTGGACCAGCAGATCGCAGTGCGGCAGCACGACGTGCAGCGGAATCATCACCTCGGTGCGGACGTTCGGCGGCAGCGTCCCCAGCGCCGCCCGCTCCGCCTCCGACACCGCCAGCACGACGTCCACATCGGACAGTGCGTCGACGATCTTCAGCGGCAGCGGCCGGTCCTCGCCGCCGAGTTTCCCGCTCGTCGTTCCCATGGTGATGCAGACCAGTGGCCGATCGCCGCGCCGCTCCCACGTCCACCGCGGTGCCCGGGCCGGGCCGTTGTAGGGGGTGTAGCGCAGCCAGGTCCGGTGCAGCGGCGAGTCGATCTGCATGCTCGGCGGGCACGGGTCGACGGTCGTCCTCGCGGCGAGGTCGTCCTGGGAGAGGCCATGGCGGGCAAGGAGATCGCCCAGGCCGGAGGTGTCGAAGCGGGCCATCAGGTCGGGGCCCCAGGTGTGGCGCACCGCGGGAATGCCGAGCAGCGCGGCGGCGATCGGCGCGGCGTAGGTCGTCGTGTCGTGCACGATGAGGTCGGGCCGCCACGCGCGGCACTGCGCGAGCAGGTCGTCGAGCATGTTCTCGGCGAGCGTGACGAAGGTGGCCATCGCTTCGGCAGTCTTGCGGGCAGCCAGTTCCCGCCAGAATTCCCGGGACATCCGCGCGGCGCCGACGCCCTCCATCGGCTTGCGCATGAGCGCGGCGAAGTCCAGGTCCGTGCCGACTGGGACCCCGGCGAGGCCGGACGCGGTGACCGCGGGCATCAGCGCGGGCTGGCTCGCGACGCGCACCTCGTGGCCTTCCGCGAGCAGCCCCCAGCCCAAGGGCACCAACGGGAAATAGTGGGACGGCCACGCCCACGACGCGAACAGCACGCGCATTCGGGATCTCCTCAGTGTTTCGGGTGCAGCGGAGCGCACCCGAGCTGGTATGCGGTCCTGGTGATGTCTTCGAGCAGTTCGGCCTGCCGCACCGCGGCGGCGTACTCCGCCGCCGGGTCCTCGGTTCCATCGATCAGCCGGGCGAAATGCCGTGCTATCGCGGCGAAACGGTCGTCGGAAGGGCCGGTGATCTCTTCGGTCTCGCCGTCGCGTTCGAACAAGAACCGGGGCGCGAAGCCGGCGGGCGCGGTGAACGCGCGGTCGACGCGCAGCGAGCCGCGCGTGCCCCAGAGCGTGTAGTGGCAGCGGTAGGAATGGTCGAAGCCGTAGCTCAGCTGCGCCGGGACCGCCTCCGCGCCGACCAGCATCGCGCTGCCGCGCACATCGACGCCGGTTTCGTTGTCGATCCCGGCGAACGCGCCAATGACGTCGAGTTCGGAGCCCAGCCAGAATTGTGCGCAGCGAACGGTGTAGGCACCGGCGTCGAGCAGCACCCCGCCGCCGAGGTCGCGCTGATAGCGGATGTCGTCCGCGGCGCGCGGCAGGAAGGCAAATTCGGCCTCGAACGCGCGCAGGTCGCCGATCAGCCCGTCGGCGACGCGACGCCGGACGTCGTCGTGCATCCGGTGGTGCAGGAACCCGAAGTTCTCCAGCAGCACCAACGACTTCTTCTCGGCGAGCCGGACCAGCTCAAGGGTCCGGCTCGCGCTCGTGGTGAGCGATTTCTCGGCGAGCACGTGCTTGCCCGCGGAGAGGCAGGCCCGGATCCAGTCGAAGTGCAGGCCGGTCGGCAGCGGCACGTAGACGGCTTCGATGTCGTCGCGGCACAGCAGCCGTTCGTACCCGGTGATCGCCTCGCACTCGAACTTCCGCGCGAATTCGGCCGCTCGTCCGGCGGTCCGGCTGACCACGGCCGTCAGCTCGAACGCCGGATCCGCGCGCAGCACCGGACCGAGCCGGTTCGCGATCGACGCGCACCCGAGCACCGCGATTTTCATGCTCGCACCGCCAGCTTCGCCGCCGTCTCGTCCGGTGCCGGAGCGGCGGCGATCGCGGCCGCGAGTTCCCGCGCCGCAGGCAGTTCCGGCCGCACAGCCAGTTCGCCGACCGACGCCACCACCTGCCCGGCTCCCGTCGCGGCCAAGGCCGCGGCGTGGAACTTGTGGTCTGGCAGCTGGGGCAGATGCAGCTGCGGCAGCCCGGCCGCGGCCCCGGTCAGGATGGTCCCGGCTCCGCCGTGCCCGACCAGCAGGTCGCTGTGCGCGAGCACGCGGTGCAGCGGCACATCCGGCAGGACGACGACGTTGGGCGGCAATGGCCCCAGCGCGTCGACCTGCTCGCGGCGCACGACGACGAACACCGTGTCCGCTTCGGGAGCCACGGCCCGGGCCGCGTCCCCGGCGAGGAACCGGTCCGGCGCGACCCGGAACAGCGTGCTGCCCCAGGAAACGCACACCCGGAAACCGCGGCCGCCCGGCGCGTCGCCGTCGCCGGGCCAGGCCGGGGTGTAGCGGATCGGCCAGACCGGCGCGACGGACGGCGAGCCGAGCCCGGCGGGGCACGGATCGAGCGTGAGCCCGCCCGCGAGTGCGTCCGGCCCGGCGTCCGCGACCAGTGCCGGGGGCAGATTGTCCAGCAGCTGCGGGAAAAACCGCTCCAGGAGATCCGGGCCGAAGCGGAAGCGGACCGACGGGATCCCGGCACGCCGGGCGGCCAGCGGCGCGGCCAGCGCCATCGGCTCGAACACCACGAGGTCCGGCCGCCGCCGCTCGAGCAGCGCCGTCAGGTCCGCCGCCATCGCCGACGCCGCCTCGGCGAACAGGCCCAGCACCCGGGGCACCCCCGGTTTCGGCCCGGCCGGAGTGCGCAGGACCCTGGCGAACACCCGGTCGTGCTCGGTCGCGGGCCCGACCCGGTGGGCCTCCCACGCGACGTCGGGCGGCACGGCGAATTCGACCTCGTGCCCGGCCTCGCGCAGGGCCGACGCCAGCGGCACCATCGGGAACAGGTGCGAGGCCAGAGCCGAGTTCACGAAAAGGACGCGCACGCGACCCTCCCGCGAGCCAGGTCGTAGAGCGAGTACCGGGAGTCGGGGTAGTCGCGCAGCACCGACACTTCCCGCAGCCTGCCGAGCAGCGCGGCGGCCTCGGCAGGCGGCACGTCCAGGACGCGGGCGGCGTCGGCGACGCCGAACCGGTCCGGCAGCGCGGCGAGCACGCACCAGGCCCGCCGGGCGTCGTCGTCGAGCTGCGCCCAGCACCGGGCGAGCTGGTCGGCGATCCGCGGCACGGCGGCGTCGAGTTCCCGCCAGCGCGTCTTTTCGTCGGCCAGCAGCGCGGCGAGCTCGCGGGCGCCGAGCCCTCGGTTGCGGGCGATCTGCGCGGCGGCTTGCACCGTGAGCGGCAAACCGTGGCAGGACCGCGCGACCTCGCGCACCGCGTCCGGCGATTCCGCCGCCCAGCGTTCGCCGAGACACCGGCGCAGCGCGACGATCGTGTCCGCCTCGCCGAGCGCGTCGAGCGTGACACTGCGCGTGCCGAGCAGGCCGCCGAGCCGGATCGGGCCGTTCACCAGCAGCCCGGCCTCCTCGCACGTGGGCACGAGCGGCAGCACCTGGTCGAGGCTCCGCGCGTTGTCGAGCACCAGCAGGAACCGCTGGGTCGCCGCCCACGAGCGGTAGCACGCCACGAGTTCGTCGCCGGCCAGATCGTCGGTGCGGACTCCCGCTCTGCCGAGGATCTCGCGGATCAGCTCGGGCGCGCTCCGGCAGCTGCCGAGGTCCAGCACGAGCAGGCCGTCCGGGAAATGATGCTGGATCCCGCGCGCGACCGACAGGCACACCGCCGTTTTCCCGGCCCCGGTCGGCCCGTGCACGGCCGCGATCCGCGGACCGGGCGCGCATTTCTCGCCGGGGACGAGCCATTCCGACAGCATGGTGATCTCGCCCGCGCGCCCGCTGAGCGAAATCGGCTGCGTGTACAGGTGATCGGTCATGATGACGCCGGTCTGGCCGGGGCGCTCGTCGATGCGCAACAACTCCCAATCCGGAAGCAATTGCGGGGCGGCCAGCATGTCGCGCAGGCGTTGCAGCCTCGGCATCGGCGGCAGTCCGAGCTCCTCGTCGAGGCGCGCGCCGAGCCGTTCGTACAGCCTCGCCGCCCGGTCCGCGCGACCGGACTTCGCGTAGGCCACCATCAGCCGCGCGGCGAACCCCTCGTGCAGCGGCTGGGAGACCAGGAGCCGTTCGAGCACCGGCACCATCTCGGCGTGCCTGCCGCTGAGGACGGCGGCGTCGATCCGGGAGATTTCGACGAGGTCGCGCAGTTCGCGCAGGCGGATCGCGGCCGCGGTGAGACCGGGTCCGAGCGGGATGTCCGCGAACGGCTCGCCGCGCCACAGCCGCAGCGCCTCGCTGAGCAATTCGTCGGCTTCTTCCGGCTGGTCCGCGGAAAGCGCTTGCAGACCGGCCGCGGCCAGCGATTGGAAGCGCAGGACGTCCACCGCCTCGGCGGGGAACACCGCCTGGTAGCGCGCCGGGTGGGTGACCAGGTGCCGCGATCCGCCGGGCACGACGCCGTCGAGGTGGCGGCGCAGCTGGTACAGGTAGGTCTGCACGGTGGCGAGCGCGTTCTTCGGCGGGGTCCGCCACACCTCGGCGACCAGCGCGTCGACCGCGCTCACCGACCCGGGGGAGATCAGCAGCAGGCCCAGCATGGTGCGCAGCTTGGGCGAGCTGACCCGCTGCGCCCCGGTCCCGGAAATGATCTCCGTGGTGCCGAACAAGCGGATTTCGACGTCGGTGGCCCCCACGCGGTCCCCTCCCTGAAGTGCTTCCGTTCTGGAAGTACTTTCGCTTGTCGCCCTCAAGGCGCGCTCAAGCGGACCGTTTTCGAGCCGGGCTTGAGCGCGCCGCGATGAGCTGTGCCGACTGTCAGACAGACCGGAAGGTGAGCGATGGTGACCACGCGGACGGACAACTCCGCCCCGACCAACCCCGTCCAGCTGCTCGCGCTGGGCACCCGGTTCGCCGAGGCGCAGGTCGTGCTGAGCGCGCTGAAACTCGGGGTGTTCCCGCTGCTCGGCGACGGCGCGCTCGCCGAGGAGGAGCTGCGCGAGAAACTGGGCCTGCACCCGCGGCCCGCCCACGCGTTCTTCGGCGTGCTCGTCGAACTGGGCCTGCTTCGGGAGACCGAGGACGGGCTGGCGACCAGCGCCGCCGTCCGCCGGTACCTCGTCCCCGGCGAGCCCGGCTACGTCGGCGGCTTCCTCAGCCGCGCCGACGAGGTGCTCTACGGAGCCTGGGGCAAACTGCCCGAGGCGCTGGTCAGCGGCGAGCCGCAGGTCGGCAAGCGCAAGGGCAACCCGTTCGACGAAGTGACCGAGGTGCCCGAGCAGGTGCTGCGGTTCCTCGACATGATGGACGCGATGAACGCGCTGGTCTCGCCAGCGCTGGCGAAGGCGCTGGACTGGAGCGACGTCCGCACCGTCGCCGACATCGGCGGCGCGCGCGGCAACGTGCTGGCTTCGCTGGTCAGCGAGTTCCCCGGGCTGACCGGCACGGTGTTCGACCTGCCCGCGATGGGCAAGCCGTTCGCCGACCACATGCGGCGGCGCGGGGTGAGCGACCGGGTGTCGTTCGTCGGCGGCGACTTCTTCGCCGACGACCTGCCGAGCGCGGACGTGCTGGTGATCGGGCACGTGCTGCACGACTGGGGCGACGAGGAGTGCCGCACGCTGGTGCGCAAGGCCTACGACGCGCTGCCCTCGGGCGGGCGGCTGGCGATCTACGACGTCATGCTCGACGACGAACTGCGCCAGTTCAAGCTGATCGTCAGCCTGCACATGCTGTTCACCACCGAGCACGGCCGCGAGTACGAAGCGAGCGAGTGCGAGGCGTGGTGCGCCGAGGCGGGCTTCGCCGAGATCGAGACGCGGCGGCTGGGGTACCTCGACACCCTGGTGATCGCCGTGAAGCCCTGAGGGAGGCGGTCGTGGACATCGGCATCGGATTGCCGACGACGGTGCCCGGCGGGCGCGGTCCGGCCGCGCTCGACTGGGCACGGGGTGCGGAGGAGCACGGGTTCAGCAGCGTGGCCGTGCTCGACCGGCTGGTGTACGACAATCTCGAACCCGTGGTCGCCCTCGCCGCCGCGGCGGGGGCGACCAGCCGGGTCCGGCTCACCTTCAGCGTCCTGCTCGCGGCGTACCGGGGGAACGCGGCTCTGCTGGCCAAACAGCTCGACTCGCTCGTGCGGCTGGCCGGCGACCGGGTGACCCTCGGCGTCGCCGCGGGCGGGCGCCCGGACGATTTCGAGGTGTCCGGAGTGGACTACCACCGGCGCGGGCGGTTGCTCGACGAGGTGCTCGAGCAGCTGCCCGCCGGGCTGGAGGTTTTGGTAGGCGGGCATTCTGCGGCGGCGCTGCGCCGGTTCGCCCGGCGCGGGGACGGCTGGATCGCGGGCGGCAGTTCGGTGCGGGCGTACCAGGACCGGGTGGCGGCCGCGACTTCGGCGTGGCAGGAATCAGGCCGGGCCGGACGGCCGAGGATGGTCGCGCTGACCTACTTCTGCCTGGGCCCGGGCGCGGCGGCGAAGGCCGAGGCCTATCTGTCGGACTACTACTCGTACTTCGGGCCCGCCGTTTCCCGGGTTCTGGAGCACGCCGTCACCGACGAGGACAAACTCGCCGAGGTGCTCGGGACGTACGCGGCGGCGGGGTGCGACGAGCTGCTGCTGTTCCCCTGCGACGCGGACCCGGCCCAGCTGGACCGGGTCGCCGAGGCGGTTCAGAGCAGCAGGACGAGATCGGTCGCGCAGCAGGCGAGCGCGAGCGTCGTACGCACGTAGTGCCAGCGCGCCCAAGCCGGACGCGGATCCGCCCATTCCGGGCCGATCGCGTCCGGCTGCGTCGTGCGCGCGATCCGGTTGAGCGGCACGTTGCCGAAGTGCGAAACGACCTGCACGCCCGCGACCCCGGCCACGACGAGCGCGGCAGGCACGCCGGGGTCGGTGCACAGCACGGCTATTTGCGCGGCGAGGAGCACCGTCACGAGCAGGGGCATGGTGGGGTGGAAGCCGCGGCCCAGCATCGCGTGCAGCCGCACGTAGTCGCCCGGCGGGAGTGCGCGCAGGGTCGGCAGCACGCTGAGCACGATCCCGGCGAAGACGCCGGAGACGACGCCGCTCAGCAACGCGGACAAGGCCAGCGATCCGGTGTGAACGTCCATGCCCGCCAGCGTTTCCGCCGCTGCTTGACCCCGGCTGGAGGCGTTCTGGGCCGGGGCCGCGCATCAGCGATAGTCGAGCCCGGACCCAGCCGGGCCAGCCACGATCCGGGGCATGGGTGACCGAACGCTGATCGTCGCGAAAGTCGACGAGAAGGACCTCGACTACGTCGCGCAGACCTTCGCCGATTCCGACGGGACCGAGCTGCCGCATTTGCTCGGGGTGTCCCGCCGGACGCTGTTTTCCTTCCACGGCCTGTATTTCCACCTCGTGGAGGCCGACGAGGCGGTGGAGCCGAACCTGCGCACGGTGCGCGAGCATCCGCTCTTCCGCGACATCGACACCAGACTGTCCGAAGTGGTCAGTCCCTATCACGAGTCGTGGCGGGAACCGCGCGACGCCATGGCGAAACCGTTCTACACCTGGACCCGCTGAGAAAGGGCCTTCGCATGACTGCTTCAACCGCGGACGTGGTCCGGTTCGACTCCGTGCAGCCGAACCGGCGCCGGGGCGGGGACCTGCGGGTGCTGCTCAGCCCGGCGACAGTCGGCGCGACAGCGGGCTTCACCGGGATCGTGCGGCTCGAACCCGGCGAGCACGTTTCCGAGCACTACCACCCGTACTCCGACGAATTCCTGGTCGTCACCGACGGGCGCGTCCGGGTGCGGGTCAACGGCGAGCCCGTCGAGCTGGAACGCGACCAGGCCGTGATGATCACCCGCGGCGCGCGCCACCGGCTGGAGAACCACGGCGACGAGCCGGCGCAGGCGGTGTTCTTCCTCGCTCCGCTCGCGCCGCGCCCGGAGGTCGGCCACGTCGACACCGAGGCGTATCCCGCGGAGCGGCCGTGAGCAGGCGCGTGGTCGTCACCGGGATCGGCGTGGTCGCGCCCGGGGCCGCCGGGGCGAAACAGTTCGAGGAGCTGCTGCGCGCGGGCCGGACGGCGACGCGGCGGATCAGCCTGTTCGATCCGTCCCGGTTCCGGTCGCAGGTCGCGGCCGAATGCGATTTCGACCCGCTCGCCGAAGGACTGTCCGAACGCGACACCCGCCGGATGGACCGGGCCGCGCAGCTCGCCGTCGTGAGCGCGCGGGAGGCGATCGAGGACAGCGGGCTCGCGCTGTCGGACACCGACGCCGGCGACATCGGAGTGAGCCTCGGCAGCGCGGTCGGCCAGACCATGGCGCTGGAGCGCGAGTACGTCGTCGTCAGCGACCGCGGCCGGTTGTGGGAAGTCGATCCGGGCTACGCGTCGCCGCACTGCCACTGGTATCTCGTGCCCAGCTCGCTGTCGGCCGAGGTCGCCTGGGCGGCGGGCGCGGAAGGCCCGGTCAAGACGGTCTCGAACGGCTGCACGTCCGGGCTCGACGCGGTCGGTTACGCCGCGCGGACCATCGAGGACGGCGGAGCGGAGGTCATGATCGCCGGGGCGACCGACGCGCCGATCTCGCCCATCACGGTGGCTTGCTTCGACGCGATCCGCGCGACGACTCCGTTCGCCGGGGATCCGGCCGAGGCGTCGCGCCCGTTCGACCGCGGCCGGGACGGCTTCGTGCTCGGCGAGGGGGCCGCGATCCTGGTGCTGGAGGAAGCGGAGCACGCCCGGCGGCGCGGTGCGCGCGTGTACTGCGAGGTTTCCGGATTTTCCAGCCGCAGCAACGCTTATCACATGACCGGGCTGCGCGAGGACGGCGTCGAAATGGCGCAGGCGATCACCCGCGCGCTGACCAAAGCCGGGCGAGCGCCGGAACAAGTGGACTACGTCAACGCACACGGCTCGGGCACCGTGCAGAACGACCGGCACGAGACCGCCGCGGTCAAGCTCGCCCTCGGCGACCACGCCTACGCGGTGCCGATGAGTTCGATCAAGTCGATGGTGGGGCATTCGCTCGGCGCCATCGGATCGATCGAGCTGGTGGCGTGCGTGCTGGCGATGGAACACGGATTCGTGCCGCCGACGGCGAACCTGCGCACCGCCGATCCGCAGTGCGATCTCGACTACGTGCCGCTCGCCGCGCGGGCGCACCGGGTCGGCACCGCGGTGAGCATCGGCAGCGGGTTCGGCGGATTCCAGTCCGCGGTGGTGCTGACCAAACCGGAGGACGGCTGTGGCTGACGTGCTCGCGATCACCGGGATCGGCGTGGTCGCGCCGAACGGCAACGACTTCGACGCTTCGTGGACGGCGGCGGTCGAAGGGCGCTCGGCGCTGGCGCCGATCAGTTCGTTCGACGTTTCGTCCTACCCGACGGTCCTCGCCGGGCAGGTGCGCGGTTTCGACACCGGGGAATGGGTTCCCAAGCGCCTGCGGGTGCAGACCGACCCCGGAACTCATTTCGGCCTCGCCGCCGCGCGGATGGCGGTGGCGGACACCGAGTGGGCGGAGATTCCCCCGGACGAACGGGCGGTGCTGGTCGCCAGTTCGTCCGGCGGGGTCCAATTCGGACAGCGGGAGATGACCGGGCTGTGGTCGGGCGGGCCGGAGGAAGTGAGCGCCTATCAGTCGATCGCCTGGTTCTACGCGGCGACCACCGGCCAGGTGTCGATCCGGCACGACCTGCGCGGGCAGGGGAGCGTCGTGTGCTCGGAACAGGCCGGCGGGCTCGACGTCGTCGGCCAGGCGCGCCAAGCGTTCCGGGACGGCGCCTCCCACGCGGTCGTCGGCGGCTACGACTCCGCGCTCTCGCCCTACGGGCTGGTCTGCCTGATGACGAGCGGCAGGCTGAGCACCGGCAAGGACCCGCGCACGGCGTATCTGCCGTTCGAGGCCGCGGCGGCCGGGCACGTGCCGGGCGAGGGCGCGGTGATGATGACGATGGAGCGGGCCGGGCGCGGCCGGGAACTGGCCAAGGTGCTCGGCTACGCCGCGACGTTCGACCCGGCGCCGTGGACCTCCCGCCCGCCGAGGCTGGCCGCCGCGATCCGGAAATGCCTCGCCGACGCGGGAATCGGACCGTCCGAAGTGGACGCAGTGTTCGCGGACGCGGCGGGTTCCGCCGACCTCGACGCGGCGGAGGCCGCCGCGCTGGCGGAGGTGTTCGGCCCGGACGGGGTGCCGGTGACGGCCCCGAAGGCGGGCGTGGGCCGGATGTACGCGGCCGGCGCGTCGTGGGACCTCGCGATGGCCTGCCGGGCGCTGACCGAGCAAGTCCTGCCGCCGACCCCCGCGGTCTCGGGCTCCGCGTACCGGCTCGACCTCGTGCACGGCGCCGCGCGCGAGCTGCGGCTCGACCGGATCCTGGTGGTGGCAAGGGGATTGGGCGGGTTCAACGCGGCCGTGCTGCTGGGCAGATAGCCCGGACCCGGAAAGCGACGGGGTCCCTTCCTCGAAGGAAGGGACCCCGCTGCTTTTCCCGGTTCGACGCGGCTAGCAAGCCGCGCGAGCCGGTGCGGACAGCTGTTCCAGCGCGTAGAGCCGCGCCAGTTCCGGGATCTGGAACTGCGGCCGTCTGTGCTCGCCGGACGGCGCGAACGTGATCAGCCGCGACTCCAGCAGCGTCGTCAGCACCGACTCGACGTCGCAGCCGGGCGGGGCCAGCCGCCGGACGCGGCGTTCGGAGAACACCGCGGGGTCGTGGATCGCCAGCTGCCGGAGCACTTCCCGGGCCTGGACGTCGAGTGCGTCGCAGGCCTCCGCGATCCGCGCGGCCAGGTCGAAGTCCCGGGTGCGCAGCTCCGAGAGCCGGGCGGTGCGATGCTCCAGCCGGTTCGCGAAATCGTCCAGGGTCAGGCAGTTCCACGTCCGCAGCCGTTCGGCGGCGGCGCGGACGGCGAGGGGGACCCGCCCGCACAGCTCGACGACCTTGCGCGCCGCGTCCGGGTGCTCGGCGACCGGATGGTTCCAGGCCACCGCCGACAGCAGCCGCACCGCGTCGTCGGCGGTCATCGGGCCGACTTTCAGCTCGCGCGCGCCGGGAAGGCCGTAGGCGGGCCTGCGGTTGGTGACGATCACGGCGTTGCCCGGCCCGGCCGGGATGAGGTCGCGGATGTCGCTCGCGTCCTCGACTCCGTTGAGCAGCACCAGCATCGACTTCGGGGCCAGCGCCGAGCGGAAGAGGCTGGCCCGCTCCGGCAGCGACTCCGGGATCTCCTCGGTGCGGTAGTGCAGGGACCGGAGGAACCGGCCGAGCACCTCGCGGGCCGAGGTCTGCGTGCCGTCGGCGGCGCGCATCTCGGCGTACAGCTGCCCGTCCGGGAAATGCTCCTTCACCCGGTGGGCGACGTGCACCGCCAGCGACGTCTTCCCGGAGCCGATGCCGCCGGTGACCGACACCACCCGGCTGGAGTCCCGGCCGCCGGGACTGGCCACGAAGTCGGCCAGCTGCGCGGTTTCCGCGCCGCGCCCGGTGAAGTCCGAGATGTCCGGCGGCAGCTGCCGGGGGACGAGCCCGTCCCTCGCCCGCGTCGCGGGCCCGCTCGCCCGGATGTGCTCGCGCGCCTGCCCGCCGAGCACGACGGCCTGCGCTTCGCGCAGCACCGGCGACGGGTCGGAGCCCAGCTCCTCGCGCAGGTTCGCGCGGATCTGCTGGTAGACCCCGAGCGCGTCGGCGCGGCGGCCGGACTTGTGCAGCGCCAGCATGAGCTGGGCGTGCAGTTTTTCGTTGAGCGGGTTCTGGTTCACCAGCTCGCGAAGATCCCCGATGATGTTCGCGTGCGTGCCGAGCAGCAGCTCGGCGTCGAAGCGCAGTTCGACCGCGCTGAGCCAGTCCTCGTTGAGCGCCGCGACCTGGCCTTCGAGCAGCAGCCCGCACCGGACGTCGGCGAGCGGGTTGCCGCGCCGCAGCCGCAATGCGTCGTTGACGGCTTTCAGCGCCGCGGCGGTCTGCCCGCGGGCCATCAGCTCGCGACCGCGATCGAGGTCCCGTTTGAATCGCCACGCGTCGACATTCTCGCTCGGCAAATTGAGCAGATAGCCGGGCGTCCGCGTGATCAGCGACGGCGCGTGCAGGCCGGCCGCGACGTCGAAGACCGATCGGCGCAGCTGGTAGATGTAGGTCTGCAAGGTCGTCGTGGAGCTTTTCGGCGGGTTCTCGCCCCACAGCTCGTCCATGATCTGCTCAGCGGGAACGATTTTCCCGCAGCGCAGCGCGAGCATGGCCAGCACCCGCCGGATCTTCGGAGCCGACGGCGTGACGGCTCGCCCGTCGAGATAAGCCTCGACCGGACCTAATACATTGACTTCCAGGCTCATTGGTCAGCATCCCTACCCCCAGGACCCGATGAGCGGGTCGTTTCCACGGCAGCTGGCACAAAAGACCGAATGATTTTCGTGCTTCAGTCCGCCCCGAATAGCCGTTTGCCGGGGAAGCGTCCGGCGCCGCTTGCCCGGCAAAACGTGCAGTCAGTCGATATTCCACCCAGTGGGTGCCACTCAACACCGGGACTATGGCTTTGTCAACACCGCCGACACCGCTCAACACCTGCGGGTTTGCCGAGCTTTTACCTCTTTTCACCGATCGGTGCGCCCGCCTCGAGGGCGCGGCGGCAGGGTCGGTTCCGGACGGAAGGAGCCTGGCCGATGCGTGTCCTGTTCACCGCTCTCGCCGCGGCGGGTCATTGCTACCCGTTGTTTCCCACCGCGTGGGCGTTCCGCAACGCCGGGCACGATGTCCGGTTCGCCTGCGCGCCCGGGTTCGCGCCGGTGGTCACCGGAGCGGGCCTGGTCACCGTGCCCGCGGGCCCGGATCCGGACTTCGCCTCGTACTGGCGCGGGGCGGACGCGGCCCCGGATCCCGCCGCGGACATCGACTGGCGGGCCCACCACGCCGAGCGCGCCCGGCGCAGCGCGGCGATGTTCGCCGGGACGAGCGAGGCGATGATCGAGCCGCTGCTGGAGCACTGCCGGGGCTGGCGGCCCGATCTCGTGGTGTTCGAACCGAGGTGCTTCGCCGGTCCGGTGCTGGCCGGATTGCTCGGCATTCCGTCGGCACGCCATTGCTGGGGCCCCGATTCGGGTTACCTTCGCGTTCCGAATGCGGTAGAGCCGCTCGAAGAGCTCTGCAATCGTTTCGGTATTTCATGGTTTGCCGAAAAAGGCCGGACGCCGCTGACCGGAACGCATACCGCGGAACCCGCGCCGCCGAGCCTCTCGGTCGATTCGTTGCCTGATTCCCGGAATATTCGGTATGTCCCTTTCAATGGTTCGGCGGTGCTCGAACGGGAACCCCCGGCGTCGCGGGCGCCGAAGGTCGTCGTCGCCTGGAGCGCGACGTTCGCCCGCGCGGGCGGCCACGTCGCTCCGGTGCGGGCGGTGCTCGACGCGCTCTCCGGCGAGCCGGTGGAACAGATCGTCCTGCTCGACGAGAAGTCTCGCGGGCTGCTCGGCGAGGGGCCGGCCAACGCGGTGTTCCGCACCGGCGTCCCGCTGGAGAATCTGCTGCCCTCGTGCGACGTCGTGGTGCACGCCGGGCACGGCGGGACGATGATGGCCGCGGTCGCCGCGGGCCTGCCGCAGCTGGCGGTGCCCGGCATGGCGGACGCGTTCGTCAACGGGAAGCTGATCTCCGCCGCCAAGATCGGCCTGAGCGTCGACTATCAGCTGCTTGAGCCGGATCTGGTCCGAGAGCACGTGCGGACGCTGCTCGGGGACGTCCACCGCGAGGCCGCGCGAGCGTTGAAAGCCGAGAACGACGCGCAGCCGGGGCCCGCCGAACTGGTCGAGTCGCTTCTTCAGTAACGGCGGTCGTCGCGGTAGCGCTGCGCGAGCTCGGTGACCGCGGAGGGCAGTTCGCCCGCCACGGCTCCGGCGAGCGTCGTGTTCTCGAAGATGTCGCGCAGGCTGGTCCGGGTCGCCATCCACAGCTCCAGCAGCGGCCGCGCGGGCCCGGTGTAGTGCAGGTCCGACAGCCCGCGGTCGCGGACGGTCAGCATCGGGCCGTCGATCGCGCGGAAGACGTCGGCCACGCTGATCTCGGTGGCGGGCCGGGCGAGGGCGTACCCGCCGTCCGGCCCGCGCGTGCTCTGCACGAGCCGGGCGCGTTTCAGGTCGGTCAGCACCGCGTGCAGGAACTTGAGCGGGATGTCCTGCTCGACGGCGAGCCGGGCGGCCGTCACCGGTCCGTCGTCGGCGTCGGCGGCCAGCTGCACGCAGGCACGGATGGCGTAGTCGACCTTCGCTGTCACCCTCACGCCCTCATCATTCCCGCAGCCGGAGCCTTCCGGCGCGGGCGGGGGGCGGCTATCGTTTTCCTCTTAAATCTATAAAATCTACCAATTAAGTAGATTACTGGGGGCACCATGGAGCGAACCGGAGCACGGGTCGCGATCGTCGGGGCCGGAGCCGCGGGCACGCTGACCGCGATCCGGCTGCTGGCACAGGCGAAAAGCCCGCTCGAAGTCCTGCTCGTCGACCGGGGCGAGGCCGGGCGGGGCGTCGCGTACTCGGCCTCGAACGCCCGGCATCTGCTCAACGTCCCGGCGGGCAAGCTGAGCGCGGTCGACGGCGAACCAGGCCACTTCGCGCGGTGGGCGGGCGCGGAACCGGACGGCTTCCTGCCGCGGGCGGAGTTCGGCCGGTATCTCGGCGAGGTGCTCGCGGAGGCCGAACGGGCGTCGTGCGCGCGGCTGCGGCGGGTGCGCCACCGGGTCGTCGGCCTCCGCCGCGCGGGCGGCGTCGAGCTGACACTGGCCTCGGGCGAGGTGCTGAGCGCGGACGCCGCGGTGCTCGCGCTGGGCGTCTTCCCGCCCGGCTGCGACTGGGCTCCGGAGAGCCTGCGCGCCTCGCCCCGGTTCGTCGCCGACCCCTGGGCGCCCGGCGCGCTCGAGCGCATCCCGGCCGGCGAGGACGTCCTGCTCGTCGGGACCGGCCTGACCATGGTCGACGCGGCGCTGGCGCTTGAAGGGCCGGGCCGGACTGTCACCGCGATCTCCCGGCACGGCCTTCTGCCGCGACGGCACGCGAGACGGCCGTCGCCGCCTGCTCCGCTCGACCCGGCGGGACTCGGCGGACTGGACGACGTGCGGCGCGCGGTGACCGGCCACATGCGGGCCTGCCTGCGCGACGGACGCGGCTGGCGCGCCGCCGTCGACGGCCTGCGCCCGCACACACCGGCGGTTTGGCAATCCTTTTCTCCCGCCGAGCAAGACCGGTTTCTCGGCACCTGTGTCCGGCAGTGGGACGTGCTCCGGCACCGGATGCCGCCGGAGGCCGCCGATCGGCTGCACGCGGCTCGCCGCGCGGGACGGCTGCGGGTGTTGCCCGCGGAGGTGCTCGACGCTGCCGCCGACGGAGACGGGCTGAAGGTGACGCTGACCGGCGGCCGGATCCTGCGGGCCGGAGCCGTGGTCAACTGCACCGGGCCGAGGAAACGGCCGCACGAGGTCCAGGACCCGCTGGTGGCGGACTTGCTGGCCCGCGGGCTGGCGGAGCCGGGGCCGCACGGGCTCGGCTTCGGCACCGGCGACGGCGGCAGGCTGGCCGATCATCCATTGTGGACACTCGGCTCGCTGCGGATCGGCACGCTGTGGGAGACCACCGCGATCCCGGAGATCCGGGCGCAGGCGGGGATTGTCGCCGCCGAGGTCCTGGCTTTCGCCGATCGGTGCCGTCGTCGGCGGCCGCGGGACCGGTACGGGCTCTCGCTGAGCACGACCCCCGAGGCCGCCGAGGCGTTCAACGAAGGCGTAGACCGCGTTCTGCTGGGACAGGACGGCGCGATCGAGCGGCTGACTGCGGCGACCGAGGCCGACCCCGGGTTCGCGCTCGGGCACGCGACGCTGGCGCTACTCGGACACGAATGGGGCGTGGCCTCCGGCTGCCGGGAGCGGTTGCGGGCCGCGCTCGACGCTACCCGCGGCGACGAACGGGAACGCGCTTTCGTCGCCGCGGTCGCCGAGCTGATCTCCCGGCCGGAAGACCGGGGCGGTGCTCTGCTGCGGTACCTCGACCAGTACCCGAGAGACGCACTGGCGATCAGCGTCGCGGTGCCGACTATCGCCTTCGGTGGACTCACCTGCGGCGAAGAGTCGTGGGCGCTGATCGAGCGGCTCGGTCGGACGTTCGGCGGGGACTGGTGGTATCGCGGCCAGCTGGCCTTCGTCCGGCAGGAACAGGGGCGCTGGGACGAGGCCGAATCGCTGGCTGTCGCGGCGCTGGCCGAACAGCCCGCGTCAGCGCACGCGGTGCACGCGCGCACGCATGTCTTCTACGAACAAGGTGCGCACCGCGCGGGATTGGAGTGGCTGGACGGCTGGATCCGGGACTGGTCTGCCGAGGCGGCCGGGCGCGCGCACTTCTCCTGGCACGCCGCCCTGCACGAGCTGACTCTCGGCGACGCCGAGGCAGTGCGCCGCCGGTACGCCGAACAGCTCGACGCGCCGCTGGTCACCGGCCCGCGCGCACTGGTCGACTCGGGATCGCTGATCTGGCGGTGCGCGGTGACCCGGCAGTGGACGGTCGGGCAGGCCGGGCGGGTGCTCGCCGCCGCGCCGCCGGAATGGCTGACGTGCCCGCCGAATTCCTTCGCCGCACTGCACGCGGCGGTGACCCTCGCCGCCGCGAACGACGTCGAGGCGTTGCGCCGCTTGGAGAACTGGGCGGCGGCGAGTTCCTGCCGGGAATCGCTCGAGCCGGTGTGCGCGGGGCTGGCGGCAGTGCTCGAACAGCGCTGGGGAGAGGCGATTTCCGCGCTGCGCCGGGCACATTCGTCGCTCGGCTCGGTCGGCGGCAGCCTCGCGCAACGCGAAGTCGTCGAAGAAACCCTGCTGTACGCCCTGATTTCGGCCGGTCGCACCGAGGACGCCGCTCGGCTGCTCTCCGCGCGGCTCGACCGCCGCCCCAGTCCGCTCGACCGCGACCGCATGGAAGGGCTGCCCCGATGAGTGCGCTGAGTCCGCTGAGCCGGCTCGACCAGCTGGAATCCGAAAGCATCCACATCATCCGCGAGGCCGTCGCCGAGAGCGAACGCCCGGTGCTGCTCTACTCGATCGGCAAGGACAGCTCGGTGCTGCTCCGGCTGGCGCTCAAGGCGTTCCGGCCGGCCCGGCTGCCGTTCCCGCTGCTGCACGTGGACACCACGTGGAAATTCCGCGAGATGATCGAGTTCCGCGACCGGACGGCGGCCGAACTCGGGCTCGACCTGATCGTGCACCAGAACCCCGAGTGCCTGGCCGAGGGCGTCAACCCGTTCACGCACGGCTCGGCGGTGCACACCGACCGGTGGAAAACGCAGGGATTGCGGCAGGCGCTCGACAAACACGGCTTCGACGCGGCATTCGGCGGGGCGCGTCGCGACGAGGAGCTTTCGCGGGCCAAGGAACGGGTCTTCTCGACCCGGTCCGCGCAGCACCAGTGGGACCCCAAGCGACAGCGCCCGGAACTGTGGCGGACGTACAACGGGCGCACCCGCGAAGGCGAGAGCGTTCGGGTGTTCCCGCTGTCGAACTGGACCGAGCTGGACGTGTGGGAGTACATCCAGCGCGAGGAAATCCCCGTGGTGCCGCTGTACTTCGCGAAACCGAGGCCGGTGGTCCGGCGCGACGGCATGCTGATCATGGCGGACGACGACCGGCTTCCGCTGGAGCCGGGGGAAACGCCGGAACTCAAGACGGTGCGGTTCCGCACGCTCGGCTGCTACCCGCTGACCGGCGCGGTGGAGAGCACCGCGTCGACCGTGGCGGAACTGGTGGCGGAGGTCGCGCAGGCAGCGGTTTCGGAGCGGCAAGGACGGATGATCGACCACGACGGCACGGGGTCGATGGAACGGAAGAAGCGGGACGGGTACTTCTGATGGATCCTCGTGCGGACGACAAGAGCGTATTGCGGTTCCTGGCGTGCGGCAGCGTCGACGACGGCAAGAGCACGCTGATCGGACGGCTGCTGTACGAGACCGGCTCGGTGCCCGAGGACCAGCTCGCGGCACTGCGCGCGGACTCGGCCAGGTTTGGGACGCGAGGCGCGGCAATGGATTTCGCACTGCTGACCGACGGACTGACGGCCGAGCGCGAACAGGGCATCACGATCGACGTGGCTTACCGCTACTTCTCCACCGCGCGGCGGAAGTTCGTCGTCGCCGACACTCCAGGGCATGAGCAGTACCTGCGGAACGTGCTCACCGGCGCGTCGGTCTCCGACCTCGCGCTCGTGCTCGTCGACGCGCGCAAGGGCGTGCTGCCGCATGCCCGGCGGATCAGCCGCCTCGTCGCGCTGCTGGGGATCACGTCGGTCGTGGTGGCGGTGAACAAACTCGACCTGATGTCGTTCTCGCAGCGGGTGTTCGCCGACATCGAAAGCGAGTACCGGCGGTTCGCCGAAACGATCGGCCTGCCGGACGTCCAGTGCGTCCCAGTGTCCTCTGTGGACGGTGACAACGTCGCCTCGCCCAGCGACCGCACGCCGTGGTACGAAGGCCCGCCGCTGCTGGAGCTGCTGGAGACGGTGAAGGTGGCCCCGGACCCGTCGCCGGAGACCGCGTTCCGGCTGCCGGTGCAGTGGGTGAACCGGCCGGACCCGGATTTCCGGGGCTACAGCGGCCTGATCGCCGGCGGCACGATCCGGCGCGGCGAACGGGTGCGCGCGCTGCCGAGCGGCCGCGAGTCCCGGATCGACCGGATCCTCGCGCCGTCCGGGGACGCCGAGTTCGCGCTCGCCGGGCAGTCGGTCACGGTGACGCTGACCGACGAACTCGACATCAGCCGCGGCGAATTGCTGTGCGCCGCGGACGACCCGGCGACGGCGGGGGACCGGTTCGTCGCCCGGCTCGCGTGGCTCTCGGAAAAACCGCTCGCGATCGGCCGCCCGTACGACTTCAAGCTCGGCACGGCCGTCGTGCCCGGCACCGTGACGGCGATCCGGCACCGGATCGACCTCGACACCCAGGCCGAGCTCCCGGCGGACACGCTCGGCTTCAACGAACTGGGCGAGTGCGAGATCGCCACGCACCGGATGGCCGCCTTCGACCCCTACGACGACAACCGCCACACCGGCGGCTTCCTCGTGACCGACCGCTTCGACCACGACACCCTAGGCGCGGGCCTGGTGCGCGAGGCCATGCACGCCGCACCGGACGTCCGCTGGCAAGCACTCGACGTCGGCAAGGCGGAACGCTCCGCACGCAACGGCCACCGCCCAGGAGTCGTGTGGTTCACCGGCCTGTCGGGAGCGGGCAAGTCCACCATCGCGAACCTCCTCGAACGACGGCTGCACGCGCTGGGTAAGCACACCTACCTGCTGGACGGCGACAACGTCCGGCACGGCCTCAACCGCGACCTAGGCTTCAGCGACGAGGCGAGGACGGAGAACATCCGGCGGGTAGCCGAAGTCGCGAAACTCATGGTGGACGCCGGGCTGGTGGTGCTGGTGTCGTTCATCTCCCCGTTCCGCTCGGAACGGGCGCTCGCCAGCGGCCTGGTCGAATCCGGGGAGTTTTGCGAGGTTTTCGTCGACACGCCACTGGAAGTGGCCGAAGAACGGGACCCGAAGGGGCTCTACCGGAAGGCACGGGCTGGCCTGCTTCCGGATTTCACCGGCATCGATTCGCCTTACGAGCCCCCGGAAGATCCCGCGGTCCGCATCGATACGACCCGGACTACGCCAGGCGAGGCGGTGGAACTGATCCTCGCCCGGCTCGATGCCATGGGCTGGTGACCGCAGGTTCCAGCTCTGCTGGCCACTGTCGCCCGGCAGCTGAAGGGAGTACTTCCCTGACAGGTGACCGATACCTGATGGACGGATTCACCAAGGCTTTTGACACCAAGTCATCGGTTAGCTCGCCACCGGCGGCCTGTCCTTCCCCGGCTGCCAGGTCGGCAGTAACGGCGAGCCCGCCCTGGATCCGGAGGTGCCGTTGCCCAGTTCTCCGTCCGGGATGCGGCCGCCGGGAATCGCGACGGGTTCGCGGGCGGCCACGGGGCTGACCGCGACGTCGCCGGTGCTGCGGTCGGACGGCTCACTTTCCTTGCTGGGACGCGGCAGCATGGGCACCGAGGTCGTCGAGGCTCAACGGATGGCGCGGCGCCTGATCGAGCACCATCCGGCGGGTCACCGTCAGGTCCGCGTCGACGTGCAGCAGTTCGCCAGGCCGCAGATCCTGCCAGCCGCGGTCTTCGTCCATGCGTTCGCTGGCGACGACCACGGCGCGATGGCGCGCGAGACTGCCCGAACGCGCCCGGATCCGGCCGGCGGCGCTCGCGTGTTCCAGGTGACGGTCGCCGTGCGGGCCTCCGGCGCAACGCTGCAGGACGAACAGGTCGTGCGTGTCGGGGTAGCGCAAGGCCCACAGTCCGTCCGGCGTGGTGAGGATCAGGTTGAGCGCGTAGACCGGCAGATTCGCGGCCACCCAGCGCGCGGCGGCGGCGATCCCGGCGCCAACGTCGCCGCGGCGGGCGTCGATTTCCTTGGTGACGAGGGCGAAGAACCGTTCGGAGTCGGTGTCGCCCTGGACCAGGTCCCGGTACTCGCCGAGCCGCTCCTCCAGTCGGGGCAAGTCGCCGATGACGCCGTTGTGGGCGAACAACCGCCCGTGCTGGAGGAAGGGGTGGGTGTTGGCTGGTTCGAGGCCGCCGGTCGAGGCGTAACGGATGTGGGCGAGGAAGGTCGTCGAGACGCATTGCTTCGCCTCGCAGGCGAACTTTTCGTCCTCGTAAGCGGCCAATGGCTGCTTCCACACCTGCGGGACGCCCCGCTCGTCGAAAACGCCGAGCCCGGTCCCGTCCGGTTCACGCCTGCTCTGGGCGGCGAGACTGTCGGGCGCTTCGAGCAACCAGAACGTAGCGTGCACCCGGTGCGGGGCGGCGGACAGCCCGAACAGACGGCACATGCCAATCCTTCCCGTCGCGGTTCGGGGTCCGGTTACCCGGGGGAGCCGGGTTGAACCCTCGCGGGCACAGAGGAAGTCTGAGGCGTGGTTCGCCGCCGGGAGTGGTGGCGCAGCGGAAGGGCGTGGTGCGAACGTCAGCCAAGACCCGGGCAAAGTACGCCCTTGACGGAGACCACGGAGCCGTTCTCGAGCAACCTCTCCTAGCTGCGACGAATAAGGTGTTCCCGGAAGACAACGAGCACTAGAGTTCTTGAATGGCTATGGAATTCGGGACGCCGACTGGCTGCGGGATCGAGGCGGCCGGGTGGACTCCGGTCGTGTACCGCGGCGACGGGGCATGGATCGGAATCATGCCTGGCGGCCTGATCGGCGTGGGCGTCGAACAGGAGGGCCGCGCGACTCTTGAGGCGTCCGGGTTCGTTCCGATGTGGCCCTTCTTGGAGCGTGATCTGGAGTTCTGCCTGGGAGAGTTTTCCCGTGCGTGGGAATCGCTCCGCGGGGGCGGAGTGCCGACGCCGGAGAGGCTGATCGAGCTTGCCGTCGAGTCGGCTTGGAATTCTGGACGGCCCTACTGGATGCGGCTGGCCGTGTTCTGGGCAGTCGAGATGGCACGACTGCCGAACTTCGGCGTCGAATTTATCGGGGAACTGCTCGGCAGGATGAAATATTCGCAGGTGCTGGATGCGGATCTGCGGCATCGAGTCCGGCGCGCTATTTCCCGGACGCCGGGCGATGGTGGCTAAGGGAGTGCCGACCACGGAATTCATCGAGGAGGAGGCGCTGGGTCTGGCCGATGCTCGAAGAACTTTTCAGCGGCCCTGTGTCGTCTTGGTCGGGGACCAGATGGTCGGACGTGGTTCGCCTGGCTGAGGCGATAGGCCAATCGGGCGGAAATCCCCGCCGCACACTACGAAATCAGCACATTGCCATGCCCCGGCAACGCTCTCGAAGCAGAAAAAGGAATCCTCCGCCGAAATCGAGCTTCCGTACCTGCGGGGGTGTGCCGCGTCGGCGGTGATCGGCCACAGTAGACGGGTGGCGACGTATCGGCGGGTGTTCGGCAGGTCCGAGTTCCGGGCGCTGTTCGCGAGCATGGTGGTTTCGGTCGCGGGCGATCAGTTCGCGCGGGTGGCGTTGTCGTTGCTGGTGTTCGACCGGACGCGTTCGGCGGGCTGGACCGCCGGGGTCTACGCCTTGACCTACGTGCCGTCGATTTTCGCCGGTCCGTTGCTGTCGGGGCTGGCGGATCGGTGGCCGCGGCGGCGGGTCATGGTGGGGGCGGATCTGCTGCGCGCGGGATTGGTCGCGGCGATGGCGATTCCCGCGCTGCCGCTGCCCGCGGTCGCGGCGCTGCTGGTGGTGGTCCAGGCGGTGGGGGCGCCGGGCAACGCGGCTCGGGCGGCGACCGCGGCGGCGATTTTGCCGGGCGAGGAGTTCGTGCTGGGCAAAGGCGTGCTGGACATGGTGGTCCAGCTGGCGCAGGTGGTGGGGTTCGCGACGGGCGGGACGCTGGTCGCGTTTCTCGGGCCGGGGCAGGCGCTCCTCGCGGACGGGGTGACGTTCGTGGTGTCGGCTGTGGTGGTGCGGTTCGGCATCCGGGGGCGGCCGGCGCCGGGAATGGTGGACAGCGGGACTCGGGTGGGGCGGTGGTGGGCGGATCTGCGGGCCGGGACGGTGCTGGTCGTGCGGACGCCTCGGTTGCGTTCGCTGGTCGGTTTGGCTTGTGTGGCTGGGTTTTACGTCACGGTCGAGGGGCTGGCGGCGCCGTACGCGGAGTCGATCGGCGGGTCCGCTCAGGCCGTGGGGGTGCTGCTCGCGGCGAGTCCGGCGGGGACGGTGCTCGGGATGCTGATCGTGTCCCGGTTGCCGTCGCGGGTGCGGATGCGGTTGCTCGGGCCGCTCGCGATGGCGGCCAGCGTGCCGCTCGTGGTGTGCGCGACGCGGCCGGGGCTGGTCGTGACGGCGGTTTTGTGGGGGCTGTCGGGCATGGCGAGCGCTTACCATCTGCCGGCGTCGGCGGCGTTCACGGTGGCGGTTCCCGATCATCGGCGGGCGCAGGCGTACGGGCTGGCCGCTACCGCGTTGACGACCAGCCAAGGAGCCGGGATCGCGCTGGCCGGTCTCGCGGCGACCGCGGCGAGCGCGAGCACGGTCCTCGCCGTCTCGGGGGGACTCGGCGTGCTGACGGCGCTCGCGGCGGGTGCGGCCTGGAACCGCGCCCGCCGCGAACCGGGGTAGCGGATCAGCGGGTCCACTCGTTGCCGCGGCGGCCCCACTCGTTGCCTCGCCGGGTCCATTCGTTGCCCTGGCAGCGAGTCCACTCGTTGCCGCGGCCGAACCGGGTCCATTCGTTGCCGGGTGCGTTGCTCATGGCGGTGCCTTTCTCGCGGGTGGTTGGTCCGACCGGCGTATCGACTGCCGGTCACAGTGCGATTATTCTGGTTACTCTTCGTGGACAGGGGCGAATACCAGCGTGACTGGTGAGAGTGGCAGACGCAGAGCGAGGCGGGGGTTGTGGTCCCTGCCGCGTCCCGCGCTGTGCCTGGTGCTCGCGGTTGACGCCGTCGCGGTCGCGATCGCGGTGTTTTCGTCGGTCTCCGTCTCGGTCACGCGGACGCAGTGGTGGTGGTTCGCTCTGCTCACCGCGGCCGCGGTGGCGCATCTCGAGGCGGTCCGCACGATCGAGCGCCGTCGCGAGCAGGCGTCGAAGAAAGCGCCGTACACGAATCTCAAGAGCCTGTGGGTTTTCGCCGCGCTGATGGTGCTCCCGCTGCCGCTCGTCATCGCCCTGACTGCGGTGTCGTACGGCTATTGCTGGTACCGGGTCTACGGGCCGACGATCCTGTACCGGAAGATCTACTCCGCCGCGACGTTCGTGCTCGCGTCGGCCGTCGCTTCGATGGTCCTGGACAACGTTTCGCCCGACGGCGCCCGGTTGCCGCACGACGTGTGGTCGCTGCTGCTCGTGGCTGGCGCGGCCGCCGTGTGGTGGCTGGTGAACTACGCTTTGGTCGTCGTCGCGATCGGCCTGTCGGCACCCGGGAAACTGCCGGTCCGGCAAGCCCTCGGACATCCCGGCGACCAGCTGGTCGTCGCTTCGGCGCTGGGACTCGGCGCGACCATGGCCGTGCTGCTGGTGCACGAGCCGTGGGCGCTGCCTGCTCCGATGATCGCCGTGCTGTGCGTGCACCGCGATCTCTTGCTGCCCCAGTACTTGCGGGCGTCCCGCACGGACCAGAAGACCGGGCTGGCGACGCCGGTGTACTGGGCCGACGTCGTCACCGCGGCCCTCGACCGCGCGAAACTCAGCCAGACCAGCCTCGGCGTGCTGTTCCTGGACCTCGACAAGTTCAAGGCCATCAACGACACCTACGGGCATCCCGCGGGCGACCAGGCCATCCGCGCGGTCGCGGACCTGGTCCGGTCGGAGGTCCGGGCTCAGGACCTCGTCGCCCGTTACGGCGGGGACGAGCTGGCGATCCTGCTGCCGGGCCTCGGGCGCGGCCAAGTGCTGGCGGTAGCCGAACGGATTCGCGCCCGGCTCGCGAGTACCCCGATCGTGCTGACCGCTACGACAGACGGGTCGCCTCGGACACTGGCTGGAGTGAGTACGTCGATGGGAGTCGCGTCGTATCCCGGCGACGGCGTCTCCGCGGAGCAGCTGCTCACTTCCGCCGACGGCGCGTTGCTGCAGGCGAAGCAGAACGGCCGCAACCAGATCCGGCTGGCAGGGGCGGTGGGCGGCACCGCGTGATCGCCGCCGTCACAGCTCCTGAGGGCAATCAGACGCGCTGAGGAGTTGAGGCGGAAGCGAACTGTGTGCTGTCCGAGGCGCCTCCCGGCAACGCCCGCTTCCGGTTTGCTGCCGGTTTACGGGCTGGTCCGCGGCGAGCTTCGGCCGCAAGGTTGTCGGGCGGTACCCCGGCTGCCGATTCCCGCACCGACCACCGCCGTTCGATCCGCGCGGCCGGGGCTCGTCTCTCGGAAGGGATCCTTGTAATGACCGTTGTCGTGCGCGGAAGCCGTTCGCGTTGTCTGGCCAGGGACCACGGGGCCGCGTTGCGCGCTCTGCGTGCGGCGGCCGAGCATTACGCCGCGCGGGGCTGGCCGGTGTTGCCGGGGCCGGTGTGCGACGGGCTGACTACCTGGCATCCGGTCACTTTCGAGCTGCTCGGCGGCCGGGAGCCGACGGTGCCCCGGTCTGAGGCCTCGGTCGATCCGCGCGTGATCTCGGAATGGTGGGCCGTACACCGGCAGGCGATTCTCGCGCCGGTCGGCGAGCATTTCGACGTCCTGCGCGCGCCGACGCATCTCGGCTGGCGCGCACTCGCCGCGTTCAGTGGAGGCGAGCCGCTCGGCCCGATGGCGTTGTCGCCGCACGGAGCTTTCTTTTTCGTCGAACCCGGCACGTGCGGGAATTGCGCTTCGGTGCCCGGGGTGGAGGCTCTTTCCCCGGGAGATCTCGTTGTTCTTCCGCCGAGCAGGGTCGTCACCGGGGTGGTGTGGTGGCGCATCTCGCCGGTGGAGCGCGAAGCGTTGGGCGACGGTGCCGAAATCCTGGGCAAGCTTGCCGAACTTTCCGGAGAATCCGCGTAGCCCGCTTTCGATTCCGGCGTCACACGTCCAGGTGGTCTCGCGATTGTCCGCGCGCCGACCGGTTATCCGATCGCGGACCCGGTTGACGCGAGGGAAGCGAGGATCGCCATGACTGCCTGGTGGGGATTGGCGGGCCTGGCCGGACTGCCCGGACTCTACGGCCTGCTCCGGGCGCGAATGCCGTCGTCCGGCCGGGACCCGCTGGCCCGGTATCCGGTCGCGCGGGAACCCGCGGTCCCGAACGCCGACGCCGCACACACCCCGTTGATGCTGCCCCGGATCACCCCGGACATGCTCCATCACGACGGCGGCCAGGCCACCGAGCCAAACGCGGTGCCCCGGGCGCGTACCGGTGAGCACGACAGCCCCGTACCCGCGAGCGTGTCGGGACCGCAGCACGCACCCGCGGCTCTCCGGCCGCAAGCGCCGCCGTCCGCTGGACGCTTGGCGCGGCCTGGTGTGCCCAAGAAACCGGCACCCGCTGCGGCGGCGGAATCCCGGTCCGTTGAGCGAGAACCGGACGCGGCGCTGGTTCCGACTCAGCCGTTCCCTGCCAACGGTGATCTCGGGAATTCCGGAAGCTTCACTGGCGATGTCGCAGAGGCAGTTCGGGAGTCTTCCAAGGAGCCGCAACCGGCTTCCGCTGCCAGCGTCTCCGCTGGTCAGGAAGAGAAGCCGGTCCGGCAGTTGCGCGAGAGCGCTCGGCACGTGGCCGCTTCGGCGGAATCTTCCGAGGAGTCGCAACCGGTTTCTGCCGTCGGCGTCTCCGCTGGTCGGGAAAAGGAGCCGGTGGGGCGGCTGCGTGAGACGGCTCGGCACGTGGCCGCTTCGGCGGAGTCGCCCGAGGAGCCGCAACCGGTTTCTGCCGTCGGCGTCTCCGCTGGTCGGGAAAAGGAGCCGGTTCGGCGGTTGCGTGAGACGACTCGGGATGGCACCGCTTCGGCGGAGTCTTCAAAGGAGCCACAACCGGCTTCTGCCGTCGGTGAATCCGCTGATCAGGAGAAGGAGCCGGTGCAGCGGTTGCGTGACAGGGCTCGGCATGTGGCCGCTCCGGCGGAATCTGCCGAAGAGCCGCAACCGGCTTCTGCCGTCGGTGAATCCGCCGATCAGGAGAAGAGGCCGGTCCGGCGGCTGCGCGAGACGGCTCGGCACGTGGCCGCTTCGGCCGCGCGGACGGTCCAGGACCGCCGCGGACAGTTCACCCGCATTTTCCGGAAGGGGAATTCCCGATGACTGCTCAAGTACGCCGTCAGGTCTGCGCTCTCTGTGCCGCAGCCGTGCTCCCGCTGTTCGCGGCGGGGAGCGCCGAGGCCGCCGTAACGGCATCCGATTCCGCGCAGCCGGTGCCCGTTCAGAACACCGGCGACAACGGTGCCAACCACGACGATCACGACAACGGCAACAATGGCTTGTGGGGCCTGCTCGGGTTGTTCGGCCTTGTCGGTCTCGCGGGCCTGGCGCGCCGGGGACCCAAACCCGGTGCGATGTCGGGGTATCCGGCCGCTCCGGAGCAAAGTCCGCCCGTGAACACGTATCCGCCCGCCGGGCCGCGGCGCACTCCGCCGGGGGCCTGAGGCCGCTGGCGAAGCGGGGAGACGATCGTGGACGAAGTTCTGGACTCGGCGCTGCGTGCGGCCGTGCGGGAGCGCCTCGACTACGTCGACACCCTCTTGGCCAAAGTGGACGACCCGTCGAAGTCCACTTTGGCCGATACGGTGATTCCCCAGCTGACCGGTGCGTGGCGGGATCTGCTGGCCGCGCACGAACCCGACGAGCGCGGCCACTGCCGCACCTGCTCCGGACGGCGATGGTTCGGCCGGGCGCGGTGCACGGTGTGGCGGGCCGCGCACCTTCGCTTGATCGCCGATGATCGCCCTGCTCCCGGGCGGCGCCGTTGCCGCTCCGCGGTGTCCTGATTGCCGGTCGTGTGCGGCTGATCGGGGAACTGCGGTAGCCGGGGCGAGACATGCACCAGAAGGGCGGCCAGTTCGGCCTGCCGGTCCGGTCTGCGGTGTCCTGATCGGCGGCTGCATGCTGCTGATCAGGACACTGCGGTAATCGGGGCCAGGCAAGCGCTAGAAGGGCGGCCAGCTCGGACTGCCGGTCCGGTCCGCAGTGTCCCTGTTCGGCGGCCGTGTGCGGCTGATCAGGCACCGCGGTAACCGGGCGAGGCAAACCCAGAACGGCGGCCAATTCGGACAGTCGGTCTGCCCCGCGGTCTCCTGATCAGCGGCCACGTGCGGCTGATCGGGCCACTGCGGTAGCCGGGCAAGCACTAGAACGGCGGCTAGCTCGGACAGTCGGTCCGATCCGCGGCGTCCTGATCGGCGGCCGTATGCGGCTGACCGGGCACCACGGTAACCGAGGCGAGACAAGCACCAGAAGGGCAGCCAGCTCGGACAACCGGTCCGGAAGCCGAGTGCTGCCAGCTGCGGAAGAGCTGCCGCCGGGATCCGGAGGGGCCAGCACAAAAGAGTGCCGTCCCGGGCATTGAGCGCCGGGACGGCGGAAGTGGGTTACGGTGTCGAGTACGCCGGGTGGGACCGGCATTGCCTCAGCCAGGTCACCGGTCCCACCCGTGCCGACGTCGCAAGGCGCCGGGGACACCCGGGGCGCGGAGCAGGAGTGTGCAGCTCTCCCCGCGCTCCGGGTGCACCTCAGGGCGCTGACGCGAACCGTCGGACTCCATGCCTCGGCCGGCTATCCGCACACACAGCGGGCGGCCTGGCAGGAGACTCAGTCGCCCTGGACGGTGCCGCCGTCGACGACGGCGCCCGAGGCGCAGTTGTAGGGGGATTCGCCCGCCGCGTGGTTCTCGCCCGGCGACAGGATCGGCACGCCGATGCCGTTGAGCGAGTTGCGGATCGGGACCTGGACGCCGAGGACGTTCACGTCGTTGCCGCACAGGCCGAGCGTGCCGTTGACGTTGTGCAGCACGTCGGTGTTGTTCAGGTTCACCAAGCCGACCTGGTCGGGTCCGTCGCCGTGCTGGCCGTGGTGGTGGCCCTCCGCCGGAGCGGCGGCCGCGATGCCGCCGAACAGGAACGCGCCGGCCGCCATCGCCGTGGACACGAGACCGATCTTCTTCAGCATTCAGAACTCCTCTGGGATTTTCGCGACCGGCTTCGCCGGCCGCGCACTCTGACGATTGCGTCAGCGGCCGCGGCAATGAAGGTGTGTGCTCCGCGACCGGATGAGCAAAACGTACTGACAACCAGGGGCTATTGCCACTTCATGCCACCATCGTGTCGGCTGCCGGGCCGCTGACCGAGAGACATGATCCCGTTCGGGTTATCCGCGTCGTTATTGCATTCTGGCCAACAATCCGCGTTTCCCCGCGATCGCCGGGACGCCGCTTCGGGAAATGCGGGCAGCGCACCTCGGAAGAAGAATATTCCAAGCACGAGAAAGTGCTCCGCGCCGCCGTGTTCGGCGGCGCGGAGCTTTCCGCGAATCGGCGGCTACGCGGGCCAGGCCTCCGCTTCCGCCGCGAGGGCCGTGGCGACGTCCAGTTCGCACGAGCGGACCCGCGAGGCCAGCGACCCCTGCTGCGGCTGGAGCAGCAGCCAGCCGGCGACGTCGCGGTCGGTGTAGCGCGGCGCCTCGTCGTCCCCGATGCCCAGCGAAGCGAAATATTGGCGCGCGGCCCAGGTTTCCGGGACCCACGCCCGCGCCCAGCGCACCACGATCCGCGCGAGGTCGTTGCGCGGATCGGCCGGGTGGATGAGCCGATCGCCGGTGATGGCCACCAGGCGCGGGGTGTACGTGGCGCCCGGGGCGCCGATCGTCAGATGACTGTCCATTCCTCCCCCGAGTCGGCGAGCGGACGCGAAAGGTCCGCCCGCGCTAAAAAATGCTGGGCATTGACAAGGGAGGACAGCCGGGGGCGAACCCGCCTCGCTGGCGCGTCCTCCACGGCTCCTGGCTGAACCGCCGCCGATAGTACTGACGCTCCAGCAACGGCGGAACCCGGGTCGCCGCAAGGGAAACCGCGGACAGCTCGATGCTCCGCGACTCGTCCGATGCCACTCTTGCCGACTGCGGAAAACGCTGATAAGGACTGGTGTGGCCACGAGATCCGGCGAAAGGCCGGGGTGACTCACCTCAATTCTGAACCACGGTCTCCTCCGCGTCGAGAACGGCCCGGCGGATTCCCCGCCGTTCTTCCTCTCCGGCACGGCCGGTGTCGCATCCCCAGTGCCAGGAGCGAACCGGTTCGGGGTCGGTTCGCTCCTGGCGCTCCCGACATTACCGAGCGGTCCGGGAGAAAGCGATTGTTTTCCTGGAAAGCATTCCGAAGAGTGTCTTTTTCCTCGGCGGGAAATCGCTCTGGTTACCCAGCTCTATCGAGGAAGAAACTTCACGATCGACGGGTCCTGTGGCGGTAAATGGTTACCCTCGGTGAAAAACTCCGGTGACTACTCGCTCGACTGGCGGAGGGCGAGCCGGGGACCTCGGAAAAGAGCTGCGGCGACGTCCGGCTGACGATTCGACCGGTCGCACCGGAATCGCGAGGCGCTCGGTGCGCTCCGGGCGCGAGCGGCGGCGGACAGGACGAAGGGCTGGTGCTTCCGCACCAGCCCTTCGCCGGGTTTCCGATTCGTGCGAGCAGGTTCAGTCGAGGTCAGAGTCGTTGTCGTCCCACGCCGCGGCGTGGGTGGAGTGGCTGTAGGCGCCCGTCGCACCGGCCGCGACATCCCACGTCCGGTATCCCGCCGCGCCAGGCACGGCGAGCGCGGCGACTCCAGCCGAGCTGGCACCCTCCGGGCCCGCGCCGAATTCGGAAGCGCTGTACCAGGCGTGGTCGCGGCCCGCGTGGCTGCTCACCTGCGCCGAGTTCGCGCCTTCCGGACCGGCGGATGCGGCCTGGGCGTGATACGACGCTCCGGCGCCGTTGCCGGCCGGGTAGTCGTCATCGTCGCCGCCGCGAACGGCCGGCGCCGACTCGCGGATCGCGTGCACCGGGACGGAGTGAACGGTGCGCACGGCCGCCTTCTTGGCCGGCGTCACTGGGGCGGCCTTGACCGGGGTCACGGCCGGGGCCGCATCCTCGGCCGCGGTGTGACGGACTGGCGAAGCCTCGACGGCAGCCGACTCGTGGCCGCCCAAAGTGTCCTGGGTCGGCCAGTCCTGGTGCCCGCCGCCCCAGGACTCGTGCGACCCGTGCAGCACGGCGGCACCGCCGATGCCCGCGAGGCTGGCGTCGTGGTTGCTCCACCGGTGGCCCCATTCGTCCGAACCGGACTCGTGGTGCAGCACGCCGGCGCCGCCGACGCCCGCGAACACGGCCGACTCCTCGTCGCTGCTGGAGCCGTTGGGCCACCAGCCGGTGGTGAGCGGCAGCGGTTCGCCCCGGGACACGGGGCCGGCCGCGGCCGCCGCGGTCCCGGGCAGGGCGAGGCACAGCGGAGCGAGGACCAGCCCGGACAGCAACGTCCGTTTCATCGACATGACAGTTCGTTTCCTTTCCAAAGGGGAAAGCGCCCGAAATGAATGACGTGGTGCCGCGAACGAGCGCTAGGACGACCGGGCTTGGCACCCGGCCGGACTGACGTTACCCCCGGCCCGGCCCGAATTGCGGGCCGCGGCAAGCGATCCGCCCGCCCGGGTGCCCGCCCTTTCCCGCGGCGGTCCCGGAAAACCGGAGTCCACCTGGGAAATCCCTTTCCCGGCAAGGTAAACCGGCTTGCACGCGAGGGTGACAGATGTTTCCGCGCGATTCACCGGATCGGGACGCGGGCGTCCACCCTTCCAGTGGCGGGCCTGCCGCCAGTCGGCGATGCCGTTAGCGGCCAACGACAATCGTGACATGTTTTCCTTCCGCCGGGCTGGCGCCGCGCTCGCCGCCGTTCTCCTGAGCCTCGCCCATTGCCCGCCCGCGTCGGCGGCCAGCGCACCTCAGCTCCTGCTGGGACAGGACTTCCCGGACCCCGAGGTCGTCAAGACCGCTTCGGGCTACTTCGCGTTCTCGACGAGCACCGGTTCCGGGAAGATCCCGATGGCGAGCGCGCCCGCTCCGGAGGGCCCGTGGCGGATCGTCGGCGACGCTCTCGCCTCCGTGCCGAAATGGGCCAAACCGGACGGCGGGTTCTGGGCACCGGACGTCACCGCGGCGGCGGACGGGACCTTCGTGCTGTACTTCGCCGCGTCTCGCCTCCCGAACGGGCCGATGTGCGTCGGCACGGCGACTTCCGCCCGGCCCGCGGGCCCGTACCGGCCGGACGGCGACGAGCCGCTCGTCTGCGTGCCTGAGGACGACGGCGACATCGACCCGCACACCTTCCTCGAATCCGACGGCAGCCGGTACCTGCTGTACAAAGCGAACGGCGCGGCTTCGGGTCCGCCGGCGGCGATCTGGTCGCAGAAGCTGAGCCCGGACGGGCGGACGCTTTCCGGGCCCCGCACGGAACTGCTCCGCGCCGACCTCGGTTCGGAGAAGAACGTGGTCGAGGCGCCGGCGATGGTGAAAACCCCGTCCCGGTACGTGCTTTTCTACTCCGCCGACACGTTCCAGAGCTCCGGTTACCACACCGGGTACGCCACGGCACCGACTCTCGCGGGCGCGTTCGTGAAGGCAGACGCCCCGTTTCTCTCCACCGAGCGGCTCGGCGGCGCCGTCGACGGCCCGGGCGGCGCCGACGTGGTCGACGGGAACATCTATTTCCACGGCTGGCTCAACGGCGGACGCCAGGCTCGCGGCCTGTACCGGCTGCCGATCAGTTTTCCCGGCGATGTCCCGCAGCTCGGCTGACGCTCGCCCCGGGGACCGCGGTGCCGACGATCTGCGCGGCGAGGTCGCGGATCCGCACGTTGGTGTGCTGCGAAAGCCGGCGCAGCAGCTCGAACGCCTCGTCGGCGGTGACCTGATGGTGCGCCATCACCATGCCTTTGGCCTGTTCCACGACCACGCGGCGGTCGAGGGCGTCTCGCAGCTGCTCGTTCTCGGCGCGGAGGCACCGGAGGAGTTCCGCCGGGCTCGCGTCGCCGCCCGGCCGAGACGCCGGGTCCCAGTGCGCGACGTGGTCGCGCCGCCTTCCGGCCCGGCCCGCGCGGGCACGAGCCTCGTCCAGGGAGTCGCACAGCGCGACCCGCGAGTCGATCCCGGTGATCTGCGACGACCGCCGGACCGGACGGGAAGCCGCGACCACCAGGGTAAGGCCGGATTTCCGGACCTTCTCCAGGACGTCCAGCAACACGACGATGCCGCTCGAGCCGAAAAACGTGACCTGGGTGAGGTCCGCGAGCACGACCGGCGCGGGCACTCCGGCACGCCACAGCCCGCTCCAGGCCTCGCGCCACACCAGCGTCGTGCGCCGGTCGACTTCGCCCACCGCGGTCACGGTGACGACTGACTGCTCGCGTTCGACACCGACGGACAGCGGACGGCGCGTCGTATCAGGCGACAGGTTCACCGAAATCCCTCGCACACCAGACAACCGGACTGGAGCCCGCGAAGCGGCCGCCGCGGGGCAGATGCTCCCCGCGGCGGCCGCGATCACGCGTTCGTCAGTCGCCCTGAGTCGTGCCTCCGTCGACGATGGCACCGGAAGCGCAGTTGTACGGCGTCTTGCCCGCGGCGCCGTTCTCGCCCGGGGACAGCACCGGCACGTTGAGGCCCTGCGCCACGTCGCGGACCGGGACCTGCACGCCGAGCACGTTGACGTTGTTGTCGCACACTCCGCCGACGAGGTTCAGGTTGTGCACCGCGTCGAGGCTGTGCACGTTGCCGAGACCGATCTGGCCGTCGCCCTGGCCGGTCGGCCCGTCCGCGACGGTGGCCTCGGCCGCGGAAGCCGACCCGCCGAGGATCGCCATTCCGGCGGCGAGAGCCGTGGCGACGAAACCGAGCTGCTTGATCACTGGTAGAACTCCTTGCCAACAACAACCCGCCGCGATTCGGCGGGAGGAACGGGGGGACCGGCCGCGGCGAATCCCGCGCGGCGGCCGGGTTTTCGAGGACGCCGGGGCGTTCTCCGGGCGGGGCCGGTGCGCCCCTGGGCAGTGCTGCACCGGTCCCGCCCGCGCCGGGGTCGCCTCCGCACCGCGGCCCACCCGGGCCGGCCCGGGAATGTCGGGCAGGTCCCGGCCTGGGCGGGGGCGGAGCGGAGGCGAACCACCGGACTCCGCGGCTCGGACGCTTTGCGCGCGCGGCCGAGTCGCGGAGGATCAGGGGTGCGGGGTGTCTGGGGGCTCGGCCGCCTGGTGGGTGCGGGGGTGGCGGGCTGGGGTGGTGGTGCCGTGGGGTGGGCGGCGGGTGGTGGGTGTGTTCGTGGTGGTGCCGCGGGTGTTCGGTGACTCGGCCGTTGTGTGGTGCGTGCTGTGGTGGCGGGCCGGTGTGCTGGTGCCGTCGGGTGGGTTCGTGGTGGTGCCGAGAGTGTCTTGGGCTCGGCTGATGCCTGGTGCGCGCTGGGGTGGCGGGCTGGTGTGCTTGCATCGTCGGATGATCGACGGGCGGCGGTTGCGTTCGCTGCGATGTCGCGGGTTGTCGGGGACCCGGCCGCTGTCTTGTGTGTGCCGGAGTGGCGGACCGGTACACCGGCGCCGTGGGGTGAGCGGCGGGCGACTGTGTTCATGGTGCCGCCGCCGGTGCCCGGGAACTCGCTCGTTGCTCGCCGCTCACCCGGGCAGCGAACCGCGACGCCGTCGGGTACGTGGCGGGCGGCAAGCGCATCCACGTCGGCACCGCGCAGCCCGGGCGTGCCAGTGCAGTCGCGCGGCACGGAAGACCCGCCGCGGGACCTGGCGGACAGCAGAACGCCGGTCGCGACAGTGCCCGTCGCGGGACCGGGTTTCTTCACCATGGGGGTGTGCTCCTAGCGGGATCGACGATCGCGTCGGGCAGGCAGGGCGTCCTGTCCGCCCGGGTGCGTCGAGAAACCTACTGGCGGAAAGCGACCCGCTTCCACTTCGTTCCACCATCGTGTCGGGCCGCGAGTGCCTGACCGGGATTTCCGTAACCCGATGGGGTAAGCCGTTTTCCTTGCCAGAAAAGCGAACTACCCGGTATCGCCCGGGAGGCTCCGGGGCAGATGCGCCCTCTGTTCTTCGACCCGGCGCATCACCGGCGCGGCCAGGATCCCGTGTATCAGCACGGAAAACGCCACTCCCAGCGCGCCTATCCGCCACAGCTGGTCCGCGCCGGGGAGGTCGGACTGGTGGAGTCCGTAGGCGAGGTAGTAGAGCGTTCCGATTCCGCGCACGCCGAAGAACGCGATCGCCAGCGCGGCGCGGCCGCGGGCCGGGGAGCGCAGCAGGGAACCGATCCCGGCGAGCGGCCGGACGACGAACACCGCGACGGCCGCGAAGAGGACTTCGAGCGCGGTGAGGCCGCGCAGCAGGCCGTCGCCGAGGGCGAAGCCCAATCCCAGCAGTGTGATGGCGACGAAAAGCCGTTCGAGCTGGCGGCCGAAGGTGTGCAGCACCTCATGATAGCCGTGCGAGCGTTCGCTGGTCCGCACGCATACCGCCGCGGTGAAAACGGCGAGGAAACCGTTGCCGTGCAGCAGTTCCGCCGCCGCGAACGGCAGGAAGGCCAGTGCCAGCAGGACCAATCCGTCGGAATATTCCGCCAGCCGGAAGCGGGACGACGGGATCCGGAAGAACGTCCACGCCAGCAGCCGCCCGACGGCGAGGCCGGTCAGCACTCCGATCGGCAGCGGCAGCAGCACGTCGGTGCCGATGGAGACGTGCGTTCCGGCCAGCAGCAGGGCGATCAGGACGAACGGCATGGCGAGACCGTCGTTGAGGCCCGCTTCGGTGGTCAGGGTGAAGCGGATCTCGTTGTCCCGCGCCAGATCCGGGTCCGCGCCGGGCGCCGGGACGCCGACGTCGCCGGCCAGCACCGGGTCGGTCGGGGAGAGCGCGGAACCCAGCAGCAGCGCGGCGGCGGGCGCGACGCCGAGCCACCACCAGCCGAGCAGCGCTACCGCCCCGATCGAGAGCGGCATCGCGACGAACAGCAGCCGCCACGGCGACATCCATCTGCGCAGCCCGAACGGCCGGTCCACGGACAGGCCGGCGCCCGCGAGAGCGAGCACGATCCCGAGCTGGGTGAAGGACTCCACTGCGTCGGCGTGCTCGGCAGGGGAGGCCCAATCGCCGAGGCGGGGCAGGGGCAGCAGGCCGAGCAGCAGCCCGGCGAGCAGCATCACGAGCGGGGTCGAGAACGGCCGGTCGGCGACCAGTTTCGGCAGTACGGCCGCGGCGAGCGCGAGGAGCCCGGCGACGCCGAACAGGACCGGGAGGGCGGGCACCTCAGGCGGCCGCTGCGGTATCGAAGCGGAGCCCGTCCACGCGGACTGCGGTGTCTGCCTCGCCGATCAGCGCCGGGTTGTTCCTGGTGCGGGGGGACAGCACCTCGACGGTCTGTTCGCTCTCGTCGTCGCGGCTGATCACCGGGTAGATCCGGTCGTCGCAGGCGGTGCGGTCCTTGCCGTACTCGGCGGGTGCCGGGGTGTGGTCCTGCCGGAGGCTGTCGAGGGTGCGGCACGCGCCCGCACGGTCCGCGACGGGGCCGCGAGCCACGTCGGCCGGGCAACCGCGGCCGACGGGCGCGGCCTGGCCGGAGAACGGCGTGAAGAACTGGCCGGACGGGCTGGTGGCCTGTTCGGGCGAAAGAAAACCGGTCATCGGGGCGCTCACAGGTCGGAAACGGGGTCGAGAGTCCGTTTACCCGCTGCCCGCGGCGGTAAACAGCGGCCCCGGCCGGTCAGGCCGGGTGGATCGCCTCCGGCCGGTGCACCGCTGTCCTGCCGGATTTCTCACTGCGGACCAGGTACTGCGGGTCGTCCGGGGACGCTTTGACCTTGCGGCCGCCCGCCTCCGTGTCGCTGGTGATCTTCTTCTCCACCACGCCGGTCGAGCTTTGGTTGCCCGCGTCCCAGCGCACGCGGTCGCCCTCGCGGAATTCCTTCGTCATACGGTGCGGGTTCCCGCTGTCCGTCTTTTCACTCACCCGAAGCGCGCGCGACGTTTCACGCCCCCGGCGCCCGGGCATCCGGGCGGTCGGAGGTGATGGGATGTCCTCGAAGGACCGGCTGGCCGAATACCGCGCCAAGCGTGACCCACGGCGGACGCCGGAGCCGCACGGGGGCCGGGAGAACACCGAACCGGTGTTCGTCGTTCAGCGGCACGACGCGAGCAGCCTGCACTTCGACTTCCGCCTGGAGATCGGCGGCGTTCTCGTCTCGTGGTCGGTGCCGAAGGGCCCGTCGCTGAACCCGTCGGACCGGCGGCTCGCCATCCGCACCGAGGACCATCCGCTCGACTACGCCCGGTTCGAGGGCACCATACCCGCGGACCAGTACGGCGGTGGCACCGTGATCGTGTGGGACACCGGCACCTTCGACGTGCTCACCGAAGACTCGGCCGAACAAGCCCTCGAAGACGGCCATCTCAAGGTCTTTCTGCATGGCGAGAAGCTGCGCGGCGCCTTCTCCCTGATCCGTCGCGGCTCGTCCGGCAAGGAACAGTGGCTGCTGATCAAAAAGGACGACGAGGGTGCCGACCGTCGTCGCAAACCCGCGAAAACCCAGCTCGAATCCGTGCTTTCCGGCCGTACCAACCGGGACCTCGAATGACCGGGACGACCGGGCCTGGCTGGCGCGAGCCGACGCTCGCCACGCTCACCGACCGCCGCTTCTCCGACGAAGGCTGGATTTACGAGCGCAAGCTCGACGGCGTGCGCGCGATCTGCGTGCGCGACGGCGGGACTCCCACGCTGTACTCCCGCAACCGCAAGACGATGGACAACGCGTATCCCGAGATCGTGGAAGCCCTTGCCGCGCAAGGGGGACTGCGGTTCGTCGCGGATGGGGAGATCGTCGCGTTCGACGGCGACCAGACCAGCTTCTCCGCCCTCCAGCCACGTATCCACCTCACCGATCCGGAGCGCGCCCGAGCGACCGGCGTGCGCGTGTATTACTACCTGTTCGACCTTCTGTACTACGACGAGCAGGACACCACGTCGCTCCCGCTGCGCCAGCGGAAGTCGATCCTGCGCGACGCCTTCGTCTTCGACGACCCGCTCCGCCTGTCGGCGCACCGCAACACCGAGGGGGAGAAGTTCTTCCAGGAGGCGTGCCGCCGCGGCTGGGAGGGCGTGATCGCGAAACGCGCCGACGCGCCGTATCACCACGGCCGCTCGCCGGACTGGCTGAAGTTCAAGTGCCAGCAGGGGCAAGAGCTGGTGATCGGCGGGTACACCGCCCCGCAGGGCAGCCGCCACGGCTTCGGCGCGCTGCTGCTGGGATACCACGAGAAGGGGCAGTTGCGGTACGCGGGCAAGGTCGGCACCGGCTTCGACCACCAGCTTTTGACCTCGCTGCACGCGCAGCTGGCCCGGCGCGAGACCGACCGCTCGCCGTTCGCCGATCCGGTGCGGGAGCGGGGTACGCACTGGGTGCGGCCCGAACTGGTCGCCCAGATCGGCTTCTCCGAGTGGACCCGCGACGGCCGGTTGCGCCATCCGCGGTTCGCCGGTTTGCGCGAGGACAAGAAGCCCGCCGACGTGATCCGGGAGCGCCCGTGAAGATTTCCCACCCCGACAAGGTTTTCTACCCCGCCGACGGGCTCACCAAGGGCGACGTCGTCGAGCACTACCGGACGGTCGCGCCCGCGATGCTGCCGCATCTGCGCGGGCGTCCGCTCACGTTGCGCCGCTACCCGGACGGCATCGAGGCCCAAGGCTGGTTCCAGAAGCACCCAGGCGAGCACTTCCCGTCGTGGCTGCGCACCGAACGCGTGCCGCGCCGGGGCGGCGGCACCGACGAGTACGTCGTGTGCGACGACGAGGATTCCCTGCTGTACCTGGCCGACCAGGGCACGGTGGAGTTTCACGTCTGGCTGTCCACAGTGGACGCACCGGAGAAGCCGGACCTGCTGGTGCTCGACCTGGACCCGCCGGACGGCACCGACGTCGCTGACCTGCGCACCGCCGCCCGCAGCATCCGCGACCAGTACGCCGAAGCCGGGCTCGCCGCGTATCTGCAGGCCACCGGAGGCCGCGGCTTCCACGTCGTGGCACCCCTCGACGCCACGGCCGCCACGGACGTGGTCCTGGAACTCTCGCGGGCCTTGGCGGACCGCGTCGCGGCCGCCGATCCGGACCGCCTGACCACCGCCCAGCGCAAGGACCAGCGCGGGGACCGGATCTTCGTCGACGCGAACCGCAACGGCTATGCCCAGACCTTCGTGGCCCCGTACTCCCTGCGCGCCCGCCCCGGCGCGGCCTCGGCGACCCCGCTGGACTGGCCGGAACTCGGCAAGGCCGAGCCGAACGGCTGGGGACCGGACAAGCTGCACCGGAGGCTGGCGCGCAAGGAGGACCCGTGGCGCGGGATCGAGAAGGACGCTGGGTCGGCGGAGAAGGCGCTGGAGAGCCTCGGCTGAGGTTGGTGCGCGCCGGAAGGGGTGCGCGCTGACGGAGATTCCCTCCGGCGCGGGCCACGTCGATCAGACTCCGGAGACCTGCTGGATCCAGTCGCGTCCGGCGGCGACGGTGCGGTGGGTCGTGGCGTTGGAGAAGCTTGGCTGAGGTTGGCCCGTGCCGGAAGGGGTGCGCGCCGACGGAGATTCCTTCCGGCGTGGGCCATGCCGGTCAGACTGCGGAGATCTGCTGGATCCAGTCGCGTCCGTCGGCGAGGTTGCGGCAGGTGGTGGCGTTGGAGAAGCCCGGCTGAGGCTGGCCCGCGCCGGAAGGATCGCGCACTAACGGACATTCCCTCCGGCGCGGGCCACGTCGATCAGACCCCGGAGACCTGCTGGATCCAGTCCCGTCCCGCGGCGACGCTGCCGTAGGTCGTGACGCTGGAGCGGTCGCTCGTCGAGCACACCCCGACCTGGACGCCGCCGTCGACCATCGGGCCGCCTGAGTCTCCGCCCGCCACCGCGCCGTTCGGGGTGCTCGCCGTGATCGCGGGGCCGCCGGCGTTGTCGCTGTCCTGGGTGTTCGAGATGGTGACCTGGGCCTTCTTCAGCACGCTTGACTGGTGATGGCCCTCGTCGGTGCTCTGCGTCGCGCCCCAGCCGTACACGGTGGCGCTGTCGCCCTCTTGCGCGTCGTCGGAGCTGCTGGCGAGGCGGGCGAAGGTGCTGCCGCCGTCGGTGTTCAGCTTGATCAGAGCCAGGTCGCCGCCGGAGTAGACGTAGGTGGAGGCAGCCTTGGCGTGCACCCCGCCGCTGGCGCTGTTGGAGCCGATGTACAGGTCGATGTCGGTGAGGCGCTGCCCGTTGTTGTCGTACATGCAGTGCTTCGCCGTCAGAACCCAGCGGCTGCCGATCAGCGTGCTGGTGCAGAAGAAGGTGTAGCCGTTGGCGTGGCCGTTGAACCGCGTGATGTAGCCGGGGTTCTGCGCGGTGCTGCCGCCGATGATCGACGGCTGGGCGGCGGGTGCGGCGGTGGTCGCGGACGCCGGGGTCACGGCGAACGCGCCGAGCACCGCGCAGGAACCGGTCAGCACGGCGAGGGCCCGGGTGAGTGCGCGCATGTCGCTCCTTGGGGAACAGGTTTGCCGATGGGGACGCTTCCGAACGTAAGCAGCGCGGCCGGACGGCGGAATCCGCCGAAGCGCCGGTCGCGGGCAAGCGGCGGCGACGCGACTTTCGGCGGGTTGCCAACCGGTGAACGGATGCCGAGAATCCGTCTCGGACGGTCCGTTTTTTCCAGGAGAGGCGAAATGCGGTTGTTCGCCCCGGCTCCGGCCCGGGAGCAGCTGGCTCAAGCGCTGGCCGAGGGGCCGTTCGAACGCGCCCTCACGCTGGCGATCGAGCGCAGCGGCCTGGGACTCGCGCGGTTGCGCGAACGGCTCGCCGCGTCCGGCGCGCCGGTCAGCACGACGACGCTCAGCTCGTGGCGCACCGGCCGCAGCCGTCCGGAGCGGCCGGAATCCTTGCGGGCGCTGGCTTTGCTGGAAGCGGTGCTGGACGTGCCGCCGGGGGCGCTGCGCGCGCTGCTGGACCGGCCGCGCACCGGCGGCCCGGCTCCGCGGGCGGCGCGGTGGGACCGGTTGTGGGAGAACCGCAGCCTGCTTCCGATGGTGCTGAACTCGTTCGAGGACTCTTCGCCGGAATCGGTCAGCGTGCACGAGACGCTGCACGTCGACGCCGGGGGCCGGATGCGCGGCCTGCAGGTGCGGGAAGTGCTGCGGGCGATGGACGAACCGGCGTTCGTCCGGATCGTGGCGCTGCGCGGGTTCACGCCCGGGCAGTCGCCGGAGCTGGTGTCGGCGCGGTACTGCCGCCCCGGCATCGTGCGGACGGCGCCGGAGCAGGCGTTTTCGGTGACGGAGCTGGTGCTGGACCATCCGCTGGCCCCGGGCGAGACGGCGATCGTGGAGTACCGGTTCGCGTTCCGGGACGAGGAGCCCGACTCGCGCTACGACCGGCGCTTCCGGCTGCCGATCGCGGAACACCTGCTGGAAGTGCGGTTCGATCCGGCGGCGCTGCCCGCGGAATGCGTGTCCTACCGCCAGGATTCGCCCGCGGGGCCGGAACTGGAAACCGCCGAGGTGCGGGTGCGGCCCGGCGTGCCCGTCCACGTCATCCGGACCGGGCAGGGGCCGGGAATTCACGGGATGCGGTGGCGGTGGTGATCTGTCCACGCTCCACTGTGGACAGTGATCACAGTCCTTCGTGGACGGACGGCCGGTTTTGGTTGTGCCGCAGCACTTCGCGCGCGGACGGCTGCTGAGCGTCCGCCTCCGCGCTGTCCGATGGCGCGGCGCTGTTCGGCCTAATTCGATTTTGCTGGCGAGTTGGCCAGTTTCGGGCGAGCGGCCCGGGCAGCCGAATCCGTCTGTTTCAACGGCCTGGCAAGAGCGGACGCGACGACTACCGGAGCCGGGACGACTGACAACGGCCGGTCGCTCGCCGGGGTCATGCGCGAAGCGCGCGCAGTCTTCGAGGTACTGGCCGAATGGACACCGAATCCGTCTCGGCGTTCACCAAGGACGGCGAAGGAGGAAGGCGATTCAGCCGCGCGGGGCGGCGGCTTCGTGGAGACGGTAGAGGCGTCCGCCTTGGACGGCGTAGACGGTGACGGGTTCGGTGCCGGGTTGTGCGGTGGCTTGCCAGGCGTTGCCGTCGGGGATGCCGGGGGCGGGGGAGGGCAGGCCGGTGATTCCGCCGCCGGTGACGGTGCCGGTGGGGTCGGTGACGAGGACGCAGTCGGGGCGGAGGTCGGTCCAGCCGGTGATGAGCGCGCCGCCAGTGGATGTGACGACGCCGTGGGCGACGGGCAGGTCGGTGGCGGTGTTGGGGTTGAGGGTGGTGCCGAGTTCGGGGCCGTGGCAGCCGAGGGTGAAGTTGGGGGTGAAGGGGTAGACGCCGAGGGCTTTCGCCGCGGGGATGACCTGGCTTTGGATGTGGAGCTGGTCGAGGACGTCGGTGGCGTGGGTGCGCAGGGCGATGGGGGCGAGGGCGAGCGGGGCGTAGGCGCGGCGGGTGAGGTCGGCTTTGGCGCCGCCGAGGGCGTGGGTGGTCAGGGAGATCGCGCAGATGCCGATGACCGCGGCGGTGAACGGCCACTGGGGGCGGAGGAGCGTCGCGAGGGCGAGCAGCGCGATGAGGGCGAGCGCGCTGACGATGGCGTAGCGGCTGATGAGGCCGATGTTCCCACCGGGTGCCAGGTTGCTGGTGCGGCCGAGTGCGACGAGTGCGGCGAGGGCGGCGGCGTATCCGGCGAGGCCGATCCATCCGGCGGCGCGCGGGTCGGTCCTGGCTGAGATCGCGCAGGCGGCCAGGAGCGCGGTGGTGAGGGCTCCGGCGAGGACGGCGATGACGGCTTGGTCGCCGGACCAGAGGCTGCCGAGGGCGGCCGCTGCGGCGGAGAGGCGGCCGTCGGGGTCGAGGGCGGTGGTGGCCAAGGATTGCGCGCCGCTGGGTTTGGTGAGCAGCCAGCCCGCGAGGATCACGGTTCCGGCGGCGGCCAGGGCGATCGTCTTGACCCGGTTTTCGCGGCGGAGCAGGCAGATCGCGGCGACGACGAAGAAGGCGGGGAGTCCGGCGCCGAAGCTGAGGCTGGCGAGCAGGGCGGCGGTCGCGGCTGTCCACAGGCGGCCGCGGTGGGCTTGGGAGGCGGCGAGGACGGTGAGGAAGACGGCGGGGATCCAGCTGATGCCGTTGGTGCCTTGCAGCCAGATCTCGGCCAGGTGCGAGGTGAACAGCAGCCACGACATCGCGGCGGTGAGTGCGGCTTTGCGCCGCGGCGACAGGGACCGGGGGAGCATCGAGTACAGGCAGGCGCCGGTCCCGGCGATCAGGGCGACGGTGAGGACGGTGAGGACGCGGTTGTCGCCGCCGAACCAGGCGGCGTCGGCGTAGAACAGCAGCGACGGGATCACGAAGGGCTGGTCGAGGTGGTAGGTGAACACCTGGCCTAGCAGGAGGTGCCCTTGGTCGTCGGTGATCTTCGCGAGGACGTGCCAGTAGTCGAGCAGGACGTGCGCGCGCGGGGCCCGCAGCGCGGTCCACAACGCCAGCACGGCGGGCACGACGGCGAAGACGGCCAGGGCCACGATCCCGGCGCGGGATCTCCGCACAGCGGGCAGCGCGGCGGGCGGCGAAGCGAGCGCGGTCAAGGTCTCTCCTAGCGACGTGGAGTCACCCGGTCGGCGGCCTGCCGGACGTGCCCGCTGCGGATTGCGGATTTTCGGTGTGACCTGCTGCTTTTACCGTATCCAGGGCGGTGTGGACAAGAGTGTCGTTGCTCTCGAATCCGGATGTAACAGAACGATACGGACAGCCGATAGGGGTGTTCGCGAAACTTGCCGCGGACGTTTGGGCCCGGGACGAGCGGGTATGGCGGCGGTATGCGACCGGGCGAGACGGAAACCATCGCGAGGCCGGACACCGCCAGCGCGGGCCGGACGATCGCGCTGCGCGTCGACGGGACCGAGCACCGGCTGACCGTCGACCCGCGCCGCACCCTGCTGGACCTCCTGCGCGAGCAGCTCGGCGACTACAGCGCCAAGAAGGGCTGCGACCACGGCCAATGCGGAGCCTGCACGGTCCTGCTCGACGGCCGCAGAGTGCTCTCCTGCTTGACGCTCGCACTGTCCTGCGACGGCACCGAGGTGACGACAGCCGCCGGGCTGGCGGAGGACGGCGAGTTGCATTCGCTGCAACGGTCGTTTGTGGACCACGACGCGTTCCAATGCGGCTACTGCACGCCGGGCCAGATCTGTTCGGCGGCCGGGTTGCTGGCGGAGTTCAGCGATGGCGCGCCCAGCCACGTCACCAAGCCGGTCGCTGACGCTCCACAGTGGACTGACGAGGAGATCGCCGAGCGGATGAGTGGCAACCTCTGCCGTTGCGGTGCCTACGCGGGGATCGTCGCAGCGGTTCGCGAAGCGGGAGAAAAGCGATGAAGCCGTTCGCGTACGGCAAACCGGCGACGACGACCGAGGCCGTGCGGGCCGTGGCGGCTGAGCCGTCCGCGATGTTCCTCGCTGGCGGCACCAACCTGGTCGACCACCTGAAACTCGGCATAGCGCAGCCGGATCGCCTGGTCGACGTGACGGGTCTGATGTCGACGGAAATCCGTGAGGACAACGGCGAACTGGTGATCGGCGCGGGCGTGCGCAACAGCGACCTCGCGGCCGACCAGCGAGTCCGGGAGCGGTATCCAGTGCTGGCCGAGGCGCTGCTGTCCGGAGCGTCGCCGCAATTGCGGAACATGGCCACCGTCGGCGGCAATCCGTTGCAGCGCACCCGCTGCGTCTATTTTCAGGACGTCACGACTCCGTGCAACAAGCGTTCGCCCGGGTCCGGCTGCTCGGCCCTCGGCGGCTACACGCGGCATCACGCGATCCTCGGCGCGTCCGAGCAGTGCGTCGCGACGCATCCCTCCGACATGGCCGTGGCGATGGCAGTGCTCGACGCGCGCGTCCACGTGCTTGGCCCGTCGGGCGAGCGGGTGCTGCCCTTCGCGGAACTGCACCGGCTTCCGGGCGAGCACCCGGAGCGCGACACCGTCCTCGAGCACGGCGAACTGATCACGGACATCACGCTGCCCGCCACCTCCTGGTCGCGCCGGTCGGCCTACCGCAAGGTGCGCGATCGGGCCTCCTACGCCTTCGCACTCGTCTCAGTCGCGATTGGACTGTCCATTTCGGACGATATTATCGAGGAAGTCCGGGTCGCTTTCGGCGGAGTGGCGCACAAACCGTGGCGCGCTGAGCGTGCCGAGCAGATCCTTCGCGGCGCACGGCCCAGCGACGACGTCTTCCGCGCGGCCGCCGACGCCGAACTCGCGGACGCCAAGGCGTTGGACGGTCTCGACGGCGGGAACGCGTTCAAGATCCCGCTCGCCGCGCGCACCCTGGCGGCGGTGCTGCGCGACCTGACCGAGGAGCGCGACCGATGACCGGATTGCTGGAACCGCGAGCGATCGGACGCGGGCTCACCCGCCGCGACGGCCCGGCGAAAGTCACCGGGACCGCGCCGTACGCCTACGAACACCCCGTCGCAGCACCGCTTTACTGCTACCCGATTCAGTCGACCATCGCTCGCGGCCGTTGTCTGCGGATGAGCACCGTCGAAGCCGAAGCCCTCGACGGCGTCCAGAGCTTGATCACCCCCTTCACCGCCGAACGGCTCGCCAACACCGACGACGCCGAGCTAGCGGTGCTGCAGGACTGCGAAATCCCGTTTCGCGGCCGGGTGATCGGGCTCGTCCTGGCCGAGACGTCCGAGACCGCACGGCACGCGGCGGAACTCGTCGACGTGCAGTACGAGACGGATTCTTTCAACGCCCGGCTCACCGCCGACGATCCCGAACTTTACCGGCCGGACAAGGTAAACCCCAGTTTCGCGACCGACACGAGCGAAGGCGACCTCGAAGCCACGTCCGCCGTGACAGTGGAGCAGACCTACACCACGGCGATGTACCACAACAACCCGCTCGAGCCGCACACAACAACGGCCTTGTGGGACGGGGACGTGCTGACGCTGTGGGATTCCACCCAGAGCGTGCACTCGGTGCGGTCCACCGTGGCGAAGGTGTTCGGCCTTCCCGCCGACCGGGTCCGGGTGATCTGCCCGTACCTCGGCGGGGGGTTCGGCTCGAAAGGCATGCCGCACGCCAACGTCGTGCTCGCCGCGCTGGCCGCCCGGACCGTGCCGGGCCGTCCGGTGAAGCTCGCGCTGACCCGGCAGCAGATGTTCAGCCTGGCCGGATACCGCACGCCGACGATCCAGCGGATCCGCCTCGGCGCCGACCGCGACGGACAGCTGGAGTCGCTTCGGATGGAGGTTTTCGAGCAGACCTCGCGGATCAAGGAGTTCGCCGAACAGACCGCCACGCCCGCGCGGATGATGTACGCCGCGCGGAACCGGGCCACCAGCCACCGGCTCGCGAAGCTCGACGTCCCGGTGCCGTCGTGGATGCGCGCGCCGGGGGAGTGCCCGGGGATGTTCGGCCCGGAAGTGGCGATGGACGAGCTCGCCGAGGCGCTCGGCGTCGATCCGGTCGACCTGCGGGTTCGCAACGAACCGGAGCGGGACCCCGAAACGGGTCTCCCGTTCTCCAGCCGGAACCTGGTCGAATGCCTGCGCACCGGAGCCGAACGCTTCGGCTGGAACGAACGCGACCGGCGACCAGGCGTCCGCCGCGACGGGCCGTGGCTGGTCGGCAGCGGCGTCGCGGCCTCGGTGTACCCGGCGAAACGGATGACCGGGTCGAGCGCGACCGTCCGGTTCGAAAAAGGCCGCTACGCCGTCGAAATCGGCGCGGCCGACCTGGGAACCGGCGCGTGGACCATCCTGCCGCAGATCGCGGCGGACGCCCTGGACGTACCCGTCGATTCCGTCGAGGTTCGGATCGGCGACACCACCTTCCCGAAAGCCACGGTCGCGGGCGGCTCGACTGGAACCGCGTCGTGGGGCTCGGCGGTGGTCGCGGCCGCGCGGGCGTTCCGGGAGAAGTACGGCTCCGACCCCGGCGACGGCGATGAGGCGCAGGCGGAAACCCCGGAAAACCCGGCAGAGAAGAACTACGCGATGTACGGGTTCGGCGCGCAGTTCGCCGAGGTGCGAGTCGACGCCGACACTGGCGAGGTCAGGGTGTCGCGGCTGCACGGCACGTTCGCGGTCGGCCGGATCGTCAACCCGGTCACCGCGCGCTCGCAGCTGCTCGGCGGCATGACCATGGGCCTGTCGATGGCGTTGCACGAGAACAGCGTCCTCGACCCGCGGTTCGGCCACGTCGTCAACCACGACCTCGCCGAGTACCACATCGCGACCAACGCCGACGTCGAAGACCTGCGCGCGGACTGGCTCGACGAAACCGATCCGCACCTCAACCCCATGGGCAGCAAGGGAATCGGCGAAATCGGCATCGTCGGCACCGCGGCGGCGGTGGCCAACGCGGTCCACCACGCGACCGGGGTGCGGGTGCGGGACTTGCCGATCACGCTCGACAAGCTGCTGCCCGGTCTGCCCGGCGCGACGCGGTAGGGCCGGTCGCGGCGGGCTAGCGTGGGCGGATGCTGATCGAACATCGAGGGCAGAAGCCGGTAGTCCCTGAATCGGCGTATGTCGCGCCGTCCGCGGTGCTGTGCGGCGCGGTCGTTCTCGGCGAACGGGCCCGGATTCTGCACGGCGCGGTGCTCACCGCGGAAGACGGCGAGATCCGCACCGGCTCGGACGTCGTGATCATGGAAAACGCACTGGTCCGGGGCCGGGCCGCGCATCCCGCGACACTCGGGGACGCGGTCCTGATCGGCCCGCACGCCCATGTCAACGGCGCCGTCGTCGAGAACGAGGTGTTCGTGGCGACCGGGGCCTCCCTGTTCCCGGGCTCGGTCGCCGGCGCCGGAGCGGAGTTGCGGATCAACAGCGTGCTGCACGTCAATTCCCGCCTCGAACCCGGCGCGGTGCTGCCCATCGGCTGGATCGCCGCGGGGGACCCGGCCGAACTCTTCTCCCCGGACCGGCACGACGAGCTGTGGGAACTCCAGCGCATCTTGGACTTCCCCGGCACTGTTTACGGCGCGTCGAGAGACACTTCGATGCGCGAGCTCATGCTCCGGCAAGCTGAGTTCTACGGTTCCCATAAGGATGATCGTCTTCTTGGGGAATGACCGTCGCCCGGGCGCGTCGCGGAGGAAGACGAGTGCGGCCGCTCCCGATGCGAGCGGCAAGGCGTCCTTCCTGGCATCCTCAGGGAAACCGACGGGCGAGCCGTGCAGGCCAGTCCAGGCGAAACGGAAGCGGGGGACGTGGACATATTCTGGTGGGCGATCATCATCATCGCCGTTCTCTCCGTGGTGGTGCTCGGTGCCGGGCTGGCCATCATCGTCCCGCTGAGAAACTGGTTGCGCGCTCGGCAGCTGCGGACCGGTTACCACGTGGGCCCTCCCGCCGGCCAGTATCCGCCGCCTCAACGCCCGCCCGGTCCGCAATACCCGCCGCGGCGACCGCCAACCGCGCCCCGGCAACAGTGAAACACCCAGTGCGGCCGGAGAGGGGAAGCGCGGCGAAAGACCCCGCCCGCGCTTCCCCCAACGCTCACGCCCTGCTGCGAATCACCTCAACCAGACTGGTCCAGCTGTCCCGCCCATGCCCAGCGGCGACAGCCCGGTCGTAGTGCTCCTTCACCGCGGCGGGCAGAGCCACATCGATCCCCGCGTCGCGGCTCGCAGCGAGGATGTGGTCAGCCGTCGCGCCCATCATCCGAGCGTTCGCCTGGTCGCCCGGATGGACACCGCTGTCGGCGTTCTTCGCCGCCTCGTCCAGGGACGTCTGCACCAGCGTCAGCAATTCCGTCGCATACGGCACCAGCGTCGCGGCGGGCACCCCAGCTGTGCCGACGAGCGCGGCGGAGTGCAGGAACGCCGAGAGCGTGGTGAGGAACAGGTCCAGCAACGACTGGTAGTACAGCTGCGCCAGACCCGGGTCCGCACCCCGGTAGTCCGGCCGCCCGATTACGCGCAGGGCCGGTTTGATCCGTTCGAAGGTCGGCTGCGCGCCGCTGTAGAACACGAACGAACCCTCGGTGCCGACGACCGGCGCGGGCACCATGATCCCGCCGGCGATCATCTCCGCGCCGCGCGCGGCCAGCCATTCCGCGGCCACCCGGGTCCGCTCCGGCGTGTCCGAGCTGAGGTTGACCACGATCTTGCCGCGCAGCGCGTCCTCGGTCGGCGCGAGAATGTCGTACATCGCCTGATAATCAGTAAGGCTCAGGAGCACCAGTTCGTTCGCGGCCAGCGCCTCGGAGACGGTCGCCGCACGCTTCGCGCCCTCGGCCACCAGCCCATCGGCCCGGCTCGCGGTGCGGTTCCACACCGTCACCTCGTGGCCCGCCGCCAGGTAGGCCCGCACCATGGCCTGCCCCATTGGGCCGAGGCCGATCATCGTCACGTTCACGGTAATTCTCCTTATTTCTTCAGCAGTTCGATGACGCTCGTGAGGTTTTCCGCGCCGTGCCCGTCGGCGGCGCGGCGCACGAGCAGCCGGTGCAGCGGCGCGAGCAGTTCGCTGCTGACCCCTTGGTCGGCCGCGGCGGCGGGCAGGTTGTCGAACGCGGCCGCTTGCATCCCGAGGTTCGACACGACGCCCTGGGTGTAGTCGCCGCTGTCGACCTCGACGGCCGCGTGGTCGGCGAAGCTGCCCATCGCGGTCAGCCACCCGCTCAGCAGCGGCGCGAATTCGACCGCGGACAGCCCCTCGCTGTGGATCAGTGCGTAGGCCTGCAAGACGCCGGTGAACAGCCCGTACATCCCCGAGAGCAGCGCGAGGTCGTGCAGTGCGGCCAGCCCCGGATCCTCGCCGACGTAGTTGCTGCCGCCGAACGCGTCGAACGTCGCGCGGTGCGTCTCGAACACGTCCTTGGGTCCGCTGTAGAACACGAACGCGCCGGGCTGCCCGATCATCGGCGGGACGGCCATGATGCCGCCGTCGAGGAACGTCCCGCCTCGTTCCGAGACCCATTCGGCCAGCTCACGGGCCTGCCGAGGGGTTCCGTTGGTCAAATTCACCACCGTCCGGCCCGCCAGCGAGGTAGTGCCGAGCACCTCGCGCACCGAAGCGTCGTCCAGCAGGCAGACGATCACCAGTTCGCTCGCCGCGACCGCCCCGGCGGCCGACTCCGCCGCCACCGCACCCCGCGTCACCAGCGGTTTCGTCTTGTCCGACGAGCGGTTCCAGACCGTCAGCGGCGCTCCCGCGTCCAGCAGCGCGCCCGCCAGCGCACTGCCCATCGCACCGAGCCCCAGCACGGTCACCGCGGCCGTATTCCCGGACATGTCGTCCCTCCAGTTCGTTGATCTGCCGACCACGGTGCCCAGCGCCGCGCACGGTTCGCTGCGGGTCCGCGCACGGGTGCGGTTACGGTGGATTCGTGCGATTCGGCATCCTGGGGCCCCTGGCCGTGAACAGCGACGACGGACGGCCGGTGCGGGTGCCCGAGGCGAAGGTCCGGACCCTGCTCGCGGTCCTGCTCGTGCACGAAGGCCGTCCGGCGTCGGCGGACCGGCTCGCCGACGACCTGTGGGGCGACCAGCTGCCCGGCAACCCGGTCAACACCCTGCAGACGAAGGTCTCGCAGCTGCGCCGCGCACTCGAACGGGCCGAACCGGGTTCCGGCGGCGCGCTGGTGCACCAAGCTCCCGGTTATGTCCTGCGGGTCGAACCGGAGGCGGTGGACGTCGGACGCTTCCGCGCGTTGACCACAGCGGCGAGCACGGCGGAGGACCCGCAGTCCAAGGTCGCGTTGCTCACCGAAGCGCTGGCGTTGTGGCGGGGCCCGACGCTCGCCGAGTTCGCCGACGAAGCCTTCGCGCAGCCGGTGATCCAACGGCTCGAAGAGGATCGCCTTGCCGCGCAAGAAAACCTCGCCGACGCGCGGCTCGCGTTGGGCGAACATGCCGCGCTGACCGCGGAACTCGCCGACCTCGTCCGGCAGCATCCGTTGCGGGAACGGCTGCGCGCGCTCCAGGTGCGTGCGCTGTACGCGGCCGGACGGCAAAGCGAAGCGCTGGCCTCCTACGACGAACTCCGCCGCCGTCTCGCCGACGAGCTAGGCCTCGATCCCGGCCCCGAGCTGACCGCGCTGCACCGGTCGATCCTGGCGCACGACCCGGCTCTGATCACCGTCGTCCCGCGGCTTCCGGTGCCGCTCACCGAACTGGTCGGCCGGACCGCCGCTGTCCAGGCCGTCGGCACGCTCGTCCGCGAATCCCGGCTGGTGACGCTCACCGGACCCGGCGGCGTCGGCAAAACCCGGCTCGCCCTGGAGACCGCGCACCGGCTCGGCGGCGACTTCGCCGCGGGCGCGTGGCTGGTGGAGCTGACCGGCATGGACCGGCACGAGTGCGCCCTGAGCCAGTGCCCGCCGGTCGAGTGGGTAGTGGAGGCGATCGCCGCCACGCTGGGGATTCGCGACGCCGCGGCGCCCGCCCAGGCGGATCCGGCCGAGCGGCTGGCCGAATCCTTGCGCGGCAAGGAAACCCTGATCGTGCTGGACAATTGCGAGCAGCTGATCGAGCCGGTCGCCGCGACCGCCGCACGGCTGCTGGCCGCCGCGCCCGGACTGCGGATCCTCGCCACCAGCCGCGAACAGCTCGGGCTCGCCGGGGAAACCCAGTTCCCCGTGCCGCCGCTGGACCACGACAGCGCCGCGCGGCTGTTCACTGCCCGCGCCGCGGACACCGGGTACACTGTGGACAGTGCGGATGCCGCTGCGGTCACCGAGATTTGCCGGAAACTGGACGGCTTGCCGCTGGCCCTCGAACTCGCCGCGACTCGCGTGCGCACCCTGGGCGTACCGGAGCTGCTGCGCCGTCTGGACGATCGGTTCCGCCTGCTGGACACCACTCGCCGCGGCGTGCCCGCCCGGCAGCAGACCCTGCGCGCGATGATCGACTGGAGCTGGGAACTTCTGAGCGAGCCGGAACGCCTTGTGCTGCAACGTTTGTCAGTGCACACCGAGGATTGCGCACTGGACGCGGCCGAGGCGGTCTGCGCGGGCGACGGCGTCGAAGAAGGCGAAGTGCTGGGTCTGCTGGCGAAGCTCGTCGACCGCTCGCTGGTCGTGCCCGTGAACACCGGCGTGCCGCGCTACCGGCTGCTCGAATCGGTGGCGGTTTACGGCTTGGAGCGGCTGCGCGAAGCGGGCGACCTCGACAAGACGCGACGTCGGCACGCCGAGTACTACGTCCAGCTCGCCGGTGCGGCGGACGCCGGTCTCCGCGGCCGGGACCAGCGGCGCTGGCTGCACCGGCTCGACGCGGACCTGCCCAATCTCCGTGCCGCGGCGGAAAACCTGGCCGGATGGGGAAGCGCCGACGACGCGCTGCGGTTGGCGAACCGCCTGGCCTGGTACCGATTCCTGCGCGGCCGGATGGCCGAAGCGATGCGCTCCCTGCGCGTGGCGCTCACCCTGCCAGGCGGCGACCCGGACCTGCGCACGGAAGCACAGGCGACGCTCACCGCGCTCGGCATCCTCGCCAGCGAACGCCCCGACTGGCGTCCCGTGGCCGAACTCCCGCTGAGCGCCCGGGCCAAGTGGTTCATCGGCTACGCACTGTCCACAGTGGCCGATCTGCCCGGAGCCGAACCGCTGACCCTGGACGCCCTCGCCGCCTTCGAAGCCTCCGGCGACCAATGGGGAATCGCCGCGGCCAGCGGCGACCGGGCGAGCCAAGCACTGGCGAGAGGCGATATCGCCGGAGCGAGACGGCACGCCGATCGCTGCGCGGACCTGTTCGCTGAAATCGGCGACCAATGGGGCCAGCTGCAGGCGATTTTCGCGCAGGGCACGTTAGGGACGCTTTCCGGGGATTACGCTCGATCCGAGGCTGGCTATGCCGAAGGGCTGCGGATCGCCGAGGAGCTGGGGTTGTGGCCGGAAGCGTCGTACCAGCTGTCGTGGCTGGGCCGGGTCGCCTTGCTGCGCAAGGATTATGCCGCCGCCCGCGAACTGCATCACCGAGCCCGTGAGGTCGCTGCGGAACACGGCTTCACCCCCGGGGAAATGTACGCACTGACCGGGCTGGCTCTCGGTGCCCGGCGCGAAGGCGACCTCGATCTCGCCGAGAAGCATTTGCGGAAACTGCTCGCATGGAACCGGCAGGTCGATTTCGAACCGGGGAATACGTTGATCCTCGCGGAACTCGGTTTTGTCGCCGAACTGCGCGATGATCCGGAGACCGCGCTGCTACGGCAGCAGGAAGGGTACGAAATCGCTCAGCGGACGGGAGACCCGCGAGCGATCGCGTTGGCACTGGAAGGTTTGGCGGGCGCCCACGCCCTGGCCGGTGCCGCCCGCGAGGCCGCGCGCCTGCTGGGCGCTGCCGCGGCCGCCCGGGCTGGGGTCGGGGCTCCGCTGCCCGCCGCGGAGCGGGTGGACGTGGACCGGATCACCGCCCGCGCGAGCGCGGTGCTCGGCGCGGCTGATTTCGCGACGGAGTTCCGCGCGGGCGGCGAGTCGGGGGACGGGCCGCAGGGTCCCGGTCGCTTGCTTGAAGGTGTGCGCGGCGCGGAGAAGTCCTAGCGCGCTCCGCAGCGGTGCGCTGCTCTGCGGCTTCCCAGGCCGAGGTCAGCGCCCTGCGGCCACCCACAAATGAGGTGCTCGACCGAGCGCCAACCCCTTGCTCACGGATCTCGGCCAACCCGACCGGAGCCACCGCCGACCGTCAGAAAACCGGCCGCCGCTCCCCATGCCGGGTCGCCTGCTCGAAAGCATGCCCGGCCCGGAGCAACCCCAGCTCTCCCCGCACCGGCGCGATGATCTGCAATCCCACCGGACGTCCGTCCCCGGTGAACCCGGCGGGCACCGACAGCGCCGGGCAGCCGGTCGCCGAGATCGAGTACGCCGAGCGCATCCACTCCAGGTAGTCGTGCATCGGCTGCCCGGCAACGGTTTCCGGATATTCCCACTCCACCGGGAACGGCGGCAGCTGGCTCACCGGCGCGAGCAGCAGGTCGTACTCCGTGAAGAACTCCCGCATCCCGCTGATCAGCTGAAGCTGCCGAGTCTGCGCCCGCGCGATGTCGGCACCGGAAAGCGTTGCGCCGAAAGCGATGTTTCCCGCGAGCGTCCGCTTCACCTTGTCCGGATGTTCTTCGAGCAGATCGCCGAGCCCGGCGTGGAACAGCCATCCGCGCAGGGTGCGGAACACGTCGTCGGCCACGGTGAGATCCGGGCAGGCCGGTTCGACGCGGCAGCCGAGGTCGGCGAACACCTTCACCGCCGGTTCCAGCACGGCGTTGACCGCCGGATCGACCGGCAGACCGCCGAGGTCCGGCGACCACGCCACGCGCAGGCCGGAGAGGTCGGCGTCGAGGGGCCCGGCGAAGGGCGCGGCGGGCTGGTCGAGCGAGATCGGGTTGCGTTCGTCGTGCCCGGCGATGACAGACAGAAGCAGCGCGACGTCGGCGACCGTCCGGCCCATCGGCCCCTGCACGCCCAGCGCCTCCCACGGCATCGTCGCGGGCCAGGTCGGCACGCGGCCGGGCGACGGACGCAGGCCGACGACGTTGCAGAACGACGCCGGATTGCGCAGCGAACCGCCCATGTCGCTGCCCTCGGCGAGCGGTTGCAGGCCCGCGGCCAGCGCTGCCGCCGCGCCCCCGCTGCTGCCGCCAGCGGACAGCTCCCGCCGGTACGGGTTGCGCGTGGCTCCGAAAACCGGGTTCATTGTGTGCGAACCGGCCCCGAACTCCGGCACGTTCGTCTTGCCGAGCGTGATCGCACCCGCGTTCCGGATCCGCTCGACGACGAGGGTGTCGCTGTCGGGCACGTGGTCGGCGAAAATGGGGGAGCCGTAGGTGGTGCGGACTCCGGCGACGTCGTGCGTGTCCTTGTGCGCCACCGGAATCCCGTGCAGCGGACCGATTTCCTCGCCGTGCGCGAGTCGTTCGTCGGCGGCCGCGGCCTCGCTCAGCGCGCGCTCGGCGGTGAGGGTGACGATGGCGTTGATCTGGGGGTTGACCAGCTCGATCCGATCCAGATGGGCGCGCAGCACCTCACGGGCGGACAGCTCGCGCGTGCGCAGCCGCCGGGCCAGTTCGCGGGCGGGCAAGTAGCAGATCTCCTCGGCGCTCACTGGCCTCCCTTTCGCTGGTGTCCGTTCGCGACGTCAGCATCGCGCGCGGTGCTGAGGTCAGACAAGGCTCGCTCGACAAATGGCGGAATCAGCCACAGTATTGGCTGATGACCGCACGTCTGGACCCTCTCGACCGCCGGATCGTCGGTGCGCTGCAGGTTGACGGCCGCGCTTCCTGGCGGCGGATCGCCGAGGTGCTGGACGCGCCCGAGCGCACAGTGGCCCGTCGCGGAACACACCTGCTGCACACCGGCGTCGTGACGGTTGTCGCCGTTTCTCCGCACGGGGTGCCGCTGCTGCTGCGCGGCCGCTGCCAGGCCGGGCTCGGCCGTCCCGCGGGCACCGCGCTCGCGGGACGGCCGGAGACGAGCTTCTGCTACCTGATCACCGGGCAGGGCGAACTGGTCGCCGAGGTCTTCTGCGACCGCAACCGCCTGCAGACCTTCATGTTCGACGAAATGGCGGCAATCCCCGGTCTGCACGATCTGACGGCAGATACCGTCACGCGCTACTACCGCACCATCCACGAATGGCAGCCCGGCCTGCTCAGCCCGGCCGAGACGGAGGCGCTCTCATCGCTCCCGCAAGCGACTCCGCAACCCCGGCAGCCCGACGGCGTCGCCTTCAGCAGCGACGAACGCGCCATCGTGCGCGCGCTGCGCGAAGACGGCCGACGGACCCACGAGGAACTCGCGCGCGCCGCCGGAATCTCGGAATCGACCGTCCGTCGCCGGCTGGAAGCGTTGCGGCGGGAGGAAAAGGTGTTCATCCGAGCCGTGGTGGAGCCGGCCGTGCTCGGGCTTCCGGTCGAGGCCCTGCTGTGGATCCGCTGCCGCCCGCACCACGTCGACGACCTCGGGCGGGCACTGCTGGCCTCGCCGCACGTGCGGTACGCGGCGGCGATGACGGGCGAGTATCAGCTGCTCGCTGACGTGACCTTGCCCGACATCGCCGCGTTGCACGAGTTCGTCGGCAGTTCGGGATGGTCCCGGCAGGCGGATTCGGTGCATACCGGGGTGGTGCTCAAGGCGTTGAAGCGCAGCAGCGTCCTCGCGCCGGAGCTGCGCTCCTGACCGGCTAGACCCGTTCCTCCAACCCGTTCAGCACCGACGGCAACGCGCCGCGGTGCAACACGCCGAGCCGTTGCGTCGCCCGCGTCAACGCGACGTACAACTCGGCTTCGCCGCGCGGGCCTTCCGCGAGAATCCGGTCCGGGTCCACCAGAAGCACGGCGTCGAACTCCAGGCCCTTCGTCTCCGACGCTGGCACCGCACCGGGCACATCCGGCGGCCCGATCACGACGCTGGTCCCTTCCCGGCCCGCTTCTTCCCGGACGAATTCCTCGACCGCGGCGGGCAATTCGTCGTCGGCGACCTTCCGCGACCACGGCCGGACCCCGCACGCGCGCACCGATTCCGGCGGCTCGACGCCCGGCGCGAACTCGGCCAGCACCGCCGCCGCGACCGCCATGATTTCCGCTGGGGTGCGGTAGTTGACGGTGAGCGAACGGTAGGCCCACCGGCCCGGAACGTACGGATCCAGCATCGTGCCCCAGTCCGTCGCACCCGCCGCCGACCGCCGTTGCGCGAGGTCGCCGACCACGGTGAACGACCGGCTCGGGCACCGCCGCATCAGCACCCGCCAGTCCATTTCGGACAGTTCCTGGGCCTCGTCGACCACGACGTGCCGGTACGTCCAGTCCCGGTCCGCGGCGGCGCGTTCGGCGAGGTCGCGGGTGTCGGTCTCGACGAAGCGTTCCGCCAGGTCGGTGTCGTAGAGCAGGTGTTCGGCGGACAGGCCGATGTCCTCGTCCATCTCCTCGCGGTCGAGCCGCATGATGTCGAGCACGCCGGCCGCGTACTCGGCCTCCGCCTCGCGGTCGGCCTGGTCCTCCCGCTGCTTCGCCCGGTCCGGCACCTTGCCCAGGAGGTCGATCAGCTCGTCCAGGAGCGGGATGTCCGAGACCGTCCACTCGCTGCCTGGCTCGCGCAGCAGCGCCTGGCTGGCTCCGGCCGCGTTGAGCCGCGCGGGGGAGGAATACAGCGTGGTCAGCAGGCTTTCCGGGGTCAGCACCGGCCAGAGGCGGTCGATGGCCTTGACGAACGCGGTGCTGGCGAGAAGTTCGCCGACCAGCGTCGAGCGGAGATCTTCCCATTCCTCCTTGTCGTCGCGAGTGAGCCAGCCGCGTCCGATGCGGCTCATGGCGCGTTCGGTGAGCACGTACGTGACGATCTCGACGAACACCGCCCGCGCCTCGTTGTGCGGCCGCCCGCTCTGCCTCGCCTCGTCCCGCGCCCACTCGGCGGTCGCCGCGTCGATCCGGACCGTGGTGTCGCGGAGCTCGATCGAGATCGGTTCCGCGGGCAGCTCCTGCCGGTCCGCGACCGCCGCGGCGAGGACGTCGAGCATCCGCAGAGATCCCTTGAACCGCGCGATTTCCGGCTCGTCTTCGGCGTGCGCCCGCAGCCCCGGCAGCAGCCCGCCCGGGGTGGTGAAGACCACGTCGGACTCGCCGAGCGACGGCAGCACCCGGCCGATGTGGTTCAGGAACGACGGATTCGGCCCGAGGACGAGGACGCCGTGGCGCTCCATCCGCTCGCGCTGCGTGTAGAGCAGATACGCGACGCGGTGGAGCGCCACGACGGTTTTCCCGGTTCCTGGCCCTCCCTCAATGACCAGGACGCCCGGGTGGTCGAGCCGGATGATGCGGTCCTGCTCGGCCTGGATCGTCGCGACGATGTCCCGCATCCCCTCCCCGCGCGGCGCGTTGACCGCGGCGAGCAGCGCGGCGTCGGCGTCGTTCTCCTCGCCGCTGCCCGGCCGCCCGAAGACCTCGTCGGTGAAGGAGGCGATCTGCCGCCCGCGGGTGTGGAACTGCCGCCGTCGCCGCATGTTCTCGGGCGTGGCCGCGGTAGCGGTGTAAAACGCGCTCGACGCCGGCGCGCGCCAGTCGAGAAGGACGGGTTTGTACTCGTCGTCCTCGTCGAAAAGCCCGATCCGGCCGATGTAGGAATGCTCGCCTTCGAGCGAGTCGAGCCGCCCGAAACACAACCCGGAGTCCGCGACCGACAGCCGCCGCGTTTCGCGAGCGAGCGCGCGCACCTCGACGTCCCGCTCGCCCGGCGTCTCGTCGTTTCGCTTGAGGGCAGCGGTGTAGCGCTCCTTGGCCCGCGCGCGCTCGCCGTCGAGCCGCCGGTACAGCCCGGCGACGTAGTCCTGTTCGGACCGCAGTTCTTCTTCGTACCCCTGAGTTGACACGTGCCCCTCGCTGCTGTTATTCTGAAAACAGATTCGGCGCGAACTTCTGATTGCCTGGTGAAGACGCGTCGATTTTTTATTGTCCACCCGTTGTCAAGTGGTGGGGCGGACTGGCGTTTTCTTGCGGTTTTTTCTCTTGCCGGGAGTCGTTCGCGGTCGGCGGGTTGTGTGGGTCGGCGGGTTGCGTGGCACGCTCGTCCGAGCCGAGCCGAGCCGAGCCGAGCCGAGCCGAGCCGAGCCGAGCCGAGCCGAGCCGAGCCGAGCCGAGCCGAGCCGAGCCGAGCCGCAACGAGCCGAGCCGCAACGAGCCGAGCCGAGCCGAGCCGAGCCGCAACGAGCCGAGCCGCAACGAGCCGCAACGAGCCGCAACGTGGCGGGGCAGGCTCCGGCGGACCGCGTCGAGTCCTCGGGCAGGCGCGGATTCCGGCGTCGAGGGCCGAGTCCGGCGCGCAGGCGAGCGGGCGCGTCCGGAGGCGGGCGGTGCGGAACCGGACCCGGAGGCGGCCTAGCTGCGGCACGGCGACCATCTCGCTGGCGGCACCGCATTCCCGCACGCCCCGAATCCCGAATAGCCCCGCGACAATCCTGCACAGCGCCCCCGACAGCCCGAATTTCCATGGTCGAGCAGCGATTCTGCGGCATCCCCCGGGGCTTGCGGCAAGCCCCGGGGTGCGCTATATCTTGAAAAGGGCGGGGGAAATTATTTTTTCAGCAGCGCGCGGAATCCGCGCGGTTCACGGCTGCGCTGGCACCCAGTTCCGCACCACTGGCCGGTAACCCTCCGGTTTGTCGCCCACCTTCAGGCCGGGGTTGATCAGCCACGACTGGTAGTCCGGCGTGAACATCCGGTACGGCCCGGCGGGCGGCACTTCGCTCGCGCGGTCCAGGGCGTCGCGCAGATCGGCGGGCAGGGTGAAGTCGAGCGCGTGCATCGTCGCGTCCAGTTGCTCCGCGCTGCTCGCCCCGACGATCGCCGACGCGACGCCCGGTTGCGTCGCCACCCAGTTGATCGCGACCTGTGCCATCGTCACGTTGAGCTCGTCGGCGACCGTCTCGAGCGTCTTGAGCAGCTCCCACTGCCGCGCGGTCCAGGTCCCGGCCCCGGCGGCGCCCTCGCCGGTCAACCGGCCCTCGCCGCTCAGCCCGGCCGACGAGCTGCGGTATTTGCCGCTCAGGAACCCGCCGCCGAGCGGGCTCCACGCGGTGATTCCCAGGCCCAGTTCCTGACCCGCCGGGACGTGCTCGGTTTCGATCGTCCGCTCGATCAGCGAATACGGCAGCTGCAGGCTGATCATCGGCGGCAGCGAATGCGCGTCGGCGAGCGTCTGGGCGCGGCTCGCGTACCAGGCGGGCACGTCGGACAGCCCGGCGTACCGGATCTTCCCCGACCGCACCAGGTCGTCGAACGTGCGCAGCACCTCCTCGACCGGCGTGATCCGGTCCCACGTGTGCAGCAGGAACAGGTCGAGATAATCGGTGCCCAGCCGGCGCAGCGACGCCTCCACCGACCGGATCATGTGCTTGCGCCCGTTGCCGCCCGCGTTCGGATCGCCCGGGTCGACGCTGTTGGTGAACTTCGATGTCAGCACGAGCCGGTCCCGGACACCCGTCTCGGCGAGGAACTTGCCGAGCAGCCGCTCGCTCTCGCCCGCCGTGTAGAAATCCGCGGTGTCGATGAAATTGCCGCCTTCCTCGACGTACTTGCGGAAGATCGGCCGCGCCTCGTCCTCGGTCTTCCCGTAGGCGGCGTGGAACCCGTCGACGCCGAAGTTCATCGTGCCGAGCGCGAGCCTGCTGACCCGCAATCCGGACCGGCCGAGCAGGTAATACTGGTCAAGAGACATCGGGGGCCTCGCTCCGTTCCCGAAAACGCGTGCGGGACGGCGCCCGCCTGACCCGGCCAGGGTGCTCCCGGAAAAATGGACCAGCAAGTCCAAACTTGCGGGCGCGACGGCCCCGAGGGAGAGCCGGGAGCGGCCCAGGTCGAGGAAAGCCGAGGCCGGATTCACCGGTGCGCCGAAGACTTCTCCCGAAGGTCGCGATCCGCTCCGGCTCTCCGAAACCCGCCCGGCCAGGAATCCGGTTCAACCCGACCCAGGGAAGCCCGATCGAGCCAGGCTCATGAGAGGCGCGTCACTGCGAACCTGGCCCACCCGACCCCGCTCCGCCCGCCGAACCCCCAACCGGCACGTAGGCTGCGAGACATGCCGTCGAACATGATCAGCCTCCGCGGTGTGCGCACTCACAACCTGGCCGACGTGGACGTGGACATCCCGAAGCACCAGCTGGTCGCGGTCACCGGCGTGTCGGGGTCCGGCAAATCCTCGCTGGCGTTCGCGACGCTCGCGGCCGAATCGCGGCGGCAGCTGTATTCGACGATGCCCGCGTTCGTCCGCACGAAACTGCCGCACGATCCGGCTCCGGAGGCCAGTTCGCTCAGCGGCCTGACCACCGTCGTCGTGGTGGACCAGCGGCCGCTCGGGACGAATTCGCGGTCGACGGTCGGCACCGCCACCGAGGTGTGGACGATGCTGCGGATGTTGTTCTCCCGCCTGGGCGAACCGTCCGCGGGTTACTCGCCCGCGTACTCCTTCAACGATCCTTCCGGCATGTGCCCGGCGTGCGCGGGGCTCGGCACCGTCACCGACATCGACGGCGAGCGGATGATCGACCGCAGCCGTTCGCTCAACGACGGGGCGATGGTCTTCCCCAGTTTCGCGGTCGGCAGCTGGATCTGGAAGCGCTATGTCTACTCGGGATTCTTCGACAACGACATCCCGCTGCGGGAGTGGCCTGAGGAACTGGTGCAGTTCCTTCTGCACGGGCCGACGCAGAAGCCGCCGAATCCGTTGCCGCGGTTCCCGGCCAGCGCCCAGTATCAGTCGATGGTGCCGCGGATCCGGCGGCTGCTCGTGGAGCGCGAGGCCAAGATGGGGCCGGCGGTGCGGGCGGCGCTGGCCGAGGTGACCGAGCAGCGGCCGTGCCCGGACTGCGGCGGCAGCAGGCTCGCCCCGGCCGCGCGGGAAAGCCGGGTCAACGGGGTGTCCATTGTGGACCTCGGATATCGCGACGCGGCGGGACTGCTCGAATTCTGCGCCGGACTGGACCACGAGTGGGCACGTCCGCTCGTGGCGGCGCTGCGGTTGCGGCTGGAATCGATGATCACGCTCGGCCTCGGGCACCTGCACTGCTACCGCGCGACGCCGACGCTGTCCGGCGGCGAATCGCAGCGGCTGAAACTGGTGCGGCACTTGGGATCGAGCCTCACCGACCTCACCTACGTGCTGGACGAACCGACCGACGGGCTGCATCCGGCCGACGTCGCGTCTTTGGTTGATGTACTACGGCGGCTGCGTGATCACGGCAATACGGTGCTGGTAGTGGATCACCACGAAGCGGTGATGGCAGCCGCCGACCATGTGATCGACCTGGGACCGGGAGCCGGGGAAGCGGGCGGGCGCGTGGTGTTCCACGGTTCGCCGGAGGAATTGCGGAAGGCGGACACGACGACCGCGCGAGCGCTGCGCACGGGCGTCCGGCTCAAGGACAGGCTGCGGGAGCCCACCGGCTGGCTGCCGTTGCGCGGGCTGGACCGGCACACGCTGCGCGGTATCGACGTCGACGTGCCGACGGGCGTGCTGACGGTGATCACCGGGGTGGCGGGGTCCGGGAAGTCGACGCTGGCGGGCGAACTCGCCGAGCGGCACCCGCGGTTCACGGTGGTCGACCAGAGCCAGATCGTCGCGACGTCGCGGTCGACGGTCGGTACCTGGCTCGGCCTGGCCGATCCGGTGCAGCGGGCGTTCGCCGAGGCGAGCGGCGAGTCGCCGAAGCTGTTCAACCCGCGTTCGCAAGGCGGCTGCCCGGCCTGCCGCGGCACCGGCGTGCGGCGGACTGACCTGGCGTTTTTGGAGGACGTCGACACGCCGTGCGAGGAGTGCGACGCGACCGGATTCCGTCCCGAGGCACTGAAAACCCGGCTGGAAGGGCGGACGGTGCTCGAGGTGCTGGGCACCCCGGTGTCGGCGCTGGCGCGGTACGTGCCGCATCCGGACGTGGTCCGGCTGGCCGCGCTGCTCGGCGAGCTGGGGCTCGGGCACCTGGCGAGCGGCCGCACGCTCGACACTCTCTCCGGCGGCGAGCGGCAACGGCTGAAACTCGCCCGCCAGCTCGACTCGACCAGCGACGACCTGCTCGTCGACGAACCCACTGCGGGCCTGCATCCCAGCGACACCACGCGGATGGTGGCCCTGCTGGACCGGCTCGTCGACGAGGGCCGGACGCTCGTCGTGGTCGAGCATTCGCTGCACGTGGTCGCCGCGGCGGACTGGGTGCTCGACCTCGGCCCCGGCGCGGGCGAGAACGGCGGCCAGGTGCTCTACACCGGCACGCCGAAGGGCCTCGCCGAGCACGACGGCGCGACCGGGCGGTACTTCCGGGCCGCGCTCGGCGGTTAAGCCGCTCCGCCGCGTCGCAGCCCGGTTCTGTCCGTGGGGGAGACGCGTAGCTAATGGGGGAACCGGCGCGCCCCAGCGCCGCTCTGCCCGAGAACGTCGTCCGGATTCGAGTACGGGCAGGATTTCAGCGACAGGCATCCGCAGCCGATGCAGTCGCTGAACCGGTCGCGCAGCGCGGTCAGTTCCTCGATCCGCGCGGTGAGGCGGTCGTGCCAGCGGCGGGAGATGCGCGCCCAGTCGCGTTTGGTGGGGATGCGCTGGTCCGGCAGCTCGGCGAGCGCGTCCTTGATCTCTTCCAGCGACACCCCGACCCGCTGCGCGGTCCGGATGAAGGCGATCATGCGCAGCGTGTCGCGCCGGTACTCGCGCCGGTTGCCGCTCGTGCGCCTGCTCGCGATGAGCCCGCGGCTTTCGTAATAGTGCAGCGTCGGGACGCTCACGCCGGCGCGTTCGGCGATCTGTCCCGGCTTCAGCCAGACGACCTCGCTTGTGATCTGGGGCATCGCAGCTCTTTCCGTGCTTGACATCAAGTCCGCTTGATGAAGTCCACTTTAGGTGCCGCCCAGCCGGCGGCGATTGGAGCGCGACGAAGTGCTCGCGTTCGGCGATAACGAGGAGTACGGAGCAGAAGTGTTGGCAGATCAGAAAGAAGCAAAGTCGCGCGGAATCGTGATGCGCGCTGCCGCGATCGACAAGTTCGGACCTGCCGAACTTCTGACCACCCATCAGCTGCCGACGCCGGTCGCGGGCCCGGGGGAGGTGCTGGTGCGCGTCGAGGCGGCGGGCGTTCAGCCGACCGACGTCGCGATCCGGGACGGCTGGACGCCGCCGGGCACGACCATCGAGTTCCCGCAGATCCTGGGCAACGAGTTCGCCGGGACGATCGTCGAGGTCGGTGCTGGAGTGACCGGATTCGGGACAGGGGACCAGGTTTCCGGGTTCCGGTCGCTGGGCTGCTACGCCGAATACGTCGCCGTGCCCGCCAGCCAAATAGCGCTTAAGCCCGAGAACGTCGATTGGCTGACGGCCGGGGCGTTGTCCGCGTCCGGGCAGACCGCGCACACCGCATTGGAACGGCTCGGCGCGCGGTCCGGCGAGACGATCCTGATCCACGGCGCGGCCGGTGGCGTCGGCTCGATGGCGGTCCAGTTGGCGCGCCACCGCGGTTTGCGCGTGGTGGGGACCGGCAGCGAACAGAACCAGGAATATCTCCGCACGCTCGGTGCCATACCAGTGGTGTACGGAGAAGGCGAACTCGACCGTCTCCGCGCGGCCGCTCCGGACGGCATCGACCTTGCTCTCGACACCGCCGGGCACGGGAACCTTCGCACCGCGGCGGAAATCGTGCCGGATCGCAACCGCATCGGGTCCATTGTGGAGCCGCCACTGGCGGCGGAACTCGGTGCGCAATGGCTCAACAGCGACCGGTCCGCCCGGCGGCTCCGCGAGCTGCTCGACCTGTGCGCGCGAGGGGAGCTGCGGGTGACCGTCCGGGCGGAGTATTCGCTCGACGACGCCGCGAACGCCCATCGCGACGTGGCCGCCGGGCACGGTCGCGGCAAGGTGGTGCTGCGGATCGGCTGAGCGGGATTAAATCGGTGGACGGGGGTTTCGCGCGCCGTCTAGGGTTCGTCCCGACCGTGACTCGGCACCAGGAGGTGAGACCCATGAACGCTGTTTCGATGTGGGTGCTCCCCGTGTCGTCACGGTCGGGCGGCTGACGTAGGGGTCGCCAGGAGCGCCTTGAGCAAAGGCACTCCGAAAGGTGACCATCATGGACACTCTGCGTTTCACCGCTGGCGAACCCGCTGTGCGGATCACCCGGGTCGAACCGGGACTGTGGCAGGCGCTGGACGAGGGCAGGCTCGCCGGCCGCGGCGAAGCCACCACGCGCCCCGACGGACGGGTCTTCCTCAGCGTCGACGCCTGGCATCGCTCCGTCTTCGACCAGCTCGCCCGCGAGATGCTGGCCGCGCTGCCGGACCCCGTCCACACCGTGGTCGACGAAACCGACCGCGAACTGCTGGACGGCTGGCAACGGGCCGGCCTGACGGTCCGGCGGCGCGAGTGGGAGTACGTCGTGCCCACAGACCCGCAGGTCACCGGGCCGGTGGCGGTGCCGTCAGGCGTCGCGATCGTGCCCGCCGGATCCGCTGACGAAGGCTTGTTGCGAGAGCTGGACCGCGTCATCCGCGCCGAAGTCGAGGCGAGCGTCGGCTGGACTGAGATGCCAGCGGAGGTGCTGCCTCGCCCGGCGGGCGACACCGTCGTGGACGCGTCGAAGTACGCCGTGGCTGTCGAGAACGGCGAGTATGTGGGCCTGGTCCGGGTAGTTCAGGTGACGCGCCTGCCCCGGATCGGGCTCATCGCCGTCCGCGCGGATCGGCAACGCCGCGGCATCGCGCGCGGGTTGTTGCTTCACACGCTCGACGTCTTCCACCGAGCGGGCCGCATGACGGCATCGGCCGAGGTGAACGAGGCCAACGAAGCGGCGACGGCGCTGTTCGAAGGCATCGGCGCGCGGCGGGCGAACAGCACGGTGGAGTTGATGCGCCATGGCCGGTAAGGGCGGGATCGAAGTCGAGGGGACCGTGGTCGAGTGCCTGCGCGACGCCCGGTTCACCGTCGAGCTGGCGAACGGGCACCACGTGCTGGCCCACATCAGCGGCAAGATCAGGAAGAACTTCATCAAGATCGTGCCGTTCGACCGGGTCCTGGTGGAGCTGAGCCCGTACGACCTCGACCGCGGCCGGATCCTGTTCCGGTACCGGAACTAGGCCGGTCCGTCCTCGCGGTCCGGACCGGGACCGCGAGGACGGTCAGCTCGCTTTCGCGGTGGCGAGCCGGGTGAGCGCGTCGCATTTCCGGCCGAAGTTGGCCACGATGCCGGCACCGATGATCCGCACCATGACCGCCCGCAGCGGGGTGTCGAGGACGACGCGCTGGGTCAGCTCGGCCCCGCCCGGGACCGCCGCGACGCTCAGTCGGAGGTCCATCTTCCCGAGCGGAACGGGCTGGCGGAGCGCGAGTTCGCGGCCGGGCAGCCAGGACGTGAAGGTGAAGTCCGGCGCGATCTTCGCGTGCACCCTGCCGCGGATTCCGCCGCTGGGATAGAGAAATCCGGTCGAACCCGCCGCGACCGGCCCGCGCAGCTCGACGCGCGCGACATCCGGATCCCAGCGCGGCCAGTTCTCGACGTCGGCGAGAACGTCCCAGAGCGCCGCCGGATCGACGGCGAGCGTGCGGGTCGAAGTCTTGTCCCAGGTCATGCCCCCGAACATATACGGAACTGACAGTCTCGTAAACTATGTGCCATGACGCACAGCCGACGTGGACGGCCGAGAGAGCAGGGGATCGACTCGGCGGTGCGGACCGCAGTCAACGAGCTTCTCCAGGAGGTCGGCTACCAGCGGTGCACGGTCGACGCGATCGCCGCACGCGCCGGAGTCGGCAAAGCGGCGCTCTACCGACGCTGGAAATCGAAGGCGGAACTCGTGTTCGCAGCGGTAGTGCACGACGACGCCCTCTCGGCACCGCCCGACACCGGCACTCTGCGCGGCGACGTGGCGGGCGTAATCGCCGACATTCAGTCCGCTTTGGACGGACCCCAGGTGCGAAACGCCTTGCCCGGTTTGCTCGCCGACCTCCACGCCGCGCCCGAAACCCGCCACGGCGAGCTGTTCCTGCTGCGGGAACAGGCCTACCTCACCGAAGTTCTGGACCGCGCGATCGCCCGCGGCGAGCTGACCCGTCGCCCCGAACTCCCCGTGGTGCACGCACTGCTTCTCGGTTCGGTCTTCGCCTGGCTGCACCTGCTGCGCGAGGCAGTGCCGCCAGGCGGTCTAGCCGACGCACTCGCCCCCGCTTTGCACGCCGCCATCGTCGAGTTGGGCGATGCCGCTCAGGGATGATTCCCCGTTGTCTCCGGCGGATTCTCCCGCGGCCGCGGCGACGGCTTACGCCGGGACAGCTCGTCCGCGATTATCGCCTCCATGCGCGTGTTGGCGCTGCGAACCGCACGGTATCCACGGTAGGCCGCCACGATTACCGCAATCCCGACGACCGCGGCTATCGAGAGCCCCGGCCCGTGCGAGACGAGAGTGTCGCGATAGTCGCGCGCGAGATAGCCCAGCCCGAGCCCGGCGGCGAGCGCGTCGAGAAGCGCGAGCGGAACCCGTACCGGCATGGGCATGGCGGTCTCCTCTCGGGACCCGACCCCAGCAATCTAGGCGACCGGAGCCCTCGACGAGGGGTCTCGACCCGAACGGCCTACGCCCCGGGCCCAGTGCGGGCCTGTGCTAAGTTGACCTGAACTGGGGGGATCGACCTGCGGAAGCGAACCCAGGGGCCGGTAGCTCAGTTGGTTAGAGCAGGGGACTCATAATCCCTTGGCCGTCGGTTCGAGCCCGACCCGGCCCACTCTGCCCCCTCTTTATATAGGGTCTGACCTGCGGAAACGTTCGTGTAGACGATCTTGAGCCGAGGTCTCGCGGGAGTGCTGGAGACGAGTGCGGCGCTGGTAGAGCAAGGGACAGTTCGAGTAGGCCTGTTTTCATGACCGCCGTTGGGGCATCGCTGGAGGTGCTGGAGCCCGATGGCATCCGGGAGCTTGTCTCGGACTGGAGAACGCATCTGAGGCCGACGACCGCGCCGACTCCACGGTCGCGCCTACCTCGACAGTGTGGCCATGCTGGTCAACTACCTCGACGACGAGAACATGCCGATGGTGGCTCCTGAGATCGGCGGCCGAGTTTCCGCACCGGAGAGTCGCTGTCGCACAGCTGCATCGCCAAGCAGTACCGGCTGCAGTTCTGGCGCTGACTCGACGATGTGGAAGATATCGTCGATTTTTCCCCGTTTTACAAAATAGAGGTGCCGAATGTCTCGGACATTTCGCCGACGGTTCTGCGCGAAAATGGGCTAAAGAAGCTACTGGTTGCCGCGAAAGGTAAAGAGTTTGCTGAACTGCGGGACCGGGTGGTCATTTTGGTGTTGATCGACTGCGGGGACCGGGTCGGCGAACTGTCGTTGTTGACGGTGGCGAATCCTGCGGAGCAGGAGCGCGGCAGCTTCGATTTCGACGTCGATGTCGTCCGCGTTCTGGGCAAGGGCCGTCGCATGCGTGACGTGCCCTTCAACCCCGCGACCGCGGAAGCGCTCCGGCGCTACTTCCGTTCCCGCATACGCCATCCCTATGGCAGGCGCACTGTCGCGGCGTGGCTCGGGCGCTACGGTGCGCTGAACGAGTGGGGCATCCGGTCGATGCTCGACCGCCGTGCGGAGCAGGCAGGAACCGGCCCGGTGTTCCCGCATCTCTTCCGACACACGTGGGCGCACCGGTGCAAGCTGGCGGGTATGAGCGATGAGGCGATCATGCGGATCGCGGGTGGCGCAGCCGCCAGATGCTCGAACGCTACGGGGCCTCCGCGGCGGAGGAACGGGCGCAGGCGGCGCACCGGAAACTGAACCTCGTCGATGCGCTCCTTTAGCCTCCAGCGGCCCCGTCGTGACTGCGCCCGCGAGCGCGAGAGCTGCGGTAGGCCAGCTGCTGGAAGTACGCGCGCTTGGCTGCGAGGGCCTGCTTCCGCCGCGTTTCGTCGTCCAGGACGCCATCCGGAAGCGGATCCGCTGCCGCGCCGACCGTCTACGGGCGCCTCTGCTCACAGCCGGGGCGTTCCCGTCGTCCTGCGGCCGGGAACAGCGGACCGCGCCTAGCTTTTCTGCACAGAGTGGCAGTTCACCGGGGCGCTGCGGACGCACGCCATTGCCGTCACCGACGACAGGCATGCCGATCCGGGCGGCTGGCGTGATCATGCGCCGGGGCCGAACGCCGTACCTGTGGAAGGGGAAACTCGGTTGGCTTGCGACATTCCCGGCCGGGCCGCTCAGGCCGCCGGTTCCGGGCAGGGCCACCGCATCCGCGCTCGCCGGAACGCTGGAAGTCGCCGCCTTGTGCGACTATCGCCTGCTTTTGGTGCCAGCCATCATCTGTCGCTCAGAGAAGACGCCAGGTCGCGCCAGCGGAATTGCCTGCGCGGCTGGGCGGTGGGCGTCTACTCGACATCCTTGACGACGAACGTGCAGCCGACGTGGCCGAGTCGTTTCCCTGAGCTGTCGTCGATGCGCAGGGTGCCGGTGAGGCGGCCGGTATAGCCGGACTGCACGTCGATGTGGCCTTTTCCTTTGTACTCGATCCGCTTGTTCGCCATCTTGCTGAAATACGAGACGTTTGCTTCGTCGAACTCGTATTTGTACGAGTTCTCGGATTGGTTCGGGATCTTCCTGCTGTGAAAAGGTTGCGGGCTCAACTTTCCGTCGCTCAAGATCTTTCCCGACGATCCGCCCTGGAGGGAGAGATTGCCTTCCCACTCCCCGTCGCTGCCATTGTACACATTCTCGATTTCAAACCGCCTGGACGGCTTTCGCCAGGTCACGGCGTCGAAGGTGGTTTTTTCGCTCATCTTGAGCGCTTCGTCCTCCAGGCTGTGGAGGGTGTAGCCGAGCACGGTGTATTTGTCGAGCGTCTGCTTGACATCGAAGATCGACAGAATACCTTTTTCGGAGTTGATGATGTTCTTCAAGTTGTCTGATGTCACCCCGGACGCGTAGACGCTGATCGATGATCCGGTGACCATCGCCTGGTAGTCCGCTTTGGCTTTGGCGTCGACTTTTTTCCAGAGTCCGAATGACGCCTCCAGTGCGGCGCTCAGGGACTCTTCGCTATGACTGGCTGTCATCGAGAACATCAGCGTGCGGCCGAAAATGACGCCGGAAACCATCGACGGCGGGTTCTTCTCGCCCATGAAACCTTTGCTGATCAGCTCGTGCAGCACGGTGTTGGTGAACTTTTCGTTCAGGTAGTCGTTGGGTGGCTTGACGTCGCACAGGGCGTCGTACATGATCTCGCGGAGAAACCCCACTACTGTGTTCTTTTTCTCTTTCCTCGCTGCGGAGAGGTCGAACTTGCCACCGAACTTGAGGAATTGCGCGGAAATTCCGAGTTCCAGGCACACGCTCGTGCTGGTCTGGCCGCTCACGACTTTGAACACCGTGGAGGAGGGGGCTCCTTCCTGGCCCTTGGCGGCTTGCTTGATGGCATTCATGACGTTGGTGTAGTTAGGCTTCTCGACCTGCTTTCCCTGGCCTGATCCGATGTTGTTGATGCTGATGCCCAAGGTTGTGCGGTGGTCCTCGCTGATCATGCAGGACTGGAGGAGGCCGTCCTTGACCGCCTTGTCCGAGCGAATGATGTTGCCTGGCCACAACGACCGTTCATTGGGGTCCGGGTTGATGAGGGAAGCGGGCGTAGCAACGAGTTTAACTTTTTGCTCGACGCGAATCCAATCGTCTTTCGGCGACTTCTTCGGCGATCCCAGGAGTTCGCGGCTGTCCGGCTCCTGTGGTGCAATCTCGCGCCACTTCTTCCACTGGTGCAGGTACTTCCACAGATCGGCTTTCTTGTCCCCGTCGCCGGAGCCGATCGACGAGGTGGTCAGCAGTTCGCGCCCGCTGAAGGCGCGAACGCGGTATCCGACGGTGCGGGGTTCGCCTTCGCCGGTGGCCGGAAATGTCAAGTCGCTGATGTCCTGCTGCTCGCCCACGACGACCGGTTCGCCTTCGGACTGCAGTTCCACCAACTGGTAGCGGTCCGCCCCGGGGACGTTCCACGTGATGCGGTGGGGGTTGCCCGGGCGCTCGACCAGCCAAGCGGGGGCAGGGAGCTTCGTCGCTCCGTCGTGCATCGCCCCGTACAACTCGATGTCCTCCTGCGCGCTCTTCGGCAGGGTGTCGTAGTAGTTCTCTGCAACCATGACGGTCGGCTCTCCTCTTCATCGGGTATTCACGGCAGAACCGAAGATGCTGCCGGCTTCCTTGGCTTTTTCGATCGTTCTGCTCGCCGCCCTTATCGCGGCGGCGCGAGGAACAGGCTGTCCTTGTTGGCTGTCCACCCGATGTTCGTGCGGTAATCGGCAGGTTTCGCCGGGCAACTCGGCGTCCCGTCGGGATAAGACGGCCCGGAGAGCGTCAAGCCGGCCATGGCGAATTCTTCCTGTTGGCTTCCCTGTTTGGCGCGACGCACCATCAAGGGGCCACCGGAGTCGCCGGTGCAGGCGTGTGCGTTGTTCGGTTCGCCCTTGTGGACAGCGGCGAAGGTGTGCACGTTCACCGGGTTCCACTCGTACGTGGCCGCCGTCACCCGGAGGATTTTCTTGGCGTTGCCGCCGGGGGTCACGCCCGTGCCGTACATGTAACCGGTTTTGCCGATGACGTCGTTCTTGCTGTTCGAGCGGATGGCCGGGACCGGGCTGGATCCGGCGAACGCCTTGGGCAGGTAAAGCCGCCCCAGGTCGGACGCCTGCGGGAGGGAGACGACGGCAGGATTCGTCGCGATCTGGCTGACACCCCGGCCGGGGATGTCGCGATACACGGTGTAGGTGGCTTTGGTGCCGTGGCTCAGGCAGTGGGCAGCGGTTGCTACGGTCCGGGGCGTGGTCAGCACACCGCTGCAGATCGCGTTCGGCTGGGAAGGCCGGGTGATGACGAGGGAGACGTACCACGGAGCCTTGTCCGGTGTTCCCGTCGTGTAATCCCCGGTGAAGGCTGCGGCGGATGGCGCCAGCACGGTCGTGGCGCACAGTGCCGCGGCATAGAAGGCGGGTGGTGTGCCGGTCCAGTGCCGACGTGGTCGGCCGGTTGTCTTGTCGAATGTTCGCATCGCTGGCCTTCCCGCGGCGTCTGAAAGCGAATCGGACTCAGAGGTGGGTGCTTTTTGGTGTGATGACAGTGGTGAATTGGCCTCTTGCAAGAACGGAGCGGTGTGCGGCTCAGGGTTCGGCGGTGGCGGTCACGAAGAATTCGCTGAACTTCGATGTCCACGCCGCGACGGTGGTCGTTGCCATGGCCTGGCTCGGGCACGTACCGGAGCCAGTGATGATCAGGCCTGCCAGGACCAGTTCCTTGCCCCCGCCGGTTTTTTCTCGCCAGATCATCAAGGGTCCGCCGGAATCGCCGGGGCACGCGTGTTGAGGCGGTGTGGTGTGGTTAGCGGCGATTTTCGCGCGAACCGCCATTTTCAACTCCGCTGTGGCGACCGGCAGCCGGTTGATGGAGGTCGCAGGCCCGCTCGGTGTGAGGCCCGTGCCGTACAGGTACCCGGACTTGCCGGTGACCTTGGTCTTGATCGGTGAGCGTTCTGCTGCGGCGGCTGTGGCGTTGTCGAATTTCTTGGGCAGGAACAGTCGGCCGAGGTCGCTCTCCCCGGTGGGCGAGACGATCGTCGGTTTGGTCGCGGTCTGGGACGGCGTGGTGCCGACCGTGCCGCGGTACACGGTGAACACCGTGCCTGAATCCACGCCCGCGCCGCCACCGGTCAGGCAATGGGCCGCAGTGGCTACAGTGGTTGCCGTGGTGAGTACACCACTGCAGCTCCAGGAAGCACCCTTTGCCGACTTGCCGTGCACCGACACGTACCAGGGTGCCTGCGCGGCTGTTTGGGGCTCGAAGCCGCCGGTGAACGCCGTTGCGGGGGGTGCGAATAACAGCATCGCGGCGCAAGCGGCTACGAAGCCAGCCGTTATCGATCGACGGCGGGATCTTTTTGCCATGACGTTCTCTATGAGCAGTTCTTTTGAGCGCGGTCATGATTCGAACAGGACCATCGACTCCGCTGGCAGGGTCGCCAGATCGCCGTGCGGGCGTCGCCATGCTCCGCGTTCCCGGTAGCGATTGCTGTTCGCAGGAGGGCCTGGGTGCTCTCGGTCGCGTTACCTCCTTTGTCTCGTTCGCTTCGAGCACGGCGTACTTCTAATACTGGCGTTGCAAATGGCTGGCGCAATGCCCGCATCGGCGGTCCACGCGAACGAGTTTTCCGGGCAACCCGCTTGGCGGCGCTGGTGGTGGGGTGGGGGAGCACCCGTTGTCACCGAGCACCCCCTTCGATGCACACGGCGGCGCTACCGTGCCGACCCGCAAGAGGTGGCTCGCCAACGCCATCTGCGAGTGCCTGCTCGTCGCCGAGGCAGAACTCTGCCCCGACCCAGGCTCTGTCATTTCCAGAGGTTCCTATGTCCGGCGCAACAGCGAGCCTCTGCCGGATAACGTGCGCGAGTCGCGCCCCGCCCATGGCAAACGCCCTGCTCGAGCAGCGGCCGTGTCTGGAGTGCGTTCGAGCGGGGAGGCCACGTGCAACTGATCACCGGACCCGCCCGTCTCGGAGTATTCGACCTATAGTGCGGATCGGTCGCCGCGGCACCAGCGGCTCGCTCGACGGCTGCCGCGTTCGACTGCGCACCCACAACGGTGACCAGCGACGTTGTCGAAATGGTGTGCAGGCGGCTGTCCTGTTCCTGTCGCGGCCTGGGTGCGTGGCGAGAGTGGCGCCGGAGCTGCTTGGTAAAGCCTTGTCGCTGGTTCGAGGGTTCCTGGCTGGTGGGCAGTGCAGCAGAAGGCGAAGGTGGGAATCCCGCGTGGTGACCGCATTTCCCATGTGAAAGGAACGGTGTGCTGTATGCGATGTCGTATTGGTATGGCTGCGGTGGCTGGGGCGATGATGGTGACGATCGCCGGTTCGGGTGCCGCTGTCGCGAGTGGGCCATTGTCTGCCGGCAGTCCCAGGAGCGCTGACCAGATCACCCCGTCGCAGGGAGTGAAGACTTTGTTCGAGGGCACTCCAGAAGAGTTCCAAGGAGCCAAAGTGCGCCTTTGCGCTACCGTGACCGATGCCGTCAAAGGCGAAGCGAAGGCCACGGCTGAGTTCTTGAAGGCCGGTGAATCCCCTACTGCGCCTGGAGTCTGCGTCGAATCGCCGACGATGTCCGGGGGATCCGCGTCAACACCGGCTGCCCAGCGAAGTCTCGGTTCACCGGCCGGGGTGGACCATCCGGCCAACGGCTTCCTGGACCTCTTCACTTTCCTCGTGTCCAGTGCCAAAAACCCCTCGCCGAAAAAGCCTCCGCCCGTAGAAATCGTCAACTGTGACCGCGAAGTAAAGAAAATGGTGTCCATGGCACTGCTCGGCGGTGCCCCTTCGCCCCCGGATTGCGTGCACAAGATAGCAACGATGCAGGTTCCTAACCCGACCGGTTGACCTTGTGCGAGCACCCCGCCGCGGGACAGCGCCCATGGTGGGGTGCTTCGCCTCCACACTGCGAGCCGCCTGCCGGCGGGATAGGCGTGGTCGACGACGTTGACCAGCGCACGTGCTACTCGGCCAGCCGTCTGACCAGGCTAAACCCGGCATCGGTGAAGTCATCGCCGCTGTAGAAGCGGACCCTGCCGGCGTTGCGGTGCTGGATGCCAGCCGAGAGGTACCGGATCCCTTGGTCGGTGGCTCATCATTCCGCAGCCGCCAACAGCGCCGAGCCGGCCCCGTACCGCGCACCGGTCGGCTCCGTTTGGATCTAGGGATCGGAACGGTGCGCTTGTGTTCTGCTGACGTCGAGGCTGTAATCGATGCAGCCCCGGCGCATCCCGCCCACGCCCCGGCGAGTTAGCGCTGGAGGCGAGTGGTCGGTATGAGGATCCCTGGCTGACCAGGCGAGAACAGGCCACGCTGATTGCATGTTTCTATCCGGTTCCCTTGTCGCCGACCGAGCCCTGCGTCCGCACGGCATGGCTTGCGTCCGCCAGGATGGCTCCGTGCAGACGCGCCCGCAACCGTCAGCCCAGAGAGAGGATGTCCGCTGGCCGGCGCAGTAAACACGCCCGGCTGAGCTCAGGAGAGGCCGGATGGGCACGTCAGTGCGGGGTTCTGTCGTCGTGGCGGTACCGGCGGCAGGATCGTGGTCTGGTGGTGGGTATCGCAAGGCATCCCGAAGGGACAGACCCTCAGGGCATCCACCGGAACGCGAGGGCAAGCTCGACCTCGACGCCCCGGTCGGCCGCTACCTGCCGCGGTTCGGCCTGGACCGCCGGATCACCGTCCGGATGCTGCCGCAGCACACCAGCGGCCTGTTCGACTACATCGGCGAATCCGGCCCCGACGGATCCATCGTCGAGCCCGGAATCCCGTTGGTGGGCAAGGAAGGCGTGGCGAACCGTTTCCACCGCTACCGGCCGGACGAACTGGTCCGCCTGTCCCTGGCCAAGCCGCTGCGCTTCGAGCCCGGCACGCGCTGGCAGTACTCCAACACCAACTACGTGCTGGCCGGGCTCCTGGTGGAGCAAGCCACCGGAACCTCGTACGCCACGCAGGTGCAGCGGCGCATCCTCCAGCCGTTGCGGATGCACGACACCAGCCTCCCCGGAGCCCGCACAACCATTCCAGCAGGAAACGGTCCGGGACCAACGGATGCGCACCGCACTCGCGGCGTGGAGCACATGCATGCACGACACCGGGTTCGACTCCGACGCGCCGTGGCAAGCAGCGGAAGGGAACGGCTCCTGGCCCCGCAACCGCGACGGCTGGTACTACACCGACCCGACCCCGCTCGAGATCCTCACTGCCACAGCCGACGCCGCCTGCCGGGCGCGGACCGACGTTTTCCGGGTCTGGGTCGTTGTGGAGACAGGCTATCGAAATCGTCTGATCGCCCAACACCAGCCGGAACTCGAGCGGGCGAAGCACTGCGTGGCCGTGTGGCTCGCGAACGCCCGACGCGCGATCGAACAGGGTGGATAAGCGACGGTTCACGGGGTTCCGGCTGGGCGTTCTGTTGCGGCGGAAGGCGCAGTGCACACGTCGTGACACGGGCTGCTGACGCGGCGCTGACCAGAGGGGACGGTGCCGATTAGTTCGCTCTGTCCTGCTTCCCGTCTGGCGCGTCAGGACTCGGAGTGCTGCGGGGCGGTCAGTTCGCGGCACTCCGCGTATGCGGGACCGGCTGTGTCGTCGAGGGTTTGCCCAGAAAGCGTCACAGCCGGTGCGTCGTACCCACGTCTGCGCGGGTGTGCGAGGCATCTGCAGCGCTGAAAATCGACGGTCTCCTTGCCGCTTGGTCAGCTCAGGGAGGCATAGCCCGGTCTTGAGCGGAATTCCTCAGCGCGGCCTTCGGTTCCCACAATGGGCGATGACCGACTTCAACGATTCAGGAGACCTGGTGGCCGAGGCGATTTCCGCTCCGGGGCTTTCGGCCCCGGCCGCAGCCGCCACCCTGCTCGAGGAGCTGTGCGTTGCCGACGTGCCGTTCGGTGTGAATCTGTTCGCACCGAATCCCGTACCGGTCGACCGGGCCGAGCGCGAGCGCTACCACACGGCGATCCCGTACGAAGCGGATCGGCGAGGCTTCGACCTCTGCAGCACTCCGACCACCAGGGGCGACGACGGCTGGCGCGACAAGGTCGACCTGCTGCTCGCGGTCCCATCCCGCTGGCCGCCGTAGCCGAAGATGCCGCCGTGCGGCAAGGCCGGTGCGGTCGCGGCGATGGCCGCCACGATTCTGCTTCGCTCTGACGAAAGCGGTGCGTCGGCTGCCCACTGCGCCGCACTCGACCACGCCGCAACGGGACGGACCGTGCTGACCCGTGCGTTCTTCGGCCGTTCCGGCTGGGCGCTGTGAAACACCTTCACCGATCGGTGCACAGGGGCCGCGCCGTCGGGATTTCCGGCACTGCACCACCTGACCAGCTCGCTCCGGAAGGCCGCCGACTGCAGCGCTTGCTCGTCCATGCGGGCAACGGTTGTCCCCATGCGCAAGCCGAACCGGCCGCCGACATCCTCCGCGGCCTCACCACACACCTTCGGCCCCTGAGGAGCACGCCCGATGATTTCTCTCGTCGACTACCAGTTCGGCCCGGCCGCGCGAGAACGCCTCGCCGCCAGTGCGGATCCCGGCCGCGAGGGCGCCGTCGCAGCGCTCGAAACCTTCTATTACGCGCTCAACCACCAAGACCTCGACGCGCTGTCCGCGGTGTGGTCGCAGGACGAGCTCGCGCAGTTGAACAATCCGGTCGGCGGGATCCTCCGTTCCGGTTCCGCGGTCACCGACCTGTACCGGCGGATCTTCGCCGGTAGCCTCGCCCTGACGGTCACCTTCGGCGACGCAGCCACGTACGAGTGGCCAGAGGTCGTAGTGTTCGCGGGACGGGAGACCGGGCAGTACCACGACCGCACCGGCGCGGCGGTGCCGCTCACCATCCGGACCAGCCGCGTGTTCGGCTACGACCACGCCGCAGGCAGGTGGCTCCAGGTCCACCATCACGGCAGCATCGACGACCCGGACCAGTTGACAGCTTACCAGCGCGCCGTGCGCGGCGGGTAATCCGAGCAGCCGCACCGCTCGCCAGAGTTACGACCGTGGCATTGCCGCACATCGACTCGCTCAAGGGCCCGACGCCGACCAGACCTGAACTCTGGACGCTGTCCTCGAGGCGTTCGGCGTGCCCAGCCACGCCCGCCGATCGACCACGAGGGCGATCACACTTTGGAGAGCCGAGGAGAGCGCGGGCGACCCGCGGCTGGTTGGCCGCGCCCTTTGTTGTGCCACCGGCGACGCGTCAGCGGTGACACGGCGGTGGACCGATCCAGGCCAGGTGTGGCCGGCTGGGCATCTGCGGATCAGCCGTCCTCCGGCGACTTTTCGAAGGTGGGGCCGGGGAGCCGGCTTCGGCGATTACGGGAGGTCGAACGGGGCGGGGGAGTGGCCTTCCCAGATTTGGCGAGATGCCTGTTCGGGGTAGGGCAGGGTCTTCGACTCGGTGTCCAGGACGCGGGTGAGGCGCTCGCCGGGCCGGTGCGCGGACCAGCCAGCGTCGCCGGTGGTGACGAAGCGGACCCATGCCGCCTGGAGTTCGCGGGAGAGCGCGACGGCCTCGGGAGTGGGCTCCTCGCCGATGAGCTGGGTGCCGACGGGGCTGTCCAGCGTGCCGAACGCCAGGGGCACGTCGAGGCTGTGGCAGGCGCCAAGGACGCCGCCGAGGGCCGGGGCGGCCCAGCACAGTTCGAACAGGTACGAGGTGCCGCCGGCTGCGGCGTTCGCTTCGGCCAGCTTCTGTGACGGCATGCGGAAGAGGGCGTCGGAGTACAGCGTCTCCACCAGTTCCTCCGGGCCTGCCTGCGGGAACGCGGCACGGTAGGCCCGCGCGCCGTCCGGCTGTGGGGCGTGTAGTTCCAGGGCTGCGTGGGCATCTTCCTCGGTGAAGGTGCCATACCGTCCGCTCACGACGCTGAAGTACCGGAATTCGTCCCGGGTGTGGCCGACGAGCAGTTCGATCCCGCTCGCTCGCGCGCCGGTCAGCGCGGGCCAAGGCGTTTCCGGGAGAACCTCGCCGTCGACGACGGGGCACAGCGCGGTGCCGGTCTCCGTGAGGCGTCCCCAGCTCTCCCGGTGTGCGTGGAGGCCGGCGTTGAAGAAGGTGAGCTCGGCGGCCAGATGCCATGGGTCGATGTCGCGCAGGGCCTCGGCGGTGGGGGCCGCCGCTCCGAGCCGGTCCGCGAACGCGGCGGTGACCTGCCGTGCCAGTGCGGGGGTGCTGTGCAGCCCCGGCACCGAATGGGCGATGGCCCGCCGGAACAGGCCGCGCGCGGACTTCATCGTGAGCAGGGCGGCGACCGAGCCCGCTCCCGCGGACACCCCGCCCACGGTGACCCGGCCGGGGTCGCCTCCGAAGGCAGCGATGTTGCGCTGCACCCACTCCAGCGCCGCGATCTGGTCGAGAAATCCGCGGTTGGGCGGCACGTCGTCGAGGAACGCGAATCCCTCCGCGCCCACGCGGCAGTTGACGGTCACCACGACGACTCCCGCCCCGGCCAGCGCCGCCGGGTCGTACATCGGGTCGCTCGACGCCGCCGAGAGGTAGCCGCCCACGGGGATCCACACCAGCACCGGCAGTCCCGCCGCGCCGGGATCCGGAGTGCCGACGTTGAGAGTCAGCCAGTCGGCGCCCTGCGGGGGCACGTCGATCGGCAGGGACAGCGGCACCACGGGGCCGAACTCGACCGCCTGCCTGGTCCCCTCCCATCGCCGCGGCGGGGCGGGCGCGGCGAAGCGAAGCGCTCCGACCGGGGGCTGGGCGTAGGGGATGCCGCGGAACACTGCGTGCCCCCGCCGCCAGCGTCCCTGCACCATGCCTTCCGTGGTCCGTACCTTCGGCTGTTCCGACATGACGATTCCTTCCCCCCGTCCGCACCCAGGGTTATGGGTCAGCTGTATTATGTCAACTGTATTGGAACAGCGCCGGGGTACAAGAAGAGGCCGGAGATGCCGAACAGGTGGATCACCGTGGGCGCCGCGAAGCGATTGCCCGCGCAACTGGGGCGGATGGCGGGGCAGCGCGGCGTCACGTACGCCAGGGGCTCGAAAACTTGGTGACCGCCCGCACTCCCGAGACGTGCTGCGGCTGACGCTCGCGGAGAGCTGCTTCCGGACTGGAGGCGGCAGCTCAAGGCCGAAACAAGTCCCAGAACACGATCGACTCCTACCTGCGCGTCGCCGAGACTTCACCGTCTTCCTCGTCGAGGAGGATACGCCCGGCGCGTCAGAGATCGAAAAGGCGCACGTCGAAGAGTTCATCATCGATCTGCAAGAACGTCCGGGCAAACGCACCGGAAAGCCCCTGTCCGATGCCTGCGTCAACAAGTATTTCCGGGCGCTGCAACAGCTTTGGCGCTGGCTGGAAGAAAGTCGAGGGCGAGATCGACACGTCCCCGCTGGCGAAGATAAAGGCATCCGCCGTGCCGGAGGCCCGTCGACATCCGCGGGGGTTCTGGAGGCGAGTGCGGCGCTGGTAGGGCAAGGGATTGTTCGAGTAAGCCTGTTTCATGACCGCCGTTGGGGTATCGCTGGAGGTGCTGGAGCCCGATGGCATCAGGGGGTTGTCTCAGACTGGAAGACCTGAAGGCCGAGAACCGCGCCGACGCGTACTTCGACGGCGTGGCCATGCTGGTCGACTGCCTCGACGACGAGAATATGCCGATAGTGGCCGCCGAGAGCTAGAACGGCATTTCGAATACCTTCGCCAGCGGTCGAATTTTCGGATCGGTGAGTGGCGTTGGCTCGACGATGTGGAAGAGATTGTCGAGTTGTCCCCGGTTTGCGAAATGAAGGATCCGCACGTCCCGAGCAATCCGCCGATGTCGTCCGCCGAGCGGAGCAGGCAGGCGAAGGGAAGCTGCGTACCGCAGGGCGGCGGGCTCCGGCGAACACGCGTGTGGCCAGGTCGCGGGCGGAGAACGCAACGTCGGGCGCGACAGCTTGCATCTGGCGAATCTCACCCGACGAACGATGCGGTCAGCAGCGGCTAGGCTGCTCGCCACCGGCGTGCTTCCGGCGGTGTGGGGCGGCAGGATGGGCTGTCGCGGAAGGGCACCGCAACCGCGGGCGTCTGCCAGCCTGACGCCGCAGTTTCGTGGCACCGTGTTCCTCGGGCAATGCGTGGGTGCGGTGGCTGGTTCTCGTGCCATAGCTGTGAAATCGTCGGATTCCTGCCCGCCGGGGTCAGCCGGTTGTCTCGGCCACTGCGGTGCTGGATCCGGATTCGGCGGTGTCCTCGGTGAAGGCCGCGAAGGAGAATGTGACTCCGTGCCTGGTGGCTGACGGGGTGATGATTCCGGCGGTGCCCGGCTGGTCCAGCCGCGCGAGGATGCGGGCTAGTGCTTCGGGCGCTTCGGCCGGCTCGTCGGCGGTTTGGGCGAGTGTCCGGTGCAGGATGCCGATGTCCCAGGTGTTTCCGCCGGCTCCGCTGCCCGCGGCGACGGCGATGGTCGCGTCCAGCAGCCAGCGCGGGGCCTTGCCGGGCAGGGACGGCGTGGCGTGCGAGGTCAGTCCGACGACCTGGTCGGCGCGCAGGAGGCCGTCGCTGAGCGTCTGGATCCAGACTTTGTCGAGCCCCATGGGTTCCGGGTCCTCCGTTCGTGGCGGGGAGCGGGGTTCAGACGTGGTGGCGGCGCGCGGCGGTCATGGTCGCGGCCGCGCAGCCGAAGACAGTCATGGCGAACAGGACTACTGCGGTCATCACAGACTCCCGGGTGCGGTGTTCGGGCGCGGCGCCGGGGCGGTCGCGTCAGCTGGCGTCGCGCGGGTCGGCAAGTCTTCCCTCCGGCGTTCGCGGCACCGTGCGGGCTGGGGCCAGGCGAGCGCTCGGTTAGCACTCGATGGCTTGGAGTGCTAATTCTGATTTAGCACTCCCGTGTCGCGATTGCAACCGGCGCCACGGGGACTCGGCTCCTGCGGTCGGTGTCGAGCCCCCTCCGGTGCAGCGGCCAGATCGCCGGGATTCCCGCGCTCGCTCGGAAGCGCTCGGAGCGTGTCGTCCTTTCAGTGACACCGGGACTTGTCATCGTTTCGATGACGTGATACCTCTGTGGTGTGCGTCGACACCAGAGCTGACACGACAGGGAGGAAACGTCATGTTGATGCGCACCGACCCGTTCCGGGAGTTCGACCGGCTGGCCCAGCAGGCCTTCCACAACGTCGCGGGGACCTGGTCGCGGCCCGCGGCGATGCCGCTGGACGCTTACCGCGTCGGCGACGAGTTCGTCATCGCGTTCGATCTGCCCGGCGTCGACCCGGACGCGATCGAGCTGAACATCGAGCGCAACGTGCTGACGGTCAAGGCCGAGCGCCGTCCCGCGATGACCGACCAGTCGGTCGAGATGCAGGTGTCCGAACGGCCCTTGGGCGTGTTCTCCCGGCAGTTGTTCCTCGGGGATTCCTTGGACACCAACCAGATCAACGCTGCCTACGAAGCGGGTGTGCTGACGCTGCGGATCCCGGTTGCCGAGCAGGCCAAGCCCCGCAAGATCGAGATCAGCGGCGAGCGCGCTGCCCGCAAGGAACTCGACGCCTGACCCGGCGGCGTGCTCGCTGAGCCGGTCGTGTCGGCTGCGCGGACGGTCCCGCGGAGGAGTTCTTTCGCTGTGCTGCGTCGAGTTTCGACGCGATCGCGCAGGCGGAGAGGGGACGGTCCGCGCTGCCGCGTTCAGATGCTCCGGACCGGCCCGTCGGGTTGCCATGGAGGACGACAGGGGCCGGATTGGGCCGCCGTGCTCACTTGCGGTTCGGGACGTAGGCCCGATTCTGGCTGCGATAGACCCGGTTCACGGCGGACACCGCAAGTATTTGTTCGCGGGCAGGAAAAACCGGCCGGTTCAGCAGGCCAGGTGAAGTCGCCGGGGGAGCTGACCAAGGTCGCGAGTAGCCACCAAAGGGCCGAAGCTGTGGGTCCGCTGAAAGAACCCGCACGCTGCTGGCGATCCGCCGCGCGGCTCCCGATGATCGGGGCATGGCGGTCATTTCCGAGCGCGCGGCGGTGCGTCGGCTGCACGACCGGCTGGGGTTCGGGCCCCGGCCGGGCGATCTCGACGCCGGATTCGCCGCGACTGTGGCGCGGTTGCTGGCCACCGGGCCGGACGCGGGTGCCCAGGCGACGCCGCTTCCGGACGTCGGCGCTCCGCCGCCGCGGCCGGCGAAAGCGGACAAGGCGGCGAAAAAGCAAGCCGAGCAACAACTTCAGGCGCAAGCCTCGCGTGCCGCCCTGTGGTGGCTGGACCGGATCGCGGCCGCGGACCTCCCCGCGGTCGAACGGCTGACCTGGTTCTGGCACGGGCATTTCGCGACCAGCGAGCAGAAGGTGCGCAGTCCGCGGCTGATGCTCGCGCAGAACCAGACCTTGCGGACGTTGGGCATGGGCAGCTTCACCCAGCTCGCCCACGCGATGATCGTCGACCCGGCGATGCTGCTGTGGCTGGACGGCAACAGCAACAAAGCCGGCAAGCCGAACGAAAATCTCGCGCGCGAGTTCATGGAACTGTTCACCCTCGGCGTCGGCAATTACACCGAGACCGACGTCCGCGAAGCCGCGCGTGCCCTCACCGGATGGACCGCGACCCGCGAGGACCCGGTCGCCCGGCTGACTGCGCGCCGCCACGACGCGACGCCGAAGACCATCCTTGGCCAGACCGCGAATTTCGACGCCGGTTCGTTCGTCGACCTCGTGCTGTCTCGACCCTCTTCGGCGCCGTACGTGGTCGGGCGGCTCTGGTTCCGGCTCGTCTCGGCGACGCCGCCGAGTGCGGACGCACTGGCCCGGCTTGTCGCGGCGTACGGGCCGGGCCGTGACATCCGGTCCCTGCTGGCCGCGCTGGTCAAGGAAGACGCGTTCCACGATTCGGCGACGTCCTTGGTCAAGCAGCCGGTGGAATGGCTCGGCGGCCTGCTCCGCGCGCTCCGGGTGCGCCCGTCCGCGCTCGACGCCAAGGCAGGCGCCGAGTTGCTGACGGGGCTGCGGGGGATGGGCCAGGTGCCGTTCGAGCCGCCGAGTGTCGGCGGCTGGGCGGCTGGCAGTGCGTGGCTGACGACGTCGGCCGGGCTCGCCCGGCTGCATCTGGCGCAGCTCGTCGCGCAGCACGCCGAACTCGGCACGGTGGCGAAAGCGCAGGACAAACCGGCGGCGATGGGCGACCTGCTGGGCGTCGACGGGTGGTCCGACCGGACGCGCGCGTGCCTCAGCGGCGTCGCGAGCGATCCTCGGCAGCTGGCGGCGATCGCGGCGTGCGCGCCCGAGTACGTGGTGAGTGGGTAGGAGACCATGAACAAACTGACCCGTCGGCGGTTCCTGTTCGCGAGCGGCGTGACGGCCGCCGGCGCGCTCGCGGCCGGTGCCACCCAGGTCGACTGGACGCACTTGATGTCCGCGGCCCAGCAGACGCCGCTCGACCCGAAGGACGGCGTCCTGGTCGTCGTGACGTTGTATGGCGGCAATGACGGACTCAACACCGTTGTGCCAGCCGGAGATCGCGCCTACCAGAACGCCCGGCCGGAGCTGGCGTACCAGCCCGAAGAAGTGCTCGACCTCGGCGACGGACTGGGCCTGAACCCGGGTTTGAAAGGCCTGAAAGGCTTGTGGGACAGCAAGGAGCTGGCGATCGTGCGCGGGGTCGGCTACCCGAAGCCGGACCACAGCCACTTCCGGTCGATGGCGATCTGGCAAACCGCGTCGCCGGACACGCCGGTGCCGACCGGCTGGCTCGGCCGGTGGCTGGACGCGTCCGGCGACGATCCGTTGCGCGCGCTGTCGGTCGAGCCGGTGCTTCCGCCGATGCTGGCGGGCGCGCAGACCGCTGCGGCGTCCATGCCGGTCGGCGGTCTGACCGTGCCGAAAGGCGCGCTGGGCAAGGCTTTCCAAGCACTGGGCACCGCGCAGCACGGCGAGGGCTACTGGCAGGCGAAAGCGGCGCGTTCGATCGCTGACCTCTATCGCGCTGAACAGGCGTTGGGCGCGGCCACGCGTCCGGCCAAGGGCGCGCACAAGGCCAAAGGCGGCCACAAAGACGGTGCGCTGGCCGCGCAGCTCGACGTCGTCGCCGGGCTGATCGAAGCCGGGGTGCCGACCCGGGCGTATTCGGTGTCGCTGGGCGGTTTCGACACACACGCCGACGAACGCGGCACCCAGCAGCGGTTGCTCACCGAGCTGGACGGCGCGCTGACGCCGTTCGTGCAACGGCTCGGCCGCACCGATCGCGGCAAGCAGGCAGTCGTGCTGGTGTACTCGGAGTTCGGCCGCCGGGTCGCGGCGAACGCCAGCGAGGGCACCGACCACGGCACCGCCGGTCCGGTTTTCGTCCTCGGCAACGGCGTGCGCGGCGGATTCCACGGCGACGAGCCGAGCCTGACTGACCTCGCCGAGGGGGACTTGAAGGAAACGACCGATTTCCGCGACGTCTACGCGACCATGCTGGCGCAGGTGCTCGGCACCGACCCGGGCCGGGTGCTGCCCGGCCACTCCGGCCGCCTCGAGGGGCTACTCGCCTAGGACCGGCTCCAGCCCGGACAGGACGAACCGCGCGCCGCCGCCGGGGCCTTCGACGCACCGGAGATCGCCGCCGTGTGCCCGCGCGAAGCCGCGCGCGATGGGCAGTCCGAGGCCGGACCCGCCGGTGTCGCGGTCGCGGGCGTCGTCGAGCCGGACCAGCCGGTCGAAGATCCGCTCCCGATCCGGTTCGGGAACACCGGGTCCGGAATCGGTCACTGTGCACCCGTCCGCGGTGACGTCCAGGACGAGGCTGCCCTGCCCGTGCATCGCGCGCACCGCGTTGTCGGCGACGTTGGCCAGGATTTGGGTGAGCCGGTCCGCGTCGCCGCGGACGACAGTGTCCGATCCGGACACTTCGACCCGGATTTCCGGTGCCAGCACAGCGATCCGGTCGGCTTGTGCGCGGGCCAGCGCGAGCAGCGAGACCGGTTCGCGGGCGATCTCGGCACCGGCGTCGAGCCGGGCGAGGTCGAGCAGATCGCTGACCAGTTTCCCGGCCCGTCGCGCCTCGCGGGCCAGCAGCAGTTGGAGCTGCGCGGCGTGCTCCGGGTCGCCGGAGGCTTGCACCAGGGCCTCCGCCGCTGCCTGAACGCCGGCGATCGGCGTCCGCAACTCGTGCGCGGCGTCGGCGACGAACTGGCGGGTCCGCTCTTCCGACGCCCTCGCGGTCTGCTCGGCGCCCTCCAGCGCGTCGAGCGCCGAGTCGAACGCTGCCGCGGCGCGGCCGAGTTCGGTATCGGCCCGGGCCGGCGTCAATCGACCGCCGCGGCCGCCGGAAACGATCGAACGGGCCAGCCGGGTCATCGCGTCCAGCGGCGCCAACGCCAGCCGGACGCCGACCAGCAGCAAGAGCGCGGTCGCGACGATCGCGGCGAGCCCGGTGATCAGCAGCAGCCTGCCGAGCCGTGCTTCCGCCCCGGCTACGATCGAATCGTCCGCGATCAGGGTCAGCTTCGCGCCGTCGATCCGGGCCGGACCGCTCAGCGTCGCCTTGACCTGTTTCAGCCGCGATCCGGCCGGCGGGGCCGGTTCCCCGACGACCGTGCCGTCCGGCAGCGCCAGCCGCCCGTGCACGCCGGCCGTCTCGACCCGGCGCAACAGGCTGGCCGGGCCGACGTTCTGCCGGGCGAGCTGCTGCGCGAGCTGGACCCGCCCGGCCAGCACCCGGTTCACGTCCTGTTCGGCCTGGGTGCGGAACACCGCGAACACGACGAACCCGACCAGCGCGAGCACCGCGATCAGCACGACCAGCGAGGTGACGGTGACCCGGCGGTACAGCGAGCCGGTCTTCATCCGGCTCACGGACGGTCACCCCGCAGGACGTAGCCCTGGCCGCGCACGGTGTGCAGCAGCCGCGGGCCGTGCGCTTCGAGTTTCCGCCGCAGCGTACTGACATTGACCTCGACGAGATTCGCGCTGTACTCGTCGTAGCCCCACACCGCGCTCAAGATTTGCGCCTTCCCGACCACCCGGTCGCGGTGCGCGGCGAGATACGCCAGCAGCTTCCACTCCGTGACCGTCAGCTCGACCGGCTCGCCGCGGTAGAGCGCGAGCCCGGCGTCCAAGTCCACCACCAGATCGCCGATCTCGACCGCCGGCCGCGCACGACCGGTCCGGCGCAGCACCGCGGTGACCCGCGCGACCAGTTCGGCCAGCACGAACGGCTTCACGAGATAGTCGTCCGCGCCTTCGCCGAGCCCGCGCAGCCGGTCCTCGACGCCGTCGCGCGCGGTGAGCATGACCACCCCTGCCGCGCAGGTCCGCCGGACGACCCGCAGCAGCGCGAACCCGTCGCGGCCGGGCAGCAGCACGTCGAGCACGACCAGATCGGGCCGGAAACGGGCGAGCTCCGCTTCGAGCTGTTCGCCGTCGGGCAGCGCCCGCACCGCGAATCCCGCCGCTCGCAACGCGACTTCCACCGAAAGCCGGATCGCTTCGGCGTCCTCGACGACGAGGATGCGCGGTTCGCCCTGGACCATGGCCGAAGTCTAGGCGCCCGCAGCGGAGCGGCGGCGCCGAACGGGTTCCTGACGAGTAGGAATTCGGTGGTCGCGGGATTGACGGCCAGCGCCCGCGGGAACTCGCGCGTTCTCTCGTGTCACATTCGCCGCTCGTGCCTCGTCCTGGAGTGGTGCGGACGATCAGGCCGGAGACCGTGGCAGGTCTCGCGGCCCGATCCGGCACTACAGCGAAGAAAGAGAAGCGAAGGGACAGCGTCATGAAGTCCGTCATCGTGTGCACCTCGGTGTCGCACGGCAACACCAAGAGGATCGCCGACGTCATGGGCCAGGTGCTGGACGCCCCTGTCACCACTCCGGAAGAGGCCGACCCGGCCGGGCTCGCCGGGTGCGATCTCGTGGGATTCGGTTCGGGGATCTTCCTGGGTTCCTTTCACCCGCAGTTGCGCGAGTTCGTCCGGTCGCTGCCGCCGGTGCGCCGGGGAGCGGCGTTCGTGTTCGCCACCAGCGGGTTTCCCGAAGCTCGGTTCCAGCCGTTCTTCCGTCCTCTGGTACGGCTTCTCGAGCGGAAGGGGTTCGAGGTGGTCGATTCCTTCTCGTGTCGCGCGTGGGACACCTACCTTCCGTTCAAGCCGATCGGCGGCATCAAGAAGGGCCGACCCGACGCTGCCGATCTGGAGGCGGCACGCGTCTTCGCCGAGGGGCTGCGGTCCCGGGCCGGTGCCACGTCCTGAACGAGCATCGAAGCCGGGCCGCGAGAACTGTCGCGTTCATCCTGTTACCGCGTGTCGCATCCCGGGTAGCTCGTCGGGCAGGCGGTGTACCGGATGGGGTGGGCATCGATCATCGAGGCGATGGTGGGCCAGTTGTTGATCGGCCTGCCGACCAGATAGGTCCACATGAGATGGCTGGCGTGCAGGTAGTCCTCGCCGTTGTTGTAGATGTCGAGAGGCGTGAAAGGCGCACCGGCGTCCTGGAACTGGGTGCCGAGCAGTTCCGGCTCGTCGACGTTCTGGATCACGGCGATGCTGCCGGTCAAGTTGGGGCATCCCGTCCCGGGATATCCCGTCACGCACTGCTGTCCCCAGGTCAGTTCCTTGGGAGGATGGACCTTGTCGGCCGCGGTCTTGCCCAGCAGATCCGGTCCGCCCTCCGCGACCCGGTGTGCGTTCTGAAACAGGACCAGCGCGCTCGTAGGGGCCTGAGCCCCCATGAAGTTGTTCTCGAGAGTGACATTGGTGTTGGGGAACGCGGCCGTCGCCGCGGTCAGCATCCGCTCCAGCTGGGCCAGTTGGTTGTTGTCGTTGTAGCCGCCGCCTTCGCCGACCTGGGAAGCGGTCTCGGTCAGCTCGACGCCCTCGACGTCGGGATTGTTGTTGTAGCGTGCGCCCAACGCGCGCAGCAGCGCGATGACCCGGTCATTCACGGCCGGACGCCAGACGGCCGCGGTGATGGCGAACCCGCCACCGCCGTACCACCAGCCACTAGTGCCGGCTTTGGGGGCGGACCCGTAACTGGCGGTGTCCGTCGTCAGATAACTCGGGAGCACCTTGGTGAGCAGGCCGCCTGGATCTTGGTCGTGCGAGTGCAGGAATCCGCTCGACGAAATATCGATCATCAACTTCTTGCGCGGAGACGGGTTGCCTTGGTTGAGTTGCGCCAGTTCGGCATCGATGACCGAAAAGTCGTAAACCCCTTTGCCTGTCTCGAGTGCGGCCCAGTAGTAGTTTCCCTTCCAACCCCGGACATGCGGCGAGGTGTTGACGACTCGGAGTTCGCCACTCGCCATGCTCGCCGGAGTCCTCGCGTCATGCCACCAATCGCTCGTCATGTAGTGGCCTGGATGCCACTTGACGGCGGCACTCGCCTGGCTCGTGCAGGTCTGGTCTGGCGCAACGGTTTCAGCCTGGTAATCGGTGCCCGAGGCAGCCTGGCCGGTGCACGATTCAGCACTGTCGGCCGTGGAAGTGGTATTCGCGAGGAGGCAACTAGCGGCTAGCAGAATTGTTGAGACAAGGAGGTGTCTCGCTTTCATGATCTCTCCCAACGGAGTGACTCGGTGCAGGATGGGCGTTGGCAGGCGGCGGCACCATGCCCCAACGACGAGAGAATCGCTTCACGCCTGCCCTCCGTGCAGAGTCGAGCGGCGATCTGTCCGGATTGACCGCCCGGCTCGATGGCGCCCGGGGCTGGCCGACCACCTCTGCATCGTCCGCGATTCCGGGATCGTTACCTGGTTTCCCGAACGGCTGCTGGGGAATATTCCATTGCGGTCACAGTGATTCATGTGCCGTGACGTGAATAAACTGTCCATTGTGGATACAGGGTGCGGCCGTTTGGGTCAACGAGGTCAGCCAGCTGTCCCGCAGGCGTGGTAGCGCGGATGGCTCATCAGGCGGCCGGGTGCCAAGTGTCCACTAGGGACACAGTGTGTGAAGTGCCGCGAATTCGTACCCGCCGGAACTGGGGAGGGCGTTGAGCGGTGACACCCGGTTCGGTTGCTGTGGCCCACGATCGGGTGGTGTGGAGCCGATTCTTCGCTGTCTTGTCGGGCTGGGCTGGGAGGGTAGGTCTGTTGCCGTCGGGAGGGTTCCCGACAGGATCAAAGTGGGAGGGAGTCGTGATGGGAACGAAGCGGTCGACCGCCGCACGGGGTGCGGGGTTGGCTCTGGTCGCTGTCCTGGTGGGTGCTGCGGCACCGGCGGCTGCGCACGGCCAGGAAGCCGACCGGGTTCAATCGCCTGGTTCGAGCATTACCCTGACGAAGTCGGACAACGGTAACCACGTGCGCGTGGACGTGGGCGACACAGTCACCGTCAATCTCAAGGCCTTCACCAAGAACGGGGCCAAGTACGCGTGGGTGAGTGCGCAATCCAGCGATCCCGCGGTGCTCACGCGCACCTCGGACAGCCTGACCCCGGACGGCGGCGTTCGATCGGTTTTCCGCGCGAAACATCCTGGCACCGCCACAATCAGCACCACATCACGCTGTGTCAAATCCGGGCCGAGCAGCCCGTGCACTGCGAAGGTCGAGCCCTGGAGCGTGGCCTTGACCGTGAAGTGACCTCACGAAGCGGGGACAGCTCACCGGAGACGTCCTGCGATCACCGGGGCAGCCGTGGTCACGAGCGCCGCAGCGGACTCAGTAGAACGTCCGCAGCCGGGGCCAGATCCGCGACCAAGGCTCGAAACCTGGAGAACACAGCGAAATCTCGGTGCCTTGTTCATCGTTGGGCAGTCCGAAACCGTTGTCGTTGACGGCGACTCGCTGGCAGCCGCCGAACGCGGTGAGTGCCGCGGAGCGGAGTTTGCCGACGTACAGGATCGGGCCGGTCATCGTGTCCGGCGGCGGGCCCCAGTCCGCGTAGGACATGTGGTTCGAGTACGGCCGGGGCAGGCCGAGGCTCGGGCCGAAGCGTTCGAGGGCGCCGGCTTGGCCGTAGTTTGCGGTGAGGACGACCGCGGTCGCCCGCTGGTCTCGCGGGATGCGCTGCCAGGCGCGGGCGACGGTCGAGGCGAGTTCCGGCCAGCCGACTTGTTCGCCCTGGTCCTTGTTGAACGCCAGGACCGGACCGTCCAGTGCCGTGATCGGGAGTACCGGCAGCCCGACGACGACTGAGATCGCGGTGCCGGCGGCGGCGAGGATCCCGGCGGTGCCGCGCCGGAGTTTCCCGCCCTGGGACAGCCATCGCAGTGTGGGATCGACCCCGGCGGCGAGCGGGAACAGCAGCAGCGGCACCGCGTAGTACGGTTTTCCGCCCACGAACAGCAGCATGAGGCAGGCCACGGGGTAGCTCAGCGCGTATGCGCGTGCCCACCGCAGTTCCGGAGCGCGCCAGAGCCGGACGAGGCCGGAGATCCACACGGGCACGAGCACGGGAGAGAGGTAGACCAGTTGCAACGGCACGAAGAGCAGGCGGTTCTTCGTGCCGTCGTCGGCGCTGATGCCGCCGGCGACGGTCAGCATCGGGAATCCGTGGCTGATCTGCCAGAACAGCTGCGGCAGCAGGAGCACGACCGCGACGGCGATTCCGGCGATCGTCCAGCCGCTGGCGAACACCGCGCGCGGTCCGGTGATGAGCAGGGAGATGCCGAGCGCGGCGAGCAGCACGAGCACGAGCCACTTGTTCGCCATCCCGACGCCGACAGCCATGCCGATCGCGAGCCACCACCGCCCGTCGCCGGTGCGCAGCAGCCGGAGTCCGAGAAGTCCGATGGCCGTCCACAGGACCATGTCCACGCTGTTGGTGGAGAGCATGTGCGACACCACGAGCACATATCCGGACAACGCCGTCGCCGTGGCGGCGGCGAACTGTGTCCGGCGTCCGCCGCCGAATTCCCGTGCGACCAAGGCGACGAGAATCGTGGTCGCCGCGCCGCACAGCGTCGCGGCCACTCGCAGCCCGCTCGGCGTGTCGCCGAACAGCGCGGTGGCGGCCTTGGCCAGCAGCGGGGTGATCGGCGGCTGGTCGACGTAGCCCCAGGCCGGACGGTCGCCCGCGGCGATGAAGTACAGCTCGTCGCGGTGGAATCCATAGCGGCTGGACAACGCGGTCAGCACGGCGATCTGCGCGACGGCGACAGCCGCGACCGGCAGTGCCGCGAAGCGGGGCAGGGACGACCTCGGCACAGCGGTTGTGGTCACGAGCGCACCCCTTCGGGGTAAGGGCGGGGCAAGAATATCGGTGAAGTCCCGGCGAGGTGCTTCCTTTTCCGTAATTCTGGAGAATCCCCGGAAGCGCTGATCAGCAGGCTGTCGACCAGGGTCTGCGGTGATCGGGACGTTCGCGAAATTGGTCGTTTATCGGACATCAAGGCATAGAGCGCCGGTGCGCGGGGGAGAGATCAAATCGTGATGCAACGTGCGGTGCGGTGGGACGTCTGAGGGGCGTGAGAGCGATCCGCATTGCCGGCCTCGGCTTGGTGGCCTTCCTGCTGGCTTCATGTAGTGGACAGAGCGACGTCGAGGGGGCCGCGCGTGCGGCCGGGACAGCCGGGACGACGACAGCGCCCGCCGTACCGGCGGCGACGGTGGCCTTCGCGCCCTCGGACCAGCTGAGTCCGAAGGACCCGATCGTCGTCAAGGCGTCGGGCGGCACGTTGCAGGCGGTCAAGGTCGTGAACCCGCAGACCGGCAACAGCGTCGCGGGCGGCCTCTCGCCGGACAAAACGACGTGGACCAGCACCGATCACCTCCGGTACGGCGCGACGTATCAGGTGGTCGCCACCGCGGTGAACCAGGCGGGCACTCCGACCGAGCAGCGCGGGGAAGTGCACACCGTCAAGCCGGCCGGGGTCGCCACTCCGGCGCTGTTCCAGCCGGTGTCGGGCGATTTCGGCGTCGGGCTCGTCATCGGGTTGAAGTTCGATCACGACATCGCCGACAAGGCCACGGTGGAGAAGTCGTTCAAGGTGACGTCCTCGCCCGACCAGGACGGCAGCTGGTACTGGGTCAACAAGCGCGAAGTGCACTACCGGCCCAAGGACTACTGGAAAGCGGGCTCGACCGTGAAGCTCGAGACCACGACCTTCGGCATGCCGATCGGCGGCGGCCTGTACGGCGGCCAGGACGTCTCGGCCACCTACAAGGTGCACGACTCCTGGATCGCCAAGGCCGACGGCAAAATCCACCAGATCACCGCGTTCCACAACGGACAGCTGGTGAAAACCGCGCCGATCAGCATGGGCAAGACCGCCGACACCCCGCCGCGGGGCCCGACGCCGACGTTCAACGGCACCCACACCGTGCTGGCCAAGGTCGACCACACGATCATGGACTCCTGCACCTACGGCGTGTGCGAGGGCGACCCCGGCTACTACAAGGCGCCGGAGAACTGGGACGTCCGGATCTCCAACGACGGCGAATTCCTCCACGAGAACCTGAAAACGGTCGGCGTTCAGGGCAGCGACAACGTCTCCAACGGCTGCCTCAACATGAACACCGAGAACGCCAAGTGGTTCTTCGACAACTTCAACGTCGGCGACGTCGTCGAGATCACCAACTCCGGCGGCCCCCAGCTGGCCATCGACAACGGCCACGGCGACTGGGCCATCAGCTGGAACGCCTGGAAAGCGGGCAGCGCCCTCCGCGGCTGAAGTCAGGTACACGGTTCAGAGCACCGCCGCACGGCCGGGCAGAACGCTCGGCCGTGCGGCCTTTTCGGCTCTGGAGCGGCGAGGCGCGTGGGCACCAGCGCGCGGCGGGATGCCGGGAAGGTGCCGGAGCCGGACTGCTCGCGCTGCTCGACGCGGTGAAGCAAGGGAAGAAGCAGTGACCCGTCGGTGGTCTGCAGCTTCGGCACCAATCTCGGCGCGACCACGCGTGCCGCAGTCGGGTCCGCGCTGGCCGAGATCAGTGCGAGACGGCGATCGGCGCTGCCCGTGGCGCCCGCGTGCGCAGAGTGGAGGACACCCGGTGCCGCGCAGCTCGCCATGCGGGGATGCGGCGAAGGTGCTGGACGGCCGTGCGGACTTCCGGCGGGCTGGGGCAAGCCGCGTCCATGGCAGGGAGGCCGCTGTCGGGTCTGCCGGTGCGCACCATCCTGAGGGGGTACCCGGTCGCATGTGGACTAAGCGCCGGTGCGGAGTTCAGGTGTGGTCGGGGGAGTGCGTCGTCTGCTTGTCGGGCCGGTATCGCTTGTCCCGGATGTAGACGACCGCGGGTTTGCCGTCGCCGGGGCTGCGGCGCTCCAGGTCGAACAGGGTGGTGGCGGTGACGAGGGTGCTGAGTTTGGCGTAGCCGTAGTTGCGGGAGTCGAAGTCGGGTCGTTGTTTGGTGATGATGTTGCCGACGGCTCCCAGCGGCGCCCATCCGTCGTCGTCGGAGGCTGCGTCGACGGCGTTGCGCAGCTGGTTCACCAGTGCGGTGTCTGCCTTGAGTTCGGCGGCGGAGGCGACGGGTTTCTGCTTGGGCGGCGCTTCCGCCGGTTCCGCGGGAGCGTGGGTGTAGGCGAGGTTTTCGGTGTAGACGAACTTGTCGCAGGCGGCGACGAAGGGCTGGGGTGTTTTGCGTTCGCCGAACCCGTAGACGGTGAGGCCGGATTCGCGCAGGCGTGCGGCGAGCCGGGTGAAGTCGCTGTCGCTGGAGACGATGCAGAAGCCGTCGAAGCGTTCGGAGTAGAGCAGGTCCATCGCGTCGATGACCATCGCGGCGTCGGTGGCGTTCTTGCCGGTGGTGTAGGCGAATTGCTGGACGGGCTGGATCGACTGGGCGAGCAGGTGTTCTTTCCAGCCTTTGAGGGTGGGGCCGGTCCAGTCGCCGTAGGCGCGTTTGACGTGCGCGGTGCCGTACTTGGCGACCTCGGCCAGCAGCGCCTCGATGATCGAGGGGCGCGCGTTGTCCGCGTCGATCAGCACTGCGAGACGGGCTGCGTTCTCACCGGCCATGGACGACCCACCTCCTGTGGACAGCACGAGGTTAGCCGCCAGAGTGAATCTGGGACAGGTGACCTCGCGGTGCCGGGGTCCGGCAGCACGTGGGGGCTCGCGGGGAGAAAGAGCTGTGCCTGGTGCTGCTGGGCACAAGCCGGAATGGCAGGGCGGCCTGATCAGCATTTCCGGGGAATTCCTGGTAGGACACGATCGGCGTGCTCAGCCGCCCTGTGGCCGCGTGGACGGTCCTCCGAAAGCGCTCTTGTGGGGGTCGATGCCTGGTTTCGGATTGCCAGGTCGGCTGTCGGTGCGGACACTCAGCACATGGAGAATGTGGTTGCCGAACCTGAGACAGCATCCGAGTCTGACGTCCGGTTCCCCGTCGTCATGCGCGGATACGACCGCCGGCAAGTGGACGAATACGTGCGAGTCGTGGAAAAGCGAGTGGAACGGCACGAAAGGGCGCGAAGGGCGGCAGAACGCAAGCTGGCCAGGGCGAACATCCCGGGTCCTCGGGCCGCGGAGGCCGAGCTTTCCAGCGGGCTGGGCAAGCGGATCGAAAAGATCCTGGAGGTCGCCGAATCCGAGGCCGAGGAAATCAAGAGGCACGCCCGCGCGGAAAGCGCGGAGATCCTGGCTGCAGCGAAGAAGACGGCCGCCGACGCCGAGTCCGCCCGAGCGGAAACCGAACGCGCCGCGCGCGAGGAAGCGCAAGCCATCGTATCTCGTGCCAGGGAAGAAGCCGCCGCCATCAGGGAGGCGCACCAGACAGCCTTGACCGAACTGGGCCAGATCGCCGACACCCTCAACGAGATACGGCACCGTTTCGACGGTGACAGCGAGGATCCTGCGGAGACGGACACCGCGAGTCCGGTGCCTTCGTCGTCCGAACCGGAGTGAAACCAGTTGAGTCGGTATCGAGTTCGGTGAAAACAGCTTTCCGCTGGCCACCGGCCCGGAGTTAGCGCTTGCTCGCCGTGGCGTCCGGAATTTCGAGACGGTTTCTTCGGCGAATCGGCGGACGCGTTCATCGTCGCGGGCGACGTCGGGAAAGCGGACGATCGCTTAGCGGATTCCGGCTGCCGACGACAGCGTTTTCGCGGAACGGGTCGGTCCTCGATCCCCTTTTGCGTGGCGTCGTGCGAAATTGACACACCCGCTCGCTACCACCACAGGTGAATTCCGGGTAGCAGGCTACCGCCCGCGGAGCTTACGGTTCCAGGTCAGCGGAGTCTGCCTGAGGACGTTCGTGTGCGGTGAGCAGCAGGTGGTCGAAGTGGGCGCGGCGTTCGTTCGGTGCGGTGCCGAAGGCGGGCAGGGCGTCGGCGAGGTTGGCGGCCAGGTCCCGCAGCTTGGTGTTGGTTTCCTGGGAGCGCCATCGCAGGATGTCGAAGGCGTGGTCGGCGGTGATGCCGTAGACGAGCATGAGCGCGCCTTTGGCCTGTTCGATGGGTGCTCGGGCGTCGACGACGCCGGCGAGTTCCTGGTCGAGGGTGTGCTGGCGTTCGTCGGCCAGGTCGGCGTCGAGGTCGATGTAGTAGCCGGACGTGCCGACGGTGGCGCCGGTGCTGTCGTAGAGGCGGTCGGCGACGACGAGCACCTGGTGCTCGTGCCCGGCGGTGTCGATGATGCGGTGGCGGCTGCAGAACGGCGAGCGGTCGCGTACGGCGGCGGCGAGGGTTTCGGCGACCGTGTCGCGGTCTTCGGGGTGTTTGTGGGAGAGCAGCAGTTCGGTGGTGGGCTGCACGCTTCCCGGCGCGTACCCGTGCAGCTGGGCGACCTCGTCGGACCACTCCCAATGCTGGTCGGCGAAGCGGAAACGGAAGCTGCCGATAATGCGGGCGGGCCCGCTCCCTGACCGGTCCGGAGCGGACGGGGTCGTGGGGTCAGGAGAGTCCGCGAGATCGGTCACCAGCCCATTTTGCCAGTTCGCGGCGCTTCCGCCGGACCAGTCCGGAGCCAGTCGCGCGCGTCGCGGGGGCACTGGCCGGTTCCTGTCCCGGAGCGCTCGCCTCAAGCGTGCGCGGCGACGCCGAATTCTGTGTCGCCAGCGGGGATGGGCCAGGTCATGGCGATGGTGGTGCCGGTGGTGTCGCTGTCGATGGCGAGGTCTGGGGCGAGAGCCCGGATCAGGGGCAGGCCGCGGCCGCCGTGAGTTCTGCCGGTGTTGTCGAGCCAGCGGCCGTGGTCGGTGACCGACACGGTCAGCTCGGTCGGGCGAAGCCGGGCGGTGAGCGTGAAGGTGACGGTGCCCGCGGGTTCAGTCGGGCAGACGTGTTCGACGACGTTGACCATCGCTTCGTATGCGGCCAGCTTCACGTCGTCGACGAGCTCGTCGGGCAGTCCGCGAGCGCGTGCCCAGTCGGCGAGAACCGTGCGGAGTGCCGCCGCTTGCGCCGCGGTCGCGACCACCTCGCGCACGAACCCCGAGCCCGGGTCGGGGGCAGGCTCCCCGGCGGGCTCACGAGCGGTCATCGCGGGAGTCCTCTCGCTCGCTGTTGAACGATGCCCGAGGTCTACCCGCCCGGGAACAGGTTGAACCATCAGGTGACACCGTGCGATGTCCGGAGCGCACCGCCGCTGGTTCCCAGCTTCTCGGGAAGGTCGATCGGGAGCAGTTTCGACCCTTGTTTCGGAGAGCGGCGTTAAACTGGAGCGACGGCTCGACCCAGGGATGCCACAGTGAACGCAGTGAATCGGACCCGCAGGGCTGGCGCTTCACAGCAAGCAGCGGCGGCGGTGTCGGACACCGCCGAACTGCTCGAGATTTTTTTCGACCAGGCGCGTGAGGCGTCGCCGAGGCCGTTGTCGCTGTCGCAGGTGCGCGCCGTGGTCGCGCTGGACCGCTATGACGGGTTGAACCTGCGGTCTCTGGCCGAGCTTCTGGGCTCGACGCCGCCGTTGACGAGCCGTCTCTGCGATCGCCTGGAAGCTGTCGGATTCCTGGTGCGGTTGCCGAATGCGCAGAATCGCCGGGAATTGACGCTCCAGCTCAGCGACGCCGGACGGGCCTATGTGCAAGACCTGCGCGCGCGGCGGCGGGCGAGCCTGCACGCTGTGCTCGCCGGGTTGAGCGATGACGAGCGAGACGCCCTCGAAACCGGGTTGCGCGCGTTTCAGGCGGCCGCTGCGGCGAAACTGCATGCGGACAGACCGGCGCCGGCGAAAAGGACCTGACCGAAGTCGCGTGCCGAGGGCGAAGCGGGTGGCCCGCCGCCCTGGGCTGTTCGCCGATCCGCACCCGGAGCGGGGACCTCACCACAGTTTCTCGGCCTGAGCCGCGTCGTCGCAGTGACGTGCACTGCCGCAGGCCGTTGATGCCGCAGCGATTCCCCTGTCAACGGCTGCCGTTCGCCGGAGCGCGGCGCAGTGCGAGCAGGACGGTGTCGTCGGTGTGCAGGACGACATCGTGCATGCGGGCGACGAGGTCGCCGGGGAGGGTGCCGATCGGGTGGCGGGCGTGCGCGGTGGCGTGGTCGAGCAGCCGGACGAGGCCTTCGTCGAGGTCGCCGCGGCTTTCGATGAGTCCGTCGGTGTAGAGCAGCAGGGTGTCGCCTGGGAGCAGGGTGCGGAGGGTGAGTTCGGGGCTGCCCGGGTCGGGGAATCCGACGCCGCGGCCGACGACCGGGGGATGCAGCAGGTCCGCGGCTCCGGCGGCGGTGAGCAGCAGCGGCGGCGGGTGGCTGCCGTTGGCCAGCGTCGTGAGGCCGGTGACGGGGTCGATGCGGGCCAGCAGGACGGTGGCCATCAGGTCCGGTTCGATCCGGGCCAGCGTGTCGGAGGTGCGGGCGATGAGGTCGCGGAACGGGTGGCCCTGCAGGGCCAGGGTCCGGATGGCGTGGGTGACGGTGAGCGCGTGCCGGGTGGAGGTGACGCCGTGTCCCACCGCGTCGACGAGCGTCACGTGTAGGGAGCCGTCGGGCAGGACGAACCAGTCGTAGAGGTCGCCGCCGGTGGGCGAATCCGGTTCGGTCGGCGAGTAGTGCACGGCGAGTTCGAGGCCGGGCGCGTGCGGCGGCGGGGGCCGCAGCGCGTCCTCGAGTTCGCGGAAGATGAACGCGTGCGCGGTGCGGAGTTGTTCGTCGCGCTCTTCGAGTTCGACGTACATCGCCAGCACGCCGCTGTTGGTCTCCGCGAGTTCGTGCTTGAGTTCCCGCTGCTGCTGGGCGAGTCCGTCGGCGCGGGCGATCAGCGCGAGCATTTCCTCGCGGGTGGCCGTGTTGTCGTCGGCCGGAGCGGGCGCCGGACCTTGCCCGGCGGGGAGATACCAGGTCGGGGTGGCGTCGTCGCCGGCGTCGGGCAGCAGCGGGAGATTGTTGCGCCGGGCCTGGTCCACCGGGTCGGGCAGGCGGAGGGTGATGGCGAGCCGGTGCTCGGCGGCGACCGTTTCGAGGCCGACGCGCTTGCCGGCGGCGAGGACGGCTTCGGCGAGCAGGGTCGCGGACAGGACCAGGCGCGCGCGATCGTCGGCCGGGACGCCCGCGTCGGCGCACGCGACACGCAGGCGCAGGCGGAGCTGGGCGAGGTCGGGATGCATCAGGCGAGCCAATGGGGGTGCAGGGCGATCATGGCGGCGTCGTCGCGCGGATTGCGGTGGTGGTGGGCGAGTTCGGCCGCCAGCAGCAACGCGTTGGCGGTCAGGGGCAAGGCTTTGCCGCCGGGCGGCAGGGTCCGCCATCCGTGGCCGACGCCGTCGGTCTGCAGCAGCACCAGGTCGTCCTCGGACAGCGGGGCCTGCCGGACCTGAACGGCGGGCAGGCTGAATCCGACGATGCCCGGGACGCTCAGCAGCAACCGGGGTTCGCGGGCCCGGCCGGCCACCGTTCCGCTGACGTTGCCGACGCCGCAGAAGTCGAGCCGGTGCGGGGTGATCCGGGCGAGGGCGACGGCGGCGCCGCGGGTGACCCGCAGCGCGCGGTGCATGCTCGCGAGCTGCTGGGGCAGCGGCCGGTCCGGATTCTCGCCGAAGACGCGGATCGCGAGATCGGCGGCCTCGGCGGCGTCCGGGCCGTGGCCGAGCCCGTCGACGGCGACGGCGGTCCAGCCGTCGTCCGCCTGCGCGACCGCCACCGCGTCCCCGCACTGCTCTTCCCCGTCGCGGGGCAGGCAGAAATGCCCGATCGCGGCGGCCCGGCCGGCGGGCGTGCCCGGGGCGAGGAGCCGGGCACCGGCGACGGTCCCTCCGCCGGGTTCCGAGTGGATCCGGAACACGGTGGCCATCCGGCTGACCGCGCCGAGACCGGTGCCGAGGGTGGCGGTGGTCGAGTTGCCGTCGAGCAGCCAGTGCCCCACGTCGGCCATCCCGGGCCCGTCGTCGGCGGCGAGTACGTCGACGCCGTGCCCGATCGCCGAGCGCTGCACGACCACCGAGCCGTTGACCGCGTGCTTGCTGAGGTTGCTGGCCAGTTCCGAGGTGACCACGGCCGCGCGTTCGGTGAGCACGTCGGGCAACCCAGCGGCGCGGCCGGTCTCGCGGGCCGTGCGCGTGGCGGCGTATACGGCGCTGGCGTGGTCGACGCGCACGTGCCGGGAGGGCGGCAGAACCGCGGCGGCGTTCACGGTTTCCAGCGCACGATCGTGACCGTCGTGCCTTGCCCGGGCACGGTGTCGAGCTGGAACTCGTGGGCCAGCCTCCGGGTGCCGCCCAGTCCGTGCCCGAGCCCGGCTCCGGTGCTGAACCCGTCGGTCATCGCCCGTGCGACGTCGTCGATGCCGGGGCCTTCGTCGCGCACCCGCAGGCGCAGCCCGACCCGGCCGGTGTCGCCGCGCACGACCTCGATCGTCAGCGTGCCGCCTCCGCCGTGGATGTAGGCGTTGCGGACCAGCTCGCTGGCCGCGGTGACGATCTTGGTCTGGTCGACGATCGAGAAGCCCGCCGCGACCGCGCTGGCGCGCACGGCGTGCCGGGCGGCGAGCAGGTCTTCCTCGACCCGCACGAGATGCTCGACCGGCGGGGTGCCCTGTCCGGGATCGGTGAGTCCGTCAGGGAGCATGAGGCGCCTCTTCGGCGGCCTCGGCGGGCCGGCGCCAGCCCAGCAGCTCCATCGCCTGTTCGGCGTTGAGCGCGGTCTGGACGCCGGTGAGCTGCAGTCCCAGTTCGGACAGGGTGATCGCGACGGCCGGGCGCATCCCGGCGACGATCATCCGCGTGCCGAGCAGCCGTCCGGTGTCGGCCAGCTGCATCAGGACGCGCGCCACGAAGGAGTCGATCAGTTCCAGCCGGGAGATGTCGATGACGACCCCGCGGATCCCCTCGTCGGCGACGCGGTTGGCCAGTTCGTCGGTGAACGCCAGCGCGGCGGTGTCGTCCAGGTCGCTGAGCAAGCCGCTGAGCAGGACGTCGCCCAGCCGCAGGATCGGCAGCCCGGGGTTCACCCGTTCACCGCGCCGACGCGGGGACGTTCTCCCAGCAGCTGCATCGCGGTGGCGAGCGCGTCGGCGAGAGACCCCCGGGTCACGATGTGCGACAGGTCGATGCCCAGCTGCGTGATGGTCCGCGCGATCGGGGGCCGGATCCCGCTGATGACGCAGTCGGCGCCCATGAGCCGCACCGCGGACACGGTCTGCAGAAGATGCTGGGCGACCGCGGTGTCCACCGTGGGCACTCCGGTGATGTCGATGATCGCGACGCGGGCTTCGTGCGCCTGGATCGCCTCCAGGAGGTTGTTCATCACGACCTGGGTGCGGGCGCTGTCCAGCGTGCCGATCAGCGGCACCGCGAGAATGTGCCGCCACAACCGCACGACCGGGGTCGACAGTTCCAGCATCTGGTTGTGCTGGTCGCGGATGATCTGCTCGCGCCCAGTGGCGTAGACGGCGAACGACAGCACGCCGGCGCTGTCGAGCAGCTCGCTGACCAGCAGTGCCGCCCGGTAGCATAACGCCGGGTCATCGCTGCGCCGCTCGACCGCGTCCAGCAGCGTCCGCTTGAGCGCCAGGATCGACATCGCGGTGGCCGACGGCGCCGCGCCCGCCCGCGCCCGCCGCTGCGACAGCGACGTCAGCGCGTCGCGCACGGCCGGGTCCCGTTCCGCGATCAGGTTCGCCGGCAGCTCGGTGCCCAGCGCGGTGCGCAGCGTCTCGAGCAGTTCCGCGGCTTCGCGGCGCAGGCCGGGTTCGTCGTGCGGCTCGCCCGGGACCTCCAGCCGCTGCCGGACCCAGTCGTTCACCAGGGCGGCGTGGTCCTCGTCCAGAGTCCGCGTCAGCAGACCGCGGACGTCGCCCTTGTCCGTGCCCGGCACCCGTATCCTCCTGCGGTCGGGGCCGTGCCGCGTAACGCCGACCCATTGTTGTCATATAACAACATTCGAGGGTAGCGGTGCAACACCGGGGGGCTCACTCCGGCTCTTCGGCACGCTCCTGCGCGGCGACGGCCGCCTGGTATTCCCTCAGCCCGTGCGTCAGCGCGGCACGGCCGGCGGGAGTCATCCGCTCCAGCACCGCCTGGATGTTTTCCCGGCGGCGAGCCCGCAGATCCCGCAGGTAGCCGCGGCCGCGTTCGCTCAGCCGCAGGGTCAGCTCGCGGCGGTCGCGGGAATTCGGCAGCCGTTCGAGGAAGCCGACGGCTTCGAGCCGGTCGCACAGGCGGCTCGTCAGCGGAGGTGTGGACCCGAGCAGCTCGGCCAGGGTCCGCAGGTTCAGCCCGTCGTGGCGGTCGAGTGCGACGACCGCGCGCAGCTGGGTGTTCGACAGCGGGCGCGGGGATGCCTCCCGCGTTTGCTCGATCACCGCTTCGAGCAAGTCGGGGAGTCCGGACGTGCCAGCCGTCCCGTTCTGCCGGGACTGCTCGCGGGACCGATTCACGGTCTCCACTGTGGCATCCATATGCTGAACTGGCAGTACAGCTCACGCGAATCGCCATAGACCGGCACGCCCGGAGCGGAGCAGACTCGACAGACTGACCGCGTGCCGCACCGGCGCCCGGCGGCGTGAGCAGGAGGCGGCGTTGGACAGATCCCTGGCGGTCGAGCGGTTGCTGCGCGATGTGCCGCCCCACGGCCTGCCCGCCGCGCTGCGCTCCGCGCTGTCCGAGCATTTCGGCGCGAGCGCGGTCGAGCTGTGGATGGCCGACTACGCGCTCACCGAACTGTGCCAGGTGAAAACGCTGCCCTACACGACAGACCCGATCCCGGTCGAGGGCACCACGGCCGGGACGGCGTTCGTCGCGCAGGCCGCCACGTTCGCCCACGACAGCGCCGGAGTGACCGGGTATCTGCCGGTGAGCGTCCGCGGCGACCGCCTCGGCATCCTGGCCGTGACCCTTCCGGAGGAACCGGAACCGCAGACCTGGGCCGAACTCGAACGGTTCGCCGAGGCGCTGGCCCACGAGCTGTTCGTCGCCGACCGCGACACCGACCTCTACATCCAGGCCCGCCGCTCGTCCCGGCTGACGCTGGCGGCCGAAATGCAGTGGCAGCTGCTGCCCGGCCGGGCCTGCACCCGCGCCGAGTTCGCCCTCGGCGGCCAGCTCGAACCCGCCTACGCGATCTACGGCGACTGCTTCGACTGGTCCGCCTCCGCCCACAAGCTCGCCGTCACCCTGATCAACGGCATGGGCGAAGGCAGCGAAGCCGCCTTGCTGACCAACCTCGCGGTCAACGCTCTGCGCAACGCCCGCCGCGCCGGCGTCGAACTGGACGCGCAGGCCGAACTGGCCGACCAGGCGGTCTACGGGCACTACCAGGGTGCCGGGCACGTGGCCGCGCTGCTGCTGGAGGTCGATCTCGGCACCGGCATGGTCGACGTCGTCGACGCCGGGTCCCCGCGGTTGTGGCGGCTGCGGGACGGCAAGGCCGAGCGGATCCACTTCGAGGAGCAGCTGCCTCTGGGCATGTTCGAGGAAACCGTCTACGCCGTCCACCGGTTCCAGGCCGTCGACGGGGACCGGTTCGTGTTCGTCAGCGACGGCGTCTACAACGCCGCCGGGCTTCTCGGCGACCTCTACGGCGACCGCGAGCTGGCCGAGGCGGTCGTGACGACCGCGGACCTGCCCGCAGCGCACGTGCCCGGCATGATGCTGCGCGAACTCGCCACCCGCCGGGACCACGTCCAGGCCGAGGACGACGCGATGGTGGTCTGCCTGGACTGGTTCGGGCCGACGCCGCTGCCCGGCGAAGGCAACTCCAGCACGGTCGCGGCGGCCAGTGCCGCGCACTGAACAGCGCGCGGCACCGGCCCGCGAGATCAGGTCGCGGTGTTCCGCCGCAGCGCGGCCGGCCGCCAGATCATCGTCACGGTCGTGCCGCGTCCGCCGGTGTCGACGGTCATCCGGTCGGTGACCTCGTCGATCAGCGGCAGCCCTCGGCCGCCCGACGTGGCCGCAGGTTCGCGGCCCGGAGCGATGCCGCAACCGGTGTCGCTGACGGCCACGGTGATGGTGTCGCCCGCCCAGTCCGCGTACAGCCGAGCCCAGCCGCTACCGCCGGGATAGGCATGCGCCGCCACGTTGGCCAACGCCTCGTAGGCGGCCAGCGTGATATCGAACCTGCTGTGCGCGTCCAACGGCACTTCCTTCAGCCACAGCGCCAGTTTCCGGCGCAGGACCGCTGCTTCGCGAGACGTCGCCGGCGCGAGTTCTTCGATACGCGACCTGACGGAAGTGTCAATGGGCGCTCCCGCGCCGGTCCCCACGGCGTCTTCCGCCTGCTCGGCGTCGCTCTTTTCCATGCTCGGGTCTGGAGTATTCCGGTACACGATCTACTCCTTCCTGCCTCCGCCCGCGACTTCCGATCGCAAACGTTGATACTGGACAGTACCCGCGACGTTCGTTTCTTATTCGTGACCGTTGAAGCAGGCGTCGCGGGATTCTCGCAACACGGCGGGCAGGCGAGGATAATGCTAGGCGCGAAAATGTGCGCGATCGTGCTGTATTTCTGGGCTGTCGTCAATGACGGGCAGATGGCAATGCGGACGTTCTTTCGGCTGTGGCGAACTCGGTCATGACCGGTCTTGAGCTGTACGGAGCTGGCGGAGTCCGAGCCGCAGCGGCCGACGGCAGCCCTGGCCGGTGCGTGAGAGGAGTGTCACCCCGAGGACCGCGACCGCTGCGGCCGGGGCCCACACGAGTGCGTGACCGGGCTCGAGTCGTTCTCCGGTGAGGAGACGTGCCGCGGGTACCGCCGCAAGCGGGTCCAGCAGCACCAGCGCGGGCAGCGACCAAGACAATGCGCCGCGGGCATACGCCTGCTGGCTTCCGAGCTGCGCGGTGACCGCGACGAGCAACGCGGCCCACAACGCCCCGCTGGTCAGGGCGTGGCCCAGCCCGCTGTCGCTGAAGGTGGTCAACGCCAACGAAATCAGCACCGCGGCTATCCCAGCGGCGATCCCGGCCGCCGCCCCGCACAGCAGCGCACCCCACGATCCCCGGCCGATCCGGCTGCACGCGCCCACCAATCCGACGGCGAGCACGACCGCGACGACAATCAGCCACGGGGAAGAACTGTGCCTGCCCGCTGTGGCCGCGGCCGGACGTGCGGCGACGAGGAAGACCGCCAAGCCGCCGCACGTGCACAACGCGCCGAGCGACTCCAGGCGGGACGGCAAACAATTGTCCCGTACTGAGCGGATCGCCAGCGCTACCACCAAACTCCCCGCCAGCAGCGGTTGCACGATCGCCACCGGCGCCAACGCCAGCGCGAGTACCTGCAGCAAGGTGCCCAGCACCGTGGCCCCTTGCCCGACCATCCACTTTGGACTGGCCACGAGCTGGCGCAGTTCCACCCCGCGAGTCCCCGCACCGCCGACCGCGGCCTCGTGTTGCAATACCGAACCCACCGCGAACAGGACCGCGGCCACTCCTGCGACCGCGGCGCCCGGGAGAAAAGCCGAAAGTCCGGCGGGAACATGCACGCTCATCTACGGCGGATACCCCGTGCCGTGGCAGCTATTCGGCGATCAGCCCGATCAATCGCCGTCAGCGCTCGTGCGCCAGGTGCTCCCTGATGACCGTATTCGTGCGGCGAACTGAGCGGGATGCTCCCGCCGGTGTGGCCCGGTGGTTCGACCTGTTCACGCGCGGGCAGATCCCCGGTCGTCCCGTTCAGCACGGAGCGAGAGGACCGCTCGTGGGGTTGTCGGAGGGCTGGGTCCGAGTGCGGAATCCTTGGCGAACCTGTGCTCTCGCACCACAAATCGAAGTGCGCTGCCGCTCCCACGACTCCGTGGCAGAATAACCCGTACGAGCGAACCGACGCTGCGAAACTGGCACGCCTCTCGAGACGCTTCATGACGCGTGTGAAATGTGCCGCATGATCGCGTGCGGAGTGACTGTCTTCGCCCGGCCGATCGAGGGCCTGCCGCGATCACTTGACCGCGCGGACGCCGCTGCCTTGCGGGGAGTTCGGCGTCACCCTGGTGATCTTGACGCTCTCCGCCGGGAAACCAGCCTCGATCATCGCTTGCTTCCAGCCTTCTCCGGAATTGGGCGAGGTGGTCCAGACATCGATGGTGCCGCCGGGTTTGAGGGTGCGGTAGGCCTCGCTCATCATCTTCTTCAGAGTCGGCCCCCTGTTGAACGCCATCCGGCGGCCGACGATCTGGTCGAGGAAGTTCGACTCGATCGGCCAGTCTTCGTTGTAGTCGCCGGTGATCAGCTTGTCCTCCGCGCGGACGCGAGTGCGGCTCAGCGGCGCGACGTCGCTGTTGAAGTCGACCGCACCCGGAACCTCGCCCTCGCCGCCGAGATTCAGCACCCGCGAACCCGGCCCCCAGTTCACCTTCGGGAAGATCCGCGTCACCGTCGCGGTGCCCGGGCCCGGCGGGAGCTGCCGTTCCGGCGGGGTGTGTGCGGACGGGAGCTGCCGTTCCGGCGGGGTCGGTACTGGCCCGGGCGGCAACCGTCGTTCTGGCGGAGTGGGCACGGGCCCGGGCGGCAACCGTCGTTCTGGCGGGGTCGGCACTGGCCCGGGCGGCAGCTGCCGTTCCGGCGGGGTGTAGCCGGGCGGAAGACCCGGTAGCTGCACCGATTTCTCGCCGCCGCCACCACCTCCACCGCTACCGCCGCCGGTCCCGCCGGAGCCTTGGCGAGGCGGGCCGGATCCGCCAGGCCGTGGCCGGGGTGTCGAGGTGGGCGGCGCGGTCAGCCCGACTCCAGCGTGCAGCAGGAAGTCGACAGCCAGGTACGACTGCATGATGAACAGCATGTCCGCGCCGTGCATGTTCGCGAGTTGCGTCCGCACCCATTGCCGCACGGCCCAGAGGTTGGGCACTGTGCTCTTGTTGAGTTTCGCCGGCCAGAGCAGTCCGCCGCGGCCGATGCGCGCTTCCTTCCACAGCCGGTCCACCTCCGCGGGCGACGATTCGTCGTCCCCGATCTCGTCGATGGTGTACTCGAACGTGTTGCCCGCGTTGCCGGGTCCGGTCGCCTGGACGGTGTGCGAATAGTCCCCGGCCGGCTGGTGGTAGTCCGCCGACCAGGAACTGTCCACGATCCGGTCCGCGCGCACTGCCTCGGCGGGCTGTTCGGCACGCTGGAGGAAATGACGCAGCCGGTTGCCGTCGAGGCCGAGGCGGTCCGCCTGCCCGACGTTCATCTCCAGCGTGAACCGTTTCTCGGCGGGCAGGCTCCGGACGGCTCGCAGCAGCTCGGCATCGTTCAGTTCCGCCAGTGCGCGCAGCGCCGCGGAAGTGTCGGCCTCGATCGGGGGCAGGGTGAGCGTGCCGTCTCCGACGCCGGGGACCGGGCGTCCGGACGGGATCAGATCGGCGATACGCCGTTCCTTCGCGCTGGCGCCGCGCGCGGCCCGGGCCGTACTGGCTTCGGCCACGATCCGGTTGACGTAGGGCACTCCGGCTTCCACCGCCTGCTGCTGGTGTGCGATGAGTTCGTCCAGGTGGTCACGATCGAGGAAGGTCATGATCCGCTTGGTGTCGGCGGCGTTGAGCGGATTGACGATCCAGAACGCACCGTCCGGGTAGCGCGCGAAATTGCCGGACCTGATCGCGTTGTGCACCTGGTCGGACTGGTCCCGCCACCAGGATTCTCCCGCTTTGGTCTGCTTGGCCTGCTGGATCGCGGTGAACATCCAAGCCCGGTCGAGACCGGTCTTGTCGAGGTTGGCCTCCAGCGCCTGGCGCGCGCCGGGGGACAGAATCCGGTACACCGCGACCATGTCCTTTTCGGACAAGCCGTTGAACACGTAGTAAGCACCAGGCGGTTCGGCGGTGTCCCACCGCGACTCCCGCAACGCCGCTTCGATTTCTTTCTTCCGTTCGTCGGCCGACACCGCGGGTGCCGCGCCGGGAATAGCCTGGCATTGCCGCACCGGAGAGGGAATGCCCTCTTGCTGCACCACATGAGCCAGCTCGTGCGCGAGCAGCCGCTGGCCTGGTCGCGTGGCCGGTGCGAATCTGCCCGCGCCGAACACGATGTGGTTCCCGACCGTGTAAGCGAACGCACCCGCGTCATGCGCCGAACGCGCTGCGGATGCGTCGTCGTGGATCCGGACTTGAGAGAAGTCCCTGCCGAACCGTGGTTCCATGAAGGCCCTGGTACTGGCGTCCAGCGGACGTCCGGCCGAAGACACGGTGTCCGCTGGGTGTGTCCCCACGGCGGGTGCCGTCGACGGCACTTCGTTCACCGGTCCGTGCACGGTCTCCGCTATTTCATCGGCTTCCCGCTCGAACTCGTCGCCCGCCTCGCTTTTCCCCAGAGTCCGGCCGGTGTGGACAGGGATCCGGCTGAAGTCCGGCGCATCGCCGGGCACCGCGACAGTGTCCGGTGCCTCGTCGAGGCCCGGGGCCGTCGATGTCACGGCGGCTTCCGGCACGTTCGCCGCCGCACGGTCCGGGATGAACATGGGTTTCATCGGGGTGCCCTTCCCACTCACGCCATCAAGCAGCATGAGCAGGCGGCGTCACTGCGGCGTCACACTCCGGCTTCTGCTCGCCTGCGCGGATCCTGTGGCATGCATGGACACCGGTTCTAGGCACCGCTCTGCGCATCTGGAGTGTGTTCAGAGCGGTGTGTCGGTGCGGCGAAGGACGGGTAGCGGGTCCGTCCTTCGCCGCGGTGCTCCCTGAGGACGCGCGACTCGCGGGGCAGGTCAGTTGTAGGTGACTTGGGTGGTTCCGTTGGCGCTGTTCCAGGTGATGGTTCCGTGCTGGAAGGTGTTGCGGCGGCCGCCGGTGACGGCGTATTCGTCGCTGGTGGGGTAGCCGAGGGTGCCTTTTTCCCAGCCGAGTGCGGCCCATTTGTCGCGGATGGCTCCGTGGATGGATTGGGCGCCGGTGGTGGGGGTCCAGTAGATGGAGGCGCCTTGGGCGCCGTTGAAGTGGTTGTAGCGGCCGACGCCGTCGGGGGTGGTGCCTTGGTCGGTGGTGGGGTAGCCGAGGCCGCGTTCCCAGCCGAGGTCGGCCCATTTCTGGCGGATGGGGCCGCGGATGGACTGGGCGCCGGTGGCGGGGGTCCAGTAGACCGAGGCGGTGTTGGTGAAGTGGTTGTAGCGGCCGGTTCCGTCGGGGGTGCCGGTTTCGTCGGTGGTGGGGTAGCCCAGTCCGCGTTCCCAGCCGAGTGCGGCCCATTTGTCGCGGATGGCTCCGTGGAGGGAGCGTGCGCCGGTGGTGGAGGTCCAGTAGATGGAGCCCGAGTTGGTGAAGTGGTTGTAGCTGCCGCTGTTGTCGGGGGTGAGGGTTTCGTCGGTGGTGGGCAGGCCGAGGAAGCCGGTGGGGCCGCCGAGTTCCTGGTAGTGCTGGGCGATGGCGCCGTGGACGGCGTAGGCGCCGGTGGGCGGGTTGTAGCCGATGACGCCGTATTGGTAGTTCTGGGCCCAGCCGCCGGCGGCGGGGTATTCGGTGCCGGCGGGGGTGCCGAGGTAGGAGTTCGGGCCGCCGAGTGCGGTGTAGTGCTCGGCGATCTTGTCGGGTTCGGCGCCGGTGGCGAGGGTCTGGAGGTCGGCGAGGGCGCCGTTGAAGACGTCCTGGTCGCCGGGGAAGGTGCCTGACTTCGCGGTCTGGGCGAAGGTGTAGTCGGTCCAGCTGGCGGGCATGGTGATGGTGGCCGCGATCCACAGTGGATCGTGGGCGAAGTTCGGGTTGTTGCCGGTGCAGTGGTTCCACCAGCCGTTGGTGGTGTAGATGACGGGCCAGCGGTTGGTGCGGTCGTGGATCGTGGTGGTGAAGTCGGTGATCCAGGCGGTGATCTGGGCCGGGGTCATGTTGTAGCACCAGCCGGTCCAGTCGGCGGTGCTGTAGGGGTTGTATTCGATGTCGAGCACGGGCGGGAGGGTTTTGCCGTCGGCTGCCCAGCCGCCGCCGTGGGCGAGGAAGAACTGGGCCTGGGCGGCGCCGGTGGAGGTGTCGGGCAGGCCGAAGTGGTAGGCGCCGCGCAGGATTCCGGCGTTCGCGGAGCCGGTGTAGTTGGCGGTGAACTGCGGGTCGGTGTAGGTGGTGCTTTCGGTGGCTTTCATGTAGGCGAACTTCGCGCCGTTGGCGGCTGCGGTGTTCCAGTCCACTGTGCCCTGGTAGTGGGACACGTCCATGCCCGGCAGCGTCGTGCCCGCCGCCATGGCCGTGCGCGGGGCGGATTTCGGTGCCGGGTCTTTGCCGATCGTCGAGCCCATGTAGTCCGAGCCCGGATGCGCCGGGGCGCTTGCGGTGCTGGGGCTCGGGGGAGCCGAGTTGCCTGCCGCCGCGGCCGGTGTCCCGGCCAGTGCGCAGGTCAGCAACGCGCAGACCGCGCCAGCGCTCATCGCACCACGAATCCAACCCACCGCAAACCTCCACCCAGTAGCCGTTCACACCGCTATCGGCGGGAACCCGGAAGCGTTACCGGGCATGTGTGCGGAACTTGCCCTGGCTGTGTGGAAATCCGACGAACGGCGCTTTTGCCGACGATTCGCCGGACCGTCTGGTTGCTGCTTCACGGGCGGCCGACTGAGGCTGACGGGGATTCGCATCGGCGGCGAGAAGCGTGGTGGTGACGGCTCCGGCGTGGTCGCGGGGCAGTCCGGCGGCAACCGGATCGAGATCGGGTTGGAAAGCAACAGTCTTCTGTGGAAGTTCGACCACCCCTGGCTGCTGGCCCAGCTTTCCCGGCGTTATGGGGCTCGCGCGAGCCGGAACGAGAAGCGGTTGAACGCGGCTCTCGATTTCAGCCGGTCGGTTGAGAGCTCCGCGATCGAGAGCCGCGAGAAACGCTTCGACAAGAGTTTCCTGGTTTTCGCGCTCTTGCCCCTGACTATCCCGCTCACGCTCTGGCATATGGCGGTTGTGTAAAGGGTTCCGCGCAGCGCGCGCCGGGGCCCGACCGCGGAAAGCGGCCGGACCCCAGCGCGACTGAGTGTCAGCCTCGCTGCGGGTGGTCGAGCGCCAGCAGCATCGCCGCCGACCAGCTGAAGCCGCGGGAGTTCATCGGGGCTCCGGTGGCCGGGTTGTAGTTCTCCATCAGCGGTCCGTCGCCCAGCATGCCAGCCGCGTTCGAGCGGAGCTGGTCGGCCAGTGCCGCTGAGTCGGCGCTGTATCCGTAGCGTTGCAGGCCGGTCAGCGCGAAGTACGCGTGGTCCAGCCACACCGCGCCGCGCCAGTAGCCGGTCGGCTGGTAGTACGGCGAACTGGCCGCAGTGGTCGGGAACGGCATGCGGGTGTCGAATTCGGCGGGGGACAGGAGGTTCTGCCGCGCGGCTGCCGCCTGGCCGGGGGTGGCGACGCCGGCCCACAGGGGGATGGTGCCTTCGATTCCCTTGCCGCGTGCGGTCAGTCGCCGGCCGGTGCCCAGTTCCGTGTCGTAGAACCAGCCGGTGGCGGGGTCGAACATGGTGCGCTGGACGGTCGCCGCGACGCTGGCCGCCGAGGCGCGGTAGGACCGGGCGGCCTGGCGGTCGCCGAGCCGGTCGGCGATCAGCGCGAGGGTTTTCTTGTCCACCACCAGGTAGGAGTTGAGATCCACCGACTCCTGGGCGAGCGACGCGCCGACGACCTGTCCGGACGGCGAGGTGTTGTCCACGACGGTGGCGCCGAGTTTGGCGTCGAAGCGCGGCGCGTTGTCCATGCCGCTTTCCCATGCCGCCGCGAGGCGTTTGTCCTCGGCGGTCTTGTTGGCTGGATCGACGGTCGCGCCGTATTCGGCGAGGCCGTTGTGGTCGTGATCGCGGTTGCGATACCACCAGTCGTGGTAGGCGGCCAGCTTCGGGTACATCTCGCGCAGAAAACCGAGATCGCCGTTGCGCTGGTAGACCGACCAGACCGCCCAGGCGGCGAGAGGCGGTTTGGAGTTGCGTTCGTTCCAGTTGCCGCCGCCGCGGGCGGGGTCGTTGTAGAAGACGGCGTCCGGGATCATCCCGGCGTCCTGCGGGCGGGCCGCGGACGCCGCGGTCACCTGGTAGTCGAACATCGAGCGGATCTGGGATTCCGCCAGCGCCGGATCGAACACCGCGGTGCCGACCGCCTGCTTCCAGGTGTCCCACGCCCACAGGCCGGTGAACCACTTGTTGGAGATCGCGGGCGTGATGCCGTCGTGCTTCAACGCGCCCGCCGCGCTGCGCCAGTTGGTGATGAGCGTTTCCGTCGCCTTCACCGCCAGCCGCCGCCGGTCCGGCGGAACCCCGCGAGTGGCCGACGCGACGTAGCCGTGCCAGCGAGCGTCGTTCTCGGCGACGGTGCGCCACGGCTGACTCAGCGCGCGCCTCGCTGCCGGGGCGTCGGCGGCGGCTTCGGCGGGCGTGAAGGTGTAGGACTCGGTCCAGTTCAGCGTTCGCCGGCCGTGCGGGCCGAGCAGGAGGGGTGTGTCGCGGGTTGTGGTGTAGGTGTCGCCGGTGACCTTTGTGGTCACCGGGTCGTCGTGCGCGACCTGGAAGCGTTCGGTGCCGTCGGTCAAGTAGTCGTTGGTTTCGCGCACCTTGGCGAAGCCGACCGCGACCCCGTCCTTGGTCGCGGAGAGCCGGGGCGCGTCGTGCGCGGGTCCGGCGTCCGGCCGCAGCAGCGTGCCGCTCCAGCCCGCGCCGACCGACCGCCACCGGTGCCCGGTGTTCTCCACGGTGGCCTGGACCAATGCGGTGCGGTTGCTGGCATAGCGCAGTTCCATGACGACGCGCAGTCCGTCGACCTCGAAGCTCTGCCGCAGCGCGCCGGGCAGCGAACTGAATGCCGGGTCACGGGCGTCGGCGAGGTTGATCGGGTGCCCGGCTTCGCTCAGGGTGAGGCGGCTGAAACCGGTGCTCAGCCACCACGGGTACTCCTGCGCCAGGTACAGCGGTCCGGTGAACGCTCCGTAGGACTTGGTGTCGCCGACCTTGGGCAGCGCGTAGGCGTGCCACGCGCCGCGGTCGGCGAATACGTTGATGTCGCTGACATCGCCGCCAGCGGAGGCGGGCTGCGCCGAGGTGGGAACGCCCTGGAGATCGAGGACGTCCGCGTAGGACTCTGCCCCGGGGGACGCGACCGCGGGCGGTGGGAGAAGAAGGGCGGCGCCGACGGTGATCGCCGCGAGAGTTGTGCGCGAACGGAACATGTACACCTTCCTGAGCGAGGGGATCGACCCGTCCGAAGCACCGTGGCGCTTCGGACGGCAGCGGGCTCGCCAGCGGCCGCGAGGGCTCTGGGTGCCGCTTCTCCACATCAACTCGGGACGATATCGCTCAGGTTGGCGTCAGACCTAGACAGGAGGCGATCTTGGCCAGTTCGACGGCTCCGGCGCAACCCCGGCAGCGGAGCCCGTCGCGGCGAATCAATCTCCCCAGGTGTTCGCGTCGAGCACCGCCTCCCAGCTCGGATAAGGCACCTCGGGATGGCGCTGGTGGAGGATCTCCCCGGGTAGCGTCATCGGGGGCGCCTTCCGGGGGTTCGCGAGGCTCTGGGCGACCATGACGTCGGTGAGGGCGCGGCAGCCGCCCAGGCGGGGGTAGCGGGCGTGGACCCGGGCGGCGAAGCCGGGCGGCAGCTGGCCGGGTTCGTCGGGGCCGGTGAGGTCGATGCCGATGCCGATCTGGGCGACGCGGATCTCGGGCGGGCGGCGGCGCCGGAAGACCGGGGAATCGTGCACCTGCTGGGTGGTGTGCAGGGCGATGGCATCCCACACGGTGTCGACGCGGCGGTCGGTGATGCCGTGGCTTTCCAGGAAGCGCGCGGCGAAATCGGCTCCGGCGATTTCGAATCGCTGGTCGGTGGTGACTTTGTCAGTCAGTCCCATGTCGTGGAGCACGCAGATGAGAAACATCAGTTCGGAGTCGTAGTGTTCGTCCGCGCGCTGGCCGTTGAGCTCCGCGGCGGCTCTCGCGAAAAGGAAGCTGCGCAGGCTGTGGTTGCGCAGGAACGGTTGCTGCGAAACGGTTACCAAGGTTTGGGCCCGTCGCGCGAGCCTGGTGGCGGGGAAGGACAGCTCCGCCGCGCTGGCTGCCGGGGCGCCGAGTGCGAGTGCGGCGGCGCCGGCCGCGGTGCCGCCCAGCACGGTGCGCCGGGAAATGTGGTTTGGCACTTGGGGTGCTCCTTTACGAATACGCGAATCGTTGCCGGTACGCGGTCGGGGTGATGCCGAGGACTTGGAGGAAAAGGCGGCGCATGGTCTCGGCGGAGCCGAAACCGCAGCGGCGGGCCACGGTCTCCACGCCGGCGTCGCCGGATTCGAGCAGCACCCGGGCGGCCTCGACGCGGATCCGGGCGACGTACTGTCCTGGTGTGACGCCGAGTTCTCGCCGGAACAAACGGCTCAGCTGACGTTCGCTGACCCGCGCGCGCGTTGCCATGCCGGACAGCGTGTGGTCGGCTGCGGGGTTCGCCGCGACGGCGTCCAGCACTCCGCGCAGTGCGGGAGTTTTCGGTGCGGGCAGGTCGTTCCAGACGCTGAACTGCGACTGCCCGCCGGGGCGGCGCAGGAAGACAACCAGCTGCCGTGCGGCGTTCCGGGCGACGTCCGGGCCGAGGTCTTCCTCGACCAGTGCCAGCGCCAGGTCGATGCCCGCGGTCACCCCGGCCGAGGTCATGATCCGGCCGTCTCGCGCGTAGATGGCGTCCGGGCGCACGGAAACGCCGGGAAAGCGCGCGGCCAGTTCGGCGCACATCGCCCAGTGCGTGGTGGCCTTCCGTCCGGTCAGCAACCCGGCTTCCGCCAGCAGGAACGCGCCGGTGCACACCGAGGCGACGCGGCGCGCGGCGCTGCCGAGCCGCTGGATTTCGGAGAGCAACTCCGGGGCGGGGGAGCCGACTCGGCCCGGCGGGGGACCGGGGACCAGCAGGGTGTCGATTTCTCCGTCTATTTCGGACAGTGCACAGTCGACACTCAGCAGCACTCCGGTGTCCGAGCGCACTGGCTGTCCGTCCGCCGAGGCGAGCCGCAGCCGGTAGCCGCCCGCGCCGTCGAGCACCTGGACTGGTCCGGCGAGATCGAGCAGGACCACGCCGGAGCACACCGCTGCCACGACCTCCAGCCGGGTGTTGTCCGTCATGCCTGAAGTCTCGTCAAGAGATCGCTGTGTCCACAAGGACATCTACCCCACAGATCCGGCCACCTCGTCATTCCTCCGCCTGCAGCGCGACGACCAGCCGCGCCAGTTCGGCGCGGAAGCCGTCCGGATCGGACAGGACTTCCAGCGCACGGCGGGAATCCCGGCCGGGAGCCTCGCGGTGGGCGCGCCGCCCTTTCCCCGTGATCGAGACGAGCAACCGCCGGGCGTCGCCCGGATCGCGTTCCTGGGCGACGAGGCCGTGCCGGAGCAGCCGATCGACGGTGCGGCTCATGGTTTGCGCCTGCACGCGGCAGCGGCGGGCCAGTTCGGCCTGGCTGAGCGGGCCGTCCCGCAGGACGTGCAACGCGACGAAACCCGCGTGGTTGAGCCCTATTGTGCTCAGTTCGGCGTCGAAAGCGTTCTGCAGCAGGCGCGCCGCGGTGGCCAGCAACCGGCCCAGCGGCCACTCGTCCGGCGGCAGCGAAGCGGCGATCGGGTCATCGGGCATGGCGGACGCGCCCGGCTCGCTGGTACGGTTCCGAAATCATCAGCATGCTGATGATTATCCGGATCACGACAATCCTCGCCGAATCGGAGGCCCGAGATGCCCGCGACCGATGTCCCCTCCGGAGTTGGCCGGACCGCGCTGGCGATCGCCCGCGGCCGGGCGGCGGAACACCTCCGGCCGGACCGCCTGTTCAGCGATCCGTGGGCGGCGGCGTTCCTCGGCGGCGGCGACGAGCCCCCGGCTGGGCACGGGGCCGAGTTCATGGCGGGCTATTTCGCGCTGCGCACCCGGTTCTTCGACGATTACCTGCGCACCGCGGTCGCGGCGGGATGCCGTCAGGTCGTCCTGCTGGCCGCCGGTCTCGACACCCGGGCGTTCCGGCTGACGTGGCCGGACGGCACCCGGCTGTTCGAACTCGACCTGCCGGACACCGTGCGGTTCAAGGAAAAAGTCTTGACCGAACGGGGCGCGGCTCCGGCCTGCGAGCGAGTGGTGGTGCCAACTGACCTGCGCGAGGACTGGTCCGAGGCGCTCGTCGGGCAGGGGTTCCGGTCGGACCGGCCGACCGCGTGGCTCGCCGAAGGCTTGCTCGTGTATCTCACCGAGCGCGAAAACGACGCGCTGATCGCGGACGTCAGCGCACTTTCCTTTCCCGGCAGTCATTTCGGCGCGGAGCACGTCAACCCGGACACTCTCTCCCTGCCAGCCTTCCAACCCGCACTGGCCGCCTTCGCTCGCATTGGCGCATCGTGGCAGTCCGCGGTCGCCGACCCTCGGCAGTGGCTGGCCGGGCACGGCTGGAACGCGCGTGTCACCGACCCCGCGAATCTGGCGCGCAGCTTCGAACGCCCGGTGCCTCCGGCGATGGATCCGGCCATTGTGGACACTGCGCGTTTGTGGCTCATCGAGGCCACGAGAGACTGAGCTCAGGCGTCCTTCATGGCGCGACGCAGCAGCCACCCCATCGTCGCGTGGTGCACGGGTGCGGCGAGGGACCACAGCGCGGCGGCCGGTCGGCGGTCGAAGCGCACGAAGGTGGTCCACCGCACCCTCTCGTCGCGGACTTCGACGACATTGCGCGCGGTCAGCAGGCGGGATTGGGCGTCGAGCACGGCGGCTTCCCTGGTCGAACTGGTCAGCGCCCAGCCCAGTACATGGGTCGGCGTGTCCCGTGGACCCAAGCGCAGACCGAGTCCGGCCCGCCACCCGAAACGCAGGAACCCGCGCACGGGCGGCGGAGCCTGTTCCCACGCCGCACGCGCCCACTGCTCGGGCGAGCGGGTGCCAGGCGCAGTGAACTCGCACGCGCCGACATAACCGGACGAAGGCAGGTCGGCGGCGGTGTCGGCCGACTCCAGGGCGATACGCCGAACGTGCACGGGGGACCTCGCTCGCAGTAAGTAGACACGTGTCTACCGCGACCGTACGACCGAGGTAGACACGTGTCAACTAGACTGGGCGCATGCCGCAGCGCCGACTCGATCCCGCCCAGCGCCGCGCCCAGCTGCTCGACGCCGCCGCCCGGGAGTTCGCCGCCAAGCCCTACGACTCGGTGCAGATGGAGCAGATCGCGGAGCGCGCGGGAATCTCCCGGGCCTTGCTGTACCGCCACTTCCGCGCCAAACCCGATCTGTTCGCCGCGGTGTACCGGGAGGCGGCCGGACGGTTGCTCGCGGAGACCGAACCTGAGCCGGGAACCCCGTTGACCGACCAGATCGCCCTCGGCCTCGAGGTGCATTTCGACTACTTCCTGGCCCACCGCAACACGGTCGTCGCGGCCAACCGCACCCTGGCCGGGGATCCGGTCGTGCAGGCGGCCATCACCGACGAACTGGCCGTGCTGCGGCAGCGGCTCGTCGACGCTTCCGGCCTGGCCGGGCACGAGCGGGAGCTGATGTCGGCCACGCTCACCGGATGGCTGCAGTTCGTCCGCGTGCTGAGCGTGGACTGGCTGACGTCCGAGTCGATGTCCCGGACGGAACTGCGCGATCTGTGCGTCGGCGCGTTGCTGGGCGCGCTGGGCGAAATCCCCGGCCTCGCGCCGATCCTGGGCGACCGGCGGCTCAGTGCGCCAGCACGACCCAGGGGTTCGGACGGCACACCGCTCCGTCCGAAGGGACGTTGACAGCGGCTCCGGGTTCGGCGCGGTTGAGAGCCGAGACGTAAGCGTTGGCCAGCCCGAAAGTCTGCTGCATCATCACCGGCGCCGGAGCCCCGTCGGCGGGGCAGCCGACGTGGCCGTGGCCGAGCGCGTGGCCGACTTCGTGGTTGACGGCGTAGCGGCGGTAGCCGGCGAGGTCGCCCGGGTAGGAATGGGCGCCGCGCACCCAGCGGGCGAGATTGATCACGACTCGGTGGTCCCGGGCGAGATAACACGACGTCTCGTACGGGATCGCGAAGCCGCAGACGTCGGGCCTGCGGCTGGTGCCCGGGCTGGTCAAGCTGATCCGGAACGCCGGAGTGCCGCCGCTGTCGTCGATGCGGCGGAACGACGCTTCGCCGAGCCCAGTCCAGCCGCGAGGGTCCGAGAGGATCGACTCGACTTCCGCGGGGAACAACGTGTCTTCGAGGCCTTCCTCGATTTCCACTGTGTAGGGGAGTTCTCGCGCTGCCGACGGTGTTGTGCGCTTGCTGGAGCTGAGGATCACCCGCCATTTCCCGGTACCAGCCGCGGGGAGCGGATCGCCGTCCGGCAGCGCGGCGGGCTCTGGCGGCCGGACGGCTCGGGTCGCCGAGGCTGGTGGGGGCGGTCCGGGCAAGGCGGTGCCGCGCTTTTCGACGGCGAACGGAGCCGCGAAAAGGGCCAGGCACAGCAGCAATGCCAGGAGAATCACGAGCAGCGGCCACCAGGCCGGGCGAACCTGGAGGGGCTCGTGCGGCGATTCCGTCGGCGGGGCGGCGGGCGGCGTCTTCGGTGCGGCGGAGTGCGGTGGCGGTTTCGGCGCGGCGGGCGGTGGTGTCTTCCGTTCGGCAGAGTGCGGTGGTGGTTTCGGCTTGGCGGGCGGCGGTGTCTTCGCTTTGGCCGCGTGGGACGGCGGCTTGCGGGCGCCGGTGACGGCCGGGGGCCGCGAACGCGGCTGCGGCAGCCAGTCGGCGATGCTGCCGTCGCGGCGCACGTGCGGTTCAGTAGGCAAGGCTCACGCTCGCGCAGGCTGGCGCGGGCGACGCGGACCCGCGCGGATAGGACACGGTATTCGGGTCGCCGTCCGAGGTGTAGCGGTGCCCGTCGCTGGCATTGAGTTTGTCGAGCCAATGCGCGGAGCCGTACTCCATTTCCGGTCCCGAAGACTGCGAGCGAATGCGCGGAATCGACGCCGGTTCGAATTCGCTGGAGCACGGGGAAGGCGCGGGATTGGCTCCGACCAGCAACGCGCCCTGGTAGGAATACCCCGGACCGTGCAGCGCCATTTCTTCGCGCCGGGGGTGTGCGCCGTACGGCAGCGCGAGCGTACTCGGCTGGTAACCGGGGACCGCCTGCCTGATCAGTGCGTCCCCCTCGGTGATCGCTGTCTCCGCCTCGGCGTCGGTCGCTTTCCGCAAATTCGTGTGCCGGGCAGTATGGTTGCCGATTTCGAAATGGTGGTCCGCGAGCCAGCGCAATGCGCGTGCGTCGCCGCCGAAGGGGTGCTGGTTGACGTAAAGGCTGGCGACCGGGCGGAATCCGCCATGTTTCGCCGCGACGTCCAGAAGAATCCGCACGGCGGTGCCCGGCGCGGGCTCTCCTTGCGGGGTGAGAGCGAAAACCGACGGATCGCCGTCGTCGAAAGTCAGCACGACCGGATGGGCGCCCGCGGGCAGATCGAGCTTCCGGGACACCAGGTCCGCCGTCGTCACGGGGACGTAGTCCTCGGCTGCCAGCCGCTCCAGTTCCGCGGTGAAATCGGCTGGGGTGCGGTCGTAGACCGAGCGCGGCTTTTCCGCGAGGCGGTGGTACATCAGGATCGGGATCCGGCCGAGTTCGTCGGCGCCCGTTCTCCGGGCGGCTTCCGCGGTGACCCGCGCGGCGGCCGCGGGAGCCGGGTGCGGAGCGGGGGACACCGGAATCCCGGGCGCGGGCGCCCCGCAGGCGGCCAGCAGCACGACGGTCAGCAGCGAACCGCGCCGGAGCAAGGAGTGCATGCGGGGATTCTGCCGCCGGGACCCTCGGCCGGGGTCCGGATCCACCGGGTCAGGTGAGGCCGGCTTTCGTTGCGCTGAGCGGAAATCCGGCATTGTCCCTGCTGAGAGCCCTGCGCCGGAAACCGCCTCCGGCACGATGCGGTGATCGTCGGGGATCCGGTTTGCCGGAAGATCGGCACGGGTATTCCTCCGCTCTGGCAAGCGAATCGGGCCAGATGACCCAGCACCGAAGGAGAGCGGATGCCCCATCTCACCCGTCGTCTGGTTCTCACCGCGGGACTCGCGGGCCTCACGGCCAGTGCGTGCGGCGCACCTCTTCGGGCGGGAGCGGTGGCCATTCCGGCGGCGCGGTCGTCCGCCCCCGAACCCCCGCCGCCCCCTCCGGCCGATCCGCTCGCCGGCAAGCTTCTCGTCGGCTTCTGCGGGGCACCCGGTTCGAAGGCGCTCGGCCGGATGACCGGAGACTTGGCCGCGGCGAGCGGCGCGCTCCGGGAGCGGATCGGGGCTTTTCCCGCCGGCCGCTCGATCACGCCGGTCGTGGAGCTGATCGCCACCACTGTGCACCGCTCCGCCGGAGCCGACGGGATGTACCGCAGCCGGTGCGCCGACGAAACCGTGCGGCAGTACCTCGAAGCCGCCCGAGCGCTGAACGGCTTGCTCCTGCTCGGCATCCAGCCGGGCCGGGCGGATTTCCTTTCCGAGGCGCGCGCCTACGAACACTGGCTGACCGAACCCGACGTCGGTCTCGCGCTGGATCCGGAGTGGGCTGTCGAACCCGGCGTGATCCCGGGCGAGAAATTCGGCCGCACCACCGGAACCGAACTCGACGGGGTCGCCCGGTACCTCAGCGGGCTCGTGCTGGCGCACCGCTTGCCCGGGAAGGTCATGGTCTACCACCAGGTGGCGGCGAAAGTGGTGCGCGACGAGGACCGTCTGCTCGCCCATCCCGGGGTTTCGGCGGTGAAGAGCGTCGACGGCATCGGCTCTGCGGCGGCCAAACGGGCGACGTGGAAGACGTTGATGCCGACGAAACCCGCGCACGCCCGGTCCGGGTTCAAGCTTTTCTTCGACGAGGACACCCGCCGGGGCGCGGCATTGATGACCCCGGCCGAGGTGCTCGCGCTGAGCCCGGTCCCGTCTTACGTGCTTTACGAATAGCCCACGGCGGGACGATGCCGGGTCGCGGGGATTCGCGGCTCGGCTTTTGACTGGTTGGGCCCCGCCCCGGGGGCCGCTTTTAACCGGTGATAGCGGGCAGCCGTGCGGCGACCTTGTCGGTGAGCTTCTCCAGCGGCGGCGACCACCACGGGCTCGTCGCCGCGGTCGCGACCCCGGCGCCGACTCCGGCCCACGCGAGCGGTCCGAGCGGCGTGCAGCCGAAGAAGTGGCTCACCCCGGGCGTCTGCACGACGGCGGCGAGCACCGCGGCGGAGCCGAGGCTGGTGGCCAGCACCAGAGGACTGTGCAGGCGGCCGGAAAGAGTCTGCGCGAGCTGGGCTCCGACCAGTCCGCACAGGGCCATCGTGCTGGTGCGCCGGGCCGTTCCCGGGGTGAGCGTGCCGATCAGCCACGAGGTGCTCGCGCCGACTCCGGTCACGATGCCGCGGCGGCGGATCTGGCGGCCCAGCGGCGCACCGAGCACGGCCGTGCCCACCGGGTGGCCGGCCGGGTCCACGGCGCCGCCCGTCGCGGAAGAATCGTCGGCGGGGGTTACCGCGACGGACATGGCGGGGAACATGTCGGTGAGGAGGTTGACCAGCAGCAGTTGCCGCGTGGACAGCGGGGACCTGCCCGCGGCGAGGGTGCCCAGCACGGTGAAGCCGACTTCGCCCGCGTTGCCGCCGATGAGGATGCTGATGGCGTCGGCGACGCTGCGCCACAGCGCCCGGCCTTCGCTGACCGCGTCGACCAGCACGGCGAGGTCGCCGCCGTCGGTGACGACCAGGTCCGCGGCGTTGCGGGCGGCGCTCGACCCGCGTGCGGACACCCCGATGCCCACGTCGGCGGCGCGGATCGCGGCGGCGTCGTTGGCTCCGTCGCCGACCATCGCCACGACCCGTCCCGCTGCCCGCAGCGCTTCGACTACCTGCAGCTTCTGTTCCGGTGCGACGCGTGCGACGACGCCCGCCTCGCGCAAGGTTTCCGCGCGGCCGTCGCGGTCCAGTGCGGCCAGTTCCGCGCCGGTCACCACCGGGGTGTCCGACGGCCAGCCGAGGCTGGTCGCGATCGCGAGCGCGGTTCGCGGATGGTCGCCGGTGAGCATGACGGGGTCGACGCCGCGGTCCCGGAGATCGCGCACCAGGCTTGCGGAGCCGGTGCGCGGGGCGTCGGCAAGGGCGACGAAACCGAGGAGCTGCAACTGTTCGAGGGGTTCGCCGACGACGTCCGCGTGCTCGCCGTTCAGGTGTCGTTGCGCGACGGCCAGGACCCGAAGTCCTTCCGCGGCAAGAGATTCCGCCATCGCACAGGTGGCGGGGGAGACGTCGGTGCAATGCGGCAGGACCGCTTCGGGCGCGCCTTTGACGGCCATCGTCACGGTGGTTTTCACGGAGCCGATTGCTGCCGCGTAGCCACGGCTGGCTTCGAATGGCAGGCCTTCGAGCTGTTCCCAGTCCTCGTCGGGAACCGCGGCGGCGAGTACCGCGTCGTCGGTGGCGTGGGCTTGCCGGGCGGCTTCGTCCTCGACCCGAGGACAGGCGCGGGCGGCGGCGCGCAGGACGTCGGCCGCGGCTGGTTCGTCCGGTGTGCACCGCTGGGCCTCCGCGGTGGCGACCCCGACCACCCGGAGCCGGTTTTCGGTCAGGGTCCCGGTTTTGTCGAAGCATACGGTGTCCACGCGGCCGAGAGCTTCAAGCGTGCGCGCGGTGCGCACCAGGATGCCGTGGCGGCTCAATCGCCGGGCTGCCGCCATTTGCGCGACGGTGGCGACCAAGGGCAGCCCTTCGGGGACCGCGGCGACGGCGACCGCGACCCCGCCGCTGATCGCTTCGCGCAGCCGGCGCCCGCGCAGCAACGACAGGCCGGTCACGGCAGCGCCACCGGCGAGGGTCAGGGGCAACGCCTTGCCGGTCAGTTCTCGCAGACGTGCCTGCACGCCCGCGCTCGGCGGAGTTCGGGCCGCCAACGCGACCGCGCGTCCGGTCTCGGTGTGCTCGCCGGTGTCCACCACCACTGCCCGCGCCCAGCCGGCGACCACCGTCGTGCCCTCGAAGACCATGCACCGCCGCTCGGCGATCGACTGCGCCGGAGTGGCGGCCAGTTGCTTGGCCACCGGCAGCGACTCGCCGGTCAGCGCCGACTCGTCCACCTCCAAGCCGTCCATCTCCAGCAGTCGCGCGTCAGCGGGCACGACGGAGCCGACCCGTACCTCGATCACGTCTCCCCGGCTGAGTCCGGCGGCGTCGACGATCCTGGTCTCCTGGTCGTCCCGGCGGCAAGCGGCGACGGTTTTCTGAGTGTCGGCCAGCGCTGCCAGCGCGCGTTCGGCGCGCAACCGCTGCACGCCGCCCACCGAAGCGTTGACACCCATCGCGCCCAGCACCAGCAGAGCGTCCATTGTGGACCCCAGGATGGCCGAAGCCGCCGCCCCCACCGCGAGGACGGGAGTGAGGGGATCGTTCAGTTCGGAGCCGATCGCGCCGGCCAGCCGCAGCGCCGAGCCGAACGGCGCGGCCGCTGGCAGTTCGGCGACGGCGGCCAACGCTTCGCGCGCCCGCTGCAGCCCCGGCTTGCTCCGCTCCCCGCGGCCGTTCTGGTCGTCCAGCCGGCGCAGCACCTCGTCCGCTGTCAGGGCGTGCCACGGGACGTGCGGCCGGGGTACCGGCGATGGTGCGGTCGCGACCTGCAACGCGAGTTGCCATCCGCTGACCTGCGCCGCTCCCGCGGCGAGATTGACCGGGCTGATCCGGGCCAGCGGAGACACCAGCCGCGCCCACCTCCGCCGTCCCCCGGCGACGACCAGTAGCCCGGACAACGCGGCGGCCGCTTCGGCGTAAGCCTTGGCGCGGCGTCCGGCTCGCCGCGCCGCCTCGACTGCGCGCAAGAGCCGCCACGCCCCGCCCAGGCCTTCGGTGCACACCAGGTCGGCGGTCCAGACCACCGCACTGTTCCCGTCCGCCAGCGACACGGCGAGGTCTCCGCGCAGGATCCCGTCCGCGCCGTCTCCCGTTTCGCAGTCGTTCGTCCGGCCGACGGTCAGCACGACGCGGTTCTCTTGGTGCAAAGCGGCGACGACCTCTTCGAGACTCTGCCCGGCGTCGGCGGTCTGGTCGGCCAGCGCGGTGCAACTGCGGTCTCCGACAGCGCCGTCGTTCACCACGACCACTCGCAGACCAGCTTGCCCGGCGGCGTCCAGCACTGTTTCGGCCAACGGCTCGGGCGCGTAACCGATCAGCACCGTTCCCACGTCTCGGCCGCCGGCCGAGGCGATCATCGACCCGGTGTCGCCGGTGTGGGCCGGACGCAAGCGGATCTCGCTGTCCGTTGAGGTCAAGAACTGTTCCGCGGCTTGCCATAACCGGCCGTCGCCCCACTCCGGCGTGCTCGGGTCGGCTTCGAGCACGGTGCGCCGCGTCGTGTGCAAAGCACTGGCCTGCACCACGAAGGTGTCCACGCACTGGAGCAACCGCAGCCGAGCGGGGTCGCGCACCAGCACGCCCTCGCGTGCCAACGCGCAACTCAGACCGGCCTGGTACGCGCTCCAGCCGTGCCGCGCCGGTTTCGGAGATCCGGCGAGCACGGCCGCGGCGGCTTCGTCGAAGTCGCCGCGGAACACCGCTGTCGCCGCTGCACCCACCAAGCTTCCGGTGGTGGCCGCGGCCGCATAGTCGCGCAGCTCATCGGGTACGGCGGGCCGACTGGCACCGGGAGCCACGCTCACGCGCTCGGGCAAGCACACCCGGTCGTGGACCGCGTGGAAGACGGCTACTCCGGCGGCGGCTTGCGCCAGCCTCGCCGCCTGCAGCGCTCCGTCCAGCATCAGGTCGGCCGGGGCGAGGCCCGCCCCGCCCACCGCCGCGGTGGCGACGGCCACCGCGTACTCGGCCCGGGAAGTGCCCAGCGCGGACCTCAGCATCTCCTGAACCCGCGGGTCCTCCCGCACGATCGTCAGGGCGGCGTCCACGATCCGGGGAGGACGGCGCAGCGGAAGCGCCCGTGCCGTCAGGGCCGTCGCGAGTCCCGCGGCGTCGAGCACCAGAGCGGCGGCCGCCTTGCGCACCTCGCCGAGATCGCCGGGATGCGCCACCGGCTCGTCGGTTTCCACGCCAAGCCCGTGCCGTTCGGCCACCGCAGCGACCTCGGCGGCGACCCGGTCGGTCGCGGCGTCTTCGGCCACCTGCACGACCAGCCGCGCGAGGCCGCCGTCCCAGTACGCGGCAAGGACGTCCGGATGAGCCCGCACCGCCGCGACCGTCTCGGCGAGCACGGCCCCGGCCCGGGACCCGAACGAACGGTGCGCGTCCAGCGGGAGATGGAACCGCCGCCCGTCCTGCCAGTGGGGCCTCCGGTCCGCGACGGCTTGCCAGACCGTCGTCGCGACCGACGCCGCCGCTTCGAATCCGGTCCGCACGCCGCTGACCGCGACCTCGGTCGTGACTGCCGCCGCCTCGCCCGCGGCGCCCACCGCGTCCGCGGTCCCGCGCAGGGCCTTCCCGGGCAGTTGTCCGAGCAGTCCCAGCACGGTCGCGGGAAGTCCTGCTGCGAATCGCACGTCCATGCCTTTCTCGCCGGGGAACCACGCCTCGGCGATCCGCCCGCCGCGTCGTGGTCGCCGAGGCTTCGGAGCGACGGCGGGACCGCAGCGGCAAAAGCCGTGCGGGGCAGGGCAAACCGTTCCGGCGGGAGCTGTTCCGCTGGCGTCGTCGCCGTGCCTGCCCAGCAGCCTCGGGCGGTTCGGCCCGGTGTATTCGCGAACCACCGCCGGGTCCGCCTCGGGGCTGGCTAGGCCGGTTGCCCGTCGCCGTCGGACCGGTTCTCGCGGGCGAGCCGCTCGGCGACGTATCCGCCCGCGCCCACCGCGACCGCCACGGGCCATTCGAGGGCTCCGACGACGGCCAGGACGGCCAGCCCGCCCCACCACAACGCGCGTTTGGGCGCGGCTCCGGACGGCATCGCGGGCAGCGGGATCCTGGTGCCGGGGATCATCGGGGCAGTGGCGCCGTTGTCAGTCCGGCTCTCCGCGCGCGGCTCCGGCTCGGCCGCGGCGTCCGAACGGGTACGAGGTGGCATCGCGTCTCCTAAGGTCTGGCGACCGTTTACCCCCGGAACGGTCCGCGAAACCCACGTCACACTGTCGGGGAACGGCCGCCTTTCACGTGCACTAGAAGATGCACCGGCCGGACAGTGCCGGGCTCAGCCGTGCGCCGGATGCTCGTGGAGGGTCAGCAGCAGGTGGTCGAACCGGGCGCGCAAGTGCTGGGATTCGCCGTCGAAATCGGGGAGGGCGGCGGTGAGTTTTCCAGCGAGCACGCGGAGTTTGGTGTTGGTCTGCTGGGACCGCCACTGCAGCACGGCGAAGGCTTGGTCCGAGGTGATGCCGTAGACCAGCATGAGCGCGCCCTTGGCCTGTTCGATCCGGTCGCGGGCCTCGACGACGTCCGGGAGGGCTTCGGTGAGCACCTCCTGGCGGAGCTCGTCGAGACTGACGCCGAGGTCGATGTAGTAGCCGGTGGTGCCGACAGTTTCGCCGGTGTCGTCGTAGAGCCGGTCGCCGACGACCAGGACGTGGTGTTCGCGCCCGGCGGTGTCGATGATGCGGTGGCGGCTGCAGAACGCCATGCCTTCCCGGACGGCGGCGGCGAGCTTCCCGGCGACTTCGGCGCGGTCCGCCGGGTGCTTGTGCGACAGCAGCAGTTCGGTGGTGGGCTCGACCGTGCCCGGCTCGTAGCCGTGCAGCTGCGCGACCTCGTCGGACCACTCCCAGTGCTGGTCGGCGAAGCAGAACCGGAAGCTGCCGATCGGCTGGGGCTTTCCGACAGCGAGGATCCGGTCGAAGCCGGGGGGCACAGTGTTCGCGGAGCGTTCCGCGGAATCGGTCACCGGCTTCAGTCTGGCCCTCCGGCTCCGGAGTGCTCCGCCGCCGCGCCGGTACCGGCGGGAGGACAGCCCGAATGGCGGCTCTTCGCCCAGCGCGCGGCGGAGATAGATCCGTACCCATACGGTCCGGTTCCCGGATTGCTACCGCACCGCCGGGCACCGGATGGTGACTTTCCTGTCCTAGGAAAGGAAACCGCTGTGAAGAGAACCCACCGGACACTGGGCTTGCTGGCCGCCGGGCTGGCCGTCCTCTCCGCGCCGATGCTGTCCGGCACGGCGCAAGCGACCCCGGCTCCGGACACCGCTGCCGTGGCCCCGACCGGCGACGTGCACATTCCGCCCGCCATGCGGCCGCAGTTCTGGCACGGGCAGGACAGCTCGGTCGCGGAGTTCCCGTTCATCATCGCCGGACTGCGCGAGGGCGGTTCGCGGCCGCAGGGCCAGACGTGCACCGGCTCGGTCATCGCACCGCGCAAGATCCTCATCGCGGCGCACTGCAAGGCCGCCGAGGGCAAGAAAACCTTTCTCTACGGCCTCGACGACCTCAACGCGGGCGGCGGCACCCGGCTCGGCGTCGTCAGCTACGACACCCATCCCAAGTACGTGAACTTCGACCAGGGCTACGACGTCGCGGTCGTCACCACGGACGCGGACATCCCGGTGCCGAACGGCCAGTACGCCAAGGTCGCCACCTCCGCGGACACCGAACTGAACAAGCCCGGCAAGAACGGCGTCGGCGTCGGGTACGGCAAGAAGGACTTCAACGACGACTCGCGGGACGTCACGGTCGACAAGGCGACCCTGCCGATCCGCGAGGGCTCGAACTGCCAGGGGGTCGGCGCCGGTTTCCAGGACGCCACGATGATCTGCGCCGGGTACTCCAACGGCGACCCGACGATCCTGCCCGGCGACAGCGGCGGCCCGCTGATCGTGGACGGCAAGGTGGTCGGCGTCGCGTCGTGGAGCCGCAGCGATTTCAAGTGGTACAGCGTCTACGGCCGGCTCAACAACGACATGGGCGACTGGGTCGCCGAGCAGATCGGGAACGTCGGCAACGACAGCTTCTCCCTCGGCGTCAGTCCCGGATCGGTCCAGGTCGAGCCGGGCAAGTACATCTCGACGACGGTCACCAGCAAGGCCGGGAAGAACGGCGCCGAAAAGGTCGATCTCACCGCGTCCGGGCTCCCGAGCGGCGCGAAGGCAACCTTCCAGCCCGCCAGCATCACGTCGGGCGACACCGCCAAGCTGACCGTCGAAACCGCGGCCAGCACGCCCGAAGGCACTTACCCGATCACGATTTCCGGCAAGGGCGCCGCGGACACCGCCACCGCGAAGCTCACGCTGACCGTCGGCAAGGGCACCCCGACCGGCGACGTCAAGGTCACCGTGACGCCCGGAAGCGGCTCGGCCGGAGCGGGCTCGTTCACCAGCGTGACCGTGTCGGCGACCGGCGGGACCGGTTCGCTCAAGCTGTCCGCGTCCGGTTCCGGACTGCCGATCGCACCGTTCTTCAACCCGCAGGCCATCTCCTCCGGCGGCAGTTCGACCATGCAAGTGATCGCACCGTTCCAGGCGGGCACCTACCCGATCACCGTTACCGCGACTGACGCGAACGGCAAGAGCGGCACTGCGACCTACACCTTGACTGTCCGGTGACAACAAGGTGCGCCGCGGCCGTCAGGACCGCGGCGCACCGTTTCCGGCCTGGGTCAGAAGGTGATCGAGAACCCTTCGATCGAACCGGTGTCGAACCGGTTGACGTCCTTGACGCTCAGTTTCCAGGTGCCGTTCGCCGATTCGGCGGAGGCGTCCACTGTGTAGGTGGTGTGCACGCCGGTCGCTTCGCCGACTCCGCCTGCTTTGCGCAGCGAGTAGGTTTTCCCGCTCGGGCCGACCAGGTCCACCGCAAGGTCCGCGGTGTAGGTGTGGGCGATGTCGACCTTCACCGGGAGCGTTGCCGCGGCCTTGCCGTCGCAGCTGTCCTGGGTCACCGAGCTGGTCACCGCGTCTCCGGCGTCCGGAATGGCCACCGGAGTGGTGTTCGATTTGACGCCGCACTTCGGAGCGGGTCCGGTCCCGCCGATGAAGGAGACGTTCAGCAGCTTGTTCGGCGAACCGCTGCCGGGGTTCTTGATCACGCCGTCGACCGCTCCGGCCACGAGGGCGTCTTGGGTTTGCTGCGCGGTGGCACCCGGGTTGGCGGCGAGGTAGAGCGCTGCCGCGCCGGTGACGTGCGGCGTCGCCATCGAGGTCCCGCTCATGTTCGCGGAGCTGCCGTTCGACAGCCCGAGGGACGTGATGTTGTTGCCTGGCGCGAAAATGTCGGTGCAGGAGCCGTAGTTCGAGAACGACGCCCGGTTGTCGTTCTCGTCGGAGGCGTTCACCGTGATCGCCTCCGGCACGCGCGCCGGGCTGGTGTTACACGCGTCGGTCGAGGAGTTCCCGGCGGCGACGGAGTAGACCACGCCGGACGCGATGGACTTCTTGATCGCGTCGTCGCCCACCCCGACCTGGTCCATGGTCAGGCTCATGTTCGCCACGGCGGGTTTGGCCGCGTTCGCGGTGACCCACTCCATCGCGTCCACTGCGGCGGAGTCCGGGCCGTTGCCGGAACAGTCGTTGCCGAGCACCTTCAGCGCGACGATCTTGACCTTCTTCGCCACGCCGTAGGTCTTGCTGCCGATCGTGCCCGCGGTGTGCGAGCCGTGCCCGTTGCAGTCGATGCCGTCGCCGCCGACGAAGTCCTTGCCGACGCTCGCGCGTCCCTCGTATTCGGGGTTGTCCGGCTTGATCCCGGTGTCGAGGTCGTAGGCGGTGACGCCTTCGCCGGTATTGGGGTAGGTGTAACTGTGGTCGAGCGGCAGGTTCTTCTGGTCGATCCGGTCGAGGCCCCAGGTCGCGTTCTGCTGAGTGCCGGTGACCTTCGCCGTGCCGTCCTCGTAGACGGTGCGCACGGCCGGATCGGCGGCCAGCCGGCGGGCCTGCTGCGCGGTCATCCCGCGCACGGAGAACCCGTGCAGCGTGGCCGAGTAGGTGGAGCGGACTTCGCCGCCATAACGCTGCGTGAACGAACTCGCCGAGGACTGCCCGCTGTAGGCGTCCTTGAGCACCACGATGTACTGGTCGCCGTAGTGCTGTTTGGCTGGCACGACTGTGCCCTCTGCCGCCTGTGCCGTGCTCGCTGTGCCCAGCGCCGCTGCGCCGAACACTGCCAGCGCCAATGCCGTCGTTGCCTTCCCGCGCATCTGGAACTCACCTCGGAATTCGTCGGGTTCCTGTGACGGAGAGCCACAGAGACACCACTCTTCGGCTGGCCGCCCGGTCCGAACAAGCGAGGCTGCGGTCCGTAGGACTACGTAACTATTGGCCCGTCCTACGAAAGTCCGGTAACCGGCCGTGCGGGTTCCGTGAGCACCCGGCGCGACCTAAACTCCGTTTACGCCAGAAGGATGGTTTGGGTGCTGTGCCGGTTTTTCCGGAATCGGGAGGCCATGGTGCGCAACGACGCCACGGCGGGCGCCGCCGCGCTCGTCGGCCGGGCCGGGGAACTGCGCTCGCTGGTGGCGGCTGTCATCCGGCCGCCGTCGGTCGTGCTGGTCGAGGGCGAGGCGGGCGTCGGCAAGACCTGGCTGGTCGCGGAGTCGCTCCGAAGCCCGGAGCTGGCCGGTCGCCGGGTCCTCGCCGGGGGCGGGCAGGCGACGCGCGAGCCGTTCCCGTACGGCGCGCTGCTCGAAGCGCTGCGCGACGCCGGCCGGTACCTGCCCGACGCGCGGCCGCTCAACGAGGTCGCCGGGGCGCTCCGCCCGTACCTGCCCGAACTCGGCGCTTGGCTCCCCGCGGCCCCGCTTCCGCTGGGCGACCGCCGGGCCGACCAGCACCGGCTCTTCCGTGCGGTCCGCGAAGTGCTCGAAGCGCTTGGGCCGGTGCTGCTGGTCGTCGAAGACCTGCACTGGTGTGACGACGGATCGCGGCGGCTGCTGGGCTTTCTCGCCGCCGAGCCGCCACCGGAAACCAGCCTGGTGCTCACTTATCGCGGGGATGAGGCATCGCTCGGCAGCGCATTCCGCCCCGCGGTGGGCGCGACGAACCTCTTGCTGGAACTGCGTCCCCTCGATGCGGAGAGGACTCGGCTGCTCGCCAGCGAACTGCTCGGCACTACCGTGTCCGCCGAGTTCGCCGCACTGGTTTACGAGCGCACCGCTGGAATTCCTTTCGTCATCGAGGAAATGGTGCGCACGCTGGACGCACCGGCCGCTGCGCACGCCGATCGCCTGACTGCGCGTCGCATTCTCGACGACGTCGCGGTGCCCGTGCGGCTTCGCGAAGCCGTGCTCGAACGGCTTTCCGGCCTTCCGGTGCCCGCGAGACGGATCGTCGAAACCGCCGCGGTGCTCGGCGTGCCTGCGTCCGCGCACCTCCTGGGTGCGATGGCCGGTTTGCCGCCACCGCGGGCCAGGCAAGCTCTCGTTCTCGCGCTCGAGCGGCACGCGCTGGTCGAAGAGGCGGACTTTCACTACGGCTTCCGGCACGCGCTCGCACAACAGGCGGTGTACCGCGCCATCCCCGGCCCGGACCGGCAAGAACTGCACCGGCGTGCGGTTTCCCTGCTCTGCCAGCAAAATCCGGCACCGTTGACGCAATTGGCCCACCACAGCCGGAAAGCGGGCGCGCTCGCCGACGCGCGACGCTACGGCGAAGCGGCCGCGGACGCCGCCACGTCGGCCGGCGACCTCGCCACCGCGACCGACCTGTTGTGCACCCTGCTGTCCGAACCAGGGCTCGATTCGTCCGATGTGGACCGGATGGCGGTGAAACTCAGCGAGCTGGCCAACTACGGCACCGCCCAGCACGAGGTGGCGAGCGCGCTGGAGCGATTGCTGTCCGACGACCGGCTTTCCCGTACCCACCGAGGGCAGATCCGGCTCAGCCGCGGCCTGCTGCTGATCCGCCAGGCGGGCGGCATCGAGGCGGCGCGCACCCAGATCGAGCTGGCCGTGCACGATCTCGGCCACCGGCCCGATCTCGCCGGCCGCGGCATCGCGGTGCTGGGCCAGCCGTGGTTCGGGGCCACGCCGGTCGCCGAGCACCTGCGCTGGCTCGACCGGGCGGACGAGATCGTCGCGAACACGACCGAGCGCACCCTCGTGCTGACCCTGCTGGCGAACAGCCTCCCGTCCCGGCTCCAGCTCGGCGACCCGGCCGCGCTGGCGGCGATGGACGCCGTCTCGACCGCGGTCTCGTCGGCCGAACAGCAACGCCAGTTGGCCCGGCTGCACGCCAATGTCGCCGACGCGTGCGCGTGGATCGGCCACCATCGGCGCGCGGGCAGCCTGGTGCGCAGCGCGATCGAACTCGCGTCGGACTGCGGTGCGCCATACCTGATCGGCATCGCCCGCTCCACCGGCGTGCACACCGACTGGCTCACCGGCAGATGGGACGGGCTCGACGCCCAAGCCCGCGCGCTGCTGGCGGAGTACCGGGAACTGCTGCCGATGAGCGGTGAGCTCTCCCTCGTGCTGGCCCTGCTGGCGGACGCCCGCGGCGAACGGGAGCGAGCGGCCGCCCATTTCGCGGCGGTCGGCCCCGACGAACCGGAAAACGCGGTGACTCCCGTCGTGCTCGCCGCCCACGCCGGAATCGCGACCATGCTGCTGGCGCATTCCGAGGACGAGGCAGCCGCGGCGCGGGCCGGTCTCGGCCTGGAGTTGTTGCGCGCCAAGGGAGTGTGGGCCTGGTCCGGCGAACTGCTGCCGGTGGCTGTCGAGGCGTACTGCCGCGTCGGGCGCACCGGAGCCGCTGCCGCGCTGGTCGACGAGGCCGAACGGGAGGTGCGCCACCTGGACGCGCCACTGGCGGCCGCGGCGCTGCTCTGCAGTCGCGGCGTCCTTTCCGCACATCGCCACGACCACGCACCCGCGGCGAAGTTCTTCCACGAAGCGAGCGAGGGCTACGACCGGCTCCCCGCGCCGTATCCGGCAGCGCTGGCGAGGGAACAGGCCGCGCGAAGCCGTCTCGCGATGGGCGAACCGGACGCAGCCGAGCCGTTCTCCGGCCTGGCGGAGGTGTTCGCGGATCTGGGCGCGACCCGGGCGGCGGCTCGCTGCCGCCACACCCACCGTGCGACCGGTGCGGTGTCGCCGTCGAGGCGGGGAAGACGTGGTTACGGCAACAAGCTTTCGCCGCGAGAGCAGGATGTCGCGAGGCTTCTCGCGGACGGGCACACGAATCGCGAGATTGCCGAGGTGTTGTTCCTGTCCCGCCGGACGGTGGAACAGCACGTAGCCAGCGTGCTGCGGAAGCTGAAGGTCGCTTCGCGAGGGGAGTTGACGACTGCGGTCCGGTGAATCGCGGGCAGAGACGCGCGGTTATGCACGATGCTGAGAGCCGCGAGAAACGACTTCGGGCTTTCGCGGGCTCAGCAGGGTCGCTGTGGCTCCTGGAAATGCAGTGACCGCCAAGCCTGCCCCGCTTTCCCGTTCACTCAGCCTGGCGAGCGGAAGGCCGAAGCCCGTCCCGCACAAGATCCAGCAGCCGGGCCGCCATCGCTTCGCGCCCGGGCGCGCCAGCCACCGTGAAGATGCCGATCAGAGCGGCGGCGATGTCTTCGGCGGGGACGTCGTCGCGGAGTTCCCCGCTCGTGCGGCCCGCTTCGAGGATGGCGTCGATGGCTTCCAGCAGTTCGGCGCGGGTGTGGGCGTGGGCGATCTCGCCGGATTCGACCATCGCGAGCAGCGTGTCGAGCATTCCGTTCTTGGTCGCGATCCAGTCCCCGAACAGGTCCATCCAGCGGCGCAGTGCCGCGGCGGGACCGAGCTCGGCGAGCAGCTCGCGGGCACCGCTGGTGAGGCGCGAGACCTGGTCCTGGTAGACCGCGTCGACCAGCGATTCGCGGGTGGGGAAGTGCCGGTAGAGGGTGGCGATGCCGACGCCCGCTTCAAGAGCGATCGCGCGCATCGACGGCTCGGTTTCGGCCGAGGCGAACAGCCGGGTCGCGACGGCCAGGAGCTGCTGGCGGTTGCGGGTCGCGTCCGCGCGCGCTCTGGGGGGCTTCGCGGCAGTCAAAACGGATCACGCTCCACTTGTGCTAGGCTGACGGACAGAAACGGAGCATAGTCCGTTTACCGTACCTTCTCGAAGCGCTCCAGGAGACGGGTGAGCATGGAAGAACCGAACGCCATTCCGAGCCGGGCGGTCCAGTTCGCGTCGTTCGGCGGGCCGGAATGCCTGGAGGTCCGCGAAGTGCCCGTGCCGCGGGCCGGGCCGGGGCAAGTTCGCGTGCGGGTCGCCGCGGCCGGGCTGAATCCGATGGACTGGTTCATGACCTCGGACGCGGAGACCGCCGCGCGGTTCGGCTTGAGCCTGCCGTGCGGGTTCGGCACCGACTACTCCGGGACCGTGGACCAGGTCGGCGACGGCGTGCGCGCGTTCTCGGTCGGGGACCGCGTATTCGGCGGCGTCCTGTCCCGCGCGGTCGCTGGCTACGTGGTCGTGGACGAGGCGGGGACCATCGCGGTGGGCGGCGAGGCGCACCACACCCCAACTGGCGTCGACGACCGCACCGCCGCCGTCCTCGCGATCGCGGGCCGCACCGCGGCCGCGGCTCTGGCTGTGGTCAACCCTGGCCCCGGGGACACAGTGCTCGTCGGCGGGGCCGGAGGCGGGGTGGGCGTCTTCGCGGTCCAGCTCGCGCGGCTCGCGGGCGCGCGCGTGATCGGCACGGGGTCGGCGGCCTCGGCGGACGCCTTGCACGCACTGGGAGCCGAGCCGGTCGTCTACGGCGACGGCCTGGCCGACCGGGTCCGTGCGCTGGCTCCGGCCGGCGTCACCGCGGCCATGGACCTCCACGGGACGGACACCGCGCGGGCAGCCCGCGAACTCGGCGTGCCGGACGAGCGCATCACCACCATCGCGGCCCGGGTCGACGGGATCACTCCGGCCAACGGAGCCAACGCGGCCCCGGGCGCTCTCGACGAAATCGCGGGTCTGGTCGCGGCGGGACGGCTCCGGATTCCGATCGCGGCGCGCTTCCCGGTCGACCAGATCCGGGCCGCGGTCGAGCTTCAAGCGGAGCGGCACGTGCACGGCAAGGTCGTCATCGACCTCTAGGAACGGCGGCGACGCGCTCGGGAACCGGTTGGCCGCACGGTAATTCCCGAGTCGTCGCAGCGCGCGGCCGAGCCTCCGCGGTGAGAGAGTGGCGAAGTGTTCGACACCTTCACCGAATGGGACGTCCCGGTCAGCGAATCCGTAACCCTCCACGGAAGAAGCGGGGGAGAAGGACCGCCCGTCGTGTTGCTGCACGGGCATCCCCGCACGCACACCACCTGGTATCAGGTAGCTCCCGAGCTCGCCCGGGCAGGGTTTACCGTCGTGTGCCCCGACTTGCGCGGATACGGCCGGTCGGCCAAACCCGTCCCCGACGAGAAGCACGAGGTCTACTGCGACCGCGCGATGGCGGCCGACGTCGTGGCGCTGATGCGTAGTCTCGGCCACCGCCGCTTCGCCGTCGTAGGCCACGATCGCGGCAGTTACGTCGCCTATCGGACCGCGCTCGACCATCCCGATTCGGTGTCTCGCCTCGGCGTGCTGGACAGCGTGCCGATCCTCGAAGCGCTCGAACGCGCCGACTCCCGGTTCGCGACGGCCTGGTGGCATTGGTTCTTCTTCGGCGCTTCCCCGCACGCCGAGCGGGTGATCACGGCCGATCCGATGGCCTGGTACCACCCGGACGAACAGGCCATGGGGCGCGAGAATTACCTCGATATGACCCGGGCGGTAGCCGATCCCGCGACCGTGCGGGCCATGCTGGAGGACTATCGGGCCGGGCTGACCGTAGACCGCGCGAACGACGAGGCGGACCGGGCGGCGGGCCGCGGCATCGAGTGCCCGACCCTCGTCGCCTGGTCGGTCAAGGACGACATGGAGGACCTCTACGGCGACCCGGTCGCCGTCTGGCGTCCGTGGGTCCGCGGCGAGCTGACGTCCGCCCGCATCGAGTCGGGGCACCACATGGCCGAGGAGAATCCGGGCCAGCTCGCCGAGGTTCTGGCCCGGTTCCTCCAGTAGCCGAGGCTCCGGCGGGCGACGCTTCGCCGCCCACCGGAAACGATCAGCGAGCGGCGGCGCCCGCGCGGCGTTTGGTCCAGATGTCGTAGGCGACCGCGGCGAGCAGGACCGCGCCCTTCACGAGCATGACGCGCTCGCTGGGGGCGCCGATGAGGGACATGCCGTTGTTGATGACGGCCATGATCAGGCCGCCGGTGATGGCTCCGACGACCTTGCCGACCCCGCCCTGGACCGCGGCCCCGCCGATGAACGCGGCGGCGATGGCGTCGAGTTCGAAGTTGACGCCCGCGGTCGGCCCGGCCTGGTTGAGCCGTCCGGCGAAGATGATGCCGGCCAGTGCGGCGAGCACGCCCATGTTGACGAAAACCCAGAACGTCACCGATTTGACCTTGACCCCGGACAGCGTCGCGGCTTGCAGGTTCCCGCCGATGGCGTAGACGTGCCTGCCGAACACGGATTTCCCGGCGACGAGGGAGTAGCCGAGCACGAGGACGGCGAGCAGCACGAGCACCCAGGGCAGGTTGCGGAACCGGGCCAGTTGCACGACGACGGCGAGCACGAGCGCGGCGGCGACGGCGATTTTCAGGACGAACAGCGGGAACGGGTCGACTTCCTGGCCGTAGCCGAGCCGGGCGGTGCGTTTGCGCCACTGGGAGAGCACGATCCCGGCGACCACGACGACCCCGGCGAGGAGGCTGACGAGGTCGGCGCCGCCGAGCGGGCCGAGGCCGATGTTGCCGAGGTAGCCGCCGGTGAAGCCGTTGGACAGGGTGCGGATGGCGTCCGGGAACGGCCCGATGCCCTGGTTGCCGAGCACGGTGAGGGTGAGCGCGCGGAAGGCGAGCATCCCGGCCAGCGTCACGATGAACGCCGGGATGCCGAAGTAGGCCACCCAGTAGCCCTGCCAGGCGCCGATCACCGCGCCGACGATCAGGGTGAGCACGACCGCGAGCGGCCACGGCAGCCCGAGGTTGACCGTGAGGACCGCGGCGACCGCGCCGGTCATCGCCACGACCGAGCCCGCCGAGAGGTCGATGTGCCCGGAGATGATCACCAGGATCATCCCGATGGCGAGAATCAGCACGTAGGAGTTCTGCACGATGATGTTCGAGATGTTCTGCGGTTCGAGCAGCGCGCCGCCGGTGATCGCCTCGAACAGGACCACGATCAGCGCGAAGGCGACGTAGATGCCGCTTTGCCGGAGGTTGATCGAGATCCGCCGGGGGCTGCGCCTGCCGGGCGGGGCGGCCGGATCGGCCGGCCGCACGGGGTTCGTGGTGGTCATGGCCGTTCCTTCGTCATGTGTCGCATGAGCAGTTCCTGGGTGGCGTCGGCGCGGGCGACCTCGCCGGTGATCCGGCCCGCCGACAGCGTGTAGATGCGGTCGCACAGGCCGAGCAGTTCGGGCAGTTCGGAGGAGATGACGAGGACCGCTTTCCCCTGCGCGGCCATCTCGTTGACGATGGTGTAGATCTCGTACTTCGCGCCGACGTCGATGCCGCGGGTGGGCTCGTCGAGGATCAGCACGTCCGGGTCGGTGAGAATCCACTTGGCCAGCACGACTTTCTGCTGGTTTCCGCCGGACAGCTTGCCGGTGACGCTGCGCACCGACGGAGCCTTGATCCGCAGCTCGCGGTGGAACCGGGTCGCGACGTCGTGTTCGGCGTGCTCGTTCACCCAGCCGCGGCGGGCCAGGGCGGACAGCCCGGCCGCGGAGGTGTTGCGCTGGATGTCGTCGATCAGGTTGAGCCCGTACAGTTTCCGGTCTTCGGTGGCGTAGGCGAGGCCGTTGCGGATGGCGTCGCGCACGGACCGCAGCGTGATCTCCTTGCCGTCCTTGACCAGCCTGCCGGAGATGTTCGTGCCGTACGAGCGGCCGAAGACGCTCATCGCGAGTTCGGTGCGGCCCGCGCCCATCAGCCCGGCGAGCCCGACGATCTCGCCGCGGCGCAGCGTCAGGTTCGCCCCGTCCACCACGACCCGGCCGGGCTGGCTCGGGCTGTGCACGGTCCAGTCCTCGATCCGGAGCACCTCGCCGCCGATGTCCGGCTCCCTCGGCGGGAACCGGTGTTCGAGGTCGCGCCCGACCATGCCGGTGATGATGCGCTCCTCGCTCAGCCCGGCCGCGCTGAGCGTTTCGATCGTCTTGCCGTCGCGCAGGATCGTGACGGTGTCGGCGATCGCGGTCACCTCGCCGAGCTTGTGCGAGATGATCACGCAGGTGACGCCGTCGTCGCGCAGTTCGCGCAGCAGCGCGAGCAGATGCGCCGAATCGCTGTCGTTGAGCGCGGCGGTCGGCTCGTCGAGGATGAGCAGTTTGACGCGCTTGGACAGGGCTTTGGCGATCTCCACCAGTTGCTGTTTGCCCACGCCGAGGTCGCTGACCGGCGTGACGGCGTTCTCGCGCAGCCCGACCCGGCGGAGCAGCTCCGCGGCCTCGTGGTTGGTCCGGTTCCAGTCGACCCAGCCGCGGCTGGCCCGCTCGTTGCCGAGGAAGATGTTCTCGGCGATCGAAAGCTGCGGGCACAGCGCGAGTTCCTGGTGGATGATCACGATGCCGCGGCGTTCGCTGTCGCGGACGGACCCGAACGCGCAGTCCTGGCCGTCGAAGGAGATTTCGCCTTCGTAGCTGCCGTGCGGGTAGACGCCGGAAAGGATTTTCATCAGGGTGGACTTCCCGGCGCCGTTCTCGCCGCAGACGGCGTGGATCTCCCCGCGCCGCACCGAGAGCGTGACGTCGGACAGCGCGGTGACGCCGGGGAAGGTCTTGGTGATCCCGCGCATGCCGAGCAGTTCGGTCATTTCAGCTGGCCCGCCGTGTAGTAGCCGGAGTCGAGCAGCTCCTTCTGGTAGTTGGACTTGTCCACCACGACCGGCTGCAGCAATTGGGCGGGGACGACCTTCGTGCCGTTGTTGTAGTCGGTGGTGTTGTTGACCGCGGGCTTCTGTCCTTTGAGGACGGAATCGGCCATTTTCACCGTGACGTCGGCGAGTTTGCGGGTGTCCTTGAAGACGGTGGAGTACTGCTCCCCGGCGATGATGGACTTGACCGAGGCGACCTCGGCGTCCTGCCCGGTGACCACCGGATACGGCTGCCCGGCGGTGCCGTAGCCGTTGCTCTTGAGCGCGGACAGGATCCCGATCGACAGCCCGTCGTAAGGCGAGAGCACGCCTTGGACCTTCGCGCCGCCGGTGTAGGTCTTGGTGAGCAGGTCTTCCATCCGGCGCTGCGCGGTGGCCGGGTCCCAGCGCAGGATCGCGGTGGGCGCGAAGTCGACCTGGCCGCTCTTGACGACCAGCTTCTTGCTGGCGATCAACGGTTTCAGCACCGACATGGCGCCGTTGTAGAAGAAAGTCGCGTTGTTGTCGTCCGGCGATCCGCCGAACAGTTCGATGTTGAACGGGCCGGGGCCGTCGCCGAGGCCCTTGAGCAGCGAATTGGCCTGCTCGACGCCGACCTTGAAGTTGTCGAAGGTGGCGTAGTAGTCGACGGCGGGCGAGTTGCGGATCAGCCGGTCGTAGGCGATCACCGGGACCTTGCGGTCGGCGGCCTCCTGGAGCTGGGTGGTGAGCGCGGTGCCGTCGATCGAGGCGACGACCAGCAGCTTCGCGCCCTTGGTCAGCTGGTTCTCGATCTGGTTGACCTGGGTGGGGATGTCGTTCTCGGCGTACTGCAGGTCGACCTGGTAGCCGAGTTTTTCCAGCGCCGCCTTGATGTTGTCCCCGTCGTGGATCCAGCGCTCGGACGATTTGGTCGGCATCGTCACGCCGACCAGCGCGCCGGCCGCCCCGCCAGCCTGCTGGTCGGCCGTCTTCGCGCTGGACCCGCAGGCGGTGGCGCCGAACGCGAGTACGACGGCCCCGGCCGCCGCGGCGGCGGTGCGGATTCCCCGAATGAACCTCATTGTTCGTTCTCCTTCTTTCAGAAACCCTGGGCGAGCCGGTGGTAGGCCTGGTTCCAGCGGATGCGGTCGGCGAAGTCCGCCGTGGTGGTTTCGCCGTCGATGACGAGCAGTTCGACGTCGAGCATGCGGGCGAAGTCCCGCAGGGTTTCGACGCCGACGGCCTGGGTGAGCACGGTGTGGTGCGGGCCGCCCGCGGTGATCCACGCCTCCGCGGACGTGGCGAGCGACGGCGCGGGCTTCCACACGGCGCGAGCCACCGGCAGGTTGGGCAGCGGTTCGTCCGGCGGTACGACTTCGATCTCATTGGCCACCAGGCGGAACCGGTCGCCGAGATCGCTCAGGCCGAGCACCGCGCCCCGGCCGGGCGCTGCGTCGAAGACCAGCCGCACCGGGTCCTCGCGACCGCCGATGCCGAGCGGGTGGATTTCGCACGACGGCGTGTCCGCGGCGATGCTGGGGCACACCTCGAGCATGTGCGCGCCGAGGATTTTCGGTTCGCCCGGCCCGAAATGGTAGGTGTAATCCTCCATAAAGGACGTTCCGCGCTCCGAGCCGCGGCCCATCGCTTTCACCGCGGCCAGCAGCGCGGACGTCTTCCAGTCGCCCTCGCCGCCGAAACCGTAGCCGTCGGCCATCAGCCGTTGCACCGCGAGCCCCGGCAGCTGCCGCAGCCCGCCGAGATCCTCGAAGTTCGTGGTGAACGCGCCGAATCCGCCTTCGGAGAGGAAGGATCGCAGGCCGAGTTCGATCCGCGCGGCGTACCGCAGTGATTCGTGCCGTTCTCCGTCTCGCGCCAGTTCCGGAGCGAGCGCGTACTCGTCCGCGTACTGCGCGACTAGGCCGTCGACGTCCACCTCGGAGGCCGCGTCCACCCGCGCGGCGAGTTCGGTGACGCCGTAAGTGTTGACCGAGACGCCGAACCGCAGCTCAGCCTCGACCTTGTCGCCTTCGGTGACCGCGACGTCGCGCATGTTGTCGCCGAAGCGCGCCAGTTTCAAGGTCCGCAGATGCGCCGCGCCGATCGCCGCCCGCGCCCAGGCGTCGATGCGGGCGACCACCGCCGGATCGGCCGCATGCCCGGCGACCGTCTTGCGCGGAATCCCGAGTCGCGTTTGGACGAACCCGAACTCCCGGTCGCCGTGCGCGGCCTGGTTGAGGTTCATGTAGTCCATGTCCAGAGTGGCCCACGGCAGTGCCGCGTCGAGCTGAGTGTGCAAGTGCAGCAACGGTTTGCGCAGCGCGTCCAGCCCGCTGATCCACATCTTCGCGGGGCTGAAAGTGTGCATCCACGCGATGACCCCGACACACGCGGGGTCGGCATTGGCTTCCTGGAGCACCTGCCGGATCCCGGCGGATTCGGTCAGCACCGTTTTTCTGACGAGTTCGCACGGCAGCTCGCCGGAACCGGACAGCAGCTGCCGGATCCGCAACGACTGCCCGGCGACCTGGTCGAGGGTCTCCTCGCCGTAGAGCGCCTGGCTGCCGGTGAGGAACCACACCTGCGGCTTGGTCGCGGAGATCATCTTTTCTCCTTGCTGGGTCATGGGTTCAGCGCTGCCCGTAGACGTTCTGGTACCGGGCGTGCAGCCGGTCGACGTCGGCTCCGGACAGCGGGGCGGGCGTGCCGAGCTGGTGTGCGATGTGGACGGTGCGGGCGACGTCTTCCACCATCACCGCGGCCTTCACCGCGTCGCGGGCGGTGGCTCCGACGGTGAACGGGCCGTGGTTGCGCATCAGGACCGCGGGGGAGCGGGTCGCGCGAAGGGTTTCCACGAGGCCGCGGCCGATCGAGTCGTCGCCGATCAGGGCGAACGGGCCGACCGGGATCTCGCCGCCGAACTCGTCGGCGATCATCGTGAGCACGCACGGGATCGGCTCGCCGCGAGCGGCCCAGGCCGTGGCGTAGGTCGAATGCGTGTGCACGACGCCGCCGACCTCGGGCAGGTGCCGGTAGACGTAGGCGTGCGCGGCTGTGTCGGACGACGGCGCGAGTTCTCCGTGCACGAGCTTGCCGTACAGGTCGGTGACGACCATCGTGTCGGGCGTCAGATCGTCGTAGGACACCCCGGACGGCTTGATCACCATCAGGTCCTCGCCGGGCACCCGCGCCGAAACGTTGCCCGCGGTCCAGACGACCAGCTCGTTGCGCGTCAGCTCGCTGTGCAGCCGTGCGACGGATTCCCGCAGCTCCGCGATCGTCCCGCGCGCCTGGGCGGTCAGCGTCATCAGTTCTGTCCTTTCGCGACAGTGGCCAGTTCGCGGCGGCGCGCGGCGAGACGGTGCAGCACGTCGTTGCCGCCGCGGCCGAAATAGTCGTGCAGCGCGGTGTATTCCGCGTACAACTCGTCGTAGGCGGACACGTTCGCCAGCACCGGCTGGTAGGCCATCCGCTCGACCGAGCCCATCGCCGCCGCGGCCGCGCGCACGTCGGGGTGGGCGCCGGCGGCGACCGCGGCGTGGATCGCCGAGCCGAGAGCGGGTCCCTGCGCCGAGCCGATCACCGACAGCGGGAGGCCGGTGACATCGGTGTAGATCCGCATCAGCAACGGGTTCTTCGTCAGGCCGCCCGCGACGATCAGCTCGGTGACCGGAACCCCGGCGGCCTCGAAAGTCTCGATGATCTTGCGGGTGCCGAAGGCGGTGGCCTCCAGCAGCGCCCGGTAGACGTGCTCGGGCCGGGTGCGCAAGGTCTGCCCGACGAGCACCCCGGACAGCTCGTGGTCGACCAGCACCGACCGGTTGCCGCTGTGCCAGTCGAGCGCGACCAGACCGTGCTCGCCGATCTCCTGCCGCGCCGCGAGCCGGGTCAGGAATTCGTGAAGGGAAAGCCCTTCCGCGCGCGCAGTGTCCGAATAGGACGATGGCACGCAGTGGTCGACGAACCAGCCGAAGATGTCGCCCACTCCGCTCTGCCCCGCCTCGTAACCCCAGAGCCCGGGGACGATGCCGCCGTTGACGACTCCGCACATGCCTGGGACCTCGCGCAGGTCGGCGCCGTTCAGCACGTGGCAGGTCGACGTGCCCATGATCGCGACCATCTGGCCTGGCTCGACCGCCTGCGCGGCTGGCGCGGTAACGTGCGCGTCGACGTTGCCGACCGCGACCGCGATCCCGGCGGGCAGCCCGGTCCAGGCCGCGGCCTCGGCGCTGAGCTTCCCGGCGAGCGAGCCCAGCTGCCCGACCGGACGGTCCAGTTTTTCCTCCACAAAGGACTCGAAGCCGGGAGCGAGCGCGCGGAGGAAATCCCGGCCTGGATAGTGGCCGTCCTGATAGATCCCCTTGTACCCGGCGGTGCAGGCATTGCGGACGTAGGTCCCGGTGAGCTGCCAGACGATCCAGTCCGCCGCCTCGACCCAATGCCGCATGGCGCGGTAGACCTCGGGGGCTTCCTCGAACAGCTGCAGCGCCTTGGCGAACTCCCATTCGGACGAGATCAGCCCGCCGTACCGCGGCAGCCACGGCTCGCCGAGTTCGCGAGCGATGGCGTTGATGCGATCGGCCTGCGGTTGCGCGGCGTGATGCCGCCACAGCTTCACGTACGCGTGCGGATTGCCGGTGAACTCCGGCAGTTCCGACAGCGGAGTGCCGTCCTCGGTGGTCGGGATCATCGTGCAGGCCGTGAAATCCGTGCCGATCCCGATCACGTCCCGCGGGTCGGCGCCCGCTTCGGCCAAGGCGGCGGGCACGGCGGTGCGCAGGACGTCCACGTAGTCCGAGGGAACCTGCAGCGCCCAGCCCGGCGGCAGGTCCTCGGCCGTGGCGGGAAGCCGGTCGTCGACGACCCCGTGCCGGTAGCTGGTCACGGCGGTCCCGAGTTCGGCGCCGTCGCGCACCCGGACCACCACCGCGCGTCCCGACAGCGTGCCGAAGTCGACGCCGACGACGAGGGAATCTGCTGGCACTGGAGGGATTTCCTTCCGCGTTCCGTGCCGTGCGACGAGGTCGCCGCTCGACTGTTAGCGCTAACATAAGCAGGTGCCCGCGAGCGCGGACCCGGCTGTGCGGTGCCGGTTACCGGGGTCCGGTGCTGTCCCGGACGATCAGATCGGGCGCGACGAGATGGCGGACGCCGGGGTCGCCGCCTTCCATGCGTTCGATCAGCATCCGGAAAGTCCGCCGCCCGACCTCGATGAAGTCCTGCCGGACGGTGGTCAGCGGCGGGCTGAAATAAGCCGCCTCCGGGACATCGTCGAAACCGGCCACGCGCACCTGTCCTGGCACCGACAGGCCCGCCTCGGCGAACGCGCGCAGCACGCCCAGCGCCATCTGGTCGTTCGCGACGAACACCGCGTCGGGCTGTGCCTCGGCGACCAGCCGGCGGCCCGCGTCGTAGCCGGAACGAGGGCTCCAGTCCCCGCGCAACGGCGGCGGCACCCGCGCGCCGCGCCGTTCGAGCGCTTCCCGCCAGCCGCGTTCCCGCTCCAGCGATTCCAGCCAGTCCTCCGGACCGGCGACGTGCCACACGGTTTCGTGCCCGAGCGACAGCAGGTGCTCGGTCACCCGGCGCGCCCCGTCGTACTGGTCGACCGAAAGCACCGGCACCGGAGCCGATTCGCCGCCGCCGACCGCGACCATGGGAATGTCGTCGGCCACCTGCCGCAACGCCTCGCCCGCCGCGACGTGCGGCGCGATCACCACGATCCCGCCGACCGCCTGCCGCCGCAGATTGTCCACCGCCTCGGCGAAAGACGACCGCCGCGGACGGCTGACGCTGGAAATCGTGACGCCGTACCCTTCCTCGCGGGCGGCGTGCTCGATCCCGTACAGCGTGCTCGCCGGACCGTACAAATTGGACTCCAGTGCCACGACGCCGAGCACGCTCGACCGCCCGGTCGCCAACGTCCTGGCCGCCGAATTGGGCCGGTACCCCAGCTGGTCCACCGCGGCCAGCACCCGCGCCCGCGTCTCGGCGCGGACCGGCCCGGTGTCGTTCACGACGCGGGAGACCGTCATGTGCGAAACACCCGCCATCGCCGCCACTTCGGCAAGCCCTGGCTGGCGTTTGGCTGAAGACCCGTCGGCGGGCATCCCCGCACCTCCTCGCTGAAGTCGGCGGGCGTGTGGAGGGCAATGTTAGCGATAACAGACGGCGGGTCAACCCTTCTCCGGCAATCGGATGCGGGACTGTCACCGAAGGGTCTGCCGAGGGGGTGCCGCGGGGTTCAGTACGGCGGGCTCTTGGCGTGGCTGCACTCCGAGTTCCTCCGTCACGGAACTGCCCTCGTTTCCGCGCTGTTTCTCTTTGGCGACAAGGAATTCAGCCGGTGAGCGCGGCGACGAGTTCTTCCCGCCCTCCGGCCGAGGTCTTGCGGAAGACCGCTCTCAGGTGCTCGTTGACGGTGTGCACTGAGAGATCGAGGCGGCGAGCTATCTGCTTGGCCGCTGCTCCTTCGCAGACGTGCTGGACGACCTGGCGCTCGCGGGGAGTGATGCCGTACCACTCGCAGAACGACGGCACCAGTCGCGGGCCGGTGCACGCTTCGATGACCACGGCGACGTCTCCGGAGCCGTCGTCAAGAGGCTCCGCGTGGCAGCCGACCCATCGGCCGTGGGAGGCGGCTGGCGCGGTCAGCACCGGCGGGTGGGCAAGCGGGTGTTTGAGGTGCAGCCGTGTCTGCAGCGACAACCCGGCCAGGTGCGCGGCATCGGTGAAGTCCGGGGTTCGGTGACTGGCGCGCAAGTGGTCCCACCAGGCGCGAGCCTGCGGCGTGGCCGCTCGCATCCGGTGGTCCGGTCCCACGATGAACACTCCGGGGGCCAGCATCGGCGTTCGCGGCGCCAACGGTCCCGCCGTGACGTACTGGCGCAGCACGCTGGCCAGCGCCGGGCCCAGCCGCAGCGCCCGGCGTACGTCCTCTTCGGCGAACCGCCTGCCGCCGTGGGACCGCAGCAACTCCAGCGTTCCCCAGGTGCCGCGGCGGTCCTGCAGCCGGACCGTCAGCGCACTGCCGACGCCGTACCCGCGGTAAAGGTCGCCGCCCAGCACTTGAGCCGATGGTGTGCGCTCGCTGCCGCAGGCGTACGCACGGTGCAGCATTGCCAATCCGAGGCCGGGATCGAACTTGTGCCAGAAGCTGAAGGCAGCCGGTCCGAACCCGGCAGCCGGGGTTGTCGCCGCTACGCGCAGCGCGTCGTGCGCCACCAGCGGCGCCAGTGCATCGGACAGCGCCTCGCCCACCTCGGCTGAGCCAGCGCCCTGCCGGACAGCCTCGCGCACCTCGTCCATTCGGCAAGCATGGCCGCCTCGTTCCCACCCGGCAACGACGTTTCCCGCACCCCCCAACTTTTGGTATGCCCGGTTCACCGAAAAGCGTGCCAGCCTGAACACAGCGCTTTTCCCGACAGCGAATGATTCCGGAGGCATTTCTCGATGCGCGTGCTGTTCACCGGGCTGCCTATTCGCTCGCATCTCGTCCCGGCCCTGGTCCCGGCGGCGAAAGCGCTGCGCCGCGCCGGACACGAGGTCGCGATCGCCACCGGAGGCGCGGTCGCCGCCGAGATCGAACGACTGGGCGTGCCGGTACTGGTACTGCCGGATGTCCTTGCGCCCGAACAGATCCAGACGAAGACGCTGCGGAGGACAGTGAGCGCGTGGCGGCCGGAGGTGTCCGGCCCGCTCAGCGTTCCGCTGTTCGACGAACGGATGACCGCGGCCTTCACCGCGAACCTGCTCGACGTCGCGAAGCCGTGGCGACCGGACCTGATCATCCGGGAGACCAACGAGTACGGCGGTTTCCTGGCCGCGGAAATACTCGGCGCCGGGCTGGCAGTGCTCGACATCGCGCCGCTGATCGTGCGGCTGGTGCCGGATCTCGTCGAACGCCTCAACGTCGTGCGCACGGAATTCGGCCTCGCCGCGATCACCTCCCTGACCCCGGCCTACGGGAGGCTCATCGCGGGCCTGCTGCCCGAATCGTGGTACCCCCAGGGCTTGCGCTCGCCCCAGCACCGGTACTACCGCGTGCCCGACCAGTCCGGCGACATGCTCGACGAGGCGATCGCGGGTTTGTCCGCGGGAGCACCGCTCGTGCTGACGAGTCTCGGCTCGAACGTGCGCACCCTGTTGTCCGCCGACTCGCGCTTGCTGGCGATCGCGGTCGAAGCGCTGGGCGCGTTGCCGGTCCGCGCGGTCGTCGCGCTCGGCCACGACCCGGCCGCTTGGACCGGCCCGCGCCCGGCGAACGTGCACTTCGTGTCTTTCGTGCAGCAACGCCTGCTGCTCGGCGCGTGCGACGCCTTTCTCACCCACGCCGGGTTCAGCGGGATCCGGGAAGCGCTTTCCCATGGCGTGCCGATGGTCGCGGTGCCCCTGTTCGCCGACCAGCCCGCGAACGCCGCCCGCGTCGCGGAGCTCGGCGTGGGCCTCCAGGTGGCCGCCGCGGGACTGACTCCGGACAAGCTGGCCGCCGCGCTCACCGAGGTTGTTGACGGCACGTCCTGCCGGCTGGCCGCGCGCGGGTTTCAACGCCGGATCCTCGCCCTGCCTTCACTGGACCAGTTCGCCGCCGACCTCGAGGGCTGCTGACGACGATCGTCACCGCCGCGGAACCGGCCGCGAAAGCCGCAGCTCGATCAACTCCGCGCCCCGGCGCAGCAAATCCACCCACTGCTCCGGATCGTGCTGGAACCGGGCAGCAGACCACCCGACCGACAAACTCCCGTACGGCTCGCCACGCAGGAACACCGGCACCGCGAGGGTCGCCACGCCGGTGTCGTACTCGCCGGTGGTGAACGCCCAACCCCGCTGAGCGACCTCGGCCAGTTGCTCGCGCAGCACGGCGAGATCGGTGACCGTGTCCGGCGTGAAGCGCGCCATCGGGCGGCCGGCGAACAGCCGGTCGCGTTCCTCTTCGGGCAGGAACGCGAAGTACGCCTTGCTGGTCGCGCCCGCGTGTGCCGGGTACAGCTCGCCGACCAGGGAGTAGCCGCGCAGCCGTCCGTCCGCGCCTTCCGCGGCCAGCACGCAGCGGGTGTGCGCGCCGTCGGGCAGGGACAGCAGGGCGGCGTGCCCGGTGTGCGCGGCGAGGTCGGACAGGATCGGGACCACCAGCAGGTCCAGCGCGCCGGCGCGGTCCCACAACCGGCCCAGGTGCAGGGCGGCCGGGCCGATCCGGTACTTCCGGGTGCTGTCGTCGCGGATGAGGAAACCGCGATGCGCCAGCACGGCCAGCAGCCGTTGGGCGATCGACGTGTGCAGCCCGAACTCGCGGGCGACCGCGGTGACTCCCCATTCCGGGCGGGCGCGGTCGAACGCGAGCAGGACCTGCAGCGCGCGGTCCGCGGTCTGCGGCAGGCCGGGCGGGGTGGAGCGGTCGTCGGGGTCCGGCATCCGGCCATTGTGCGAATAACGGGAAATGTTTGTAAAGCCGGGGCGCCCGGACGGAATCTGGTCGGACCCATCCCCCGGCGGCCTTGACTTCTCCAGAGGAACCACATGCTCAAACACGTCCTGGAACTGCTCGAAATCCTCGACGACCCGGCGGTGACCGGGAAAGAGGTCGTCGCCTACCTCGACGCCGTCGCCGGCGCGGACGGCAGCGGCGCGGAGATCACGACGGTGCCCGGCGAGGCCGGGAAGACCGACTTCGTCCGGGTGCGGGTGGCGGGCAGCCGCGGCCGCACCGCGGGCGGCGACGCGCCCACGCTCGGCGTGGTGGGCCGCCTCGGCGGCGTGGGGGCCCGGCCGGAAGTGACCGGGTTCGTGTCCGACGGGGACGGCGCCGCCGCGGCGCTCGCCGCCGCCGCCAAGCTGCTGTCCATGCGGGCTCGCGGCGACGTACTGGCCGGCGACGTGCTGATCGGGACGCACATCTGCCCGGACGCGCCCACCCTGCCGCACGATCCGGTGCCGTTCATGAACTCGCCGGTCGACATCGCCACGATGAACAGCTACGAGCTGTCCGACGAAATGGCGGCTGTGCTGTCGATCGACACCACCAAGGGCAACCGGGTGATCAACCACCGCGGCCTCGCCCTTTCCCCGACCGTGCGCAGCGGCTACATCCTGCGGGTCTCCGAGGGGCTCGGCGAACTGCTGGAGGCGGTGACCGGCGCGCCGCTGGTGACCTACCCGATCACCACGCAGGACATCACGCCCTACGGCAACGGCGTCTACCACCTGAACTCGATCCTGCAGCCGGCGACCGCGACGGACGCGCCGGTGGTCGGTCTGGCGATCACCTCGGCGGCGACGGTGGCGGGCTGCGCGACCGGTGCCAGCCACGAGACGGACATCGCGGCCGCCGCGCGCTACGCGGTCGAGGTCGCCAAGCAGTTCGGCGCGGGCGCTCTGCGGTTCCACGACGAGGCGGAATTCGCCAACCTGCTGGCCCGCTACGGCTCGATGGCGCACCTGCAAACGCTGGGCACGGAGGTGGCCGGATGAGCACCGCGACGAAAACCGCGAAGCAGGCCAAAAAACGGATCGGCAACGACGACTACTCGCTGCGCCGCGTTCCCGGGGAAGCCCGCTACGGGTTCGGGTCGATGCTGCTGCAGTGGCTCGCGCAGTCCGGCTCGCTGTCCCAGTTCGTGCTCGGCGCGACGCTCGGCGTCGGAATGCGCTTCTCCGACGCGTTCTGGGCCTTCACCCTCGGCGCGGTGATCCTGGAGGTGGTGATCTTCCTGATCGGCCTCGCCGGGCAGCGGGAAGGGCTCACGATGACCATGCTGACCCGGTTCACCGGGTTCGGCCGCAACGGGTCCGCGCTGGTGAGCCTGGTGATCGCGATCAGCCTGGTGGGCTGGTTCGGCGTGCAGAACGGCATTTTCGGCAAGAGCATGAACGCGCTGGTCGGCGGGCCGCCGTGGCTGTGGTGCGCGGTGTCCGGCGTGGTGCTGACGCTGCTGGTGATCTACGGCTTCAAGTACATGATGTGGCTGGCGAAGATCGCGGTGCCGCTGTTCTTCGGGCTCGTGGCGTGGAGCGTGATCTCCACGCTGTCGGACCATTCGGTGGGCGCGCTGATGTCGGCCGCGCCGACCGCGACGGCGATCTCCATCCCGGCCGCGGCGACGATCATCGCCGGCGGCTACATGACCGGCGCGGTGGTCGCCCCGGACATGACCCGGTTCAACCGCAAGGGCTGGCACGTCCTGCTGCAGAGCTCGGCGTCGATCGTGCTGTCGGAGTACATCGTCGGCATGACCGGCGTGCTGCTCGGGCACCTGGTCGGCACTTCCGACGTCACCCACATCGTGCTGTCCACCTCGGGCTTCGTCGGGCTGATCGTGGTGGTGCTGGCGACCGCGAAGATCAACGACTGGAACCTGTACGGCTCGTCGCTGGGCGTGGTGAATTTCGTGCGGACGGTGTTCGGCCGCCCGCTGCACCGCGGCGTCGTCACCCTGGTGATCGGCATCGCCGGGACGGTGCTGTCCGCGATCGGTTTCCTGCAGCACTTCACCGCGTTCCTGTCGATCCTGGGCGTCGCGATCCCGCCGGTGGGCGGGATCATCGTGGCCGAGTACTTCCTGGTGCGCCGACTGTCCACGCCGCTGCGGGAGACTCGGGCCAGCGGCCGGGTCCCGGCGACGATGCCGGTGTGGGTGCCCGCCACGATCGCGGTGTGGGCGGCGGCGTTCTGCGTCGGCAAGTTCGTGCACTGGGGCATCCCGGCGCTGAATTCCCTGCTCACCGCGGCGATTCTGTACACGGTGCTGGGCCGGGCCGGGCTGATCCGGCCGGTCGGCTCGGCGGAACTGGAGGAGGTGTCCCGGTGACCAGCGCGCAGGACGAGGTGGTCGGCCTCTGCCAGGACCTGATCCGGATCGACACGTCCAATCCGGGCGCGACCGAGCGGCCCGCAGCGGAGTATGTCGCGGAAAAACTTTCCGACGCCGGGCTGGAACCGACGCTCGTGGAAAGCGCGCCCGGCCGCGCCAGCGTGTTCGCCCGAGTGTCCGGAGTGGACTCTTCGCGGCCCGCGCTGCTCCTGCACGGGCATCTGGACGTCGTGCCCGCGGACGCCGACGAGTGGAGCGTCCCGCCGTTCTCCGGCGAGATCGCCGACGGCATGCTGTGGGGCCGAGGCGCGATCGACATGAAAGATTTCGACGCGGCGATCCTCGCGCTGGCCCGGCAGTTCGGCCGCACCGGCGAGAAACCGCCGCGGGACGTGGTGTTCGGCTTCCTCGCCGACGAGGAGGGCGGCGGGAAGTTCGGCTCGCACTGGCTGGCCGAGCACCGCCCGGACCTGTTCGACGGCGTGGGCGAGGCGATCACCGAGGGCGGCGGGGTGTCGTTCGACCTCGGCAACGGCAGCCGGCTGTATCCGATCGAATGCGCGCAGCGCGGGCAGGCGTGGCTGCGGCTGGTCGCCACCGGCCGCACCGGGCACGGGTCCTCGCCGAACGACGAGAACGCGGTCACCGATCTCGCCGAATCGCTCGCCCGGATCGGACGGCACCGCTTCCCGGTCCGGCTGATCGAACCGGTGCGGGCACTGCTGGAACGCGCCGCCGAACTGCTCGGCGTGCCGTTCGATCCGTCCGATGTGGACGGAAGCCTGGCGCGGATGGGCCCGGTGGCCGACCTGGTGAACGTGATCCTGCGCAATTCGGCGAACCCCACCATGATCTCCGGCGGATACCAGGTGAACGTCATCCCCGGCCGGGCCACCGCCGCGGTCGACGGCCGGTTCCTGCCCGGGTGCGAACAAGAATTGCTGGACACGATCGACGAGCTGCTGCTGCCGTCGGTGCGCCGCGAGTTCATCCACCGGGACATCGCGATGGAAAGCGGTTTCGACGGTCCGCTGGTGGACGCCATGTGCGCGGCGATCACCGCCGAGGACCCGGACGGGCACCCGACGCCGTACTGCAACGCGGGCGGCACCGACAACAAGGCGCTCTCCGCGCTCGGCATCCGCGGCTTCGGGTTCAAGGCGCTGCGCGTCCCGCCGGACCTGCCCTACAACCGGCTGTTCCACGGCGTGGACGAACGCGTGCCGCTGGAATCGCTGCGGTTCTCCGTCCGGGTCCTGGACCGGCTGCTGCGGACTTGCTGAACAATGGCGGGCGAACCAAGGAGAATCGCGTGACTGACCTGCTGCTGCTGTCCAACTCGACCAACCACGGCCACGGCGCGCTGGAGCACGCGCTGGACGCGGTGGCCGAGGTGCTGGCCGGACGCACCGAGCTGGTGTTCGTGCCGTTCGCGCTGGCCGACCACGACGGCTACACCGAGCGCATCGCCGCCGCGCTCGCGCCGCTCGGGGTCCGGGTGCGCGGGCTGCACACCGCCGCCGACCCGGTCGCCGCGGTGCGTTCGGCCCCGGCGGTGTACACCGGCGGCGGCAACACGTTCCGCCTGCTCGCCGACCTGTACCGGCTGCGGCTGCTGGAACCGTTGCGGGACCGGGTGTCCGAGGGGATGCCCTACCTCGGCGCCAGCGCCGGAACCAACATCGCCGGCCCCACCGTGCGCACCACCAACGACATGCCGATCGTGGAGCCGCCCAGCCTCACCTCGCTGGGACTGGTGCCGTTCCAGCTCAACCCGCACTACGTCGACCCCGACCCGGGCAGCACGCACATGGGCGAGACCAGGGAGAAACGGCTCGCGGAATTCCACGAGTGCAACGACATTCCGGTGCTCGGCCTGCGCGAGGGCACCTGGCTGCGCGTGCGCGGCGACTGGGCGGAACTGGCGGGCGTGTCCACGAGCGGCGGCGCTCCCGGCCGGTTGTTCCGGCGTGGCGCACCCGGCGAGGACGTCTCCGGCGACGTCAGCGAACTGCTCGCCCCGGCGAGCGAACCGGTGTGGGGCTGACGGACGGACATTGGAGCGCCTCCCGGCAGGAAACGCTCGCAGTTTGTCCTGCCGGGAGGCGCTGCCCAGCGGTCAGCGCACGCGGTTTTCGTGCGTGGGCGGTTCTTTGAGGTCGCTGACCTGTGGCCAGTCGTCGACGCGGCCTTTGCGGAAAAAGCGCTTGAGCTTCTTGGGCTTCTTGGGCGGCGCGGCGGCGGGGCGGTAGGACTGGGCCAGCACGTCCCCGTCGTCGCCGAATTTCCAGGCTTCGGCGTAGAGCCTGCCGTTGTGGTGCCAGCGCTGGTGGCTGACGGGCTTGCTCAGAATCGTTTCGAACCAGGCCGCGCATTCGGCGGCCACGTGCTCGGGAGTGCCGCGGACGTCGAGGGCGAGCGGCGTCGGCTCGTCCGGAAGTTCGTGCAGGCAGTCGTGCAGCAGATCGCCTTGCGCGTGCTGGTCCCGGTAGTGGACGCCGAATTGCCCTAGGGACACGCGCCGGACGGAATCGCTGATCGTGACCACGGCGAGCAGGCAGGGGTGTTCTTCGGTGTCCCGGATCGCCCAGCTGGCGGCGTAGCCGACGTCCCACCGCGCGGCCGCCTGCTGCAGCGCGGTGAGGAAGGAGAGTTCGTCCTCGGCGAGTTCGTCGGAACAGTTGTCGAGGTCGAACCACCGGGTCCACTTCTCCATGGCGGGAAGCGTAGCCCGGTCCGGGGGCGCGGACGGCCCTGTTCGGCAGGGACGCGACCCGCTGGCCGGGTCCCTGCCGGAGGGGAATCTTCGGCCGCTCAGGCCGCCGGAGTCGACGCGGGAGTGTCGATTCCGTGCGCGGCCACGACCTCGGCACTGCCGTCGGCCAGCCGGTAGCGCAGCCCCACCACCGCGGCCCGGCCGTCCGCGACGCGATCGGCGAGCACGCGGGAGCGGTCCAGCAGCAGGTCGACGGTGTGCCTGACGTGCTCGGCCAGGATCTCGTGCGGTTCGACCCGGCCCGCGGCCCGCGCGGCGAGGACGCTGGGGGTCACCTTCTCGACCACGTCGCGGACGTAGCCGACCGGGGCGAGCCCGTCTTCGAGCGCCGCGGTGGCCGCGCCGACCGCACCGCACGAATCGTGGCCGAGCACGACGACCAGCGGGCAGTTCAGCAGGTCGACGCCGTACTCGATGCTGCCGAGGACCTCGCCGCCGACGACCTGGCCCGCGGTGCGCACGACGAACAAGTCGCCGAGGCCGCGGTCGAAGATGATCTCGGCGGCCAGCCGCGAGTCGGAGCAGCCGAACAGCACCGCGAACGGGTGCTGGTTCGGCGCGATCGCGGCGCGGCGGGCAGCGTCCTGGTTGGGGTGCTCCGGTGCGCTGGTGACGAAGCGGCGGTTGCCTGCCATCAGCAGGTCGAACGCTTCCTGCGGAGTGGGTGTCGTGTCGGCCATGGCGCCAGCCTAAGCCGCCGCGGGCGGCGATGGGTGTTGCCATCGTCTCGCCCGCGGCGCGTTTCGACCGGGTTCGCGCGGGGTCAGCGCCCCCGGCCCAGTGCCGACCGCTTCACGAAGCCGACCGCGGCGGTCGCCAGGAACAGGACCGCGCCCACGACGACGAGCCAGAACAGGCCTTTGATCACCACCCCGAGCACGATGCAGACCAGCCAGATCACCAGAAGCAGACCGAGCAGTGCCAGCATGGAGTCCTCCTGACGTCGCCGGGAAAATGCGGCTCCCCGAAGGGATACCCAGGTGCGCCCGGGCTATGCGCTGCCCGGGCCGCGATCCGTCGGCCGCGGTGCGGGAAAGCGTCCAGGCCGGTCCTCGGCGGGGTCCATGACGATTCCGCTTCCGGTGACCTCGAACGCGGTGGTGTAGGGCAGATTCGTGCTGGCCCGCGTCTTCAGCACGGTCAGCGCCCGGTCGATGCGCGCCCCGGTGCGCTGGTATTGCAGCAGGATCACGTTGTCGGAAAGGTGGGAGATCCCGGTGCCGGACAGGCCCGCCTGCCCGTACAAATCCGGGATTTCCAGGGTGAGCAGCGTGGTGATGCCCACTTGGGCGCAGCGGCCGAGCAGGGAGTGCAGGAACTCGTTGAACCGCTGGTCGTCGTCGCACGCCGCGGAGAGGTCGGTGAGGCTGTCGATGACCAGCCGGCGGCTCCGGCTGGCGGTCAGCGAGTCCAGCAGGTCGTAGAACCACTGGTCGATGTAGATGTCGTTGGGGGATTCGCAGCGCAGCGCGACGGAGTCGGACCCTGGCTGCCAGCCAAGGCTGCGGATGGCGCGGTCGAGCTGGAGCCGGTTTTCCTGCAGCGTGGTGAACGTGGCGCGCTGGCCCAGTTCCGCGCCGCGGAACGCGAAGTGCAGGCCGATGACCGTCTTCCCGGAACCGGGAGGCCCGGCCACGATGGTGCTCGAACCGGGCCAGAACCCGCCGCCCAGCAGGGTGTCGAGGCCGGCGATGCCCGAACTCGCCCGGACGTCGGCCGCCGGGTCGGCCGTGCCGCCGCCGTCGGCGGGGTCGCTGAGCCGGGGGAAGGCGTCCAGCCCGTTCGCGGAGATGCGGTAGGTGTGCCAGCCGGGCTGGAACGTGCTGCCGCGGAGCTTGAGCACCTGCAGGGCGCGGTTGGTGCGCTGGCCGCTGGCCTGGGTGGACAGCGCGATGGTGGTGTCGGCGATGGTGAACTCGGCCGACGACGCCAGTTCGGCTGGGTCGTATTCGGCCAGCCACAGGGTGCTGGTCGCCAGCGCGCTGAGCCGTCCGGCCAGTTCGTAGAGGAAGCGCGTGTAGGCGGCCTGGTCGGGGGCGGCGTAGCGCAGGGCCTTGATGCTGTCGACGACCAGGAGCCCGCACCGGGTGCGGGTCGCGACCTCGGCGAGCCGGGCGAGCCCGGCGTTCAGCCCGCCCGCGGTCACCACGTCGCCGAGGTCCTCGAACAGCACCGAGGTCCCGATCCGCTCCGGTGCGCAGAAGGCGAGGCCGTCGAGGAACTGGGTGATCTTGGTCAGCGGCTCGGTGAGGGTGCTGAAATACACCACGGGGCGGGCGGGGTCGGCGTTGGCGAACGCGTACTGCTGGGCCAGCACGGTCTTGCCGGACCCGGGAGCTCCCGCCAGCAGGGCGATCGAGGGGTCGATCAACCCGCCGCCCAGTATCGCGTCGAGCCGTTCGCATCCGCTGGTCATCCGCTGTTTCATCACGCGGCTCGCTGGGCGGCGGGGTGCAGCTGCCGGACCATCGCCAGCACCTGGGACGGGTGGACCGGTTTGGGCAGCACCCGGGCGGCGGCGGGCGAGGGCCGCCGCACCGCCGCCGGCGAGGTCACGATCACCTGGGTGCCCGGGCCGCGCGAAAGGGCCTGGATCAGTTCTTCCGCGCCCGCGGCCGTCTGGTCGATGATCGCCACCGGGGGAGGGAGCGAGGTGCGCGTCCCGTTCGCGGAGACGACCGCGGTGACGTCGAATCCGGCCGTGCGCAGCGCGTCCGCCAGGCACCGGACGGCGAAGCGGTCCGGGTCCACCACCAGGACGCGGGTGTCGTGGCCCGGATCGGCGAACTCGTCCGCGGGGCCGTCCAGCACGTGTTCGGCGCTGTGCACGAGCGGCTGGGCCCGCTCCCGGGCGTGCGCGCGCAGCATCGCCTCCGCCGCCGGAAGGTCCACGCCCCGGCGGGCGGCGAGCATCCCGGCGGCCTGCCAGACCGCGATCTGGTCCTGCTGCGCGGTGTAGCGGGTCAGCCGCAGGGCAGTGGGCGGCAGGCTGTCGGCGACGACATCGGCCAGCAGGCCCGCGGCGGCGAGTCCGGCGCAGCCTCGCACCGTGTCTATTTCGCCAGCGGACAGCGTCCGGTCCTCGCGGCTGGCCAGCACAACGGTGCCGACGACCGCGCCGAACGCTTCCATCGGGACCGTGTGCACCGCGGCGATGCCGTGCGCGGCCGCGAGCCGCGCCAGCCCCGGCCACCGGCTGTCCTGGCCGGCGAGGTCGGCGTAGACGGCGACGGCGTCTTCCGTCCCGCGCAGGTCCTCGTCGGCCCGGAACTCGAGGAAGTCGTCGGCCAGCGCCGCGTCGGTCCCGGCGAGGGGAACGTCGCGGCCGCGGCCGTCGGGGAGAAGCACGATCGCCTCGTGCGCGCCGGGCAGCCGCGCGCACAGGTCGGTGAGCAGGTACACCGCATCCAGTCCGGTCCGGCGGACGGTGACCGCCCGGACCGCCTCCAGCAGCATCGCGACCCCGTCCTCGCCCAGCGCGCTCATTCCGTCTGCCTCCCGCTTCCGCCGCCCTGACCGGTGCCTTCGTCGCCGCGGTCGTCCGCGTCGTTCTTGTCGCGATCGCCGTCGCCGGGCTGCCACGACGGGTGGTCGGAGGGCAGCCGCAGCGCGCCGGAAGCCACGTCGCCGGCCACTTCGGACAGCCGCTTGCCGTGAGCGAACGCGTAGGCCCGCAACCGCAGCAACGCCTCCGCGACCGGGCAGCCGAGCTGCGCCGCGACCGCCCCGGTCGCGTAGTGCACGGTGCGCCAGCGGCGGTAAAGCCCCTCGTCGACCATCGCCTCGGCCTCGCCCGAGGCCGCGCGGGCCACCTGGCCGAACAGATGCTCGGTCATGATCTGGACCATCGTGAGCGCCAGGTCCAGTTCGGCGTCGGACAGGGATCGCCCGGACTCCCGGTAGATCTCCAGCACCCCCAGCAACGCGGCCCCGACGCCCAGCGGGAACGCGAAGGCCGCGCGCAGTCCTTCCTCGACCGCGGCGGGGGCGAACAGCGGCCACTGCCGAAACCGCCCCGGCTCGTCCAAACCCGAGGACAGCACCGCGAACCTGCGCCGCAGGGCGGTCAGCCCGGGGCCTTCTCCCACGGTGATCTGGAGTTCGAGCACGCGTTCGGCGCGCGCGTCGGTCGCGTAGGCGGGTTCGCCGAGACCGAACCGCTCCTTGAGCCGCACCCCGGCCCCGTCCGCCGGCACCACGTCCCGGCAGACCTGGGCGACGTGCCGCATCGACACCGGAGCGCCCTCGGCCAGCGCGCGAGCCCGGATCGCCGTGTAGATCTTGGCAAGATCCTGCTCGATCACCACGGCCCGGCCCCTTCGCCCGAAGGTATGCACGAACCCGACGCTAGAACTGCTCCGCCCGCTTTGGACAGAGCAACAATGCTCTAATGCGGGAGGATTCCGGCCCCGCCGTTCTTGCCGCGGTCGCGGTGCGAACGGATCTGGAGTGCCGGGCGGGGTTCGTAGGCAGGTCTTTCCGGATCCGGCCGCGAATCCGTCCGGCAGGGGCATCACGGAGCCGAATCCCGGGTGCGCCCGCTGCGCTGGTGCGGATTTCGTAGCGGGGTATTGCTGCTTCCGCGACCAAGGATCGGGCGCGGCCGACACTCCACATCGGACTGTCCGCGGCGCGGGGACAGGTCAGTGCTCGGTGCCAGCATCAGCTCGCAGTAGTCGCGCACTGCCACCCGCCAGCTCCAGCTTCTCGTTCGCGTATATCTGCCGGGGATCGCCGGGATCCAGACGAGGATCGGCGCGGCCGCGACGGACCCGGACTGAACGGGGGCTCCGCGATCGACCGGCCGCTGGCCTTGGCGCGCGAGAATCCTCGCGCGCCAAGGAATCGTAGTCTTGTTCGCCAGCTTCCGGGTTGCTCGGTGCCACTCGCGCGGAGGCGCTCCGGTTCCTGATCACCGGACGGACGACGACGGGGCTGGCACGCGAGTTGTCCGTCTCGGTCGCGGTGGCGTTGTCCTTGCGCCAGGCGGGGTTGATCGTGTCGCACGGGACGGCGAAGCGGTTTGCCATCAGTGCATGCGCCACCGAGGCTGGATGTGTTGGCAGCCGAACCGGGCTGAGCCGAATCCTTTGCCCAGCAAGAAAAGGAGAGGCCGCCCCGCGCGCGGGACGGCCTCTCCCCGGTACTCAAGTGTTCAGAATGGCCGGATTCAGCTCACGGTCAGCGAGGTGTCGTCGAGGCAGAACGACGTCTGCAGGCTCGAGTCTTCCGTTCCGGTGAAGGTCAGCGTCACCGTCTGCCCGGCGAACGCCGACATGTCAACGGTGCGCAGCTGGTATCCGTTCGCCTGGTTCAGGTTCGAGTACGAGGCGAGCGTGGTCGAACCAGCCTTGACGGTCAGCTTGTCGTAAGCCGTCGAGGTGGTCGTCTCGGCGGTGTCGATGTGCAGGTAGTAGCTCAGCGTGGCGTGGCAGCCGGAGGGGATGGTCACCGACTGCGAGACGGTGTCGGTGTGCGAGCTGCCGTAGCCGTTGAGGTAGGCGAGGTAGGTGCCGCTGTGCGGGGCCTCGCCGTTGGACGACGTGCTGATCACGCCGCTGGACGCGGTCCACGGGCTGGTGCCGTTCTCGAAACCGGGGTTGCCCAGTTTCTGCCCGGTGCAGGAGCCGCCGCCGGTCGGGGCGATCGTCCAGCTGAACGTGGTGGAACCGGTGGCGCCGGACGAGTCCTTGGCGGTCGCGGTCACCGAGTACGTGCCCGCGGTGGTCGGCGTGCCGGAGATCAGGCCGCCGGAGCTGATCGACAGTCCGGCGGGCAGGCCGGTGGCGGTCCAGGTGTAGCCGCCGCTGCCGCCGGACGCGGACAGCTGCAGGCTCGCCGCGGTGCCGACGACGCCGTTCTGGTTGCCCGGGTTCGCCGCCGTGACGCCGCCGCTGGGCGTGCCCGCGGTGAACGCCGCGGTGCCGTTCGGGGTGCCGAGACCGGTCGGGCCGTCCCAGCCCGGGCCGGCGTTGCACTGCACCGAGGACGAGCAGCTGCCGTTGCTGCCGGAGGTCACGTCGTTGAGGTTGCCGGTGTGCGAGTACGGGTACGCCGCGGGGGTGTCGGAGGAGCCGGGGGTGCCGGCGAGGGCGTACACCGACGCGATGATCGGGGCGGACGCGCTGGTGCCGCCGTACACGGCCCAGCCGCTGCCGCCGTAGGTCTGGTACACCGCGACGCCGGTCTGCGGGTCGGCCACGGCCGAGACGTCGGCGACCGCGCGCTTGCCGCAGCCGGTCGTCACGTTCTGGAACGCGGGCTTGGCCACGTAGCCCGAGCAGCCGCTGCCCGCGCCGCTCCACGCGGTTTCGCCCCAGCCGCGCGCGCTGCTGTTGCGGGACAGCGAGGTGCCGCCGACCGCGGTCACGTACTGCGACGAGGCCGGGTAGCTGATGCCGTAGCCGCTGTCGCCGGTGCTCGCGGTGATCGCGACGCCCGGGTGGTGGAAGTAGCTGGAGTCGGAGGAGGGTTCGGAGCCGTCTTCGCCGCCGCCGTAGCTGTTGGACACGTACTTCGCGCCCATCGACACGGCGGTGTTCACCGCGGTGCCGAGATCGGCCATGCTCGGCTGGTTCGCTTCGACGAGCAGGATGTGGCAATTCGGGCAGATCGCCGAAACCATGTCGACGTCGAGCGAGATTTCGCCCGCCCAGCCGGAATCGGCGGACGGAAGCGGGCTGGTCTGCCCGTTTTCGTTCACCTTTTTGAAACAGCCGTTCGCGGTGGTGCAGGGCGGGAGCCCGTAGGTGGAGCGATAGCTCGCGAGGTCCGATTCGGCGTTCGGGTCGTCGTTGGAGTCGACGATGGCCACCGTGGCCGAGGCGCTGCCCGCGGCGGTGAGGTTGTAGGCGGAGCGCAGATCCGAGGGGCCGAACCCGCTGGGCAGCGCGCCGGGGGAGAGCAGCGCGCGCATGGTGTCGGTCTGGCGTTCGGCGAAACACGTGACCATGCCCGGCTTCGCCTGCTCGGCGCAGACGCGGGCGGTCGGATGCGCCGCGGCGGGCGCGGGCGCGGCCACGGCGGGCAGCGCCGGGGCGGTCAAGGCCAAGGCCGCGAAACCGGCCATGGCAAGGATTCTTCGAGCTGAACGGGACACGATCCCTCCCAGGGAAATTCCTGCGAACGGCGTCGGGCCATTCGGTGCCCCGTTGTCTACAGTTCGTTCAGCCCTGGCGGTGACGCGCTGGTGCCAGTGGCGCAATGGTGTCGGCCAGCCCGGTGGAGGTGCCTCCGAATGGTTCCCGAAGCAATCGGCCATCTCCTGACGCTCGGGCTCAAAGCGGACGAAGCAGAAATTTATCTCGACCTACTTTCGTCGGGCCCGGTTCCGCCCGACGCGCTGGCCGGCGAGACCGGCCGCGACCCCGGCGAGGTGCGCCGCGTGCTGGCCGTGCTCGCCGGGATCGGACTGGCCGGCCCGGTCGACGGACCCGGTTCGCCGATGTCCGCCCTGCGCCCGGAACCGGTGCTGGAAGTGCTGACCCGGCAACGCGAAGCCGAACTGGCCGGCGCCCGCGCGGCGATGACGCGGCTGTACGAGCAGTACCGCAGGAGCTCGGTCCGCTCCGTCTCCGACCAGCTGATCGAGGTGGTCAGCGGAACCACTGCCGCCGAACGGGTGCGGCAGCTGGAGCGCGCGGCGCGAACGGAGGTGCGCGGACTGGACTCCCCGCCGTACTACGCCGACGCGGACGCCAACGAGATCGAACTGGAAAACCTCGCCCGGGGCGTCCGCTACCGCGCCGTCTACGGCAGGCTCGCGCTGGAACGCCCGGAGTACGTCGCGGAAAACATCCTGCCCTGCGGGAAAAGCGGGGAAGAGGCCCGGGTGCTGCCCGAGGTCCCGGTGAAACTCCTGATCGTCGACGACTGCGCGGCCCTGTCCGGCGCGGACCGGACCGTGCTGCTGATCCGCTCGTGCGGCCTGTTCGACGCGCTGGCCGGGCTGTTCGAGATGTGCTGGCGGGTCGCGCTGCCGCTGGGCCTCGCCACCGACGCCTCCGGCGCTTCCGGCCCGGAGATCCGCCCCAGCGAACGCCGCCTCCTCGCACTGCTCGCCGCCGGGCTCACCGACGACCAGGTCGCCCGGGTGCTCGGCGTGAGCAGACGGACGATGTTCCGGTACCTGGAGAACCTGATGGCGCGCACGGGCGCGGCGAACCGGTTTCAGCTGGCGCTGCACGCTACCCGGAACGATTGGCTTTCGGTGGACAGCCAGCCGGGGGTTTCGCCGGTGCGGTCGGTGCCGAGTTAAGCCGGGAGCGGGTGTGGTTTGGGGGTGGGCTGGTGTGGTCGGGTGCCGGGTGAGGGGGCTGGTTCTTGGTGTGCCGGGTGGGGTTCGGGGTGATGGCTGGGTCGGCACCGTGGTGAGTCGGAGCGGTCGTGCGCTGGGGTTGGCTGAGGCGGCGCGGTCGAGTGCCGGGCGGTTGGCCCGGTTCCTGGTGCGCCGTATGCGGTTCGGGGCGATGGCCTTGGTCGGCAATCAGTCCGCAGCGCGGTCGGTGCCGTGGTGAGTCGGGGCGGGTGCGGCCGGGGACTCGCTTGAGCTGGCGTCGCCGGGCCCGAGTGCCAGATGGGTTTCCAGGCCGCCGCGTGTGACTCGGAACGAGGGGCTTTCGGCCCGCAGTCAGGCTGGGATCTCGCCGGTCCGGCCGCGCCGAGCTGAGCCGGACTGGCCGCGATCGAGCCCAAGCGCTTGCGGCTCAACGGTTCCCCGCTGCGAGCCGCGGCCCCGGTCGATCGCCAGCGCGGGCGCGACCCCACTCGACTTCCGTCAGCCGCGCCTCGGCGAAGGCTCACGACCCAGCGGGCGATCTTCCGCGGGTGACCGGGTCCGCCCGGCGGAGCGCGTCGATCAGCGGCGGACCCAGATTCTCCACACTCAGCGAAGCCTGTCGCCCGCCGGAGTTATCCGCCGCCGGACCGGCTCCCGCCTCGGCTGCGTGCCTGCACGGTCATGCGGACCCCCGGGAGGGCACGCACTTGTCTCGCCTGCGAGAAGCCCTGAGGGTTCCCGCTCCCAGGCGGCGGCTCGCTCCTCGCGTGTTCATGCGAACGGGCGGCGACCGCGCTGGTCTGCTTGACCACCCGGTCCGGTTCCGGCCCGCCCGGCCAGAACTGCAGCAGATAGCGGTCCGGCTCGAAAACCTCGTCCTCCGGGACGCCCAGCCGCTGCGCTTCGTCCATCCGGCTCCCGCTGTAGCGGACCCGGTAGCCGATCGCTTCCAAATCGAGCGGCCAAGCGGCGTACCCGCCCCAGGCGACCAGGGAGACCGAGCCGGTGGGACGGAACGAGACTTCGACGATGTCCTCCCAGGTCTCGTCCAGTGGCGGAGCTTCGTCGTGCACCTCCACGCGGAAGTCGACCCGTCCGCTGTTCAGACCGGTGACCAGGAACAGGAAGCCGGGCACCGCCGCGCCGCACAACCCGTTCCGCTGCCCGCCGAAATACCCGGAATCCTCCGGCATCCCCGGCCAGCTCTGGACGTAGATCTGGCTGTAACTGACCGGAGCTTCGCCGCTCATCGGCACTCTCATCGCCGTTCCTCCCCGTTCGGCTGCTGTCGGGGACATCATCGCGCGCGGCACCGACAAAAAACATGCGACGCCGTCATCACCCCACGATCTCGCGCACGCTGTCCGCCAGCAGCCGAAGGCACCCCGGCGCCCCGGGATTCAGCAGCAGATCGACGCCGTCGTAACCGTCCAGCAAGCGGAGCAAGTCGGCGGGCGCGGCCGGACGCCAACCGGCGGCGCGGACTCGTCGCCGATGCGCGGGGGCGGTCGTGACGAGCAGGCACGGGATGTTGTCCGGCGACGGCGCGACGAGCGGCGATTCGTCGGTGTCCACGGCCACCGAGAAGGCCGATTCGCGGAAGACCGCCGCGAGTTGGTCGAAGTCGGCTTCGTCTCGGGCGGTCAGGCGGAGCACGGCGTCCAGCGGGTCGGTCGGGGAGTTCTCCGCCGCCGGTTCGTAGGCGGGGTTGGGCTCGAAGCGGCTGATCGACCCGTCCTCGCGCGCGAGCCAGCCGCCGACCACGGACTGGGGCGGCGGGCTCGGGACCTCGGCGGCCGACGCCGGTTCCCACGCCGGGTCGACCAGCAGCACCCACTGGTCCTCGGACATCGCTGGCGCCTCCTTCGCGTCTGGTGAATCTACCGGCCGGGAGTCACCCATGGGGGCTCCTTTCCGCCAGTTCGGCCAGTTCGGCGGCTTGGCGGGCGGACGCCGCGCGTTCTTCCGCCTGATACCGGCGGATGGCGGCGGCGGTGTGCCAACGGTCCAGCCAACCCAGTCCGACGACGCTCAGCCGGTGCGGACGCGGTCGATGGCCGTCGAGGGCGGTGCGCACCGCGGTGCGGAACGCGTCCGCGGTCAGGTTTCGCCCGCTCAGTTTCCGGATCACTGCGGCCAGATCCCGGGCGTAGCTGTCGGGGTTCCGGCGGTCGCCGAGCCGCGCGATTTCTTCGAGCAGCAATGACCGGCCGCCCGGGGCGTTGAGGACCGCGTCCAGCGCGCCGTGCCGGTCCAGGACCTCGACGGCCTCGGCGATCCGGGCGACGTCAGCGCCGTTGCGGGCTGCTTCGGCCAGGTCGGTGAGCACAGCGTCAGCGTCCGGCTTTCCGCGCAGAGCGTCGGGCACGCCGTGCAGGTGCAGGGCCGCGTGTTGCTCGGTCAGGGCGGCGTGGCGCGGGGACAGCGCGGCCAGTTCGCGGGCGGCGGTCCAGATCAGGTCCGGTCGTTCGTGGCGGGCGACGTCCTCAGCGAGCGAGGCCGCTGACGCGCCGCGGCCGAGTTCCGCGAGGACCCAGCCGAGCAGTTTGGCGGTGCCGTCGCGGTCGCTCAGCGCGATCGGTCCGGTCGGCGGGGTCGGGCGGAACCACCAGCGGTGGGTCGCGGTACGCACCAGCTCTTCGAGCATTAGCTCCTGGTTGCCGCCGAGCAAGTAGTCCGTTGCCGGGTGTTCGCCAGCGGACAGCCGGACGGCGGCCGCGTCGACCGGACGGTCGGCGCCGTTGGTGCGCAGCTGCTCGGTGAAAGCCCGGGTGGCTGCGGGATCAGTGGTCAAAAGGGACGATCCATTAGGGACGGACACATCGGACGGTGTGTAGAACATTCCTACTGTACGGCCGTTGTGGGTCCACGGCCGAGGCGTCGCGGGTGCTTGGCCGTCGTCAAGGCCGCGGAAGACCGTCGGCCGCGGTGCGCCAGTCGACATCTCGACAGCGGTGCCGTGGGGTGGACGGAAAGAGATCGTGACGCGACCGTCCCCTTCGGACTCTCGGATTTTCACTGGCACCCGGTTCAGCACATCGGCGCCCAAGGCGTCGGCGAGGTGTCCGGCCAGTTCCCGGGCCGCGGCGGTGGCGTGCGCTCGTCCGTCCGGCCCGGTGCCGGTGACCTCGACTGGGGGCACTGGACCATCTGCCGATCGGATGGCGGTGATCAGGTTTTCCAGCGGGGCGGGCGAATCCGACACCAGGACGGCGTCTGCGGCGTGCAGGGTAGCGGCGCGCTGGACCTCGCCGAGGTGGTAATGCACGCGGCTGTCGTCGATGGTCAGCAGTGCGCGGGCAGCGGGCGGGAGCGAGACGTCGTGCACCTTGCCGGTGTAGCTGCTGCGGTCGGTGACTGTGCGGACCATGGCGGACAGTTCTGGGTCGGCCGCGAGGTAGGACAACGCCGCCTGCCACACCAGATCCGGATCGGCGTGCCGGCGCACCGCGGGCTCGACGGCGGTCAGGTGCAGGTCGCCGTCCCGGTTGTGCAGGCCGCGCACCAGGGTCTGGATCACGCGCTGGGTCAGTTCCAGCGTTTCGAGCCGGTCCGCCAGCGGGGCCGGATCGCCCTGCGGCGGCAGGAGCCAGCTGTGGTCGCTGTTCATCCGGATCCCGGTCATGCCCGGCAGTTCGAGCGCGGAGTTCAGCCCGATCCGCCGGGCGGTTTCGGTCATCGCGACCGGGCCCGAGCGGTACATCACCGACTGGCGGTGCACCCGGCCCAGCGGCGTGGCGAAGAAGTTCTGGCCGAGTGCGTCGACCTCGCGCGGCATCAGATTCGCTTGTGTTTTCCCGTAGTTTTCCCGCAGCTGGTCCAAATAGGACGCGGCGAACGGGTGTCCTTTCGACATGGTGAAAGCCGAGTTGGCGATGTTCCAGCCCACGCGATGCACCGCGTAACCGGCGTCGGATTCGGCGGCGCGGACGACGTCGTCCAGTCCGTGCACCACGTTGTCACCGTCGGTGTAGAGGCCGCCGAACCGGTGCATCAGCTCCAGCCGCAGGATGTCGCTCGCCGCCGCGAACCCCGGGCCGGTCTGCTTGGCCAATTCGGACAGATAGAACTCCTGGGCCCGCATGGGATGTTCGCTGGTGAACACTTCGTCCACATTGATCAGCTGAATCCGGTGTTCGGTCGCCCACCGCAGCAGATCCCGCACGTCGTGCAGCGGATCCGGACCCTCCTCCGGCGCCGCGGTGGTCAGCGCCAGCTCAGTCTGCCAGCGCGGCACGTCCGTCCACAGCACGGGGACGATGCCCTCGCCGAGCCGGTCCGCCGCGTCGCCGAAGTTGCGGAGGAAGGCGTGCATGGTGCCGGTGTCCTTGAGCGGGCCGCCCAGCCAGATCGCGTGCATCAGCAGCGGGGTCGAGGTGGTTTTGGCGAGCGGTTCGACGTCGCCGGGCGCCCAGGACGCCAGCTGGTCGTCCGGCCGCTCCTTCTCCAGGGTCCACTCGCGATTGTCGTCCAGGTTCGCCGGATCCAGGTGCTCCCGGCCGAGCTGATAGCCCTTGGTCAGGTCCAGCAGGTCCAGGAAACTGATGCCCTGCCCGGCGGTGAGCTGGCCGAAGTCGTGGCCGCGCAGGAATTCCGGCGGTTCGGGCGCGCGGTACAGGCCGAACAGGTCCGGTCCCAGCAGCGGTGCGGGCGCGGGGCCGTTGACCGCGGTTTGGCGCAGATCGGCCACCAGGTCGTCGGGTGAGGTGTAGCGGGTTTCCTCGGTGCGAGGAGCGGTGTCTGATGTGGACGGAGCGGTTTGCGCCGGAGTCTCTCCGAAGGTGCGGAAATGGCCGCCGTCGGTGACCGCGGTGAAGCCGTCCGTCACGCCGATCGCTTTGCCGAGCGTTGCCGAATCCCGGCCGAACAACGCGGGTTTCGTCGGGGCGTGCACTGTGGACGGTCCGCCGAGTTCGCTGAGCGCGCGCTGGAAGTCATGCGCCAGACCGCCTGGGCCGTCGGTCTGGCCGGTGCTGCACGCGATGAGCGTGACCGAGTGGGACTGAGCCAGCGGAGCGGCCTGAGCCACGATCCGGGCGAAGATATCACCGTCGACTCGCACGGTCCGGCCGCCGAGCAGGGTCACCTTGACCGACTGCTCGCGTCCGTGCGCGAAGACGAAAAGGGAGTCCGCGTCCCATGGGGCCGCGGTTGTGTCCGCCCATTCGCCGAACCGGCGTCCGGACAACTCCGGGGTGGCCCCGGTAGTGCTGGCCTGCTTCAGAAGCGGGTCGAACTTCTCCGGTGTCGCGCCTTCCGGAAGCGTGCTGACCGTACCGGAGTTGGTAGTGACCCAGTCCCGTTCGACGCTCTCGGTGTGTTCGTTCGCCGGGAGGAACGAGACGGCGCGCACCCGCCCGGAGCTGTCGGTGATCTGCCGGACCTGGATGTCGGACGGGTCGAAGCTGTACGGCCGGTCGGTATCAGTGTCCCAGCCGGACACCGTGTCATTCGCTTCGACAGTGCCTTCGCGGTGCTCTTCGGGAGCGTTCTCCGGCGGACGCGGCCAGGAGTGCGCATTGATCTGGTTGTCCACTTCGGACTTGGCCTGCCACCATTTCCGCAGGGCCTCGTCGGCTTTCTCCCGGGCGTCCTGAATCCGGTTGGCCGCGTCGTCCTGCCGTGCGGTGTGGTCGGCGTGATTGTTGCGGTACTCGTCCAGCACGGCCAGGATTTCCGCGGCGCGGTCCTGCGCCGCCTGCCGCTGCTGGACCAGGTTCGCCTGCTCGTTCCGGATCTGCTGGGCCTGCCGTTGCGTGTCCCACGCCTTCGCGACCAGATCGCTTTGCTCGACAGAACCCGGTTCCTCCCCAAGAGCCAGCGAAAGGTACTGCTCGTCGAGGTCGTTGAGCCGGGCGATCTCCTCGTTGCCCGCGCGCAATGCTTGGCCGATCTCGCGCGCCTCGTTCTGCGCCGTCTGCACGGCTTGCCGCATTTGCTGCACCGGATTGCCGTCGACCGGCAGGTTCAGCCCGCGCACGCCGTCGGTCGCGGTGCGTACATTGTCGTTCTCGGACAACCACGCGTCATCGAAATCGCGCTGCGCTTTTTCGAGTTCCTCTTCCGCGGTGCGCCAATTCTCGGCGGCTTCCTTTACCTTGTCCTGCGCCGAAGCGAGCGTCTCCGGCAACGGTTCGCCGAGAGACTGTTCGAGATCCGATTCGCTCATCCGCGTCCGCGAGGACTGCGGCACCCGCACCTCGACCGCCGCCGTCTTGCCGTCGACCGTCGCGACGATCCGGTACTCTACATCGAATCCCACCAGGCCGGTCCGGCCCTTGTCCTTGCCAACGACGGATCGCTGCGCCGCGGCGGTGCTGGATGTGGGATCGTTCTGGCCGACCGGGCCGCGGACATCGAGGCCGCCCCAGGAATGCGCGTTCCGGCCAGGGTCGGTGATTCCGCCGTTGCCGACGTTGCCCAGTTGCTCGCCGGTGACCGTTTCCTTGGCTTCACCGGTGAAAGTGGATCCGGATTGGTCCGAGCGCTCCAGTTTCACCGAATCGCTCAACCCGACCAGATCCGGTTTCACCACGCGGGTGTACACCGTCACCGCAGCGTGACTGCTGCCGGTCACCGCGGAGGAATGCAGGTCCGGGGTCGCGAACGGCTTGCCGACCATATTCGGGAGGTGCGCTTGCAGCGTCTCGTTGGTGATCGAGGACGACAGCGTGTTGTGCGCGCCGGTGCCCGGTCCGGTGAGGCCGTTGCCCGCGCCGGCCAAGCGCAGCGCGCGGATGGCGGCGGCGCGTACGTCCGCAGCGCCACGGAGTCCCTCGACGGTCGAAGATTTCGGCAGGGGGCCGAAACCTTCCTGCTGCCACGCTTGGAGACGGTCCGGAGTGGACTCCGCGGCGTTGAGTTCGGTCGTCCGCGATCCGTACAGTTTGGTGTGGTACTGCTCTCCGCCGGAGATCTTCTGATCGTCCGCGGACGACCGCGAGGTCACGGTCGCTTCCTGCGACGCGACCGGATAAGTGCGCCCGTCCCTGGAGACGACCAGTTCGAACTGGAACTGGTGCTGATACCGCGCCGACGGGCCGCTCGAGGACGAGGTCATCGCCGTGGTCGTGGTCTTGTTCTCGACCGTCTGGTCGCTCTTCGCACGCGTCCCGGAAGCTCCCAGGTAGGCGCCGTCGTAGCCGTTGACCTTGGGCTGGCTGTCCTGGAACAAACCGCGACCGGCACCGCGGACCTGGCCGCCGTAGGACGAGCCGTGGCCGGAGTTCGCTTTGTCCGTCCGGGTCGAGTTGACGACGTGATCGACTTCGCTGCCGTCGTGCTTGACGCCGAGGAACTGGGTGTCGAGGATCTTCGCCTTGAGCAGCAGCTGGTAATTGTCCGTCCAGAGCACACCCGGGTCCTGGGCAAGCAAGGACACTCCGCCGTCCAGCGCACTGTCCACAAGGGACGTGACCGCTTCCGGAGAGGCGGTGTCGAGGGTGCGCTGAAGGTTGTTCATCGAATCGTTCAGCACCGATTTCGGCAGCAGCCGGTCGCCGAGCTTGCCGAGCCCCTGCCGGGCGTCCTGCACCAGCTTCGTCAGGTTGGGCGCGTCTTCCAGCACCGCGGAGCCGAGCGAACTGGACTTGCCGCCCACCAGCGGCGGAGCCGAAAGCTTGCCCGGAGCCGGGGTGCGCGGCTCGACCGGCGGCAGCAGGCCTTCCGCGCGTGCCTCGTCCTCGGTCATCGCGACGAACACCGAACCGGGCAGCCGGACGTCCGCGCCCGCCCGGGAAACCGGCCCGTTGAGCAGGCCCTCTTGGCGGCTTTCCGCGATCAGCCGGACGTTCGCGTCGTACTGCACCAGCACGGTGCGACTGTCCGAAGAGGACCGGTTCGTGTGGTCGACGCTCGCGGTGATCTCGTTCGACGACCCGGAGCTGCGCTGCCACGGGCTCCATTTCGCGCTGCCGTAGACCTGGCCTTGGCCGTGGGTGTCGCTGCCGGTCGGCCGGACGGTGAGGCCGAGTGCCACGTTGGCCTCGACGGCTTGTTTCCGCGTGCCTTCGTAACTGGCCTTCGAACCGCCCGAGTACGTCCGGTCGCCGCCGCCGGTTTCGGAGACCGCGACCAGTTTCGGGCTGCTCAGCGAGATGCCCATGCCGAGGCCGCCGACCCGGTCCGCGACCCGGCGTTCGTAGCGGAACCCGTTCGCCGTACCGCCCTGCTGGAGCAGTTTCGGCGTGAGACCGCGGAAGTTTTCCGGCGAGAACATCCGGTCCACGCGGGCGCGCGCTTCGCTGCCGGGCAGCCCGAGCACCGCGTCGCCGCCGGCGGCGCGCTGGAGCTGCCGCAGCGCTTCGTCCCGCAGCGCCTCGGTGTTGGCGAACGCCTCCACGTGCAGGAATTTCGGCGACGTCTGGTTCTGCTGCTGGGTAAGCAGGTCGTCGATGCTCGGGGTTTCGTTCGGCGACATCGAGACGACGCCCGGTTTGCCCGGCGCGAACTCTGCCGGGTCCTTGGTCAGCGCGGCGCCGTCGTTGATCCACAAATCGACTTTGCCGGAGATCGGCGGCAGGGCCGGATCGCCGGTTCTGGCCACAGTGGACACCTTCGGCGTGACCCGGAACGGCGATCCGGGCGTCAGCCGCCGCACCCACGGCCGGTGCCGGGTGTAGCTGGTGATCTCGACCTCGAACTCGACGTCATGCTCGAAGACCTGCGAATTCGGGCTCCCGCCCTTGCCGGTCGTCGCGGTCACCGTCGGGCCGCCGGAGTTCTTCCACGTCCGGGTGTCCGAATACTGCAGGGGAGTGACGGTCGGGCTGATGCCGAGGCTCGCGACGGCCGTGGAGCCTGGAACGATCACGCGGCCTTCGACACCGACTGTCCAGCCTCGTTCGGTAGTGGTCGAGCTGGTCAGCGACGGGCTCGTTTCGTTGCTGTTCTTGACCGAGCGGCCGTCCGCCTGCCCGAGATGACGGCCCGGCCCGGGCTTCGCCTTCACCGTGACGTTGATGTATTCGTCGGTGAACAGCCCGCGTCGTTTCAGTTGCGCGGAAACGCCTTGAGTGAACAGACTGTCCATTTTGCCCCGGAGCGAGGCGACCGAGAACGTGGACGTGATCTTCCGCAGGTTCGCGAACCGTTCGGCGACATCCCGGCTGGAGCCAGGGTTGTCGCTCTGGAATTTGTCCCACCGGGGCAGGAACTTGTCCGCGCCGGGCAGGTTCCGCAGCGCGTTTTCGATTTGCGGCTGAACCCGGGTCGCCGGTTCGAACGAGCCGGGCCGGGCAGTGCCCGCCGCCATGGCCGCCGCGAGGTACGGCGGTTCGTAGCGCGCGCCGACGTTCTTGAACTTCACCGGGGTGCTCTTCGGGGCCGGGAGTCCCTGGGCTTTCGCCTCGGGCAAGCCTATCCGCGTGTACGAGGTGGCCTGGACTGTCGTCTTTTCCCCGGTCGAGGTGGTGACGTCGAGGTCGACGGTCACCTTGTACAGGCCGATGTCGCCCTTCGCGTTCACTGTGGACTTGTTGGTGAAGCTGGTGCCGCTTGTGGACTGTTGACTGACCTTCCGGGAATAGCTGCCGCTGACCCCGGCGACGCCACCGACCGCGCCGGGCACATAAGACCCGCCGCCGAAGATCGCGCTCCCCTCGCCGCCGTATTTGGAGGTGACGGCGGTGCTTCCGCCATTCACCGAGGAATCGTTGAACCGCAATTCGCTGTCGCCGGGGATGGTGCCGAGGTATTCGACCTTCGTCGGCCGTGCCGACAGCTGCACCGCGTCACGGTGCGCGCCGTGCGGACTGAGCAGGTCGTTCGACATCACCGGACTGCCTTGCAGTGCGGTGCCGAGCACGCTGCGCACCCCGCCGCGGCTGAGGAATTCCCGCAGCGCGGTACGGCCCGGAGCGCCGAATTTCGTCACCGATGGATGCAGGTTCTTGCTTACTTGATCGAAGAGCGCGTTCTCGTCGAAGTCGACCGCTTCCGGGGAGAGGAATTCGATCTTCTTCGCCCAGTCGGGTTTCGGCTCGGCGGACCCGCCAGTCTGCTCCTGGTTCAGGTTGGCCAAGTCAGTCGAGAGAACGAGTCCTACTTGGCCGTCCACTGTGGAACCGACCAGACCGCCGGTTTCGTTGCGCACCGTGATCCGATAGGTGACCGGGGCGTCCGCGCGCTGCATGTCGCCCGCGGTGCGGATCACGCGCTGATCGGTGCCGGTGGTGGTGCCGGTGTGCTCCGCGGACGGGGTGGCGAGCTGCGCGGTGCCGCCGACGGACGCGTACGGACCGGCCGGGAACAACCCGAAGTACGAGCTGCCGACGACCTTCGCGGTGGTGTCGGTGTTCGGGTTCGCGTGGGTGGTCTTGACCTCGTTCTTGACGTCGCCGATGGTCGGCTGCGGCAGTTTCGTGATCTGGTCGGCGTTGACGGAGCTGAAATCCGGCTCCGCGGTGACGTGCACCTCGTACCATTTCTCGCCGGACCGCACCATCGACTTTCGGCCGTCGCCCAGGAAAGACTCGAACTCGGGACCGGACAGCGAATCGGTGATCGCGTCGATGCCGTGCACTGGCGGTGGATTCTGCTGATTCGGATTAAGCCGGCTGATCAAGTTCTGGATGCTCGTGCCGACGTCTTTCGCACCGCGGATGTCGACCGGAACCACGGAGCCGAGCGCCTTGCCGTTGCGGGCGAACTCGGGCAGTCGTTCGGAAAGAGGGCGGTTGTCGGGCGTTTCCTCCGTGTCCTCGTCCGCGACGAGCACCGCCTCGTCCCGGCGCGGCGTCCAGTCCGAGACCAGCTGGTCGAAGAACGCCGCGCGCTGAGGAGCTTCGGCGCGCAACCGGTCCGGGTCGAGGAAATAGAATTTGGCCGTCTCGGCCATGTCCTCGTTCGGATTCGTCGCGCCGTAGCGGGTGATCGGGCGTTCCCCGGCGAAGGCCGGGAAGCCGTCGGCGGTCCAGTATCCGGTGTGCTCGTTGAACGCGGCGAGATTCTCCGTGCGGAGTTCCTTGGCGATCCGGGCGGCGCGAACGCGGATGAGGTCGGTTTCGCCGCGCTTCTCGAAAACGCCGGGATGGGACTCTTCGAGCTGTTTGATGAACTCCGCCCGGCGCGGCGCGTCCGCGGCCAGTTTGCCCGGTGCGGCCAGATAGGTCCGGATCGACCCGGCGAAGTCCTCGAAATCGCTGCGGTATTTCGGATCAGCTGGTGGTTCGGCGCCGGGAGCGCGCTTCGGGGTGCCGTCCTCATTCCAGACGCCGACGTGCTTGGTGTAGTCGTCGAGGGCGTATTTGAGCAGGCCGTGGGACAGTTCGTGGGTGACCGTGCCCTCGACCTCGCGGCTGCCGCCGTCGAAGTCGCGGGCGAATCCGGCCATCGCGTAGAGGTTGACGGTCTGGTGCGAGCCGATGTATTCGCCCGCCGTGCCAGGGGAGAGCTGCCCGTTCTCGATGCCGAAGTTCACCGCGCCGATATGCTGGACTTCCTGCTCGATCCCGGCGCGGGAGGAATTCTGCCGCTGGTCGCCGATGATCGGGCCGTAATGCCGGAGCGCGGCGGAAACGGCGGCTTTTTCCTCGGGGGAGAAATCGCGGGGCTTCACGCGGCTCGCGACGGATTCACTGGCTTTCGGATTGCTTTCCCGGACCGCTCGCGCGCCGTGCTCGGAATCGAACTGGACGCCGGTCTGCTGGCTGTCGTGCGATTCTTGCTGGGTTGCCGGTTCCGGATTCGACGGGGCCTTGATCGGGGTGTGCAGGTTCGGCTTGCCGTCCGGCTCGGGCTGCGCGCGATGGTCGTCCTGGTGCGGCGGTGGGGTCGGCGCGGGGTCGTCTCCGAGGTGATGGTCGCGGATGTTCGCGGTGTTCGACACCTGTTCGAGCTGGGCGAGATTGCCCGGGGTGAGTCGCGAATCGTGCCACGCGTCCGGTCCCATCACGCCGGGCTGGTCCTCGCGGTTGAACAGCATTTCGTCGTTCTTATAGCCGTCGCCGAGGCCGAGGAAGTGCATCAGCTCGTGCGTGGCGCCGAACGCCGAGTCGTGGACGTCCCAGTTGAGCTGGTTCGTGTCCGGGGTGCCGGAGTCCACAGTGGAATCGTGCAGGTTCACCGGGATCCGGCGGCCGGGGTCGGCCTGCCAGCTGGTGTCGTCCGGGTGGACGTCGTCGGCGACGCGGACGTCGAGGCGGACGTGCAGCTGGTCGCCGCCCGGCAGCCGGGAGGTCTGGTTGACCCACTCGTCGAGATGGGCCTGCAAGTCTTGGACGAATTGTTCGCGCTGCTCAGGCGTGACCGAGCCGGAATGCGAGGTGAGGTCGATCGGAATGGTGTGCTCGCGCACCCACTGGCCTGGCGCGATCTCGAACCGGCGGACGTCGAACCGGATGTGCGCCATCGCCCCGGCGAGCTGCCCGCCCTTGAGCCCCGCGCGATTGCCGCTGAACTGCTCGGCGATTTTCTTGATCGGGTCGAACCGTTCCGAGGAAAAACGCGTGACCGGCGCGGTGTCGCGGCGGCCGTTCCAGTCCTTCGGCCCCGGAAGGGTCTTCGGACCGGGCTGCGGTGCGGCGTTTGCCTGTCCGTTGTTTTTTGGCGCGGCAGCAAGGGTTTGCGTGGCCGCCGGGTGATTCCCGCTGAGGTTGCCGACCAGGGCTTGCCGGGTGGCGAGTGTCAGGTCGGCGAGCTTCTTGCCGTCCTCGACGTTCTCCTTCATGCCCTTGACCAGCGAGGCGCGCTCGTTCTTGGGCAGATTCGCGACGACCTCGGAGAACACCTCCGGCCGGTTCGGCGTCGGCCCGCCCGGCGTGATCCCGTGGAACGCGGCTTTCGCGGCGATCTTAGCGAGATTGGGATCGAGAGTCGTGTGGTTGCCGAGGTAATGGCCGATCTGGTCGGACCAGGTCGTTTCGTTGGCGTGGCTTTGGGTCAGCGCGGTGATGTCGTCCGGGTCGGTGCCGATCTTGCCCGCGATGCGCGAGCCGTCGGTCTGGATGGCGAGATCGGAGGAGAATTTCGCGATCGCTGCCGGGTGGTCGCTGTATTGCCAACTCGGGTTGCGCTGGGACAGGACCGAATCGACGAGTCCTTGGCCTTCTTTCGCACCGTACTCGAAGGTGCCGGTGTTCGGGTTTTTGGTGCCGAACGTCGCGTCGTTCTCGAGCTTGTTGCCCGGAAGCCGGATAAACGTGTTCGGCTCCGGAAAGTAGACCGCCCGGGAATCGACTCCGGCCAATGCTTGCCGGACGTCGAGATCCAGCTGCGCGGCCCGATTCGCGAGGTCCCCGTCGTCGGGCCGGACGTGATAACCGCCGCTGATCGCTTCCGGCGGGCCTTCGGGGTTTTGCCGGACCGCGGTGTTCACCGCGTCGAACAGCGGTCCGCTGGGGGTGTTCAGGGAATGGACGTCGGCGTCGCCGGTGTGCAGGTAGACCTCGTTGTCGCCGCCCGCTTCGCGGATTTGCTGCGTGAGCTTCTCGGTGACCGGGTTGCGGACGATCGTTTCCCGGATGCCGCCGTAGGGGATGGTTTTCTGGTCGATGACCGGGTTGCTCGGGTGTTTCCAGGTGAATCCGACGATTGCTACCGGGAACCGGTTGTCCCAGGAATTCTGGAATTGCTGGATTTTCTGGGTGATGGATTGTTCGGTTCCTGGGGTGCCGTTGAGTCCGATGACGAGGCCGAATCGTCCGGCAGAGGAGTTGCCGGTGAAGCCGGTGGAGTACTTTTCGGCGAGGGCTTGGAGGTTGTCGTCCGGGGTGGCGGCGACCGTGGCTACCACGCCGATGCTGTTCTGGTTGTCCGCGTTGCGGGTGCCGAGGTCGCCGATGATGCCGGTTTCGTGCACGACGGTGAACTTGAAGTTCTTGAGGTGCTGGGCGAAGTCCGCCTTCCCGCCGGTGACCGGAGGGTTCTTGCCGACGTTTGGACCGGGGCCGCTGCTGGGGGCCGGGTTTTTCGGTGCCGCGGCTGGGGCGGGCTTTTTGGGGGCGGCGACCGGGGTATGGAGGTTGCGGCGTGGGGGAGGGGTGGGCTTGGTGCCGATCGGTTTCGCGGGGGTGGGGTTGTTCTTGACCGGGGTGGGTTTGGTGGCGGGGGCGGGGTTCGGTGAGGTGCTGGGGTTCCGGGTGGGGTTCGGCGTCGAGGAGGACGCCGGAGTGACGGCCGGTTTCGGCGTGGATGCGGGCTTGGCGGACGGCTTCGGGTTGGAATCGCTGGGTGCCGAGCGGTTCGGAGTTGGGGTGCCCGCGGTGCTGGGAGTTGAGCGATTCGAGGTCGGGTTGCTCGCGGTGTTGGGAGTTGAGTTGGGTCCGGGTGTGGGGTTCGGACCTGGCTTCGGGTGAGAGTCCTTGGCAGGGTTCGGGTCGGCGGTGAGGTTCGGGTTTGCGGCGGTGTTCGGGCTCGGGCCTGCCGCAGGGTTGGCGGTGGCCGGACCCTGGTTCGGGTTGACGGCCAGGTTCGGGTTGTGACTGGCGGCCGGGTGCGGACTCGGGCTGGCGGCTGGATGCGCGCTGGGTGTGGGGTTGGGACTGGCGACCGGGTTCGGCTGCGGGTGAGCGGTGGGATCTGGGGTGGGTTTGGCGGCTGAGTCCGGACCTGCGGCCGGGTTCGGGCCGGTGCTCGGGTTCGGGTCGGCGGTGTGGTTCGGACTGCCGATCGCCGGGGCCGGGCTGGCGGTGGTCTGAACCGGGCTCGGGGCGGGGGAGGCGTGCGGCGAGGTCGGTGTGGCGCGCGGGCCGTCGACGGTGGTCTTCGGGGTGGGACTTGGGGTCGAGTCGATGCCTTTGACGCTGCTTGACGTCGGCGGCGGGACCGGCTTGGGCTGCGGGGCAGCGGAGGGCGTGTTGGGGGTAGCGGTCGAGCCTGGGGCGCGGACGGAACCGGAGGACGGGTTTGCGCTGGAGTTGGGGGCGGCCGCCGGGTTCGGGGTGCGGGTCGAATCGGTGGACGGGGTCATACCGGTGCCCGGGATGGGCGACGGGTTCGCGGGGGTCGGGTTGACGTCGTGGGAGGGGCTCGGGACGGTCTGCGAGCCGGGGTGAGCCGACGGGTTCGAGGAGCCGTTCGCTTCGGTGTGCGGGACCGGGGTCTGATTGCCGCCGAAGCCGGGGAGGCCGGTGTCGTGCTGCGGGGCGGGCGGGTGGTTGCTGGTCGCGGGCGGGGAGAGGGGAAGGCCGGACGGGTTTCCGGGGGCGTCGGGGTGCGGCGTGGACGGTGTCGGGGGCGCGGCCGGGGTGCCGGTCTTGACCGAGTCCGGCGTGGACGGGGGCGGGGTGACGGGGTGGTCGGCGCCGTTCGTGCCTGGGCTGGTGGGGGTGGAATTCGTGTTGGTGTTGCTGCCCGGGTTCGTGGTGGGGTTAGCGGTTGAGGGGTTTTGGCTGGCGGGGCCGGTCTCGCTCTGGTTGCCGGTGCCGGACGAGCCGGGGTTGCTGGCGGGTGGGTGCGGGCTTTGTGCGGAGTCGCCGGGCGAGCTGCTCGCGGGGTTCGAGTCGCCCGTGGAGTTCGGGTTGCCAGCTGAGCTGAGGGAAGGCGGGTTGTCCGTGGAGGTGTGGCCGGAGCCGGGTGACGGCGAGTTGCTGCTGGGGTGGGAACCGTTCGTCGAGCCCGAATTGGGTGCGGAGTTCGGGTCTCCTGTGGCGGGGATGCTGCCGTTCGTCGAGTGCGAGCCGGGGCCGCTCGCCGGGGTCGGTGCGGTGGCGGAGTGGGGGACACCGGTCGAGGGGGAGTTGTTCGCGGAGGTTGGGGTGCCGTCGCTCGTGGAACCGCTGGAAGGGTTCGGGCTGCCTGTCGAGTGGGAACCGTTTGAGGGCGAGTTGTTGGCGGGCGGGTTGGAGTTGCTCTGGCCGTCTCCGTGCGAGGCGGTGTTTCCGGAGCCGTTGGTGCCGTGGCCGTTAGAGCTGGTGGAGCCGCCGGGGTCAACGTTGCCGGAGCCGTTGGCATCACCAGGGTTACTGCCGCCGCGGCTGCTGGCTCCACCAGGACCGCCGGAGCCGCCGGTGTCACCGGGGCCGGTGTTGCCGTGTCCGTTGGAGCCGTTAGACCCCGTGCCGCCGGAGCCGGTGCCGACGGAGTCGCCAGGACCAACGCCACCGGTATCGCCATCATGGCCGCCGGTGCCGTTGGAGCCGCCAGAACCGGTGGCGTTGGAGCCGCCGGAGCCAGCGCCACCGTGACTGCCGGAGCCACCAGGGCCTGCGCCGTTGGAGCCCCTGGTGTCACCTAGGCCGGTGTTGCCGTGGCCGCCGGAACTTGTGCCGCCAGCGCTGTTGGAACCGCCGGAGCCAGCATCACGGTGACTGCCGGAGTCACCGGGTTCAATGCCTCGGGAGCCGCCGGTATCGCCGGGGTCAGTGTTGGCGTGGCTGCCAGCCCCGTTGGAGCCACCAGAGCCAGTGCCGCCGTGCCCGCCCGAGCCGGTGGAGCCGCCGACGTCACCGGGGCCAGTGCCAGTCCCGCCGTGCGCGCCAAAGCCACCCGCACCGCCGAAGCCGTTGGAGCCGCTGACGTCGCCAGGGCCAGCGCCAGTGCCGCCGTGCGCGCCCGAGCCGTTGGAGCCACCCGCGCCGCCGAAGCCGTTGGAATTGCCCGAACCGCCGGAACCCCCGGCGTCGCCGGGGCCGGTGCCGCCGTGCCCACCAGAGCCATTGCCACCAGAACCGCCCGAGCCCCCGCCCCCAGGACCGCCGGAACCCCCCGGAGCGCCAGGCCCGTTGATCGGGTCCACCTTGATATTCCCGACCCCGCCGTCCCCTCCCGGGTCGTTCGGGCCCTTCCCCTGCCCACCGCCATCGCCGCCGCCGGTGAGTTTGTCGTGCAGGTTTTGGCCTGCGTGGTGGGCGCCGTGGGTGGCGGCGCCGCTCAGGCCGCCGTTCAGGGCACCCCAGCCCAGGCTGTCCAGATCCCCGCCGAACAGGCCGGCGCCGGCCAAACCTACGACTACCTCGGTGGCCGCCTCCACTCCGGCGGCGCCGAAGACGTTGTGGCCCCATTTCCCGAGACCGCTGTGCGCCCCTGCGGCGAACGTCCCGCCGATCGCGCCCAGGGCCGCGTTTTGGCCGATTTGCTTCCAGTCGAAGCCGTCCCGGTTGCCCTGCGCGATCTGGATGAATTCGGCGAGCATTTCCTCGGCCGCTTCTTCCGCGGCTTCCTGCGCGGCCTCTCGCGCGACCCTCGACAGCAGGCTCATCAGCCGCGACATCAGCGAGCGTTCGATCTGCATGACGGCGGTCCGCCCGGCTGCCCAGATTCCCGGGATCAGCGGGGCGGTGAACGGGTTCGTCATCGCCCAGATCAGGTCCGCGGCGGTCACCGCGATGGAGATGAGAATGCCGTATTTCGCGTTTTCGACGTTCAGCGCGTACTCGCGCAGGGCGGCGGCCTGCTGCTGAGCCCGGTAGGAGAAACCGGCGCCCATGGTGCTGAGTTTGTTGGCGTAGTCGGCGAAGTTGGTCGCCACCTCTCCGCCCACATTGGACACCACCTGTTGCGCCAGCTGGCTGAAACCGTTTCCGGCGGCGGAAATCTCCTGCGCCACCTGGTCCCATTCGGCGGCCAGTTCGCGGGCTTTGTCCTCGTCGCCCTGCGGCCAGGCGTCGCCCGCGATGATGTAGAACACCCAGTTCAGGCTGGGATCCACCATGAGGCTCATCGCGGGCTCACCTCCTCGGCACAGTGCGGAAAGTCAGGAAACGGGTTCTTCCGGGGTGATCGCGGGCTGGGCGGGGATCGACTTAGCCGGAGCCCAGCCGCCCGGTTTCGCGGCCACCCAGACCTCCCTCGGCTGCAAGGGATGCGTCGGGGTGGTGACCTCGCCCTCAGGGGTCTCCACGCCGTCCTCGACCACGTGCTCCGGGTTCTTCGAGCGGACGAAGAGGACCGACTCGGTCGGCCGCAGCGGGGTTACGACCTTGTGCAGCGCTGCACGGTCGAGCGCCAGGCGCCGCAAGCGCCGCGGCTGTTCGCCGGGCAGAGGTTCCTCGCCTCGGTCCGCGATCCGCGCCCGGACGGTCTTGGCCGCGGTCCAGCCGCCGCCGTCTTCGGCTTCCGGGGCTTTGCCGAGCAGTTTGCCCTGGAGGCGTACGGCTCGCCGGTATTCGGTGGGAGGTTCCCCGGAGCCGCCGGAGCCGCCGGAGCCGCCGGAATCGGACTTGCGGACCTTGTGGTTCAGGTCGGTGAAGCTCTTGAACAGCGCGTTCGACCCGTCGTAGGCGCCCTGGTCGGCCTCGCGGAACGACGTCGCCATGTCGCCGATCGCGTCGCGGGTCGCTTCCACCGCCAGCGCCCAGGCGTTGATGCCGTTGTAGATCTCGGCGGCCGACTGGATGTGCGTCTGGGAGAATTCGTTGCCGTTCTTGTCGTTCCCGGCCGCGTCCCGGATAGTGCCGGGGTTCGCCAGGCTCTGCACCCGCTGGGCCAGCGTGCGCAGTTCAGCGCTTTTGCCGTCGAATCCGTCGCGGCCGCCGTCCAACCCGTCGGCGTCGACGAAAAACTGGTCGGTCACGGCAGGGTCCCTTCGTCGAATCCCGGCACCCGGGCCGAGAAGAGGGCGTTGACGTCCACTTTGCCGCTCATCACATCCTGTGCGGAGATGCCCGGCGGAAGCATCGGGGCCATCATTTCCGCGGCGGCGGCAATGGATTTCTGCCGGGCGGCGGAGACGGTCTGGACGATCACCGAAGCCAGTTCCGCGGGGGCCATGCGTTTGTAGGCGCTCGTCGGGAAGGAAAGCTCGGTCAATTCGCCGGTGCGGCCGACGGTCGCGGTCACCTCGCGGCGGGCGGAAGTCACTGTGCTGGCGGCGGTTTCGACCTCGCGTCGCGTTTGGTCGAAGTGGTCGCGCTGGTGCTGGTAGGCAGCCATCGCTTCCTCGAGCAGCTTTTCGTGGTGTGAGCTCATCGGTTTCCTTCCCGGGATCAGCCGACCGAGGCGAGGCCGGGGCCGAGGGCCATGGCGCCGGTGTCGGGCGGGCGGATGCCGCGCAGGTCGGCGGCGGCGAGCGTGCGGGACGCGGCAGCGGCCGAGAGCGTGCGGGCGAGTTCGTGCGCGGCGTACGCGGTGTGTTCGGACGCGGCGGAGAGTTCGTGGGCGAGTGCGTCGCGGACGTCGCCGGGAACCTCGTGCCCGCGCCGCGTCAGCAACCGCACGGCGATCTCGGCGAGTTCGTCCACTGTGTACTCGCCGAGTTGCCAGCCGTACGGGAAAGCGTCGCGCAGAGTCGGCAGCCGGGCGAGCAGTTCGCCGACGCGGTCGCTTTCCCCGGTGAACACCACGACCGGATCGGCGGGGCGGCGGGCGATCATTTCGGACAGGGCTTCCAGCGCTTCGATGCCGGGGGTGTGCGGCGAGGTGTCCCAGTCGCCGTCGAGGTCGACGACCAGGGTGCCGCCGGCCGCGTCCTCCACCGCGGCTCGCACCAGGTGTTCGGCTTGGCCGGGCCACTGCGGCGACAGCTCTTCGGCGAGGTTGCGGTGCACCAGCTGTCCCATCGGGGCCATGCCGAATTCGGAGAGGATCTGCGCGTACAGCTTCGCGTATTCCGACCGTCCGGTGCCGCGTTTGCCGCTGATCACCAGGTTCGCCTGGTGGCCGAGCGGCTGGCGTTCGCGGGCGAGCCTGCCGAGTTTGAGCAGCAGCCGTTCGGCGTTCTCCCGCACCGATTTCTGGCCGACCAATCCGCTGAGGCGTTTCCAGCCCGCACTGGTTTTCACCGCGGCGGCCGGATCGGCGGTGACCGAAACCGCCGACTTCGTCGCGGCGGGCAGTTGCGCCAGCTCAGCCTGAAGGTCGTCCGCGGTCAGGCGGTTCAGCTCGATGTCCTTGGCCGGCGGATGCAAAGCCAGCCGCGACGCCTGGTTGTTCACCATCGCCTCGAACAGCTTGCGCGCGACCCGGCCGTTGCCGAACGTCGAATTCTTCGGCACCCGCTCGAAATACTCCCGCAGCGCGGCTAGAGCGTCGTCGGTCATTTCGTAGTAGTGCTTGCGGGTCAGGCCGGTAGTGATGGTGACCAGTTCGTCGACGCTGTAGTTCGGGAATTCGATGGTGCGGGTGAACCGCGACGCGAGGCCGGGGTTCGACTGCAGGAACTGCTCCATCTGCTCGGAATAGCCCGCGACGATCACCACCAGCGAATCGCGCTGGTCCTCCATGATCTTCATCAGCGCGTCGATGGCCTCCTGCCCGAAGTCCGGGCCGGACCCGCCGGTCGGCGCGCTCAGCGTGTACGCCTCGTCGATGAACAGCACCCCGCCGACGGCCTTTTCCACGACCTCGGTGGTCTTGATCGCGGTGGACCCGATGTACTGGCCGACCAGGTCCTGGCGGGCCACCTCGATCATGTGCCCCTTGGACAGGATGCCGAGTTCGGCGAGCACCGTGCCGTACAGCCGGGCGACGGTCGTCTTGCCGGTGCCGGGCGGCCCGGCGAAGACCAGGTGCCGCGACATCGGCGGCATCGGCAGGCCCATCCGCTCGCGCATCTGGGACATCTTGATCAGGTTGATCAGGCCGGTGACTTCCTTCTTCACCCCGGCGAGCCCGACCAGCGCCTCCAGTTCGCCCAGCGGGCCGTCGAGCACCTCCCCGGCGGCTTCGCTCACCGTCTGCTCGACGGCCCCGAAACCGTCTGGCGGGCTCGTGGGCACCGGCTCGGCGGGCCGCGCGGAATCGGTGCTCAAATTGTCCACGGCCGCGTGCTCGCCGCTGACGAGTTCGCCCGCGGCGTCGTTGACCACGCAGTCGCGGATGCTGACCGGCTCGGCGGTTTCCACGTGGAAGCCGTCCTGGCCCGCGCCGAGGATCTCGCATTCGGTGAAGGACGCCTGGGCCGCGACGTACACCCCGTTGCCGCGCGCATTGCGCACCCGGCAGCGGGAAGCGGTCAGCGCCGAACCCTCGGCGACCGTGATCCCGTCCACTGCGGAGTCGATGATCTCGCAGTCTTGCAGGGAGATTTCCGCGGTTCCGGAAATGTGCAGGCCGCCGCCGCGTACCTGGACCGACTTCGCCGAGGACGGTGCGCTGGCGGCGAACGAGAGCGCCTTGCCCGCCGTCGAATCGACCCGGAGGCCGGTCACGGTCAGCCGGGCGCCCTCGGTGACCCGCAGCCCGCTTTCCCGGCCAGTGTCGATGGTGGCGTCCGCGAGGTCCAAGCCGGACTGTCCGGAAAGGACGATCCCGGCGCCGTGGTCCGGAGTCATCCGCAGCCCGCCGACGGTCACCGCGGATTCCGCTCCGATCGACATCGCGGTGTGCGCGGACCCTCGCACGGTCGCGCGTTCGAATTTCGGCCGCGCCTGATCGTCGACCAGGATCGTGACCGGGGAGCCTTCGAAGGTGCAGTCCACGAACTGCGGCGCGGAGGTTCCGGTGGCCTGCACCGCGTTCACGCCCGCCCCGGCGAATACGCACTCGCGCAGCAACGGTTCGGCGGACGCGGCGATGTGCGCTGCCTGCATCGGAGCCGACCGGAACTGCGACGACGCCACGGAAACCCGGCCCTTGCTGGTCACGTACAGGTCGACGTTCGCGCTGTCCCGCACGGTCAGCCCGGTGATCGTCGCGCGCCCCTGCTGTTCCACGACCATCGCCGGTTTCTGCGCGCCGACGATCTCGCATTGCTCGACAATCGCGCCCGCTTCGCCGTTGACGCACACCCCGTTGCCCGCCGCGCCTCGCACCGCGCAGCGGCGCAGGACGACCGAACCGGTCTCGGCCACGACCACCCCGGACGAAGCGGCGTCGACGATCTCAGTGTCCTCAATGGCCGATTGCACCGGCGAGGCGATCACGACCCCGGCACCGCCGGTGCTGGTCACCGTGCATCCGCGCAGCGCGAGCGAACCCTCCAGCCGGGCCAGCAGCGTCGCCCACGAAGCACCGGACACCCGGCAGCCGTCCAGCGCCGCCTCGCCGCGGACCACGTCCACGGTGACCAGCTGGTCGTCGACGCCGGTGAGGACGAACCCGCTGAGCTGCACCGCTTCGGCGTTCGCGACGAGCACGCTTCCGGTGTTCGCCACGATTTCCACGGTGCCCGCGCCTCGTTCGGCCACCAGCGACACCATCCGGTCCACCACGAGGTTTTCCTCGTACCGGCCCGGGTGCACGCTGATCGTCGCCCCCGGCCGCGCCTGCGCCAGCGCCGCGCCGATGGTGCCGAACGCACCCGGCCGGTCGCCGCCGACCACGAGCAGCTGTCGGTTCATCGTCTCCGCCTCTCCGCACTCACGCCAGGCCCGGGAGCGCCCCGAACCGCTCCGCCGCCTGGTCGTCCATCACGGTCCGGACCAGGTCCTCGCCCGCTTCCGCCCACGTCCGCATCGTCTGCCGCAGCGAGTTCATCGCCAGCTCGTCCAGCGCCGCCCGGTCGTTCGCCACCCGGCCGGTCTCGTCGATCTCGCTCGCGGTCAGCTCCCGCAGCAGCACCGCGCCCCGCGCCCCCTCGGCAGGCTCGCGCGTTTCCAGCACCTTGAAACTGGTGCCGGGCACGAACAGCACGCGGTTTTCGACGCCGCCCTCGCTCGGCTCCAGCAGTTTGGTGCGCCGCCCGGTGATCGACCACACCAGCACGTCCGTCTCGCCGTCCACAGCGGACGACGGCTGGGTCAGCGCGTTGAGGAAACCCCATTCGGTCAGGACTTTCCGCCCGTCCAGCAGCGGCCACGCGGACGGCGGCAGCTCGGCGGCGAAGGTGGCCGGACCGCGGTGCGAGGGCAACCGGCTCAACCCGGCCACGACGCACCGGGCGACCGGCACGTGCGGCCCGTTCACGCCGCGCCGCAGGCCCGCGTCGATCGTGGATCCCTTGGGGGAAAGGTAAAGCTGCACAGCCACCGCGTCGGTCAGCACCTCGGCCGAGGACGAGGACGAGGCGGACAGCACGCCTTGGAACCCCGGGTGCTCGGACAGGATCCGCGCGACGGTGTTCGACATCAAGCCGTACTCCGCGCCGAGCGATTTGCGCAGCCACTGGCGTTCCTTGTCCGCGCCGCGTTTGGGCAGCAGCGCGGTCGCCTCCGCGCCCGGGGTTTCCTGGAACCGCAGCTCTGCCGGGGCTTGCGCGGCGGGCGGGCTGAGCCGCCGCGCCAGCGACGGCCCCGGCCGGGCGGCTGGCTCCGGATCGTCCGATGCGGACACCGGACCTGGCTGCCCCGCCGGGCCGGAGGAAGCCGGCAGCTTCTCCGGGGCCGGGATCGCGGGGCTGGCGACCGGTGCTTCCACGGGTTTCGCCGGTGCGACGTCAGCCGGAGCGATGCGGGTCAACGGCTTCGCCGCGGGAACGACCGGCGGCGGGCTGGAAGGCTCGGCCGGGGGAGCGGTCGCCTCAGCCGGAGCTGGTTCGCTGTGGTCGGCCGCCCCGGGAACGGAAGGCGGTTCAGCCTTGGCGCCAGCGATCGCCCCCGGAACCTCCGTCGGCGCGGCGATGCCCAGCGCCGCCGGAGCCACCGGCACGTACGCCGCCGGAGGAGGCGGCGCCGCGACCGGCGGTGCCGGATTTCCGGATTCGATCGCGTCCAGCGCCCGGGTCACCACCCGCGGCCGTGCCCGCTCCGCCAGCAGCTCGGCAGCGGGCAGCACCCGGCTCATCCGGCGAGTCTGCTCGTCCAGCCGCGCCAGCAGATCCTCCGCCAGCAACCGCATCCGCGACGCCGAGCCCTCGTCGGCCGCGTCGAAGGTCAGGTTGTGCACCGCGGCGTCGAGAGCGATCTCGCGGACCGCGGCCGACGACGGGCCGTCCTGCGGCGGACGCACCAGCAGACCCGACTGCACGACCTCGACCACCGCGTCCGGCGAGTACCAGTACACCGCGGGAGCGATCTGGTCGAGCCCGTGGATCGGCGGACGGTGCGAAAGCAGCTCAGGCAACGGCGTTTCGTCGCCCGAGCGCGGTTCGTACCCGAGTTCGGTGGTGAACGGGCGCCAGCCGAACCGTCCGTCGTAAAGCACCGTCCGCAGGGTCGGCAGCTGCGGCGAACCGACCGGCACGCCCGTGTAGAACGCGACCGGCCTGCCGAGCAGATCGGCCAGCGCCTGCCCGATCGCGGCCTCGCCGGGCACCGACATCGGGCCGTAGTGCACGAACCGCGCCTTGGCCCGCACCTTCTCCGGCAGCTGCGTCCACAGCCGGGCCGCGTCGTCCAGCGCCAGCGGCGGGCAGCCGGGACAGCCCAGCACGATCGTCATGGTGTCGTGCTGCGCGGGCATCCGGGAGATCAGCGCCCTGCGATGGTGCCGCTGCGGCGCGTCGAAGCCGACCGGACGGACCCACAGTCCGCCCGGCAGCGGTTCGGCGACGCCGCGCGAACTCGTGGGGGTCAGCTCGGCGGCGATCCCGGCATCCCAAGCCGGGCGCGGAAAACGCTTCGCCTCCCAGGCCGGCGGGCGGCCCGGCCGGAAGCGCACCCAGCCGCCGCCGCGTCCGGCGTGGACGAACAGGGCGCCGCCCGCGCTCGGGATCACCGAACCGTCCGGCGCGAGCACCGGGCGGTTGATCCGCTCGGCCAGCCACTGCCCGGCCAGCGCGGTCGTCTCGCGCGAACGGCCGCCGATCACCAGCCGCACCCCGCGGCGGCGCCGGGGGAGCGCCTTGGCCACCGATTCCCACATCGAGATGGGCGAATCGACGGGCAGGTCGACCACGACCAGGTCGTGGTCGGGATCGGCGGCGACGCCGAGCGCGAGCGACTGCGCCTCGCCGGTCATCCCTTCCGCGAGGTGCACGACCAGCGCGTTGCCCACGGTCTTCTTCTCGAGCGCGGCCCCCGAATCGCCGCGCCGGATCAGCGAGAGTTCCATGGCTGCCCTCCTTCCGCTCAGGCCCGGCGCCCGACGGCGGGCGCCGCCCCGCCGGCGTGGTGCGCGATCAGCCCGTACACGAAGAACCCGACCGCGATCAGCAGGCCGAGGACCAGCCCGACCAGCAGGCCGACCCAGGCGCGCCGGGCGGGCACGTCGAGGTGGCTCGCGTCGCCGAGCACCAGCGCCGAGGTCATCCGCCCGATCAGGAACGAATACGCCTCGACGTGGTCCTTCTGCGTTTGCACCATGGCACCTCTCCTTCGCTCATGAAGTGAGCCCGACGGCCCACGCGTAGACGCCGAACAGCTGCAGCAGGACCGGGATCATCGCCACCGCGCTCAGCGTTTCCAGCCAGTTCGCCAGATGCCCCCAGATCGGCAGCAGCCGCCGCGGCGGCGGGCGCAGCATCGCCAGCAGGAGCAGGAAGAACACCAGGCACAACCCGGCGAGGCAGGCCCCCCGCCACGGCGTCGGCAACGGCTGGATCAGCGACAGCCCGAGCAGCACCAGGCCGATCGCGCCGGCCACGGCGAGCGGAACCCGCTGCCACACCCCGAGCAGCGCCCGCGAACGCATCAGCACCGCGGCCGAGACGAGCCCGCCCAGAATCGTCGGGAACAGCCCGTCGCCGACCAGGAACGGGAAGCAGCCGACGAAAACCGCTGTGGCGGCGAGGCAGGCGATGGTGAGGTAGCCGTCGGCGTACCCGGTCTGGTGCACCATTTGCGCTGCTGGCATCGGCTCGATGTCGTACTGCAGTTCCCCGGCCGAACGCGGCAGCTGCGGACCGCGGATGCGGGCGAACCGGATGCCGATCCGCGGCGCGAACACCATCAGGCCGACCAGCACGAACGACACCAGCCCGGCCGCCTGTTCGGTGGTGAACCCGGCGCCGAGGTGCAGCCACAGCGAGATCGCCCCGGCCAGCCCGGTCGCCGCCACCGCGCCGAACGGCACGAACGGGATGGCGTGCGACCACGCCGCCCGGCCGCCGAGCACGAGGCCTCCCGCCAGCGCGAAAGCCAGGCAGCCGGTCACCATCGGCGTGCCCTGCAAGTCGAACGCCGGATCGAGGCCGGCCACCGCGACCGAACCCGAGAGGAACGCGAACCCGCAGCCGCCGAGCCCGAGCAACGTCAGCAAGGCCTTGTCGTCCGAACGCACGCCGGTCGCCACGGCCGCGACGAGCAGCCCGAGCGACACCGCGCCGCCGCCGATCGCGGTCAGCCCGGCCGAACCCGGGTAGAGCAGCACCCGGGCGAGCACCACGAGCGAGAAGATCGCGAACCCGAGGAACAGGCCGCGGTTGAACTCCGGGCGCCAGCGGCCGGGACGGCGGCTCACCGCGGTGGCCATGCCGTCGGCGATGTCGTCGAAATCCAGTTCCGGCAACGGATCCGCGCGAGGGCGCAGGTGGAACTCCTCGCCCTCCTTCCAGTCCAGCGACTCCGGCGTGCCCGACGCGTCGAGCGGTTCCTCGCCGAGCCGCTGCAGCACCCAGGCCTCGCCGAGGTCCTCGCGGCCGCCGGTGTGCTCCAGCAGCACCGGCAGCAGGCTGGTCAGCGGAACGGACATCGGCACCGCCAGGTCCGCCCGGCCCTGCGGCCCGTACACGGTGATCCGGCACAGTTCGCCGGTCGACGCGGTCATCGCACGCCCCTTTCGGTCGTCGCGAGCGGGGACCAGCCCCCGCCGGCCCGGTCTTCTTCCGCGATCGCGGTCTGCACGAGCTTCACGCCGCGGCGGGTGACCAGCTGCGCGCGCCCGGCGGGCAGCTGCCGCGGAGCCGCCTCGCCGAGGAACTTGCCCTCTTCCTTGGGGTAGGAGAACACCACGCCCGGGCTGCCGAGTTCCCAGATCCGGCGGACCACCGCGTCGCTCAGCGCGCGCATCGCACCCGAGGTGCTGCGGCTGACGATCAGGTGGAAGCCGATGTAGGAACCCTGCGACAGCAAGGACAGCAGCGGTTCCAGCGGCGAACCCATGCCGCTGGTCAGCAGCTGGTAGTCGTCGACCACGAAGAACAGCCGGGGCCCGGTCCACCAGTCGCGGCGTTTGAGCCGGTCCGCGGTGATGGTCTGGTCCGGCACCCGCGGAGTGAGCGAAACGCTGGCCTGCTGCGCCAATTCCTGCAACGCCTCGGTGGTGGTCGCGTAGCCGACGCGGTAGGCCTCGGGCACTTCGGCGTCCAGCTGACGGCTGGGGTCGGCCAGCACGATCTTCGCCTCGCTCGGCGAGTAGCGCGCCAGCACCGAACGCAGGACCACCCGCAGCAGGTTGGTCTTGCCGGTTTCGTTGTCGCCGAAGGCGAGCAGATGCGGAGTGGCGGCGAAGTCGTGCCACACCGGCAGCAGCCGCTGCTCGTCCTGGCCGAGGGCGATCCGCAGGTCCCCGTCCGGAGCGGGCAGCTGGGCCATCGGCAGTTTCGCGGGCAGCAGCCGCACCGCCGGGGCCGGCGCGCCCGGCCAGAACAGGCGGACCTCTTCGGCGACCGCCTTGGCCGCCGCGGCGAGGTCCTCGGTGTTCCCGCTGCCGTCCATCCTCGGCAGCCCGGCGAGGAAGTGCAGGCCGTCCGGGGTGAGGCCGCGGCCTGGCTGGTTCGGCACCGTTTTCGCTTTGCGCGAGCCGATTTCCGACTCCATCGGATCGCCGAGCCGCAGCTCGAACCGGGTCTGCAGCAGATCCCGCAGATACGGCCGGATCTCCGACCACCGGGTCGCGCCGATCACCACGTGCACGCCGAAGGACAGCCCGCGCGAGGCCAGTTCGCCGATCTTCTGCTCCAGCTCGCTGTAGTCGTTCTTGAGGCTGTACCAGCCGTCGACCACCAGGAAGACGTCGCCGAACGGATCCTCGATCCGGCCGTCGCGGCGCAACGCGCGGTAGGCGTCCATGGATTCGATGCCGTGCTCGGAGAACAGCGTTTCGCGGCCCTCCATGACCTGCGAGATCTCCTCGATGGTCCGCACGACCCGGTCGCGTTCGAGCCGGGTGGCGACCGAACCGACGTGCGGCAGGCCGGACAGCGACATGATCCCGCCGCCGCCGAAGTCCAGCCCGTAGAACTGGACCTCCTTCGGCGTGTGCGTCATCGCCAGCGCCAGCACGAGCGTGCGCAGCAGGGTCGACTTGCCGGTCTTCGGCCCGCCGACCACCGCGACGTGCCCGGCCGCCGACGACAGGTCCGCCGTCAGCAGTTCGCGGACCTGCTCGAACGGCCGGTCGATCATCCCCATCGGCACCCGGAGCCTGCCCCAGTGCGCGGGGTCCTGCACGGCCATGCCGCGCACCGGGTCCGGCGTGACGCTCGGCAGCAGCGAGTCCAGGCTCGGCGATTCGGCCAGCGGCGGCAGCCACACCTGGCGCGCAGCCGGGCCCGCGCCGGTCAGCCGGTCGATGAACGCGTCGGCGAGCGTCGGCCCGCCCGGCACGGCGGCTTCGAGAGCGTCCACATCGGACTGTTTCTCGGCCGGTTCCGGTTCGTCGTCGCGGATGATCAGCTTCGCCGGATGGGCCTCGGTGCGGAACGGGACGACCTCCCGGCTGGCCCGCGCCGCTGTCATCGCGGAGTTTTCGCCGGTGCCCGCGGGCACCGGACCGGATACGTAGGCGGCCTTGAACCGCACCAGGTTCGTGGTGTCGATCTTGAGGTAGCCGTTGCCCGGCTCCGGCGGCAGCTCGTAGGCGCTGCCCGCGCCGATCACGCTGCGAGACTCCATCGAGGAGAAGGTGCGCAGCGCGATCCGGTACGAGAGGTGGCCTTCGACGCGGTGGATCCGGCCTTCGTCGAGCCGCTGCGAGGCGAGCAGCAGGTGCACGCCGAGGCTTCGGCCCAGCCGTCCGACGGAGACGAACAGCTCCATGAACTCCGGCTTGGCGCTCAGCAGTTCGGAGAACTCGTCCACCACCAGGAACAGCGTCGGCATCGGGGCGAGCTGCTCGCCGGCGGCGCGGGCCTTTTCGTATTCGTACAGCGACGGGTAGCCGCTCGCGCGCAGCTGTTCCTGCCGCCGCACCATTTCGCCGTTGAGCGAGTCCTGCATGCGGTCGACCAGCGGCAGTTCGTCGGCGAGGTTGGTGATCGTCGCCGAGGTGTGCGGCAGCCGGTCCATGCCGAGGAACGTCGCGCCGCCCTTGAAGTCGACGAGCACGAAGTTGAGGATCTCCGACGAATGCGTCGCGGCCAGCCCGAGCACGAGCGTGCGCAGCAGCTCCGACTTGCCCGAACCGGTCGCGCCGATCAGCATCCCGTGCGGGCCCATCCCGCCCTGCGCCGATTCCTTCAGGTCCAGCTCGACGATCTCGCCGTCCTCGGTCACGCCGATCGGCACCGACATCCGGGCCCGCTGCGCCGCCCGCGGCCGCCACTGCGCCGGGACGTCGAAGGTGTGCACGTCCTTGATGCCCAGCAGCGCGGTCAGCCCGAAGTCGCTTTCCAGCGGCTGGTCGGCGATTTCCAGGGTGCCGCTGGTCCGTTTCGGGGCGAGCAGCCGGGCGAGTCCCTCGGCCTGGGTCACCGAAAGCTCGTCCCGGGTCGCCGAACCCGCTCCGCTGCCCGCGGGGAACTCGACCGAAGCGTCCTTCGCGGTCAGCCGCAGCACCTTCGGGCCGCCGGGAAGCGCGCCGGTGACGTCCAGCAGCACCACGTTGCGCAGCCCCGCGCCGACCAGCCGCGAGGACTCCGGGATCGTCGCCAGATGCGCCACGATCACCACGAACGGCTCGGTCGTCGTCGGCCCGACGGTCTTGTCGTGGTCGTCGCGATCGGCCACCTCCGGACCGAGGAGGTCCATCAGCTCGTCGTGGTCGGCGGCGAGCAGCCGGAGCGGGCCCGCGGCGTCGCGCAGCGTCGGATGGTTGTTGTGCGGCAACCACTTCACCCAGTCCCACTGCGCCTGCGCGGCTTCGGTGGTGAGCACCGCGAGCCGCAGTTCGTCCGGCGAGTGGAAGGCGACCAGCTGCGCGAGCATCGCCCGCACCAGCCCGGCCGCCGCGTCCGGATCGCCGTCGAACTCGACGCTGGTGAAGCTCCGCAGCCCGACCGCGATCGGGATGCCCGACAGCGTGCGGTAGGTCTCGGTGAACCGGCGCAGCGAGATCGCCGACAGCGGTTCGAGGTCCTCGATCGGCTTGGTCACCGGCGGCACCAGTTCCAGCGCGGATTCCTGCGTGCCGAGCCCGATCCGCACCCGCGCGAAGTCCTCGTGGCTGATCCGCCGCTCCCACAGCCGCGGCCCCATCGCGAGCGACCACAGCGAATCCGGGGCCGGGTTGTTCCAGGCCACCGCCTGCCGCTGGTCCTCCGCGGTCGACCGGGCCCGCTCCCGGACCTGGCCGATGTAGCGCAGATAGTCCCGCCGCTCGGCCTGCATCTTGCGCTTGCGCTCGGCGGCCGCGCGGGACAGCTGGCCGAGGCTCATCGCGATCATCGACACGCCCATGCCGCCGCCGATCACGTAGGTGAACGGCGAACTGCCCGCGACCCCGGAGAACGCCAGCACCATCACCAGCGACCCGATGGCCATCGGCAGCATCATCAGCAGCGAGTTGAAATCGCGCGCCGCCGGCTCCGCCATTACGGGCGGTTCCTGCAGTTCCTCTTGCCCCTCGGGCATTTCCGGACCCGCGGCGCGCGGGCCCCGCTTGACGGTTTCCGTGCTCATTCCAGCACCCCCGGGGCACTGCGGCGCGTCGGCTCGCCCCAGGCCGAGTCGTCCTGCCGGAGCAGATCGGCCATCGTGCGTTCCTCTTCTTCCTCGGTCTCTTCCTCCGCGGTGTCCGTATCCGGCTCCTCGGGTTCCTCGGGCTCCGGAGCGTCGCCGCAGGTGGGCAGCTCGTCCGGGAGGATCTCGGCCGGGCCGCCGCGGACCCGCTGGTAGGTGCCGAGCGCGGGGCCCTCGCCGGGACGCCAGGGCTCGTCGCTGCGCTGGACGTGGTCCGTGGCGATTTCCTCCCGCCGGTCGTCGGCCGGGGCGGCGACCGGAAGGAGTGCGGGGAGGAAATCGGCGGTGCCCACGTCCCAAGCCGAGGTGTCCTCGGTGTCGAGGGGCTGGACGACGGCGATCCGGATGAGATCGCTCTCGGTGCCGGGGTCCGCGGTGGACCAGCCGGTGTTCGCCGGGGCGGTCCGGTCTGTGCGGTGCGGTGCCGCCTGGGTGGGGGGAGCGTCCACAGTGGACCACGGGGTGGCGTCGGCTGGTGGGGTTTCGCCTTGCGTGGTCGGGTTTCCGACGCCGACTGGGGTGTTCGGAGCCCAGGGTTGCTGGGTGTTGCCGATCAGCTCGGCGGAGTCGGGTCGTTCGGTGGCTGGTGGGTTTGCTCCGTTGGTCGCGTTGCTCGGGGGGATGATGGGTGTGTTTGCCCAGTCGGTCGAGGTGCTCGGCGGAGTTTCGCCTTGCGCGTCGGGGTTTCCGACGCCGATCGGCGTGTTTGCCGCCCAGGGTTGCTGGGTGTTGCCGAGCAGTCCGGACGAGTCAGGCCGTTCGGCTGCGGGCGTGTTCGTGCCGCCACCGGCACCGCCCGGCGGGACCATGGGCATGCCCGGGCCTTGGTTCTTCGCCCAGTCGGCCGAGATGCTCGATGGGTTTTCGCCTTGTGCGTTGGGGTTTCCGAGGCCAACCGGCGCGTTCGCCGCCCAGGGTTCCTGGGTGTTGCCGAGGAACGCGGACGTGTCAGGTCGCTCGGCAGGCGGGTTCGTCCCGCCACCGGCACCGTCCGGCCCCTTCGCCGAGGGAGCCCAGTCCGCCGATTCGCTCGGCGGCGTCTCCCCGAACGCGCTCGGGTCGCCGATGCCACCGGGCAGCTCGGCCGTCCACGGCTGCTGCACGTTGCCGAGCAGCCCAGCCGAATCCGGCCGTTCCGCGGTGGGCGTGTTCAGTCCGCTGCCGCCGCCCATGCCGCCGGGCGGGACCATCGGCGGTGTCCCCATGCCGCTGGGCGGTGTCCCCGTGCCCGGGGTTTGCTCGTGGTTGGCGATGGGTTCCGGGATTTTCGGCAGGTCGCGTTCGCTGAGCCCCTTCACCTCAGGACCGGCTGGCCCGCCCCCGGACCCCGCTGGCGGCGGGGCCCATTCGGCGGAGCGCAACGCTGGGGTGTCTCCGTGCGAGTCGGGGTTGCCGATGCCGTCGGGCGGCGGGCTCAGCCACGGCTGCTGCACGTTGCCCAGCAGTCCGGAGGAATCGGGACGTTCGGCGGCGGGCGTGTTCAGCCCGCTGCCGCCGCCCATGCCGCCGGGCGGGACCATCGGCGGCGTCCCCATGCCGCCGGGCGGGACAAGCGGCGGTGTCCCCGTGCCCGGGGTTTGCTCGTGGTTGGCGATGGGGTCCGGCATTTTCGGCAGGTCGCGTTCGCCGAGACCCTGCACCCCAGGCCCGGCTGGCTCCCCGCCGCCCGGGCCGCCGACGGCCGCCGGTGGCGGGGCCCATTCGGCCGAGCTGAGCGGCGGCGTGTCGCCCTGCGAGTCGGGGTTGCCGATGCCGTCCGGCGGCGGGCTCACCCACGGCTTCTTGATGTTGCCGAGCAAGCCCGACGAGTCCGGGCGTTCGGCGGCGGGTGTGTTCAGCCCGCTGCCCCCGCCCATGCCGCCCGGCGGAACCATCGGCGGGGTCCCCGCACCGGGGATCTGCTCGTGGTTGCCGATGGCGTCCGGCATCTTCGGCAGGTCGCTCTCGCCGAGACCCTTGATCGCGCCCGGACCGCTGTCGCCGGGGCCGCCCGCGCCGTCGCCGGTTCCGCCGCTCGCACCGGGCGGCGGAGCCCACTTGGCCGAGTGCAGCGGCGGCGTGTCGCCGTGCGAGTCGGGGTTGCCGATGCCGTCCGGCGGCGGGCTGATCCACGGTTTCTTGATGTTGCCGAGCAAGCCCGACGAGTCCGGACGTTCCGCGGAGGGCGTGTTCAGTCCGCCGCCACCGCCCATGCCGCCCGGCGGCATCATCGGGATGCCGCTGCCGCCCGGCGTCTGGTTGCCCGGCGGGTTGCTCAGGCCCGGCGGCAGATGCGCCGGGTTGAGCGCGTTGTTCGCCAGGTGGCCGCCGGAATCGCCCGGCGGCGGCGGAATCGACGCCGGGTTCACGTGCCCGGACCCGCCGGAGCTTCCCGGCGGTGCGGGGATCGAGGGCGGGCTGACATGGCCGGACCCGCCCGGTCCGCCGGAGCTCCCCGGCGGTGCCGGGATCGAGGGCGGATTGACGTGCCCGTCCAGGTTGTTGCCCGACGCCCCCGGCGGAGGCGGAATCGAAGGCGGATTGACGTGTCCGCCCAGGTTGTTGCCCGACGCCCCCGGCGGAGGCGGAATCGAAGGCGGGTCGACGTGCCCGTCCAGGTTGTTGCCCGACGCCCCCGGCGGAGGCGGGATCGACGGCGACTTGAGGTTGTTCCCTCCCACGGAATCGTTCGGGGACTTCCCGTCCTTGCCTCCGCCCGCCGAGCCGCCCGGCGGCGCGGGAATGGACGGCGGCTTCACGTTGTTCGCGCCGATCCCGCTGGGCGGCGGCGGAATGGAGGCAGCGGTCACCGGAGGCGGCGTGCCGTTGCCGCCAGGGCCGTTGAGGTCGCCCGGCGGAGGCGGCACGACGGCGTTCTTCAACGGCGGCGGCACGTTGTTCCCGCCCGGCCCGTCGACGCCGTTCGGCGGCGGCGGAATCACCGCCTTGTTCACCGGCGGCGGCGCGCCATTGCCACCGCCGCCACCGCCCGGAGGCGGGGACACTGGCGGCGGTTTCGGGGCAGGCGGCGGCTGCGTCACCGGGGGCGGCGGCGGAGACGTCGGCGGCGGGGGAGGCGTCACCGGCGGAGGCGGCGGAGGCGTGGGCGGCGGCGGAGGCGGCGGGGGTGGCGGAGGAGGCGGTGGGGGAGTATTTCCGGCACCGCCGCCGGGCGTCGGCGGCGGGGTCGTCTTGCCCTCGTTGACGTGCACCGTGTTGTACTTCTGCGCGAGCTGGCCCGCGACCTTGCGCATGTCGTTGGTCATCATCTCGACGGCCTCGGGGAACTGCGAGATGTACGCGCGGCCGTCGCTGAGGTGGTATTTGCTGCCCTGGGCGAGGACCTGGCTGGCGTAATAGCTGTCGATGTAGCGGATCGTGTCCTGCGCCCACTTGAGGTACGCCGCGGAATTGACGAGGTTGTTCGGCACGTTGTTCGACCCGCCGCCGTCGCCGATCCGGTCCGCCAGATCGGAGAACTTGTTGCCCAGCGCGGTCATCATGTCCTTGAACTTCGTCGCGGCGTCGCCCTTCCACGGACCGTCGGGTCCGGCGAGGGCGGCGGTCTGGTCCTGAATGGACTGAGCGACCATCTCGAGGTTCTGCTGCGTCTCCTGAAACACCCCGGCCGCGTCCTGAAGCGACTGCCAGTTGACGTTGCCGTAGGCCTTGTCCCGGTTGTCCTGGCCGCCCGACAGCGAACCGCCGCCGAGCACCGCCGCTTCGATCTGCTTCCACGTCAGGCCGTCGAAATCCTTCGACGGGTCACCAGTGGTGTTCTGGTTGCCGGTCTTCGTGGTGTCCGGCCAGACCCCGTCGTCGTCCGAGGTGAACCCGTTGGTGTTGTCGTCCGCCATTTTCCCTCGATCGCTCCGCACCTGAGAGACCCGGGCGAGAGCCCGGAAAGACCGCCGCCCGTCCGGTCAGGGTTTCTGACCGGCGCCGGTGATGTGGCCGCTGACGGTGTTGAAATACTGGTTGTAGTCGTCGGCCGACATCTTGTTGACCTCGTCGGCGTTGTCGTACGCCTTGGAGGCCTTGTTCACCGCGTCCGCCACCTCGTCGAGCGCTTTGCAGAGGTCGTGGATCGCGGTGCGGGTGGTGTCCCGCAGCGCGTTCGTGCCCTGGATCGGCTTGAAGATCTTCTCCTGCGCCGTCAGGAACACGCCGGGCTTGAGCTGGATGCCGTCGAGTTTCGCCGGCAGGTCCTTCAGCGGCCCGTCCGCGAGCGCCTGCAGGTTCTTCGCGAACGTGCGCATCGCCTCGGTGTTGACCGCAGTGACGCCCTTGCCCGGATGCTCGGAACCTCCCGGCACCGGCGGCGGCTTGCCGACCGTGCCCGGCGGGATCCACTCGTTCTTCACATCCGGCGGCGTCTGGTCGCCGGGGCTGTGGAACTTCCCGTCGGCGGACGTCGTCTGATGCTTGTCCGACGTGTCGTTGTGCATCCCGTAGTCGGTGTCACCCAACGAAACCATGGCCGGTCACCCTCCTTTCTGGTCAGTCGCAGCGCGGCGGCGGCCTCAGTTGGCGGCGAACCGCTTGGCGTTGTTGCCCTCGGTGTTCGAGGTGCCCTCGTTGATGTTGGCGAGGGTCTGCGCGGCGGCGTCGAGCGCCTGCGGCAGCGTCAGCGCCGCCTGGTGGCAGTAGTTGTAGGTCTCGTGGAACATGTCCGCCGCGACACCGGTCCAGTTTTCGCGCTGGCCCTCGATGACCGCCTTCATCTGGTCCAGCAGCTCGGTGATCTGGTTGGACTGCTGCTTCGCCTGCCCGACGGTGTCCTGCATGGTCGCGAAGCTGATCTGGAACTGGCCCAAAGCCATGGGAAGAGTCCTTTCGGGAGAGAGACGGATCAGAAGCCCTGCAGCCCGCCGCCGCCGATGACCGCGGAGGCGTTGTGGGCGGTGGAGGTGTTGTCCGAGTCCCGGCTGTCGTACTCGCTCGCCGAGGTCTGCACGTTCTGCGCGAGCTCGTCCAGCTTCTGCACGATCTTGCGGACCGTCTGGTCGAACTGGCCCATGGCCGTGCTGAACACGTTCGCCGAGTCCGACTGCCAGGTGCCGAACAGCGTCTGCATGGTGCCGTCGACCTTCTGGTTCACGCCGGTGATGTTCTGCCCGGTGTCGCTGATCGTCTGCGCGCCCTTGCGCATGACGCTGGTGTCGACGCGGGCGCCGTCCTGCGAAGGCATGCTTTCTCCTCTGGTCTGGTTCTCCGGATATGACGGACTGGCATGCCAGACCGCCGGCGTCGCCGCGGATGCCCTGCGTTCGGCCGATACGCCAGAGCACGGGGAGACTGCGGACTTACGGTAAGCGCCGCTCTACGGGTTGTCGCCGCGTTGTTCCCTTCTGAACACCACCGCGCGGACGGCGGGGCAAGCGGCTCCTCCGCCCGGGGGCGCCGGGCCGCGGCAACGCTTCGCGCGGGCGGCGGTTACGCACGATTGCCCGTTCAGGCAACGCTGTTGCCCGGGTTCGCGGTTCGCGCTCATGCGAGCGGATCCGGCCTCGTCCTTTATGGACAGAGAGCTGTCGGTGAGGGGAACCCTGGGGGAATCGGATTCCCTCCGGGTTCCCCTCCCGGGTCAGTACTTCAGGGTGAAGGCGAAGTCGCCGGAGAGCTTGCCGTTCAGCCGGACCGCCGACACGACCTTCCCCTCGGCGAGCAGCCGCTCGACCTCGGCCCGGGCGAGGCCGCAGCCCCCGGCGATCAGCCGCACCGGCCGGACCGGGATCCGGGCCGCGAACCGGACGGAGACGTCGATCGCGTCCTGGTCCAGGTGGTCCGAACCACCGGTGTCGAGCCGCCAGGCGCCGTCCCAGTCGAGCGCGACGCGGTTGCGCCGCCGCAGGACCGGGTCCTGAAGCAGTTCGGCGGCGAGACCGGGATCGTTGTGGTGCAAGCGATCCAGCAGTTCCGGGCGGACCGAGCGCACCCGGGCCCGTTCGAACACGGTGAGTTTCGCCGTTTCCCCGCAGCCGGTGCAGAGCACGAGAAGCCAGGCGTCGACGAGTTTGTGGTTGGCATTGACCCGGAACTTGCCGTCCGCCCGGAAAAGCCCGGACGCGCAAGTGTGGCAGCGCCGCCGCACGAGCGGCAGGCGAGTGGGCAGGACTGTCCAGTTACAGAGCACAGGAGTACACCGATTCCAGTGAGAATTCCGCAGCACGAAGAAGCGCGACGCTCAACGGCGGCGCGCGACGAAGTCAGAGCTTGGGATGCCTCACGCGATGTACAACGGCACGTCCTGACCTGGGCGACACTGGTCGGGCGAGAGTAGCCGCGGGCCCGGACGCGCCTCCACTGGTTTTCCGTGCAGGCGCCGCGGGCTAGGCGTTGAGGTAGGCGAGCACGGCCCGGACCCGCCGGTGGTCGCCCGTCCCGGGGGACAGCCCCAGGCGGGCGAAGATGTTGCCCACGTGCTTGTTCACCGACGTTTCCGCGATGAACAGCTTTTCGGCGATCGCGCCGTTGCCGTACCCCTCGGCCATCAGCGCGAGCACCTCGCGTTCGCGGGGGCTGAGCACGTCGAGCGCGTTCGCGCCGAGCCGGCGCGCCATCAGCTGCGAAATGACCTCCGGGTCCATCGCCGTGCCGCCCGCGGCGACCCGGTCCATCGCCTCGCGGAACTCCTCGATCCGCCCGACCCGGTCCTTCAGCAGGTAGCCGACGCCGGACGCGCCGTTGGCGAGCAGTTCGGCGGCGTAGGCGTGCTCGACGTACTGCGAGAGCATCAGCACCGGCAGGCCGGGGATTCGCTCGCGGGCCGCCGCGGCCGCGCGGAGCCCCTCGTCGGCGAAGCCGGGCGGCAGCCGGACGTCCAGCACCGCGATGTCGGGCCGGTGCTCCAGCAACGCGGGCAGCACGTCCGGCCCGCGTTCCAGCACGGCGCACACCTCGTGGCCGACCGTGGACAGCATCAACGCCAGGCCTTCCCGGATGAAGGCGTTGTCGTCGGCGATCACGACGCGCACGGCAGCTCCGCCCGCAGCACCGTCGGGCCGCCTTCGGGGCTGCTCAGCGCGAAGCCGCCGTCGAACGCCGCGACGCGCCGCCGGATCCCGGCCAGCCCGGTGCCGAAGTTCTCCGCGGCTCCGCCCTTCCCGTTGTCCCGCACAGTGATCCTGATCCTTTCCCGGTCGAGCGCGAGCGTAATCCATGCTCGGTCGGCCCCGCTGTGCTTGGCGATGTTCGTCAGCGCCTCGGCGACCACGAAGTAGGCGGCCGCCTCCACCGCGGCCGGAGCCTGCCGCGTGCCCGAGACCTCGACCTCGACCGGGACCGCGCTGCTCGACGCGAGCGCCCGCACCGCGCCGGCCAGGCCGCGGTCGGTCAGCAGCGGCGGATAGATCCCGCGGACGATCGTGCGCAGCGCCGCCAGCGCGTGCTCGGTCAGCTCCTGCGCGTCGTCGACCAGGCTGAGCGCGTTGTCCGGCTGATTCCGCAGGGCGTGCTTGATCAACCCGAGCCGCAGCGAGATCGCGACGAGCCCGGCCTGGGTGCCGTCGTGCAGGTCCCGTTCGATCCGGCGCAGTTCGGCGCCATGCGCTTCGAGGGCTTCGGCCCGGCTGACCGTCAGCTCTTCGATCCGGCGGGTGTGCCTGCTGCCGCGCGGCGGGCGCAGCAATGCCCGGGCGAGCGTCGCGTGCCCGCGCGCCAGCAGCGGCACGAGCAGGACCAGTCCGGTGGCGTACAGCAGGCCGATTCCGGTCGCGCCGAACGCCTGGGCCCAGCTGGTGACCGGCCGGAACGTGAGATGCGCGGCGGGCGGCAGGATGGTCCACCAGATCGGCGCGGTGCCCCAGCAGAGCGCGCCGGACAGCAGGCTCAGCCCGACGAAACACAGCGGGGTGCCGACCAGGGTGCCGACCGTCAGGAACGCCAGGTCCTTCCAGACCGCACGGTCTTTGAGGACGCCGAGCGGCGAACCAGACGCGGGAGCGTAATTCTCGCCCACCGGTGTGCCCAGCAGCCGTTCGACCCGTTTCCGCTGCGCGCGGGCGAACCGGCGCAGCAGCGGGACGAGCAGCACCACCAGCGGCAGCCCGATGCCAACGAGACTCAGCAGCAGGCTTCCTGCGGTCAGCCAGAAGAGCAGCAGGCCGCCGAGGCCGATGGCGGCTCCGACCGCGAGGTACCGGAAGGAAACGCCGAACCCGGCGAGATAACCCCGGACGCCGGACAGGTTCGCCGGCTCCATCCGCCCCCCTGACGAAGATCCGCTCGGCAGGTGCAGTTTTCTGCACCTGGGATCTGCAGGATACGTGCTGTCCGGCGGGTCCCCGGCTCCGTAGCGTCCGGGAAAAGCACCAGCACCGCACCCGGAGGACGAAGTGGCACGCGAGAAACGGCAACGCCCGGCACCGGTCCGGACCGGAACCCCGCCGGACGACGTGGTGTCGCTGCGGTCGGTGCGCAAGACCTACGGTTCCGGCGCGAACGAGGTGACCGCGCTGCGCGACCTGACGGTCCGTTTCGGCCGCGGGTCGTTCACCGCGGTGATGGGCCCGTCCGGCGCGGGCAAGAGCACCTTCCTGCACTGCGCCGCCGGGCTCGACCGGCCGAGCGACGGAACGGTGCTGCTCGGCGGCACGGACCTGGCCGGCCTGGACGAGACCGGGCTGACCGTGCTCCGCCGCGAGCGGGTCGGGTTCGTCTTCCAGTCCTACAACCTGCTGGCGTCGCTGACCGCCGCGGACAACATCTCGCTCCCGATGCGGATGGCCGGGCTGACCGCCGATCAGGCCTGGCTGGACGAGGTCGTGCGCCGCGTCGGGCTGACCGGGCGGCTGGACCGGCGCCCGGCCCAGCTGTCCGGCGGGCAGCAGCAGCGGGTGGCGATCGCCCGCGCGCTCGCGCCGCGGCCCGAGGTGGTGTTCGCCGACGAGCCGACCGGCGCGCTCGACACCCGGACCGGCCGCCAGGTGCTCGGACTGCTGCGGCAGCTCGTGGACGAGACCGGCCAGACGGTGGTCATGGTGACGCACGATCCGGTAGCCGCGTCGTATGCGCACCGCGTGGTCTTCCTCGCCGACGGTGCGCTCGCCGACGAGATGACCGAGCCCGCCCCGGATCGCGTGGCCGAGCGGATGACCACGCTCGGGGAGTGGTGAGCGATGCTCGAACTGGCGGTCAAAACGCTGCGCGGGCGCGCTTCCGGCTTCGCCGGCGCGTTCGTCGCTCTGCTCGGCGCGGCCATGCTGGTCACCGCGTTCGGCATTCTCCTCCAGTCCGGCGCGGAAACCGGGGTGGCTCCGCAGCGGTACGCCGGGGTCCCGGTGGTCGTCGGCGGCGCGAAATCGTTCGAGGTGCGGGAAAACGGCAAGGCCAAGTCCAAGCCGCTCAAGGAACCGGCGCCGCTGACCCGCGAGACAGTGCGGAAGATCGCCGCTGCCGAGGGCGTCGGCTCGGTGGTGCCGGACGTGAGCTTCCCCGCGGTGCTGGGGACCGGCGACCCGGCCGCGGCCGGGCATCCGTGGTCGAGCGCCCGGCTGGGTCGCTTCGATCTCGTCGAGGGCCGCGCTCCGCAGCGGCCGGGCGAGGTGGTGCTGGACGCCGGATCGGCCGGGGAAGCCGGAGCCGCCGTCCGGATCCAGACGACCAAAGCCGCCGCCGAATACCGGGTCGTAGGCGTGGTGAAACTGTCCGGTGTGGACGGAGAACTCCGCACGCCTGTCGTGTTTTTCGCCGACGCGGAAGCGGAAAGCCTTGCCGGGCGCGGCGACCGGGTGGACGCCGTCGGCGTGTTTCCCCTTCCGGGCGTCGATCCCGCCGAGCTGGCCGACCGGCTGAGCGCCGCGCTGGGCTCCGAAGCGGAAGTGAGCACCGGCGACGACCGCAGCCGCGTCGAAAACCCCGACGTCGCCTCAGCGAGCAGCACTCTGCAGGAGATCGCGGGTTCGCTCGGCGGCACGGTGCTGCTGATCGCGATTCTGGTCGTGGCAAGCACTCTCGCGCTGAGCGTCCACCAGCGCCGCCGCGAACTGGCCGTGCTGCGCGCGATCGCGGCGACCCCGCGCCAGATCTGGAAAATGCTCGCCGCGGAAGCTCTGGTGCTGTCGGTCGTGGCGTCGGCGATCGGGTGCCTGCCCGGCATTCTCGCCGCGCAGCTGTTGCGGGGCGCGCTCGTCCTGATCGGCGTCGTGCCGAGTGATTTCTCTTTCTCCGCAGGAATTCTGCCAATGCTGGTGGCTGTGCTCGCCGGGGTGGCAACGGCGCAGATCGCGACGTTCGCCGTGGCGTGGAAAGCCTCGTCGGTGCGGCCGGTCGAGGCGTTGAGCGACGCTGTCCTCGAGCAACCGGGGATCAGCGTTGGACGTCGGACGCTCGGGGTTGCGCTGCTGCTGCTCGGTTTCGCCGCGTCGCTGCTCCCGGTGTTCTTCTCCGGCGTCTTCGCCGTCGCGGGCGCGGGCAGCGGCGGGCTGATGATGATCGTCGCGATCCTGGTGCTGGCGCCGCCGATGGCCGCGTTCGCGACCAGGCTGCTGGCCAAGCCGATCACCCGGCGGTTCAAGGAGTACGGCGGCCTCGCCGCCGCCAACACGCGGGCGAACGCGCGCCGGTTGGCCGCCGGAATCGGACCGCTGGTGCTGGCGATCGGGTTCGCGTGCGTGCAGCTGTTCATTCCCACGACCCTCGGCGCCGCGGCCGCCGACCAGGCTGACGAGGGCATCATCGCGCAGTACACGCTCACCGGCGCGGCAGGCGGGCTTCCGGACGACGCGGTCCGGGACGCGGCCGCACTGCCTGGTGCGGAGGCCGCGACCGGCGTGACGCGGGTGCAGGTGTTCGCCTCGGCGAAGGTGCTCGATTCGCCGGAGATCTTCGACTTTCTCGCACAGGGCATCACCGCCGGCAACGCGGCTGAAACGATGGATCTCGCTGTCTCGTCGGGAAATCTCGCCGATCTGGCTTCGGGAAAGGTGGCTTTGAGCACGAGCGCGGCGAGCACCCTCGGCGCCGGAGTCGGCGACCGGATCACGCTGAACTTCCCGGACGGCTTCGCGGCGACCCCGGCCGTCGCCGCGATCTACCAGCGGGGCAGCGGATTCGGCGACGTCACCTTGGCGATCGAGGACGTGTTCGCGCACAGCTCCCGGCAGCTGGCCCAGCAGATCCTGGTGCGGGCGCGCCCGGGCACGGATCTGGAGCCGGGCTTGACGAGCCTGTCCGGGAAGTACCCGGGGTTGACCGTGTCCGCCAAGGCCGGCCTGTCCGAAGAACAACGCGACGCGGCGACCGCTTCGGCGCTGAGCAGCGCGTTGCCGCTGGTGCTGGTCTTCGCCTACCTCGCCCTGGCGGTGGCGAACACGCTGGTGATGACCACGCTGGCCCGGACGCGGGAGTTCGCGCTGCTGCGCCTGGTCGGCATGACGCGGGACCAGGTGCTGAAGGTGCTCCGGATCGAGGCTCTGACGGTGGTGCTGATCGCGGTGGCGGTGGGGACTGCGGTGCCGCTGCTCCCGCTGGCCACGGTCAGCCTCGGCCTCACCGGATCGCCGGTCCCGAGCATCCCGCCGCTGCTGTACCTCGGGATCGTCGCCGCGACCGCGCTGGTCGGAGCCGCGTCGGTGCTCGTGCCCGCCAAGTTCGCCCTGCGCGTCCGGCCGGTGGACGCGATCGGAACGCGTGAATAGGCTGCGGTTCAGCCGACCGGGGCCAGGTCCCCCTGCTCCGCCGCGGCCGCCTGCCGGGCGTACCGGCGCGCCATCGCCGCGCACACGATCAGCTGGATCTGGTGGAACAGCATCAGCGGCAGCACGATCAGCCCGACCTCGGCGTGCCCGAACAGCACCGTCGCCATCGGCAGGCCGCTCGCGAGGCTCTTCTTCGAACCGCAGAACATGATCGTGATCCGGTCCGCCCGGCCGAACCCGAGCAGCCGCGCGCCCCCGCTCGTCGCGCCGAGCACCGCCGCCAGCAGGACGCAGCAGACCGCGACCAGCACCAGCAGCGGGCCGACGTCCAGCTGGCGCCAGATGCCCTCGGTCATTCCTTCGCTGAACGCGGTATAGACCACCAGCAGGATCGAGCCCCGGTCGACGATCTTGAGCGGCGCGGAATGCCGCTGCACCCATCCGCCGATCCAGCGGCGCGCCAGCTGCCCGGCCACGAACGGCACCAGCAGCTGCAGCACGATGTCCAGCACCGCCGAACCGCTCACGCCCGGGCCGTCGGTGGCCAGCAGCAGCGCGACGAGCAGCGGCGTCAGCACGATGCCGAGCAGATTGGACAGCGACGCGCTGCAGATCGCCGCCGCGACGTTGCCCTTCGCGATCGAGGTGAACGCGATCGACGACTGCACGGTCGAGGGCAGCAGGCAGAGGAACAGCACGCCGGTGTACAGCGGCGAGGTCAGCAGCCCGGGGGAGAGAACCGACGCGGCGAGCCCGAGCAGCGGGAAAAGCACGAAAGTGGCGCAGAGCACCGTGACGTGCAACCGCCAGTGCCGCATCCCCTCGACCGCTTCCTGACTGGAAAGCCTTGCGCCGTAAAGGAAAAACAGCAGCCCGACCGCGATCTTGGTCGCCCCGCCGAACCCGGTCGCGACGGCGCCGGACGCCGGCAGCAGCGAGGCGATGCCCACGGTGACGAGGATCAGGGCGATGAACGGGTCGATCCGCAGCTTGGCGAGCAGGGCCGAGACGGGGCGGGCGAACGAAGCGAGCACGGTGGATCTCCTTTCCCGGCCGATTCTCCCGCCGCCGCCGGTCATTCGGAACCCCGATGACCGTACTGACTGTCATTGCGAAATCCGATAACATGGCCGCATGCTGGATCCGCGGTTGTGCCGTTCCTTCCTCGCCGTGGCGGAAACTCGCAGCTTCACGGCGGCGGCGAGGCGACTGGGGGTGGGGCAGCCCACCGTCAGCCAGCACATCCGGCGGCTCGAGTCCGAGGCCGGCGGGCTGCTGTTCGCCCGGGACACGCACGCGGTCGACCTCACCGCGCGCGGGCAGGCGATGCTCGGTTTCGCGCAGACCATTGTGGACACCGAGGAGCGCGCCGCCCGGCATTTCCGCGGCGCGCAGGTGCGCGGCCGGGTCCGGTTCGGGGTGTCGGAGGACTTCGCGCTCGGCGAGCTGCCGGAAATCCTGCGGCGGCTGCGGGAAAGCCATCCGCTGGTGGACGTCGAACTGCACGTGGAACTGTCCGATGTGCTCGCCCGGCGGATCGCCGACGGACGGCTCGACCTGGTGCTCGGCAAACGCCGCCCGGGCGCGCCGGGCCCGGGTCGGCTGCTGCGCCGCGAACCGCTGGTGTGGATCGGCTCGGCCGCGACGGAGCTCACGCCCGGCCAGCCGGTGCCGCTCGTGCAGTACCCGATGCCGTCGGTCACCCGGCAGCTGGCGGTGGAAACGCTGGAGCGCGCCGGGCTGGAATGGCGGGCGGCCTGTCAGACCTCCAGCCTGACCGGCTTGCGCGCGGCGGCGGCCGCCGGGCTCGGGATCACCGTGCACGCGCGGAGCCTGGTGCCCGCCGATCTGGCCGCATTGCCCGCCGGGCTCGGTCTCCCGGACCCGGGCGACGTGGATTTCGTCCTGCTGTCGAGGGACGGCAGCGAGGGCCCGGTGGAGGCGCTGGCGGAGTTCGTGGTGGCGCGGATCGGGTCAGCGCCGCCGTCGTTCGAGGACTGAGCGCAGGCGCAGCAACGCGCGGTGCTGGGCGACCCGGACCGCGCCGGGAGTGGAGCTGACCGCTTCGGCCGCTTCTTCGGCGGAGAGCCCGACTACTACGCGCAGCAACACGATTTCCCGCTGTCGCTCCGGAAGCATCTGCAGCAGCCGGGCCAGGTGCCGGTTCAGTTCGGTGCGCAGCGCGCGGTCTTCCGGCCCGTCGGCGAGATCCATCGTCTCCGGTATCTCGGCCACCGGCTCGGTCCGGTTGCGTGCGTGCGCCCGATGCGCGTCCGCCACCTTGTGCTGCGCGATGCCGTACACGAAGGCGAGAAACGGCCGTCCCTGCTGCCGATAGCTGGGCAGCGCGGTCAGCAACGCCAGACAGGCTTCCTGCGCCACGTCGTCCGCCGAGGCGTACGCGTCGCTTCCGCCCAGCCGCGCCCGGCAGTAGCGCACGATCAGCGGCTGCACCGCCGCGAGCAGTTCCTGCGCGGCGTCCGGATCGCCCTCGACCGCGGCGCGCACCGGGCCGTCGAAGCCGAACCGGCAAGCCGGGACCCGCGGTGCGGCCAAGGCGGTCGCTTCGGTTTTCACGCGGGTCAACGCTTCTTCGACGTCGAGCGCCGAGCGCAGCGCGTTGACCAGCGCGGTCTCGGCTTCGCGCAGTGCGGTCATCAGGGCCTCCTCGCGCCCGGCCAGGCCAAGCCGGTGTTTCAGCCGTTCCCGCGCGTGCCGCAGATTGGAGCGGACCGTGGTGCCCGCCATGCCGAGCGCCGAGGCGATCGCGGCGGGCGAGAAGCCGTCAAGCGCCCAGGTCAGCACCGTGCGCTGGGTCTCCGGCAGCGTCGAAAGCAGTTCGACCCCGCGCGCGTTGCGCTCCACGACGGCGGCCAGCCGCTCTTCTGGCGGGTCCGCGGACGGCGCGCCGCCGTCGAACCACGTCTGCTCGGAGGCGAGCCGGGAGGCGGTCAGCCGCACCGCCACGCGCGGGTCGCCCGGCGGCGGCCACGTCCCGGTTTCCTGGACGAACGCCTCCACCGCCACCTCGCGGGCGGTGCCCGGCCCGAGCCCGCCCGTGCACAGGAACGCCACGAGGCGAGGGAAATCGCCCCGGAAAAAGCCGTCGAACCCCGCCACGCGCACCCCCTCCCGATCCGCACTCGCGGAACAGGTGGCGGTGACGCGCCCGTGGGATGTAACGATCAGGTCACGGAAATGTGGTTAACGCCGGGGATGGCGGGTACCTGACGGAGACGGGCTGCTCGACCCGCAACGCGGCGGAAGGGAGAAACGGTGTGCGTAAAAGGAAAACCCGGGCACTCCGGGGACGCGGAGCGTCCGGTGCGGGGTCCGTAGCACGGGTGCCGGCAACCGAGTCCGCGATGTGAGCTGAATCGAAATTTCCCGCCCGGGCGGTGATCGGTGGTAAGTTGGAAAGCCGGTCGTCCGCCGGGTCTTTCGCGGCCCGGGGCGGTTCGGCCGAAAAGCCCACCGAACACCCTCCGAAGGCATGGCGTGCCCGTGCGCGCGGAGAACTCGGTTGACCATGGTTCGACACTGAGGACAGGAGGTGAAAAGCAACAATGGAACTCACGGCCACCAGCTGGCTCGCCCGCGCGGCGTGCCAGGACGAGGACCCGGAACTGTTCTTCCCGATTTCCGACATGGGCCCGGGAGCGCAGCAGGTCGCGAAGGCCAAGGCGGTCTGCGCACGCTGCCCGGTCCGCGCGGAATGCCTTTCCTATGCTCTCGACAACGGTCTCGGCAACGGGATCTTCGGGGGAACCACCGAGCTGGAGCGCCGGAAGCTGGTGCGAACCGGCTCCGCCGCCGCACAGCATCGAGTCGCCTGACCGCGAGCCGGTGACCATTTCCCGGCGGCGAGGGCACGAGCAGTTTCCCCCACCACGACCGGCATGAAGCCCGGAACTCGGTGGTTGCGCCCGGGCGGCGATCGCGGCATCGCGATCACCGCCCGGGCGTTCTTATTCTTCGAACGTTTCGGCGAGTCCGTACGGCGCCAATGCCGCCGTTTCGAACGCGGCCATCGCCGTCACCAGTCCGTTTCGGACGGTGAGCACGCAGACGCCGAATCCGCGATAAACCGATTCGCCCGGCCGGCGCAGATATCCGGCGACGGCGGGCTGCCGGTTCGCGCGCACCGGCACCATCCGGAAACTGCCCCGGTAGTACGGCGACCCGGGATCGAAACTCGGCCCGAGCGCGCCGAGAATCCGATCGCGACTGTCGAACCACAGCGAATAGGGCGGCATCACCGCACGCGCGTCCTCGCTCAGCACCGCGGCCACGGCCCGCACGTCCGCCGATTCGTAGGCGGCGATGAACTTCCGCAGCAGCGCCGTTTCCTCCGCCGTCGTGGTGTCCGGTGCGGACCACTCAGCGCGCCGGGCGGGCAGCTTGGCGCGCAAGGTCTCCCGGCCCCGCTGCAGCGCGCTGTTCGCCGAGGCCACCGAAGTGCCCAGCAGTTCGGCAGTGTCCTTTGCGGACCAATCGAGCACGTCGCGCAGGATCAGCGCGGCGCGCTGCCGCGGCGGGAGCAGCTGGATGGTGGCGAGGAACGCCAGTTCGATGGTTTCCCGTTCGACCACCGCGGCGCCGGTGTCGTCCGGCGCCGCGGGGTCGAGCAGCAGGTCGGGAAACGGGCCGAGCCACGGCACGTCGAGCGCGGAGATTTCGCCGGCCGGGTCGGCCGCCGGACCCAGTTCGTCCGGCAGCGCCCGCCGCGGCCGCCGGGCGAGCGCGTCGAGGCAGACGTTCGTCGCGATCCGGTAGAGCCACGTCCGCACGCTTGCCCGCCCGGCGAAGCCCGCACGGCCTTTCCAGGCCCGCAGAAACGCCTCCTGGGCGAGATCCTCGGCCTCTTCGAACGAGCCGCTCATCCGGTAGCAGTGCACGCGGATCTCACGGCGATGCCGTTCGAGCAGGGCGCCGAACTCCTCGTCGCTGGTCACCCGGGCAACGGTAGCTCGTGAGCGCCGATGCCCGGTCCTGAACCGGCGGGAACGCTCACGAGGCAGCTTCGTCCGCCAGCCGTTCCATCCCGCTCTTCGTCTTGAGCGGCACGTGCTTCAGGAACGCCACCGCGATCACCACGAGCAGCGCGATCGGCGCGCTGATCAGGAACAGGTCGCTCGTCGCGACACCGTAGGCGTCCCGGATCACCGTGACGACCGGGGCGGGCAGTTGCGCCAGGTCGGGCACCTTCCCGCCGCTGCCGGACCCGGCTGAGGCGGCCGGGCCGAGCCCGTCGGCGACGAGCGTGCCGACCCGGTTGGCCAGCACCGCGCCGAGCGCGCTCACCCCGATCGATCCGCCGAGGCTGCGGAAGAACGACAGCGTCGAGGTCGCCGCGCCGAGGTCGGCCGCGGGCACGTCGTTCTGCGTCACCAGCACCAGGTTCTGGTTCAGCATGCCCACTCCGACGCCGAGCACCAGCATGAACAGGCTCAGCTCCAGCAGCGAGGTGTGCGCGTCGATCAGCCCGAGCAGGCCGAGCCCCGCCGCCATCAGCACCGCGCCGAGCAGCAGGAACGGCTTCCACTTGCCGGTGCGGCTGATCAGCTGGCCGGACACGGTGGACGAAACCAGCAGCCCGAAGATCATCGGCAGGCTCATCAGCCCGGCCACCGTCGGCGATTTGCCGAGCGCCAGCTGGAAATACTGGGACAGGAACACGGTGCCGCCGAACATCGCGACGCCGACCAGGAAGCTCGCGACGGTGGCGAGCGTGACCGTGCGGTTGCGGAACAGCCCCAGCGGCACGACCGGTTCGCGCACCTTCGACTCGACCCACACCGCGAGCACCAGCACGAGCACGCCGGCGGGCACGAGCACCGCGGTCTGCCAGGAACCCCATTCGAAGGTCGAACCGGCCAGCGACGACCACACCAGCAGCGTCGAAACGCCGAGCATGATCAGGAACGCGCCGAGGTAGTCGACGTGCACCTCGCGGCGCAGGGTCGGCAGGTCCAAAGTGCGCTGCAGCAACAGGATCGCGGCGAGGGCGAACGGCACGCCGAGGAAGAAGCACCAGCGCCAGCCGAGCCACGAGGTGTCCACGAGCACGCCGCCGATCAACGGGCCGGCCACCGTGCCGACGGCGAAGACCGCGCCGAAGACGCCGGAGAACTTGCCCAGCTCTCGCGGCGAAACGATGGCCGCCATGATCACCTGCGCGAGCGCGGTGAGCCCGCCGCCGCCGACGCCCTGGGCGATCCGGCTGAGGATCAGCACGTCGATGTTCTGCGCGAGCCCGGCCACCAGCGAGCCGACCACGAACAGCCCGAGCGAGAGCTGGATCAGCAGTTTCTTGTTGTACAGATCGGAAAGCTTGCCCCAGAGCGGGACGGTCGCGGTCATCGCGAGCAGTTCGGTGGTGACGACCCAGGTGTAGGACGACTGGCTGCCGCCCAGTTCGGACACGATCCGCGGCAGGGCGTTCGCGACCACAGTGGACGCCAGGATGGCGACGAAAATGCCCATCATCAGGCCGGACATCGCCTGCAGCACTTGCCGGTGGCTCATCGCCGGGGACGAAGCGGGCGACTCCGCGGTGGACAGGGACATGGACAGTCCTTTCCGGACTCAGGAAGGTTCGGGAGGGTTTCAGCGAGGGTCGGGCAGACCGGCGGCGGCGATGGCGGCGGCCTCGTCGAAGATCTCGAGCAGCGGCCGGGTCCCGTTCTGGGCGGCCCACCGGCTGAGCGCGGTGTTGAGCACTCCGCCCGCGACCGCGAGCAGCAGCGAGGGGAACAGGTCGGCTTCGGCGTCGGTGCCGCAGCGCCGGGCGATCGCCGCGATCATCGGCTCCCGCGAACCGGAGCTGAGCACCGTCGCGCGAATGAGCAGTGAGGGATCGCCGTGGATGATGCGCAACCGGGTCAGCCACTCGTCGCGGTCGCGCTCGATGTCGGCAAGATCTTCCCGGACGGTGGCGATGAACGCCGCGAAGGCGCCGAGCCCGGCCGGTTGCGCGACGAACCGGGAGATCGTCCGCTCGGCCCGTTCCGCGTGGTCGGCGTAGGCGAGCAGCACCGCGTCCTCTTTGGCCGCGAAGTAGTTGAAGAACGTGCGCGCGGACACGCCCGCCTCGGCGGCGATGTCGTCGACGGTGACCTGGTCCAGACCACGTTCGTCGATCAGCCGCAGCGCCGCGAGGGCGATGGTGCGGTGGGTTTCGAGCTTCTTCCGCTCGCGCAGTCCGGGGGGAGGCACTGGATCAGCGTAGCGAGATCTTGCAGAGCCTGCAAAGTTGCAGTTTGTGAAGCAGGCCACCTCGAACCCGTCAGGGAACGGGCTGGCAGACTCACCCATCGTGAGCGGAACGGTGCTGGTGCTAGGCGGACGCAGCGAGATCGGGACGGCGGTGGCCGTCCGGCTGGCGCGCGGGGGCGCGAAGCGGTTCGTGCTCGCCGCACGACCGGGCGCGGACTTGAACGAACAGACGGCCGCCCTGCGCGAGGCAGGCGCGGAGACGGTGGCGACCGAGGACTTCGACGCCGACGACCTCTCCGCGCACCGCCCTCTGCTCGACCGCGTCATCGCCGAGCACGGGCCACTCGAGACAGTCGTGCTGGCGTTCGGCATCCTGGGCGACCAAGCGCGCGCGGAGAGCGACGCGGCGCACGCCATCGCGATTGTGCACACCGATTACGTCGCGCAGGTGTCGGTGCTCACTCACACGGCGGAACTGTTGCGTGCTCAGGGTTCCGGAAACCTGGTCGTTTTCTCGTCGGTCGCCGGGATTCGCGTGCGGCGGGCGAATTATGTGTACGGCTCGGCGAAAGCGGGCCTCGACGGCTTCGCGTCCGGGCTTTCCGACGCGCTGCACGGCACCGGCGTCCACCTGCTGCTGGTCCGCCCGGGCTTCGTGATCGGCCGGATGACCGAAGGGATGTCTCCCGCGCCGTTCTCCAGCACCGCCGATCAGGTCGCCGACGCGACTGTCGCCGCGTTGCGCAAGCGCCGCGAAGTGGTGTGGGTGCCGGGCGTGTTGCGCTTGGTGTTCGCGGCGATGCGGTTCGTGCCGCGCGCGGTGTGGCGGCGGATGCCGCGCTGAACTCCCTGTGCCCGAAGGGATACCGGCTGTCGCCGCGCGCTCGGCCGAACGGGCAGCATCACATCTTCGCGACAGGTTTCTCAGGCTATTCCCAGCTAACGCGGTGATCCTCGAACGCGGGGGTCGAAATCCGTCCCCGGGGAAGCGAGGAACCGGCCGTGCTGATCACGTCCCGGGGCCGCCGGATCGGCGGCCGTGCGGTGCTGGGAGTGGTGTCCACCCTGGTGCTGGGCGCCACCGGATTCGCGTGGTCGCAACTGCACCGGCTGGACACCAGCCTCGTCACCGCCGACGTCATCGCGCCGTCGGCGCAGGTTCCGGACGCTCCGGCCGGGGAACCGCTCACCGTCGCGCAGAACATCCTGCTGGTGGGTCTCGATTCGCGCACCAAACCGGACGGGACGCCGTTGCCGCAGAACGTGCTCGACGCGCTGCACGCGGGCGGGGGAGACGACGGCGGCAACACCACCGACACGATGATCGTGGTGCACGTCCCGGCGGGCGGGGCGGCCGCCACCGCGATCTCGATCCCGCGTGATTCCTATGTGGACATTCCGGGTTACGGCAAGCACAAGATCAATTCCGCCTACAGCCGCGCCCGCGCCGATCAGCGAGGAAAGCTCGCTCAGCAAGGAATGAGCGGCCCGCAGCTGGAAGTCGCCGCGGACGCGGCCGGGGCGAAGTCGGCGATCGCCGCGGTGCAGAAACTCACCGGGCTCACCATCAACCATTACGCCGCGGTCAATCTCTCCGGGTTCGCCGCGCTGAGCCAGGCGGTCGGCGGGGTGCAGGTGTGCCTGAAAGCACCGGTGCACGATTCCTTCTCCGGAGCGGACTTCCCCGCCGGAGTGCAGACCGTCTCCGGCACCCAGGCGCTCGCCTTCGTCCGGCAGCGGCACGGCCTGCCCAACGGCGACCTGGACCGGATCGCGCGGCAGCAAGCCTTCATGTCGGCGATGGCGAAAACCGTCCTCGGCTCCGGCACGTTCACCGATCCCGCGCGTCTTTCGTCCCTTGTGGACGCTTTGGAAGGCTCGGTCACCCTCGATCAGGGCTGGAACCTGCTGAGCTTCGCCCAGCAACTGCACGGCCTCAGCTCGGGAGCGATCGCCTTCGGCACGATTCCGGTGCAGAGCCTGTCGCTGGCCACTCCGTCCGACGGGGACGCGGTGAAGGTGGATCCGGCGCAGGTGCGGGAATTCGTGCGGACGCAGATCAGCTCGCCGGACGTCGCGGCCTCCGGGGGAACGCCGGACTCGGGAACGGTCCACCCGTCGTCGAGCAGCGGGGGCGCGGTGCGGCCGATCGCGGAGACCACGACGCCGACCCCTCCGGCGGGCACCCCGGCGCAACCGAAGATGACGACCGCGAGCGGATGCGTGAACTGACTCCGACCAGATAGCCCCGGGACCAGGCAAGCCCAGGCAGGTATTGCCCGGCCGAAATCGGCGATGCGCGCCAGCGGCTGGTGCTCACTACGCTCGCGCCCGGCCAGAAGCAGTCCGGCCGCGATCCCGCAGCCCGCCAGTGCCAGCCGCATCGTCCTCGTCCTCCCGGATCCGATTCCACCCGTCGCGCGGATGTACGAGCGGTGTGGGCCGGATGTTCGGGTTCGGCAAAGTCTGCTGGCCTGGGAGAGTGTTACTCTCTTGCGGAGAGTGAGGAGGCCGCCGTGCTGGGAAATCCATACGACCGCGACTGCCCGACGCGCCAGCTGCTCGACCGGATCGGCGACCAGTGGACGGTGCTGATCGTCGGCGCCCTGACGGACGGCCCGCTGAGGTTCACCGAGATCGGCAAACGCGTCGACGGCATCTCCCAGAAGGTCCTGACGCAAACCCTGCGCAGCCTGGTCCGCGACGGCATCCTGGTCCGCACCGCGTACCCGGTGATCCCGCCGAAGGTCGAATACGAACTGACCCAGCTGGGCCGCAACCTCGCCGAACCGCTGGAACTGCTCGACCAGTGGGCCCGGCGCAACATGGACCAGGTGACAGCTGCCCGGGCGGCTTACGACGCGGAGAACGCCGCTACTGCTTCGTGAGCGGTTGTCGAAGCAGCTGACAACCGGCTCAGCGCGGTAGTCAGTGCTGCCGCGGCACTCGCCGGTGCGTGGGGCGGTCAGTGGAGCGCAGCCCGCCGGGACGACCGGCGTTCTCGTGCGGAGAACTTCGCTGGCTAGGTCTCGGAGGGCTGCCGAAGCACGTTCGTCAACGCGTGCGCCTCCTTGAGCAGCAACGCCCCCAGCTCGCCCCGCCGCTCCGCCCGGAACCGCGACTCCACCCCGGTCAGCGTCAGCGCCCACGCGGGTTCCCCGGCCGGGTTGAACACCGCCGCGGCCATTCCCCAGCTTCCCTCGACCACCAGCCCCGGGTTGGTCGAGTACCCGTCCTCCCGCGTCCGCGCGATCCGGGCTCGGATGTCCTCTGCGCGGTGCGCCGGGCCCCATCCGGCCGTCAGGTCCACTGTGGACAGATATTCCTCGACCTCCCGGTCCGGCAGCATCGACAGCACCACCAGTCCCGCCGACACCACGCCCAGCGGGAAGCGCGCGCCCTCGTACAGCACGAACGACCGGATCGGGAAGTCGCCGTCCTCGCGCAGCAGGCAGACTGTCTCGTTGCCGCGGCGGGCGGAGAAGAACGCGCTTTCGCCGGTGGCCGCGGCCAGCCGGTGGACGCTCGCGCGCGCCTGCTGCGTCACGTCGTAGCGCGGGGCGGCCGCCTCGCCCAGCAGGTACAGCTCCGGGCCCAGGTACCAGCGGCCGCTCTGCCGGTCGCGGTCGACGTAGCCCTCGGCGGCCAGCGACGCGAGCAGCCGGTGCACCGTCGGCCGGGCCAGGCCGCACTGGCGCGCCAGCTGAGAGGTCGACGCTCCGTCGCGGTAGGTGGACAATGCGCGCAGGACCGCGGACACGCGTCCGACTACGTGGTCGGGAGGCGAGGAGGGCACGGAGTCGAGGGTACGTCCGCTCAGTGAACGCATCGGGCGCGGGTGTTCGGTGCGCGAGAGGTTTGCCGGGGATCCCGGCGTGTCGGTTGACCCGTTTCGGCCGCGCTGGGTTGTATGCGGGGACTGACCACTCACCGGACGAAGTGGAGAGGATGCCGTGCCGACGAAGTACCGCAGCGCCGCGGAGGCCCTCGACGGGCTGCTCGAGGACGGGCTGACGATCGCGGTCGGGGGCTTCGGCCTCACCGGGAACCCGAACGACCTCATCGAGGCGGTCCGGGACTCGGGCGTGCGCGATCTGACGATCGTCTCGAACAACATGGGAGTCGACGGGGCCGGGCTCGGCATTCTGCTCGACAACCGGCAGGTGCGCCGGGTGATCGCGTCGTACGTGGGCGAGAACAAGCTGTTCGCGCAGCAGTACCTCGACGGCACCGTCGAGGTCGAGTTCACCCCGCAGGGGACGCTCGCCGAGCGGATGCGGGCCGGCGGCGCGGGCATCCCGGCGTTCTACACCAAGTCCGGGGTCGGCACGCCGATCGCCGAGGGCAAGCCGCACGCCGAGTTCGACGGGGTCACCTACGTGCAGGAACGCGGGATCGTCGCGGACCTTTCTTTGGTGCACGCCTACGTCGCGGACCCGGCCGGGAACCTGATCTACCGCTACGCCTCGCGGAACTTCAACCCGCTCGTCGCGACCTGCGGCAAGGTCACGATCGCCGAGGCCGAGCAGATCTCGGACGACTACCTCGACCCGGAGCGGATCATCACGCCGGGGATCTACATCCAGCGGCTGATCCAGGCGACCGAGCGGGAAAAGCAGATCGAGAAGCGGACTGTGCGCGTGCGCGAGGAGGCGTCGGCGTGAGCTGGAGTCGGGACGAAATGGCCACGATCGGCGCTCGCGAACTGCGGGACGGCGATTACGTGAACCTCGGGATCGGGATTCCTACGCAGGTGGCCAATCATATTCCGGACGGTGTGCAGGTGACGTTGCACAGCGAGAACGGGATTCTCGGGCTGGGGCCGTTTCCCTGGGAGGGGGAGGAGGACCCGGACCTGGTGAACGCCGGGAAGCAGACGGTGACGTTGCAGCCTGGGGCCAGTTTGTTCGATTCCGCGGAGTCGTTCGCGATGATCCGCGGCGGGCATATCGACCTGGCGCTGCTCGGGGCGTTGCAGGTGGGGGCCAATGGGGATCTGGCCAACTGGACTGTGCCCGGGGCGCTGGTCAAGGGGATGGGCGGGGCGATGGATCTCGTCGCTGGGGCTCGTCGGGTGGTGATTATTACGGACCACACGGCCAAGGACGGGACGCCGAAGATTGTCGAGAAGTGCACGTTGCCGTTGACCGGGGCTGGAGTGGTGAATCGGATTATCACCAATTTGGCTGTGTTGGATGTTACTGAGGATGGGTTGAAGGTGGTGGAGTTGGCGCCTGGGGTTTCTCTGGAGGAAGTTCGGGAGAAGACTGGGGCGCCGGTCGCGGAGTAGGTGGGGGGTCTGCTCGTCGCCTGGGGGCGACATTGCGCGTGGGCCTCGGTGGGGGCACCCCGAAGCTGGATTGTGACGACGGCGCGGGGGGGGGGGGGGGGGGGGGGGGGGGGGGGGGGGGGGAGAGGGGGAGGGGCACCCTTCTTCTTTTTTTTCTTTTGGGTGTTCGG
>NZ_JBVJOE010000004.1:771009-849749 GCF_055583325.1 Amycolatopsis sp. NPDC104775
CAGAGAGGGGGGGAGGAGGAGACGGGTGTGGGGGTGGGGGTGATGAGGAGGTGCGCCCCCCCCCCCCCCCCCCCCCGCGCCGTGTTTTTGGCTTCGTATCGGGGTGCGGGGGAGGTGTGGGTGCCTTGGTGAGTTGGGTGCGCGGGCTGCGGTGGGGTGCGCGGGGGGTGTGGGTGCCTTGGTGAGTGGGGTGCGCGGGCTGCGGTGGGGTGCGCGGGGGCGCGAGAGGTCTGTGAGGGGAACCCTGAGGGAATCAGATTCCCTCAGGGTTCCCCTCACGGATGTTGGGCTGGTTACCGGGCGGGGAGGATGCGGCCTCGGACTTCGCCGAAGCCCAGTTGCGCGCCGCTGTGGGTGGTGGCGGTGCCGGTGATGGCGACCTCGTCGCCGTCTTGCAGGAAGGTGCGTTGCTCGCCGTTGACGGTCAGGGGGTCTCGGCCGCCCCAGGAGAGTTCCAGGAATGAGCCGCGTTCGGACGGTTCCTTGCCGGAGATGGTGCCGGAGCCGTAGAGGTCGCCGGTGCGGGCGGAGGCTCCGTTGACGGTCAGGTGGGCCAGCATCTGGGCGGGGGACCAGTACATCTCGCGGTACGGCGGGCGGGCCACTTCCTGGCCGTTCCATTCCACGGCCAGGGTGATGTCCAGGCCCCACGGCGACGATTCTCGCAGGTAGGGCAGCGGTTCCGGGGACGTCTGGCCGGGCAGCGGCACCCGGGCTTCGGCCAGCGCCAGCACCGGGACCACCCACGGCGAGATCGACGTGGCGAAGCTCTTGCCCAGGTTCGGGCCCAGCGGCACGTACTCCCAGGCCTGGATGTCGCGGGCCGACCAGTCGTTCAGCAGGACCGCGCCGAACACGTGCCGGGCGAAGTCGTCCGGCGGGATCGGGGTGTTGGCGGGCGTGCCCGCGCCGACGACGAAGCCCAGTTCCGCCTCGATGTCCAGGCGGGTGCTCGGGCCGAACACCGGGCCGTTCTCGCCCTTGCGCTGGCCGCTCGGGCGGACCACGTCGGTGCCGGACACGTAGACCGTGCCGGAGCGGCCGTGGTAGCCGACCGGGAGGTGTTTCCAGTTGGGCAGCAACGGTTCCGCGTCAGGGCGGAACAGGCGGCCGACGTTCGACGCGTGGTGTTCCGAGGCGTAGAAGTCCACATAGTCGGCGACTTCGATGGGCAGGTGCAGCGTGACGTCGGCGACCGCGTGCACCGCTTCGGCGGGCACCTCCCCGGTCACCAGTGTTTGCAGCCGCGTGCGGACCTCGACCCAGCGGTCGTAGCCCTGCGCCATGAAGGCGTTGAGCGTCGGCTCGGCGAAGACCGCGTCGCCAAGGGCGATCGACAGGTCCAGCACGTGCTCGCCCACACGCACGCCCACTCGCGGGCTGCCGCCGCCCGCCGAGAACACGCCGTACGGCAGGTTTTCGACGCCGAAGGGGGAGCCGGCGGGGATGTCGAGCACGGTCATGCGGGGGCTCCGATCAGGCCTAGGTCTGTCAGTTCGGTGAGCGGGTCGGTGATGCTGCAGGTGCCGAACGAGGTGAAACGAGCGCGGGCCGCGGCCAGGCGTTCCGGGGTCAGCGCGCGGATCCGGTCGGCGACCGCGGCGGCGTCGCGTTCGGCAAGCAGGGCAACGACTTCCTCGTCCTCGGCACCGCGGTCGACCGCTTCGGCGGCGAGCAGGAGATTGAGGAATCCGTGCTGTTCGAAACCCGTCTCGGGGTCGGTGTTGCGGATCGCGTGGTGCAGGCCCGCGGTGGCCTTGAACGGCACGCCCGCCTCGACGGACGCGCGGATCGCGGCGGCGAGTTCGGCTTCGTCCGGGTAGTACTCCGCCGACGTGCCGCCGGTGCGGAACTTCGCCTTGTGCGGGGTGCCGGAAAGCGCTTGCAGCAACGGAATCCGGCGTTCGTCGCGCGGGATTTCCACGGCGACCGGAACCGGGCAACCGTCCACTGCGGACAGAAACTCGGCGACGCTCATTCCTTGCGGCACCGCGATTTCCAGCGATTCGACCGACACCGGCAGGCCGTCGACAGCCTTGAGCACGTTGGGGATCACGGCCGGACCGGCGGGCAGCGTCACGGTGAGCGGCAGGATGGTTTCCCGGCCCGCGACGACCTCGGCGAGTTCAGCCAGCCCGGACGCGGCGACGACCAGCGGGCCGACCATCGCGGCGTACGCCGAAGCGGTGTGCCGGTCGTGCGCGGCGACGGCGTCCGGCAGCGGGGCGAGGCCGGGCGGGAAGACCGCGGCGTCGTCCAGCAAGCCTCGGGTCAATGCGTCAGTCACGACTGCGGTCCCCGTCCCGCCCAGGTCCAGGCGTAGCCGGGGTCGTCGCTCGCGTGCCCGCCCTCACCGATCTCCAGCGGGCGGAACGTGTCGACCATGACGGCCAGCTCGTCGAAGAACTCCGCGCCGAGGGAACGCTCCACCGCGCCCGGCTGCGGGCCGTGGCTGTGCCCGCCGGGGTGCAGGCTGATCGAGCCCTGGCCGATGCCGGAGCCCTTGCGCGCCTCGTAGTTCCCGCCGCAGTAGAACATCACCTCGTCGGAGTCCACATTGGAGTGGTAGTACGGCACCGGGACCGCCAGCGGGTGGTAGTCGACCTTGCGCGGCACGAAATTGCAGATGACGAAGTTGTTGCCCTCGAACACCTGGTGCACGGGCGGCGGCTGGTGCACGCGGCCGGTGATGGGTTCGAAGTCGGAGATGTTGAACGTGTACGGGTAGAGGCAGCCGTCCCAGCCGACCACGTCGAACGGGTGCGTCGGGTACACGTAACGCGTGCCGACGACGCCCCGCGAGCCGCGGTGCTTCACCAGCACCTCGACGTCGGTGCCCTCGACGACCAACGGCTCGGCCGGGCCGTGCAGGTCGCGCTCGCAGTAGGGCGCGTGCTCCAGCAGTTGGCCGTAGCGCGACAGGTAGCGCTTCGGGGGCGCGATGTGCGAATTCGCCTCGATCACATAGGCGCGCAACGGTTCCGTGCCCTTCGGCACCCAGCGGTGCGTGGTGGCGCGGGGGAGGATGACGTAGTCGCCGGTGCGGGCGGGCAACGCGCCGAAGACTGTCTCGACGACCGCTTCGCCGGACTCGACGTACACGCATTCGTCGCCGATCGCGTTGCGGTACAACGGAGAAGCCTCGCCGGCGGCGACGTAGGAGATCCGCACGTCGCCGTTGCCGAGCACCAGGCGGCGGCTGGTGACGACGTCCGCGCTCTTCCATTCTTCGCCCGGGAACAGCGTGTGCAGCTTGAGGTGCAGTGGCTTGAGCGGCCGGTTTTCGGTGAGCGTCTGGTCCGGCAGCTCCCATGGCGTCGCGTCCACGATCGCGGACGGGATGCCGCGGTGGTAGAGCAGCGACGAGTCGGAGGAAAAGCCTTCCTCGCCCATCAGTTCCTCGGAATAGAGCCCGCCTTCGGGCGTGCGGTGCTGGGTATGCCGCTTAGGCGGGATGCTGCCCGCGCTGCGGTAGTAGGCCATGGGTCGCCTCCTCGGCGCGAAGTGATTAAAGTATGTACTACTTTGTGGCCAGCGTAGTCCACTGGCTGGCCAGGGGAAAGGGGTCAGCGCCGGGTGGCGAACCCGGCCCGGCCGGAGATGAGCTTGTCCAGCAGCATCACCAGCACGCGCTGCTCGGCCTCGGTGAGCACCTCGACCCACCCGGCCTCGCGTTCGTTCTGCGCCTCGAACACCTCGAGCATCTCGGCGTGCCCGGCCCCGGTCAGCGACAGCCGCACCGAGCGGCCGTCGGTCTCGCCCGGCGTCCGCGTCAGCAGCCCCTCGCTGACCAGGGTTTTCGCCAGATTCGAGACGGCCGCCCGGCTCATCCCGGTCAGCCGCGCGGCGGCGGACGGTTCGAGCGGTCCGGCGAGCCACACCACGAACAGCAGCCGGAACGCCGACCAGGACCGCCCGCGCGGCCGGTGCACGGCGGATTCGAGATCGTAGGTCACCAGGTTCGACGCCCGGTTCAGCGTCAGCAGCACCTCGGTCGCCAGCTGGTGGCGGAACCCGAACTCGTCCGCGAGCCTGCGGTTGGCCAGCGCGATGAACGACCAGAAGTCGAGCGAGTCCGGGTCCGGCGGCGCGGCGGGGTCCTGCATGACCAGCACGGTACCCGCGCCGCCGGGATAATCAAACTCGAAACTACTTCACCGGACGAGCCAGCCGGGCGCCCGCGTCGCGCGGCACCTTCAGGAACGCCAGCATCGCCGCCGCGACGACCAGGCAGCCGATCGGGAAGTACAGCCCGACCGTCACGTCGGTCTCGGTGGCCGCGAGCCCGATCGCGTAAGGCCCGAAGAACCCGCCGAGCGCGGCGATCGAGTTGATCGCGGCCAGCCCGACCGCCGTGTGCTCCTTCGACAGCACGCGCGCGGCCATCGCCCAGTACGGCGCGAGGTAGCCGAGCACGCCGATCGCCGCCAGCGACAGGCTGATCAGCGACAACGCCGGAACCGTCTTGAACTGGATCGCGCCGAAGAACCCGATCGCCGCCACCAGCACGGTGGCGATCACGTGGCCCTTGCGCTCGCCGGTGCGGTCGGAGTTGCGGGCCAGCAGGAGCATGCCGGCCGCGCCGACCACGTACGGGATCGCGCCGAGCAGGCCGATGTTGGTCGACGAGTACTTCGGGTCGAGCTGTTTCACGATCAGCGGGAGGAAGAACGTGAGCCCGTACAGGCCGCAGGCGATGAAGAGGTTGGAGATCGCCAGCAGCAGGACCTTGCCGTCGCGCACCGCGCGCAGCTGGCCGAGGAACGTTTCCTTCTCCTCGGGCACGTACTCGCGGTCGATCTCAGCCTGCAGCCAGGAGCTTTCCTCGGCGGTCAGGAACTTCGCGTCGGCGGGCTTGTTCGGCAGATAGAAGAAGGTCAGCAGGCCGATCAGCACCGCGGGCGCGCCCTGCAGGATGAACACCCACTGCCAGCTGCTCATGCCGAACCAGTGCACGTGGTCGAGGATCCAGCCGCCGAAGAGGCTGCCGAGGATCAGCGCGATCGGCTGCGCCAGCGCGAGCGTCGCGATGGCCCGGCCGCGTTCCTTGCCGCGGAACCAGAAGGTCAAGTACAGCAACAGCCCGGGGAACAGCCCGGCCTCGGCGATGCCGAGCAGGATCCGCGCGATCATCAGGTGCGTGACGCTCGCGACGAACCCGGTCAGCACGGTCACGACCCCCCAGCTGACCGCGATCCGGCTGAGCCACAGCCGGGCCCCGACCTTCTTCATGATCATGTTGCTCGGGACCTCGAACACCACGTAGGCGAGGAAGAAGATCGCCGACGCGACGCCGAAGGTCGCGGCCGTGATGGTGAGCTCTTTGGCCATGCCGAGCTGGGCGTAGCCGATGTTCGCCCGGTCCATGTAGTTGAAGATGTAGAGCAGCAGGACGATCGGCATGACGCGGAAGCCGACCTTGCGGACGGTGCGTCTGGCCAGCGGGGAGTCCGCCGTGGTGGCGGCTGCGGCGGGGACGGACATGGGTTCTCCTCGACGGTGAGCAGTAACTCTGAAAGATCAAGCAGCGGCGGAGCGACCGGCGATGCGGCCCATGGTGACGGCGTTGGCGACCGCGTTGCCGCCGCCGACGTAGCGGAAGCCGAGCACTCCGGCCCCGGCCTCGCCCGCGGCGAACAGCCCGGGCACGCGGTCGCCGCGGACGTCGAGCACGGCGGCGCTGGAGTCGATCTCCAGCCCGGCGTGCGTGCAGACCAGTTCGGCGGGCAGCGTGCGGGCGGCGAAGAACGGTCCGGTGGCGATCTTCGCGGGCGGTTCGGCCGATCCCTTGGCGGACAAGGTTTCGTGCCGCAGGAACTCCGGGTCCTCGCCGGTGGGGAGCTGGGTGTTCCATCTGTCCACAGTGGCCCGGAGAGCGTCGGCGGGCACGTTCATCTTGCCCGCCAGTTCTTCCAGCGTGTTAGCGCGCAGGGTGCGGCCAGCGTCCGCTTCGGACAGTACGTGCTCGGCGTTCCAATGTGCGTAGCCCGGCGGGAGGTCGCGGCGGGCCTGGTCGTCGAAGACCATCCACACTGGACCGTCTTGCGCGGAGATGATGCCGCTGGACACCGCGTACGACGCGTCCTCGTCCATGAACCGGCGGCCGTGCTTGTTGACCAGCACGCGGGAGCGCGGCGGGAAACCGGACTGCCAGTGATGCAGGCGCTGGAAATACGCGGTGGGCAGCAGAAGTCCCCAGCCTTCGCCGGTGATCGAGGCGGACACCTGCTCGCCGAACGCGAAGTGGTCGCCTCGGGAGCCGGGCGCGGCGACGACGAACAGATCCTCGCCCGCCGCGTCCGCGTCCGGGTAGTACCGCGAGCGCAGGGCGGGGTCCTGGGCGAACCCGCCGCTGGTCACGATCACCGAATTCGCGCGGACCTCGATGCCGTCGGCGACCACGCCGGCGACCCGGCCGTCCTCCACGAGCAGCCGCTCGACCCGGGTGTTCAACACCGCCTCGGCCCCGACGCGACGGCGCGCGCGGTCGAGCACCTGGACGAGGCCGTAACCCTGGTCCTTCGGCACATGCCCGCGCCAGACGTCCTCGACGCCCGCCCGCGTCAATCCCGGCGTGTGCGCGTCGTGCGACACCTTCGCCGGGATTTCCGCGCCGAGCCCGATCAGCCATTCGACGGCTGGACCGGCCTCGCGGCAGAAAGTCTTGAGCAGGCCGGGTTTCAGCTGCCACTGGTTGAGGTCGAGGTAGTGCTGGAAGAACCGCTCCGGCGTGTCCTCGACGCCCAGTTCGCGCTGGACGCTCGTGCCCGCGGCGGTGAGCATTCCCGCGGACAGCTGGGTCGAGCCGCCGAGTTCCTTCTCCGATTCGAACAGCATCACCGAGGCGCCGTGCTCGGCCGCGGACACCGCCGCGGCCAGACCCGCGCCGCCCCCGCCGATCACCACGACGTCCATGTCGACGCTCATCCCAGATCACCTCCGGTTTCGGCGAGAATGCGATGGTAGAGACCGTTGGAGACGAGACCGCCGTCCACGGTGACCTCGCTTCCGGTCAAGTAGGTGGACCGGTCCGACAGCAGGAACAGCACCGTGTCGGTGATTTCCTCGGGCTCGGCCATTCTTCCGGCGGGCACACTGTCCACAGCGGACTTGACGAACGCGTCCGCTCCGGCCAGCAGCCCGGTGTCGACCAGTCCGGGATGGACGGAGTTGACCCGGATCCGCCACTTCGCGAAATTGCCCGCGGCGGACTTCGACAGTCCGGTCAGCCCCCATTTGCTCGCCGAGTAGGCGGGGGAGAAGTAGCCGATCTGACCGGAGATCGACGAGATGTTCACGATCGAACCGCCGCCGGAATCGCGCATCAGCGGCGCGGCCGCGCGCATCCCGTGGAACGGCCCGGAAAGGTTCACCGCCAGCACCCGGTCCCAGACCTCGGCGGTGGTGTCCTGGAATTCGAGCCGCCGCGAGATCCCGGCGTTGTTCACGAGCCCGCCGAGCGTGCCGTGCTCGGCGCGGATCCGGTCGAGCACCCGAGCCCACTGCGCTGGTTCGACGACGTCCATTGTGTACGGTGTCGCCGCACCGCCCGCCGCGCGGATCTCGTCCGCGATCTCGTCCGCACCGGCGAAATCCGCGACGCAGACGTGCACGCCGCGTTCGCCGAGCGCGCGGGCGTGCTGTGCGCCCATCCCGTTCGCCGCGCCCGTCACGAGCACGACGTCCGGGTAGCGCACGGCTTCGGTGGCGTCAGACATGCCGGGAGCCGCCGTCGACCGCGAGGCTGTGCCCGGTCACGTATCGCGAGCTGTCCGAAAGCAGGAACAGCAGCACGCTGCACACTTCTTCCGGTGAGCCGATCCGGTGCAGCGGCACCGCGTCGAGCGCCTTCGCCAGTGCGGGAGCGTCGTCCTGGATCCAGCGGGTCATCTCGGTGTCGATGTAGCCCGGGGCGATGGCGTTGACCCGGATGCCCTGGTCGCCGAGCTCCACCGCGAGCGATTCGGTGAGGTGCGCGACCGCCGCCTTGGAACTGCAGTACGCCGCGCGGCCCTTGCGCACGCGGACCGCGGACACCGACGCCATGTTGACGATCGCGCTACCCGGTTCCATCCGCGCGGCCGCGGCCTGCGCACCGAACAGCACGCCTTCGACGTTCACCGAAAGCGTCGAGCGGATCTGCTCCGGGGTGATGTCCGGAACCTCGGCGTACGGGAAGATCCCGGCGTTGTTGACCCAGAAGTCGATGCGGCCGAACTCGTCGATCGCGCGCTGGGCGAGCGCGACGTGGTCCTCCGCGCGCGTGACGTCCAAAGCGGACGCGACGATCCGGCCCGGCTTGTCCTCAAGGGACTCCGCGGCCAGCGCGGCGGTCAGCTCGTCGGCGGTGGCGGTCATCGCGGCGGCGTCGAGATCGCCGCCGACCACGTGCACCCCGCGGGTGGCGAGACCGGCGGCGAACCGCGCGCCCATGCCGCGGGCCGCGCCGGTGACCACGGCGACCTTGCCCGGCATCTCCGGGTACCGCGCGGTCGCGGGCTGGTGCAGCACCCGGCCGGGGCCGGTGGGCTCGAGAGTGGTCATCTGGGTTTTCTCCTCGTTGTTTCTCAGGGCTCGCGGTGCACGGTGCGGCGGCGCACGCGCCAGCCGCCGGCGGTGCGCACGAGTTCGTCGTCCAGCACGGTGAGCCGGTGCAGCCGAGGGGACCCGCCTTCCGGCGTCCCGACGATCTGCAGATAAGCCAGCGCTCGCAACGTGTCCTCGGACTGTCCTAACCGGACTTCCACTGTGGACACCACGTGCCGCAGCCGTTCGCCGGATTCGGCGCACCCGGCGTGGAACCGCTCGGCGAACGCGGTCAGCGCGGCCGTGCCGACGGCGGGCTCGGGGTAGCTGGGCGAGACGAACTCGCCGTCCGGCGTGAACGTGGCGGCCCAGCGTGCGGCCTGCCCGGAGTCGATGGCGTGGCTCTGGCGGCCGTACAGCTGATGCACCGCCAGCACGTCCTTGACGGGGACTTCGCTCATGTTCGGCCACCTCGGTCCGCGGAGTAGTTGCCTGGAGTGGCAAACGTGCTATATTCGCACGCACCGTGCGATATGAAGGAACAGTAGGTCGCCGGGCAAGCTGTCGTCAAGGGAGCCGTGTGTCCGATTCGGGGACGTCGAAGACGCTGAGCCACGGGCTGCAAGTGCTGGAGCTGCTGGTGGAGCATCCGCAGGGGCTCACGATGACCGAGATCGCCGACGGGATCGGCGTGCACCGCACGGTCGCGCACCGGCTGGTGCGCACGCTGGAGGCGCACCACCTCTGCCGGCGCGACCGGTTCAAGCGGATCTCGCTCGGCACCGGTCTCGTGCGGCTGGCCGAGCCGGTGGAACAGGACCTGCGCACGCTCGCGCGCCCGGTGCTGGAGGAGCTTTCCGACGCCGGTCGCGCGTCGGCGCACCTGGTCGTCCGCGAAAACGCCGACCAGGTGCGGATGCTGATGATCGTGGAACCGCGGCAGGCGCGGATGCACGTGTCGTTCCGCAGCGGCCAGCTGGACCCGATCGGCCGCGGGTCCGCCGGGCTCGCGCTGCTTTCGGCGGAACCGCCGGTGGAAGGCGAACGCGAGGAGATCACCCGCGCCCGGACCCGGGGCTACGCGGTGTCGGTGGGGGAGATAGCGCCGGGGATCACCGGGATTTCCGCGGTGGTGCCGACCGGCCGCGACGCCCCGGGCACGGCCATCGGGCTGTCGTTGTTCGAGGCCCCGGACCCGGACGAGCTGGGCCGGTTGGTGGTGGCGTCAGCGCAACGGCTGGGCTCGCTGCTGAAATAGCTAACGCCCGACGAGCCCTGCCTCGTGCGCGAGCAGCCCGGCCTGCGTCCGGTTCGCGCAGCCGAGCTTCACCAGCATCCGCGAGACATAGCTCTTCACCGTCGCCTCCGCCAGATGCAGCCGCCCGGCGATGTCCGCATTGGACAGTCCTTCGCCAAGGCAGGCCAGCACATCCCGCTCCCGTTCGGTCAGCCCGGCGGTCCGGCGGCGGGCTTCGTCGTCGCGGCGGTGGCCGTCCGACGACAGCGCGACCAACCGGCGCGCGGCCGACGGCGAAAGAACGGTGTGCCCGTCCGCGGCGACGCGAACGAGGCCGATCAAGTCCTCCGGCGGCGTCGACTTCACCAGGAACCCGGCCGCGCCCGCGCGGAGCGCGCGGATGACGTAGGTGTCCGCGTCGAACGTCGTCAGCGCCACGACCGCGGGCGGCTCCGGCAGCGCGCAGATCCGTTCGATCGCGGCGAGCCCGTCCACGCCGGGCATCCGCAGGTCCATCAGCACGACCGAAGGCCGGTGCCGGATCACTTCCTCGACCGCCTCCGCGCCGTCCTGCGCCTGCGCGACTACCTCGATGTCGCCGGCCGAACCGAGGATCGTGCGCAGGTGCGCGCACACCATCGGCTCGTCGTCGGCCACCACGACCGTGATCACCGGGCCGCACCTTCCGTGGTCGGGACGTAGGCGGGCAGTATCGCATTGATCTTGAACCCGCCGCTGGGCGCCGGGCCCGCTTCGAAGGTCCCGCCGACGAGTTCGACCCGCTGGCGCAGCCCGCTCAGGCCCGCGCCGGAGCCGCTGCCCGCGAGTGTCTCGTCCGGCGGCCGGGTCGCCCGGGTGTTGAGGACGGCCACGTCCAGTCCTCCCGGGTGGTAGCGCAGCGAAACCGTCGCCGAGCAGCCCGGCGCGTGCTTGCGGATGTTGGTCAGCGCTTCCTGCACCACGCGGTAGGCGGTGCGCGCGACGGTCGGCGACACCGAAGTCCGGTCGCCGGTCACCGACAGCTCGGTCGCGATGCCGACCGCGACCGATTCGGCGACCAGGTCCGCGACCTCGCCCGGCAGCGGCGGATCCGGCACTGGCGGCTCGATCCCGGTCCCGTTGCGCAGCACGCCGACCAGGTCGCGCAGTTCGTCCAGCGCGTGCGCGCCCTCGCGCCGGATGTCCTCGGCGGCCGATTTCACCGCCGGATCCGGCGAGGTCACGCCTAGCGCCCCGGCGTGCAGCACCATCAGGCTCAGCCGGTGGGTGACGACGTCGTGCATCTCGCTCGCCAGCCGCCGCCGCTCCGCCGCCAGCGCTTGTTCGGCGAGCAGATGCTGCTCGCGTTCCGCGCGTTCGGCCCGGTCCCGCAGCGAACTCAGCAATTGCCGCCGCGCCTCGAAATACAGCGAGATCGCCACCGGCAGCGCGGTGCTCAGCAGCCCGAACGGCGTCGTGTTCCACGCCGGGTTCCACGGCCGCGTCGCCAGCAGCGCCAGGAACCCGGCGATCCACAGCAGCCGCCGCCGGTCCAGCTGCCGGACCAGCTGCGCCAGCACGATCGGCGTGATCGTCGGCACGGTCATCAGCGTCGGCTGGTGAACGGGCACGAGCAGCCCGGGGGAGAAAAGATCGGACGCCAGCATCGCCAGCGAGGCGACGATCAGCAGCCCGGCCACGGCGTTCGGGAAGCGCGCGAGGAGCAGCAGCGACGCGTCGCAGACCAGTTCCAGCACGAGTGTCGCGTATGGCCCGAGGAATCCGGTGGTGGGCTCGGAGGCGAGGAAAAGCCCGAAGTCGAGACAGGCGAACACCAGCGCGGCGCCGCCCAGCCAGAGCCAGTCGGCCAACCGCGGCCAGTGGCGGGACGTGCTGGTCACCCGGCCACGGTAACCGGTCGGCGGTCCGCTCGCGCCCGATTCGCACCGGGCGGGTGGCGGCCTACCGCCGAAAGTTGCGGCCGCGCCCGGAACGATCCACTTTCGTCGTTGCGAATCGCTACCGAGCGCGCTTACCCCGCACCCGCCCGGCACGGTGGACTCGACGCCATGACGAGCGAAGAAACGCGAGCCGCGCCGCCGTTCGCCCGGCTGCCCGTGCTGGCGGTCGCGGCGGCGGCCGTCGCGCTGCTGGTGGCGACGAGCAGCCGGTACGCGCACGGATTCGACGAGCTGTACTTCCTCGTGGCTGGTCGAGATCACCTGGCCTGGGGGTATTTCGACCAGCCGCCGCTCGTCCCGCTGCTGGCCGGGACGCTCGACCAGTGGTTCCCCGGTTCGCTGGTCGCGCTGCGGCTGCCGATGGCGCTCGCGGCCGGCGCCGGGGTCATCGTGACCGCGCTGACCGCCCGCGAACTCGGCGGCGGACGCGGGGCGCAGGTGCTGGCAGCCGGGGCGTACGCGACTTCCGGGCTGATGATCATCAGCCACTGGGTGGCCACGTACGCGCTGGACCCGTTCTTCTGGACGCTCGTGGTGTTCCTGCTCGTGCGCTGGACGCGGACCCGGCGCGACGGCCTGCTCGTCTGGGCCGGAGTCGTCACCGCGGTGTCGCTGCAGACTAAATTCCTGATCCCCGCGCTGTGGGGCGCGGTGCTGGTGTCGGCGCTCGTGCTCGGCCCGCGGCAGCTGGTGTCCCGGCCGAAACTGTGGCTAGGCGCGTTGATCGCCGTCTTGGCGACTCTGCCGACATTGTTCTGGCAAGCCACGCACGGCTGGGCCTATACGCAGATGGGCGAGGTCGTCGCAGCCGAATTCCCCGGCTACCTCGCCTTCGCGCGCGACGGCCTGCTCGGCGCGGGAATGGGAATCGGCGTGCTGGCGCTGCTGTACGGGATGTGGCGGCTGCTGCGTTCGCCGGACCTGGTGCCGTACCGGTATCTCGCGGTGGCCTTGCTGCTCGTCGTGGCGGTGATCGTCGTGACGCACGGCCGCTCGTACTATTTGACGAGCCTGTATTCACTGCCGTTCGCCGCCGCCGCGACGGAGCTTTCCCGGCGAAACCTGGTGCGCTGGTGGAAGATCCCGGTCGGAATCGCGTTCGCGCTTTCCGCCGCGGTCACGGTGGCCGGGCTTCCGGTGTGGCCCGCTTCGATGAAAGCCACCTCGTTCGGGCCGTTTCCGCTCGGCACCCTGTTCGCGGCCGGGGAGACCGCGCAACAGCAATTGGCGGACGGCGTCGGGCAGGCGTACCAGTCGTTGCCGGAGGCAGTGCGCCGGGAAACCGCGGTATACGGGGAAATCTATCCGTTCGCCGCGGCCGTGGAGTACTACGGGCCGCGATACGGGATCACCGATGTCTACAGTGGACACCGAGGATACTGGTACTTCGACCGGCCGCCGGATTCCGCGCGGAACGTGCTCTTCGCGGGCTTCGATCCGGCGTTGCTGCGGCCGTACTTCTCTTCGGTGACTGAAGTGGTGCCCGGTCTGATGTGGCTGTACACCGGGCGTAAGCAATCCTGGGAAACGATCTGGCCAGAGGTGAAAAAACAATGAGCGACTCCTTGCCCGCGCGAGCGTATTTCCTCGCCTGCGATCCGGACGGCGGCCCGGTCTCCCGCCGTTCCCGCGTGGCCCTGCTGGTCCGCGCGGCCGCGGTGACCGACCTGGCGTTGCGCGGCAACCTCCGCGACCAGCGCGGCCACGCCGACCCGACCGGCGCGGCCCCGACCGGCGACCTCCTGCTCGACGATCTGCTCGCCGACCTCCGCGCGCACAAACCGGCTTCCTGGCGGGCATTGCTGCGCCGCGGAAGGAACGACACGCTGCAATCGCTGGAAACGCAACTCTCCGCGGCGGGATTGCTGGAAGAAGGCAGCAGCTCGATCTTGCACCGCAAGGTCTTGGTCCCTTCCGACCCCGCGCGAGTCCGCGACGCACACGCACAGCTCGAGCACGCCCTGACCGCCCCGCTGTCCGAAGTGGACGCCCCGGCCGCGGCGCTGGCAGCACTGGCCGCGGCCTCCGGAACCGGGATGTCCCGGTCGGACGCGCGAGACCATTCCGACCGGCTGAAAGAACTGGAGAAGCTCGCCGGACCGGTGGTTCCGGCGCTGCGCAAGGCGGTGGCGGGCAGGCGCGCGGCGTTCGCCGGCGGTTCCGGAGGCTGAGCTGTCGGTCAGCCGAGGGGGCTGACCGACAGTTCGGCCGCCGCCGAAGCGTGGACCTCGTACTGTGGCGGCCATGACCTCCTTCGCCGCGCTGCACGTCCCGGGCCGTCCTCTGTTGCTGCCGAACGTCTGGGAGTTCGGTTTCGCCGCCGCGCTCGCCGCCGCGGGTCATCCCGCAGTCGGCACCACCAGCCTCGGCGTCTCGGCCGCCGCCGGGCTCGCCGACGGCGCGCCGGACTCCCGGGCCGCGACCGTCGCACTGGCGAAATCGCTGGCCCCGCTGGACATTCTGGTCAGTGTCGACATCGCCGACGGGTTCAGCGCCGATCCCGGGGAGGTGGCGGACCTCGTCGCGGAACTGGCCGACGCCGGGGCAGTGGGCGTCAACCTGGAAGACAGCCGCGCGGACACTCTCGCGCCGATCGTCGTCCAGGCCGCGCTGCTGGCCAAGGTGCGCGAACGAGTTCCGGGCATCTTCCTCAACGCCCGCACCGACACCCACTGGCTCGGCACGGGCCCGGTCGCGGACGCCATCACCCGGGTCCGCGCGTACGCCGACGCCGGTGCCGACTGCGTGTTCGTCCCCGGCCTGCACGGTCCCGCCGACGTCACGGAGCTGGTCGAAGCGGTCGACGTACCGGTGAACCTCCTGCACCTGCCCGGGAAAGCCACTTTCTCCGAATTGGCCTCCCTGGGCGTGGCGAGGGTCAGTCTCGGCTCGATGCCTTACCGCGTAGCGCTTTCCGTCGCACTGGCCACAGTGGACTCAGTCCGGGAAGAGACGGAACTGCCGGTGCGGCCGCCGTCATACGGTGAGGTCACGGCATTGCTCCCGTAATCTGGGCCGCATGATCTTCGGAGGAAGCACCGACTTCGCTGTCCCCGCCGGATACCTCAACACGCCCAGCATCGGGATCCCGCCGGCGCCCGTCGCCGAAGCGGTCGACGCCGCGGTCAGCCGATGGCGCACCGGCAAGGACACCCCGTCGGACTTCGACGAGGCGGTCTCCCGTTCCCGCAGCGGATTCGCGCGGCTCGCCGGGGTTGCGGCGGAGCGGGTGGCGATCGGCGCGTCGGTGTCCCAGCTGGCGGCGAACGTCGCCGCCGGGCTGGCCCCGGACGCCCGCGTCCTGGTCGCCGAGAACGAATTCACCAGTGTCACGTTCCCGTTCGCGCAAAGGGCGAACGTCACCGAGGCGCCGCTCGCCAAGCTGGCGCAGCACGTCGAAGGCCACGACCTCGTCGCGGTCAGCCTCGCGCAGTCCGCCGACGGCGCGCTGCTGGACACCGCCGCGCTGCGGGCCGCCTCCGAAGCCGCCGGCGTGCCGGTCCTGATCGACGTCACGCAAGCCGCGGGCTGGCTTCCGCTGGACGTCGCGTGGGCGGACTGGATCGTCTGCGCGGGCTACAAATGGCTGTTCTCGCCGCGCGGCTGCGCCTGGCTCGCGGTGCACCCGAGGGCACACGAACGGACCCGGCCAGTCGCCGCGAACTGGTACGCCGGCGACGATCCGTGGTCCTCGGTCTACGGAATGCCACTGCGGCTGGCCGGAAACGCGTGCGGATTCGACCTGTCGCCGGTGTGGCTGTCGCATGTCGGCGCAGCGGAAGCGTTCGACTACCTCGCGTCACTGGACCTCGCCGCGGTGCGCGAACACAACGCCGGACTGGCCGATTCCCTGCGCACCGCCGCGGGGATGGAACCGCAGGGAAGCGCGATCGTGGCGCTGGAAGCCGACCCGGCGCGGCTCGCCGAAGCCGGAATCGTGGCCAGCGTCCGCAACGGGCGGGTCCGCGTCGGTTTCCACCTCTACAACGGCCCTGACGACGTCGAACGCGTGCTGGCAGCCTTGGGCTGAACGGCTGGGTCACCGGGGCGGAGGCGGTGAACTACGGTGTTCGCGTGTCCCCTCCGCACTTCACCCCCGGCAACCCCGGTCCGCCCGGCACCCGCGGCCCTTCGGACACGGCCCCGATCCCGGCCGTGCCCGCCGCGCCCCCGGGTCCGCCGCCGCCCGGGCCGCCGCGCAACCGCGCCCTGCTGCTGCGGGGAGCCGGGCTCGTGGCGATCGCCCTCGTGGCCGGGCTCGTCTGGTACCTGATCCGGCACGACAGCACGCCGGACGAGCCGGTCGCCGAACCCCCGGCGACCACGGCGAAGCCCGCCTTCGACTACAAACTGGCCGAAGGCCCGGTCAAAGCCACCGACTGCGCCGCCAACGCCTACTCGGGCGCGAAGAAGTTCTTCCAGGACAACCCGTGCACGTCCTTGGCGCGGGCGCTGTACACGGTGCAGTCCGGGGACGCGAAGGCGCTGGTGTCGGTCGTGCTGGTGACCATGCCGGACGCGGCGAAGGCGACCGAGCTGAAACAGCTCACCGACCGGGACGGCACCGGCAACGTGAGCGACCTGGTCCGCGACGGCACCTTCCACGACACCGACGCCCCGAAGCTGAGCGGCGACCAGGCCGCGTACGAGTCGAAAGCCAACGGCCCCGAGGTGACGATCGTGCTCACCGACTTCTATTACGGGCACCACGACAAGCAGCTGCTCACCCGGATCGCGAAGAACGCGCTGAAACTGTCCGGCAAGCTCCGCTGACCGTCGCGGAAAGCGCGCCGTCCCGGGTTCGCCCGGGCGTGCGCGCTTTTCCTATGCGGACTGCCCGGGGAGGGCGACCGTCGCGTGTCGCTGGGGCTGACGCTGGCCCGGCAACGCAACCGCCAGTTCCGCGGAGCCTTACGCGGGCTGCCCAGGCAACGCCACCGCCGCGGGTTTCTGGCCCGCTTCCTGCCGCCAAGGCATTCCGCGCCGCGCCGCCGCGATCAACGCCTGCAGCGCCATCCCGCGCAGCCCCGAATCGTCGGTATGCGTGAGCACGGCAAGCCAGGCCGCGGCCGTGTCCGCTTCCGCGCTGGCCACCAGCGCCGCGGCCGAAGCAGTGTCCGTCACCGGCTTGGGCGGCACGTACGCGGCTTCCGGCGCGACCGGCGTCGCCGAAGCCGAAGCGATCATCTGCGTGACCACGTCCCGCCGTGCGGTGTGCTCCGCGCGGCCAGCCTTCACCGCGTCCCCGAAATCCCCCGGCAGGAACGCCGTCACCAGCCCGTACACCCACAACGACGCGTGTTCGGCCGCCAGCGCCTTCTGCAGCGGGTCCACCGCTTCCTTCGGCACCGAAGACGGTGCGGCCGCGGCCTTCGCGTCGGCTCCTGGCCCGAGTTCCGGCGCGATCCGCTGCAGCCCGGCGCATCCGGCGGCCACCGACGCGACGAGCCCGGCCCGGTACGCCGGCAGCGCGGGCACCAGATCCTCGGCCTGCTTGCGCGCGGCGGCCAGCCGGTCCTTGAACCCGCCCAGGTCGGCGGGCGCGGGCGGGACGTTCGCCGCCTGCTTGGGCCGGTTCAGCCGGTCCACCTCGGCCTTCAGCGCGGCCGCCTGCGCGGCTCTGGCGTCGGCGACCTGGCCGGCCGCGTCGCCGCCGGAGGGCAGCTTCCTGGCCGCGGCGGCGTCCGCCTCGGCCATCGCCAGCAGCGGGGCCAGCGGATCGGGGGCGTCGTCGTAGCCGCCCGAGCAGGCGGCGAGCGGCACAGCCGCGGCGACAGTGGCGCTCAGTGCGCCCAGACGCAGCACGGCGCGCCGGGAGAGGTCTGCGGTCACGTCGGCCCATCCTGCCAGGCCGCCCGGGTGCGCCGCCGCTCGCGCGTCTCCGCCGGGTCGCAGGATAAGCTTGACCCTCACCGACCACAGCCGTGACCAGCCCGCGTCACGACGGCCGAACAGGAGTGCTCCACGTGCCCAACGAACTCGCCAGCCGGCTGGAGCCGATCGTGGCCGAAGCCGTCACGACCGCGGGTTTCGACCTCGACTCGCTCGAGGTGCAGCAAGCCGGACGGCGACAGCTGGTGAAGGTGGTCGTCGACTCCGACGACGGCGTCGGGCTGGACGAGGTCGCCGAGGTCAGCCGCACCGTCTCGGCCGCCCTCGACGAGAACGAGCACGTGCTGGCGAGCGCCTACACGCTCGAGGTCACCTCGCCGGGCCTGGACCGGCCGCTCACCCAGCAGCGGCACTGGCGGCGCGCCCGCTTCCGCCTCGTCAAGATCACGCCCGTCGAAGGCCCCGCCTACCTCGGCCGCGTGGGACACGCAGGGGAGAAGAGCGCGCGCGTGCTCACCGACGGCCGGATCAAGGACGTGCACTACCAATCCGTCGCGAAGGCAGTGGTGGAAGTCGAATTCAAGCAACCGCCCGCGGAAGAACTGAAAACGCTCGCCGCGGATGAGAACGAGAAGAAGGAGGAGTCGAAGTGAACGTGGACATCGCCGCGCTGCGGGCGATCGAACGGGACAAGGACATCCCCTTCGACACGGTCATCGAGGCCATCGAGACCGCGCTGCTCACCGCGTACAAGCACACCGAGGGCCACCAGCCGCACGCCCGCATCGACATCGACCGCAAGACCGGCCTCGTCCGCGTGCTCGCGCACACCCTCGCCGCCGACGGCGAGGTCGACGAGGAGTGGGACGACACCCCCGAGGGCTTCGGCCGGATCGCCGCCACCACCGCCCGCCAGGTCATCCTGCAGCGGCTGCGCGACGCCGAGCACGAGAAGACCTACGGCGAGTTCTCCGCCAAGGAGGGCGAGATCGTGGCCGGCGTGGTGCAGCGCGACGCGCGCGCCAACGCCCGCGGCATGGTCGTGATCCAGGTCGGCGACACCGAGGGCGTGCTGCCGCAGGCCGAACAGGTCGCGGGGGAGTCCTACGAGCACGGCACCCGGATCAAGGCGTTCGTGTTCGGGGTGTCGCGCAGCAACCGCGGCCCGCAGATCATGCTGTCGCGCTCGCACCCGAACCTGGTGCGCAAGCTGTTCGCGCTGGAGGTCCCGGAGATCGCCGACGGCACCGTCGAGATCGCCGCGGTCGCCCGCGAACCGGGGCACCGGTCGAAGATCGCGGTGCGCTCCACCATCCCCGGCGTCAACGCCAAGGGCGCCTGCATCGGCCCGATGGGCGCGCGCGTGCGCAACGTGATGAGCGAGCTGGCCGGCGAGAAGATCGACATCATCGACTGGTCCGACGACCCGGCCAAGTTCGTCGGGAATGCATTGTCGCCGGCGAAGGTTGTTTCGGTACGTGTCGTGGACGAGCGGGCCAAGACGGCGAGGGTCGTCGTCCCGGACTTCCAGCTGTCGCTCGCGATCGGCAAGGAAGGCCAGAACGCCCGGCTCGCGGCCCGGCTCACCGGCTGGCGGATCGACATCCGCAGCGACGCGGCCCCCGCCGAACCCGCCGGTCCGGGCGAGGGTGAGCAAGACCACGCCGGCCAGGCGCGGCCCGCCGCGGCAACCGGTTCGGCCGACTGAGGGTGCAGGCGCTAGACTCGACAAGGGTTCAAGACCCGCGAACGGCTACTGGGGACACCCCCGACCTCCCGCGCCACCGGCATTCGCCGGTGCGCACGTGTGTCGGCTGCCGGAAACGGGGCTTGGCCGGCGAACTGCTGCGCGTGGTCGCGGCAGACGGGCGGCTGGTCGTCGACGAAGGTCGGCGGCTGCCGGGCCGGGGTGCGTGGCTGCACCCCGGGACGGGCTGCCTGGCCAAAGCCGAGCGGAAGCGGGCGTTCCCCCGGGCTCTCCGGGTCCAGGGCGCGCTCGAGACCGCGGGGCTGCACGACCACGCAGCGTTCGCCGAAGACAACGACGCCGGGACACACCCGGGGTCGCGAGATACAAGGAAGCAGGTCGACCCGTCATGAGTCAGCCGTGAAGCTGAAGCCATGAACGCGCGACGATAAGGACGAGGTCAGCGGGTCCCCGCCTGGCCTCCCCTAGATGAGGAGAGCTGTGCCAGGCAAGGCCCGTGTACACGAGCTCGCTAAGGAGCTCGGCATCACCAGCAAAGAAGTTCTCGCCAAGCTGAAGGAGCAGGGCGAGTTCGTGAAGTCCGCGTCGTCCACCGTCGAGGCGCCCGTCGCCCGCCGGCTCCGCGACGCGTACCCCGCCAAGGGCGGGAAGAAGCCCGGTCCCACGCCGGGACCGCGGCCCGCTCCGGCGGCCCCGAAGCCGCCCGCCCCGCAGCAGAGCGCCGCCGCGCAGGCTCCGGCCCAGCCGGCCCCGGCGCAGCAGCAGGCCCCGGCCGTCAAGCCGGGCCCGCAGGCCGCGAAGCCCGCGGCCTCCCCGGGCCCGAAGCCCGGCGGCCCGCGTCCCGGGCCGCGCCCGCCCGCACCGGCCCAGCCGGCCCCGGCGCAGGAGGTCCCGGCCGCCAAGGCCGAGCCCGCCGCGCCCAAGCCGGCCCCGAAGCAGCAGGACTCGTCGTCCGCCGGTTCGGTCGTGCCGCCCAAGCCGCAGGGCCCCAAGCCCGGCGGTCCCAAGCCCGGTCCGCGCACCCCGCGGGTCGGCAACAACCCGTTCGGCGTCGGATCCGGTTCCCCGGCCCCGCGCCCGCCCGCCTCGCGTCCGGGTCCCGGCCAGGGCGGCGACAACCGTCCCCCGCGTCCCGGCGGCGGCCAGGGCGGCGGCGAGCGTCCGCCGCGTCCCGGCGGCGGACAGGGCGGCGGCACCCGGCCGAGCCCGGGCAACATGCCCCCGCGCCCGAACCCCGGCATGATGCCGGGCCGCGCCCGTCCGGCCGGACCGGCCGGCGGCCGAGGCGGCCCCGGCGGCGGCGGTCGTCCCGGTGGCGGCGGCGGTCGTCCTGGCGGCGGTGGCGGCGGCTTCCGCGGCGGCCCCGGCGGCGGTGGCGGTGGCGGCGGCTTCCGTCCCGGTGGCGGCGGCGGTGGCGGCGGAGGCTTCCGTCCGGGCGGCGGCGGTGGCGCCCCGGCCGGCGGCGGCGGTTTCCGCGGCGGCGGCGGCGGTCGTGGCGGCCCCGGCGGCCGCGGCGGCACTGCAGGCGCCTTCGGCCGTCCCGGCGGCCCCTCGCGCAAGGGCCGCAAGTCGAAGCGGCAGAAGCGCCAGGAGTACATGGACAACATGCAGGCGCCCAGCGTCGGCGGCGTCCGCCTGCCCAAGGGCAGCGGCGAGACGATCCGGCTGCCGCGCGGCGCTTCGCTGACCGACTTCGCCGAGAAGATCGACGCCAACCCGGCTTCGCTGGTGCAGGTGCTCTTCCACCTCGGCGAGATGGTCACCGCGACGCAGTCCGTGTCGGACGACATCCTCGAGCTGCTCGGCGGCGAGATGAACTACGTCGTCCAGGTCGTCTCCCCCGAGGAGGAGGACCGCGAGCTGCTGGAGACCTTCGACATCACCTATGGCGAGGACGAGGGCGGCGAGGAGGACCTGCAGGTCCGGCCGCCGGTCGTCACCATCATGGGTCACGTCGACCACGGTAAGACGCGTCTGCTGGACACGATCCGCAAGACGAAGGTCCGCGAGAGCGAGGCCGGCGGGATCACCCAGCACATCGGCGCCTACCAGATCGAGACCGAGCTCGAAGGCGTGCCGCGGCTGATCACCTTCATCGACACCCCGGGTCACGAGGCGTTCACCGCCATGCGTGCCCGAGGCGCGAACTCGACCGACATCGCGGTGATCGTGGTGGCGGCCGACGACGGCGTCATGCCGCAGACGGTGGAGGCGATCAACCACGCGCAGGCCGCGAAGGCCCCGATCGTGGTCGCGATCAACAAGATCGACAAGGAGGGCGCGAACCCGGACAAGATCCGGCAGCAGCTCACCGAGTACAACCTCATCGCCGAGGAATACGGCGGCGACACGATGTTCGTCGAGATCTCCGCGCGGGAGAACATCAACATCGACGGGCTTCTCGAGGCGATCCTGCTGACCGCGGACGCGGCTCTGGACCTGCGGGCCAACCCGGACATGGAGGCCCAGGGCGTCGCGATCGAGGCGCACCTCGACCGCGGCCGCGGCCCGGTGGCCACCGTCCTGGTCCAGCGCGGCACGCTGCGCGTCGGCGACTCGGTCGTGGCGGGCGACGCCTACGGCCGCGTCCGCCGGATGGTCGACGAGCACAACGAGGACGTCACCGAGGCGCTGCCCTCGCGTCCGGTCCAGGTCATCGGGTTCACCTCGGTGCCGGGAGCGGGCGACACCTTCCTGGTGGTCGACGAGGACCGCGTCGCCCGGCAGATCGCCGAGCGCCGCTCCGCCCGCACCCGCAACGCGCTCAACGCGTCGCGCCGCAAGCGGGTCAGCCTCGAGGACCTCGACTCCGCCTTGAAGGAGACGAGCAGCCTCAACCTGATCATCAAGGGCGACAACTCGGGTACCGTCGAAGCGCTCGAAGCGGCGCTGCTGCAGCTGGACGTCGGCGAAGACGTCGAACTGCACGTCGTCCACCGCGGCGTCGGCGGCGTGACCGAATCGGACATCGACCTGGCGACCGCGTCCGACGCGATCGTCCTCGGGTTCAACGTCCGGGCGCAGGGCAAGGCGACCGAGCGGGCCACCCGCGAGGGCGTCGACGTGCGCTACTACACGGTCATCTACCAGGCGATCGAGGAGATCGAGCAGGCTCTCAAGGGCATGCTCAAGCCGGAGTACGAAGAGGTCGAACTGGGCCGCGCCGAGGTCCGGGACGTCTTCAAGTCCTCCAAGATCGGCACGATCGCGGGGTGCCTGGTCATGTCCGGCGAGATCCGGCGCAACGCCAAGGCCCGCCTCCTGCGCGACGGCAACGTCGTCGCGCAGAACCTGCCGATCAACTCGCTGCGCCGGTTCAAGGACGACGTGGTCGAGGTCCGGGAAGGGTACGAGTGCGGTCTCACGCTGGGCTCGTACAGCGACATCAAGGTCGACGACGTGATCGAGACCTACGAACAGCGGGAGAAGCCCCGCGCGTGAGCCAACGGTCCGGGGTGTGCCGAGCGCACACCCCGGACCGCGCTCGCGGCACAACTTCGCTGCCTATGTTTGTCGGAGCCTTGGAGCTCGACCTGCTGCTCGACGACGTGCATTCGTTGAAGCAGAAACGATCCGTGGTGCGGCCCGTGGTGGCCGAACTGCGGAAACGCTTTTCCGTCTCGGTCGCCGAGGCGGGACATCTGGACCTGCACCGGCGCGCGCTCATCGGCGTCGCCGCGGTCGCCCCCGACGGCGAGCACATCCGGGACGTGCTCGACGCGTGCGAGCGGTTCGCGGCCGGACGCCCGGAGTTCGAACTGCTTTCCGCGCGCCGCCGGCTGCTCGGCCCGGACGACTAGCACCCGGAAATCCGGAGAAGGAGACCTCAGCCATGGCCGATCCCGCTCGGGCACGCAAGCTCGCCAAGCGGATCTCGCAGATCGTGGCCTCGGCGATCGAACACGACGTCAAGGACCCGCGACTGGGCGCGGTGACCATCACCGACGCCCGCGTCACTGCGGACCTGCACGACGCCACGGTGTACTACACGGTGCTCGGCGAAACCGTCGACGCGGAGCCGGACTTCGCGAGCGCCGCCGCCGCGCTGGAGGCCGCACGCGGCGTCCTGCGCACGAAGGTGGGACAGGGCACCGGCGTCCGCTACACCCCGACGCTCACCTTCGTCGCGGACAGCGTCCCGGACGACGCCCGCCGCATCGAAGAACTGCTCGCGAAGGCGCGCGAATCGGACGCGGAGGTGGCGCGCCGGGCGACCGGAGCCCAGCCTGCGGGCGAAGCGGACCCGTACAAGGCTCCTCGCACCGAAGAGGACGAGGAGCAAGCAGAAGAGGAGACGCGCGGCTGAAACGATGCGGTCAAAGCCCGGTGTCACGCGACGCGGCCTGCTGCTCGGCAGTGCCGCGGCGCTCGTCTCCGCCTGCACCGGGCGCTCCGCCCCGGTGGTTGCGCCGACCTCGGCTGCCCCGGCCTCCAGCCCGTCGCCCCTGAAAGCGTCGGTCACGATCCACCGCAGGCACTCCGCGGCCCGCGGCCGGGACGTCGACGTAGTGCTCGTGACGCCCGAGGGCGTCCCCAGCACCGGCCTGCCGGTGTGCGTCGCATTGCACGGCCGCGGGTCCACCGCCCGCACCTTCCTGGACCTGGACCTGCCCGCGGCCCTCACCGGCGCGGTCCGGTCCGGGACCCCGGCGTTCGCGGTCGTCGCGGTCGACGGCAGCCACTACTGGATGCCCGAGGACGGCGACGACCCGCACCGCATGCTCACCGACGAACTCCCCGGCTGGCTGTCCGAATCCGGGCTCCGCCCGATGACCGGCCTCTTCGGCATCTCGATGGGCGGCTTCGGAGCACTGAACCTGGCCCGCCGCCGCCGCGATGTGACCGCAGTGGCCACCTGCAGCGCGGCGCTGTTCCGCACCTGGCCGGAGGCCCGGACCCGGCACGTCTTCCCGGCGCAGGACGACTGGGCGGCCGCCGAACCGCTGCGGCACCTGGACGAACTCCCGTCCCGCGGCCTCGGCGTGTGGTGCGGCGACGGGGATCCGTTCCTGGCCGCCAACCGGAAGCTGATCAGCGGAGCCAAGCCGGAGGTCTCGCGGATCACGCCGGGGGAGCACACCGAGGAGTACTGGAAGGGCGTGCTGCCCGAGGTGCTGCGGTTCGTCGGGCCGCGCCTGAAATAGCGGATCACCGGTTCGGGTGGCCGGGGTTGTGTATGCAAGTGATAACACGACTACTCGACGCCGTGGACAGCGATCGAGCGCGAGAAGCGGCGGGCTACTCGGCAGCCAGGTCCGGCGGCAGCTTCGTCGCGGGATCCGTGACGGCCAGCCGCAGCGAGTCCCGGCCGAGGCCGCGCACGGACGTCAGGTCGACCCCGGACAGGACGGCGCCGGCGAACACCGCGCCGGAGACGTCCGCACGCGTCAAGACCGCTCCGGTCAGATCGGCCTTGCCGAGATCGGCGCGGGCCAGGGAGGCTTCGGTCAGATCGGCGCCCCGGAGGCAGGCGCCCGCGAGCACCGCGCCCCGCAGGTCCGCGCGGCGGCAGTGGGCGTGCTCGAGCGTCGCCCCGGACAGGTTCGCGCCCGCCAGCTGGGCCGAGGTCAGGATCGCGGCGGAGAAATCGGCTCGGTCGAGCCGTGCCCCGGTGAAGTCCGCGCCAGGCAGCCTCGCCGCGGCGAAGCACGCGGCACGAAGATCGGCCAGCCGCAGTTCCGCCCCCGGCAGCTGGACGCGGACGAGATCGAGCCGCGTCCGCGGAGGCGGCGGGTGAGCGCGGAGAGCCTGCAGTGCGACCCGGACGTCCATCGGCAGCGGTTCGCCGGCCGCGCGATGGCTGCGGAGAAAGTCCGTCAGGGTTTCGACGATCCGGCCCCGGTCGCGGGGCGAGTCCTCGTACATTCTTTCCAGCGTCCGGACCCCGCCCGCTCGCGTCGAAGGGTGCTCTGCGGCGAGATGGCCGATCGCCGTGGCGTAGGTGTCGGTGACCTGCTTGTCCCGGTCGAGCAGAAGCTTCCGGACCGCGACCCACACCGGGACGCCGAGGCCAAGCGGCGTAAGAAAACCGGCGATCTGCCCGCGAATGCCGTTGAGGACGGCTGCCCGCTCAGCGACCGCGAGGTGCGCGACGTCGGCGCCGGCGATCCAGGACACCAGCGGCCCGAGCAGGAACCACAGCGCCGAGACCGCCCCGGCGGCTCCGGTCGCCGCGACAGCCAGCGTCCGGAGCCGGCGATGCCGTGCACCTCTCACCGCGCATCCTCGGGAAAGGCCGGAACAGCCCAGCCTCCCGCGATTTCCCCCCGCGCGTCGAGCCCGTATTTCCGGAACTGCTTGTGATTCCAGTCCGGGTTTTCCGCGGACGCGAGACAATGGTCGATGCGCGTTCGCGCGCCCGGGTGGCCGTAGGCGAGCGCGGTGCAGTAGAGGTCCAGGACGCGGCCTGGTTTGCGGGCGTTGCGGCGGAGATCGGCCAGCAGGACATGGGATTCGATGTCGCCGCCGCGCACCCCGCGCTCCGCGAGATCCCAGGCCGTGCGGAGATTTTCCCGGGCCCGGCCGAGGTTTTCCGGTGCCGTGTCGAGATTGCCGTGCAGGAGGAACCCCCGGGCGACGCCCGCCACGGCACTGAAATCGCCGTCCGCGATCTGCTGCTCGACCATCCGCTCCGCTTCGTCCAGCTCTCCCAGCCCGGCAAGGGTTTCCGCCCGCAGGCCTTGCAGCCGGGCGGACGTGCGAGTGCTCTCGGAACTGAGCAGCTGGATCGCCTCGGCGAAGCTTTGGCGTTTCAGCAAAAGATGCACCGCCCGCTCCCTGGCCAGCACCGACCCGGCATGGGCGGCTTCGGAATAGAGCCCGGAAGCCACGACCAGAAGAGCGGACGACGCGAGTTCCACCCCGGACCCGCTCACGGTCGCCCGGTCCGTCCCGTCGGGCCGGAGGCTGTCGGCCTCGACGAGCGCGTCGGCGACCCAGAGCAACGCGTGCGCGTGCGAAACATCCTTGCGTGCGCGATAAGCCTCCACCAGGTTCCCGGCATAGGCCTCAGTGAGATGCCGAGCGACCGGGGCCAGCACGCCAGCTGCCAGCGGAACCGTTCCGACGTACCATTTCAGCGCTTCGGCGATCAGCTCGGAATACTCAGATTCCTCGGTTTTCCTGGATTCTCCGAACCTGCACAGCAGCAGGGCGATCTCCGCGGGGTCCGGCGCGTCGCCCGCTCGCTGAGCGTTCCGGTAGCACCCGGCGGCGTCGTCCAGCAGACCGTGCCGGGCGGCAGCGAGTGCGGCGGCGCCCAGCGCACGAGGTTCGTGTTCGGCGGCCTCGTAGTAGCAATCGAGTGCCTTCCGGGGAAGACCCGAGGCGGAGTAAGCGTCGCCGACCGCGATCAGCGGCACCGCGTCGCCCTCGGCCGCGCACGCGAAGGCGAGCTGCTGGGCGGCAGGTTTCAGACCCGCGCTCAGGTTTATCCGCACCGCGGCGGCCAGCGCGCCCGGAACGTCGTACTGCCGCGCGGTCGCCACCCAGTCGAGCGCGTCTTCCAGCTGGCCTGCCGAAGCCAGCACGCGGGCGCCGAGAAGGTACGCGTCGTGCCGGCCGTGCCCGGTCGCTTCCGCCGAGAGCATGGCGACCGCCGCGCCGGGGCCGGCCGCGTCGACTGTCAGGTCCGTGATCATGGGCAGCAGGTCGAGCCCGGTGCGTTCGCCGAGCCCGGTCAGGTAGCGCACCGCTTCGCCGAGCTTGGCCTCCCGGCGTCTTCGTTCCTCGCCCCGCTCCTGCGGCGTCAACGGGGAACGGCCCGGCGGTCGCGGAGGCGAGTCCTCCCGGAACGCGATGCCTTCGGCCACGACCGCCGCCGAATGTAGATCTCCCTTCTCGGCGAGCCGCCGATGGATGGCCAGCGCCTTGTGCGACTGGTTGAGCTGGGTGTGCGCGACCGCCACCAGCACTTCAGCGGAAAGGTTTCCCTCGGCGACGAGCGGGCCGAGCCAGTCGATGACGTCTTTGGGCCGCTTGGCGGCGAAAAGCATCCTGGATCCTTCGCCTATGGCGTTCTCCACGTCGTCCGGATCGGTGCTGGTCCGCGCGACCGTTTCGTACTGGCTCAGCGCGTCGTCGATCCGGCCCGCTCTCGCCAGCAGCGCGGCGAGTTGGATGCGTGCGCGAGGGAATCCGTTCTCGGCGGCCTTCGCGTAGAAGCGAGCACTCAATTCCAGCAGGTGGCGTTTTTCGCATTCTGTCGCCAGCGCGAGACAGTTTTCCGGGTCCGCCTGCTCCAGCAGCACCGGCCATACCCGGTCGTCCGGCAGAACCAGCTTCGCCGCGCCGGTCACGTGGTGCCGCTCGAGCGACGGCGCGAGGCCGTACGAGTCCGCCGTCGAGCCGGGGCCGCCGGACTTCCGGACCAAGACCGCCGCCCCGCCGGGCACCGGCTCGGTCAGCTCGCTCACCGCTTCGGCGAACCACTCGGCCGAATCGGGCGAATGGGTTCCGAGAACGGCCTGCGCGCCCCGGCGCACAAGATCCTCCGGCAGCCATGGGCCGTGTCCGGCGTGCCGGGCCGCGATCAGGAAGTCCAGCAGCGCGCGAGCTTCCAGGCCCGCGTCGCGGTACCGCGCGTGAAGTTCCGGTTCGGCGACGAGAGTCTGAATCACGCGGCCGTCCGGTGCGCTCGCCGCCGCTTCGGCCAGCCTCGGTTCAGGAGAATCGCGCGCCTTACCGAGTTCGATCTTGGTGAAGGACTCGGCCACCCGGATGACAGTTCCCTGCCGCAGGAGAAGCTGGACGTTGGGCCGGTCCGGGCTCGTCGGTTTCCGGCCGGGCGGCGCGTTGAGCGTTTTCCAGCTCTCGCGGGTCAGAGTGATCAGGATCAGGCAGGGGGCGCGGGTCTCGTCGCCGAGAAGAGTGCGCAGGCAGCGGGCGACGCGGTCGTCGAGTTCGGCGTCGCCGGACAAGAGGCACCGCTCGGCGGCCGGAAGCCACACCACCGTCCAGGGAGCCAGCCCGCTCTCGTTCGCCAGCAGCTCTTCCGGCGTGCAGGGACTGAGGCCTGGCCAGATCATCCAGTGGCGGAGAAGGAAGGACCCGTCGTCGTTCGCGCGGATCGCCTCCCACAGCGCACGTTTCTTCCCCGTTGCTGGATCGCCGATAAGAATGGCCATCCGGCTCGTCCCGCCCGCAGCCGCCGCGATGACGGTTTCCAGTTCCGCATCGTGTTTCCGCGGGAAGTAGATCGTCGTTTCCGGCGCCGTGCGGCCGTACCGGCCGTCGTCGCCCAAGGGAAAGATGCCGAGCTGATCCGGAGTGCAGGTCGCCAGGGGAACCGCGGGTACGGAGAGGAGGGCCGGGGGTGGCTGCGCTGTGGTGTCCATCTCTCGCCCGAGACTGCCGGACCTCGATGCTGCCGTGCCAGTTCCGGTCCGCGCGTTCGGCGAGCGGTCAACTCTGGGGGGTGAATGAGCGGCGAAATTCGCTCGCGCCGAACCCTCGTTCACTCATTTCGGTGAACAATTCTTGCGCCCGGTAACGCTATTCCCCGATCGATTCAGCCGGGCTTTCCGGCGACCACCAGATCGCGCACGATCGCCTGATCCACCCGGTGCGCCAGCTCCTCGTACGGCCCGCCGGACCGCACCGCCAGCCCCGCCCGTTCCAGGATCGCCACCAGTTCCTCGCGCGGCAGCACGTGCGTGTTCCACGAGATCCCCATCGCCCCGCCGGGCCGCAGCACCCGGTTCCACACCGGGATCGCCGCCGCGAGCAAGTCGCGCGGGCTGCGGGCCAGGCCGGTGTCGCGGTGGCTGCCGTGCTGCACGCCGTACGGCGCGTCGGTCACGATGAGGTCCACGGACGCGGGCCGGAGGACCTCGTCGGTGGTCAGGGTGTCCGCGTTGAGGTAGCTGAGCCGCCGGGTGCGGCCGGCCTTGTAGGCGTCCTTGTCGAACGCGTACTCGATGTCCAGCCTGCGGCCGAGGCGGACCTTGTTGCGGCGCAGCTGCCCGGATTCCGCGGTGTGCTTCACGCGCTTCGTGCGCAGCCACGTTTTCACGAACTGTTCGTACGCTTCGAAATCGCGCTCGTCGACGTCGAGGCCGGTCGCGTCGAAGCCGTACATCACGGCCTGGTTGAGCGTCGTGCCGCGGCCGCACAAGGGGTCGAGCACGTGCAGTTCCCGGTCCGGCCAGTCCGCGGGCCGCGCGGTCGCCAGCAGGGTGAGGTTGAGCAGCAGCTTGGTGAACTGCTCGTTGGTCTTGCCCGGGTACTTCTGGATGGTCAGCAGATCGGAGTCCGCCTTCGCCAGCGGGTGCACGGCGACCGGCCGCAGCACGCCGTCGCCCAGCTCGAACAGGGCGTACAGCGAGGACAGGTTCGACAGCAGCGCCAAGTCGCGCTCGCCGAGCGGCGCCGCGCAGGCGAATTTCACGTACCCGACACCGCCGAGTTCGATCTCTTCGATCGCCGACACCTCGGCGGAAAGACCAGCGCCGAAGGCCGCCAGTTCGGCGCGCAGCAGCGCCGGTGACGAGGCGGCGTACACGCGGTTGGCGGAAGGCAGAACGAGAATCACGTACTCAGGCATCCCGCAGAGCGTAGCGTGACACTTCGTGACAGCTTCCCTGGTACAGGACATCGAGGCCGCCGCCGCACTGCTGGCCGGGGCCACTGACGTGACGCTGCTCGGACACGTGCGTCCCGACGCCGACGCCCTCGGCAGCGCGCTGGCGCTCGGCCACGTGCTGCATCAACGGGGCGCGCGCGTGCGGGTCGCCTTCGGCGAGCCTGACGAGGCCCCGGAAACGCTGGCCTGGCTGGACGTCGACGGCCTGATCACCCCGGTCGACGACCTCCCGCCGACGGACGGCCTGCTGGTCGCCCTGGACACTCCGACGCTGGCGCGCCTGGGCAGGCTCGCCCCGCGAGTCGCCGCGGTCCGCGAGGCGGGCGGTTCGGTCCTGGTCGTCGACCACCACGCGACGAACGGCCGCTACGGCACCCATCACGTCGTGGACGACACCGCCGAAGCGACGGCGATCCTGATCACCCGCATCGTCGAGGCGATGGGCGTGGACCTGGACGCGGCCGCCGCGCGCTGCCTGTACGCCGGAGTGGTCACCGACACCAGCGGCTTCCGCCGGGCCAGCCCCGAAACGCACCGGATCGCCGCCCGCCTCCTGGAAGCCGGAGCCGACCCGGGCGAGGTGGCCCGCCGGATCGTCGACGACCATCCGTTCGCGTGGCTGCCCATGCTGGCGACAGTGCTGTCCGAGGCACGTCTGGAACCCGAAGCGGCACAAGGATTCGGCTTCGTCCACACGGTAGTGCGCGCGGCCGCGGCGGCGACGGTGCGGCTCGAAGAAGTCGAGTCGGTGATCGATGTCGTACGCGCGACTCGGGAGGCCGGGGTCGCGGCGGTGTTGAAGGAGGCCGGTCCGGGTCCAGTGTGGACGGTCTCGTTGCGCTCGGCCGGTGACATCGATGTGTCCGCCGCTGCCGCGGAGTTCGGCGGGGGAGGGCACCGGATGGCGGCGGGCTGCACCGCGGAGGGTCCGGCGGAAGAGGTGCTGGACCGGTTGCGGGAGGCGCTCGGGAGGGCGCCGCTGCTGCGGGCTTCCTGATCCGGGCGTCTGGCGCGGGTTCGCCAGCGCCCCTGGAGACCGCATGCCGAATCCCGCGGCCTGCGACAGCCGTCCGCGGGAGATGCGTCCCGCTCCGGGGCGCTGGCGGTCCGCCGCGCGCGGCCAAGGTGATCCGGCTCGACGCCTGACCGGGCTGGCCGCTCGACCACAGCTTCTGTCGAGCGGCCGGTTCCCGACCCGAAGGAAACTGCCCCCGGCCGGGCTTCCGGATGCGCCCGCCCGGCACGCCCGCAGACGACGCCGAGCTGGGAGAGCGTTCCTGCCCTGGACGCCGCCACTCACCGGCGTGTTCGCAGCCAAAAGCCGAACCGCCCTGCTGAAACGCCGCCGGTGTTCCCAGGCATGCCCCCAGCCAAAGCCGAGCCGCCCGGACAACCCTCCCGCATCCCGGGAATCCACCGCGCTCCCAGCAGAATCCCATTGCCCCGCAACCGCATTCCCCGGCTCCCGGCACCCGCCTCGGTGAACCCCGCCCTCCGGTCCGCCGGAATTGTCGGACCCGGTGGCTACTCTCGTCCCGTGTCCGAAAACGCCACGACCACCGCCGTCAGCGGTGACCGCATCCCGCCCCGCCGAGTGTTCGGCCTCGCCGTGCCCGCGCTCGGCGTGCTCGCCGCCGAGCCGCTCTACGTGCTGGTCGACACCGCCGTCGTCGGCCATCTCGGGGCGTTGCCGCTCGCCGGCCTCGCGCTGGGCGGCGTCGTGCTGTCGCAGGTCTCCACGCAGCTCACCTTCCTGTCCTACGGCACCACCTCGCGCACCGCGCGGCTGCACGGCGCGGGCAGGCGTTCGGACGCGGTCCGCGAAGGCGTGCAGGCCACCTGGCTCGCCGTGCTGGTCGGGCTGGTGCTGCTCGTCGCGGGGCAACTGCTGGCCGGGCCGATCGCCCGCGCGCTTTCGGGCAGCGACGAGATCGCCGCGGCGGCCGTGTCCTGGCTGCGCATCGCGTTGTTCGGGGCACCGCTGATCCTCGTCACGATGGCGGGCAACGGCTGGATGCGCGGCGTGCAGGACGCCACCCGTCCGCTGCGCTATGTGCTGGCGGGCAACGGAATCTCCGCGGTGTTGTGCCCGGTGCTCGTGTACGTCGCCGATCTCGGGCTGGAGGGGTCGGCGATCGCGAACGTCGTCGCGCAGGTCGTGTCCGCGTCGATGTTCGTCGCCGCGCTGGTGCGGGAAAAAGTGCCGCTGCGGCCGGATTTCCCGGTGATGCGGGCACAGCTGGGTCTCGGCCGGGACCTGGTGCTGCGCAGTTTCGCGTTCCAGGCGTGCTTCGTGTCCGCTGCCGCGGTGGCCGCGCGCACCTCGACCGAGGCGGTCGGGGCGCATCAGGTGGTCCTGCAGCTCTGGACGTTCCTGTCCCTGGTGCTCGATTCGGTCGCGATCGCCGCCCAATCGCTCGTCGGCGCGGCGCTCGGCGCGGGAGCGGCGCGGCAGGCGCGCGGGGTGGCCACGCAGATCACCGGATACGGCCTGGTCTTCGGCTGTTTCCTGGGCGTGCTGTTCGCGGCGTTGTGGAGCGTCCTGCCGCACGCGTTCACGTCCGATCCGGGGGTGCTCGGCGAAATCCCGCACGCCTGGTGGTTCTTCGTTGCGCTGCAACCGATCGCGGGTGTGGTGTTCGCTCTCGACGGCGTCCTCCTCGGCGCCGGGGACGCCGCCTTCCTCCGCACCGCGACGCTCGTCAGCGCAGGGCTCGGGTTCCTGCCGCTGATCTGGCTTTCGCTGGCGCTGGGCTGGGGGCTGACCGGGATCTGGAGCGGATTGTCGCTGTTCATGGTGTTCCGGCTGGCGGCGGTGGTGGCGCGATGGCGGTCCGGGCGGTGGGCCGTGGTCGGTGCGGTGCGGGAGGCGTGATGGCGTAACGGCGAAACCCGCTCGCCGCCCTCGCCCGGCGGATGCGAGGGTGGGCGCATGCCGAAGTTCACCCAGGTCGACGTCTTCACCGACGAGCTCACCCGCGGCAACGCGCTCGCTGTCGTGCACGGCGCGGACGGGCTGTCCGACGAGCGGATGGCCGCGTTCGCCCGCTGGACGAACCTCAGCGAGACCACGTTCCTGCTGGAGCCGTCCGATCCGGCCGCCGACTACCGCGTGCGGATCTTCACGCCGCACGGCGAGCTGCCGTTCGCCGGGCATCCGACGCTCGGGTCGGCGCGGGCGTGGCTGGCCGCCGGGGGAGAGCCGAAGGCCGGGCACCTCGCACAGGAATGCGGGGCCGGGCTGGTCCGGGTGCGCCGCGACGGCGACCGGCTGGCGTTCGCCGCGCCTCCGCTGCGTCGCGGCGGCCCGGTGGACGACGCGGATCTCGCCGCGGTGAAGCGCGGACTGCACCTCGGCGACGCCGACGTCCTCGACGCGCGCTGGGCGGACAACGGCCCCGGCTGGGTCGCGCTGCTGCTGCGCGACGCGGCGGCCGTCCTCGCGATCGAGCCGGACTTCGGCGCGCTCGGCTCGTTCAAGGTGGGCGTCGCCGGTGCGCAGCCAGCCGGCTCCGAAACGGCGTTCGAGGTCCGCGCGTTCAGCGACGTCGTCGAGGACCCGGTCACCGGCAGCCTCAACGCGGCACTCGGCCAGTGGCTGATCAGCGAGGGCATCGCGCCCGAGTCGTACGTCGCGGCGCAGGGCACGCGGCTCGGCAGGCGCGGGCGGGTGCACGTCGAACGAGACGGCGACGACGTGTGGGTCGGCGGCGAGACGGTGGTCGGGATCCGGGGCGAGGTGGACCTGTGGTGAAGCACACTCCGGTTACGGCTATGTATCGAGGTTGCTGAGGCGATACAACTATCGAGGCGGCAGCGTCGTCGTCCTCCTCTGTCCCGACGCTCGCCCGCACTCTGGAGGATCTCTTGACGCCCGCCGGCCGCGCCCCTGTCCGGTCCTGGCTCATCTGGCTCACCGCGGTCACGGTGTACCTGCTCGCCGTCTTCCACCGCACCTCGTTCGGCGTCGCCGGGCTGAAAGCGGCCGAACGCTTCGGCGTCGGCTCCGCCGCGCTCGGCATCTTCACCGTGCTGCAGGTCGGCGTCTACGCGGCCATGCAGATCCCGACCGGCGTGCTGGTCGACCGCTACGGCCCGCGCCGCGTGCTCACCGCCGCCGTCCTGATCCTCGGCTCCGGCCAGCTGCTGCTCGGCCTCGCCGACACCTACGCGCTCGGCCTGGTGGCCCGCGCCGTCCTCGGCCTCGGCGACGCGCTCACGTTCGTCAGCGTCCTGCGTCTCGTCGCCGCGCACTTCCCGGCCCACCGGTACGCGCTGCTCGCGTCCTTCACCTCGTGCGTCGGCTACATCGGCAACCTCGTCGCGACAGTCCCGCTCACCCTGCTCCTCGACGGTCCAGGATGGACAGTCACCTTCCTCGCCGTCGGCGCGGTGACGGTGCTCTACTCGATTCCGGTCGCCCTGCGCGTCCGCGACACCCCGGAAGGCGTGCCGGAACGAAAGCGCGAACCCGTGCGTCCGGCGGAACTCGGCCGTCAGGTCACACTGGCCTGGCGGACTCCTGGCACCCGGCTGGGTTTCTGGGTGCACTTCTCGACGATGTTCGCGCCGAACGTGCTGACCCTGTTGTGGGGCGTGCCTTTCCTGGTGCAGGGAGAAGGCCTGCCCGCGGCGACGGCGAGCGCACTGCTGACCGTTTTCGTCTTCGGCTCGATGGCAGGCGGCCCGCTGCTGGGCGCGGTGATCGGCCGCGCCCCGGCGCTGCGCGTGCCGCTGGTCATCGGCTACCTCGTCGGCGCGGCACTCGTGTGGGCGGTGCTGCTCGGCTGGAACGGCCACATTCCGGTAGGCGTCCTCGTCCCGGCGTTCGCCTTCCTGACCTTGGGCGGCCCCGCGTCGATGATCGGCTTCGCCATCGCCCGCGACTACAACCCGCTGTCGCGCGTAGGCACCGCGACCGGCGTGGTGAACGTCGGCGGCTTCCTCGCGACCACCGTGACCGCCCTGCTGATCGGCATCCTGCTCCAGGCGACCGGCGGCAACTTCCGGATCGCGCTGCTGGTCGTCGTCGCCATGCTGGCACTGGGCGCGTCCCGGATGCTGGTGTGGTGGCGGCGAGCGCGCGCCCAGGTGTTCGCCGCGGAGGCGCGCGGCGAGGAGGTCCCGGTCCGGATCCGGCGGCACCGCTGGGACCGCGCACCGGAAGAGGCCGCGGCCGCCTGAGCCAGCACCCAACCCGGACTCGTCTCGCCACCCAAGCCGCCCGCGCCCACCACCCGCTCCCGCCGCCTGAGCCATCGGCTCGCGCCGCTCGTTCCTGCCCGGGCCACCGGCTCCTGCTGCCCGTTCCTGCCTGAGCCATCGGCTCCCGCTGCTCGTTCCTGCCTGAGCCATCGGCTCCCGCTGCTCGTTCCTGCCCGGGCCATCGGCTCCTGCTGCTCGTTGCTGCCCGGGCCACCGGCTCGCGCTGCTCGTTCCTGTCCGGGCCACCGGCTCGCGCCGCCTGTTCCTGCTCAAGCCGCCCGCGCCCCCCACCCAAGCCCGCCGCCCGCGCCCGTCGCCCAAGCCGCCCGCGCCCTCCGCACTCTCGCCGCCCCAGCCGCGCGCTCTCGCCGCCCACCCCGGCCGCACCTCCCACCCGCGTGCCCGCCCCCACCCGGCCGTCCTCGCCAGCCAGGCCGTCCCCTTCCCCCGCGCACGCCCACCCCAACCGGGCGCCGGCCGCGAACCCCGGCCTGGGTAGGGTTTCCGCCGTGTCTCGCCCGAAAAAACCGTCCCGTCCCGCCCCGCCTCCCGGACTGCTCATCGTCGACAAACCGGCGGGGATGACGTCGCACGACGTGGTCGCGCGGGCGCGGCGGATCATGGGCACCCGCAAGGTCGGCCACGCCGGCACGCTCGACCCGATGGCGACCGGCGTGCTCGTGCTCGGCATCGAGCGCGCCACCAAACTCCTCGGCCACCTCGCGCTCGACCGCAAGACCTACCTCGCCACCCTGTCGCTCGGCCGGTCCACCACCACCGACGACGCAGAGGGCGAACCGTTGGCCGAAACCGACGCCGCGCCGGAAACCCTCGCCGCCGTCACCGACGAGCAGATCGCCGACGGCATCGCCGCGCTGACCGGCGACATCCAGCAGGTGCCCAGCGCCGTCTCCGCGGTCAAGATCGACGGCAAGCGCGCCTACGCCCGGGTCCGCGCGGGCGAAGACGTCGTCATCCCGCCGCGGCCGGTGACCGTGCACCGGTTCGACGTTCTCGGTCTCCGCCGCGAGGACGACCGGATCGAGCTCGACGCGATCGTCGAGTGCTCGTCCGGCACCTACGTCCGCGCGCTCGCCCGCGATCTCGGCGCCGGGCTCGGCGTCGGCGGGCACCTGAAAGCCTTGCGCCGCACCACAGTCGGGCCGTTCACGCTCGCCCGTGCGCGCACGCTCGACCAGCTCGAAGAAAAACCGGAACTCTCCCTCGACCTCGACGCCGCCGTCGCCGCCGCCTTCCCGCGCCGGGATCTCGACGCCGCCACCGCCAAGGCGGTCCAGTACGGCAGGCGCATCCCGGCAGCGGGCATCACCGGCACGTACGGCCTGTTCGCGCCGGACGGCCACGTGCTCGCGCTGGCTTCCGACGCCGAGGGAGTGACCCGCTCGGTGGTGGTCCTCCTGCCCGCATAGGGTGGGGGCAAAGGCACCTTTGCTCGGGGAGAGTTGACAACAGTGCAGCGGTGGCGTGGGCTCGGGGACCTCCCGGGCGGCTGGGGACGGTGCGTGGTCACCATCGGCGTGTTCGACGGCGTGCACCGCGGGCACCAGGAACTGATCAAGCGCACCGTGGCGGCGGCCGCCGAACGCGGCGTGCCCAGCGTGGTGCTCACCTTCGACCCGCATCCGTCCGAGGTGCTGCGCCCGGGCAGCCATCCCGCGCAGCTGACCACCCTGCGGCGCAAGGCCGAGCTGGTCGAAGGGCTCGGCGTGGACGTGTTCTGCGTGCTGCCCTTCACCCTGGAGCTGTCCCGGCTCAGCCCGCACGAGTTCGTGCACGAGGTGCTGGTCGACCGGCTGCACGCGGCGGCGGTGCTGGTCGGCGACAACTTCACGTTCGGGGCGAAGGCCGCGGGCAACGTCGCGCTGCTGCGCGAGCTCGGCCGCCGGTTCGGGTTCGTCGCCTTCGGCGCGGAGCTGCAGGGCCGTTCGCTCGACGACGACCGCGGCGCCAACGACATCACCTTCTCCTCGACCTACGTCCGCTCGTGCATCGACGCCGGCGACGTGGTGGCCGCGGCCGACGCGCTCGGCAGGCCGCACCGGCTGGAGGGCATCGTCGTCCGCGGCGACGGCCGGGGCCACGACCTCGGCTACCCGACGGCCAACCTGTCCACCGCGCGGTTCGCCGCCGTGCCCGCCGACGGCGTCTACACGGCCTGGTTCACCCGGCTGTCCGACCCGGGCCGGCGGCTGCGCGCGGCGGTGTCGGTGGGCACGAACCCGACGTTCTCCGGCCGCGAGCGCACCGTCGAGGCGTTCGTGCTGGACGTCGACGAGGACTTCTACGGCCAGCACGTCGCGCTGGACTTCGTCACCCGGTTGCGGGACCAGGCGCGGTTCGGGGCGTCGGCCGACCTCGTGAAGAAGATCGACGAGGACGTGGCCCGGACCAGGGAAGCGCTCGGCTCGGGCGGCTGAGCGGACCCGGCCCCGGGGCGAATCGGGCGTTCCGGCCCGGCGGGGGCGTCCGGGGTGGCAAGATGGGCCGGCGGCGCCGGGCCGGAGGAGCAAAGCCGGGCGGCCGGAGCCGCGCGACGACAGCGCTAGGGGAGCGGAGCCAGGTGGAGGACCACAAGATCGTCCAGCGGAACATCGCGCTGCAGCGGCAGTGGTACGGGGAGCCGCTCGGCGATCGGGTGCGCAGGCTGGTCGTGGCCTTCGACGTGTCGCAGGCGTTCCTGGCCGAGGTGCTGGGGATCAGCGCGCCGATGCTGAGCCAGGTGATGAGCGGGCGGCGGGCGAAGATCGGCAATCCGGTCGTGCTGGCCAGGATGATCATGCTCGAACGCAAGATCCTGGTGCCCGAGGTCGCCGCGGGCGACCGCGACGCGATGCAGGCCGCGCTCGAGGACGTGCGCGATTCGCGGCCTACCGTCGGCCGCGACAACATCCCGGTCAGCTCGGACGAGAAGATCGTCCTGGCGGGCATCCGGGACGTCGCCGAGGACGAAAACCTCGCCGAGGCGGCGAAGCTGCTCGACGAGGACTTCCCGGCGATCGCCGACCTGCTCCGCCGCGCGGGAGCGTCGGGCCAGTAGCCGATGCGGCTGTTCTCCGCGCTGCGCCCGCCCGCCGACGTCGTGGCGGACATCGACGGCGCGCTCGGGTCCCGGGACCGGCTGATGCGCTGGTCCGACCCGGTGGGCTGGCACATCACGCTGGCCTTTTACGGCGAAACAGACCTCGCCGAACGCGCTGCCTTCCTCGACCGCGCGCTGGACGGCCGAAAATCCGTTGACGTCCAGCTGTGCGGTTCGGGAACATTTCCGGGAGTGCTGTGGTTGGGAGTGGCAGGGGAGCACCTGGCCGATCTCGCCGCGGCCGTGGCCTCCGGCGAGGACCGTCCCTACCGTCCGCACCTGACGCTGGCGCGCTGCTCGCGCACGCAGCCGCCGACGGAGTGGACGGAGCGACTGGCCGGTTTCCGAAGCCGGGCCTGGACCGCGGACCGTGTCGAGCTGATGGGCGGCAGCCCGTACCGCACGCTGCGGACCTGGCGGCTGCGGAGTGCGTGAGGCCGTGCTGCCCAGCTAGCCGCACGCGCCGGAAGCCGCAGTTCAACCGGCTGGTAACCTCGCAATCGGGTCCGGCTGCAGTCCGTGGCGGCCGCGACCGTCTCACCCGGCCGCGTGGCGCGGTGCGGGCCTCACGGCACTAGATGCACAAGGAGCACCACCAGTGGCGCTGTCCACCGAAGAGAAGAAGACGATCCTCGCCGAGTACGGGCTGCACGACTCGGACACCGGATCCCCCGAGGCCCAGGTCGCGCTGCTGACCAAGCGGATCGTCGGCCTCACCGAACACCTCAAGACCCACAAGCACGACCACCACTCCCGTCGCGGTCTCCTGCTGCTGGTCGGCCGTCGCCGCCGGCTGCTGAACTACACGGAAAAGGTGGACGTGGCGCGGTACCGCGACCTGATCAAGCGTCTCGGCCTGCGCCGCTAGCGTGCTGACGAGGGGGAGCGGCTCCGGCCGCTCCCCCTCGCCGCAAGCACACCCCCACACGGCGCGAGCGCGCTGGAGGAACGATCCCGCCGGTCCTCGGTAGTGGTTCCCGGGCAACGGACCCGGGGGCTTCGATCGAAGACCGGCCTCACACCTCCTCGAGCGTCCTCGGGCGAACCGGGTCCCACAGTGGGAGACTCTCGCCGTACGAAGGAACCAAAGAGGAGATTGACCATATGACCGACTCCACCGGAGTCACCGTGTTCGAGACCGAAGCCGTTCTGGACAACGGCCGGTTCGGCACCCGCACCGTCCGGTTCGAGACCGGCCGGCTCGCCAAGCAGGCCGCCGGCGCCGTCGTCGCGTACCTGGACGAAGAGACCATGCTGCTGTCGGCGACCACGGCGTCGAAGCACCCGAAGGAGCACTTCGACTTCTTCCCGCTGACCGTGGACGTCGAGGAGCGGATGTACGCCGCCGGCCGCATCCCGGGCGCGTTCTTCCGCCGCGAGGGCCGCCCGTCGACCGACGCGATCCTCACCGCCCGCCTGATCGACCGCCCGCTGCGCCCGTCCTTCGCCGACGGCCTCCGCAACGAGATCCAGGTCGTCATCACCGTCCAGAGCCTCAACCCGGACGACCCGTACGACGTGCTGGCGATCAACGCCGCGTCGGCCTCCACCCAGATCGCCGGCCTGCCGTTCTCCGGCCCGGTCGGCGGCGTGCGCGTCGCGCTGATCGAGGACCAGTGGGTCGCGTTCCCGACCTGGCCGCAGCTCGAGAAGGCCACCTTCAACATGGTGGTCGCGGGCCGCATCGTCGGCGATGACGTCGCCATCATGATGGTCGAGGCCGAGGGCACCGAGCACACGCTCGACCTGATCGCCGCCGGCGGCACCGCGCCGGACGAGGCGACCGTCGCGCAGGGCCTCGAGGCCGCGAAGCCGTTCATCCGCGTGCTGTGCGAGGCGCAGCAGCGCCTGGCCGCCGACGCCGCGAAGCCGACCGGCGAGTTCCCGGTGTACCCGGCCTACCAGCCGGACATCTACGAGGCCGTCGCCGCGATCGCGTCCGACGAGCTGGCCAAGGCCCTGCAGATCGCCGGCAAGCAGGAGCGCGACGCCGCGACCGACGAGGTCAAGGCCACCGTCCTGGAGAAGCTCGGCCTCGGCGAGGGCGAAGCCTTCGAGGGCCGCGAGAAGGAGGTCGGCGGCGCGTTCAAGGCGCTGACCAAGAAGATCATGCGCAACCGCGTCCTCACCGAGAAGATCCGGATGGACGGCCGCGGCCTGACCGACATCCGCCAGCTCTCGGCCGAGGTCGCCGTGGTCCCGCGGGCGCACGGCTCGGCGCTGTTCGAGCGCGGCGAGACCCAGATCCTGGGCATCACCACGCTGAACATGCTCCGCATGGAGCAGCAGATCGACTCGCTGTCCCCAGAGACGACGAAGCGCTACCTGCACCACTACAACTTCCCGCCGTTCTCCACCGGCGAGACCGGCCGCGTCGGCTCGCCGAAGCGGCGCGAGATCGGCCACGGCATGCTCGCCGAGCGCGCCCTGGTCCCGGTGCTGCCGAAGCGGGACGAGTTCCCGTACGCGATCCGCCAGGTCTCCGAGGCGCTGGGCTCCAACGGCTCGACCTCGATGGGCTCGGTCTGCGCGTCCACCATGGGCCTGCTCAACGCCGGCGTGCCGCTGAAAGCGCCGGTCGCGGGCATCGCCATGGGCCTGGTGTCCGACGAGGTGGACGGCGAGACGCGCTACGTCGCGCTCACCGACATCCTCGGAGCCGAGGACGCGCTGGGCGACATGGACTTCAAGGTCGCCGGCACGAAGGACATCATCACCGCGCTGCAGCTGGACACCAAGCTGGACGGCATCCCGTCCGAGGTGCTCGCCGCCGCGCTCAAGCAGGCGAAGGACGCTCGCCTCACCATCCTGGAAGTCATCGCCGAGGCGATCGACGGCCCGGACGAGATGAGCCCGTACGCCCCGCGCGTCACCAGCGTGAAGATCCCGGTCGACAAGATCGGCGAGGTCATCGGGCCGAAGGGCAAGATGATCAACTCGATCACCGAGGAGACCGGCGCCGACATCTCGATCGAGGACGACGGCACGATCTACGTGGGCGCGGCCGACGGCCCGTCGGCGGAGGCGGCGATCGGCAAGATCAACGCGATCGCCAACCCGCAGCTGCCGAAGGTCGGCGAACGCTTCCTCGGCACCGTGGTGAAGACGGCCGCGTTCGGCGCGTTCGTCTCGCTGCTGCCGGGCAAGGACGGCCTCGTGCACATCTCGAAGCTGGGCAACGGCAAGCGGATCGCGAAGGTCGAGGACGTGGTGAACGTCGGCGACAAGATCCGCGTCGAGATCGCCGACATCGACAACCGCGGCAAGATCAGCCTGATCGTCGTCAAGGAAGAGGACGCGGCGAAGCCCGCCGAGGGCGACGCCGAGGCGGAGAAGGCCGAAGCCAAGTAAGGTTCGCCTCCCGTACAGCTTGGTCCGTGAAGGCCCCCTCTCCGGCCGGGGAGGGGGCCTTCACCGCATGTGAGCAAAGGATTGCATTGGCACGGCAGGTTTCCGGGCACGAGCAGCCCGTCGGCACCACCCGTACGCTCGAGTCCACTTCGGACGGTTCGGTCGTCAAGCGGAGCGTCCTCCCCGGCGGCCTGCGGCTCATCACCGAGCACGTGCCCGCCTCCCGGTCGGCGACCGTCGGCCTGTGGGTAGGCGTCGGTTCCCGCGACGAGCCGGCTCCGGTCGCGGGTGCCGCGCACTACCTGGAACACTTGCTGTTCAAGGGAACCAGCCACCGCGACGCCACCCAGATCGCCGAAGAAATCGACGCGGTCGGCGGCGAATTCAACGCCTTCACCGCGAAAGAGCACACCTGCTACTACGCGCAGGTGCTCGACGCGGACCTGCCGCTCGCGCTGGACCTGGTCACCGACGTGGTCTTCGAAGCGCAGTGCACGGACCGCGACATGGACATGGAACGCAGCGTCGTGCTCGAAGAGATCGCGATGCGCGACGACGACCCGGAAGACTTGCTGCACGAGGAGTTCGTCAGCGCGATCCTCGGCGACCATCCGCTGGGCCGCCCGGTGCTGGGCACGGAAAAGTCCATCACCGAAATGTCGCCGGTCGCGCTGCGCGGTTTCTACCGCCGTCGCTACACCTTGCCGCGGATGGTGCTCGCGGTCGCCGGGAACATCGAGCACGCGCAGGTGCTGCGGCTGGTCAAACGGGCGCTCAAGGACCGTCTCGGCGGCACGGCGACGCCGGTCGCACCTCGGTCCGGCCGTGCGCGGCTGAAAAGCGTGCCGAAGCTGGCGCTGCACCCGGACGACACCGAACAGGCGCACGTGATGCTCGGTTTCCGCGCGTTGCCGCGGCACGACGAGCGCCGGTTCACGCTGTCGGTGCTCAACGCGGCGCTCGGCGGCGGCATGAGCTCGCGCCTGTTCCAGGAGATCCGCGAACGCCGGGGCCTGGCGTACCAGGTGTATTCGTCGGTGGCGAGCTACGCCGATCTCGGGCACATGTCGGTGTACGCGGGCTGTCAGCCGGAGCGGCTGGGCCAGGTCGCGGGCGTGATCCGGGAGGTGCTCGACTCGGTCGCCGCGGACGGGCTGTCCGACGCCGAGGTCGCGCGCGCCAAGGGACAGCTGCGCGGCGGGCTCGTGCTGGGCCTGGAGGACACGTCGTCGCGGATGTCCCGGATCGGCAAGAACGAACTGAACTACGCCCGGTACCTGGGCGTGGACGACACGATCGCGCGGATCGACGCGGTCTCGACCGAAGACGTGTGTGCGCTCGCTCGCACTCTGCTGCGGCGCCCCGGCGGGGTGTCGTCCGCGGCGGTGGTGGGGCCGTACGCTCACGCCGACGACCTTCCCGACGATCTGCACGAGGTGATCGCGTCATGACCGAGTCCCCGATCCGCGTCGGCGTGCTGGGCGCGCGCGGCCGCATGGGCGCCACCGTGGTGAAAGCCGTGGAAGGCGCCGCGGACCAGGAACTGGTGGCGGCGCTGGACGCGGGCGACGATTTCGCCGCGCTGGAGAAGGCCCAGGTGGTCGTGGACTTCACGCACCCGGACGCGGTGATGGACAACCTGCGCTGGCTGATCGCGCACGACCTGCACGCGGTCGTCGGCACCACCGGGTTCAGCGAAGAGCGGCTGGCCGAACTGCGCGGGCTGCTGGCGGACAAGCCTCAGCTGGGCGTGCTGATCGCGCCGAACTTCGCGCTGGGAGCTGTGCTGGCGATGCGGTTCGCGGCGCAGGCGGCGAAGTTCTACGCCTCGGCCGAGATCATCGAACTGCACCACAACCGCAAGGCCGACGCCCCGTCCGGCACCGCCGCGCACACCGCGCGGATGATCGCCTCCGCTCGGGCCGAGGCTGGGGTCGCTCCGGGCCCGGACGCCACGACGTCCGAACTGGACGGCGCCCGCGGCGCTTCGGTCGAGGACGTCCGCGTGCACTCGGTCCGGCTGCCGGGCCTGGTGGCGCACGAGGAAATCCTGTTCGGCGGCGAGGGCGAGACCCTGACCATCCGGCACGATTCGCTGGACCGGACATCGTTCATGCCGGGTGTGCTGCTCGGCGTACGCTCGGTGGTGTCGCGTCCCGGCCTGACGGTCGGCCTGGAGAACGTGCTCGACCTGTGAAAGCCCGCAATTTCGCGCTGCTGATGACGGCGGCGCTCGTGGTGTACCTGGTCCTGCTGGCGGACCGGGCCGTGGCACTGCTGCAGACCGGGACGCCCGCCGGGATCGCACTGGGCATCGGCGTGTTCCTGCTGCCGCTGCTGGGCGTGTGGATCGTCGTGGTGACCTGGCGGTCCGGCATGCAGATCCAGCGGCTGTCGCGGCAGCTGGACGCCGAGGGCGGCCTCCCGGACGTGTCGGACCTGCCGCGCCGCCCGTCCGGCCGCGTGGACCGCGACGCCGCCGACGCGTGGTTCGACGAGCGCCGCGCGGAAGTCGAGGCGAGCCAAGAGGATTGGCGGGCCTGGTACCGGCTGGCGTACGCGTACGACATCGCGGGGGACCGGCGGCGGGCGCGGGCGACCATGCGCAAGGCGATCGAGCTGGAAGCCGCGGAGCGCCGGTAACGCTCGCTCCGCCCCGCCCGCAGCGGGCTGGCTAGTGCAGCCAGCCCGCGAACATCGCGGGCGACGCCGCCAGCAGGCTGAACCGCACCCACCGTCCGGCCAGGCCCGCGGCGAGGAACGTCGACAGCCGCATCCGGACCATCCCGGCGAGCACGCTCGTCGCCATGAACGGCGGCAGCCCGACGAGCGAGCTGACCCCGTAGGTGCCGGTCATCCAGTGCGGATGGCGCTGGCAGCGTTCGCGCAGGGCTTCGATCTTGCCGCGGATCGCCTTGGTGCGCAGCTGCCAGCGGACCCGCCGCGGCGTCAGCGGGCGTTCGCGGTGCAGCCGGTCGTGCAGGAATTTCGGCAGCCGGATCGTGCCGCGGGCGGCCAGGTAGTACAGCAGTTTCCCGGCGATCTGCCCGACCGCGACCGCGCCGCCGAGCCACAGCCAGTGCACGCTCTGCTGGCTCGCGCAGAGACCGATGACGAAGAGCTCGGCGTTGACCAGCGGCACGATCGCCGAGCCGAAGGCGACGCCGAGAGTGATGAGCACCCATCCCATCGCGCCACCCCCTTCGTGTCCCTGCTCACTCCAAGCTATCAGCCGTCACGAAAAGATCACGGGGGCTAACCCCACTCTTTGCCCGGGAGCCAGCACCAGAAGATCACCTGGCCGACCGGTCTCGGACACCTTCCGCTGCCAGGATCGGGCAGGTGCCTGAGGTGCCGATCGCCGACCGTTTCGCCGGGCTGTGCGCCGCCGTCGTGCGCGTCCTGCCGTTCGGATTGTCCCGCGTGGTCGCGCCGAGTTTCCTCGGTTTCGCGGTGATCAACGGCTTCACGTTCGGCGTCGATCTCTTGCTGCTGACGATGTTCCACGGCGGGCTCAAGTGGCCGGTGTGGCTGTCGATCAGCCTCGCTTACGTGGTCGCGTTCGGGCTGAGTTTCGTGCTGAACCGCGCGCTGAACTTCCGTTCGCACGCGCCGGTCGGCCGTCAGGCGGTGCTGTACGTGGTGGCGATCGCGGTGAACTACGCGGCGTTCCTGCTGGGGCTGGGCGCCGGATTGACCGCGCTCGGCGTCGAGTACCACCTGTCGCGGCTGATCGCCGGGGCGTGCGAGGGCGTGTTCATGTACTCGGTGATGCGGTGGGTGGTCTTCGCGAAGCGCGAAGAGCCGGTCACTGCGTGAGTTCCAGGTCGAGCGTGCCGGTGAGCCGGACTTCGCGCAGCGTGCCGCGGCCGGTGTCGAGGGTGCGGACGGTGCCGTCGGGAGACCAGCCGGCGCGCCGGTAGAAGCCGAGAGTCGCGTGGTCGGACTGCGCGACCCAGGCGATGCCGCGGCTGAGCCCGTTCGCGCGCAGGTCGGCGGCGGCCGTCGCGAGCAGCCGCCCGGCGTGGCCCCGGCGGCCCCAGCGCGGCTCGACCACCACGGAGGCGATCAACCCCGGAGCGTCCTCGGGCGGCGACCCGTCGGCCGCCGCGGCTTCGTCCCGCGGCGCCGGGCCCGCGACGCAGTAGCCGACCGTGAACGAGCCCTCGGTGGCCAGGTAGACGCGGGAATCGGGGTACGCGATCGTCTCCGCCCAGGTGCCTTCGAGGTCGGCCTTGTCGAGTTCTTCGATGGCTTCGTCGCCCAGCAGCCCGGCGTAGGCGGCCCGCCAGGTCAGCCGCTGGATGCGGGCGATCTCCGCGGCGTCGGACGGGTTCGCGGGACGGACTTCGGCGGCACTCACGCGGGCAATGTACCGAAACTGTCGGGGGTGGCTGGCACCATGGCGGCATCATGCAGACGATCAGCCTTTCCGCCGCCCGCCGCACCGCTTTGGCCGCACAGGGATTCGCCGACCCGCGGCCCGCCACGGACCCGACCCGGCGCCATCTCGCCAAGGTGCTGTCCCGGGTCCAGTTGCTGCAGCTGGACTCGGTCAACGTCGCCGTGCGCGCGCACTACATGCCGCTCTTCTCGCGCCTGGGTGCGTACGACCCGGCGCTCGTCGACGACGCCGCGTGGAGCCACCGCGCCCGACGGCCGCGGCTGCTGGTCGAGTCGTGGGCGCACGAGGCCAGCCTGCTGCCGATCGAAGACTGGCCGCTGCTGCGGTCCGGCGCGAAGCGGGACGGCTGGTGGCGGAACTACACCCGCGTGGTCGACACGGTGCCCGGCCTGCTCGACGACGTGCTGGCGGTCGTGAAGGAACACGGCCCGATCGGGGCCGGGGCGATCGAAAAGGCACTCGAAACCGACGCGGTCAAACGCGGTCCCGGGGCGTGGTGGGAACGCTCGGTGGTGAAGAAAGCCTGCGAGTACCTGTTCGGCGTCGGCCAGCTGAGCACCGGCACCCGGCGATCGTTCGAGCGGTTGTACGACCTGACCGAACGAGTCGTGCCGCCGGAGATCCTGTCCCGCAAGGTTTCCGCGGAGGAAGGCGCCCGCGGCCTGATCGAGCGCTCGGCGCGGGCTCTGGGCGTGGCAACGGAAACCGACCTGCGCGACTACTACCGGCTGGGCCCGGACGTCTCCCGGCAAGCCGTCCAGGAGCTGGTCGAGGAAGGCGTCCTGGAGCCAGTCCAGGTCGCCGACTGGCGCGCGGTCGCGTACCGGCACGCCGGCGCCCGCACGCCGCGGGCGGTGACCGGACGGGCTTTGCTGTGCCCGTTCGATCCGCTGATCTGGGAGCGCGCGCGGACGGAGCGGTTGTTCGGATTCCGGTACCGCATCGAGATTTACGTCCCGGAGCCGAAGCGGGTGCACGGGTATTACGTCTTCCCGTTCCTGCTGGACGGGGCGCTCTCGGCGCGCGTGGACCTGAAATCCGACCGGGCGGCCGGGGTGCTGCGGGTGCAGGGCGCGTTCGCCGAACCGGGCGTCGACCAGGCGCGGGTGGCGGCGGAACTGGCCGGGGAACTGCGGACGATGGCGGAATGGCAAGGGCTGGACGGCGTGGCGGTGGGGGAGCGGGGCGATCTGGCCCGTGCGTTGCGGCGCGCGGTGAAGTGAGGCTCCCGCGCTGACCAGGGCGACGGCGGCGGGACAACCTCGGGTCTCGTGAGTGCTTGTGCCGGTTAGAACCGGCACAGGCACTCACGAGACCGCCGCCAGTGCCGACGCGATTTCCCCCGCGGTCGCAGATGAAGCCTTGGCGGGCGATTCTCCCGCGCCCAGCCGCCTCGACTGGCTCGCGCGGAGGTCCCCTCCTGAGAGAGCCAGGTTGGCGTGGGCGGAAGTCCTTGTGGTGGCTGGGCGTGGCGGGGCGGCAGAATCCACGCTGTAGTGGCTGGGCGTGGCGTGCCAGGGAAGTCCTCGCTGCTGCGACTTTCCTTGGCGCGCAAAGGAATTCGCGCGATACGAAGCGGCGGGCCGCCCGGGATGCCTCCGGTGCGGCCCGCCGCCTCCCCCTTGTGCATCCGTCTGCCCGGCGCACCCGGGGTAGCGGGGGCGGCCGCGGCAAACGGGATGTTCTCGGCGTCAGCCCGCCGCGCGGGTCACCACCGCGTTGCCGGTTCCGGTGCGGGCGCGGACTTTCAGCGCTACCGCGCCCTCCGGCGGCGTGTCCGAGACGTCCAGTTCGCTCGAGACCCGCCCGGCCGCCGACGCCAGTTCCACTTCCGCCCGGACCCCGCTGCGGATGCCGACCCGCACCTCTCCCGAACCGGTGATCAGTTCGAGCGATCCGGAGGCCGCGTCGGCCACGGAGAGGTCGCCGCTGCCGGTGCGGGCCATGACGTCGCCTTCGACCGCGCCCAGCCAGACGTTTCCGGTTCCGGTGCCGAGCGTCGCCGGTCCGGCGATCGACGCCGCTTCGACCGAACCGCTGCCGCTGCGCAGTTGCAGACCGGCCAGCGTCGGGCCGAGCTTCACGGCTCCGGTTCCGGTCCGGATGGTGGCCGCGCCGTCCGCGCGTTCCAGCGCCACCTCGCCGGATCCGGTGAGGATGTCCGCGCGGCCCGCGGCGCCGGTCACCGTGACGTCCGCCGAGCCCGCGCGCACTTCGAGGTGCGAGCCGGCCGGGGCGTGGACCGTCACCGCCACCGGGACGTTCCGCAGCTGCCACGCCTTCGCCGCCCGCACGACGACCCGGTTGCCGGTCTTCTCGATCCGCGCCTGCCGCACCGCGTCGGCGACCGAAAACTCCGGCATGCCGCCGAACTGGTCCCCGAACTTCTCGCCGACCCACGACAGCAGGCTGCTGACGCCGTTCACCCACGACGGCTGCTCGCCCGCGTCGTGCTGGAGCCGCACGGTCACCCCGGACGCCCGCCCGAGCACGACCTCGACCCGCCCGATCGTGACGCCCAGGTCCAGCTCCACCGGACCGTCCGCCTCGAAGTCCTGCAGCCGCACGTACGGCCCCGGTTCCCCGGAATCCGAGCCGGAGCGGGCCGCGGAAATGTCCGAAGTGGACTCACTGCCGCTCGCCGCGGTTCCGGCGGCCTCGGGACCAGGCTCGGATCCGCTGCCGCTCGACGAGGCCGCGGACTCCGCCCCCGCGAACGCCCCGCTCGCCGCAGTGTCCGAAGTGGACTCACCGCTGCTAGCAGAGCCGGACTCGCCGCTCGGCGCAGCCGAGCCTTTCGCAACGCTCTCGTCGCCTGCGGCACCGGCAGTGGAGCCGGACTCTCCGCCCGGTGCGGCCGAGGTTTTCGCAACGCCCGCCTCGCCCGCGGCACCGGCAGAAATGCCGGACTCCCCGCCCGGCGCAGCCGATGCCTTCGCAACGCCCTCCTCGCCCGCAGCACTCCCGCCACCGGCAGTGCCGCCGGACCCGGCTTCCGCCCCGCCCGTGCTCCCGAATCCGGGTTCCCCAACCCGGCCTTCGGTGTTCTTCCCCTGGTCTTCCCGGTTCTCGCCCATGGTGTTGCCCCCTTCTAGCCTTCGACCCAGCCGTGCAGCTTGGTCTCGGTGCGGCCCCCGCCGCTGCTGTCGTGCCAGCGCTGGTGCTGCTGCGCCTGGCCGAGCGCCCCCTGCACGGCCTGCGCCACGAACGTGTTCAGCGAAACCCCCTGCGCGGCCGCCGCCTGTTCGGCCTGGCCCTTGATCTGCTCGACCAGCCGCAGCGTGATCCGCGAGATGTCGCCGCCGTCGATCGGGGGCGCGGGCGGCGGCGGTGGCGGGGGAGGCGCGGACTCGGCACGGTCCTCGCCGCCGGTGACGACCACGCGCACGTCCCGGCCGTCGAGCCGGACGTCCACCACCTGGCCGGGCAGGGCGGCGGTCACCTCGGCCGCCAGGTCGGCCAGCGCGTTCATCAGCGTCAGCCGGACGGCCGGTTCCAGAGCAGACGACAGGAGTGCGGCCGCCCGCCGGGTCTGCTCGTCCCCGGCGGAGGCCGTGTTCGCGAGGTCTTCGCGAAGGTTCGCGATGTACGGCGTCAAGTCCATGACACCACTATGGCGTCACTCGTGACGTCACGTCAAGGCGCGGTGATGTCACCCGTGCCGCCGGGTTAGGCTGGCGGAGCCGACATGAGGGGAGCGAGACCGGTGCCGCCCAAGGTGCAGCTGATCGCGAAAACCGAGTTCTTCCCGCCCGAAGACGTGCCCTGGTCCACCGACGCGGACGGAGGCGAGGCGCTCGCCGAGTTCGCCGGGCGCGCCTGCTACCAGTCCTGGGAGAAGGCGAATCCCGCGACCGCGACCAACGCCGGCTACCTCGAGCACGTCATCGACGTCGGCCACCTGGCCGTGCTGGAGCACGGGTCGGTCACCTTCTACTTCTCCGGGGTCTCCCGCTCGCTCACCCACGAGCTGATCCGGCACCGGCATTTCTCCTACTCCCAGCTCTCCCGGCGCTACGTTCCCGAGCGCGACGCCGAGTTCGTCGAGCCGGACGTGATCGCCGAAGACCCGGTGCTGCACGAGAAATTCGTCAAGGCCACGCAGGCCAGCGCCGCCGCGTACGACGAACTGCTGGCCGGGCTGGAGGAGAAGTTCGCGGACACGCCCAGTGCCACCCTGCGCCGCAAGCAGGCGCGCCAGGCGGCGCGCGCCGTGTTGCCGAACGCGACCGAAACCCGCATCGTCGTCACCGGGAACTACCGGGCGTGGCGGCATTTCATCGCGATGCGCGCCACCGAACACGCGGACGTCGAGATCCGTTCGCTGGCCATCGAATGCCTGCGGCAGCTGCACAAGGCGGCGGCCAACGTGTTCGCCGACTTCACGATTTCGACCCTGCCCGACGGCACCGAGATCGCCTCGAGCCCGAAAGTGCTGGAAGGCTGACAAACCACTGATGAAACACCTGGCGATCGACCTCCGTCCCGGTCCCTACTCGGTCGTGCGGCTGCCCGCCGACGCGGCCGTTCCCGCCGAGCTGCTGGAACCCGGCGAGCCCGCGCTCGTCTCGGTCACCCGCACCCCGGACGAACTGTCGGTGATCTGCCCGACCGGCCGCGAGCCCGAGGGCGGCACCGTCGAGGACGGCTGGCGGCTGTTCACCGTCCGCGGGCCGCTGGCGTTCACCCTCACCGGCGTCATTTCCGCGCTCGCGTCGGAACTCGCGGCGGCGGGCGTCGCGCTGTTCTCGCTGTCCACTTTCGACACCGACCACATCCTGGTGCGCTCCGACGACCTCGACCGGGCCGTCGCGGCCTTCCGCGAAGCCGGGCACGAAGTGCTCCTGCCCGCCTGAGAAGCGCGCGAGCGTGGCGCAGCACACCCTTGCCCGGTAAAGTTCGGCGCGCCTAAACTTTGAGTTGGGGCGACCGATACCAGAGAGTGGGCGGACATGGCGGTGGCGGAGGCGACACGTCCGCGCGGCGTGGCCCGGCTGCGGGCAGGCTGGGCACTGCTCGGACCGGCGTTCGTCGCCGCGATCGCGTACGTCGATCCGGGCAACGTCGCGGCCAACGTCAGCGCGGGCGCGCGCTACGGCTACCTGCTGGTCTGGGTGATCGTCGTCGCGAACCTCATGGCCGTGCTGGTGCAGTACCTGTCGGCGAAGCTCGGTCTCGTCACCGGCCAGTCGCTGCCCGAGGCGCTGCGCGACCGGCTTTCGACCGCGGGGCGGCTCGGGTACTGGGCGCAGGCCGAGATCGTCGCGATCGCCACCGATCTGGCCGAGGTCGTCGGCGGCGCCATCGCGCTCAACCTCCTTTTCGGCCTCCCGCTCGTGGCGGGCGGCCTGATCACCGGATTCGTGTCGCTGGTGCTGCTCGCGGTGCAGGACCGCGGCGGCCAGCGCCCGTTCGAACGCGTCGTGACCGGCCTGCTGGTGGTGATCGCGGTCGGGTTCCTGGCGAGCCTGTTCGTCGAATCACCCTCGGCCGCCGGGCTCGCGAACGGCCTCATCCCGCGGTTCAGCGGCGGCGACAGCGTGCTGATCGCGGCCGCGATGCTCGGCGCGACCGTCATGCCGCACGCGGTGTATCTCCATTCCGGACTGGTCCGCGACCGGCACGGCAAACCCGAACCCGAACGCCGCCGCCGGCTGCTGCGAGCCACTCGCTACGACGTCGGGTTCGCGATGCTGCTCGCCGGTGCGGTGAACCTCGGCATGCTGCTGGTGGCCGCGACGAATCTTCAAGGCCAGCAAGGCGTCGACACCATCGAAGGCGCGCACGGGGCAGTCGCCGCCGCGCTCGGGCCCGGGGTCGCGCTGATGTTCGCGATCGGGCTGCTCGCGTCCGGGCTGGCGTCGACGTCGGTGGGCGCCTACGCGGGCGCGATGATCATGCAAGGCTTGCTGCGCAAGAGGATTCCGATCGTGGCACGGAGGCTCGTCACGCTCGCCCCGGCGATCATCGTGCTGGCGCTGGGGGCGGATCCGAGCGCGGCGCTGGTGGTGTCGCAGGTGGTGCTGTCGTTCGGCATCCCGTTCGCGCTCGTGCCGCTGATCCGGCTGACCTCCGACCGCGGGCTCATGGGCTCCGACGTCAACCGCCGGACCACCACGGTGTTCGCAGTCGTCGTCGCCGCGGTGATCATCCTGCTCAACGTGGTGCTGATCGTGCTCACAGTCACCGGCTGACGCTGTCCTAACCGGACGGAACCGGCAGCGTCCCCGGACGGTCGGACTAGCATCTGCGCGAAGCCGACCGAGGAGCCCGACCCCGTGACCGACGAACAGACCCGCCCCTACGACCCGAACCGCACGGCTCCCGCCGGTCGCGTGGTGGCCGGCCGTTACCTGCTGCTCGGCGAACTGGGCCGCGGCGGCATGGGCATCGTGTGGCGCGCGCAGGACCAGGTGATCGGGCGGCAGGTCGCGATCAAGGAGCTGCGGCTGCCCGAATCCGAAGGTGCCGCGGTGTTTTCCGAGCGGGTCCTGCGCGAGGTGCGCGCGGGCGGGCGGCTCAACGACCCAGCCGTCGTCACGGTGTACGACGTGGTCACCGACCAGGGCACCACCTGGATCGTGATGGAACTCGTCGAAGCGCCCACGCTCGCCGAGCTGGTGCGCGCGCACGGCCCGATGCCCGAGCAGCAGGCGGCGGCGATCGGGGAGCGGGTGCTGTCGGCGCTACAGGCCGCGCACGCCGCGGGGATCGTGCACCGTGATGTCAAACCGGCCAACATCATGGTCGCGCCGGACGGCCGGGTGAAGCTCACCGACTTCGGCATCGCGCACGCCATCGACGATCCGCGGCTCACCACGAGCGGGATGATCGTCGGCTCGCCCGCGTTCATGGCCCCGGAACGGGTCGAAGGCCGCGAGGCGATGCCGGAATCGGACCTGTGGTCGCTCGGCGCGACGCTGTACTTCGCGGTCGAGGGCATTGTCGCGTTCGAACGGCCCACCACGGCCGCCACGCTGCACGCGATCATGACCGAAGTGCCGTACCTGACCCGGGTGCAGGGTCCGCTCGGCGCGGTCATTCTCGGCTTGCTGGTGGCGAACCCGGAAGCCCGGCTCACCGCGGCTCAGGCGCGGGCGCAGCTGGCCCACGCCACCGGTCCGACGCAACGTCCGGCCACCGCGGTGATGCCGCAGGAGACCCGCGTGGGCGGCCAGCCGACCCGGATGGCCGCGAAGCCCGAAGGCAAGAGCCGCCGCGGCTGGTGGGCGGGCGCGGTCGCGGTGCTGGTGATCGCCGCGCTGGCTGGCGGGTTCTTCCTCGGCAAGCCGGTCTGGTCGCCCGCGAAGGACGAGCAGCGGGCCGAAACCGTCACCTACGGCCCGGACGGCTACCTCAAAGCCAAGTTCTCGTCGTACGAGCTCTGCTACAACGCCGTGGTCCAGCCGGGCGTGGTGATCAGCTCGGACAACAACGTCGACTGCAAGAAGAACCACACGCTCGAAGTCTTCGACACCGCCGACCCATTGCCGTTGGAGAACTGGAGCAACGACGAGGCGGTCGTCGCCCCGTATCCCGGGCAGGAAGACATCAGCCGGGCGGCCGAGGCGCGCTGTGCGGCGTCGTTCCATTCCGCGGTGGTGCCGCCGCAGCAGCGCGCGGACCTCTCGTACCGGGCGATCGTGCCGACCCAGCAGGCCTGGCAGGTGCAGCCGGACAACGACAGCAGCAGCGGCCCGAACCGCAAGATCTACTGTGTCCTTTCGCGGGCGAACAACGGCCAGATCCCGGCGCAGATCACCGCCAAGGTCAAGTAGCCGCGCGAGAAGTTCCTCCAGGACAGCCGCGACGGCGGAAATTCTCCGAAGTTCCCGGCGGCGCACCAGGTCGGGGCCGGGTTCGGCGATCCGACGAGGTACCGTCGTGGCCATGTCCACCTCACCTGCCGCCGCGCCCGGACGTCCGTTCGGCCGCGTGCTCACCGCGATGGCGACCCCCTTCGACCGGGCCGGGGCGCTGGACGTGAAGCGGGCCCAGGAACTGGCCGAGTACCTCGTGGACCTCGGCAACGACGGCCTCGTCGTCAACGGCACCACCGGCGAGAGCCCGACCACCACCGACGAGGAGAAGGCCGAGCTGGTCCGCGCCGTCGTCGAGGCGGTCGGCGACCGCGCGACCGTCGTCGCGGGGGCGGGCACCAACAACACCGCGCACAGCATCGAGCAGGCGCACGCCGCCGCCGAGGCGGGCGCGCACGGCCTGCTCGTCGTCACGCCCTACTACTCGCGCCCGAGCCAGGCCGGGCTGTACGCGCACTTCACCACGGTCGCGGACGCGACCGAGCTGCCGGTGATGCTCTACGACATCCCGCCGCGCTCGATCGTGCCGATCGAGGTCGACACCCTGCAGCGGCTGGCCGAGCACCCGCGGATCGTCGCGGTGAAGGACGCCAAGGGCGATCTGATCGCCGGCTCCGAGGTCATCGCGAACACCCACCTCGCCTACTACTCCGGCGACGACGGCCTGAACCTGCCGTGGCTGTCGGTCGGCGCGGTCGGCGTGGTCAGCGTGATCGGGCACGTCGTGGCGGGCCGGATCCGCGCGATGATCGAGGCCTACGAGGCGGGCGACACGTCCACCGCGCGCACGAACCACCGCGGGATGCTGCCGGTGCTGCGGGCCATGTCGCGCGTCGGCGGCGTCGCGTTCAGCAAGGCCGCGCTGCGGCTGCGCGGGTTCGAGATCGGCGACCCCCGGCTGCCGATCGTGGCCCCGTTCGACGACCAGCTGGAGCAGATCGCGGCCGATCTCGCCCAGGGCGGCGTGCCGCTGGAGGACAGCGCGGCCTCGGACTGGCATGGTGCACGGGTGGCACAAGCAGATTCGCAGGCGGCCTACACCGCCCCCACCTCGCACACCAGCGTTGGGACAATGCCCCGGTGACTTCACTTCCCGCCGGACCCGGCCCGACGCACCTCCCGCCCGCCCTTCCCGAGGGAGCCCTGCGCGTCGTCGCGCTCGGCGGCATCGGCGAGGTCGGGCGCAACATGACCGTCTTCGAGTACGACGGCAGGCTCCTGATCGTCGACTGCGGCGTCCTCTTCCCCGAGGACGACCAGCCCGGCGTCGACCTGATCCTGCCGGACTTCCGCGCGATCGAGGACCGGCTCGACGACATCGACGGCCTCGTGCTCACGCACGGGCACGAGGACCACATCGGAGCCGTCCCGTTCCTGCTCCGGCTGCGCCCGGACGTCCCGATCTACGGTTCGCGGTTCACCAACGCGCTGCTCGCGGCCAAGGCCAAGGAGCACCGCCAGCGGCCGAAGCTGATCGAGGTGCGCGAGGGGGAGCGGCGCCAGGTCGGCGCGTTCGACCTCGAGTTCTTCGCGGTGAACCACTCGATCCCGGACGCGCTCGCGGTCGCCATCCGCACGCCGGCCGGCGTCGTGCTGCACACCGGCGACATCAAGCTCGACCAGCTGCCGCTCGACGGCCGGCTCACCGACCTCGCGGGTTTCTCGCGCCTGGGCGACGAAGGCGTGGACCTGTTCTGCGTGGACTCGACCAACGCCGAGGTGCCCGGGTTCGTCATGCCCGAGCGCGACATCGGCCCGGTGCTCGACGACGTCATCCGGCGCGTGGACCAGCGCGTGATCGTCGCCTGCTTCGCCAGCCACGTGCACCGCGTGCAGCAGGTGCTCGACGCGGCGGTGCGGCACGGCCGCCGCGTGGCGTTCGTGGGCCGGTCGATGGTTCGGAACATGGGCATCGCGGCCGAACTGGGCCTGCTGAACGTGCCCGAGGGCCTGCTCGTGGACCTGGACCAGGCCAGCACCCTGCCGGAGAGCAAGGTGCTGTTCGTCTCGACCGGTTCGCAGGGCGAGCCGCTGTCCGCGCTGTCGCGGATGGCGCGCGGCGAGCACCGGCAGATCTCGATCCGCGCGGGCGACACCGTCGTGCTGGCCAGCTCGATGATCCCGGGCAACGAGACCGCGGTGTTCGGCGTCGTCAACGGCCTGACCCGGCTCGGCGCGAACGTCGTGCACCAGGGCAACGCGAAGGTGCACGTGTCCGGGCACGCGTCCGCGGGCGAGCTGCTGTACCTGTACAACGCGGTGCGGCCGAGCAACGTGATGCCGGTGCACGGCGAGTGGAAACACTTGCGCGCCAACGGAGAGCTCGCGATCCGCACCGGCGTCGCGCCGGACAACGTGGTGATCGCCGAGGACGGCGTGGTCGTGGACCTGGTCGACGGCAAGGCCTCGCGCACCGGCCGCGTCGAGGTCGGGCACGTGTACGTGGACGGATTGTCCGTCGGCGACGTCGGCGAGTCGACCCTGTCCGACCGGCTGGTGCTCGGCGAGGGCGGGTTCATCGCGATCACGGTGGTGATCGACTCGAACACCGGCCGCGCGGTCAGCAGCCCGACGATCTCCGGCCGCGGCTTCTCCGACGACCCGAAGGCGCTGCACGCCGTCGTGCCGCTCGTGGAGATGGAGCTGGCGCGGACGGAAGCCGAGGGCATCACCGACACCCACCGCATCGCGCAGGCGGTGCGCCGGGTCGTCGGCCGATGGGTCGCCGACACCTACCGCAGGCGGCCGATGATCGTGCCGACGGTCATCCCGGTCTGAGTCCGCTCTGAGTCAGCGCCGCGCGCCCGCCAGCAGCAACGCGAGCATCACGATCGCTGCCTGGCGGGCGAGCGCGTTGCGCGCTCTGCGCTGTTCGGCTCGGCTCGGTCGGTTGTCCATGAGATCCCCCAGGTGTCTCGTGCGGCCTCGTCCAGTGTGGCGGGCTCGCGGATAGGACACATCCCGCTCGAGGTTGGTTCCCCTCTCCACCCCGAGGGGGAGTCAGGCGACCTCCGCGGTCTGTCGTTGGACCAGGTAGGCGCCGCCGAGCAGCAGCGCGGCGCCGACCGCTTGGGGCCAGGCGAGGGCTTCGCCGAGGAACGCCCACGCGAAGGCCGCCGCCGTGACGGGTTCGAGCAGCCCGACGACGCTCGCCACCGAGGCGGGCAGGTGGCGCAGGGCGGAAATCCCGGCGACGTAAGGGATCGCCGTCGACAGCACCACCAGGCCGATCAGCAGCAGCCACAACGGCGGCGTCCACGGTCCGAAGGGGACAGTCCGGCCAGCCAGGTCCAGCGGCAGCGTCCACGGCGGCGCGGTGACGCTCACCAGGACTCCGCCGATCACCATGCCCCAGGTGACCAGCCCGAGCGGCTCGCGATCGGCCACCGCGCGTTCGCCGAGCAGGAAGTACCCGGCCGAACAGAGCGCCGCGCCGAGCCCGGCCAGCAGCCCGAGCGCGTCGAGCCGCAATCCCTGCCAGACCTGCGCGACCAGCGCGAGCCCGGCCAGCGCGACCGCCATCCCGAACCACAGCATGCGCGGCAGCCGCTTCTTCCGCACCACACGCACCCACAGCGCGATCAGCACCGGCGACAGGAACTCCAGCAGAATCGCGATGCCGACTGGGATCCGTTCGGCGGCAATGAAATACAGCAGCTGCGTCCCGGCGACGCCGAGCGCTCCGTACGCCAACAGCATCGGCCATTCCCCGCGCCGGACCCGCAGCGTGCGCGGGGCGAAGAGCGCGGTGCCGATCAGCAGCAGCACTCCCGCGACCCCGATTCGCAGCACCGCCACCTGTTCCGGCGTCATTCCCGCGCCCATGACCGGTTTCGCGAGCGTGCCGGATGTGCTGAAGAAGACCGCGGCGAGCAGGACGAGCGAGAGGCCGCGGCCCCGGTGGATCACCCGGGGTTGTTCCAGGACAGGGAGTTCGGTGGTCACGCGCCGGACATTACGGAGCGGCTCGGCTGAGCGAAACCGAGTTATTCCAAGGCTTTCCGGCCGGTCGCCACGTGGGTCGCGATCGTCGCCAGCCGACGCCCCTGCAGCCGGAGTGCCCGCAGCGCGGTGTCGTCCGGCGCCGCGGATTTGCGCGAGACGAACGAGCCGCCGTACGGGTTGCCGGACTCCAGCAGGTGCGGGTCCGCGTAGCCGAGGGGAACGACGATCGCGCCCCAGTGGTAGAAGATGTTGTTGATGGCCAGCACGGTCGCTTCCAGACCGCCGTGCGCGGTGGACGCCGAGGTGAACGACGTCGCCACCTTGTCGGCCAGTTTCCCTTGCGCCCACAGGCCGCCCGTGGTGTCCACAAAGGACTTGAGCTGTGCGGCGGGACCGCCGAAGCGGGTCGGGCTGCCGAGCGCGAGACCGTCCGCCCACTCGAGATCGGCCAGCGTGGCGAGTTCGTGGTGCGGCCCGGAATCGACCCAGGCCCGCCACCGCCGATTGCTCGCCACCGCTTCCGGCGGCGCGGTCTCGGCCACGGTGCGGACGCGTACGTCCGCACCGATTTCGCCCGCCCCTTCGGCGAGCGCGCCGGCGAGAGCGGCGGTGTTGCCGGTAGCGCTGTAGTAAACGACCAGAATGCGGGTGCTCACACCTCGCGACCCTAGCCGGGCTTACCGGGGCGTCTCACGATCCGGACGGCTCTGCGGCTTCCATGGACTGACCGTGTCGGTCGGCCGCGTCGGGTCGTGGAAGCGCGGACGGATCGGTTCGTGGCGGCGCAACGGAACCAGGCCGTCCGTGATCGCCTGCATGATCTTCGCGTGCGCCCGCACGCCCGCGCCCGGCCGCTCCGGCTCGACGTCGGAGAGATCCACCGGCGTCCCGAAATGCACCTTGAACCGAGGCCGCCGCAACGGCGCGCTCAACCCGGATTTGGCCAGCGGCACCAGATCCGCGGGCCCGTTCACCGTCTCCGTGCCCCAGTACACGGCCTCGTGCGCGCCCCACTGGCTGATCGGAATCACCGGCACCCCCGCGGCGAGCGCGAGCCGCGCCGCCCCGGTCTTGCCGCGCTCCGGCCACAACCCCGGGTCGTGGCTGATCCGCCCCTCCGGATACACGACGATCGGCTCGCGGGTGGTCCGCAACGCCTCCGCGGCTTCGGCGAACTGCCCGACCGCGGTCGCCGCCTTGGCCCGGTCCACGCGCAAGTGCCCGCTGACCCGCAGCGCGGGCCCGATCACCGGAGCGTCGAGAATCCCGCCGGCGAGCATGAAGCGAGGATTGATGCCGATCCGCTTGCACGCCGCCATGAGCACGAAGGCGTCGAACACGCCGATGTGATTGGCCGCCATCAGCAACGGCCTGCCCCGCAGCTCCCGCGGCACCGACCCGGTGACAGTGAGCCGCCCGACGAGGTTGACCAGCCCTCGATCGAGGTTGAGCATCGTCCGCCAGATCGCGGGGGCACGGCGCGGAGCCTCGTCCTGTTGGAGCGCGAACATGGGCAGAGCATTTCACGGAGTCACCCACCTGGGGCAACGCGGTTCTCGTTGCTGCGCCCCCGTGGGCGTTTCCGGGGCCGTCGTAGCTGATCAGGGTGCTTCTGTCGGACGTGACTCGGTCGAATCCGTGTACCCGGAATCCATCCAGCGAATGCAGCCTCCGATCGTCGCGCCGCCGTTCTCGACATCCCGGGTCAGCAGCATCCCGGTTTCCGCGTCGAACACGAGCTGCCGGGTGCTGGGCCGCGCCGGATCCGGGACACTCACGACAATCCCCGGCGGATCCGCGTCCTCCACAACCAGCCGCGGCCGATCCGCCAGCCACGAAAGCAACAACCTCTGCAGCTCCGGCGTCACCGCCTGGGTCAGCCAAACGTTGCTGAAAGCCTTGACCGCCCCGGCAGCACTGCCCAGCCGGCGCAGTTCCGCGCCCACCGACGGCAGGTCGGACGCGACCACGAAGTCGCCCAGCAGCCCGCCCGGCGGGAAGTAGCCGCTCGGCCGGACTTCCGCGCCGCCCCGGGTTACCAGCAGCCGCCCGGAACCGTCCGCGGCGACCCAGTCCTCGCGGTCGAAGAACTCAGTGCGGGCCGACAGGATCCGCCCGGCGGTGGTCCGGTCGGTGTGCCGGTTCCACCCGGATGTGCGGAGGTAGTGGTACCGCCCAGTGCCCCGCGGCGCCGGGGCGCGGGAGGTCCGCTGCGCCAGCGTGCGCACGATCTCGGCGGGACTCGGCATGAACGTCCTCGGCTTCCCGTGGGTACCTGGATGCTTCCACAAGATCCACTGTGACTTGACACCATTTGTTTCGCCTGCGCTGCGAGTGGCACATGTGACTATCGGTCCCAGCCCGTTACCGTGGAGGCATGGCTGGGTCGGCGACGAGAAAGCGGAGCACGGCGGGAAGCGGCGGGAAGGCACCGGCGCGTAGTTCGCGTACGCCGGCGAAGTCTCGGGCGGCTGCCTCGAGCAGGTCGTCGAAAGGCGGTTCGACCAGGGGCCGGAGCAGTTCCCGGCCCCGGACGGCCCCCGCGCGGCGGCCGGCCGGGCGCAAGAGTTCCGGGGCGTTCGTGCGCGGCGTGCGCGGAACGTGGAACCTCGTGGCCAAGGGCGTCGGTTCGCTGGCTCGCACGGTCGGGCGCACGCGGGAGCTCGAAGCCGAGCATCGGCGCGACGGGCTGGCGCTCGGGCTGATCGCGCTGGCCATCGTCGCCGCGGTCGGCGTGTGGTGGCGGGCGGCTGGGCCGATCGGGGCGGGTGTCGAAATCGCCGCTCGGACGATCCTCGGCGCCGGTGCGGTGACCCTGCCGCTGGTGCTGCTCGTGGTCGCCGTCGCGTTGATGCGGTCCGAGCCGCGGCCGGAAACCCGTCCGCGGATGGTCGTCGGCACGCTGCTGGTCGTGCTGTCCGTGCTCGGGATGCTGCACATCTTCACCGCGCTCCCGGACACCAACGACGGCCGGATGTACGCGGGCGGCATCCTCGGCGCGTTCTCCGGCGGGTTGCTGGCCAAGGGCGTCACCACGTGGGTCGCGGTGCCGCTGCTGATCCTCGCGCTGCTGTTCGGCGTGCTCGTGTTCACCGGCACGCCGGTCCGCGACATCCCGCACCGGCTGCGCACCTGGGGTCTCGACGAGCACGAGCTGGCCGAATACGAGGCCGGTCAGCACGACGAAGCGCCCGAGGACGAAGAACCCGAGGCCGACCCGAAGTCCGTCCGGCTGCGGAAGCCGTCGCGCCGCCGTCAGGCCAGCGCCGACAAGGACGGCGAGCAGCTCGACCTCGACGCCGCGCTCGCCGAACCGGCCACGCCGATCCGCCCGCCGAAGCCGGTCGCGCCGCCCGCCGAGGTGCCGGAGAAGAAGCCGAAGAAGGCTCCGGAGCCCGCGCTGTCGGTGACCCGGACCGTCGAGGGCGACTACGCGCTCCCGCCGCCGGACCTGCTCAAGCTCGGCGACGCGCCGAAGTCCCGCAGCAAGGCCAACGACCAGATGATCGAGGCGATCACCGGCGTCCTCGACCAGTTCAACGTCGACGCGCAGGTCACCGGCTTCACCCGCGGCCCGACGGTCACCCGGTACGAGGTCGAGCTCGGCCCGGGCGTGAAGGTCGAGAAGATCACCGCGCTGACCAAGAACATCGCCTACGCGGTCGCCACCGACAACGTCCGGCTGCTCGCGCCGATCCCGGGCAAGTCCGCGGTCGGCATCGAGGTGCCCAACTCCGACCGCGAGATGGTGCGCCTCGGCGACGTGCTGCGCGCGCCGACCACGGTCAAGGACAACCACCCGATGCTGATCGGGCTCGGCAAGGACATCGAGGGCGAGTTCGTCACCGCGAACCTCACGAAGATGCCGCACCTGCTGGTCGCCGGTTCCACCGGTTCCGGCAAGTCGAGCTTCGTGAACTCGATGCTGGTGTCCCTGCTGGCCCGCTCGACGCCCGCGGAATGCCGGATGATCCTGATCGACCCGAAAATGGTCGAGCTGACGCCGTACGAGGGCATCCCGCACCTGATCACGCCCATCATCACCCAGCCGAAGAAGGCCGCCGCCGCGCTGGCCTGGCTGGTGGAGGAGATGGAGCAGCGCTACCAGGACATGCAGGCCAACCGGGTCCGGCACATCGACGACTTCAACGCCAAGGTCCGCTCCGGCGACATCACCGCGCCGCCGGGCAGCGAACGCGAGTACCAGCCGTACCCGTACATCATGGCGATCGTCGACGAGCTGGCCGACCTGATGATGACCGCCCCGCGCGACGTCGAGGACGCGATCGTCCGGATCACCCAGAAGGCCCGCGCCGCGGGCATCCACTTGGTGCTGGCCACCCAGCGGCCGAGCGTCGACGTGGTCACCGGCCTGATCAAGACGAACGTGCCCTCGCGGCTCGCGTTCGCCACGTCGTCGCTGACCGACTCGCGGGTCATCCTCGACCAGCCGGGCGCGGAGAAGCTGATCGGCATGGGCGACGCGCTCTACCTGCCGATGGGCGCCGGGAAACCGGTCCGCATCCAGGGCGCGTTCGTCGGCGACGAGGAAATCGCCGCGGTCGTCAACTTCGCCAAGGAACAGGCGCAGCCGGACTACAACGAGGGCGTCACCAGCGCCAAGGCGGGCGAGAAGAAGGAGATCGACCCGGACATCGGCGACGACCTCGACGTCCTGCTCCAGGCCGCCGAGCTGATCGTCACCTCGCAGTTCGGCTCCACCTCGATGCTGCAGCGCAAGCTGCGCGTCGGGTTCGCCAAGGCCGGGCGGCTGATGGACCTGCTGGAAAGCCGCGGCGTGGTCGGCCCGTCGGAGGGGTCGAAGGCCCGCGACGTGCTGATCAAGCCGGAAGAGCTGGAGTCGGTGCTGTTCATGATCCGCGGCGGCTCCGACGCGGGCGGTTCGCCCGCGGGCGGCGAGGACGAGGATTTCTGAGCCGCGTGCAACCCGGCGGCGCGCCCGGGCCGTCCAGTACCCATGGACCTCAAGAAGCTCGCACTGGGTATCGGGACGGCCGCCGCGCTGGCCGGGTGCGCGGGCGGCACGGCCGCTGTCGCGCAGTCACCGTCTTCGCGACCGCCGGCCGCTGAGCTGGGCGGGAACGTGGCGCTCACGCCCGGCCAGGAGGTGCAGGTCGCGGGCCGGGACCTGACCGTGCGCTACCGCCAGCTGGTCTCGGACTCGCGGTGCCGTCCGGGCAGGCAGTGCTTCGTCGAGGGGGAGGCGGTCGTGGCGCTGGTCCTGACCGAGCCGGGCCGCGGCGAGCACACGTCCGTCCAACTGCACACCGGGCGCCAAGGCCCGGACGCGACGAGTTTCGCCGGCACGACCGTGAAGCTCGCCGCCGTGGACGGGTCGGGCGGCCGGATCCTCGTCCGGTTCTCCTGACGCCGCTCAGAACTCCAGCAGCATCCGCGAGTTCCCGAGCGTGTTCGGCTTGACGTAGGGCAGGTCGAGAAACTCCGCGACCCCCGGGTCGAGCGAACGCCGCATCTCCTCGTACACCTCCTGGGACACCGGGGCCCCGTCGATCTCGACGAACCCGTGCCCGGCGAAGAACGACGTCTCGAACGTCAGCACGAACAATCGTTTCAGCCCCAGCTCGCGGGCTTCTTCGACGAGCCTGCCGACCAGCGCGCGGCCGATCCCGCGGCCGCGGGCCGCTTTGTCGACCACCACGGTGCGCAGTTCGCCGATGTCCTCCCACAGCACGTGCAGCGCGGCGGCGCCCAGCACGTCCTCTCCGCCGTCCTGTTCGTCGGTGGCGACCCAGAACTCCTGCACCGCCTCGTAGAGCGTGACCAGATCCTTTTCGAGGAGCACGCGCCCCGCGTCGGAATCCACGAGGGCTTTGATCTTGCGGACGTCGGCGATCCGCGCGCGGCGGACGGACGGAGGGCGGGAGTCGGGCACCAGGTCAAGATAACTACCGCGAGGCCCGGACGTGGCGAGCGGCTCCATCGGGGGACCCCGGATGCGTGACGGCGCGAACGGTCACGTATAGCTAGTGAGCGCACATGACCAGTAGTCGGCGGCTCCCGAGCCTGCTACCGGCTCTCGGGAGGAACCGCATGACCGGCAGCACCGTGGCCGCCCCGGAAAAGCCCGGCCGTGTTCCCGCCGGGCCGGGCGCGCAGGCGCGGTTCCGCCCCGAGCTGCAGGGCGTGCGGGCGCTGGCCTCGGTGCTGGTGGTCGTCTACCACGTGTGGTTCGACCGGATCTCCGGCGGCGTCGACGTGTTCTTCCTCGTCTCCGGGTTCCTCATCACCGGCCAGCTCTACCGGGCGCTGCTGCGCGGCCGGATCGAGCTGCGCGCCACCTGGGGCCGGATGATCAAGCGGCTCTTCCCGGCCGCGATGACCGTGCTGCTGGCCGTCGTGGTCGTTTCGCAGCTGCTGCTGCCGCAGGACCGCTGGTTCCAGACCATCCGCGAGGTCGTCGCCTCGGCGCTGTTCTACGAGAACTGGCAGCTCGCGGCCGATTCGGTGGACTATTTCGCCCAGCACAACAGCGCGAGCCTGGTGCAGCATTTCTGGTCGCTGTCCATCCAGGGCCAGTTCTACGTGCTGTGGCCGCTGCTGTTCGTCGGGCTCGGCCTGCTCGTGCGCCGGCTCGGCTGGTCGCTGCGGCACACGGTGAACCTGCTGCTGGCCGTCCTGTTCGCCGCCTCGCTGGCGTACTCGGTGTATCTCACCGGGGTCGACCAGCCGCTGGCCTATTTCCACGGCCTCACTCGCGTGTGGGAGTTCGCGCTCGGCGGCCTGATGGCGATGTTCCTCGACCAGGTCACGCTCCCGCGGCTGCTGCGCATCGCGCTCGGCTGGGTCGGCGTCGCCGGGCTGGTGCTGTGCGGCGTCCTGCTCGACGTCGACAGCGTGTTCCCCGGCTGGATCGCGCTGTGGCCGACCGTCTCGGCGGGCCTGGTGCTGGTGGCCGGGCAGACCGGCAGCGTGCTCGGCGCGGACCGGTGGCTCAGCTCGAAATTCCTCGGCTACGTCGGCAACCTCAGCTTCTCGCTGTACCTGTGGCACTGGCCGGTGCTGGTGTTCTATCTGATCATCCGGGACCGGGTGGCGGTCGGACTGCTCGGCGGGACCTTCGTGGTCGGCGTGTCGTTCCTGCTGTCGATCCTGACCTACCACCTGATCGAAAACCCGGTCCGGCTGTCGAAGATCGGCACCGCGAAACAGTGGGGCGCTTACCGGTTCGGCGTGCTCGCGCTGGCCCCGGTGCTCGTCGCGAGCGGCGTCTGGCAGGGCGTGAGCAGCGCGCGGGCGAACTACGAGATCGCCATCGGCGACCCGGACCACCCCGGCGCGGTCGCGCACGCGCAGGGCTTCGTCTACCGCGGCACGCCGTCGCCGCCGATCGTGCCGCCCACGGTGAAGCTCGCCGACGACTGGGCCCGCATCGCGCCCGACCAGTGCTCGAAATCGCCGCGCAACAAGGAACTGGAGATCTGCACGGAGAGCCCGGAAGGCCCGCCGGCCAAGCGGATCGTGCTCGTCGGCGATTCGCACATCCAGCAGTACCTCGCCGCCTTCCGGCCCGCGGTCGTCTCCGACCGCTGGGAGGTCACGACCATGCTCAAGGGTGCGTGCCCGTATTCGGCCGACTCCGAGCTGATGCCGGGCGACAAGAACTGCGTCGACTGGAACAAGGCCGTCACCGCCGAACTGCTCGACACGCGCCCGGACGCGGTCGTCATGCTCGGCACGGTCAACGCCAAACCCGGGCCGCACGAGTCGACGCCGCAGGGCTTCCTCGACGTCTGGTCCACTTTGGACGATGCGGGCATCCCGGTCGTGGCCGTGCGCGACAACCCGCGCTTCGCGTTCAACATGGCCAGTTGCGTCGCGCAGAAGAGCCCGGTCGACCCGTCGTGCTCGGTGCCGCGCCCCGCCGCGGTGGCCGCGGCGCCGTCGTGGGCGCAGGTCGAGGGCACCCCGGGCAACGTGTCGTTCCTCGACTTCACCGATTACTTCTGCGACGAGAAGCGCTGCCGCGCGGTCGTCGGGAACGTGCTGGTCTACATGGACGACAACCACCCCTCCGCGACGTTCACCACGACACTCGCGCCGATCGCGGTCAAACAGCTCAAACACGCCCTGCAGTGGTGACGCTCGCGAGGCGGACAGACGAGTTCGGCGAACTGGCCGTCGCGGAGCGTCCCGGGTTGGGCACAATGGGACGGCGGCGGGCTCGCCGCACGGGCACCTGAGGGGGAGCTGGTTTTTTTGATGCGCGCAGGGTGGGACGCATTCCAGGCCGCACAGTCCGAGGCGGCGGCGGGCCGGACGGCCGCGCTGACCGGCCCGGACGGCGTCGGATGGCTGCTCGTCCCCGGCCAGGCGTGGCAGCGGAGGCTGCCGGACGGCAACTGGCAGTACACGCAGCCGCCCGCGGATCCCGGCTACCGCGCCGCCTCGCGCCTCGGTCCGCCGCCCGGCACTCCCGCCCCCGGCACGCCCGCGCCGGGGTACGGCCCGCCCCAGCAGTACCCGGGCGGCCAGCCGGGCTACCCCGGCCCGGGCAGCGGCGGGGCGCCCCGGCCGCCGTACCCCGGTCCGCCGAGCAATCCTGGCGGATTCACCGGACCGCAAGGCAATCCGGGCGGCTACGCGGGACCGGCCGCGCCGCAAGGGAATCCAGGCGGGCACGCGGGACCGCCCGCGCCGCAAGGGAATTCGGGCGGCTATCCCGCGCCGCAGGGCAACCCCGGCGGATACGCCGGGCCCTCCACGCCCCCGGGAAACAGCTTCGGCGGCCCGCCTTCCGCACCGCAGGGCTACCGCCCGCCGCAGCCCGGCTACCAGCCCGCTCCGCAAGGCGGCCCGTGGTCGGGGCAAGTCCCGGCGCAGCCCGCCGCGCCTTCGGGACCGCCGCCGCTGCCTGTCCCTTCAGGGTCGCCCGCCACCCCGCCAGCGGCGCCGCCGGTTCCCGGGAGCACCCCGGCTCCGAACGCCGCCCAGCCGCAGATCCGGGTGGAGAACCTGGGCCGGGCCGGGATGTTCGTCTCCGGAGCCGAGTCGATCGCGGAGTTCGTCACGCGCGCCACCCGGGTCGTCGCCTGGGCGGACGCCACCCGGCACGGCACCGCGAACGGTCCCGGCGAACCGCCGCCGCCCGAACCGGAACGGCCCGGTTCCGACGGCTCCGGCGGCAACGTGCTCGGCGACATGGCCCGGCACAGCCGGTCGGTCACGCTCGACCTGCTGGCCGCGGGCAACCGCATGTGGCAGCGCAAAGAGCAGGCCCGTTACGAAAAAGCCTACGAGGAATGGCAAAAGGCCTACGCCGAGTGGGAAAAGCGCGAAGCGGCCCGGATGACCGCGGGCACCAAGCAGCCGAACCCGTTCATCCTGCTGGTCGGGGAGCCGAACACCGGCCAGCGCCGGTTCACCCGGGCGTTGAAGGCGTCGCTGACCGACGCCGAGGTCGGGTTCGACAACGCCGAGTTCTTCGACTGCGCGGCCCTGCTCGCCGAGTACGGCGACGACCCGGTCGAACGCTCGGTGCCCTTGACGATCAACGAAATCGAGAACGGCGGGTCCGCGCTCTTGCTCGCCGAGCGGGTCGACGCGCTCTTCGACAAGGACGTCGCGGGCACCGTCCGCCTGCTGCGCAATTACGCGCGCGACCAGGACAGCTGCCGCCTGATCGTGCTGGACGGCACCGAGAAGGTGCTCGAACAGCTCAGCACCGAGGCCCCGGACCTGGTGCAGAACATGCTGCAGTACCGGCTGCCCCGGTTCGACCGGCCCGCCGAAGCGGCCGCGCTGCTCGACGTCCTCGCCCGGGAGCGCTCGTTCGGCCTGCCCGCCGACGTGCGCGACCGGCTCGCCGCCCTGGCCACCGAACCCAGCGCCCGCACGGTGGAAACGATGCTGGACGCGGCGTCGCGGCAGGCGATCAGCCGCGGCGCGCTGCCGGGCAGCCGGATCGAGATCGGCCATCCGGACATCGAGCCGCTCGTGGCCGCGGCGGGCCAGCGCGGCGGATCCTCGATCGAGGAGCTGCTCGCCGAACTGGACGGGATGATCGGCCTCGCCGCGGTCAAGGAGCGGGTCCGTTCGCTGACCTCGGAGATGACGATCGACGCGCGGCGCCGGGAAGCGGGCATGAAGGTCGCCGTGCGCAGCCGCCATCTGCTGCTGACCGGCAATCCGGGCACGGCGAAGACGACCGTCGCCCGGCTGCTCGGCAAGATCTACCGGGCGCTCGGCGCGCTGCCCAAGGGCCACGTCGTCGAGGTGACCCGGACCGACCTGGTCGGCGAGTACATCGGCGAGACCTCGCTCAAGACCCGTTCGGTCGTGCAGCGGGCCGTCGGCGGCGTGCTGTTCCTCGACGAGGCCTACAACCTCGTGAACGACAAGGACGACGACTTCGGCCGGGAAGCGGTCGCGGAACTGCTGGTGCAGATGGAAAACCACCGTGAGGACCTGGTGGTCTTCGCGGCCGGCTACCCCAAGGAGATGGACGCCTTCCTGGAGTCCAACTCCGGCCTGCGCTCGCGGTTCGCCGGGTCCATCGAATTCCCGGACTACTCCAACGACGAACTCGCGCAGATCTTCCGCGCGATGGCGAAGGGCCAGGGCTACGAGCTGTCCGCGGACCTGCTCGCGGCGCTGCCGGAGGCGGTCCGGCGGATTCCGCGCGGCCGCGGGTTCGCGAACGGCCGGTCCGCGCGCGTGCTGCTGGAAGCGGCGATCGGCAAGCAGTCCACCCGGCTGACCACCGACGGCGGCGCGGACCTGGTCACGCTGGTCGCCGCCGACCTGCCCGGCCCCGGCGAATCCGGCGTGGGCGCGGTGGACGACGCCGGTCCGCGGCGCAGCCTGCCCGAGCTGCTGGCCGAACTGGACGCGATGATCGGGCTCGATTCGGTGAAGCGGCGCGTGCGGTCCATGGTGGACGAGATGGCGGTCGACGCGCGGCGCCGCGACGCGGGCATGAAGGTCGCCGTCCGCAGCCGCCACCTGCTGTTCACCGGCAACCCGGGCACGGCGAAGACGACCGTGTCGCGGCTGGTCGGGCAGATTTACCGCGAGCTGGGCGTGCTCCCGTCCGGGCACCTGGTCGAGGTCGGCCGCGGCGATCTCGTCGCCGAGTTCACCGGCCAGACCGCGCCGAAGACTCGCGAGGTGTGCGAACGGGCCGCGGGCGGCGTGCTGTTCATCGACGAGGCCTACAACCTCGTGCGCGACGACAACGACGACTACGGCAAGGAAGCCGTCACCGAACTGCTGGTGCAGATGGAGAACCACCGCGAGGACCTGGTGGTCTTCGTCGCGGGCTATCCCAAGGAGATGGACGAGTTCCTCGAGTCCAACCCCGGCCTGCGGTCGCGGTTCTCCGGCCGGATCGAGTTCCCGGACTACACGAACGAGGAACTCGCCGGGATTTTCACCGTGATGGCGAAGGGCCAGGGCTACGAGCTGTCCGCGGACCTGCTCGCGGCGCTGCCCGAGGCGATCCGCCGCATCCCGCGCGGCCGGGGGTTCGCGAACGGCCGGTCCGCGCGCGGCCTGCTGGAAGCCGCGATCAGCGGGCAGTCCAGCCGGCTCGCCGCCGCGCCGGACACGCCGCCGGACCAGCTGGCCGTCCTGGTGGCCGCCGACCTGCCGGGCGAGGCCGGGGTCGCGGTCAGCGACGACGCCGGGCCGCGCCGGGGACTGGACGACCTGCTGGCCGAACTCGACGGCATGATCGGCCTCGACGAGGTGAAGTCCCAGGTCCGCGCGCTGGTCGCGGAAACGCGGCTGGACGCGCGCCGCCGCAAGGCCGGGCTGCCGGTCGGGGCGCGCAGCAGGCACCTGGTGTTCACCGGCAATCCGGGCACGGCGAAGACGACCGTCGCGCGGCTGATGGGGCAGATCTACCGCGAGCTGGGCGTGCTGCCGTCCGGCCATCTGGTCGAGGTCGCGCGGCCGGACCTGGTGGGGGAGTACATCGGCCAGACCGCGCCGAAAACCCGCGAGGTGTGCGAACGGGCGATCGGCGGGCTGCTGTTCGTCGACGAGGCGTACATGCTGGTCCAGGGTTCGGCCTCGGGCACCGATTTCGGAGCCGAGGCGATCGCGGAACTGCTGGTGCAGATGGAAAACCACCGCGAGGACTTGATCGTGATCGCGGCCGGCTATCCGGCGGACATGGACCGCTTCCTCGACGCCAACGCGGGCCTGCGGTCCCGGTTCGGCGCCACCGTCCATTTCGCCGATTACGACAACGCGCAGCTGGCCGAGATTTTCACGGCCATGGCGGGCAAACAGGGCTACCGCCTCGACCCGGGGCTCGCCGAAGAGCTGCCCGGGTTCATGGCCGGCCTCGACCGCGGACCGGGTTTCGCCAACGGCCGTTCGGCCCGCGGCCTGCTCGAACGCGCGATCCGGGCGCAGGCGATGCGGCTGGCCGGACCGGACGTCGACCTGGAGGCGCTGGACGACGCGGAGCTGACCCTGCTGACGGTCCCGGACGTGGCCGCCGCGCGGTGACGCCGGGAAACCGTGCGGCGGCTCGGCGAACTGCCGGATGACTGTTCTCGCAGCCCGGCGCCCGCCCCGGCTCGGGTCGGCACACGTCAGTCACGGCTCCTGGTGCTGTCTCAAACCCCGGGCATCGGCGGAGCGACCCGCCCGGGGAGGCTCCGTCACCGCACTGGGCGACGCCGTCTCGGGGCGGTCCGGACGCGACGGCTACCCTGAACGTCGTGCCTTCTCCAGCCGCTGATTCCGCTCGTGCCCGCCGTGTCTCCCTCGTGACCTTGGGCTGCGCCCGCAACGAGGTCGATTCCGAGGAGCTGGCGGGCCGGCTGGCCGCGGGCGGCTGGGAGCTGGCCGCCGAACCGGAGGACTCCGACGTCGTCGTGGTCAACACGTGCGGATTCGTCGAATCGGCCAAAAAGGACTCGGTCGACACGCTGCTCGCCGCCGCCGACACCGGCCGCAAGGTCGTCGCGGTCGGCTGCATGGCCGAGCGCTACGGCAACGAACTGGCCGACAGCCTGCCCGAAGCCGACGCGGTGCTCGGCTTCGACCACTACGCCGACCTGTCCGCGCGGCTGGACGACGTGGTCGCCGGCCGCTCGATCGCCGCGCACACCCCGTCCGACCGGCGCAAGCTGCTGCCGATCAGCCCGGTGCAGCGGCCCGCCGCGACGGCCGAGGTCGAGGTGCCCGGGCACGCGCAGCACGGCTGGGGCCCGCGCGTCCTGCGCACGCGGCTCGACGATTCCCCGGTCGCCGCGCTGAAAATCGCCTCCGGCTGCGACCGGCGCTGCTCGTTCTGCGCGATCCCGTCGTTCCGCGGGTCCTTCGTGTCCCGCCAGCCGGACGAAATCGTCGCCGAGGCGGCCTGGCTCGCCGAGAACGGCGCGAAGGAACTGTTCCTGGTCAGCGAGAACTCCACGTCCTACGGCAAGGACTTCGGCCGCGACGGCACGCGCGCGCTGGAGCTGCTGCTGCCGCGGCTGGCGGAGATCGACGGCGTCGAGCGCGTCCGCGTGTCCTACCTGCAGCCCGCCGAAACGCGCCCGCAGCTGGTGAAGGCGATCGCGACCACGCCGGGCGTCGCGGACTACTTCGACCTGTCCTTCCAGCACTCCAGCGAGCAGGTGCTGCGCCGGATGCGCCGGTTCGGCTCCACCGATTCCTTCCTCGCGCTCACCGAGCAGATCCGCGAATACTCGCCCGAGGCGGGCATCCGCACCAACGTGATCGTCGGCTTCCCCGGCGAGACCGAGGACGACCTGGCCGAGCTGGAGCGGTTCCTCACCGGGGCCCGGCTCGACGCGGTCGGCGTGTTCGGCTACTCCGACGAGGACGGCACCGAGGCCGAGACCTTCGACGGCAAGCTCGACCCGGCCGAGGTCGCCGAGCGCGTCGCGCGCATTTCGGCGCTGGTCGAGGAACTGACCGCGCAGCGCGCCGAAGACCGCATCGGCACCTTCGTGGACGTGCTGGTCGAACACGACGGCACGGACGGCGACGACGCGGTCGGCCGCGCCGCGCACCAGGCCCCCGAGGTCGACGGCGAGTGCGTCATCCTCGAGGACGAGACCACCAAGCCGCTCGCGGTGGGCGATCTCGTCCGCTGCGAGGTCGTCGACTCCGCCGGCGTGGACCTGGTCGTCCGCCCGGCTCCGGACGCCGGCCGGTGAGTGCCGCGCCCAGCGGGGCGGGCGAGGGCGTGCCCCGCGCCGCGTCCGAGGGCGGGGCCCAGCTGCCGGAGGCGACCGAAGTCCCGACGCTGAACCTGGCGAACCTGCTCACCATCTCGCGGCTCGTGCTGGTCCCGTTGTTCGTCGTCGCGCTGTTCACCGGCCACGGCGAGGACACCACGTGGCGCGCGATCGCCACCGGGCTGTTCGCGATCGCCTCGGCCACCGACCAGGTCGACGGCTGGGTCGCGCGCCGCTACGGGCTCATCACCGACTTCGGCAAGATCGCCGACCCGATCGCGGACAAGGCGCTCATCGGCGCCGCGCTGGTCGGGCTCAGCGCGCTGGGAGAGCTGTCCTGGTGGGTCACGATCGTGATCGCGGTGCGCGAGATCGGCGTGACGCTGCTGCGGTTCTGGGTGATCCGGCACGGCGTCATCCCGGCCAGCCGGGGCGGCAAGGCGAAGACGATGGCGCAGATCGTCGCGATCGTGACCTACCTGCTGCCGCTGCCGTCCGGCGCGGACCCGGTGCGCTGGGTGCTGATGGGCCTCGCGGTGGCGCTGACGGTGATCACCGGTGTCGACTATCTGGTCCGCGCGATCCGGCTGCGCGCCGCTGGCCGGCGCGCGATGGGGTCGTGATGACCGAAGCTCGCGAACTGGTCGCGATCCTCACCCGCCGGGGGGAGACCGTGGCCGCGGCGGAGTCCCTCACCGCCGGTCTCGTCTGCGCCACGCTCGCCCAGGTGCCCGGCGCGAGCGCGGTCCTGCGCGGCGGTCTTGTGGTCTACGCCACAGAACTGAAAGCCGCGCTCGCCGGGGTCGACGAACAGTTGCTGGCCGAACACGGAGCGGTGCATCCCGAGGTCGCCGCGCAGCTGGCCAGGGGCGCGCGGGAGCGCTGCGGGGCGACCTGGGGGCTCGGCCTGACCGGCGTCGCCGGGCCGGATCCGCAGGACGGCGTGGCCCCGGGAACGGTGTACGTCGGCCTCTCCGGGCCAGGGGCGGACACGGTGCGTGAGCTGGCCGAGAGCGGCGACCGGGACACGATCCGGACCTCTTCGGTGCGCGCCGCGTTCGCGCTGCTCCGGGAACAACTAGACTGAAAACGGCGTTCGCCCTTGGCGTACGCACGTGTCAAGTCCTGCACTCGGGGTACCGCTCTGGGTAACGTAGGAGGCACCAGTTCGGGAAGGGAGGCGCGTGATGACCGTGCTGTTGCGCGAGGCGATCGGTGATCGGCTCCGTCATGCCCGCACCAACCAGCGTCGGACGCTGCGTGACATCTCCCGCGCCGCCCGGGTGAGCCTCGGCTACCTGTCCGAGGTCGAGCGCGGCCAGAAGGAAGCTTCCAGCGAGCTGCTGGCCTCCATTTGCGAGGCGCTCGAGCTGCCGCTGGGCGAGCTGCTGCACAAGGTCGCCGCCGACGTGTCGGCCCTCGACAAGGTCGAGGTCGCGCCGGTGGCCGACGAGGTGGAGACCGCGCCGAGGGAGACGGTGCCCGACCGCGGCGAGGCCGGGTTCGAAGGCGGCCGCCTGGTGTCGGAGCTGATCGGCGACGACCTCTCCGACCTGCGGCTCCAGCCCGCTCCGCGGATGAACACGACGTTGCGGACCACGATCGGCGCGCCGAAGCTGGCGTCCACGATCGCGGCGTAACGCGGGAGCTGTCCGGCTGCACGGCCCCGGGTTCTCCCCGGGGCCGTCGGCGTGCGCGGGTCCCCCTTCCGGGCCGGTCCCGGCCGCCGGTCAGGGCTGACCCTGAATTCCCCCGGGGTCGCCTGGAACGGCGGAGGCCGACCTGACACGATGGAACCCAACGCCGGGGTCGGTACGTTGTGCGACTAGGGGAGCGACGCCCCGCCCCGATGTAACTCAGGGCCCGTGGGACGCAAGAAGGCAGGCGGAGGAGATGGCCAACCCGTTCGTGAAGTTCTGGAAGTACATGATGGCGGCGTTCTCGTCGAAGATCGACGAGCACGCCGACCCGAAGGTACAGATCCAGCAGGCCATCGAGGAGGCGCAGCGCAACCACCAGGCGCTGACGCAGCAGGCCGCCTCCGTGATCGGCAACCAGCGGCAGCTGGAGATGAAGCTCAACCGCCAGCTCGGCGAGGTCGAGAAGCTGCAGGCCTCGACGCGCCAGGCACTGGTCCTGGCCGACGAGGCCCGGGGCAAGGGCGACGAGGCGAAGGCGGCCCAGTTCGAGACCGCGGCGGAGAGCTTCGCCGCGCAGCTGGTCACCGCCGAGCAGAGCATCGAAGACCTCAAGACGCTGCACGACCAGTCGCTGCAGGCGGCCGCCCAGGCCAAGCAGGCGGTCGAGCGCAACGCGACGATGCTGCAGCAGAAGCTGGCCGAGCGCACCAAGCTGCTCTCGCAGCTGGAGCAGGCGAAGATGCAGGAGCAGGTCTCCGCCTCGCTGAACCAGATGAGCCAGCTGGCCGCGCCGGGCAACACGCCGTCGCTGGAAGAGGTCCGGGACAAGATCGAGAAGCGCTACACCACCGCGCTGGGCCAGGCCGAGCTGGCGCAGAACTCGGTGCAGGGCCGGATGATGGAGGTCCAGGAGTCGGCCACGCAGATGGCGGGCCACTCGCGGCTGGAGCAGATCCGCGCCTCGATGCGCGGCGATTCGGTCGCCCAGGTCACCGACGGCGGAGCGGGCGCGGCCGCGGCCAAGCCGGCCGCCTCGGGCGACATCCAGCGGGAGATCCAGGCCCGCGTGCAGGCCGAACAGGGCAAGAACCCGGCCTGACCGGCCGGGCACGAGCGGCGCAGGGGGCGTGCGGATGACCAAGCGGCGGGACTTCGGCGAGTTCAACGCCAAGCTCGAGAAGCACATCGAGCGGTTGCCCGACTACGCCCAGCGCGCTCAGGAAAAGCTGCAGCGGTACTTCCCGCCGGCCGGCGAGGCCGGCGGGAAGCCCGAGCAGAACGGGCGGACCCAGCGCGGTCCGGTCCCGCCGCCGGTGCCGCGCCGTCCGTCGGCTCCGGTCGCGTCGGCGGCGTCCGCGGCTTTCTCCTCGGTCGCCGGGCAGGTGCCCGCGGTCGCCGAGGTTCGCGCGAAATGGCAGCGCTGGAACGAGCCGAGCGCGAAGCACCAGCGCCGCATCCGCCGCACGTCGCGGATTCTGACGTTGTGGGTGCTGGTCACGATCCTGCTCGGGATCCTCACGGTGCTCACCGCCACCGGCCTGCTCGGCGGAGCGGTGGCCGGTCCGGAGATCGGGCAAGCGGTGTTCTCCGGATTCGCGACGCTGGTGTTCGGCACGTTCAGCGTCCGCACCGGGCTGCGGTTGCGCGAGTTGAAGAAGGTCGAACTGCCCGCCGCGCCCAGCGGTCCGCCGCCGCTGCCCGCCGCCAGTTCGGCCGCGCGCGAGCCGATGGAGCGGTTGGCCGAGTCGGAGGCTTCGCTGCGCGAACTCCTGCGGCAGCTGTCCGTGCCGACTTCTCTGGGCACCACGGCGGTTCCGGAGGTCTCGGTCGCCGACGCCCGCGCCACGGCCGACGAGGCCGCCCGTGCGCTGCGCGGCCTGGCCGACCGGATCCAGGCGATCGAACGCGGCCGCAATTCCGCGCCGGAACGCGAACGTTCCGCGTTGCAAGCCGCGGTGACGAAGCTGCGCGAACAGCTCGACGACGGGCTCGAAGGCTACGGCGGTCTCGTCGCGGCGGCCGGTCGCGCGGTGGCCGCGAGCAGTGACGGGATGGTCACGTCGCGGGAAGCGCTGACGGACGCGACGGATCGGCTCGCGGGATTGGCGCTGGCGTTGAAGGATCTGGGCTGACCTCACGGTCGTCCGTGGTGTGCGCGGCCGGGCAATCCGCCGCGCTGGGGCCGGGCGAATGTGGCCTCGGGCGAAGCGCTGAGCACTATCCGCGGCCCGGTAATCCGCCGCGAAACGCCCGTCCCAGGGGTGAATGTGGTCCGGGTCCGCTGTCCGGCGCCGACTCCGGGAAGCGCAGCGGCCGGGCGGAAACGCCGTCCTGATGGCCGAGTTTGGGTTTCCGGTCGGCGCAACGGGACAGTCCGGCCGCGACAGTGCGTGAGTTTCCTCCGCACACCGCAACAATCGCGTAATCCGATCCTGCTGGTGACGGAAACGTCTGCGGTTTAACGTTTTTCCCATGAGGTCGGTGTTGGCGCCCGCCAGGCCCGGCGTCCCGGGCTGAGGTTCGCGGCGCCGGACGTACACAGTGGACTCCTCCGATCCCGCCGAGGAAAGGATGCCCTCGTGACTACGCTCCCGCCGGAACCTGATTTTGTTCCCGTTCCTCCGCCCAGCTCGCACGAGCGGGTCCGCATCGCTTTCGAGCGGCTGGCGAAAGCCGACCGTCCCGGGCTCTGGGCTTCGGTGCGCACCATGGAGGAAGTGCTCGTCGAAGCGAAAACCGTCGACGAACGAGTGCACGCCGGCGAAGACCTGCCGCTCGCCGGAACGGTCTGCGCGGCGGACGCCGAGGGCTCGCCCGGCATAGCGAGGCTGACCGGCGCCGGTGCGGTGGTCCTCGGAACCACCGTCGCGGACCCGGAAAACGCGGCCGTCGGACTCGAGATCGTCGACCTGGCCCTGAATTCGTCCGCCCGCGAAATCGCCGCCCCGGCCGGGGTGCTCACCGTCAAACCGACGCCCGGCCTGATCCCGGGGACGACTGTCTCGGTGTCCGCGCGCCGCCTCACGACCGGCCAGCGGGCCGTCGCGGCGATGCTTGGCTCCGATGGTCTGGACCCGGCGGTCCGCACCTGGCCAGCCGACGTCCGCCTCGCCGCGGGGCGGCACCCGCGCCTCGGCATCCCCGCCGAGGCCAGTCTTCCGCTGCCCGCGAGAAGGGCGTTCGACGTCGCCGCCGCGTCCCTGGAGGCTTCCGGCGCGGTGCTAGTCCCGGTCGCCGTGGACGCGTTCTACGGCGCAGGAAACGACCTCGCCGCCCGCTCGCTGCTAGCGGAGGTGGATGCGATGCTCCTGCCGACTGTCGGCGTTCTGGAAGCGACTCTGAACGCTCTGGACCTCGCCGCGGTGACTGTGCCGGGGGACCGGCGGCCGTACGGGATCACTGTGGTGACCCGGGCTTTCGAGGACCAGATCGGGATCGACCTGGCTTCGGTGCTGACTGGCGAGCAGTCGCCGGATCCTTATCCGTGCGAGAGCGTCGATGTCGTGGTGTTCGGTGCGCATCTGTGCGGCCAGCCGTTGCACGACGAACTGCGCGGTGCTCGGTTCGGTGGTCTGGTCCGGACCGCGGAGCGCTACCGGATGGTGCTGCTCGACGGTGTCACTCCGCCCCAGCCCGGCGTGATCCCCGGCGCGGGCGGGGTGGACGGCGAGCGCTGGCGGTTGTCACCCGCGGCGTTCGGGCGGTTCGCGGCGGGGTTGGCGGCGCCGTTCGTGCTGGGCCGGGTGGAGTTGGAGGACGGGAGTTCGCCGCTCGCGGTGCTGTGCGAACCGGCGGCCGCGGCGGGCGGGGAAGGGCTGGACCGGTACGCGTCGTGGCGCGGGTATCTGCGGTTCGTCAGTACTGGAGGGCCTCGGTTCCCTGGCTGAGGCTTTCTTCCGGGGCGGGGCTGTTCCGGGTGTGACGGTGAGGTCGCGCGGGCGTGCCCCGTCCTTCGGCGCGTTCTGCGGTGGTCTTTGCCGCTCGACCGGGATTGCCACGGTGAGGCGAGGCCCGGTTCGGCGCGCGGCCGAACCGGGCTTTCCGCCGTCCGGACTCTCGGTCTCGCGGCTGAGGCTTGTCGGTGTCCGTTACCGGGCGGCGAGTCCACGGCCGACGCGGCGGACCAGTCCGGGTCCGTGCAGTGCGAATCCGGTGTAGAGCTGGACGAGGCTGGCCCCGGCGTCGAGCATGCGGCGGGCGTCGTCCGGGCCGAGGATGCCGCCGACGCCGATGATCGGCAGGGTGCCGCCGGTTTTGTCGTGGACGAAGCGCACGACCTCGGCCGAGCGTTCGGTCAGGGGGCGGCCGGAGAGTCCGCCCGCTTCGGAGGCCAGCGCGGCTTCGGCGGGGGCGATGCCGGTGCGGGCGAGGGTGGTGTTGGTCGCGATGATTCCGGCGACGCCGTGGTCCAGGCAGACTTCGAGGAGTTCGGCGAGTGCGTCGTCGGTGAGGTCGGGGGCGACCTTGACCAGCAGGGGGGTGTCGCCGCCCAGTTCGGTCCCGGCGGTGCGGAGTTCGGCCAGCAGTTCGGCCAGGGCGGTTTTGTCTTGCAGCGCACGGAGACCGGGAGTGTTGGGGGAGCTGACGTTGATCGCGAAGTAGTCGGCGAAGGGGTGGAGGGCGCGGAGGGAGAAGCGGTAGTCCTCGACGGCTTCGTCCAGCGGGGTCACCTTGGATTTGCCGATGCTGATTCCGAGGGGGACCGCGGGTTTTCCGTGTGCGGCCAGGCGGTCGGCCAGGGCTTGGGCTCCGTCGTTGTTGAAGCCCATGCGGTTGATGACCGCGTCGGTGGCCGGGAGGCTGAACAGGCGGGGCTTGGGATTGCCGGGCTGGGGGTGGCGGGTGACGGTGCCTACTTCGACGAAGCCGAAGCCCAGGGCGGGCCAGGCGTGGAGGGCGCGGCCGTTTTTGTCCATGCCCGCGGCCAGGCCGACGCGGTTGGGGAAGGTCAGGCCCAGGACGGTGGCGGGGTCGTCGGTGCGGAAGGCCTTCGCGAGGGGGCGGAGGGCGGAACCGGCTCGGCTCAGGAGGGCCACGGTGCGTTCGTGGACTGCCTCGGGGTCGTGGTAGGCGAGCCGGTACATCGCTGGGCGGACGATCCTGTCGAAGAGCACGGGTCCATGCTGCCGTATCGGGGGAGGGTTGGCTGGGGGTGGCTGGGGGTGGTGTGGCGGGGGTCGCGTGTCTGGCGGGGGTGGGGGGGGGGGGGGGGGGGGGGGGGGGGGGGGGGGGGGGAGGAACGAACGACAAAAGGAGGGGCACGGCG
>NZ_JBVJOE010000004.1:849759-881542 GCF_055583325.1 Amycolatopsis sp. NPDC104775
GGTTTTGGTGTGTGGGTTGTTGGGGTGTGTTGCGGGGTGGGGAAAACCCCCCCCCCCCCCCCCCCCCCAGAACCGCAGGGAGGCTTCGTATCGGGGTGCAGGGAGGGGGCTGGGTGCCTGGAACTGTGGGGTGGGGCGGTGGGGGTGGGCGATGTGGCTTGACTCGAGCTCGGGTTCCCGGCCTCGCTTCGCCGGGTGGTGAGGTTGCGAGGCTCCGCCGGTTAGGTCAGGTGTCGTGAGGGGAACCTTCACGGAAGCTGATTCCCTCAGGGTTCCCCTCACGACCCACCGGCGGCGGTGAGGGGAACCCTCACAGACCTGATTCCCGCAAGGCCTTTCTCGTGGTCCCTCGTCGTCCGTGAGGGCCTCCCTCACGGACTTCAATTCCCTCAAGGTTGGCCCGTCGCGGACCACCCGCCCATCGCCGCCGGGTTAGCACCCCGATGTGGCGTTCGGTCCGGTCGCGCGCACCCCACGCCGCATCGAGGATCCCACCCACGGCAGCCGCGAACCCGCGCGCCGAACAACCCGAACCACGTCGGTGGGCGTTGTCCGAATCCTGTCCGCTCCCCGGGCTGCGAATCGGACGGAAGCGGGTCCAGAGGCTCAGTCTCTTCCCACAGCCCCGGCCTTCCACTCGTCTTCGAGCATGGCGTAGACCAGTTCGTCGGTCCATTCGCCCTTGACGATCTCGTTTTCCCGCAGGTGCGCTTCCTGGCGCATGCCCAGCCGCTCCATCAGTGCCGCTGAGGCGGTGTTGCGGCCGTCGCAGCGGCCGATGATGCGGTGCAGGCCCAGGTCTTCGAAGCCGAGCCGCAGGAGTTCGCGGGTTGCTTCCAGGGCCAGGCCTTTGCCGTGGTGGTCGGGGTGGAAGACGAAGCCGATCTCGCCTTGGCGGTGTTCGGCGCTGAGGTATTCCAGGTTGAGATCGCCGATGAGCTGCCCGGTTTCGGCGAGTTCCACGGCGACGGCGAGGATCTGCCCTTCGTCCGACAGCGTCGAGCTGTGGACGCGCTTCGCCAGCGCTGCCGCGGATTCCGCGCGGCTGCGCGGCCCCCAGTAAAGGTAGCGGACGACGTCCGCGCGCGACTGGAACGAGTTCAGGGCATCGAGATCGTCGTCCCGGAACGGGCGGAGGAGCAGGCGTTCGGTGCTGATCGGATAGTCCGGCCTGAGCATCCCCCAAGCCTAGCGACTTCTGCCGCTCCGCAGGAACCGCCGCGGTGATCGCGGGGGGCGCGAGGGCAGAAGCGGGAAGCGGACAGGGAAATTCCCGGGGCGCCTCCTGGACGCCGTCAACGTCCAGGCCCGAGCCGGACCGGTGCTCGGGAACCCCGGGAACCCGGTGACTGCCTGGTATTCGTCAGCAGGCAGCACGTGAAGCAGGCGATGAGCCGAAGGTGGCTCTTGTTGTATCGCTGCTCAAAGTCCCAACACGTGCCATCCGCTAGCGGACAGCCACCTCACGAGTCCTGTGTGAATACAACTTAGGACCACCTCCTCTCTCGTGTACTGCCACGCTAACCGCGAACCTCTCGGTACGGCAACATCATTTGCGCGGCGGTCCATCGGCCGGGACGGGGCCGGGCTGGCAGCGCGGGCAGCACCAGGTCGGGCGCTGGTACGGTCCGTCGCCCTGCTGGCGCACCAGCAGCGCGCCGCCGCAGCGGAAGCAGCCTTGGCGGGTGCGTTCGTAGACCCAGGTGCGCCGTCCCCGGCGGAGGTCGCCGGTGGTGGACTGCTCGTGCCGCCACGCGTTGGCGACCAGGAGCTTCCGGGCGAGCGCCACCGCCCGCGCGGGGTCCACTTCGGACACTGGGGTCCACGGGGAAACCCGCAGGAGAAAGGAAATCTCGCATTTGTACAGGTTGCCGACGCCGGCCATGATGCGTTGGTCCAGCAGGGCGTCGCCGAGTTCGCGGTCCGGTTTCGCGGCGAGGTTGGCGGCGGCCAGCGCGGCGTGCTCTTCTGTCCACTGTGGATCCAGCAGGTCCGGTCCGAGGTGGCCGACGAGCGTGTGCTCCTCGGCGGTGGGCAGCAGTTTCAGGTCGTGCAAACGGAAACCGATCGCCTGGACGTCCTCGGTCGTCAGCACCACGCGCGCGTGATGGGCGGGCATCGGCCACTTCGCGCCCGCGGGCTGGATCTTCCACGAGCCGTCCATCCGGAGGTGGCTGTGCAGCGTCAGGTCGCCGGAGAAGCGCGTGAAAAGGTGCTTGCCGACGGTGCCGACGCCGTGCACCTCCCGGCCCGCGAGGTCCACAGTGGCCAGTTCGGGATGCCGGAACTCGCCGCGCACCAGAGTTTTCCCGGCGAGCGCGCGGTCGAGCAGCTTTCCGGCCAGGAATACGGTGTCGCCTTCGGGCACGGGTCAGCCCGCGGTTTCCGGCACTTCCGCCTGCACCGCTTCTTCCTCGGCGCGCACGCGGTGCCGACCGGCGCGGTTGGAACGCAGGATTTTGGCGAGGACCATGTTGAACGTCAGCGCGATCTCCTGTGCCCCAGGGGAATGCCACTCGTGGATCGGGCTGCACGCGCCCTGCGCCTGCTGCACCGCGAGCCGGTCCGGGATCGCGGTCGGCATCACCAGCGAACCGAAGTTCTCGCGCAGCTCCGCGACCCGGAACTGGTGCTCGTAGGACCGCACGCGCAGCTTGTTCACCAGCACGCCGATCGGCCGCAGCGACGGATTGCTGTCCTCGCGGATCCGTTCGATCGCTTCGAGCGCGCGCTGGGCGCCGGCGACCGCGTACATTGTGGGTTCAGTCACAATCAGCGCGCTGTCCGCCGCCACGAGCGCCGATTTGGTGAGCCTTCCGAGCGACGGCGGGCAGTCGATGATCGCCAGCTCGTACGGGTCCTCGCGCAGCGGGCGCTGGTGCAGTTCGTCGAGCGCGCGGGAGAGGTTTTCCAGGCGGCGGCCGTCCGAGTCGGGTTCGTTGAGCGACTCCAGTTCCTCGGCGCCGACCAGCACGTCGATCTCCTCGCTCCAGACGCTCGGCGCGATCGCGCGTTCGAGGACGGCTCGCGCGGGCGTCTCGAGCACGTCGGCGAGCGTCGCGTCGGTGAACGGCGGGTCGAGCGAGGTGGTGGCGTTGCCCTGCGGGTCGAGGTCGGCTACGAGCGTGCGGGTACCCCTACGCAGCGCGGCCGACGCGATACCGAGCGCGACCGTCGTTTTGCCGACACCACCCTTGAGGCTGAGAACGGCGACCGTGTGCACTCGATACAGCCTACGGGCCGCGCGCCGGGGCGGTAGTCCGGAAGGTGGCGAACGCCGCTGCGGCGCCCACGCGGGTCACGGCAAGTGACCGGCGGCCATTACCCTGTCGGCCATGAAGACCGACACCGTGGCCGCCCGGGGTTCGGGCGCTGTTCGCCGGGCGCTCGAGGCCGAATTGCGGGCCGCCCGCGCCCGCGGCGTGGAGCAGCCGGTCGTCGTCGACGTCGGCGGCGGAAGCGGCGGCTGGGCGGTGCCGTTCGCCTCGGCCGGATGCCTGGTCACCGTGGTCGAACCGAACCCGAACGCGCTCGCGACGCTGCGCCGGCGCGCCGAAGAAGAGGGTGTCTCCGGCCGGATCACGGTGATCGCGGACGACTCCGACGCACTCGGCGCGCACGTCCCCGACGGGTCGGCGGATCTCGTGCTGGCGCACGGCCTGCTGGAGGTCGTGGACGACCCGCGCGCGGTGCTCGCCGCCCTCGCCGCGGCCGTCTCGCCGGGCGGAGCCGTGTCGGTGCTGGTGGCCAACCGCACCGCGGCCGTGCTGCATCGTGCGCTCGCCGGCCGGATCTCCGAGGCGCAGAAGTTGATGGAAGGCACCGACGGCATCGTCGCCGGGGACACCGTACTGCGCCGATACGACAGCGCCGGGCTGACCGATTCTCTCGTGGCGGCCGGCCTGGAGGTCACCTTGCTGCAGGGCGACCGGGTGATCTCGGACGTCGTGCCGGGCGGGGTCCGCGAGGACGAGCTGGCCGAATTCGAGCTGAGCGCTTCGGCGGTGCCCGCCCTGCGCGACGTCGCGGGCCGGTTGCACGCCATCGCCCGGCGAGGCTGACGGCTCGCTTTTCCGCCTGAGGCAACTGGCCTGCCGAGGTCTCGCACCACCCGTCTGTGTGGCCGCCGGGCCTCGAGCCCCGGGAATTGTCGGTGGCGGCGGGTAGCGTCCGGAGGCGTGGGGAGAAACGCCGAACTGCCGAGCGGGATGGCCCGCTATCGCGTCACCACGGGCGCGACCGAGCTGCCGGACGACACCGGCTGCTCGATTCTGCACGTGGACATGGACGCCTTCTTCGTGTCGTGCGAACTGCGCACCCGGCCGGAGCTGGCGAACCAGCCGGTCGTCGTGTCCGGCGGCGGCCCGCGCTCGGTCGTCGCCGCGGCGAGCTATCCGGCACGGCGCTTCGGCGTGCGCTCCGCCATGCCGTTCGCCACGGCCAAACGCCTCTGCCCGCAGCTGATCTGCATCCAGCCGACCCCCGGCCTGTACGGCGAGGTCTCGCGCGGCGTCATGGGGATTTTCCGGCAGCTGACGCCGCTGGTCGAGCCGCTGAGCCTGGACGAAGCCTTCCTGGACGTGGGAGGCGCCCTGCGGCGGCTGGGCGCCACACCGGGAGCGCTGGGAGCGCGGATTCGGGAGCGAGTGCAGGCGGAGCACGGGATCACGTGCTCCGTCGGTGTCGCGAAGGTCAAATTCGTGGCGAAGCTGGCTTCGGGCATGGCCAAACCGGACGGGATGGTGATCGTCCCCGCGGCTGAGACGCTGGAGTTCCTGCACCCGCTGCCGGTGTCGGCGCTGTGGGGAGTCGGGAAGCGCACCGAGGAACAGCTGCGCCAGCACGGCTGGCACACAATCGCGGACATCGCCGCCACCCCGCCCGCCCGGCTGCGGCGCGCCGTGGGCCGGGCCGCGGGAGATCACCTGTGGGCTTTGGCGAACGGCCACGACGAGCGGGCGGTGGAACCGGAGTCGGCGGAGAAGTCGATCGGAGCCGAGCACACCTTCGACGTCGACGTGGTGAACCGCGCCGAGCTGAGCCTGGAGCTGCTGCGCCTGTCCGAACGGGTCGGAGCGACACTCCGCTCGCGCGGGCTGCGCGGAAGGACGGTGTCGATCAAGGTGCGGTTCGCCGATTTCCGCACCATCACCCGGGCCCGCACCGTCCTCTCGGCGACGGACGTGGCCCGCGACATCCACCGCACCGCGGTCGAGCTGCTGACCGAGCACGCACCGGCTGGAGCGGTCCGGCTGATCGGGGTGCGAGTGGAAGGACTGGACACTGGCGACGAGGGCGAGCAGCTGTCGTTCGCGAACGACGAGCCCCGCTGGCGCGACGCCGAGGTAGCCGCGGACGTGGCAAGGCTGAAATTCGGCTCGGCGGCGATCCGGCCTGCTTCGCTGCTTTCTCCTCGGGAGGAGTGAGGTCAGGGGAGACGGCGTCGGTGGGGTGCCGGGCTTGATGCGCGCGGGCAGGGTTGGCGGTGGGGGTCTTGGCCAGGCCGGGGTGAGGCGGGCGGAAAGGTTCAGCGGTGTGGCCTGGGGTTCTTGCTCGCGGAGAGGCTCGGCGGTTGTTGCACGGGAGCCGGGTCGAGGGGCGAGGCAGGGTGCGGTCGCTGGTGAAGCACCGGTGAGTTGCGATCTGGCCGTGGCAGGTCGCCTCCGGGCTGGTTGCGGTGTTGAGTCACGGGCCGCCCGCCTGGGGCGGACGAGCGCGCCGCCGGTCTGGTGCGGGGCAGTCTGAGCCGCTGCGCAGAGGGGTGATTCCGGCCGGGTCTGGCCGCCTCGGCGGGTTCGTCGGCAATTCGCCGGGACGAGCGTCTCGCCGACAGCCGGCATTGACGTGCGCCGGTCGGGCGAAGTCCGGATTAGGGGTTCGGCGGTCGCGCTCAGTCATCGGGCTCCGGGCTGTTCGCGCGGTGGGGGATTGCCGGTCTCGGCGAGGGGCGAGTGAATAAGTGGCGGACGGTATCGATCGGCGGAAGATCCTCGTGGGCGGAGCGACAGCAGGGCGGGTGGTCGGCGCGCGGACGGTTTCTCTCCGTGACGAGGGACCCCATCCGGGGGAGGCGGACCGCGCGGCGGAGGGGCCTGGACTGGGCCGAAGGGGGTGACTTCCGTCGCGGTGACGCACTGTCAACGCGGGTTGGACCGGATTTCCCCCGAATCGATCATTTCCGGATCGGGGATCGGGTAGTCGGACGAGCGCGGGGCTCGTATCCTGGACAGTGCCACCCCGCCTGGGGTTGGCTGTTGGGTCCAGGACGTTGCGCGGCCCGGCGCCCGCGACAGCTGTGCCGGAGGAGGAAAGATGCCACTCTCCGAGCATGAGCAGCGGCTGCTCGATCAGATCGAGCGCGAGCTCTATGCCGAGGACCCCAAGTTCGCATCCACGGTGCGAGGCACCCGGTTGCGCCGACCCGCGCGCCGTCGGCGCATCCAGGGGATCGCCCTGTTCGTGGTGGGCGTTGCGCTGCTGGTGCTCGGCGTGGTGATCCCGGTGCTGCGGGTCGCCGACGTGCCGGTGGTCAGCGTGCTCGGGTTCCTCGTGATGTTCTTCGGGGTCATGATGGCCGTGACGTCGCTGCGCCACAGCGACGGCGGCGGTGCGAACAGCCATGACGACGGAGGCGGGGGGAAGTCCTCCGGCCGCAAGAGCTCCTTCACGCAGCGCATGGAAGAACGCTTCCGCCAGCGCTTCGAAGGCCAATAGCACGACGGCGAATCCGCGCTTCACCCCTCGGGGCGGGGCGCGGATTCTCGTGCGCGGCCACGGGCTGCACCGGCTAGCGGGACACGGGTTCCCGAACCCGCGAACGTCCGGGCGAGGCGCGTGCTCGGCCTGTGCTGGCTCCGTTCGCTTCCGGAATGCACGGCGGGAAACTGGTGGGCGGCCGGTGATTGCCGACGATGCTCGGCGTGGTGCTGGATGCGGCCTGTGGTGAGAGCGGTGCCGCGGGGCTGCGCGGCTGGGGAATCGGGCGGGGCAGTCAGGTGGTTGCCGAGGACGCTCGGCGGGGTGCTGGATCCGGCCGGTCGTGGGAGCGGTGCCGGGGGAATGCGCGGCTCGGAAATCGGGTGGGCGGTGTCGGCGGGTGATCGCCGCCGACGCTCGGCGGCGCGCTGGCGCACGGTCTGCCGTGGGAATGGCGCTGATGGAACGCCGTGGCCTTGTCGGTTCGGGTGGTGACCCAGGCCCGCTGTGGCGGCCTCGACTTGTGCGGCTGCGTTGTCGGTTCGAGGTCGAGGTCGCTGGGGGCCGGAGCGGCCGGGAGCTTGCCGAGTCCTGGCGGCCGTCTCACCGCTGTACGCCGACGATCTGAGCGGGCTCGCTCCGGCGCTCGTGGTGGTCCCGACTCAAGACGCGGTCGCCGACCATGGGCGCCGGTACGTCGAGCGGCTCCGCGAGGCGGGAACTTCGGTGCGGCTCACCGAATATCCGGGCGCGAAGCACGCGTTCCTGACACTGCCGGGGGTGGAACCCCAAGCCGAGGCTGCTCAGGCGGAGATCCTCGGGTTCCTCCGCACGGCCCTGGCGAAGTGAGCGGGGAAGCACTGCCGAGAGAAGATACTGACGCCACAACCGATCCGGCATGAGAACCGCTCGCAGCGATGCGGAGTGGCACCGCGTACGCCGACCCGGTGCCACTGGCCAAGGGCTGTCCCGCTCATTCCCCGACGAAGGCCGCCTCGCCTGTTCCGCGGCAAACTCACCGCCGTCGGCGAAGCACCGACCTCGGGAACAACCGTCCCCGCAGAGACAATGGAGCGGTTCGGCGCAGGCTGTCCCGCAGTTGCCCGAAGGCAGGCTCTAACGTCGGGTCCGGAGTCGGCTCGTCGCTGTACCAGCTGCGCTCGACCGCACCCAGCACCGTCCGCAGCGCCTCCCTGCCGGGTTCGTCCAAGCGGTGGCGTTCGGCGATCTTGCCGCCTGCCACGCGGACCGTGTCGCTGTCGGAGATCGGCAGGTCCCGGTCCGCGCATTCCGCTTTCAGTTCGCGCCAGGCCGCGTCGGCGGCGCCGGCGGAGTGGGTCGCGACGGCCTGGAGGTGACGGCGGCGCAGCAGGTCCCGGATCGCGGCGGGACCGCCGATCGCGGCGAGGACCACCACGACCACCGCGGCGAACCACCACGACACGGTCCCGGCGAGCAAGCCGAGCGCGGCGACCAGCAGGACGGCACCGGTCAGCGGCAGCCACAGAACAGCCAGGTGCACCGGGGTCGGGGCGGTGACGGTGTTTCTGACCAGCACGTTCCCGTCCGGCGTCGCCCCGGGCGGGACGCCGGACGGGGCCATGCCGGGACGGGGGCGGCGGCGCAGGAAGTACGAGGTGGCTACGGCCGCGAGGCCGAGAACGGCCAGGACCAGCGCCAGCCAGGTCAGCCAGCTGTCGTCCGGCGTGGTGTCGGCCGGCGCGGCGGGGGCGGCCTGGTCGTGCGTCTTGTCGGTCGACGCGCCGGTGGACGGGGCGGCCGACCGCGGGGCCGTCGGGAGGTCGTCGGTCGCGTTGGGCTGCTGCGGGTTCTGGGTGTTCTGCCGCAGATACGGCGGGACGATGCCGCGGCCGTCGGCGAGCGGGGTCGGGTCGAAGCTGACCCAGCCCTTGTCCCCGAAGTACGCCTCGACCCACGCGTGCGCGTCCTGCGAGCTGATCGACTGGTAGTCGCCCTTGGAAACGCCCGGGGTGAAGCCGATCGCGACGCGCGCGGGGATGTGCGCGACCCGCAGCATCACCGCCATCGCCGACGCGTATTGCTCGCAGTAGCCCCGTTTTCCCTTGAGGATGAAGTCGGCGAGAGCGTCGGCGTCGGTGGCGTCGGCGGTCTTCGTGTCGTAGACGAAACCGTTCTGCGCGCTGAAATACTGCCACAGCGCGCTCGCCCGGTCGAAGTTGTTCGTCTTGCCGGAGGTGAGCTGTTCGGTCAGCGCGACGACCCGCTTGTCGACCTGGCCGATCCGCGTGTACAGCGCGGGAATCTCGTCGGACTTCGGTTCGGCGTCCCGCAATTCCTCCGCGGTCGGCTCCTTCAGCGAAGCCGTTTCCACATACGGCGGCGCGGGTTCGCTGCTCGTGGTGAACACCGAACCGCTGACCCGGTCGTACAGCCATTGCGGCGGCACGCCCCGGAGCGCGCGCGGGGCGCCGTAGATCGGCAGCCAGTTGTCGACCCATCGCGTGGGCTGGATCTGGATCTGCCGCGACACCCCGGTGCCGTCGTCGCCGGGCGCGGCGGGCAGCGTGCTGTTCGCCAGCACGCCGGTCTGCGCCTGGCCGCCGGCGCGCAGGCCCCAGCCCTTGTTCGGGGTGTAAGTGTCCAAAGTGAACGCGCGCAGCAGCCGCCGGTCCGGGCCGAGGCCGCGGACCTGGAACAGCTCGGTGTTCTGGCCCTGGTCGAGCAGCCCGCGCAGCTGGGTGAACGGCGCGATGCCGAAACCGCCGGTCCCGTCGCCGTCGCCGCCCGGCCCGGAGCCGAACGGGATCTTGCCGACCGTGCCGACCACGGTGATCCCGCCGCCCAGCAGGCCGAGCACGATCGCCGAACTGACCACGGCCACCGGGGCCTGCGCGAGCCGCAGCAGGCCGCCGGACCCGGGCGCGTCGCGGTTGCGCCAGCGGCGGTGCCGGTGGTTGCCGTCGAGGGCGAGCAGGCAGGCGAAGGCGCCCGCGCCGAGCACGAACGTCCACCACGGCATCAGCTCGTCCGACAGCGCCGCGGGCACCGCGTACACGCAGAGCAGCACGAGCCCGGTCGCCGCCGGCGCCGCGGCGGCGACGGCGAGCGTGTCGACCAGCACCGCGACCAGGCCGATCGCGATCGTGACCAGGCACAGGATCGGCTGGGTGCTGTCGACCGGCGGCAGACCAGTCCGGATCTGCTCGGCCGCGGCGGCGAGAGTGGCCCGCAGTTCGCCGAACGCCGTGGGGCCAGGGAAGATCGTGAGGACGCCTTGCGTCGTGAACGCCCCGGTGATCAGGAACAGCAGCACCAGCAGCTGCCCGAACCCGGCGACGACGGTCGGCGCGCGCAGCGACCGCAGCGCCAGCCCGGTGCCCGCGACGAGCACGACGGCCACGAAGAGATAGCCGAACCAGGCCCAGCCGGAGACGACGCTGGTCAGCGAGGTCGCCGCGCACAGCGTCGCGATCCCGGCGGCGATCGGCGGCAGCACGCTGCTGCGCCAGGCGGGCGGCGGATCGGTCGGCTGCGGGGAGGGGGTGTGCGGGATCGGCGGCGCGCCGGACGGCGGGGGAGCGGTGGTGGTCATCGGATCCCCTCGCGTGCTCGTGCGCGGCGATCCCGGTGAGAACCTTGATCGCCGCGCACGACGGTTGTCGTCGCCTTCATCGCGTCCCGCCGATCACCGTCGAGCGGTGGGTGCCCGCGCGGCACAGCAGCCCCCACACCTCGGGCGTCGGTGTCGAAGGACCGGCCACCACGACGCCCCAGCCGGCTCCGCGCAGCAGCTCCGCCGATTCCTCGGTCGCCGCGGCGAGGTGGTCCGGCGACGCCGAACCCGCCCAGGCCGGGGTGTCCAGCAGGACCGCGAGACTGCGGACTCCGCGCGACCGGAACCGCGTCAGCTCGTGCACCGATTCCGCGCTCACCGTGCCCAGGATGGCGATCAGTTCCTGTCCTTCGGCCGGGTCGTGGCCAAGCGTCACGTCGCGCTGGTGCGCCGGCTGCAGGGCGGCCAGCGCGTCGAGCACGAGGTTGTCGTAGCCCTCGCCGCCGTCGGCCGGGGAGTCGGCCAGCGAGATGCCGTGCTCGGTCACCAGCCGGACCCGGTGGCCGGTCCGCCGCAGATGCAGCGACACCGAAGCGGCGAACGACACCGCCCACTCCAGGCTCGCCGCCGGGCCGCTCCCGTGGTGCGCGGCCGCGCGGTGGTCCAGCAATACTGTCGTGCCGCCGCGCCACGGACGTTCCTCGATGCGGACCATGATCTCGTCCCGGCGCGCGGTCGAACGCCAGTGGACTTTCCGCATGTCGTCGCCGGTGCGGTAGTGCCGGACGATCACGTCCGGCTCGCCCTGCCCGGAATGCAGCCGGACGCTTCCGTCGTCGCCCGCCCCGGCCCCGGCCCCGCCGGGCAGCCCCCACAGCGGGACCACGCGCGGCACGACGACCAGCCGCGAATGGCCGATCAGCTCCCGTTCGAACTCGCACAGCCCGAACGGGTCGGTGATCGTCGCGCGCAGCGGCCCCACCTGCTGGATCCCGCGCAGGGCCGGCCGCAGCGGATACCGCAGCAGCACGCGCCGGTCGTGCGGCAGCCGTTCGACCACGAACCGCGGCCGGGAGCCCAGCGCGTACGGCACGCCGTCCTCCAGCAGCACCTCGCCGCCGGGCAGCCGTCCGCTGCGCCACAGTTCCAGGTCGACCTCGCCGGTCGACCCCGCCGCGACCCGGTCCGGGCGCAGCGAGCGCGCGGCGCCGAGACGCAGCCGGGTCGCCGAGATGTAGGCGGCGACCAGCAGCGGCAGGGCGACGACGAACACCGCGACCCGCAGCAGGTCGCGTTCGTTGAGCACCAGCGAGCACACCGCGGCCGCGATCCCGGCGGCGAGGAGGCAGCGGCCTCGGGTGGTGAGGCCGGAAAGCGCGCGCAGCATGCGGATTCCCTAATCGGCTAGCGGGACGCGCCTCAGCGGGCCGAGCCCTGGGGGACGGGGACGCGGTGCAGCACCGCGCGGACCACGTCGGTCGCCGAACGGCGGGCGGCGTGCGCCTCGGTGGTGAGCACCAGCCGGTGCGCCAGCACGGGCGCCGCGACCGTGTGCAGGTCGTCGGGCACCACGTAGTCGCGCCCGGACAGCGCGGCCTGCGCCCGCGCGGCCCGGACCAGGTGCAGCGTCGCGCGCGGCGAAGCGCCGAGCCGGATCTCCGGCACCTGCCGGGTCGCCGACACGACCTCCACGGCGTACCGGCGCACCTCCGGCGCGATGTGCACGCCGCGGACGGTCTTGATCAGCCGCAGCATCGTCTCGCCGTCGGACACCGGGGTCAGCTCCGCGAGCGGATTGTGCCCGGAATGCTCGTCGACCATGGCCAGTTCGGCCTGCTGGTCGGGGTAGCCGATGGACACCCGCGCGGTGAACCGGTCCCGCTGGGCCTCGGGCAGCGCGTAGGTGCCCTCCATCTCGATCGGGTTCTGCGTCGCGATGACCATGAACGGCGCGCCGAGCGCGTACGTGCTGGTGTCGACCGTGACCTGGTGCTCTTCCATGCACTCCAGCAGCGCGGACTGCGTCTTCGGCGAGGCCCGGTTGATCTCGTCGCCGACCACGATGTTCGCGAACACCGGGCCGGGCCGGAACTCGAACTCGCCGGTCTGCCGGTTGTAGATGGAGACGCCGGTGACGTCGCTGGGCAGCAGGTCGGGCGTGAACTGCACGCGGCTGACGGTGCAGTCGATCGAGCGCGCGAGCGCCTTGGCGAGCGAGGTCTTGCCGACGCCCGGCACGTCCTCGACGAGCAGGTGGCCCTCGGCCAGGAGGGTCACCAGCGCGATCCGGATGACGTCCGGCTTGCCGACGAGGACCCGCTCCACGTTCGCGGCGATCCGGCGCGCGGTGTCGTGCAGTTCGCCGAGCCCGGCCGCCGGGACCGGAGCCAGCCCGTCCGCGGACTCGACCGCCGGGTACGGCGGCTGCCCGGACCCGTCGCCGTGCGGCCCGGCGGGGGAAGCGGACTGGATTCTCGACGTCACTCGACCTCCTGGTGGCGCGTGAGCTGGACGGCAACCGGCGGGGATGCGCGCCTGTCCAGCGTTCTCCCCAGTGTGTCAAACCCGGGAGAACGGGGCGGCGGAACCCCGAGATCGTTTCATGGTGACGCCCAGCCACCTCGATGCTCCTGCTTACGGGTGATTATGAGGCATTTTCAGGTGATCCCGCTGACCGTATGCACTGTCGTATGCTCCGAAACGAAGCCGCCCGATCACGGTTCGACGTCGGAAGAGGTGCACTCCGGGCATGAGCGAGGCCGAGGCGGAACGGAAAGCCGGGCTCCCGGGACTGTCCGGCGGCCGGTTCGCGGTCACGCCCGAACTGGCGACCGCGACCTACGCCAAGCTCGGCGAGCTGCAGGACGTCGTCGGCGAGATGGTCCGCGAGGCCGCGGTGCTCGGCCGGTCGGTGCCGCTCGGCGGCGGGTACGCCGGGGAGGTCGGCGCGTTCATGGCGAAATACGGCCTCGGCCGCGACGGATCGGCCGTGGACCAGCTCACCGCGTTCGGCAAGGAAATCGCCGGGCTCAAGAAACGCATCGGCGGAGCGCTGGAGAAATACCGCGACCAGGACGGCGAAGCCGCCGAGGGCGTGGACTGCACCGGTGGCTGACCGTTTCGCGGCGCGCGCCGCGCTCCTTTCCCTCACCGGGCTCGCCGTGCTGATCCCGCTGGTCTCGTGCGGCCGGATGCCCGGCGTCTCACACGCCGCGCCCGCGGACGGCGGTCCTCCCGCGCCCGCTCCTTCCTCGACCGCGTCGCTGGCCAAGCTCGACCCGTGCACGCTGCTCTCCCCGCAGGACCGGTCGTCGGCCGGGCTCACCGGGCAGGGCAAGCCGAAGACGATCGGCGAAGCGCGCGCCTGCGACTGGACGGTGCCCTCGGCCTTCGGCCTCACCGTCACCCTCGACGAGACCAACGGCCTGGCCAACCTCGACCTCTCCGACGGCAAGCGCACCAAGAAGGACGTCGGCTCGCACGAGGCGGTGCAGGTATCCGGCCGCCGCGGCACCTGCGCGGTGCTGCTCGACGTCCGCGGCGCTCAAAGCGTGCAGGTCGACGTCAGCAACGCGAACTTCGCCGACTCCGAGCTCGCCTGCTCGCGGGCGAGCGACGTGGCCGGACTGGTCGAGCCGAAGCTGCCGTGAACCCCGTGCGAGGAGGAAAGTCGTGACCGACACCCCGGCCGAGTCCCCGGCGCCCGAGCCGGCGGCCCGGTACGAAGCGTTCAGCCACGCGGCGCTGGCCGCCCAAGCGGTCGACGGCAACGACCCGGCCGCGGCGGGCGAGTCGGGCGCGCGATGGGCCGGGCTTTCGCAACGGCTCGAGGACTCGATCGGCGGGCTGGTCGCCTTGTCGGCCGGCAGCGAGGAAACCTGGCAGGGCGACGCCGGCGACGCGATGCGGACGGTGCTCGGCAAGGCGTCCGGCTGGCTGGCCGAAACCTCCGTCGTGTCGGCGAAAATCGGGGAAGCCGTGCAGGGGCAGGCCGAGGTCGCCGCGCGGGCGCGCGCGGACATGCCCGCGCCGGTGGACTTCGACCCGGCGGCGATGATCCGGTCCGCCGCGGCGAGCGGGAACCTCGTGCGGCTGGCCGGCCTGTCGTCGGCCATGGACGAGCGCCGCGCCGAAGCCGAGGCCGCCCGGCAGAAGGCGATCGACGTCCTGCGCACCCGGGACGCGGCGTTGCGCGGGCTCGTGCCGGAGGGCGGTTTTCCCGCGGTCCCGCCGCTCGGCACGGGGCCGGCTTGATCAGCCTGTCGGCGTCCGCGTTCGACATCGTCTGGGCCGACCTCGGCCTCGACGCCCCGCCCGCGCCGCTGGCCGTGCGCAGCGTGGGGGAGACCGAAGCCGACCGGGCCGCGATCCGCGCGGAGGTCTACCGCAACCTCGGCGAGCGCGGTCTCTTCGACGGCCGCCTCGACGCCGCGCTGGAGAACAGCCTGCGCGTGCTGGCGGCGGGCGAGCGATATGTGGAGTGCGAAGCGCTCGCGGACATGACCGCCGACGAACCGTTCCGCGCGGTCGCCGCACTTCGCGGACGGAACGCGGTGCTGGCCGTGCAGCCGGCGCGCACGATCGGCGTCCGCGACATCGGGGAAAGCGAACTGGCCTCGGCGATCGTCGGCGTGCTGCCCGAACTCTCGGCCGGTCCTGGCTACGGCGTCCGGCTGCCCGCGGCGGGGGAGCCGCCCGGCGGCGCGCAAGGGGAGGAGCTGCGGGCGATCCAGTCCCGCCCGGTGTACGCGGCGGGCCAGTTCACCGTCCACGTCCGCGACCGGACGGGCAAGCTCGCCCGGGCCGGCGGGCTGACGTGGTTCGACACGGACGCCGGGGCGTACTCGGCGGTGTGCTCGCCGGGACGCGGCGGGCAGGAGTGGGTGACGGTGTCCCCGGTGGACAGCGCGCGGCTGGCCGAGCGGGTCATGGAGCTGGTGCCGGGCTGAGCTGGTCCGAAGTGGACGGTCGTGGCCCGCCGCTGTCGACAGTGGACGGTTCGCTCGCCCCCGCTCCAAGGCCGTGAGGTGAACCGCCAGGGAATCAGAGCCCCTCAGGGTTCCCCTCGCGGACGACTCCCCACCGAGCCCCACCACGGCAGGTCGTGGCCAGTTCCCCACGTCGCTCCACCGGGCTCCGCCTGCTCGCCCGCCCGGCTGTCGAAGGCGCTCTCCACTGAGCCCCACCGCGGCTCCCCACCTCGCTCCACCCGGCTCCCCACCAGCCCCCACCGGATCCCCCACCGGCCCCCACTCTGGGTCCTCACGCTGCCGGAACACGGACGTTTCAGGCCTTCCGAGGTTGCGAGAGACCCCGGTGCGGGGGATCTTCGCCACGGTCGCCCCACCCGGCCCCCACCTGGCCCCACCTCCGTGACCTGCGCAAACGCGCCACCCGACGGAGTGGTGCGGCCGCGGGACGCGTTGACTGTGGTGAAAAGTGGGGTACGGTGGTGCCCAGTGGGGCGGAAGGGAGCCCCCGAGCCGGAACCGGGCGGGGAGCCAACCGGATCCGGTAGGGAGGTGGAGGCCGGTGTTCCTCGGCACCCACACCCCAAAGCTGGACGACAAAGGGCGGCTCACGCTGCCCGCGAAGTTCCGCGAAGCCTTGGCCGGCGGGCTGATGGTCACCAAGGGGCAGGACCACTGCCTCTTCGTCTTCCCCCGCGCCGAGTTCGAGCAGATGGCCAGGAAGGTCGCCGAAGCCCCGTTCACGAACGAGGCGGTGCGGGCCTACCAGCGCTACCTGTTCGCCGGGACCGACGAGCAACGTCCGGACGGGCAAGGGCGCGTCGCCATCGCGCCGGAGCTGCGCCGGTACGCGGGGCTCAACAAGGAGTGCGTGGTGATCGGGGCGATCACCCGGCTCGAGATCTGGGACGCCCAGGCGTGGCAGGGCTACCTGGACGAACACGAGGACAGCTACGCACAGGCTCGGGAGGAAGTTCTGCCGGGCGTCTTCTAGGAGGCGCCCCGGGCGAACCTGCGTCGTCGGGGGACGCGGGTACGCCGTTCGACGCGGATGCCGTGAGGCCTCTGTCCGCTCTTTGACCCTGGCGCACCTTCCCCGGTGCCAGGTCAGCAAGCGGGCGGGCAGGGACCTGACGGCATCCGCCGCATCTTCCCCGGTTTACGCACGCGGCAGAAAGGGGGAAGACATGGCGGACGCAGCCGAGCACGTTCCGGTGCTGCTGGACCGCATCGTCGAGCTGTTCACCCCCGCGCTGGCCGACCGCGACGCCGTTCTCGTCGACGCCACCGTCGGTCTCGGCGGCCACTCCGACGCCCTGCTGTCGGCGTTCCCCCGGCTCCGGCTGATCGGCCTTGACCGCGATCCCGCCGCGCTCGAGCGCTCCGCGGAGCGGCTCGCGCGGCACGGCGACCGCGTCGACCTCGTGCACACGGTCTACGACGGGCTTCCCGAAGCGGTGGCCGGACTCGGACTGTCCCAAGTGGACGGAATCCTGTTCGACCTCGGCGTCTCGTCGATGCAGCTCGACCGCGCCGAACGCGGGTTCGCCTACTCGCAGGACGCGCCGCTGGACATGCGGATGGACCCGACCACCGGGTTCACCGCGGCCGACGTGCTCAACACCTACGCGCCCGGCGAGCTGATCCGGATCCTGCGCGACTACGGCGAGGAACGCTTCGCGCAGCGGATCGTCCGCGCCGTGGTGGCGGAACGGGAGAAGGAACCGTTCACCCGCAGCGGAAGGCTGGTCGAACTGCTCTACTCCGCGGTTCCGGCGGCGAGCAGGCGCACCGGCGGGCATCCGGCGAAGCGCACCTTCCAGGCGTTGCGGATCGAGGTCAACGGCGAGCTGGAAGTGCTGCGCCGGGCGATGCCCGCGGCGCTGGGCGCGCTGGCGATGAACGGCCGGATCGTCGTCGAGTCCTACCAGTCCCTCGAGGACCGGCTGGTCAAGCAGGCGCTCGCGGAACTGGCGAAATCCCGGACGCCGGAAGGGCTTCCGGTCGAACTGCCCGGGCACGGGCCGGAGCTGAAGCTGCTCACCCGGGGAGCGGAGAAGGCCGGCGAGAGCGAGATCGAGCACAACCCGCGGGCCGCCTCGGTGCGGCTGCGCGCAGCACAACGGATCGGAGAGCCGCGATGACCGCACCTGCGAAGTCCCGCCGCTCGTCGCCGACCGCGGCGGAGCGGGCACCGCGGAACACCGTCACCGAGACGGAAACCCCGGCGCGGCGGCGGACGACAGCTGCCGAACGCGCATACGCCCGGCGAGCGCAGCGGGCCGACCTGCTGCGGCAGCGCGCGCCGAAAAAGCCAGTGGCCGAACCGGAAACCGTCGAAACGAAGACCGTGCGCGCGCGGTTCCAGCTGCGCTGGCCGCGGTCGCGCGCGTCGTTCGTGCTCGTCATGATGGGGCTGCTGGCGGTCGGGGTCGCCGCGACGCTGTGGTTCACCACGCAGGCGATCGCCGATTCGTACCGGCTCGAGAAACTGCGCACGGACAGCGCTTCGCTGATGGAGACGAAGGACCGGCTGGAGCGCGAGGTCGCGAAGGCCCAGTCCCCGGCGTCTCTCGCGCCCGCGGCCAAGCAGCTGGGCATGGTGCCCGGCGGCGACCCGGCGCGCATCGTCGTCGGCAAGGACGGCAAGACGACCGTCGTCGGCGAACCGAAGAAGGCCCAGCCGGACGAGCAGGACGCGGCCGCGCCCCCGGCGCAGCCGCCGGCCGCTCCGCCGGAGGGCGGGATCGAAGGCGACCTGTCGGGCACGCCCGCGGGGACCGCGGGAGGGCAGTGATGGCGGCAGGCGGCAACAGCCGTTCCCGGGCGGCGGGCAGCGCGCGGCGGACTTACGCCGCGGGCACCCGCCGCGCGGTCGCGAAACGGGGCAACGGCGGGCAGCGCAGCCGGTTTTCCGCGGTGCGCATCATGCTCGTCGTCCTGATGGTGGTGGCGGGCGCGAAACTGGTGCAGGTGCAGTGGTTCGAGGCACCCGCGCTGTCCGCGGCGGCCGAACGCCAGCGCACGCTCACCATCGACATCCCGGCCCAGCGCGGGTCCATTGTGGACCGCAACGGCGCGAAGCTGGCGTTCAGCGTGGAAACCCGCACGCTGTCGGTGAATCTGCGGGCGCTGCACAAGTCGATGGACGAGTACGCGAAGAAGTACCCGGACAAGGGCCGCACGTTCGAAACCGAGGTCGCCGGCGCGGCGAAGCTGATCGCGCAGAAGGTCCCGCACCTGACCACCGAGGCCGAACAGCTGGCGCTGCTGCACAAACAGCAGTCCTTCACCTATCTCGTCGACAACGTCGAGCCCTCGGTGGCCGACCAGATCGTCAAGAAATACGCGTGGATCAGCGTGGAGAAGCGCGCCAAGCGCGAGTACCCGGGCGACACGCTCGCGTCGAACATCGTCGGGCTCTCGAACTGGCGGATGGACGACGCCGACGTGTCGAAGCACAACCTGCACGGCGTGGTCGGGCTGGAGAAATCGCGCGACGCCGACCTGGCGGGCACGCCCGGCCGCGAGATCGTGAACACCCAGAACGGCAATGACAACCTGTACCTGCCGGGCACCGAGCACGTGCTCACCGCGGCTGTCCCGGGGTCGGACCTCCAGCTGACCATAGATTCCGACCTGCAGTTCGAACTGCAGCGCCAGCTGGCCGACTACGTCGCGAAGGCGAACGCCAAGGGCGGCCAGGCGGTCATCATGGACGCGAAGACGGCCGAGGTGTACGCGCTGGCCGACTCCAGCACGTTCAACCCGAACGACCCGTCCACGATCAAGCCGGACCTGCTCAACAACCGCCCGGTCACCACGCCGTATGAACCCGGTTCGGTGAACAAGGTGGTCACCGCGACCGCGGCGATCGACAACAAGATCGCCACGCCCACCTCGACGCTGGAGGTGCCGGGCTCGATCAAGGTCGCCGACCGGACGGTGCACGACGCCTGGGTGCACGGCACGCAGACGTTCACCACCACCGGCGTTTTCGCGAAGTCCTCCAACGTCGGCACGCTGGAACTGGCGCAGCAGGTCGGCCCGGACCGGTATCTCGACCTGCTGAAGAAGTTCGGCATCGGGCAGAAGACCGGCATCGGCCTCCCCGGCGAGAGCTCCGGGTACGTGCCGCCGCGCAAGGACTGGTCGGCGTCCACGTTCGGCAACCTGCCGATCGGCCAGGGTCTTTCGATGACCGTGGTGCAGATGGCCGGGATGTACCAGGCGATCGCGAACGACGGCCTGCGCGTGGAACCGCGGATCGTGAAGGCGAAGAAGAACCCGGACGGCACCGTGACGCCGGAAGCGCCGCCGAAGACCGAGCGCGTGGTGAGCCCGGAAACCGCGAAAACGGTGCGGGACATGCTGCGCGCGGTGGTGCAGAACGCCAAGAGCCCGAACTCGGGCACCGCGCCCTCGGCCGGGCTGGAGGGCTACCAGGTCTCCGGCAAGACCGGCACCGGCCAGCAGATCGACCCGCGCACCAAGGCCTACAGCTCGAGCCTGGCGAACATCACCTTCGCCGGAATCCTGCCCGCCGACCACCCGCGGTTCGTCGTCGGCATCCGGCTCGACGCGCCGGACACTTCGCTGCCCATCGGGCATTCCGCGGGCCCGCTGTTCCACTCGATCGCGTCGTACCTGTCGCAGCGGTACCAGATTCCGCTGTCCGACGGCCCGTCGCCGGTGGTGCCGCTCGTCGTCGGCTGACCGCCCGCTCTCCGCTTCGCAGGTTCGTGAGGGGAACCCTGCGGGAATCTGATTTCCGCAGGGTTTCCCTCACGAGCCCCATCCGCACAAGCCCCGGACGACGCTCCCTGCCCGCGGCGGAACCCCGCGCGATGGCTGCTGAGAAAACCTCATTGGACCCGCCGGTCGCGAGAAACGCGGTGCCGGAGAACGCGATGCGGGCCCGGCGGGGCGGGCGATCGTCCACACGGGCCGGTGCGGGTCCGGCGAAAGGGTTGCGCCGCAACGATCTTGACCGATCCTCCTACCACATCCGCGGCGGCGGCGCGCGTTCGCCGTACCGCGTTGGGTCACCCGGATCCGGCCTCGGTAACCTCTCCGGCGTGTCCGTGTCCTCGTCCCAGCCCCGAAGCGGGCCCGCTGCCGCGTCGCTGCCGGACAGCCCGGCCAAAGCGGCCGCCGCGCCGCCCCGGCCGGCCCGGATCGACCCGGTCCCGCTGGCCACCTTGCTCGCCCGTGCGGGAGCCCGGCTCATCGCCGACCGTCCCGAGGCCGCCGACCTCACCGTCACCGGCGCCACGCTGCGTGCGCAGCACGTGCTCCCCGGCGACCTGTTCGCCGGCCTTCCCGGCGCCCGCGCGCACGGCGCCGACTTCAGCGACCAGGCCCTCGCCGCCGGAGCCGCGGCCGTCCTGACCGACCCGAGCGGGGCCGAGCGGCCCGCGCTGCGCGACGCGCCGGTGCCCGTGCTCGTGCACCCGGACCCGCGCGCCGCGCTCGGCGAGATCGCCGCGTGGATCTACGGCGAGCCGTCGCTGCACCTTTCCGTGCTCGGCGTCACCGGCACCTCCGGCAAGACCACCACCTCCTACCTGGTCGACGCGGGCCTGCGCGCCGCCGGGCGCACCACCGGCCTGATCGGCACGGTCGAGACCCGCATCGGCGGCGAGCGGCTGGCCAGCGGGTTCACCACGCCGGAGGCCCCGGACCTGCAGGCGCTGCTCGCGGTGATGCTGGAGCGCGGCGTCACGCACGTGCCGATGGAGGTGTCCAGCCACGCGCTGGCGCTCGGCCGGGTCAACGGCACCCGGTTCGCGGTCGGCGCGTTCACCAACCTGTCGCAGGACCACCTCGATTTCCACAAGGACATGGAGGAGTACTTCGCCGCCAAGTCCCTGCTGTTCGACGGCCGGTCCACCACCGAGGTCGTCGTGGTCGACAGCGCGTGGGGGCAGGCGCTGCTCACTCCGCAGACCGTGACCGTCTCGATCGAAGCCGGCGCCGACGCGCTGTGGCGGGCCGCCGACATCGAGGCGACCCCGGCCGGCGAGCAGACCTTCACGCTGCTCGGGCCGGACGGGTTCAGCCGCGCGGCGAAGATTCCGCTGCCGGGCACGTTCAACGTCGCCAACGCGGTGCTCGCGGCGGCGATCCTGGACAGCGCGGGCGTCGAAGCCGACGACATCGTCGCCGGGCTCGCCGCGGTGGAGGTGCCCGGCCGGATGGAGCGGGTGTACCTCGGCCAGGCGTTCACCGCGGTGGTCGACTACGCGCACAAACCGGCCGCGGTGGCCCAGGGGCTGGACGCTCTGCGCGCCCGCACCGAGGGCAAGATCATCACCGTGCTCGGCTGCGGCGGCGACCGGGACACCGCGAAGCGCCCGATGATGGGCGAGGCCGCGGTGCGCCGCAGCGATGTCCTGATCGTCACCGACGACAACCCGCGTTCGGAGGATCCGGCCGCGATTCGCGCCGCGATGCTGGCCGGGGCCCGCGCCGTCGGGCCCGCGGCGGGCGGCGAGGTGCTGGAGATCGGCGACCGGCGCGAGGCGATCGCGCACGCGGTGTCGCTCGCCGGGCCGGGCGACATCGTCCTGATCGCAGGCAAGGGCCACGAGACCGGCCAGGAGGCGCAGGGTGTGGTGCACCCGTTCTCCGACCGGGACGAGCTGGAGGCCGCCATCCGCAAGCGTCTCGAGGTGACCGCGTGATCGAGCTGAGCCTGGCCGAGATCGCCGACGTCGTCGGCGGCAGGCTGCACCGCACCGACGGATCCGCTGTCGTGACCGGCAGTGTCGAATTCGACACCCGCAAGCTCGGTCCGGGCGGGTTGTTCCTCGCGCTGCCCGGCGAACGCGTCGACGGGCACGATTTCGCCGCGAAGGCGGTCGAAGCGGGCGCGGTCGGCGTGCTGGCCGCGCGCGAAGTCGACGCTCCGGCGATCGTCGTGCCGCCGCTGCCGCCGGGGCAGGCCAACGCCCGGTCGGTCGCGCTGACCGGCGACACCGACGGCTCCGGCGCCGCCGTGCTGGCCGCGCTGGCGAAGCTGGCCCGGCACGTCGTCGACCGGCTGGCCGCGGGCGGGCTGACCGTCATCGGCGTCACCGGCTCGTCCGGCAAGACCTCGACCAAGGACGTCATCGCGCAGCTGATCGAGCCGATGGGCCCGACGGTCGCGCCGCCCGGGTCGTTCAACAGCGAGCTGGGCCACCCGTGGACCGCGCTGCGCGCCGACGCCTCGACCAAGTTCCTCGTGCTGGAGATGTCCGCGCGCGGGGTCGGGCACATCGCCGCGGCGGCCGAGACCACGCCGCCGCGGATCGGCGCGGTGCTGAACGTCGGCAGCGCGCACGTCGGCGAGTTCGGCTCGCGCGAGGGGATCGCGAAGGCCAAGGGCGAGCTGGTCGAAGCTCTTCCGGAAGACGGTCTCGCGGTGCTGAACCTGGACGATCCGCTGGTAGCCGCCATGGCGAGCCGCACCAAGGCCCGCATCGTCGGCGTGGGGGAGTCGGCCGGAGCGCAGGTCCGGGCCGCCGACATCACGGTCGACGACCAGGCCCGCCCGTCCTTCCGGCTGATCACGCCCGAGGGCGAGGCTCCGGTGACGCTGCCGCTGCACGGCGAGCATCACGTCGGCAACGCGCTGTCGGCGGCCGCCATCGCGCGCGAACTGGGCGCGACCACCGAGGAGATCGCGCAGCGGCTGTCGTCGTTGCAGCGCCGCTCGGAGCGCCGGATGGACGTGACCACCCGCGCGGACGGCGTCACGATCCTCAACGATTCGTACAACGCCAACCCGGAGTCGGTCCGGGCCGGGCTGAAAGCGCTGGCCTCGATGAGCCGGTCGGGCCGCCGCGCCTGGGCGGTGCTCGGCGTGATGGGCGAGCTGGGCGAGGACTCGGTGACCGCGCACGATTCCATCGGGCGGCTCGTGGTCCGGCTCAACATCGAGAAGCTCGTCGTGGTCGGCCAGGACGCGGCCGCCATGCACCAGGGCGCGCTCCAGGAGGGTTCCTGGGGCGAGGAGTCGGTGCTGGTACCCGATGTCGAGGCCGCCGTCGCCGTGCTGCATGATCAGCTCCGTCCCGGGGACGTGGTGCTGGTCAAGGCGTCCAAGGCCGCCGGTCTCTGGCGGGTGGCCGAGGCGTTGCTGGCCGACCCGGAAACGAACACCGGCTCTTCTCCTCTGAAATCCGAACGCTCGAACGGTGGTCACGCGTGATCAACATCATGATCGCGGCCGCGGCTGGTCTGCTGGTCTCGATCCTGCTCACGCCCTACCTCATCCGGGTTTTCTCGCGGCAGGGCTTCGGCCAGGAGATCCGCGAGGAAGGCCCGCAGGGGCACAAGTCGAAGCGCGGCACGCCGACCATGGGCGGCGTCGCGATCATCATCGCGATGGTCGCGGGCTACTTCGTCGCGCACCTGATCACCTGGATCAGCAACTCGCGCTCGGCCGCGCCCTCGGCGTCCGGCCTGCTCGTGCTGATGCTCGCGGTCGGGCTCGGCGTGGTCGGCTTCCTCGACGACTTCATCAAGATCCGCAAGCAGCGCAACCTCGGGCTGAACAAGACCGCGAAGCTGGTCGGCCAGCTCGTGGTGACCATCCTGTTCGCGGTGCTCTCGCTGCAGTTCAAGGACGCCCAGGGGCTCACCCCGGCGTCGCAGAGCCTGTCCTACGTCCGCGACCTGGCGCTGATCACGTTCCCGTCGGTCGTGTTCGTGATCTTCTGCTACATCGTCATCTCCGGCTGGTCGAACGCGGTGAACTTCACCGACGGCCTCGACGGCCTGGCCGGCGGCGCGGCGGCGATGGTGCTCGCGACGTACGTGGTCATCTCGTTCTGGCAGGCCCGGCTCTCCTGCTCCACCCAGCCGCTCCCGGCCTGCTACGACGTGCGCGACCCGCTCGACCTCGCGGTCGTCGCGGCCGCGGCCACCGGGGCGTGCATCGGGTTCCTGTGGTGGAACGCGGCCCCGGCGAAGATCTTCATGGGCGACACCGGGTCGCTCGCCCTCGGCGGCCTCGTCGCCGGGCTGTCCATGACCACCCGCACCGAGCTGCTCGCCATCGTCATCGGCGGCCTGTTCATGGTCGAGATGATCTCGGTGGTCACGCAGATCGCGGTGTTCCGCACGACGCGGCGGCGGCTGTTCCGGATGGCCCCGTTCCACCACCACTTCGAGCTGGCCGGGTGGGCGGAAACCACGGTGATCATCCGGTTCTGGCTGCTCTCGGCGATCTGCTGCATGTTCGGGCTCGGGCTGTTCTACAGCGAGCAGCTCAACTTCGGGGGCTGATCGGTGCTCGATCTGGACGGCAAACACGTGCTGGTCGCGGGCGCCGGGGTCACCGGGAAGTCGGTCGTCCCGGTGCTGCGCGAGCTGGGCGCGCGGGTCACGGTCACCGACGGCAACGCCGAACGGCTCGCCGAGCTGGAGGACCTGGACGCCCAGCTGGTGCCTGGCCTGACCGAGCCGCCCGAGGACGCCGCGCTCGTGGTGACCAGCCCGGGCTGGCGGCCGACGTCTCCGCTGCTGGTCGCGGCGGCCGAGGCGGGCGTCGAGGTGATCGGCGACGTCGAGCTGGCCTGGCGGATCGGGCAGCTGCGCGAGCATCCGCCCGCGTGGCTGGTGATCACCGGCACGAACGGCAAGACGACCACCGTCGGGATGCTGGAGTCGATCCTGCGCGCGGCCGGCGCGGACGCGGTGGCCTGCGGCAACGTCGGCTACCCGGTGCTCGACGCGGTGCGCGGCGGGCATCAGGTGCTGGCCGTGGAGCTGTCGAGCTTCCAGCTGCACTGGTCGTCCACGATCGCGCCGGACGCCTCGGTGGTGCTGAACCTCGCCGAGGACCACCTCGACTGGCACGGCTCGATGGAGGAGTACGCCGCCGCGAAGGGCCGCGTGCACGAACGCTCGCGCGCCGTCGTGCACAACGTCGACGACCCGTGGTCCACGCGGCTCGCCGAGGAACACGCGCCCGACGGCGCGCGGCGGATCGGGTTCGTGCTCGACACGCCGCGGGCGGGGGAGCTGGGCCTGGTCGAAGACCTGCTGGTGGACCGCGCGTTCGGGGCCGACCCGGAGACGAGCGCCGACGAGCTGGCCGAGATCGCCGACGTCCGCCCCGCCGGTCCGCACAACCTCGCGAACGCGCTCGCCGCGGCCGCGCTGGCCCGGGCGCACGGCGTGACGCCCGCGGCGGTGCGGAAGGGCCTGCGCGCGTACGAGCCCGCGCCGCACCGCGCGGTGGAGGTCGCCGAGATCGGCGGCGTCCGCTACGTCAACGACTCGAAGGCCACCAACCCGCACGCCGCGCTCGGCTCGCTGCTGGCGCACGAAAGCGTGGTCTGGATCGCCGGCGGGCAGCTCAAGGGCGCGTCGGTGGACGAGCTGGTCGCCGCGGTCTCCGGACGGCTGCGCGCCGCCGTCCTGCTGGGCGCCGACGCGCCGGTGATCGAAGCCGCTCTCGCGCGACACGCGCCGGATGTCCCGTGCAACCGCCTCCTTCCGGGTGACGATGAGCCCATGACTGCGGCGGTGAATGCGGCCAGCGCCCTGGCTCGTCCTGGTGACGTGGTGCTTCTCGCGCCCGCCGCCGCCTCGCTGGACATGTTCCGCGGCTACGGAGCGCGCGGCGACGCGTTCGAAGCCGCGGTGCGCGCTCTGGCCGACGGCGCGGCGGGGGCGGCGGATGACAGTCGTTGACGGAGACAAGCCCCGGCCTCGGCGCGTCCGCAAGGAAAGCCCGTTCGTCGCGCTCCGCACCGCGCTGACCGCCTGGCTGTCCCGGCCGCTGGCGTCGTTCCACCTGGTGCTCGCGCTGACCGGCGTCCTCACCGTGATCGGCGCGGTGATGGTGCTGTCCGCGTCGTCGGTGGCCTCCTACAACCCGAAGACCGGCAGCGGCGTGTACTCGCTGTTCTTCCGGCACCTGATGTTCGTCGCGATCGGCGGGATCGTGTTCTGGCTCGGCCTGCGCGTGCGGCTGGAGCGGATCCGGCGGATGTCGGCGACCATCACGGTGCTCTGCCTCGGGCTGCTGATGCTGGTGCTGACGCCGCTCGGGTCGACCGTCAACGGCTCGCAGGGCTGGTTCAAGCTCGGCGTGTTCACCTTCCAGCCGGTCGAGGCGGCGAAGGTGGCGCTGGCCTTCTGGGGCGCGCACATCCTGGTGATCAAGTACAACGTGCTGCACCAGTGGCGGCATCTGCTGGTCCCGGTGGTGCCGGTGGCGTTGCTGATGTTCGCGCTGGTGATGCTGCAGCCCGACCTGGGCGGCACGATCACCCTCGCGGTGGTGCTGCTCGGCCTGCTGTGGTTCGCCGGGGCGCCGAAACGGCTTTTCGGGGTGATCCTGGCCGGCGGCCTGAGCGGCGTGCTGGTGCTGGCGATCATCGCGCCCTACCGGCTCGCCCGGGTGATGTCGTTCCTGTCGCCGGACGCGGACACCTCGGCCGAGGGATTCCAGGCGAACCAGGCCAAGCTGGCGCTCGCCGACGGCGGGCTGTTCGGCAAGGGGCTCGGGCAGGGCGCGTCGAACTGGGGCTACCTGCCGAACGTGCAGAACGACTTCATTTTCGCCCTGATCGGCGAGGAACTGGGCTTCGTGGGCTGCGCGGTGGTGCTGGCGCTGTTCGCCGGAGTGGCCGTGGTCGGGCTGCGCATCGCCACCCGCAACATCGACCCGTGGATCCGGATCGTCGCGGGCACGCTGACGGTGTTCCTCGTCGCGCAGGCGGCCATCAACATCGGCTACGTGGTCGGGCTGCTGCCGGTCACCGGCGTCACGCTGCCGCTGATCTCCTACGGCGGCACGTCGCTCGTGATCACCATGCTCATCATGGGCGTGCTGGCCAACGCCGCGCGGCACGAACCCGAGGCGGTGGCCGCGCTGCGCTCGCACGGGCCGGGTAAATTCGGACGCCTGCTGCGGCTGCCCGCGCCCGATCCCTACCGCCCGCCGTCCTCCCGCAAGGGGACGCGCGCCGCGGGGAACGGGACGAGGGCGGCCAGGCCGGCCCCGCGTGCGGGCCGGCCCGCACCGGCACAGGAACGCCGCCGGTCGGCGCGGCGGACTACAGCGAACCGCGGTGCCCGGGGCACCGCGAACCGGAGAGGTCATTGGTGAGCAAGCCCGTCAAGGGAACGGAGCGGTCGGCCGCGGGCCGGGCGCCGGTCGTCGTCGTCGCGGGCGGGGGCACCGCCGGGCACATCGAACCCGCGCTCGCGCTGGCGGACGCCGTGAAGCGGCTGCGCCCGGACGCCGAGGTGATCGCCCTCGGCACGGAACGCGGCCTGGAGAACAAGCTCGTGCCCGCGCGCGGGTACCCGCTGGAGCTGATCCCGCCGGTCCCGATGCCGCGCAAGCCGACGCCGGAGCTGCTCCGGCTGCCGCTCAAGGTGCGCGATTCGGTCCGCCGCACCCGCGAGGTGCTCGACCGGGTGCACGCGGACGTCGTCGTCGGCTTCGGCGGCTACGTCGCGCTGCCGGCGTATCTCGCCGCGCGCGGCCGGACGCCGATCGTGGTGCACGAGGCGAACAAGTCGGCCGGGCTGGCCAACAAGGTCGGCGCCCGCTTCGCGTCCCGGGTCGCGGTCGCCGTGCCGGGCACGCCGCTGCCGAAGGCCGAGGTGGTCGGCATTCCGCTGCGCCGCTCGATCACGTCGCTGGACCGGGCCGCGCTGCGCGCCGAGGCGCGCGCGCATTTCGAGCTGGACCCGGACGCGCCGACGCTGCTGGTGTTCGGCGGTTCGCAGGGCGCGGCGTCGATCAACTCCGCGATCTCCGGCGCGGCGAAGGACTTCGCCGAGGCCGGCGTCGGGGTGCTGCACGCGCACGGGCCGAAGAATTCCCTTGTGGTGCAAGAGTTTCCCGGCAAGCCGCCGTACGTGCCGGTGCCGTACCTGGAACGGATGGACCTGGCCTACGCCGCGGCGGACGCGGTCGTGTGCCGGTCCGGCGCGATGACCGCGGCCGAGGTGTCCGCGGTCGGGCTGCCCGCGGTGTTCGTCCCGCTGCCGCACGGCAACGGCGAGCAGGCGGTCAACGCCCAGCCCGCGGTCGACGCCGGGGCGGCGCTGATGGTCGCCGACGCCGACCTCACCGCGGAGAAGGTCGCCGAACTGGTGATCCCGCTGGTGACCGACGCCGGCCGGATCGCGGCGATGAGCGCGGCCGCCGTCGGGCTCGGCCACCGCGAAGCCGACGAGACCCTCGCCCGCATCGTTTTGGAGGCCGCCGGTGCCTGACACGCCCGAACTGCCCGCGCGGCTGCGCCGGGCGCACCTGATCGGGATCGGCGGGGCCGGGATGTCCGGCATCGCGCGGATCCTGCTCGCCCGCGGCGCGGCCGTGTCCGGGTCGGACGCCAAGGAATCGCGCGCGCTGCTTTCGCTGCGCGCGCAGGGTGCGACGCTGTTCGTCGGCCAGACCGCGGAAAACCTCGGCGAGCTGGCCGAACCGCCTTCGGCCGTCGTGGTGTCCACCGCGATCAAGGAGACGAACCCGGAACTCGCCGCGGCGCGCGAACGCGGCATCCCGGTGCTGCACCGGGCGCAGGCGCTGGCCGGGCTGATGGCCGGGCACCGCGTCGCGTGCATCGCCGGGACGCACGGCAAGACTTCGACCACGTCGATGCTCACCGTGGCGCTGCAGAACTGCCGGATGGACCCGTCGTTCGCGATCGGCGGCGACCTCAACGAATCCGGGGCCAACGCGCACCACGGCGAGGGCGGCGTGTTCGTCGCGGAAGCCGACGAGAGCGACGGCTCCTTCCTCACCTACACGCCGTCGGTGGCGGTGGTGACGAACGTCGAGCCCGATCACCTCGACCACCACGGCACCGCCGAGGCGTACGTGAAGGTGTTCAGCGATTTCGTCGGCCAGATCGAGCCGGGCGGGCTGCTGATCGTCTGCGCGGACGACGAGGGCGCGGCCCGGCTGGGCGACGAGGCCGCCGCGGCCGGCGTGCGGGTGCGGCGCTACGGCCGCGCGGCGTCCGGCGAAGGCGACGTGCGCGTGCTCGACTACACGCCCGCGCCGGACGGCGGCGTCGTGCGGATCGCGCTGGACGGCGAAGAGCACGACCTGCGGGTCGCGGTGCCGGGGGAGCACATGGCGCTCAACGCGGTCGCCGCGCTGCTCGCCGGGCTCGAACTCGGCGCGCCGTTCGACGGCATGGCCGCGGGGCTCGCCGCGTTCGGCGGGGTGCGCCGCCGGTTCGAGTTCAAGGGCCGCGCGGGCGATGTCCGGGTATACGACGACTACGCGCACCACCCGACCGAGGTGGCCGCGCAGCTGCGCGCGGTGCGCACGGCCGCGGGCAGCGGGCGGGTCGTCGTGGTGTTCCAGCCGCATCTGTACTCGCGCACGCAGACTTTCGCCGCCGAGTTCGCCGAGGCGTTGTCGCTGGCCGACGAGGTCGTGGTGCTGGACGTCTTCGGCGCGCGCGAGGAGCCGGTGCCGGGCGTGACCGGCGCGCTGATCGCCGACCGGGTGACCGTTCCGGTGCACTACCAGCGGGCGTTCGACGTGGCCGCCGGCCTGGTCGCCGACCTCGTGCGGCCGGGCGATCTCGCGATCACCATGGGCGCGGGCGACGTGACGCAGCTGGGCCCGGAGATTCTGGCCGAACTGGACCGGAGGGCCGCGGGGGCATGACCGGGACCAGGCAGCGCCGTCGCTCGCCCGCGCCTCGCGCGGGCGAGGAGCAGCGGGCTGCCCTGGCCCGGGAACGCCGGGGACGGCGCAGCGAAGAGGACCGCCGGCGCACCCGGGCGCGCACCGCCGCGCGTTCGGGCCGCGCGGCGCGGGCCGCGGCCCGGAAGTCCCGGCCGAACCGGGGCAAGGAGATCCGCCGCCGCTGGGTCGCGCTGCTGACCGTGCTCACCCTGGTCGCGCTGGGGTATCTGCTGTTTTTCAGCTCGCTGCTCGCGGTGAAGAACATCGAGGTGCAGGGCGCGAAAACCGTGTCGGCGGACCAGATCCGCGCGACCGCCGCGGTGCCGCCCGGGCAGCCGATGCTGCGCGCGGACGTCGACGGGATCCGCGACCGGGTGGCCCAGCTGCCGGGCGTCGCGACGGTCGAGGTGTCCCGCTCGTGGCCGACGACGCTGGAGATCGCGGTGACCGAACGGACCCCGATCGCGTTCTTCGACAGCGGTCCCGGCGGCGACGGGGTGCATCTCGTCGACGGCGGCGGGGTCGTGTTCAAGACCGTGAAGACCCGGCCGGCCGGGCTGCCGGAGCTCAAGCTGCCGAAGGTGTCGGTGGACGATCCGGTCACCCGCGCGGTGACCGCGGTGCTCGGCGTGCTGCCGGAGCAGCTGCTCAAGCAGACGAAGACGGTGACCGCGCAGACGCCGGCGAGCGTGGAGTTCACGCTGGCGAACGGCAAGACCGTGCGGTGGGGGAACGCGGAGAACACCGATCGCAAGGCGAAGGTGCTGGCCGCGCTGCTGACGCAGCAGGGGAACATCTACGACGTCTCCGCGCCGGAATTGCCGACTATCACCTCGTGAGTCTCGCCGCCGTTAGGTGGCGGACAGTTCTCGTATGCCGTACGCTTGCTTTGTTCGTACGCCATACGAGAAGGTGGGGGCATGACGGTTCTGGTGACGGGTGCGACCGGCAACGTCGGACGGCTGGTGGTCGACGAGCTGGTGGCTCGCGGGGTGCCGGCTCGGGCGCTGACGGTGGACCCGGAGCGGGCGGCGTTGCCTGACGGGGTCGAGGTGGCGGTGGGGTCGCTGGCCAAGCCTTCGACGCTGCCTGCCGCGCTGAGCGGGGTCGAGGCGGTGTATTTGGCTCCTTATGCGCGGACTGTTTCGCGGTTTTGCGAGCTGGCGTCGGAGGCCGGGATCCGGCGGGTGGTCGCGTTGTCCGGGTCGAGTGTCGGGGACGAGCACCCGGCGTCGAGCGGTCATGAATACGCGGCCGTCGAGGAGGCGGTGGCGGCGGCCGGATTCGATCGGACGGTGTTGCGGCCGGGGGCGTTCATGACGAACTCGCTGGGATGGGCGCAGTCGATTCGCGAGCGAGGGGAGGTGCGGTCTGCGTATCCGACGGCCGCGCAGACGCCGATCGACATGGCGGACATCGCCGCGGTGGCGGCGCATGTGCTGACTGCCGAGGGGCATGTCGGACGGGTTTACGAGCTCAGCGGCCCGGAAGGGATTTCGCTCGAGCGGATGGCCGCGGCGATCGGGGAGGCGGTGGGCAAACCGGTGCGGTTCGTGGAGCTGACGGCGGAGGAACAGGTCGCGGAGTGGGTCGAGGCCGGGTATCCGGAGGATATTGCTTCGTGGCTGCTGGAGATGTTCGCGGTGACGGTGGAGAATCCGCAGAAGCCGACTGGGGTGGTTGAGGAATTGCTGGGGAGGCCTGGGATTTCCTTTGCGGAGTGGGCCAAGGCTAATGCCGCCGCGTTTTCTTGATTCCCGGGGGCGGCTCGTCGCCCTGGGGGGCGACATTGCGCGTGTTCGTGCGTGGGGCACCCCGAAGCCCGAGTGTGCTGACGGTTCGGGGGTGCTTGTCAAGGCGGGAAAGATGCCTTGACAAGCACCCCCGAACCGCAGGGAGGCTTCGTATCGGGGTGCG
>NZ_JBVJOE010000005.1:0-37640 GCF_055583325.1 Amycolatopsis sp. NPDC104775
TCTCTTCCACCGCCCCCCCCCCCCCCCGCGTCGGGTGTTGCGGTATGGCGCGGTGCCCTCCCCCCCCTCCCCCCCCCCCCCCCTCCTCCCCTCTTCCCCCCCCCCCCCCCCCCCCCCCCCCCCCCCCCCCCCCCCCCCCCTCTTTCCCCCCCCCCCCCCCCCCCCCCCCCCCCACCAGGGGTTGGTCAGAGGTGCTCGCCGAAGAAACCGGTCAGCTTCGCGACCGCCGGTGTGACGTGCTCGTCTTTGTCGTAGAGGCTGATGTGGGTGGCGCCGTCGACGACGAACAGTTCCTTGGGCTCGTCGGCCTTCTCGACGGCTTCGCGGCTGAAGTAGCCGGTGTCGGCGTCGGAACCGATGATCATCAGCAGCGGGCGCGGTGCGATCAGCTTGATCATCGCGTAGGGGTCGAACTGGGCGATGTGGTCGATGCTGCGCAGCGGCCATTCGTTGGTGGAGTTGCAGTGCCCGCCGCGCGGCGTGCGGTAGTAGTCCTGCGCCTCGCGGTACAGCGTCGGCGCCTCTTCCAGACCTTCGGGGCTTTCCGGCGCCCAGTTCTGCGTGACTGGTGCTTCGCCGCGGGCCTCGGCGGTGCGCAGCGCGCCGGCCTGGTCGAGCATCGCCTGCAGGACCTCTGGGCCTTGGGTGCGGCCGAGTCCTTCGACGAGCAGGCTGCGGATGTCCACCGCGCTGACCGTGGCGACGGCCTTGATCCGGTGGTCGGTCTGCGCGGCGAACGGCACGTAGCCGCCGGACGCGCAGATGCCCAGCGCACCAATGCGGGCCGGGTCGATGTCGTCGCGGGTGGTCAGGTAGGTGACCGCGGCCCGGACGTCCTCGCCGCGCTGGAACGGGTTCTCCAGCCCGCGCGGTTCACCCTCGCTCTCGCCCTGGTAGGCGGCGTCGAACACCAGCGCCGCATAGCCCTCGCGGGCCAGGCGCTCGGCGTAGATGCTGGCGGTCTGCTCCTTCACGCCACCGCCCGGGTGAGACACGACGACCGCGGGAAGCGGCGCGCCGGTGTGGTCGTCGGGGGTGAACAGCAGCCCGGCCAGGCTGAGGCCTGTGCTGGGGAAGCGCACGTTCGTTTTCATCAGCTATCGTCTTCTTTCCCGTGGTGCCAAGCGGTTTTGGCCGGGTCGTGTTCTCCGGCCGCTGTCCTTGACGATGCCGCTCGTCGCTGGGCCCGACAATGGGCCGGTTTCAGCCTGGGATCCCGTTGTCCTAGGACAGATTTGGCCGCGGCTGACGCCGCCGGGCCGCAGGCAGGCTGTTCTCCGCCCCGGTCTTCAAAGCGTTGCGCCGGGCTGAAGGTGTGGGTGTCCATCCGTGAATTCCTCTCGCTCGCCGAACGGCTCACCACCACCGAAGTGCCGCACGAACTTCCCGTGACCGCCATCGCCCCGCATGGATTTCTCGATCTGCCCACACTCGCCGGACATGCTGAAGGGCTGGGCCGGATCGCCCGAGGAATCGCCGTCCCGCCCGGTACCCCGGCTCGCGACCGGTAATCGGTATACTAGTTGGCACGGCGCGAGCGGGGGAGGGAAGCCATGACGGCGACGGAGCCGACGATCCGCCGGGGCTCGCTGCCCGCGCTCACGGCGCGGCGGATTGTCCGGGACTTTCTGGCGCGAGGGCTCGAACCCGGCGACGCGCTCGCGGACGAGGCGACGCTGATCGAGCGGTACGGCGTCTCGCGCGGAACGTTGCGGGAATCGCTGCGGCTGCTCACTTTCCTGGGCGCGGTCGTGGTCAAGGCGGGCCCGCGCGGCGGGCCGCGGCTGGTGACACCCGGCCCGTCGGTGGTCGGCAGCGCGCTGGGCATGGTGGTGCAGTTCCGCGGGGCGACGCTGCGCACTGTCTTCGAATCGCGGCTGGCGATCGAGCCCGAGGTGGCCGCACTGGCCGCTGCCCACCGCGAAGACGCCGACCTGGAACTTCTGGACGAATCCGTCGCGGCGCTGCGTTCGGCGCGCCGCAAGCGCGGTCCGGAGTTCGCGGCGCACAGCGGCCGCTACCACCTGCGGGTCGCGGAGGCCTCGCACAACGACGTGCTGGCCGCCTTCATGCCCGCGCTCGCGGTGATGACAACGACGGTCCCGTGGCGGTTCCCCAAGGGCAGCCGCGACGAGCTGACCGACCGGATCGCGACCGTGGTGGACGCGATCCGCGCGGGCGACGGCGCGTCGGCCCGGGCGATCACGCACGTGATGATCAAGTCGGTCGTGGACGGACTGCGGAAGGACCAGCCGGAGAGCCTGGAAAGCCGGATCCTGTGGCCGGACGTGGACGAGGTCCTCTCGGGAGACCGCCAGCCGTGATCGTCCGCGGGCGGTTCGGCCAGGACCGGCACCGTCGACGAGCACGATCGTGAGATGCGCGGCCAGGGTGCCGCCATTCGCGAAAACTTCCCCGGCCGATGCCGCTGGCTCAGGTGGTGGCGAGGAAGTCGATCAGGTGGGTGGTGAAGACGTCGTTGTCGTCGCCGGCGACCATGTGCCCGGCGCGAACTTCTTCGAAGCGGGCGGACGGCACGAGTTTCCGGAGGTCTTCGACGCTTTCCGCGGTGACGACGTCGGATTCGCTGCCGCGCACGAGCATGGTGGGGATCCGCAGGGCGCGGGCGGCGCCGGCCAGGCGGTCGGCTTCGGTGTCGCGGCTGGGTTCGTCGCCGAAGTCGAGGAATTTCGGGTCCCAGTGCCAGTACCAGCGGCCGTTTTCCCGTTGCCGGACGTTCTTGCGCAGCCCGTCGAGGTGGCGGGGGCGGCGGCGGTGCGGGTTGTAGGCGTGGATGGCGTCGGCGACCTCGTCCAGCGAGGCGAATCCGTCCGGTGCCCCGGCCATGAACTCGATGATGCGGGCGCGGCCGGCGGTCGAGATCCGGGGTGCGACGTCGACCAGGACGAGCCCGGCCGCGCATCCCGGATGCTCCCCGGCGGCGGAGAGAGCGGTGATGCCGCCGAGCGAGGCCCCGACGAACACCGGGGTTTCCGGCAGGTCGCGGAGCACGGCGCGGAGGTCGCCGACGAACGCGTCGAGGGTGTAGCGGCCGTCGGGGGCCCATGCGCTGTCGCCGTGCCCGCGAGCGTCGAGGGAGAGGGTCGTCCAGCCGCTGCGGGCGACGCGTTCGGCGGCCTTGCCCCAGGAGTGCCGGGTTTGCCCGCCTCCGTGCAGGAATACCACCATTCCGCGCCTGGCTCCGTCGGGGACGAGGCGGTCGCCGACGAGGCGGACGCCGTCGTTGAGGAAGGACACCAGCTCGTTCCGGACGTTCGGCGCGGGCACGCGCACTCCGTTCTCTCGGTTCATCGATAATATAATATATAAGAAACCAGCGGAGGTTGCGCCCCTGCGGTTGCCAGTGGCGCTTCGTCGCCGATGGCTGGACCTCTCGGGAATTCCGGCGATGCGCTGCCGCGGTCAGGCCATCGTCAGGCCGCCGCTGACGCTGAGGGTCTGGCCGGTGATGAAGCCGGCTTCGTCACCGGCCAGGAAAACCACCGCGTTCGCCACGTCCGCGGGGACGCCGACCCGGCCCAGCGGGATGGCGCGCACGAGGGCGTCGCGGAGTTTTTCGCCCGCGAAGGAGGCGAGCAGGGGAGTGTCGGTCGGCCCAGGGCAGACGCAGTTGACCCGGACCCCGCTGCGCGCGAGTTCCCGCGCGGTGGTCTTGGTGAATGCGATGATCCCGCCCTTGGCGGCGGAGTAGACGGCCTCGCCCCACGATCCGACCCGGCCGGCGTCGGACGCGATGTTCACGACCGAACCCGCTCCCTGCTTCGCCATGACGGGGAGCACGGCGCGCGAAGTGTGCAGGACACCGTAGAGATTGACCCGGATGATCCGGTCCCAGTCGTCCGGATCGGACTCCGCGAACGGACCGGCCTTGTCCCATCCGGCGTTGTTCACCAGCACATCGATCCGGCCGAACCGGTCGAGGACCGAGGCGACGAGCGCGTCCACCGATTCCCGCGACCCCACGTCGGCCCGCACCCCGACCGCGGGCCCGCCCAACGCCTCGGCAGTCGCCTCGGCGGTCTCCTGGTCCAGATCCGCCGCGACCACGGCCGCCCCCGCCGCCGACGCGCGTTCGGCGATCGCACGGCCGATCCCCCGTCCGGCGCCGGTGACCACGCAGACCTTTTCCGCCAGCGAATCCATCTTCCGCTCCTTCCAGCTCCGGCTGGGTCGCGCGGCCGGAGTGACTATAACTAGTATCAGAGTTAAGAAGGAGTGGGCAAGCTTGCGACGCCTGGGTGCGGGCACTGCGGGCGGAACATCGGTTCGAGCGACGGTGAGAAACCTGCTGAGACAGTTCGGGCAGGGTTATGGTGCGGTGCTTTTTCCGGAAGACGGGAAAGCTTGAGGGCAGAGCCGCCTCCGTCGCCAGGGCCGCGGAGGTAGACGGAAACGTTGGCATATCGGCCGCTGGCCCCGGCTGATTGAGCAGATCGGCTGGGGTCAGGCCCATTTTCGAGAGCAGGAGCCGGGCGACGTCGAGTTTCAGCTTGGCTAGGCAGTCATCGCCGCTGTCTCCGAGCAGTGAGGCGCGTCGGCGAGCACGGGTGCCGCAGCGACGGACGTCGTGGCCAGGATCTACGCGGTGCTGCCGCATCACCCTGCTGTCAACGGCCGGATGGTCAACCCGGCATCGGATTCGGCTTCACAGCGCCGGATAGGCCGCCGGAGGAATCTGCTGCTGGCTGCGGAATCCGCAGCTTAGTCAGCGTTGGCGCGGCTCGTGGGCGTTCGCCCCATCTAAGAGGTCTGGTCCATCGCGGCTGCTCCGTCAGCGTGAACAAACGTACTTATCGGTCAGATAGGTCTCCTTGGTGTCATGGAGCACGTGTCGTCGACGATGAAGAACTATGCGTGATCGTGTTCCGCCGAGCGTTAGGGGACGCTGGTGTTCGCGGTACTGCGCGCCTGCGAAGAATTCAACTCAAAATAGTGACATCGCCACCGGGGAGGGCAGTGAAGAAGAATAGCATCGTTCTACTGATCGGCAGCATCGCTGCCATTCTCGCGCTCTTCATATTTGTATTCATCGTCTTGCAGCGGAATCCAGCTTACGGTGAAAGTATTAATTTAATAGGAATAATGCTGTTCATGGTCGGTATTGTGATAGTTTTGATCGCGACATTAGTGGCTGCTAGGAAGAACGGGAAATAGCATTACGGGTACCGGCGGCCTGGCCTTGCCGCCGGTACCCGGATTTCAGGCCGAATAGCCCTTCGGCGGAATCAACGAGGCGAGCTGGTCGAACGAGATCCAGTAAATCTGGTTGCCGCCGAAATTGGCCGGGTCGGCGATGGTGACGGTGCGGTCCACGGGGTCGTAGCCGAACACGGTGAAGTAGTGGTAGATCGTGTAGTCGGGGTAGCCGGGCGGGTGGTTGTTCGCCGGTGCCACGATGTTGGCGACGATGGGGTAGTTGCGGTCGATGTCGTAGACGATGTCGTTCCACAGCCGGTCCCGCTGTTCCTGGGTCGGCGGGTCGTCCGGCATCTCCTTGGTTTCGTACCATCCGCCGCCGAGATTGCTGTTGAGCACGCTGGTGACCTGGCCGATCCAGCCGGTGCCGTCGACGGTCGTGCCGAGCTGGGCGGCCAGGTCGCCCTGGCTGGGCGGGGCCATCCGGGCCGACAGCGCGATGCGGGTGGCTGCCGGGCCGCACCAGTAGCCGGTTTCCTGGACCTGGTAGTCGATGTTCAGCCAGCGCGGGCTGCCATACGGCCGCACCGCGGACGACGCCGGGACGTGCACCACGGTGCCGGGCTTGATCTCCCCGTCGACGACCGAGGCGCCGGACTTCGTCCCGTGTGCGAGCGCCGACACGGAGAAGGACTGCGGAGCGGCCTGGGCGACGCCGGGGAAGACCAGGGCGCTGACCGCCACGGCGACGATCGCGGCGGACACGGATCTCTTGCGCATGAAAGCTCCCGAAGGGGTCGAGGGTGCCCGGTCGGTGCGGGCGAGCCCCAGAGTGGCGGCGAGGGGGTCCGTGCGGCCAGGTCAGTAGCCGGTCATTCTTGGCCGATCCGGGGCCGTACCAGGTCTTCGGCCCGGTTCAGCGGCGCACGCGAGTGAGCAGCCGGAAGTCGAAAGTCGGCAGCGATCTCCTCGTCGGTGGCTTCGAAAGCCTCCAGGCATTGCCGTACGGCATCGTCAAAAGCACCGTGGCGACATCGCGCGCTTGACCTAGCAAGCACGTCACCGCGGAGCAGTGCGACGGTGGCCAACCGGTACTCGCAGGTGATTGTCGTCGGCACCGCGGTCACGAAGTAACCCGTCCCGAGAAGGCTATGATCGCCCACCAGACGGGACGAAGGACCCCAGGACAGCACGTTCCTGATCGGTCATCGGCCGAGCCGCGCGGGTTCGCTTGTCCCACATGACAAGCACAGCGTCCGACCTCGCCCGGACGGTTCCCCGCGCGGAGATCTCCTCGGCGAGCCGCACGCTCGACGTGCCCAGCTGCTTGACCGCCAGGCTCACCGTGACGGTCCCGTCGCCGCGAGTGATTTCGTGCAGGTATTCGATGTGCTGAGCCCGGAGCACGCAGGACGGATAGTCGACGCCGAGGCTCTTGATCAGCCACGCGGCGCGCGTCTCTTCCAGCAGGCCGAGGTACCAGGTCGCGGTGAGGTGGCCGAGCCCGTCGATGTCGTTGAGCCGGAGCTGGTAGTCGCTGCGCCACATGAGGGGCACGGTATGGCGGCCGGTCCGGATTCTCCGCTCCGCGCGGGTTCTCTGCCCGGCTGGGGGAGCATCCCCCAGCCGGGCCGCGCCGGGGCGTCCGGCGGCGGGTTCGGCACCGGGGCGCGGCAAGGTTCAGCCGCAAGCGTGCCGCAAGGCCGCGGCAACGGGTAGTACGCGGGTAGTTTCCCGGGTGTTCGCACGGCTGTGACCAGCCATGATGCAAGTCACAGCTCGATGGCCCGTCCCCGGACGGGCGGTGCGGCGCCCGAGGTGGCGCCGCGGGCCATCGCGTGGGTCGGCGTTGACCGCACGAGTAGCCGGAGGTGCCCGGATGACAGCCATGGCCGTGGAAAGGCTCGATCCCGCCGAGGAGATCCCGCGGGACCGGTGCCAGGCGCAGCGGGTGTTGATCGTCGAGGAACACGAACTGCTTCAAGCCGGGTTGCGCGCGGTGCTGCTCGACGAACCGTGGGTGGCGTCATGCCTCGGAGTCGCGACGGCGGAGCTGGCGTGGCAGGTGGCGCGGCGGCATCAGCCGCAGCTGGTCCTGGTGAGCACGTCGCTGCCGGGCCGGTCCGGGCTCGACCTGTGCCGCGAGTTTCGCGCCCAGCTGCCGCACGTCCGTGTCGTGCTGATGTCGGCGGAGGGGCGGATGTCCGCGGCGCTGGCCCTGGTGAACGGCGCGGTCGCCGCTTTGCCGAAGCAGATGCCGACCGCGGCTCTGGTCGCGGCGGTGAAACGCGTCGCCGAGGGCGGGCGGGTGTTCCCGAAGGACAACGGACCGCTTCCGTTGCGGCTGTCCAAACGAGAGCTGGACGTCCTGCGGCACCTCGTGTCCGGGCTGAGCAATCCGGAAATGGCCTTGTCGCTGAACCTTTCCCGGCACACCGTCAAACAGCACACCAGCGCGGTGTACCGCAAACTCGGCGTCCGCAACCGGGCGCAGGCCGCCAGCCGCGCGCAAGAACTCGGACTCGTCGCCTGACTCCGGCATCCCCCGGCTGGGCAGTGAGCGGGACAGCGAAACCCCGGCAGCGGCCGGAATCGGAGAGGCTTCGGGCATGGCGACGCGAAAGATCAATCCCAGCACTCTTCCCCAGCCGCACGGCTACGCGCAGATCATCGTGGCGACCGGAGGGAGCCTCGTCTTCGTCTCCGGTCAGGTCGCTCTGGGCGCGGACGAGAAGCTGGCCGGGGACGGCGCGGACTATCGCGCGCAGGCCAAGCAGACAGCGGCGAACATCTACACCGCGGTGGCCGAAGCGGGCGGGAGCGCGGCGGACATCGTCCGGCTGATGCTTTACGTGGTCGACCCGGCGGAGGAGAACCTCGAGCAGGTGTACGCCGGGCTGGGCGAGGCCGCCGCCGAGGCGGGTGCGAAAGCCACGGCGATGACGCTGATCGGCGTCACGGGCCTGTCGGTCCCGGGTGCGGTGGTGGAAATGGACGCTACGGCGGTCATCGGTTAGCGGTGCGGGAAACGGAGGAAACGGTCGAAGGCAGTCGGGGTATCCGAAGGATAACGGGACTAGTGGTGCGGTTCTCGTGGCTGGTGAGCCGGTGACGGGAGACGTAGGATGACGCGCGCCCCGGTCGTCGACGTACTCAGGAAGCCGATGGCAGCACCGTCAGGGAGATCGCCGACGACCGTGCCGGCGGACCTCACGAGTTTCGTGGGCCGCCGCCACGACGTCGCCGCGGTCCGGCAGCTGGTCGCGGCGGCGCGGCTGGTTACGCTCACCGGGATCGGCGGCGTCGGCAAGACCCGGCTGGCCTACCGCGTCGCGGCCGAGGCGCGCCGTGCGTTCCCCGACGGCGTCTGCCTGGTCGAACTGGCGGCGTTGGAGGACGCGGCGCTGCTGCCGCACACGGTGCTGGACGCGCTGGCCGCGCGGGAGCAGTCGGCGCGCGAGCCCGTCGAGGTGCTGTGCGATCACCTGCGCACCTCGCGGATGCTGCTGATCCTTGACAACTGCGAACACCTCGCGGCCGCGGTCGGCGACCTCGCGGACGCGGTGCTGCGCGCTGCCCCGGATGTCCGGATCCTGGCCACCAGCAGGCACTCGCTGCAGATCGCGGGCGAACACGTCTTTTCGGTGCCGCCGCTGCCGGTGCCCGACCCGGACGAGCCGATCCGGCCGGGCGCCGCGACCCATTACCCGGCGGTAGCGCTGCTGACCGAGCGCACGGCCGCGGTGGTGCCGGGTTTCGCGCTGACCGCGGACAACGAGGCGGCGATCATCCGGTTGTGCCGCCGGCTCGAAGGCATCCCGCTGGCGATCGAGCTGGCCGCGGCGAAGCTGCGGGTGCTCGCGATCGACGACCTCGTGGAACGGCTCGACGACCGGTTCGCGATGCTGCGCGAGGGCAACCGGAACCTCCCCGAACGGCACCGGACGCTGCAAGCGCTCATCGACTGGAGCTACGACCTGTGCACTCCGGCGGAGCGGCTTCTGTGGGCCAGGGCGTCGGTGTTCGCGGGCGGCTTCGACGCCGAAACGCTGGAGGAAGTGTGCGCGGATCCGGCGCTGCCGAGGGAAGCCGTCCTCGGCACCGTCGCCGGCCTGCTGGACAAGTCGATCTTCACTCGCGACCGGCCCACCTGCCACGCCCGATTCCGGATGCTCGACACCGTCCGCGCGTACGGACAGGCCCAGCTTGTCGAGACCGACGAGCTGAAGGAGCTGGAGCGGCGGCACCGCGACTGGTGCGTGAAGCTGTTCGAGGCGGCGGGCGACGAATGGGTCGGGCCCCGGCAGCAGGACTGGGCCGACCGGGTGCTGGCCGAGCACGCCAATCTCCGCCGGGCGCTCGAGTTCTGCTTCGCCACGCCCGGCGAAGAGCGGACCGGTCTGCGGCTGGCCGCGATCCCGTGGTTCTGGGGAGCGGTCGCGTCGCTGGCCGAGGGAAGGCTCTGGCTGCGGCGCGCGCTGGCACTCAACGACGAGCCGACTCGCGAACGCGCCTGGGCGTTGGCGACGCTGGCCTACCTCGGTGCGTTCCTCGGCGACCGGGAGGCGGTCGCGAAGCTGCCGGAGCAGGCCCGTGACCTGGCCCGGCAGCTCGACGACACGGCCGCGCTCGCGTACGCCACGCACGTGATGGGGATGCGGTTCGTCGTGTCCGCCACTCCCGCGTACGCGGTGCCGCTGCTGACCGAGGCGCTGGAGCTGTACGAGCGGGCGGGGGTGAACTCCCAGTACCCGGACAGCCTTCGGGTGGAACTGGGCGCGGCGCACATGTTCTCCGGTGACATCGACAAGGCCGCGGCCCTGTTCGCGGAATTGTTCGAGCTTTGCAAAGCCAATGGAGACCAGTGGAATCTGTCCTACGCGCTGTGGGGGAGGGGCTTCACGGAGCTGCTTCAGGGCAAAATCGACCAGGCCGAGGAAGATCTGCGCGCCGCGCTGAAGATCAAGCGGGTGTTCCACGACACGCTCGGCATCGCTTTCGCGCTGGAGCTGCTCGCGTGCACGAGCGCGGCCAAAAAGGACAGTAAGCGGGCGGCGATTCTCTTTGGCGGCGCGGAAAAGCTGTGGCAGGGGGTTGGTGCCCGGCAGTTCGTCGCGCAGCGGAAGTACTACGAATCCCTGGCACGGAAGGATCTCGGGGCTGCGGCCTTCGAGAGGGCTTTCACTCGCGGCGCTGAGCAGCCGCTGCCGGACATCGTGGCGTTGGCGTTGCACGAAGCCGAGGATGACGACGCGGAACCGGCTCCGCTGGAGACCGCGGTGCTGACCCGGCGGCAGCGCGAAGTGGCGGAACTGGTGACCGAAGGCCTCTCGAACAAGGAGATCGCCAAGAAGCTGGTGATTTCCTTGCGTACCGCGGAAGGGCATGTGGAAGGCATCCTGGCGAAACTGGGCTTTTCGACCCGGGCCCAGATCGCGAGCTGGATGGCGCGCAACTCGGGGTGAACCGGACGGGGATCATCCCCCAGCCGGGCAGAACGGCGGGCGGTGAGCCGTCCGCGCGGACCGGGTGCGCGGATGCTGCGAGGCATGACCTCGGGGAATCGTTCGACGCTGGTGATCGGCGCCGGGTTGGCAGGACTGACCGCGGCGAAAACCTTGCGGGACGCGGGTTCGGCCGTGACAGTGCTCGAAGCGCGCGATCGCGTCGGCGGGAGAACCTGCACCGTGCGCGAAGGGTTCGCGGACGGACAGCATTGCGACCTCGGGGCCGAACTCGTCCCGCCCGGCTATCGGACGATGGCCGCGTTGTGCCACGAGGTCGGCGTGACGCTGTCCTCGGAAGTCTCGTTTGCACAACCGGCCGAGACGCCGTTGGAAGGCTATCTGGAGGAAGGCCGGATCATCGTCGGCGGGCAATTACTGCGCGGGGCCGCGTTCTCGGCCGTGGCCGGCGAGATCCGTACGGCGATGAGGGAGTCGGCACCGGCGGAGGACGAGCTGATCGAGCAGTGGACGCGCCGCGCCCGGCTTTCCGCTGCGGCTCGTGCGGCTGTCGCTGGGATCGCGCGGATGCCGGTGCAATCCGAGCTTTTCCAGGTCGACGCTCATTATCTCGCGACGGAACGACTGGGTCCGATCCGCCGTGTGGTGGGCGGAAGCCAGCGGCTAGCCGACCGGTTGTCTCGAGACGTCGACGTGCGATTGCGGGCACCGGTCCGTGCGGTTCGCCGGGCGCGCGGCGGGGTTCGCGTCGAAACGGAAAGCGGAGAGCGGTTCACCGCGGACCACGTGATCATGGCGGTGCCTCCGTTCGTCCTTCCGACGGTCGGGTTCGATCCGCCGTTGCCCGCTGCGAAGCTGGACGCGTTGTCGTCGCTGCAGCGGTCCGCGGGCGGCAAGGTGGTCGCCCAATACGCGGAAGGCGACGCGGTGCGTGCGGCGCTGGGCCGCGCGGTCTTCTCCGACGGCCCGGTCAACACGGCGTGGGTGAGCAACCCTTACGTCACCGATGGTCCAGCGGTGGTGAGCGGATTCGTCTGCGGGTCCCGGCGGGCCACGCTCGAGTCCGCCGCGGAGGCGGTCGCCGCCCTCGACGAGCTGGTGCGGACCGCGGTCGGCGGGCCGGTCACCCGGCTCGCGAACCGCAGCAAGAACTGGACCGCGGATCCGTTCGCGCTCGGCATGGGCGCGATGCCCGGATTCCGCCGCCGCGGCCCGCTCGCCTCGGTCGCGTCGGCCCCGGTGCACCGCGTGCACTTCGCCGGCGACTACACCGACGTCGCGTTCTTCGGGACGATGGAGGGCGCGATCCGCTCCGGTTCGCGCGCGGCGGACGAGATCCTCCGCCAGCCGATCCGGATGTCCCTGGACGCAATCGACTCGGACCTGGTGCGCGCATGAGCACGATCGTGATCGGGGCCGGGCTGGCTGGATTGTCCGCCGCGCGGACTTTGCGAGGCGCCGGAGAGGACGTGGTCGTCCTTGAAGCGCAACCGCACCTCGGCGGCCGCACGCGCACCGTGCGCGACCGGCTCCGGCACGGGCAGCCCGCGGACCTCGGTGGATCTTTCATCGACGTTGGCCAGGACAAGATCCTGCAGACCTGTGCCGAACTGGGCGTGGAACTGACGCCGCGGATCGCGTTGTTCCCCTCCGATCCGGACGGACGGCGCACGGCCGCGTCGCCGCTGCGCGTCACCGCCGTGGTCGGCGGCCAGCGGCTGTCCGACGCTGCCCGCGACAAGCTCGCTGACGAGGTCCGCGACGCGCTCGACGCGAGCCCGCCGGATCCGGCGGAGATCATCCCGGCGTGGGCGGCGCGCACCGGGCTGTCTCCGGCGGCCCGGCGGATGTTCTGCGCTCAGGCGGGTTACAACCCGGTCCACGAGCCGTCGCAGGTGCCGATGTCGATGGTCGAGCCGCCGCACGTCGGCCGGATCTGCTGGATGCTCGCCGACGGCACGGATTCGCTGGCGCGGGCGCTGGCCACCGATCTTGACGTCCGCCTCGACCAGCCAGTGCGGCTGGTGCGCCGGGAGCGTGGCCGGGTGCTGGTGGAGACCGACCGCGACGAGTTCGCTGCGGACGATGTCGTCGTCGCGACTCCGGTGACTCCGACGCTGCGTATCGGATTCGACCCGGTCCTCCCCAGCTGGAAACTCGACGCTCTCCTTGCCACGCCGATGAGCCAGGGCGGCAAGGTGATCGCGCAGTACGCGCACGGCGCGGAGATCGTCTCGAAGCTCGGCCTCACGGTGGTGAGCGACGGGCCGATCGCGCTGCTGTGGGCCCGTCCCGTCGGCCCGGAGGACACAGTCGTGCTGCTCGGCCTGGTCCCGGATCGCGGCGACGGTGTGTTGCGGGACGAACCGCGGCTGCTGCGCTCCATGGACGAACTTGTCGGCGCGGCAACGGGAATCCGCCCGCGACGGCTTGGCGGCATCGTTCAAGACTGGACGCAGGAGCCGTACGCGGGCGGCGTGGTCTCGATGCCGCACGGCGACCAGCCCCGGCGGACGAGCCTGCTCGCGCAGCGGATCGGCCCGGTCCACTTCGCTGGCGAGCACACCGCGGAGCTGTGGGAGACGAGCATGGACGGAGCGCTGCGGTCCGGCGAGCGGGCGGCGGACGAGGTTTTGCGGCGAACCGGACGTCCTGGGTCCCGTGGGTGCTGACCGCGGCGCGAAACGGGACCCAGGACGGCCTCAGCTGAGTTCGAACCCGTGGTACCGGGCGGCCGCGACCCCCTCGGAAACCTGTTTGTACAGGCCGACTCCGCCCACGAAGGGCATGAAGACCCGCTCCTTGCCCGGGATGTTCGCGCCGAGGTACCAGGAGGCGGCTCGCGGCATCAGGGTCAGGTTCGCCAGGTCGTTGGTGGTGGTGACCCAGTTGTCCTCGTTCTCCGGCAGCGCTTCCATTCGCGTCCGGCCGTGGTCTCGCAAGTAGCCCAGCGCTGTCCCGATCCATTCGACGTGCTGTTCGATCGAGGTCAGCATGTTCGACAGCACCGACGGGCTTTGCGGACCGCACACCAGGAACAGGTTCGGGAAACCGGCCGACATCAGGCCGAGGTACGTCCGCGGTCCGCGAGCCCATTTCTCCCGCAGGGTTCGCCCGGCGCACCGGATGTCGATCGCGTCGAGGGCGCCGGTCATCGCGTCGAAGCCAGTCGCGAGGATGACGACGTCGAAGGCGTGCTCGGTGTCGCCCGCGACGATGCCGCGCCGGGTGAACCGCCGGATCGGCTGCTCGGTGAGGTCGACCAGCGACACGTTCGGCTGGTTGTACACCTCGTAGTAGCCGGTGTCCACGCACATCCGCTTGCTCGCGATCGGGTAGGTGCGCGGCGACAGTTTCTCCGCCAGCTCCGGATCCCGCACCTTCTCCCGGATGCGGCTCCGGACGTAGTCGGCGGCGACGTCGTTGGCCGCGAGATCGGTCAGGATGTCCGGGAAAGCGCGATCGAAACACAGGCCGCCGGTCTTCCAGCGGCGGTCGAACTCCGCGCGGACCTCGGCCGGATCGGTGTCCGCCAACGGAATCTCCCCGTTGTGGCACTGGAAACCGTCGGGGGAGAGGCGGTTGGCGGCGCGGAGTTCCCGGTACCGGCCGCGGGCTTCGCTCAGGCGCGGTTCGGCGGGGCCGTTGTGCGCGGGGACGGCGAAGCAAGGCGTGCGCTGGAAGACGGTGAGCTGGCCGACGACGGGGGCGATCGCGGTAATCGTCTGCAGCCCGGACGATCCGGTGCCGACGACCGCGACCCGCTTGCCCGCCAGGTCGACACCGCCGTGCGGCCAGCTCGACGTCCGCAGGAGTTCCCCGCCGAACTCGGCGAGCCCGGGGAAATCCGGACGCGAGGGCATGGACAGGCAGCCGGTCGCGGCGATCACGTGCCGGGCGGTCCGCGCGGAACCGTCGTCGCCGTGGACTGTCCATTCGCGACGGTCTTCGGACCAGTCCAGCGCGGTGACCCGGACGCCGAAGGTGATGTGCTCGCGTAAGTCGAACCGGTCGGCGACATGGCGGGCGTAGGCGAGCAGTTCTGGTTGCGCGGCGTAACGCTCGCTCCAGTCCCAGTCTTGTTCGAGGTCCGGGTCGAAGGAGTAGGAGTACTCGATCGATTCGATGTCGCAGCGCGCGCCGGGATAGCGGTTCCAGTACCAGGTGCCGCCGACGTCGTCGCCTGCTTCGACGACGTGCGCGTCGAAGCCGCGTCCGCGCAGGAGGTGCAGCTGGTACAGGCCGGCGAATCCGGCTCCGATGATGACTGCGTCGTGGTCAGGCACGGGTGCGGTCCTTGTCGTCGGCGGAAAGGAGATCGTTGACGTATCCGGCGACCAGGCGCAGGCCCTCGTCGTAGCCGGGGAGGATGTTCGCCATCTGGAAGAAGCCGTGCATCTGCCCTTCGGCCTCTGCCAGCACCACGGGTACTCCCGCGGCGCGCAGCGCCTCGGCGTAGGCAACGCCTTCGTCGCGCAACGGGTCGTATTCGGCCACATAGACCAGCGCGGGCGGCAACCCGGCCAGCGTCTCCGCGCGAAGCGGGGACGCGGCGGGCTGACGGCGGGCCGATTCGTCAGGGAGGTACTGATTCCAGTACCAGATCATGGTTTCCCGGTCCAGGAACAGCTGATTGTCCGGATCCACATAGGACGGACGGGTGAAATCGCAGTCCGTCACCGGGTAGATCAGCAGTTGGGCGTCGATGCGCGGGCCTGCCTCGTCTCGGGCGCGTTGCGCGAGCACCGCGGCGATGTTCCCGCCCGCGCTGTCTCCCGCGACCAGCAGCGGCGCGCCGGGCGGAGCGAGTTCCGCGGCGTGGTCCGCCGCCCAGGTGAGCGCGAGCCAGCTGTCCTCGATCGCCGCGGGGAAGGGATGTTCGGGTGCCTTGCGGTAGTTCACGAGCACGACGGTGCTCTGCGTCGCGTTCACGAGGTCGCGGCCGACGTGGTCGTACTGGAGGTCGATGTCGCCGCCGACCCAGCCGCCGCCGTGGAAGTAGACGATCGTGGCCCGGGCGGCGCCCGCCGGGCGGAGCATGCGGACCCGGAAGGTCCCGTCCGCGGCGGCGAGCCGGAGATCGCGGGCCGCGCCGACGTCCGGGCCGGGGCCGGTGAGCCCGGCGAGCACCGGGTCGCCCAGCCGGACGATCGAGGGCGTCCAGTCTTCGATCGGGGGCATTCCGGCCGCGGCCAGTTCGGCCAGGAAAGCCGCGGAAGCCGGTTCCAGGGGCATGATGCGTTCCTTTCCGCCAAGTTGAGCTGTTCTCAGTGCCGCAGAATGGCGTTCGCGTCCCACGCCGCCGCCGTGATGCCGCGTTCGCGCACCGCGTTCTTCTCGATGCGTTCGGACGGGGTTTTCGGCAGGCTCTCGACGAATTCGACGTACCGCGGCACTGCGAAGCCCGGCAAGTTCTGCGCGGCGTGGCCGAGCAGTTCGGCCGGATCGACGGGAGCCGCCGCGACCACGAGGATCGCGACGTCCTCTTCGCCCACGTCCGAGGGCACGCCGATCGCGGCGACTTCTCGCACGCCTGGATGTGAAGCGACGGCTTCTTCGACCTCCCAGGCAGACACGTTTTCACCACGGCGGCGGATCGAGTCCTTCTTCCGCCCGACGTACTCCAGCGTCCCGTCCGGGTGCCGACGGGCGAGGTCACCGGTGTGAAACCAGAGATTGCGCCACGCCGCGACGGTTTCGGCCGGTTTCGCCCAGTAGCCCTGCATCATCGCGAACGGCTCGTGCGGCCGGAACGCCAGTTCGCCGATCTCGCCGTCCGCGACCGGCGCGTCGAAGTCGTCCACCAGCCGCACCGAAACTTCCGGCACCGGCTTGCCGATCCGGCCCGGGACGGTGGTTCCCGTCGGCGCCGACGTGATGAGCACGCATTCGGTCATGCCGTAGGCCTCGATGACGTCAACGCCGAACCGGTGCTCGAATTCGCGCAGGATTTCCTTCGGCGTGGACGAGCACATCGCGAGCCGGGCGGGGAGGTCGCGGTCGTCGGGCCGTGGCGGCTGCTTGTACAGCATCCACAGCATGGTGCCGATCGTGGCGAACACGGTGGCCCGGTGATGCCGGACTTCGTCCCAGAATCGCGTCGCGCTGAACCTGCTGCCGAGCGCGAAGGTGCCGCGCACGTGCAGCGTCGTGACGAGGAACGCGCGCGCGTCGATGTGGAACAACGGTTGAGCGCAGTAGACAGTCTCGTCGTCGCCCAGGTCCATCAGCCGGGCGGCGGCTGCTCCCTGCGCGGGGTAATAGCGCTGCGGGAGCATGACGCCTTTGGACGGCCCCGTCGTGCCGGAGGTGTACATGATCGTCGCGGTGGCGTCCGGGCGCGGGTTCTCCAGCTTCTCGCCAGACTTTTCGCCGAGCGCGAGAAGTTCCTTGAAGGTCAAGTGCTTGACGCGTCCGCCGAACGGCGTCCCCGTTGGTTCGCCGATGCAGACCACGTATTCGGGTGCGTAGTGGGTCGCGTCGGCGAGAACACGGAGATAATCCGCGGTGCCGACGAGGACGCGCGGCCCGGCGTCGCGCACGAAGTAGTCGAGCAGACGGCCACGCGCTTCGGCGTTGAACGGCACGTCGGTCGCCTGTGCGGCGTTGGCGCCGAGCCAGGCCCAGACAGCTTCGGGCCGGTTGCCGCACATGAGGCCGATGCGGTCGCCAGGCCGGATGCCCAGGGCGCGGAACCCCCGGGCGGCGGCCTCGGCGTGCCGTCGCGTTTCGTCGAAGGTGAAGGTCTCGCCGGAGACCCGAAGGAATTCCTTGGCCGGCTGTTCGGCCGCCGCGCTCCGGAGCGTCGCGAGGAGACTGTCCTGAGTAGACATCCCGGACGCCGTCGTCAGAGTTCTTCCGAAACGACCTCGACGACCGGGCCGCCGGGCCGGTTTTCGACGAGCAGGGACAGTTCGGCGAAGTAGGTCTCCGGGTCGACCGCGCCTTCCGGCCCGTGCACGCCCGGCTTGTCGACGAGGCCGCGGGCCATCATCAGCGTGGCGATCGCGAGCGGGTAGCCGGTCATCTCGCCCATGTTCGCGTTGGGCAGCACGATCGGCTGCGCCCCGACCCGGATTCCCTTGCCGTCCTTGGTTCCCTCGGCCACGGCGAAGAGATTCGGCAGCGTCGGCGCGGGACCGGCGGCCTCGCCTCCGGTGTCCGGCTCGCGGAGGATCTGCTTGGCCGCGCCGGTGACGTCCAGTTCTCCGGCGCGCACGCGTTCGGCGACCCGCAGCATGCCTTCCATCAGGCCCCGGCGCGCGACCATCAGGTTGAGCGACTCCCGCACCTCGGGCCGGACGCGCGGCAGGGTGAGCGGTTCGGGATGTCCGCAGACCCAGACCGAACCGGCTTCCCGGCCGGGATAGGCGAGCGTGAGTTCTTCGAGCGCGTAAGCGTCGACGAGCCCGCCGTCGCGCCAGATCTTGATCGGCTCGGTGCAGTTGTGCACCCAGTGCTCCAGCGCGGCATTCGGTTTCGGGTCGGGATCCTCGGCGGTCGGATACGGCAGGGCTCCGGCACGCCAGGCGGTGTAGACGCGGTCGACGGTGTCGCACTGGTTCATCGCCAGCAGCGCGAGCAGGTTGCTCGTGCCGGGGCTGGCGCCCATCCCGATCACCGCGGTGACGCCGGCGGCGCGCGCCGCGTCGTCGAGGCCGAGCATCTCGAGCGTGGGTTCCCAGTCGTCGCAGATGTCGAGGTAGTTCGTCCGGGTCGCGATCGCCGCGGTGAGCACCTCGCGTCCGAAGCGGTAGAAGGGGCCTGCGGTGTTGAGGACGATGTCGACCGGCGTCAGCGCGTCGTGCAGGGCGTCGGCGTCGGAGATGTCGAGGTCGAGCGGCTGGGCTTTCGGGCCGAGTCCGGCGACGAGCCGGGCGGCGCGGTCCTGGTCGCGATCGGCGACCAGGACCAGTTCCACCTCGTCGGCTTTCGCGAGGGCGCGGCACGCGTAAGCGCCCATCTCGCCGGCTCCGCCGGTCACGAGGATCCGTTTGCGCCCGCGGCGGCCTGGGGAAGAGTTCGTCATGCGGCCCATGGTCGGCCGGGCGCCGGGCCTTGACCGCGGTCGCGCGCGTTCTACGCCCACCCGGGGGATTAGGTCCACAATGGACAGACGGTGCGGGGGTCAGCCCGAGTGCTTCGCGGAAGGCACGATCACCGCGCGGCCCCGGATGTCTCCCGCTTCCAGCCGCCGGTAGGCGGCCAGCGCGTCATCGAGGCCGAACACCTCGATTTCCGGGGTGATCAGTCCTCGCGCGGCGAGTTCGAACAGTTCGGCAAGTTCGGCCCGGGTGCCCCAATACGTCGTCTGGACGCTGACCTCGGGCGCCACCGAGGAGAACGACACCGGGAACGAGCCTCCGGCGATGCCGACGATCGTCACGTCGCCGAGCGAACGGGCGGATTTGGCGGCCGTCGCGATGGTCTCGTCGGAACCGACGAAGTCGAGAGCGACGTCGACGCCTCGGCCGCGCGTGGAATCCCGGATGAGCGCGACGGTATCGGGGCCAGGAGCCAGAACGAGGTCCGCGCCGCTGCGAGCGGCCAGCCTGCCCGCGGCTTCCCGCGGTTCGACGACCACCACGCGCGCGCCGGTGAGCGTTTTGAGCAGTTGCACGGCGAGATGCCCGAGACCGCCGGCGCCGATCACCAGCGCGGTGGCGTCGGGCGTGAGCTTGGGCAGCGAGCGGCGGATCGCGTGGTACGGAGTCAGCGCCGCGTCGGTCAGCGGAGCGGCGAGGACGGGGTCGAGCCCGTCGGGGAGCGGGACGAGGAAGCGTTCGGCGGGGACGAGCAGGTAGTCCGCCATTCCGCCGTCGAGTCCGAGACCGCCGCCCCCTCCCGGCACTGGCGCGGCCGCGAGGTCCTCGCAGTAGATGTCGACTCCGGCGCGGCAACGGACACAGCGGCCGCAGCCCCACGCCCCGACCACGGCGACCGGCTGCCCGGGTTCCCAGCCGCGGACGCCGTTGCCGAGTTTGTGCACCCAGCCGGCATTCTCGTGGCCGAGGGTGAACGGCGGTTCCCAGGCTTCGGTCCCGGTGTCGAAGTCGCGCATCAGGTGGAGGTCGGAGTGGCAGGCTCCCGCGCCGCCGACCTGGATCAGCACCTGTCCGGGACTGGGTTCGGGAACCGGGACCTCGGCGAGCACCGGATCCGACTTCCACGCGTTCAGCCGCACTGCGCGCATCGTGTCCACGTTCGCTGCCTTTCGTCGGGTGCGCCGAACCTAACCGGGGTCTCGGTTCGCTCCGGGCGGGGAAGGCGAATCCTCCGCCAGCCGGGGGGTGTGTCCGCCCGGTCCAGCAGTGCGGGCGGCTAATCCGATTAGCTTTCGCCTTTGCCCGGCCCGCATCGCCCACAGGGGGAATCCATGGTCAGCTATGCCGTGTCAGACCGCGTCGCGCTCGTTACCGGTGCCGGTTCGGGCATCGGCGCGGCGATCGCCAGGCTGCTCGCCGCGAATGGTGCCGCGGTGCTCGTCCAGGACGTGTCCGAGGCGGCCGCGGCGGCGGTGACCGCGGAAATCGCCGAAACCGGGGGAGCGGCGAGGATGTTCGTCGGCGACGTCGCCGACCCGGCGGCGCAGGAGGAAGCGGTCCGGGCGGCGAGCGAGCTCGGGCCGTTGCGGATCGCGGTCAACAACGCCGGTGTCGTAGGGGCGGACGCGCCGCTGGCCGACCTGCCGGTCAGCGAATGGCAGCGGGTCACCCGGATCAACCTCGACGGCGTCTATTACGGGATGCGCGCGCAGATCCCGGCGATGCGGGGTGGCGGCGCGGTCGTCAATCTGGCTTCGGTGCTGGGATCGGTCGGCTTCCCGGAAACGAGCGCGTACGTGGCGGCGAAACACGGCGTCGTCGGACTGACCAAGAGCGCCGCGCTCGAATACGCGGCGCGAGGGGTCCGGGTCAACGCGGTCGCGCCGGGATTCATCGCCACCCCGCTGCTCACGGGCATGGACGACGAGACCGAGCGGTTCCTCGCCGGACGGCATCCGCTCGGCAGGCTGGGCACGCCGGAGGAAGTCGCGCACCTGGTGGCGTTCCTGGCCTCCGACGCGGCGTCGTTCATCACCGGCAGCTGCCATTTCGCCGACGGCGGATACACGGCCCAGTAACCGCGGGACGGAGTTGATCTCACCGCCGGATTTGGCCGTTCTCGGCCGTCTTGCCGAGAACCTCCGCCAGCGGCATCCCCCATCCGGACACATCGAAGGCACGTTCGCCGGCGATGCGAGCGGCCGCTTCTTAGCTTGTCCGCCACCAGCGAGCCACTCCAGAGATCGGGATCAACGATGACCCATATGCACGAGCCGGCGAGCCTGTCCGCCACCAACGACGTCGGGGTGCGAAAAGCACCGAATCGCGCCGCGCTGATCGGGATCGCGGCGGTGCTCGCGACCGTGACCAACGCGGTCGCGTTCATGCTGCCGCCCCTGCTCCCGCTGATCACGATCAGCTACGCGCACAACTCGGTGACGGCCGCGACGTGGGTGTTCACCGCGCTCACGCTGGGCGGCGGAGCCGGGTTCGTCCTGATCCCGCGCATGACCGACGTGCTCAGCGACCGCACGGTTTCGCTGCTGTCCGGCGGATTCCTCGCCGGCGGCGCCTTGATCGCCGCGGTGGCCGACAGCTACCCCGCGCTCGTCGCCGGCTCGGCCCTGATGGGCTTCGGCGGTGCCGCGCAGCTGGTGCCGCTGAGCTTCCTGCGCCGGCATCTGGCCGGCAACGCGGTGTCCACGGCGGTCACCGTGCTGATCATGGCCACCGGGACCGGTGTCGTGCTGGGCATGGTCGGCGGCGGCGTTTCGCTGAAGCTGTGGCCGGTGCCGGACCGGCTGACTCTCGACCCGGCGACGCTGGCCCCGGTCATCCCGCATCAGTCGATCGCGCCGTTCTTCTACGTTCTCGCCGGGCTTTTCGTGCTCACCACCCTCGGGCTGCTGGCGATCGTGCCGAACTCGCCGCCGGAGTCGGCCGGGCGGATCGGCGTTTTCGGGACCGTCTGGCTGATCGCGTGGGTCGCGGTCGTCCTGCTCGGGTTCAGCGCGCCCGCCGACACCGCGATCGGCCAGCACGCCGATCTGGTCCTGCTGCTCGGGCTGGTGCTCGCGGCCGGGTGGGTCTTCGCCGAACGGCGGTCCTCGAAACCGGCCTTCGACCTTTCCGTGCTGCGCAAGCCCTTCGTCACGACGGCGTGCGTGTCCGCCGGGCTGTTCGGGTGTGTCGACGCCGCGTTCCTCGTACTCGTCAATTACTACGTGCAGAACCCGAACGACCCGGCGATGCTGCACGGCAACCTGCCCCAGCCGTTCCCTGTCGGCGGCGTGACCCTGCCCGCGAACGCCGGATGGCCGGACCACCTCGCGCAGTACGGCCTGAACTTCAGCCCCCTCGAAACCAGCCTGGTGATGCTGCCGTTCGCGCTGACGATGTTCCTGTCCGGCAAGATCTCGGAGCGGTTCGTCGCGCGCGGACGGCCGGGCGTGGTCCTGGTCGCTGGCGCCGCGATCTGCGCGGCGGGCCTGCTTTTCCTCGCGGTGGCGCATGATCAGGCCTGGGAGTACGTCGTCGGGTCGGCACTCGTCGGCCTCGGCAGCCGGGCGGGGTACAGCGGTGCGTTCGCCGTGCCGCAGTTCGTCGTGCCCGAGGAACGCGCGGGAATGGCGGCAGGCATGCCGGGAACGATGATGGCCATCGGGTTCGCGGTCGGCGCGGCGGTGATCACCATTCTGCAGAACGCCTCGGGTTTCACGTACCAGTCGGTCGACGTGGCGGTGCTGAACGAACTCGGCGCCAAGGCCGCGACCGGGGCCCCGGCGGCGGTGAAGGCCTACACGGACTACGTGGGCCAGGTGGATTTGACCAAGTCGGACCTGCTTCTCGACGGCACGCATTTCCCGCTCGCCGACGTGTACACCTACGGCTACTGGATCACGATGGCTTTCCCGGTCCTCGTCGTCGTGGCCACGCTCGTTTCCCGGTTCCGGCACCCGCACGGGTTCAAACTGCTCGTGGGCGCAGCCGACTGACCGCGACCCGGGGCCCGCTCTCCCGGAGCGGGCCCCGGGCATCCCCCAGGCGGGCAGACGGGCGCCGCCGACGGCTCGGCACGCCGCTGTCCGGCCGCAAGCTAGTGCGGTAAGCGCTCGCTTAGTCTTTCTGGAGAACTGATGCCCGAAGCCGTCATCGTCGCCACCGCCCGCTCGCCGATCGGCCGAGCGGGCAAGGGCTCTCTCGCGAAGCTGCGGCCGGACGACTTGACCGTCCAGATGGTGCGGGCGGCGCTGGCGCAGGTTCCCGAGCTCGATCCGGCGGATGTCGAAGATCTGATTCTCGGCTGTGGACAGCCCGCCGGAGAATCCGGGTTCAACCTCGCGCGGGTCGTGGCGGTGCTCGCCGGACTCGACGCGGTGCCCGGCACGACGGTCAACCGTTACTGCTCGTCGAGCCTGCAAAGCACCCGGATGGCGATGCACGCCATCAAGGCGGGAGAAGGCAACGTCTTCATCTCCGCAGGAGTGGAGACGGTTAGCCGGTATGAACGGGGTAACGCGGATGGCTTGCCGGACACCGAAAATCCGATTTTCGCCAGTGCCAAGAAACGTACGGCCGAGGCCGCCGAAGGCGGGAAGACGTGGTCCGATCCACGGGCCGAGGGCGCGTTGCCGGACGTGTACGTCGCGATGGGGCAGACTGCGGAGAACGTCGCTCAGCTCACCGGCGTCACCCGGGAAGAGCAGGACGAGTTCGCCGTGCGGTCGCAGAACCGCGCCGAGAGAGCCATCGCGGACGGCTTCTGGGCGCGCGACATCACGCCGGTCACGTTGCCGGACGGTACAGCGGTGACCAAAGACGACGGCCCGCGCGCGGGCGTGACTTTGGAGCGGGTGGCCGCACTGGAGCCCGTCTTCCGTCCTGGCGGAACGGTGACCGCGGGGAATTGCTGTCCGCTCAACGACGGCGCGGCGGCGATCGTGGTCATGTCGGACACGAAGGCGAAGGAACTGGGGCTCACGCCGCTGGCGCGGATCGTCAGCACCGGGGTCAGCGGCCTGTCCCCGGAAATCATGGGCCTCGGCCCGGTCGAGGCGTCCCAACAGGCCCTCGGCCGGGCCGGTCTCACCATCGGCGACATCGACCTGGTGGAGATCAACGAAGCGTTCGCCGCGCAGGTGATCCCGTCCGCACGGCAGCTCGGCGTCGACGAGGATCGGCTCAACGCCAACGGCGGCGCGATCGCGGTGGGCCACCCGTTCGGCATGACTGGCGCGCGGATCACGAGCACGCTGATCAATTCGCTGCGGTGGCACGACAAGCAGTTCGGCCTGGAGACCATGTGCGTCGGCGGCGGACAGGGCATGGCGATGGTGCTGGAGCGGCTGTCGTGAGCAGGTTCGAAGGGAAGACCGCGATCGTCACCGGCGCGAGCCGCGGGATCGGGCTGGCCGTTGCCGAGCGGCTGGTCGCCGACGGCGCGAAGGTCGTCATCACCGGACGCAAGCCCGAGCCGCTGGCCGAGGCCGTCGAGCGGCTCGGCGGCGCGGAGCACGCACTGGGCGTGGCGGGGCACGCCGCCGACGTCGAGCATCAGGCCGACACGGTCAAGCAGGCGATCGACACGTTCGGCGGGGCCGATCTGCTGGTCAACAACACCGGGATCAACCCGGTCTACAGCCCGCTGGTCGACCTGGACCTGGCCGTCGCGCGCAAGATCTTCGAGGTGAACTGTCTCGCGGCGACGTCGTGGGTGCAGCAAGCGCACCGGGCGTGGATGGGTGCGCACGGCGGCGCGATCGTCAACATCTGCTCCGTCGGCGGGATCCGGCCTGCTCCCGGCATCGGTTTTTACGGGGCCAGCAAAGCGATGCTGGCCTATCTCACGCAGGAACTGGCACTCGAGCTGGGGCCGGACATCCGCGTGAACGCGGTCGCACCCGCGGTCGTGAAGACGCGGTTCGCCGCGAAGCTGTACGAAGGCCGCGAGCAGGACGCGGCCGCGCAGTATCCGTTGAAGCGCCTTGGCGTGCCTGACGATGTCGGCAGCGTGGTGGCGTTTCTGCTGTCCGAGGACTCCGCGTGGATGACCGGGCAGCAGTTGGTCGTCGACGGCGGCGTGACCCTGACCGGAGGTTCCTGATGACCATTGCGGAATTGAGGCGACGGGTCGCGGATTTCCTTGCCGTGCACGATCCGGCGACGACCGAGCCGCTGGACTTCCTGCGCGCCCGTTACGACGCGGGGCTGGCCTGGGTGCAGTTTCCCGAGGGGCACGGCGGGCTGGGCCTGCCTCCGGAATGGCAGCTGGAGGTCGACGAGGCGTTCGACAGCGCGGGCGCGCCGGACAACAACCGGCACGCCAACGGCATCGGCCTCGGCATGGCGGCGCCGACCATCCTGGCCTTCGGCACCGAGGACCAGAAGCGGCGCTTCCTCCGTCCACTGTGGACCGGTGAAGAGATCTGGTGCCAGCTGTTCAGCGAGCCCGGCGCCGGTTCCGACCTCGCGGCGGTGGCGACGCGAGCGGTGCGCGACGGCGACGGCTGGGTCGTGAACGGGCAGAAGGTGTGGACGTCCGGCGCGCATCTCGCCCGATTCGCGATCCTGGTCGCCCGGACCGACCCCGACGTTCCCAAACATCGCGGGCTCACGTACTTCCTGTGCGATCTGACCGATCCCGGGGTCGAGGTCCGGCCGTTGCGGCAGATCACCGGGGAAGCCGAATTCAACGAGGTCTTCCTCAGCGACGTGCGCATTCCGGACAGCCATCGCCTCGGCGACGTCGGCCAGGGCTGGGCGGTGGCGACCGCGACGCTGAACAACGAACGAGTGGCTATCGGCGGCAAAGCCGCGCCTCGCGAGGGCGGCATGATCGGCGTGGTCGCGCGGACGTGGCGCGAGCATCCCGAGCGCCGCACGCCGGAGCTGCACGACCGGCTTCTGCGGCTGTGGGTGGATGCCGAGGTCGCGCGGATGAGCGGCACGCGTGTCCGGCAGAAGCTCGCGAAGGGCACGCTCGGTCCCGAAGGCGCGGCGATGAAGATCGGTTTCGCGCGGCTGAACCAGCGATTGTCGGGACTGGAACTGGAAATCCTCGGCGAGGACGGCCTGCGCTACGACGACTGGACGATGGTCCGCCCGACCCGGGTCGACTTCACCGCCCGCAACGCGGGTTTCCGCTACCTGCGCGCCAAAGGCAACTCCATCGAAGGCGGCACCACCGAGATCCTGCGCAATATCGTCGCGGAGCGGGTGCTCGGGCTGCCGCCGGAACATCGCGTCGACAAGGACGTGCCCTGGAAGGAACTCAAGAAATGAGCGAACTCGACCTGCTGTACACCGAGGTCGAGGACGACCTCCGGGCGAGCGTCCGGGATGTGCTCGCCGACCGGTGCGACCCGAACGCGGTCACCGCGCTCTACGACGGCGACCGGTCGCTGGTCGGCGCGCTGTGGCCGGTCCTCGCCGCCGATCTGGGGCTGGCCGGTCTGCTGGTGCCGGAGGAACGCGGCGGTGCCGGTGCCTCGGCGCGCGAGGCGGCGGTGGTGCTGGAGGAACTCGGCCGCGCTGTCGCCCCGGTGCCGTTCCTGACCAGTGCTGTCGTCGCCACCACGGTCCTGCTCGGCACAGCCGGTGATCTGCTTTCCGAGCTGGCGTCGGGAGCGCGGACGGCTGCGCTCGCCGTGCCGCTTTCCGCGGCCCCGGACGATCCGCTCCCGGCGGTGCGCTTCGCTGGCGGGCGGTTGAGTGGCACCGTGACCAGCGTGGCCGGGGCGATCGAGGCCGACGTGCTGCTCGTGCCCGCGGAGACTCCCGACGGCATTTCCGTTTTCGCAGTCACCGCCGCCGATACAGGCCGGACGCCGGTCGTCTCGTTCGACATGACGCGCCAGCTCGCGGACGTCAGCCTGGACGGCGTCGTCGGAACTCAGGTCGTCGCCGACGCCGGTCCAGCCGTGCGGAGGGCACTGCGCGCCGGCGCGGCGTTGCTGGCGTCGGAGCAGGCCGGGCTCGCACGCTGGTGCTTGGAGGAGACTGTCGGGTATCTCAAGCAGCGGAGGCAGTTCGGCCGCATCGTCGGCGGCTTCCAGGCGCTCAAGCACCGTCTCGCCGACGTAGCAGTTGGCGTCGATTCAGCCACCTCCGCGGCGCGGTACGCGGCAGCCGCGCTGGCCGCCGACGATCCTGATGTCGAAATCGCGACTGCGGTCGCGCAAGCCTTTTGCAGCGACTTCGCGGTGACGGCGGCGGAAGAGGCCATCCAGTTGCACGGCGGTATCGGGATGACCTGGGAACATCCCGCGCATTTGTACCTCAAACGCGCGAAAGCAGATCAGATCGCGTTCGGCGCCGCGGGCCGCCACCGGGCCCGTTTGTCCGGCCTGATCGGCTTGCCCGGGCCGCAGTGAGCCAGCGGAGACGGAGCCCCGGACGGGGCTCCGTCTCGTGGATCAGGAAACCGGCCCCTCACGGACGATCAGCAGTTCGTCGACTGATTCCACGGCGGGCTCGACGAACTCCAGGAACACCGAGAAGAAGTCCCGCGGCTCGATGACGCCCTCCGGCGCGTGCACGCCGGGCTCGGCGATGCGGCCCTGCCGAAGCAGTTCGAGTCCGACGGCCAGCGCCGCACCGGTGCCGCCGCCCATTTTTCCCGGCGGCATCGAGGAAGGCTCGACCGAGATCGCGAGCGGTTCGCCGGCGCGCTCGCCGCAAGCCATGGCCCACACCTGGTGCAGCGGATCGCGGGTGCGCGGCGCGCCTTCGGGCGGGTCCGGCATGTCCTCCAGCCTGCTGGCGCCCTCGGCGAGGCTCACCCGGCCCGCGTCGTAGTCCGCCGCGACGGAACGGGCGTGGTCGAAGACCCAGGCCGGACCGGAAGTGAGGTTGGTCGAGTTGACGACCGTCGGGAAGTACCGCGGCAGCGTGATCGCCTCCGGATGCCCCACGGTGTAAGCCCGCACCTGGCCCTTTCCGGGGTAAAGCAACTCGACGGGAGCGAGGGGTTCGATGTCTTTCTCGGCGCCGTCGCGGTAGGCGCGGATCGAGCCGCTGATCTGGATCAGCCAGTGTTCGACCGCGGCACCGGCTCCGCCCGCCGCCGGGTACGCGGGCTCGTCCTCCAGCACCGCGCCCCGCATCGACCAGCCGGTGAAGATCTCGGTGACCTTGTCGAGCCGGTCGGCGGCCAACGCCGCGGCGAGGTTGGAGACGCCAGGGCTGCCGCCGATGCCTTTCACGACGCGCAGGCCCTTTTCCCGTGCCTTGGCGTCGAACTCGAACGCTTCGGCGGTGGACTCCCAGTCGTCGTCGATGTCCAGGTAGTCGCAGCCGCATTCGACGGCGGCCTCCACGATCGGCCGGGCGAACTTCGAGAACGGGCCCATGGTGTTGAGGACGACGTCGCAGTCCGCGAACGCCTCGCGCAGCGCCGCCGGGTCGGTGGCGTCCAGGCGCACCGCGGTGCACGGCCCGCCCACCTCGTCGGCCACCTGCCGGGCACGCGCCAGGTCGATGTCGGCGATCAGCAGCTCGCGGGCCGAGCCGAGCTTAGCGATGCCGCGCACGGCCCAGCGGCCCATCGCGCCGGCGCCGCCGACGATGATCACGGTGCCAAGCGGCGGGTTCTGGTCAGCCATGGGTGCTCCTCCGAATGTGGTTGCGGTTCGCCAACTGGTCGGCTCGATCGAGTACGCGGTCTGCGAGCCAGCCCAGGCGCAGCGTCACCGGGTTGACGATCCCCGGAGCGAACCGCGGCGACTCGCGCCAGACGAGGGCGAGATCGTCGTGCGTGCCCTTGTCGCAGAGCCGGTCGGCGAGCAGGGAGCCGAGGTACGGCGCTTGCGGGAGCCCGTGCCCGTTGCAGGCCAGGGAATAGTGCACGCGGGGGCTCGCTTGTCCCACGACGGCCATATTGGACGGCGTGAGCCCGATCCAGCCGCCCCAGGCGCGAGCTGGTGCGACGTCGGCCAAAGTGGGGAAGCGTTCCCGGAAGCCGCGCATCAAATCGTCGACCACTGCCTGGTCGGGCATCCGGTCTGCGCGCGCTCGGCGGGCTGTCTGCAGGTTGCGGGTGGTGAAGACGATCGTGCCGCGGTTCGTGACCCGGAAGCTCTGCATCACGAAGTGGTTCGTCGTGATGGGAAAGCGGCTTGTCCACCCCGCCTCGTCCAGCTGCCCGGCGGACACCGGCGCGGTCTCGACGGCTGTGACCCACACCGGGGTGCTGAGGTTTCGCGGCGTGATCGGCAGCTGGTTGGCGAACGCGTTGGCGGTCAGGATCGCTTGGCTGGCGCGGATTCTCCCGCCGGGAACCTCGATCCGGACGGCGTCGCCGGTGTCGGCGACGTCGGTGGCCGGGCTCTGCTCGAACACCCGGACGTTCGATGCACGAACCGCCTCGCGGACGCCGAGGGCGAGCTGTCCCGGGTTGAGAGCGCCGCCGACTTTGATGTGCATGCCGCCGGGAAACGCCGGGGGAATGCCCAGCTGCCGGGCGTCGCCCACCACTGAGCGGCGGCCCGGCTTGGCGTGCGCGGCCATCTTGCGAAACGCGGCGACAGTCGGTGCGGCGGCGACGTTGCCGGTCGGCTGGTAGCCGCACTCGATCCCGTGGCCGTGGATGAGTTCCTCGGTGAAACTCACGGCGTTGGTGGCGAATCGGTACAAGCCGCGCACGCGGTCGCCGTAGAAGGTTTTCAGGATGCGGGGGTCGCTGCCCAGCGTCGGCGTGAGGTACCCGGCGTTGCGCGAGCTGGCGCCCCACCCGCAGAGATCTGCTTCGACGAGCACGACGTCCCGGCCGAGTTCGGCGAGCCGGAGCGCGGCAGCCATCCCGCCGAGCCCGCCGCCGATGACCGCGACGTCGCACTCCGTCTCGCCGGACAAAGCCGGTTCGAGGGTATCCGGCCGGTCGGCCCAGCCGGTGCCCGAGAGATAGGCGACGTCCGCGCTGTCCATTGTGGTCGCTCGATTCACGTGCTCAGCCGCCGAGAACTTCGGTGACGACCTCGTACACCTGCGCGCCGGGCGCGGGCGGCTCGGGCGCGAACCGCGCGAGATCGGTGAAGAAGACCTCCGGGTCGATCGCGCCCTCCGGGCCGTGCACACCCGGCTTGGCGACCTGGCCGCGCGCCGACATGAGCGCGGCGACAGCCAGCGGAATGCCGGTCATCTCGCCCATGTTCCCCTCCGGCTGCACCAGCGCCTGCGCGCCGACTCGCACGCGGGACCCGTCCTTGACGCCCTCGGCGACGGCGAAGATGTTGCTGGGCAGGCTCGGCGCCGGTCCGGCGGCCTTGCCGCTGAGGTTGGGCTGCCGCAGCAGTTCGTCGGATGCCTGGCGGACGTTCAGCTCCCCGGAACGGACGCGCCCGGCGATGCGAATGATCCCGTCCATCAGGCCCCGGCGCGCGCTCATCACGTTGAGGGACTCCCGCACCTCGGGCCGGACTCGCGGCAGGGTCAGCGGTTCGGGGTGGCCGCACACCCAAACCTGGTCCTCGCCCCAGCCTGGGTACGCGAGCGTCAGCTCCTCAAGCGCATGCGCGTCTACGCGGCCGCCGTCGCGCCAGATCTTGATCGGCTCGGTGCAGTTGTGCACCCAGTGCTCGATGGCGGCGGTCGCCTCCGGGAATTCCTGTCCGGCGGTGGGGCGGGGGAAATGCGCGGCGGAGGCCCGCCAGGACGTGTAGACCCGCTCGACGGTGTCGCATTCGGACATCGCCAGCACGGCGAGCAGGTTGCTCGTGCCGGGACTGGCCCCCATGCCGATGACCGCCGTGACACCCGCCGCGCGGGCGGCGTCGTCCAGTTCGAGCATCTCCAGGGTGGGTTCCCAGTCGTCGCAGATGTCGAGGTAGTCGGTGCCGGCGGCGATGGCGCTGCTGAGCACCTCGCGGCCGAACCGGTAGAACGGGCCCGCGCAGTTGAGCACGAGGTCGACGTCGGAAAGCGCTTTCGCCAGTGCCTCGGAATCCGAGATGTCGAGCGCGAGCGCGGTCGCTTTCGGCCCGAGCTTGCCTGCGAGCCTGGCTGCCTTTTCCTCGTCTCGGTCGGCGACGACCACACCGGCGATCTCGGCGGCGTCAGCGAGCACGCCGCACGCGTACGCGCCCATCTCACCGGCACCGCCGGTCACCAGCACGCGCTTCGGGGTGTGCGCGGAAACTGTCGAAGTCATGGCCGCATCCTCGTGGCGCAACGGACGGGTGGGCGGACGCCAGGGAGGCAGTGTGCCCGGCTGGGGGAGTGGCTATGCCGGTCAGAACCGGCATAGCCACTCACGAGCTAGAAGGTCACCACGCCGCGGATCAGCTTGCCCGCGAGAAGGTCGTCGTAGCCCTGGTTGACCTCTTCGAGCCGGTACTCCCGGGTGACCAGTTCGTCCAGCCTGAGCTTGCCCGTCTGGTAGAGCCCGAGCAGCCGCGGGACGTCGCTCTGCGGGTTGAACTGGCCGAAAATGCAGCCCTTGACGGTCTTCTGGAACATCGCCAGCTGAGCGGCGGGGAGCTGGATGCTCAGGTCGTCCCACGGCCCCATGGCGGTGATCGCGATGGTGCCGCCCTTGCCGACGACGGTGAACGCGGCCGTGACGACCTCCGGGCTCACGTCGCCGACGATCACCATGGCCGACTCGGCACCTTGGCCGTGGGTCATCTCCCACACCGCTTCCAGCGCTTGGTCCGCGTCCGCGAACGCGTGCGTCGCGCCCAGCTTGAGCGCGGTGTCCCGCTTGAACTCGACGGGATCCACCACCACGACGTACTTCGCCCCGGCCGCGGCGGCGCCTTGGACCGCGTTCACGCCGACGCCGCCCGCGCCGTAGATCACCGTCGTGTCGCCCGGGCGCACGCCCGCCACGTTGACCGCCGTGCCCCAGCCGGTCGGGACACCGCAGGAGGTGAGCACCGTGCGATCGAGCGGGAGGGCCTCGTCGACTTTGATCACGGAATGCTGGGAAAGCGTGCCGTACTGCGAAAAACTGCCGACCGAGCACATGCCGCCCGCGTCCTCGCCGTTCAGCTTGAACCGGAAGGTGCCGTCCGGGAGCTGCCCGTCGAGCAGGTTTTCCCCGAGATCGCATAGATTCTGCTTGCCGCTGCGGCACCATCGGCATTCGCCGCAGCTCGGGATGAAACTCGCCAGCACGTGATCGCCGGGCTTGACCTTGGTGACGCCCGCGCCGACTTCCTCGACGACGCCCGCGCCCTCATGGCCGCCGACAATCGGCAGCCGGGACGGGAAATCGCCCTTGAGCAGGTGCAGATCGGAGTGGCACAGGCCCGCGGCGGCGTAGCGGACGAGGACCTCGCCCTCCTTCGGGCCGGCCAGGTCGAGTTCGACGATCTCGAAGGGTTTGCCGACCTCGGTCAGCACCGCGGCAGTTGTCTTCATCGCGCTTCCTCGGATTGCTCGTTCGCTGGTGACGGAACGGCGAACCTAAGGCCGGGCCGGCCGGTCTCCGCCTCGGGCGGGCAGGCAGTGCCCGGGTGGGGGAACCGGGAAGCGGACCCGCCCGGTGCGGCGGGTCCGCTTCCGAAGGCGGGAGTCAGGAACGGGCGACCTTCGTGGAGGCGAAGAACCCGAGGTCGCCCAGCCCGGCCTTTTCGGCCTCGCCGAGGTTTTCCACGGCCGCGGCGAGCAGCCGGGCCTTGTGTCCGGCCGCCCGCATGGCCCCGAGCGTGGCGCGGCACCCTTCGGCGTAGACGCCGAGCGTGGCGGTCTCGGTCTCGTGCTGGCCGCTGGCGATGGCGCCCACGCCTTCCTTGCCGGTAGTGGCGAGAGCCTGGAACGCCAGTTCGCTGATCGCGTTCAGCGTCTCCGGCTCGACCCCTTGGTCGAGTGCGTAAGTGGACGCTTCGACGTACGCGCTCAGTGCGGCGGAATAGAACCCGCCGATGATCGCGGTGTCGAGAACGCTCGCCGCTTTCACGTTGTCGGAGACGAACGTCGAGTACGGTCCAGGCGCCATCAGGGTTTGCTCGTGCTCGGCCCACGCCTCGGCGGAACCCGAGTAGAGGACCATGCCTTCCTTGGTGCCGACCTGCTGCGGGTAGCAGAGCACCGCGCCGTCGAGGTACCGGATGCCGCGTTCCTCGGCCCACGCATGCATTTCCGCCGCTTCGGCGGGCGTGCCGGTGCCGACGTTGACCAGGGTGGTTTCCGTCCAGTCGGGAGCGGCGGCGATCGCTTCGCGGGTCGTCGCGTAGGTCGACGTGACGGCCAGGACGAGCTTCGCCGAGCGCACCGCTTCGTCTACATTGGACAGCGGGTGGACGCCGTCGCCCGCGAGAGCCTCGGCCTTGGCCGGGGTGCGGTTCCACGCGGCGGTCCGGTGGCCGTTGGCGGCGAAGTTGCGGGCGAGGGCGGATCCCAGCAGCCCGCAGCCGAGCACGGCCACGTCGTAGGTCTTCGTCGGTGAAGTAACGTCAGTCATGGATTCTCCGCGTTCTTTCGGTGTGGCGGGTCAGGCCGAGCGGGGACCGAGGCGTACGGGCAGCGTTTGGCGCTGGTTGGCGAAGAACGACGCGGTGAACGGCGCGTCGCCGGCGATCTCCATCCGCGGGTAGCGGTTGAGCGTCTCGGCGACCATCAGCCGCAGTTCGAGCCGGGCGAGCGCGTTGCCGAGGCAGAAATGCCGCCCGCCCGCCCCGAACGCCTGGTGCTGGGGGTTGCGGGTGACGTCGAACCGGTCGGGGTCCTCGTATTTGTCCTCGTCGCGGTTCGCCGAGGGGTACCACATGACGACGGAGTCGCCTTCTTTGATCTTCGCGTCCCCGATCTCGACGTCCTTCGTCGCCGTGCGGCGCATCAGCGAGAACGCCGGGTACATCCGCAGAGCCTCTTCGACCACGCTCGGCACCAGAGACGGGTCGTCGAGCACCTTCTGGCGCTCCCCGGGGTTCTCCATCAACGCGATCATCGCGCTCACGTAAGTCGCCATCGTGCTGTCGTTGCCCGCGGCGAACAGCAGCAGCATGCCCGCGACGATCTCGTCGTCGGAAAGCTTGTCGCCTTCGACCTCGGCCTGGACCAGGATGCTGATCAGATCGTCGCCCGGGTTGGCCTTGCGGTCTTCGACCAGCACCGCGCACTGCTCGATCAGGTCGGGGATGAAGACGGTGAGCCATTCCTCGAGCCCGCCGGGGTTGAAATGCGGGTCGTCGAGGGCGATGTAGCGGCTGATGTTGTGGATCCAGCGGGCGTCGTCCTCTTCGGGGATGCCCATGAACCCGTGGATGACGCGCGCGACGATCGGCTTCGAGACGTCGTTGACCAGGTCGCAGGTCTCCTTGCCCTCGAGGCGGTCGAGCACGTTCCCGACCGCCTCGACGACCCGGCCCTCTTCGGCGGCGATGCGCTCCTGGGTGAAGCCGGCGAGGAAAAGCTGCTTGAGCCGGTCGTGCCGGGGCGGATCGAGGTTGATCATGTCCATTTTGGACAGTTCCTGGAGGTCCTCCGGCATGCCCTCCCAGGTGAGGTCGACCGCTCCGGCGCGGTGCGAGGAGAACGTCTTCCAGTCGCGGCTGACCCGCGCCACGTCCTCGGCTTTGGTGATCGACCAGAAGCCGGGCGCCCCGGGCATCCCGGCGATGCCCGCCGAATGGTGCACCGGGCACTTGCCGCGCAGCTCGGCGAAAACCTCGTGCGGCGGGCCTGAGGCCCACAGCTGTGCGTCCGCGACCGTGAAGCCGGGGTCGTCGATCGTGCTCATCGTTCCTCCGGAGTGACGTAGCTAACCGTTGGTGCGGGGAACGTAGGTCGCCGGGGACCGCCGGACCGGCGGGGCGTCCGGGATCGGCCCGGTTGGGGGAGGGTGGTCAGGCTTTCTCGCCGTCCCAAGCCGCTTCGGTGATTCCGCGGGCGCGCACTTCGTCCTTGTTGACGCGCTGGGTCGGCGTCTTCGGCAGGCTTTCGACAACCTCGATGAAGCGGGGCACGGCGTGCTTGGGCAAGTCGGCAGCGAGAAAATCGCGCAACGCCACCGGGTCGACGCGGCTCGCGTCCTGTGCGACGACCAGGAGCGCGACATCCTCTTCGCCGAGATCCGACGGGACACCGATCGCGGCCGCCTCGCGCACGTCCTCGTGCTTGTTCGCCGCGCATTCGACTTCCCAAGCAGAGACGTTTTCGCCGCGGCGGCGGATCGAGTCCTTCAATCGTCCGACGTAGTAGAGGAAACCGTCTTCGTCCGCGCGCATCCGGTCGCCGGTGTGGAACCACAGGTTCCGCCACGCCGCGACTGTCGCCTCGGGCTTGTTCCAGTAACCGGCCATGACGGTGTGCGGCTCGCGGGGCCGCAGGATCAGTTCGCCGACCTCCCCGCACGGCACCGGCCGGTCCTGGTCGTCGACCAGCCGGGTCTCCAGTTCGGGTGTCGGCCGCCCGACCGAGCCGATCCGGTGGTGCTCCGGGGTGTTCTGGGCGATGCACAGCGCCTCGGTCATGCCGTACATCTCGATCAGCCGGACGCCGAACCGTTTCTCGAAACCGCGCTGCAACGCTGCCGGGGCGCCGCCGCCGGTACCGATGACGGCCGGGTGATCGCGGTCGGATGCGCTGGGCTCCGCGGAATTCAGCATCGAGAGCATGGTGCCGAGATACGCGAAGTACGACGCGTCGGCGGCACGTACTTCGTCCCAGAACCGGCTTACGCTGAATCGCTTCCCGAGCGCGAGCCGTCCGCCGGTGAGCAGGGCCGCGAGGACGTACGACCGGGCGTCGGAGTGGAACAACGGCTCGGGCGTGTAGGCCGTTTGCCCCGCGCGCATCCCTAGGCCCGCCGCGCCGCGTCGTGCCCAGGTGATCTGGTAGGCGTGCGGAAGCAGCACTCCTTTGGACGGACCGGTGGTGCCGGAGGTGTAGATCATCGTCGCGACGTCGCTTTCGAGCGGCGCCTCGACGGCCCCGTCGCGTCCCAGCTCCATCAGCTCCGCGAAAGTCAAGTGCCGGGTGCCTGGACCGAACGGCAGTTCTCCGTCGTCGGGGTCGATCAGCACGGCGAATTCAGGGTGCTCCGGAACGGCTTCGGCCACTGCGCGCAGGTACGCGGGAAGCCCGATCGCGACCCGCGGCCCGCAGTCCCGGACCAGGTACTCCAGGAACGCGCCGCGGGCTTCCGGATTGATCGGGACGTCGATCATCCGCGCGCAGTCCACCCCCAGCCACGCGACCACGGTCTCGAGCCGGTTGTCCGAAACGATCAGCCCCCGGTCGCCGCGGTCGAGACCGAGCGCCCGCAGTCCGGCGGCGATCGCCTTGACCTGGCCGAACAGCTCCGCGCGCGAGCACTCCTCGCCGTCGGCCAGCAGGACGGGAGCGTCCGGAGCCTGCTCGGCCTGCTCTTTCAGCACGGCGAAAACGGTGGCTTCACCCACGATGGTGTCCTTCCCGGCGGTAGCGATCGGTGGCCTGGAAGGCAGCAAACCCCGCGCCTCGCGCGCGAGGACAGGCCGCGGCCCAAGCGGCACCCGGGTGGGGGAGCCATCCCCCGGCCGGGCGCACTGCGTCCCCGGCCGGGCCGCTCCCGCCCGCGCCGTCCGCATGATCGCCCGGTGCAGAGGGAAGAGCAGTGCGAAATCGTTGTCATCGGCGCCGGTGCGGCCGGCTTGGTCGCCGGATCGACGCTGGCGGAATCAGCCGACGTCGTCGTGCTGGAAGCGGCGACGAGGCCCGGCGGTCGCGTCGAATCCGTCCGGCACGGGGACTACTGGCTCAACGTCGGCACCCAGTTCACCGAAGGCGACGGTCCGCTGTTCGAAGTCCTCGACCGCTACCGGATCGAACGGGGTTCGCTCGCCGGGCGGAAGGCGGCGCTCTACCTCAAAGGCCGGATGGTGTCCACCGACAGCCCGCCGTTGCTCCTGCTGCGTTCTCGCATGCCGCTGGCCGCGAAGGCGGAGCTGGCGCGGGTCGGCCTGCGCATCAAGTACGCGTACGCCCGGCTCTTCGGGAAGAACGCCAAGGCCGCCCGTGCGACTCGAGCCCGCCTCGAAGCCCAGTCCGGCGCGGAGGCGCTGATGGCGGGCGTCCGGTCGCGCGAGATGACCGCGCTTTTCGCCGCGTGGTCCGGTCAGTGGATCGGCTGCGATCCGCAGGAGACCGCGGCGACACAGCTCGCCGTCTCCATCGGAACCGCGCTGGAGAAGGCCGCGAAGGTGCCGAACTTCGCACTGCCGGTCGGCGGGAACCAGACATTCACCGACGCGCTCGCGAACGACCTCGGCGACCGGCTGCGGCTCGGCTCCGCGGTGGAGCGGCTCACCTGGACTGACCACGGGGTGACCGTCGAGTACGCCGACGAGCACGGTCCGGCGCGGCTGACGGCGAAGCGTGCCATCGTCGCCACCCCGGCCGATTGTGCACTCAAATTCATGTCCGACCTTCCCGACGCCCACCGCTCGGCGTTGTCCGACATCGAATACGGCCGATACGTCCTCGCCGGTGTTTTCACGAAGGAGCAGGGCGCGCAGCGATGGGACGACTACTACGGCATCTCGACGCCGGAACTGTCTTTCCAGATGGTGTTCAACCACGCGGCGCCGCAGCGCGCCGAAGGCCCGCGCAAACCGGGCGGCGCGCTGGTTCTGCTCTCCGGCGGATCCTCGGCGGACGCGCTGTGCCAGCTGTCCGACGAAGGGATCGAAGACGTGTTCCTCCGCGACCTGATCGGGATGTTTCCGGAACTCGACGGCGAAATCGACCGCGTGGTGGTCAAACGGCAGCCGCGGGTGGTCTCCTACTGGCGGCCGGGCAAGCGGGACGCGTCGCAGAAAACCCTGCGCACTCCGGTCGGCCCGATCTGGTTCGCGGGCGACTACCTCGGCGATCCCTCGCTGGCCGCCGCAGCGGCTTCGGGACAGCGGGCGGCGCGAAAGGTCTTGCGGAGCCTGGAATCCTGACCGGACCGGGGGGGGGGGGGGGGGGGGGGGGGGGGGGGGGGGGGGGGGGGTGCGGGGGGGGGGGGGGGGGGGTGGAGTTCCTCCAGCGAGATCCACCGGCCTTCGCC
>NZ_JBVJOE010000005.1:37650-172309 GCF_055583325.1 Amycolatopsis sp. NPDC104775
GGACGTATCTCTCCCGTATCGCCTCTTCCCCCCACCAAGCCATTGCTGGGGGAAGGGGGGAGGAGGGGAGGTTTTCGCCCCTCCAGCCCCCCCCCCCCCCCCCCCCCCGCCGCCCCCCCCCCCCCCCCCCGGTCCGGTCAGAGTCCCATGTCGTGGGCGATGATCAGCTTCATCACCTCGGACGTGCCGCCGTAGAGCCGGTTGACCCGGCTGTCGGCGTAGAGGCGGGCGATCGGGTATTCGTTGATGTAGCCGTAACCGCCGTGCAGCTGCAGGCAGCGGTCGATCACGCGGTCGGCGACCTCGGTGCAGAACAGCTTGGCCGACGCAGCCTCGGCCGGAGTGAGGTCCCCGGCGTCGAGCGCCTCCAGCGCGCGGTCGGTGACCGCTTCCGCGGCGTCGACCTCCGCTTTGCACGCGGCCAGCTCGAACTTCGTGTTCTGGAACGACGCGACAGACTTGCCGAAGACCTTCCGGTCCGCGGTATAGGCCTGGGCGAGTGCGACGGCCGATTTCGCCTGCGCGTAAGCACCGTGCGCGATTCCCCAGCGCTCGGAGGCGAGATTGTGCCCGAGATACGAGAATCCCTTGTCCTCCTCGCCGAGAAGGTCTTCGACCGGCACGCGGACGTCGGAGAAGGCGAGTTCGGCGGTGTCGGACGTCCGCAGTCCCAGCTTGTCGAGTTTGCGCCCGACCTGGTAGCCGGGAAGCGAAGTGTCGACGGCGAGCAGGGAGAGGCCGAACCGGCGGTCGTCCTCCCGCGGCGGGCTGGTGCGCGCCGCGACGATCACCCGGTCGGCGTTGACGCCGCCGGTGATGAACGTCTTGGCCCCGTTGAGCACGTAATGCGTGCCGTCTGCGGAGAGCTTGGCGGTGGTGCGGATGCCGGTGAGGTCGGAGCCGGTGCCGGGCTCGGTCATCGCGAGCGCCCACATCTGCTCGCCGGTGACGAATCCGGGCAGGTACCGCCGCAGCTGCTCGTCGGTTCCGAGCATTTTCAGGTACGGAAGCGCCAGCAGGACGTGGCAGCTGGAGCCGCCGAGCAGAACGCCGACCCGCGCGATCTCTTCGTACTCGATCGCGGTGAACTTGTGCGTCGTCAGCCCCGCGCCGCCGTATTCCTCCGGGACCGAGATGCCGAAGAGGCCGAGTTCGCCCAGGTCCCGGTACAGCTGGCGGGGGACCCCTCCGGCCGCGAACCACTCGTCGTAATGCGGGAGGACTTCCGCCTGGAGGAACGACCTCAGGGTCTTGCGGAAGGATTCGTGGTCCTCGTCGAACACGGTGCGGTGCATGGAACCTCAACTTGTCAGGGGGGGGAATCCGGCGCTGTCGGACTCGCGAATCTAGGCGCCCGCTGCGAGGCCGTCCGCCCGCCGGGGCCGCTCTTGCCCGGGTGGGGGATGAGCGGGCGCGCGAGACCCCCCGGTTGGGCGTTCTTCCCCGCCGCCGCGCCGGAATCAGGGAAGAAGCGCCCGACACTTTCCGGTCAGGTCCGCCGGAACGCAAGGAGAACGAATCATGGCGCTGACGCTCACGCTCGACCTCGACGGATGCACGGGCTGCGCGTGCTGCATGATGGAATGCCCGGATCTCTTCGACATCGACGACGAATCCGGCCAGGCCGTCCTGCTCGAGCCGCACCCGTCCGACGACCGCCTCGACGAGGCGGAGCGCGCGGTGCGCTCCTGCCCCGAAGGCGCCATCACACTCGGGAAGGGCTGACGGCGATGGACCGCATCGTCGTGGTCGGCGGCTCGGTGGCAGCGGTCAACGCGGTCGACGGGCTCCGGCGCGCGGGGCACCAAGGCGAGATCACGATGGTCAGCGCGGAGAATCTGCTGCCGTACGACCGTCCTCCGCTGTCCAAGGACGCCTTGCGCGAGGGGCAGGAACACCACGCCCTGCTGATCAAAGAACCCGGCTGGTACCAGGAGAACGCCGTCGAGGTTTCGCTCGGTGCGGCGGCCGTCGGGCTCGACGCCGCGGGCAAAACTCTGTTCCTCGAAGGCGGCCGGGAGCTGTCCTACGACGGCCTGGTCATCGCCACTGGATCCCGGACCCGGCCGCTGCCGGTCCTCGCCGGGGTGCCCGACGTGCACGAGGTCCGGTCACTGTCCGATTCGCTGAGCCTGCACGAGCAGCTGCGGCCGGGCCGTCATCTGGTGGTGATCGGCGCCGGCTTCATCGGGCTGGAGGTGGCCGCGACCGCGCGCAAGATGGGGCTGGACGTCTCGGTCGTGGAGATCGCACCCGTCCCGCTGACCCGGGTGCTCGGCGCGGAACTCGGCCGCTGGTTCCTGGAGCACCACGTAGGCCACGGCGTGCACCTGTACTGCGGCACCGGAATCGACCGGGTCGAAGCGTCGCCCGGCGGCAGCAAGATCCATCTAGCCGACGGCACGGTGCTGGCCGCGGATCTCATCGTCGCCGGGGTCGGCGTGCAACCGGAGACTGGCTGGCTCGCCGGCAGCGGTGTCGAACTCGGGAACGGCGTGGTCTGCGACGAGGCTCTGCGCACCACCGCGCCGGACGTGGTGGCCGCGGGAGACCTCGTGCAGTGGCCGAACCGCTTGTTCGGCGAGACCATGCGCGTCGAACAATGGCTCAATGCCGTCGAACAGGGCGTCCACGCGGCACGGACGCTGCTCGGCGAGGCCGAGCCGTTCGCGCCGGTCCCGTACTTCTGGTCGGATCAGTTCGACGCCAAGGTCAAATTCGTCGGCCACGTCGACGGCGAGGACCAGGTAAAGATCACCCAGGCCGACGAGAAGTCGCTCGTCGCACTGTTCGGCCGCGGCGACCGGCTCCGGGGTGCGCTGTGCGTCAACGCCCCGCGTCAGCTGGCGCTCAGCAAGCGGGCCATTCTCAACGGCGTTTCGTGGACGGACGCCATCTCTTGACCGAACCATTCGGCCGGTGTGCGCGCTGATCGCGTACACCGGCCGAATCCGTCGGGTTATTGCACGGAGTAACCGCCGTCGACCACCAGCACGTGACCGGTCGTGAAGTCCGAGGCGGCGGAGGCAAGGAAGATCGCCGGACCGGCGTACTCCTCGGGCTGCGCAGCACGGCCCATCGGGGTCTTCTTCCGGACGTAGGAAGCGAGCGCGGCGTCTTCTTTGAGATTGCCGATCATCGCGGTGTCCACGAACCCCGGCGCGATCGCGTTGACCTGGACTCCCGCGCGCGCCCACTCCAGCGCGATCGCCTTGGTGAGCCCGACGAGCCCGTGTTTGGCGGCGATGTACGCGCTGTCGTCGAGCATGCCGACGAGACCGAGCACGGAGGCGATGTTGACGATCTTGCCGCCGCCGTCCTTGAGGTACGGCGCCGCCGCCTTGGTCATCACCCAGCAGGACTGCAGGTTGAGCTCGACGACGCGCTGGAACACCGCGAGGTCGGTCTTCTCGATCGGGGAGTCGTGGTCGTCCGCGGCGTTGTTGACCAGGATGTCAAGCCCGCCAAGGGTTTCCGCGGCGGAGCGGACGGCGGCTTCGGCGGACTCCGGCGTACGGAGGTCGGTGGCCAGGATGTCGATCCTGCCGGGAGCGTCCGCGGCGAGCGACGCCGTCTCCTTGAGCGCTTCCTCGGTGCGCGCCGCGGCGACCACGTGCGCGCCCGCGCGGGCGAAGGCAAGGGCGATGGCGCGGCCGATCCCGCGGCTGGCTCCGGTGACGAGCGCGCGCTTGCCGGTGATGTCGAAAAGCTCAGTGGTCGGTGAAGTCATGCGCCGACGATGACGGCACCGGAGGGCATCGACCTCGTGCGGGCGGCGAGAAGTGCCCGGTTGGGTTATGCCCGGCTGGCTTCCCCCAACGGGGCGCCGCTTCCGGCGCGCGGCCTGTCGAGGCGCTCGCCGGAATTAGGTTCGCGGTCCGACGGAATGGGAGGAACCGATGGCCGCGAACGAAATACCGGAAACCCTGGCCGAGTTCGGCTTGTGGAAAGACGGCCCGCCGCACGGGATTTTCCGCGATCTCCGGGCGAAGTGCCCGGTGCACTGGTCGTCGGGAATCCCCGTGCTGCCCGGGGAAGAGGGCTTCTGGTCGCTGACCAAGGCGGAGGACATCGCCGCGGTGAGCCGGGACTGGAAGACGTTCTCCTCGGAGCGCCAGGGCATCGACATCACCAACCACCAGATCCCGCTGGAGTTCGCGCGCGCCGAATTCATCGGGATGGACCCGCCGAAGCACGACCGGATCAAACAGCTTTTCCTTCAGGGTTTCACCGCCGCGAGAATAGCCGAGCACGAGGACTGGATCCGCGCGATCGTGGTCTCCGTGCTCGACCGCCTCGACGGCCGGGAAACCTGCGACCTCGTGAGCGCCGTGTCCCAGCCGATCGTGGCGCGGGTGATCCATCGGCTCCTCGGCATCCCCGAGGCGGAGGACGTCAAGTGGGCGAACTACATGAAGCGGTACATGGGCCGAGACGACCCGGACCTGAACCCCGGCGGGATCGACGCCTACGTCAACGAGCTCCTGCCGACGCTGATGGCGGAAGTCTCCGGGATGATCGAGGCGCGCCGGGCGAAGCCGGCCGACGACCTGATCAGCATCCTCGTGCACGCCGAGATCGACGGGCAGACACTCTCGGCCGAGGACATCATGTACGGCACCCTGCTGCTCATCGGTGCGGGCAACGACAGCACGATGGCGACGTACGTGAGCGCGATGAAGGCGCTGATCGAGAACCCGGGCGAACGCCGGAAAGTGCTCGATGACCTCTCGCTGGTGCCGAGCGTGGTGGAGGAAGCGCTGCGGATGTTCCCGGCGTTCTCGATGATGCGCCGTACCGCGACGAAGGATGTGGAGATCCGCGGCCAGTTGATCAAAGAGAACGACAAGGTCGTCCTGTGGTACCCGTCGGGGAATCGCGACGAGGATCGTTACGAGGACCCGGATCGTTTCGACGCGAACCGGAACCCGGAGCACCAGGCGTTCGGGGCGGGCGGCAGGCATTTCTGCCTCGGCAACGCACTGGCGAGGCTCGAATTGCGGCTGATGCTCGAAGAAACGCTCAAGCGCTACCCGGAGATGGAGATCATCGGCGACGCACCGCACGCCGAATCGTTTTTCATCAACCAGGTCAAGGCGTTGCCGGTCTGGCTCGGCCCGCGCGTCGGCTGAACACGCACAGCACCGCCGTCACCCCTTCCACCGGGCGACGGCGGTGCTGCTTCACGTCTCGCGTCAGCCCGCGACCCGGATCAGCTTGCGGTTGACGAACTCCTCGGCGCCGAGCCGTCCGAGCTCGCGCCCGAACCCGGACAGCTTCACCCCGCCGAACGGCAAGCCAGGTTCTTCGGCACCGACCAGGTTGACGTAAACCATGCCCGCCTCGAGCTGGTCCGCGACCCGCTGCGCCTGCTCGGGATCTGTGCTGAACACGTAGGAGCCGAGCCCGAACGGAGTGTCGTTCGCGACCGCGACCGCTTCCTCTTCGGAGTGCACGCGGTACACATTCGCGAACGGCCCAAAGAATTCTTCCTTGGCCGCCTCATTTGCCGAGTCGATGTCAACTAGGACGGTGGGGTCGAAGAAAGCCCCGCTCCGCGTGCCGCCGACCGCGACTCGCGCTCCGCCGTCGACCGCGCGGCGCAGCTGTTCCTCAAGCCCCTCGGCGGCTGCGATCGAAGACACCGGCCCGAGCACAGTGTCCTCGGCGGTCGGAGACGAGGGCCTGAGCTGAGCCAGCGTCGCAGTAACCTTCGCGAGGAACGCGTCGTACAGATCGTCGATGATGATCCAGCGCTTGGCACCGTTGCACGCTTGCCCGGCGTTGTCGTAAAACCGCGCTCCCAACGCGGATTCCACCGCGACATCGAGGTCATCAGTGCTCAGCAAAATAAACGGATCCGCGCCGCCGAGTTCGAGGACCGCCTTCTTGAGATGCCGTCCGGCAACGGCGGCGACGTGTGCGCCCGCCTTCTCCGAACCGGTCACGGACACCCCGGCGACGCGCGGGTCGGCGATGACAGTGTCGATCTGGGCGTAGGTGGCGTAAATGTTCTCGTACGCGCCTTGCGGAAAACCCGCGTCGAGCAGCAGTTGCTCGATCGCCGCCGCCGATTCCGGGCACTGGGAGGCGTGCTTGAGCAGAATCGTGTTGCCCGCCATCAGATTCGGCGCCGCGAACCGCGCGACCTGGTAGTAAGGGTAATTCCACGGCATGACACCAAGCAGCACGCCGACAGGCTGCCGCCGGATCACCGCGGTCCCTTGGCCCCATTGCAGCGGAACCGGCTCGTCGGCCAGGAACTCCGCCGCCTTCTCGGCGTAGTACTCGAAGATCGCGGCCGCGAAGTCGACCTCCAGGACTCCCTGACTGGTCGGTTTGCCCATCTCGCGGCTGATGATCAGCGCCAGCTCGTCCCGGCGCTCGGCGAACAACGCGGCGGCTTTGCCCAGCAACGCCGCCCGATCCGCGACCGACGACGACTGCCGCCACTGGCGGTAGACCGCTTCCGCGCGGTCAAGCTTCTCAGCCAGCTCGCCGTCCGACAGCGCGGCGTACTCCTTGAGGGTCTCCCCGCTGGTGGGGTCGACAACGGCGTAGGTGCTCACGTCATCCTTCTTTCTCGATCGCCGGGCGCGTGGCGTCCCACCCTGGGCGACCTGGCGCGATGCGGAGCGGCCTGGTCGCGAAGGAACACCTGCCCGGGGGATGCGCGGGCGCTGGCTCCGGTGCCGACTGTGCGAAGCAATGGTGCTTTCGCGGGGTTCTGAGGACCGCATTCGTCAGCAGGTCGGTGGTGCTTCGTTGTGACCGCCGCCGAGCAGGAACGCGTTGAGGTGCAATGGGCGTTCAGGCATCGGCGACTCCCGTGGCGTGGTGGACGCGAACTGGCGCGAGCCGGTCGGATAGCGCGTGCGGATCGGTGTAGAGGGCGTTCAGCTGCACTGCACCGGCGGCGACAGCGAGCACGTCGGCAGCGGCGAAACTGCTGGGGAACACTCGGCGTCCGGCGTCTACCCGCCCCCGCGAATGGGTGGTGATCTCCGCGCGCAACGCGGCGAGGCAGTCCGGCAGGTGCGCGATCCCGGCCTCGGCGACGATAAGCAGTTCCGGGTTGACCAGATCGAACAGCAGCGCGGCTGCTCGTCCGACGACCCGTGCGCGCGACAGCAATGCCCCGCGGGCGGCGGCGTCCCCGGACACCGCCGCCGCAACGAGGTCCACAATGGACATACCGGGGCCGAAACCGGCGGTTACGGCCCAGTCCGCGACGGTTGTTTCCAGACAGCCGGAGCGGCCGCACGCGCAGGGTGCCAGCGGATCGCCCAGTGGCAGGTGGGCTACCGTGCCGGCGGCCGAACCGGGGCCTCGGTGCAGCAGACCGCCGGAGACGAAGGCCGCGTCGACGACGTTCCCGACGAACAGGTGCGCGACCGATTCGCTGCCCCGGGCGTTGCCGAACAGGGCCTCCGCGGCGGCCAGCGCGCGGGCGTGGCCGTCGATCCGGGTGGGCAGGCCGGTCAGCTCCGACAGGATCGGCCCGGCGGCGACGTCGTGCCAGCCCAGCGAGGAATGGTCGACGATCATGCCGGTGTCCGGATCGACCCAGCCGCCGCAGGCGACTCCGAGGCCGAGCGGGATCCGGCCGCGCAGGCGTTGCCTGCGGAAGCGGTGCAGTCGCGCCGCAAGGCCCGCGAGCACCTGCTCGGGTGCGGCGTCCTCGTGCGGCACCCGTTCCTGTGCCCGCACGCGGCCGCGCAGGTCCAGTTCGGCCAAGGTCGCGAAGTGATGGGCGATATGCACGCCGAACACGCTGTGCCGGTGGGTCGCGATGTCGAGTTCGGCACGGGGACGTCCGGCGGCCGGGTGCTCGCGCGCCGGCCGGGACGGGCGGGTCGTGAGCAGGCCGAGCTGTGCCAGGCCGGCGCATTGCCTGCTGATGCCGGCCGGGCTGAGCCCGGTCAGCCCGGCCACGGTGCTGCGCGCGACCGGTCCGTGCGCCAGCACGGCGCGCAGCAGGACCGCGGCGGTGCTGGCTCCGCGGTCGGCGAACGGGAGGGGAGGGGCGGTCATGGGCAGCGTCAACTCGTGATGGCCCCGGAGTCCGGCCGGAGCGGCGGTCCGACGGCGAGTCGCGCGCCGGGTGTGCGGCCGCGGCCCCAGCCGAGACGTTCGCGATAGCTGCCGAGCAGTCCGTCTTCGGCGAGCTGCTCGGCATCCGGCGCCGCGGCGAGCGGCGCGGTTCGGGGCGAGACGAACAGGGCGTCGGCTGGGCAGTTCGCTTCGCAGTGGAAGCAGGTTTGGCAATCGGATTGCCTGCTGATCACCGGAATGCCGCCGGGACCGCGGTCGAACACGTTCGTCGGGCAGACCTCGATGCACTTGTCGCAGCTGAGGCAGCGCTGCGCGGACACCACCTCGATCACGACGCCGCTCCCGCCGCCGCTTCGGCGGTCCATTCCGGACGGACCCACACCTGATCGAGTCCGCCGGTGCGGAGCCGGTGCCGCTGGGCGGAATCCTGGTCGGGAAAGTCGAGCCGCTTGGCCATGCCTCGGCTTTCTGGGCGGGCGAGCGCGGCTCGGTACATCCACCGCGCGTGCGCGGTCATCGCCGCCGCCTGCCGGGTCCGGATCCCCGCTTCGCCGGTTCCGCCCAGCGAGGCCCGCACCTGTGCCCAGAGGCCGTCGAGTTCGGCGAGGGAACCGGTCAGCGCGGTGCCGTGGCGCAGGTAGTTCTTGTCGTAGGGCAACACTTCGCGCTGCACGCCCGCGACCACTTCCCGGTGATCGTCCCGAGGCGACCAGGACGGACGCAGTCCCGCCTCGCCAAGCGCGCGCACCCGGCGCCCGGTCGCCCTGGTGCCGAGCGAGCGGGCGTACCGGGCGGCGCCTCGCCCGGCCCACACGCCCGAGGAGATCGCCCATGCCGCGTTGTGGCTGCCGCCGCCGGTGAAACCGCCGCAGATCAGCTCCCGGGTAGCCGCGTCGCCGGCCGCGTAGAGGCCGGGCACCGTGGTCGCGCAGTCGTCCGAGACGATCCGGATGCCGCCGGTGCCGCGCACGGTTCCCTCGGCCAGCAGGGTGATCGGGAACTTTTCGCGGAACGGATCGATGCCCATCCGGTCGAAGGTCAGGAAGAAGTTGGGCTGTGCCAAGCGCATCGCCGCGCGAGCCCGCTCGTCGGCGAGATCGAGCTGGCAGAACACCTTGCCGGTCAACAGTTCCCGGGCGATCGGCGTACGCCGGATGCCGCTGGCGCCTTCCAGCACGCTCCCGTCGGCGCGGTAGAACGTCGCGAAGTGGTAGAACGCGGTCTTGGTGACCGAGGTGCCTTCCGGTGCGATGCCGTAGGCGTTGGAGAACTCCATCCCGGACAGTTCCGCGCCCGCTTCGACCGCGAACAGCGCCCCGTCCCCGGTGTTGACGTCGCAGCCGAGCGCCTTGGACAGGAACGCGCATCCGCCGGTCGCGAGGACGACCGCACCGGCCCGCACCCGGTAGTGCTGGCGCGCTTGGCACCGGTATCCGGCCGCGCCGGCCACTGCGCCCGCCGGGTCGGCCAGCAACTCGGTCACCGGGCTGTGGTCCAGCACCCGCACCCCGGCCCGGCGGACGAGGATCCGCATCCTGCGCAGGTATTCCGGGCCCTGCAGCCCGGTGCGCAGCGGGGCCCCGTCCTCGCCGACCGGGAACGGATACCGGGCCACGACCGCCAGCTCGTTCATCCGCTCGTAGGTTTCCTGCAGGACCCGGGCCGCCCAGCGGCGGTCGGCCAGGTAGCCGCCCAGCTCTTCCCTGCTGGCCATCGCGGCCTCGCGGGCCGCCGGTTCCGGCGGGACGTACCAGACCCCGGTACCCGCTGCCGCGGTCGCGCCGCTGGTCCCGCAGAAACCCTTGTCCGCCAGCACTACCTGAGCGCCGTCGCGCGCCGCCTGCAGGGCCGCCCAGGTCGCGGCCGGGCCGCCGCCGGCCACGAACACGTCCGCGGTCAGTTCGAGTGCGTCCATCGTGATTCCCTTCTCAGGCGCGCCAGGAGGTGAAGCGGCGCTCCGCCGTCACCAGCAGCTGGTTGAACAGGACGCCGATGACCGAGATCGTGACGATTCCGGCGTACATCTGCGGGATGGCGAAGTTGTACTGCGAGGCGTTGATCAGATAGCCGAGCCCGGCCTTCGCGCCGACCATCTCGGCAGCGATCACCACCACGATCGCCGACGCGCCGGCGAGCCGGATGCCGGTGAAGATCGCCGGCACCGAGGCGGGCAGCACCACTTTCCCGAACAGCGCCAGCGGCGCCAGGTCCAGCGACCGGGCCAGCTTCAGCAAGGTCGGATCGACGGTGCGCACCGCGCTGATCGTGTTCAGCAGGATCGGCCAGGTGCAGGCGTAGAACACGATCGCGATCTTGGACGTCTCGCCGATTCCCAGGATCAGCACGAACACCGGCAGCAACGCGAGCGCCGCGGTGTTGAGGAACACCTGCACCACCGGGGTCAGCACGTCGGAAACCGGTTTGTACCAGCCGATCAGCACGCCCAGCGGCACCGCGAGCGCGACGGCGAGGGCGAACCCGGCGAGCGACCGGGTCAGGCTCGCTTCGATGTGCGTGGCCAGCTGCCCGTCTCCGGCGAGACCGGCCAGGGCAGCGAGCACCTCGTGGAAGGGCGGCAGGAAAACCGGGTCCACCACACCGGCCCGCGGCAGGATCTCCCACGCGGCGAGCACCAGGATCAGTGCGATGCTTTTCGTGAACGCGGACCGCAGCCGGGAGCGGACACGGCCGCCGGTGCGGGCCGCGGAGGGCGGTGCCGACCCGGCCCGCGGCGCGACTTCCGTCGCGGCCGGCTCGGACACAGTCGTGGTGCTCATGCTCCGATGGCCTCCTTCTCCAACTCGTGGGCGCGGGCCACCTCGTCGTGCAGCAGGGACCAGATTTCGTGGCGGTAGCGGGCGAATTCCGGGCTGGACCGGGCATCGTCGACCTCGTCGCGGTGCGGCAGGTCGATCCCGACGACGCTCTTGACCCGGCCCGGTCGCGAGGTCAGCACCGCGACGCGCTGTCCCAGGTAGACGGCCTCGTCGATGCTGTGCGTGATGAACAGGATCGTTTTCCCGGTGCGCCGCCAGATGCGCAGCAGCTCGTCCTGCAGCGATTCGCGGGTTTGCGCGTCCAGGGCGGCGAACGGTTCGTCCATCAGCAGCACGTCGGGGTCGTAGGCGAGGCTGCGCGCGATGGCCACCCGCTGCTTCATCCCGCCGGACAGCTGGTGCGGGTGCCGGTCGGCGAATTCGGCCAGCCCGACCAGCTCCAGGTACTCCTTGGCGCGCGCGGCCCGCTCGGCGCGCGGCACGCCGGTCGCCTCCAGCCCGAACTCGACATTGCCCAAGGCGGTGCGCCACGGCAGCAGCGCGTACTGCTGGAAGACGATCCCGCGGTCCCGTCCCGGTCCGCGCACCGGCGCGCCGTCGAGCAGGATCCGCCCGGCGTCCGGTTCGGACAGTCCGCCGAGCAGGTCGAGCAGAGTGGATTTGCCGCAGCCGCTCGGCCCGACGATCACCACGAACTCCCCGGCCGAGACGTCCAGGTCGATTCCTTCGAGCGCGGTGAGCGCGGTCCGGGCGCCGCGGACCGGGAAGGTCTTGCCGACACCGGCGAAGCTGATCTTGGCGGTCATCCCGTTCATCCCTTTCCGTTCGCGTGCGGGTTGAAGCGGTTGGTGTAGAGGTCGGCCGCCTTCACCGAGCCCGGTTTGACGTCGCCGCGGCTGCCGAGCCAGTCGATCCACAACTGCAGTTCCCGGTCCTGGACCAGCCCGCCCGGGCCCGCGACGCCGAAGGAGGTCCAGTACTTGAGCGCATCGGGGTCCTCGTTGCGCTTGCGGTCGGAGACGATCTTCGTGAACCGGTCGATCACCTCCGCTCGCGGCGTGGACTTGCTCCACTCGATGGCCTTGCCCACCCCGGCGACGAACGTGCGCAGCGTGTCCGGGTTCCGCTCGACGAAATCCTTCCGGAACACGTAGGTGCCGGCGCTGAAGGCGCCGAGCAGCTGGTAGTCGTCGAACAGCTTGCGGATGCCGCCGCGCGCGAGCGCCTTGTCCCGCAAGATGTCGCCGAGCACCCCGACCTCGATCTGGCCCTGCCGCAGGGACTGCTCGGTGTTCACCGGCGGCACCACGACCGGCTCGACCTTGCCGATGTCGTCCTTGGCGAGCCCGTTGCGCTGCAGGTAGATGTCGAGCATCGCCTCGGAGTGCGCGCCGAGCGTGTTCATCCCGACCTTCTTGCCCACCAGGTCCCGCGGCGAACGGATCGGGCTGCCTTCGGCGACGTAGAAGCCGTTCCACGCGGTCTTGTCGACCCCGTAGTAGCTGATCACCGAGGTGATCGGGGCGCTGGCCGCGGCCAGCTTGACCACGGCCCCGTTGAACGCCCCGCCGAAGTCCACCTGGCCGGTGGCGGCCGACTGGATGTCCTGCGGCCCGCTGATCGTGTTGCCCACCCACTGCAGCTTCACGTCCTGCAGGAAGCCGAGGTCGGCGGCGAGCTCGGGCGGCGTGACCTGGCCGGCCCAGCCCTGGTACCGCAGTGTCTTGGTCGCGCCGGTGGCCGTGCCGCACCCGACGGCGGTCGCCGCGAGGCCCAGCAGGGAAAGACCGAGAAATTGGCGTCGGTTCGTGGTCACGGTATTTGTTCCCTTACATTTACGGCAAAAGCTCGCTCAATGATCAGATAAATGCGCGGCCAGTACAGCCGGGTTCGGCTGAGCAGGAAATCGGAATGACCGTTTCGGTCGGCGGCCGGATGCGGCGGGTCAGTGCGGTGCGGAACAGATCGCCCCGGCCTGCCGCCGGAGGCCGACGTGCAGGCGCGAGATCAGAGAGTGCGCCGGAAGCATGGACTGAGGCTGGCAGGAGCGGCCCGGACAGGCAACGGCATCCCACCATCTGGCCCGGCGGGCAGCACCCGCACGGCCCGGTCGTAGGCCATACTCGTGATTTTCATGGCGGCGACCATCGCCACCGCCGAACGCGCCGTCAATCCGGCCCGGAATCTGAGACGAATTAATTTCACGCTGAACGCAATCTTGATTCTCGGCGGCGATCGGCCCCAGTCTGGTGACGGCCCGGGCAAGTCCGGAGAACGTCCGGACGAATGGAAAGGGGAACACGATGACTCTCGACGTGACCGACTCGGTGGACACGCGCTTGGCAGTGCGCAAACTAGGCTCCGGCATCGGCGCGCGCATCGACGGCGTGCGGCTCGGCGGAGACCTGCCCGACGAGACCGTCGCCGGGATCCGGGCGGCGCTGCTGGAGAACAAGGTGATCTTCTTCCGCGACCAGCATCATCTCGACGACGCGCAGCAGCAGGAATTCGCCGCCCGCCTCGGCACGCTCACCCAGCCGCATCCGACGGTGCGCAGCACCGGACTGGGCAACATCCTGCCGATCGACGCCCAGCACGGGAAAGCCAACAGCTGGCACTCCGACGTCACCTTCGTCGACCGGATCCCCGCGATCAGCCTGCTGCGCGCGATCACCATCCCCGCCTACGGCGGCAGCACCACGTGGGCGAACACCGCCGCCGCCTACGAGAGCCTCCCCGCGTCGCTGAAAGCACTGGCCGACCGGCTGTGGGCGGTCCACACCAACCTCTACGACTACGCGGGCGCCGCCGACGAGCACCGGATCGGCGGAGTCGACGTCAAGGAACGGTCCTACCGGGAGGAATTTCGGTCCGACACCTACGAAACCGAACACCCGGTCGTCCGCGTGCACCCGGAAACCGGCGAGCGAGTCCTGCTGCTCGGCCACTTCGTCAAACGTCTGATCGGGCTGTCCGCCGCGGAATCCGACGCGATCTTCGCATTGCTGCAGGCGCGCATCACCCGGCTCGAGAACACCGTGCGCTGGCAATGGGCGCCCGGCGACCTGGCGATCTGGGACAACCGCGCCACCCAGCACTACGGAGTCGCCGACTACGACGACCTTCCCCGCCGGCTCCACCGCGTCACAGTCGCAGGAGACGTGCCGGTCAGCATCGACGGCGTGCGCAGCACGGCCCGGACGGGCGACGCGTCGGCGTACGCGCCGCTGGCTTGATTCGACGCGCGGGACGGACGCGCAGCGCCGAAGGCTCCGAGTGCGGTGCCGTCGTGCTCAGCTTGGCCACTGTGGACGGATACGACCAGCGTGGCGAATCGAAAGCAACTCCGGACGTCCACGCTGCGCTGAGCACGGTGTTCTCTCGGTCGGGCCTGCCGAATGTCGTCGAACCGTTTGCTGCCGCCGTAATTCCTGGCATATGAGTCCGCGGCAGTGCGGACCATGCTGCTGGAGCAGGCTGAACCTTTAGCCGATGACGAACGCTTGAGACCGTGACAGCCACGGACTGTGACCACTGCGGGTGGATGTTCCGAGTCCTGAAACCGGGTTCGGTCTGCGCGTGTGGCAATACGCCTTGTGGGGACTGATGGGTGCTGGTGCCAACTGCGGCGTGGCCTTCCTGCAGGCCAGTCGCCGAGTGCCGAAGGGATGGCCGTGGGCGGAGCCGTATGGCCCTGGCGGTGGCGTATATGCGGCATCGATTGGTGTGCACCTGTTCCTGGGCACGGTCACCGCTGCCGCGCTGGCCGAGGCGTCGATTGTCAGCAACAGCTTTGTCGCTTTCGGCGTCGGAGTCGGTGCCGTCGCGTTGGTAAAGAAGGCGGGTGTCATCGCCGTCTCGGCGATACAGTCGAAGGAAGACGATGGCCAGCGCCTTCGGCGTCTTTCGGACGAGGCCGACGGCACGGGGCGAGGCGATGACGATGGGGCATAAGCGCATTGGCCTGCGGTTCCTGGCCGCGCTGGCCGACATCGCCCCGGCCTTTGCCTTTCGGTCTGCCGGAGGAACCGAGCGACGCAGCCGCGGACACCGCTTCCTGGCCGCGCTGGCCGACGCCACCCCGGCGTTTCGGTCGGGCTCGTCGGACGAGTACGCCACTTATCGACGCGGTCCTCGCCTCGGCGTTGCGGCCGACCCGGTTTCGGTGTCCGCCGGTGACCCCGTTGTGTCAACGCCGGGATGGCCCGGGTTGAGCTCGCTGCGCGATGCGCTCGGCGTCGATGTAGGCGGCGAGTCGCTCATGCTGGCGTTGACCTACGAGTCGTACGCGCGCGAAATCGGGGAGTCCGCTTCGAACGAGCGGCTTGAGCTGCTCGGCGACGCGGTGCTCGGACTGGTCGTGACCGACCATCTCTACTCGGTCCATCCGGAATTGTCCGAGGGCCAGCTGGCGAAGTTGCGCGCGAGGGTGGTGAACATGCACACGCTCGCCGGAGTGGCACGTGGTCTGGGGGAGGGCGGTCTGGGTGCGTACTTGCTGCTGGGCCGCGACGAGGATTCGGCGGGCAGGCGGGACGAGGCCAGAATTCTCGCCGACGGGCTTGAGGCCGTGATCGGTGCAGTCTACGCGCAGCACGGCATTGACGTGACCCGTCGGCTGGTTCACCGGCTGTTCGGCGATCTGCTGGACGACGCCCCGCAGCGCGGTGCCGGGGCGAGTTGGAAGGCACGATTGCAGGAACTGGCAACCGCCGAAGGGCTCGGCGTGCCCGAGTACGAGGTTGTATCGAAGGGCACGGAGCAGGCCGGGATGTACAGCGCGAGGGTGATCGTGGCTGGGCGCGCTTACGGGACGGCGGATGGCATGACGAAGACGGAAGCGGAGCAACGGGCTGCGGAGGTGGCACACCACGAGCTCACCCAGCATGTCAAGCCCGACGAGGACTGAATCCGTGTCGAGGTTCGCACGACCGGAGGCGAAATGCGAACAAGTCATGCTCCGGTCCTGGAACTCGATGTGGCACCACGACGTGCTGGACGGTGATTTGCTCTGGGGATCGTGACGTTCTGGTGCGGGCAGCCGTGCCGGTCCCGTTGGACGACGTCCGTGGTGCCTCGTCCTAGCTGTGGAGTTCGTCCCGGGCCCCGCAGCAGGCTCGGGACGGCTTGGTCCGACTGTCGTCGCGGGCGAGTGGGCCCACGAAGCGAGAGGGTGCGGCTCGCCGGTGAGAGATGCCAGCGCGGCGGCGACTTCCTGGATAGTGGCGGATGTTGGTGGTTGTCCCTGCGTCGCCAGCGTGGTCGTTGTGACCCGGCGACCGGCACCGTCCGGGGGATGGCTGGCGGGGCTCGACTGTCCGGGCGATCCTGGAGAATCCCAGGTACACAGGTTATGCGGTCTTCGGGCGGTGGACGAAGCATGAGCGTCTGCTGAATCCGGACGATGTGAGCGCTGGTTACGTCGTCCGGTTCCGACGGTCGGATCCGGGCACGGTGGTCCGGTCGCGGCGGCAGTCTCATCCGGAGATCGTGTCGGTGGAGACCTTCGCGCAGGCGCAGTTGCTGCGGCGGTCGCGCGGTGCTGGCGGGATGCGCGGTATCGCGAAGCTCGAGCGAGACCGTCCGACTTCGAAGAACGTCTACCTGCTGAAAAGCCTGATCAGCTGCGAGATCTGCGGACGGAAGATGCAGGGTGCACCGATCCGGAAGGCGGTCTACTACCGGTGCATGGCCAGGACGTTGGCACCTGGATCGCCCGCGCTGGAGAGCCACCCGAAGACGGTCAACCTGCGGGAAGACGTCGTGATGCCCGCACTGAACGGCTGGCTGTGTCAGGTGTTCGACCCGGCGAACCGGGACGATACGGTCGCCGCGCTGGTGCCTTCGCAGGGCGGGACGCACTCGACCGGCAGGGAGTCAGCGGAGAAGCGGCTGGCTGATGCGGAGTCGCGGTTGCGCCGACATCAAGCGGCGATCGAGGCAGGCGTCGATCCGGCGGCAGTGGTGGAGCGATCAACACGGCGCAGGCGGAGCGGGAGGCGGCGCGCGCCGAGCTGCAGCACTTGCCGAAGTCGACGGTCATAGAGGCTGCGGAGGTGTACGCGCGGCTGGACTCGATGGACGACGTAGCCCGAGCGCTGAATTCCCGGACCCCGGAGCGGATCACGCAGGTGTACCGGGATCTCGGGGTGCAACTTCGCGATGACAATGAAAAAGAGGCGGTCGTAGTGACCGCCTCTCCCCGTGTGTCTAACGTGTGTGTCCGAGGGGGGACTTGAACCCCCACGTCCGTTAAGGACACTAGCACCTCAAGCTAGCGCGTCTGCCATTCCGCCACTCGGACTTGCTGATGAAGAGAGTATACGACGATCGAGCACGCTCTTTCAGGGGGGTGCGAAACAGCAGCTAGTCCACGCATGCTATCCTCATATGTTCTAACCATTTGCACGCTTGAGCGCATATGCCCAGGTCAGTCACGTTCGAATCGCATTCAAGCCTCCGGCAAGGCGCAGCGGCGCTTTCTCGAGCCAGCCTCGCCAGGCCCTAGGATTGAGCCGAGCGTCGACGGCGAGGTCTCCGTCCCGTTAGCTCAGTGCAGAGCGTCGTTCACTTAGAGGTCCAGTCGCCGCCTTTCATCATCACGTGCAGTGGCTGCTCGTCGCGGCCGAGGGGGCCGTTCCTTGGCCAGGTTCCGGTAGAGCGTGGCCAGGTCCAGGTAGGGTGCGTCGTCTTCGGGATCGATGTGAGCCTCGTAGGGGCCGTGGTCGAAGCGCGCGGCGGTGAATGTCGCGCCGTCCTCGTCGAGGTGGGCGAGTGCGGTGCGGTCGTCGCGTTTCTCCGCCCACCCGTACTCGGGGCAGGGGATCTGGACGTGGACGGCGCCGGGGGCGGGGCCATCCACCAGCGGATCTCCTCCAGTCGCTCGAGCGTGCGGAGGAACTCCGCGCGGAACCCGGAGCTGGCCTGCTGGTCGGTGTAGGTCTCGACGGCGTAGTCGGTGTCGGTCGTCTCGGACAGCGAGTCGAAGAATTCACGGTAGTAGCCCTCGATCAGCTCGCTGATCTTGTCCTTGCCTAGGGCGTGGTAGTAGGTGTGGTGCGTTTCGGGGTCGAGCACGACGTCGTGGGGCGCGTTGTCGAGAGCGCCGAAGCGGACGACGGTGGCGATGGAGAATTCCCGTCGGGTGATCTTCGCTAGCAGGAAAGCCGCGGTCTGGACCAGGTTGGTCCCCAAGTGCGGGGCGCCGTTGATCTGCGTACCCACCGCGAACTAGATCCGCGTCGGCAGTGCGGCGAGAACGTGGGGGCGCGGGATGTCGATCGAGCGCAGCAGCGCGTTGGCCAGCATGCTATTCGCCGAGAGCAGCAGCTGTGAGCTGTCTGCTGTTCCGTTGCGGGACAACGAGATCACACTGCCGGGTCGCGAATTGCTTTGGGGTGCAACGGTGGTCACGCTGCTCGGCTGGGTTTGGGCAGGCGCAGGTCGGAGCAGATGAAGTCCAGCCGCGCGATCGCGGCGTCGGGGGCGACGAACACCGGTTCATAGCTGGCGTCGAAGCAGCCCTGCACGATCAGTTCGTGAACCCGGCGGATTTCGCGGTCCTTGGTCCAGACGATGTCATCAGGGTCCTCGAAGGTGTCCAACGGGTCGGGCACGAAGACCTGGTCGTAGCGCGCGTCAAACGAGCGAGAAGGCGGGCCGCGCCGACGCCTGGATGAAGATTCGTCGGTTGACCGTCGTCGATGCCGTCGTGGTTGGTGCGAGAAAGAGTGTGAAAACGTACGAGCCGGTGGTCGTAAGCCGCTGAAACGACCAGTTGTCGTCGTCGAATTCAGGCCGCCAACGCGGGTGGTCCGTGACCGTTGGGGGAGTGACTGGACACAACACCGCCGGGCAGTGTAGACGCAAAGAACTGAACCACCCCGTCAGCGGCCGGATTTGTGTGTTCCTTAGAGCGGTCGGCTAGCTGATGATAATTGGCCGATCGCTCCAGGATTCGATCATATCAGCTCTTTGCTGTCTGCCATTCCTGTGAAGCCGCCACCTTCCAAGAGCCGCCTTCGAGGAGAGGCCGAGAGGTGAGGACTTCCGATTGATGCACCGCTTTACCGTTGACGGGGTGTGGCAAGAAACCTGATTCAATGAAGTACCGCAGATACAGGTCAAGGAGTTGATCATCCACGGGCGGGCAGGTTGCATTGCTCTGCTTGAGCGCAGTTCTGGCATTTTCTCGCGAAAATTTCGGGAAGGTGTGAGAGAAGTACATCTCTTTGACCGCTGCCTTCCCGCTCATGTTCAGGTCGAGGAAGATGGGCAGGAAGGGTGAGAATGGGTGCTCGGGGTGGCTTCGCGCGAAGGTTCTGAACTTCTTCACCCAATCCGGATATGCGATTTCGGTGATGTCGAATCCGGCATGGCGGAGTCGGTTGGTCATGGCCGGCAACTGGGCGGGATGGGGGTTTGTGAGATGGTAGACGGTTCGAGTCGTCGGCTGGTGTGTTGCGATGTGCATGATGGTTGCCGCAAGGCAGTCGACGGGGACTAAGTCGAGGGGGATATCGACGTCCGGTGCGCACCCGGTTTCGGCGATCATCTTGAACATGGCAGGTAGCGCGGTGGCCGTGTTCCACGTCCCGGTGCGCAAGTCTCCGGTGATCTCATAGGGCCGGTAGATGGCGATCGGGAGTCCTTGTTCCGCGGCCTGGTTGAGCAGCTGCTCGGCCACCCATTTCGTTTCGGGATAGCCCATTTTGAGGTGATCGGGAAAGGCCAGCGGCGTGTGTTCGGTGACTTCGCGGATTCCTGCGGAGCCGAAGCCGGCGATAACAGCGATGGTGGAGATGTAGTGCAGGGGTGTCCGGCGTGGTGCGGCGAGGCGGATGAGATTGCGGACAGCGGTGACGTTGGCCGGTTTCAGGCGGTCGTAGGGGTAGATGAAGTTGACGTGTGCAGCGGAGTGCAGGATGAGATCCAGCTTTTCGGTGAGCTGCTGGTAGAGCGCGGGCGGAAGGCCCAGATGGCTGTTTGACAGGTCTGCGGGGACAGCTGATACACGCCGTTCCAGCGCCGTGGTGTCCAGCCGGTAGTTGCGGAGAGCGCCGCGGAGCCGGTGCATGGCGTGATCGGCGTCGACGGCTCGCACCGGACAGTGGATCCGCGCTTCCGTCGTCGAGAGTGCGCGGTCGAGCAGGTAGGTGCCGAGAAAGCCAGTGGCCCCGGTCAGCAGGATGTGCGCGGGCGTGCACGGGGCGGGCGCCGGTGACACGGCTTCCGGCAGTGCGAAGCCGAGACGGGATTCTGCGGCGAAGTCAACGAAGGCAGCGGGAGAAACGACCGCGGTATTGGCCTTCACCTCAGTGAGGGCGTCGGCAAAGTCGGCCAGTGTGGGGTTGTCGAGCAGCGCTCGCAGAAGTCGGCTGGTCTGTGTGGCAGGAATGTCCAGTGCGGTCTGCACCCGGTAGGCCAGTTGCGCAGCCAGCAGGGACTCGCCGCCCAGCGCGAAAAAGTCGTCCTGGGCGCCCACGTCATCCACTTTGAGAACATCTGTCCACAGTTCTGCGAGCAGCCGTTGAAGCGGGGGCAGTTCCGAATACCTTGGCTTGCTCGGCGAGTTGCCCGTTGCGGGGAGTCGCAGTGCCTTGTAGTCGATCTTGCCGTTGGGGGTCAGCGGCAGCTCGTCCCGCCACAGGATCATCGAGGGGATCATGTAGGCGGGGAGGGCGGCGGCGAGGTCCGCGTGGAGATGGGCATTCGTCGGCTGCGGCTGCCCGGGCCGGCTGGGGACGACGTGGGCGATCAGCCGACGGCTGAATTCATGGGCTTGCACGCTTACCGCCGCATCACCGATGGCCTGATGGGACCGCAGAGCGGATTCGACGGCGTCGAGCTCCACGCGGAAACCTCTGACTTTCACCTGCCGGTCCTGGCGGCCGAGGAAGTCCATGGTCCCATCGGATCTCAATTTGACGCGGTCACCCGTGCAGTAGAGACGGGCGGAGGGGTCACGGCTGAGGGGATGCCGGATAAACCGCTCAGCCGTCAACGCGGGGTCGCCGGCATAGCCCAGAGCGAGCCCGTCGCCACCGACATACAGCTCGCCCTCTGGTTCGGCAGCAGGGGAGGTGCTGCCCTCACAGCGGATGAAACAGGTTGAGCGGGCGATGGGTCTGCCGATGGGAACGCTCGCATCGTCATCAGAGAGGTTCTCGATGAGGTGTGTAGCGGAGAAGGTCGTGTTCTCTGTGGGGCCGTACCCGTTGACGAGGTGCTGGGGCGGGCCCCCGCGCAGCACCCGGCGGCACAGATCGGCATTCAGCGTTTCCCCGCCGGTGATCAGGTATCGGATTCCGGTGAAGGCCTGCGGCTGAGTTCGTGCGATGTGGTGGAACACGCCCGCCGTCAACCACGCGACCGAGATCTCCTGAGCCTCGATGAAAGTCCGGAACGCTGCACCGTCCAGGAGAGTCTCGGTTTCAGCGAACACGAGGCGGGCGCCGTTGAGGAGCGTCCCCCAGATCTCAAAGGTCGATGCGTCGAAAGCGAGCGGGGAAGCCTGCAGGACACGGTCAGCTCTCTCGATACTCATATAATTTGTGTTGGAAACCAGTCGGAGCACTGCGCGATGAGGAATTACGACGGCTTTAGGCTGTCCCGTGGAGCCGGAAGTGAACATGATGTAGACGGGATCGTCGGCCGCCGCATACACCGGATTCACTGTCGTGTCGAGCTGGTCTTCCATGGACGGCAACGGCACAACCGTCTTCGTCCCAAGTCGGCATGCTACTCCAGGTAGTGTTACCGCCGCACAAATTCCTGCGTCTTCAACCATTTCCCGCATGCGCCTGAACGGATACCTGTCGTCCAGGGGAACAAACACCGCTCCGGCGTACAGAATGCCGAGTATGGCGACAATCGCCTCCGGGGATCGCGGACCCAGTACCGCGACACGATGCCCTGGACGTACTCCCGAGCAGGTCAGCCTGCTTGCCATGACGCGCGCACGACGTAACAACTCCCCATACGTCACAAACCTGCCGTCTTGGGCGAGTGCTATCGCCTCGGGTGCTTCGAGGGCTCGCTCGACAAATTCCCGAGTAACGCTGGAATCGCGAGGGTAGGGCTCGGTGGTGCCAGTTCCTGGCACTTGTACCCATGTGTACGTCATTGTCGTGCCTGCTTCCGTCAGAGGTGAACAGCTGCAAGAAAGGCGACTCCTGTCCTGCTGGGAGGACCTGATCGCCTTCAGGATTCCGTCAGGCTTGTGACCTGTCGGCGGGATCGGCAAAGAAGCCTGCGGGCCAGTCCGTGCGCATCCACGCATATCGGAATATCCGGAGCAGGATGGAATCTCCGGGCAGGCGGAAGGACTTGCGTGATCCGGCTGAGCGGACGGTGGATCTCCGCGCCAATGGCCATCAATTCTCCGTATGACCGCGAACTACATGATCCGGTCGGGGGTGGCGGATGACCCGTGATCAGGTCAACGAAGCCCAGACTGTCCCACCGGATGGCGAACGCGCAATCGCCAAACGGCCAGGAACGGGATCCGCAAACATTGGCCGATGGTCTACTTTCCAAGGCGCCGGCACCATGCCATGATAGCGGCAGTTCTCCGCGAAAGCGACTTGAGGAATATTCCCACGCGAGAAGACTTCGCGAACATTCTCTGTGGAGGAGATTGACGTGGTAGCGCGCTCACGGGACGAGGGATGCATCGGGACGAAGATCGGCGCACGCGAAAAAATTGATCCAGCAGTCGCCGGTCGGATTCGGCTCTTGGAGCGGATATTCGCTTCGACTGCCGTCGGTCCTGACACGGAGCATGCGACGTTTTTCGCAGACAGCATGCGGTACAGGGATATTGCATGCGGCATATCCAAGGAAGGCCCTGGCGGCTACCTCGAACACTATCGGGATTGGTCCGCATCATTTCCTGATGCTCAGCTCGTCCAGGAAGGGGTGCCGATAGTGACTCGCGAGCGGGCAGCAGTCCCGTGGGCGATGACTGCCACCTACAGCAAGCCGTACCCAGGCGTTCCTCACGACGTTCCACTGGGAACCCGTGTTGAGTTCAGAGGGATCTCCACTTTCGAATTCGGTGACGGTGAGCAAATAAAGGAAATGTCCGACTATTATTTATATCGGAACAGTCAGTGATTCCTCCGATTTTGCTGTCGCTTGTTCTGTGGGCAGACGCTCACGGCTCAGCATCCCCTTGGCTGGGCTGCGGCTTTCGCGTGCCCGCGGAGTGCGGGCTGCCGAGGCAGGCCTGAGACCGGCTTCCTGCTGACGATCTGCAGCTTTCGCCCCAAGTGTCCTGATCGCAGAAAGGCAGTACTCGTATGGAAAGACTGATGAACGGCCGGCGGGGCAAGGCAGTTGTCGTGGGTGGCGGATACGCCGGCTTGATGACGGCGCGTGTACTTGCTGATCACTTCCGCGAAGTGATCGTCCTTGAGCAGGACGATGTCGACGTAGACACTGGAGCCCATCCGCACACCCCGCAGAGCCTTCACGCCCATGGTCTGCTGGCCAAGGGCGCCGAGGTCCTGGAACGGTATTTTCCAGGACTGCGAGCGGAACTCCAGGATCTCGGAGCACCGGTGTTCGACTACGGCGAAGGCATCAGCATGCTGCTCCCCGCCGGGTTCGCCCCGCGCGACCGCATCGGGGTGCAGCTTCAGACGTTCAGCCGGGACGAACTGGACCGACGCCTGCGTCGCCGGGTACTGGCTTTGCCAGGGGTTTCCCTGATGTCCGGCGCACGCTGCGATGGCCTGATCATGTCCCGGCCAGGAGCCGTGACCGGGGTCAGGTATCAGGTCAAAAACGAAAAAGAGCCGAGGCGGCTTGAAGCCGACCTGGTCGTCGACGCCTCCGGCAAGCCCAGCGCCCTCGGGGTTTGGCTGGATCGGCTCGGCGTCACCGCCCCCGCCAAGAAAATCGTCAAGACGAACATCACCTATGTTTCGACGTACCTTGATCGGCCAGAGGACGACTCGGACTTCCGCATCGCATACCAGATAACCTTCGCACCTCATGTGTCCCGCGGAGGAATTGTCCTGGCCGTCGAGCACAAACGCTGGGTCTGTTCCTTGTTCGGATATGAAGGACAAGCGCCAGCGGCCGATGACGAGAGTTGCCTGGACTTCGCTAAAACCCTTGGCAATCCTCGTATCGCGGAGCAGATCGCCCGCCATCCCATTCAGGATCGCATCCACCGGTACACGCACGCCAACAGCCGGTGGAATCCGTACCACGCATGCAGGGACTGGCCTGAGCGTCTGATCGCGATTGGCGACTCGGTATGCGTTTTCAATCCGGTGTTCGGACAGGGCCTCACGGTGGCCGCGCTGGAGGCTGACCTTCTGCACCGCACGCTCACCAGACGACGGACGCGTGGGCAAGGGCTCGACGGTTTCAGCCGTGCTTATCAGCGAGGCGTGGCCCGCGTCGTCACGACCCCGTGGACTCTGGCGAAGAACTCCGACCTCATGTGGAGCCCTGACCATCAGCCCTTCGCGATCAGGGCGTCGCACTGGTACACCACACGCGTTCTCGAGGTGGCTGTCCATGATCCGAAGGTCTGGTCGCGCTGGGTGAGGGTGGTGAACATGGTGTCTCCGCCAACTCTCCTGTTCCACCCGGCTGTGTTCGCCAAAGTGATCAGTCGCGGTCTCGCACACCGTAGGACGGCATCTTCTGACCACACTGAGGCTCTGGCCCGACGTTGACGCGCGAGGAGCCAGGGATACAGAGTGCTTCTGCCGGGCAGGTCAGGCTCGCGCCGCCTTCCTGCGGGCACGGCCTGGCCAGCGATCCGGGCAACGGCCAGGCTCATCTCCTCGCGCGCAACCTGCGGGACGTTGAGGAGGATGGCGTACGAATCGTTCCCGTCGAACAGACATTCTTCGCAGAAGTGCGACATTTCCTAGCCGCGCCCCGTACGCATGGGACCACATCGACGCCCTGAACCTGCGCCTCCAGCACGAGGTCATCAAGAAGCGCCTCGACGTGTTTCCGCTGCAGTCGGACAAGCCCGGTCCTAACGCAGACTCGCGGCCGTGGTGACCGCGCATGACGATCCGCACTGTCCCGCGCAGGCCGATGCCAGGCCGGGCCGCACTTTCGGTTCGGTGCGCAGGTTGTTGATGATGCCCAGCACGAGGCCGATCAGCTGGACCGGTGGCCGCGAGTAGCGGCACCGCGGGCCAGTCACAGATGCGCAACGTCACGGTGGTGAAGACGCTCAAGGCGCTCGTGGCCGCTCCACCTGGGTGCCAGTCGCCGAAGCCGTGGGCGTGCCACGCCGACAGGACAGCCGATCTTGGTACACCTCAGGCTTACACAGTTGGCATGACATGCCCGGCCGAGTTGTGCACCAAAACCACAAACCGCAACAAGGAGAACAAATGGCGGTGCCGCTCTGCTGAGAAATGCTGAGAAGGTCTGATGGACGAACAGCGGCCAGGCGTCCGCTGTCGATCTTGATGAACACGGCCTCCGCGCTTAGACGAAGATGACTGTGACGAGCGTTCTTCCCCGCCACACGCATCCGGCACCACCCAACCCAAACCAGCAAGACTTTCGTGAGAGCACCTCGGTGGTCGGCACCTGCGACTGTCAGGTCAAGACGCATTCGGGCCTAAACGACTACGTCACACGGTCACCTCGGATCAGACGGGGAATCTGCCCGAGTCGTGCCCCACGATCGCCGCCTGCACCCGATTGGTACAACCCAGCTTTGGCAAAAGGTGACTGATATGTGCTTTGACCGCCCCTTCGCTGACATGCATCCTGCGCGCAATCTCGGCGTTGCCGGCGCCTCGTACGACATGCGCCAAGACCTCCTGCTCCCTCCGGGTCAGTTGGTCGATCCGGCGCTGCGCCTTCCGGGCCCGATCGTGGTCGTAACGAAGGAGCAGTTCGATCACCCTCGGAGCGATCGATGCCCCGAGATACGAGCCGCCAGCCGCGACAGCGAGGACGGCATCGACCAGTTCTCGCGAACTGACCCCCTTTTTCACGTAGCCTGAAGCTCCGGCACTCAGGGAGCGATAGATGAACTCCTCGGTCGCCAGATCGGTGAGTATGATCACGCGCGTTCCCGGGTTTCGCTGCCGCATTTGGCGGGTGGCACCTATTCCATTCAGCTCATGGATTGAAATATCCATGATCATGACGTCAGGGCCCAATCGCGTCACCAGCTGCAACGCGCCGCGACCACTGTCGGTTTCACCTACTACGCCAATCCTTCCCGTCTCTTCGAGAGTACTGCGGATTCCTGTGCGAACAAGGCTTTCGCGATCCGCGACCGCAACCTTGATCATGGGAGTTTCCTGTCTTCCCGAGACCGACGTCACTGCGTCGATCTCCCATCGACTTTCCGAAGAATGACAGACGCCGACCCCTGCCCAGGACCACAGTCTTCGCGTGCGCTGTTTAGTTCATGCAAGCGAGGCCGCACGGCATCGCCTCGTCGCGCGCCGTTCGATCCGCGCCAACGTGCGTCACCTTGGCCAGCTCGTACGCGACAGGGCAGATCGACGTAATCTTGTGTCAAGATTTATGCCACACTCGCTGAACCGTCGACAGCCACCGAACAGGGTAATCCGGGAAGACTGTCGATACCGGGCCTGCCTGCGGTACTGGATCATCTGATCGAGAACCAAGGACGGTTTTGCGAACCATTGCAGAAGCCTGAATGAAGGCGCTCGATAAATCGCCGCGAGGATTGCGCCGTCGTTCCTCGATGAGACCGGCTAGATATGCGTGGAAGTGGGTCGCGGAGTCGGGGCAGGAACCAAGGTCTGCGGGCGATCACCGGTTCCGGAAGTGGCCGGGTGTTCTCATGCCACTGCGCCACCTGTTCCCGGTCTTCATGGGGAATACCAAGAAGTTCCGAGATCAGCACGACTGGCAGGACCTGATCGTACGATGAAACCAAGTCGACGTTCCCAGTATCACTGAGCCGGGCGCAACAGCTCACGAGCAATCTTCCCAGCGCGCGGGCGCAGGTCCGCCAATTGAGCATGATTGAAAGCCTTGGCCGCCAACCTGCGAATTCTCGGGTGCCGCGACGGGTCGAGGAAGGTAATTCGATTGGCCAGCTCATCCCGGGCCGCCAGTTCCGGACAGTTCCCGCCGGTACTGTTCGCCGATGGGGCAACTACCGAACCGCGCGTCGCTCAACGCGGTGCTGGCCAGACGGTGCGAGCTGACGCACAGAAACCCGTCGCGGGTTCGAGACACTCGCCTGACTCGTTGGAGTTGCCTGAACATGGGGTATTGGCCTGTTGCGCCAGAAGACAGGTCCAAGTCGAAGTACTCGTCAGTGTGCCGATTCAACTCAGGTGAATCCGCGCTGGATAAGACTTTTTCGATTCGTGCAGCTGAACGCCTCGTCACCTCCTGACCGGACCGGCGGCGCGTCCGTACTCGCCCCTGGCGATATGCGTCCGCTTTGGACATTGGCTTGCCGATGCATGTGGTGCTGCGCCACGCGAAGTCTTGCCCAGCGCGCGGCCTTGCCGCAAGGTGGAGCACCGGACGTCAGGTCGAGAAGTGGTTGTGCTGACGTCGATCGCCGTATCTGCCTGATATCCCGTTGCGGGCTCGTCATGCCGTTCCGGTGTGCTACCCGCTGTTTCACGGAGGCGAGATGGACCAGAACCGCTGCCGCGCGATCGTGTGCTGTCTCGGTTTCTTCCCCGCCGTATTCACCTATTCCTCGACCCCGGTGCTTGTTCCCGCCGTCGCGGCGGCGTTGGGTGCCGGACGGGTTGGCACGCAATGGATCGCGATCAGTTCGCCGGTGGCTGCGGGCGCGGTGCAGCTCTACGCGGGCAGCGTCAGCGACCGGCTCGGCGCCCGCCGGGTGTTCGTGACCGGTTTGCTGGTGTTCGTCGTCGGCGGTGCCGGGGTTGTGGCTGCGCAGTCGGTAGGGGTGCTCATCGGGGCGCGGGTCGTGCAGGCCTGTGGCATCGCGGTGGTGGCGCCGGTGAGCCTGGCCCTGTTGAGCGGGTCCGGTGCGCGCGACGGCCGGCCCCGCTCCCCAGGGGCGAAGTGGTGGCTGGTGACTACTGCCGTGGGGGCGGCATCGGGACCTCTGCTGGGCGGTTGGTTGATCACCGCGTTCGGCTGGCGCTCGGTGCCCCTGTTCACCGTCGTGTTCGCGGCCGCGGCGGCGGCCGTTCTGCTCCGGCTTCCGGGCCGGGACGGGTCTCGCGGACGGGGCCGGGGATTCGACGCTGCCGGGCTGGTCCTGTCGGTCGTCATGGTCAGCGCTGCGCTGCTCGGCATCACCGGCGGGGGCAGCGGTCCTCGTCCGGCGGAGGTGGTGCTCGGCGTGGGTGCGGCCGCGGTCGCCGCGGTGGCGTTCGTGGCGGTGGAGCGGCGCAGCCGGGTCGCGGTCCTGGACCTGGCTCTGTTCGGCCATCGCCGTTTCGCCGTCGTCGTCGGGCTGGGATTCCTGTTGTTCTCCCTGTACAACGCCTTCAACGTGCAGACGATGCAGTACTTGCAGCTCGTGCGCGGTTTGTCGCCGTTGTCGTCGGGTGTGCTGGTCTTGCCCGCCGCGGTTCCGGCGGTGGTGACCGCGCCGCTGGTGTCGGCGTTGGCCGCACGGGGCCGTGCTGGCGCGGCCCCGGCCGCCGGGTTCGCCGCCGTGGCGATCGGGTTGCTGGCGCTCGGAGCGTTTCCCGACGCCTCGACCGGGCTGATGCTGGGCTGCTACACGGCGATCGGCACCGGGGTAGGCGCGGTGAACGGCGCGGTGGTGCCGGCCGCGATGGCGGCGGTGCCGGTCGGGCAGGCGGGAGCAGCCGCGGCGGTGCTCACCACCGCGCAGGTCCTGGGCGGCGCGTCGGGGGTCGCGGCGCTGGGCAGCTTCGCCGCGGCCCGCGCCCAGGCATGGCTGGCGGGGTGGCCGGGCACCGAACCGGCCGCATCGACCTGGCTGGGCCGGTCCGCTTTCGGGCACGGGACCGCGGAGGCCTATCTGCTGGCCGGGGCGGTCGCGGTCCTCGCGGCGTTCGCCTGTGCATGGCTGACCGGCGCCGGCCGGCGGCCAGGTTGGAGATCTTCTCGCGGCCGTCCGGCCGATGTCTGAGGAAAGGGATGCTGACGATGACGATCAAACCCGCGATGCTGGACAACTCCTACGGCCGCACGGCCGTCGAGCTGACGCTGATCGACCGGCGGTCCGCAGTCCATCGCGTGCGGCGGTTCACTGTCGATGTGGTGCTCACGGGCGACTTCGAACCGGTCTACGCGGATGGCGACAACCGTCGGCTGCTGCCCAGCGGCACCTTGGTGAACACGGCGGTCGTGCGGGCCTACGACGATCCCGGTGCGGAACCAGAAGACTACGCGGCCGGGCTGGCCGAACACCTGCTGACCGCCTGCGCGGCCGCGCAGCGGGCGACGGTCACCGTCGTGGTCGACGACTACAACCCGATCTTCCGCGACGACGAACCGGATCCGCACGGCCACGTCGCTGCCGGGTCCGAACGCGCCAGCGTGGTCGTGCGGGCCGATCGGGCGACCTCGGCTCCCGCGGTGACCGCCGGCATCCGCGGACTGCGGCTGCTGCGCACGACGGGGGCCGAGTTCCTCGGCTTCCTGGCTGACCAGTACACCGACACCCTGGCACAGCCCGCCAGGGCGATCTGGCTGGAAGGCACGGTCGAGTGGGAGTACGGACCGGGGCGGGCGGACTACCCGTCCTGTCGCGACGCGGCCCGCACCGCGTTGCTGCGGACGTTCGCCGAACACGCCAGCCGCTCCACTCAGCACACCCTTTACCAGCTGGGCCGGGCCGTCCTCGAAGCTTGCCCGGAAGCCCGCAGCGTCCGGGTGGCAGATCTGCACGCGCCGTGGACGCCGATCGACCTGTCGCGCTTCGACCGGCCGGACAACAAAGCCGTCTATCTCGCGCCGTCGGTCTCCTCCTTCGTCGAGGACGTGGTCGTCGGTCGGCCCGATGAGGGCCGGCCGGCCGACTGAACGCTTGGCCCCGTCGTCATGCCATGCGCCGGTCGCGAAAGGCCTGTTCGTGGAGATTGGCTCGAGATTGCCTTGCGAGGCTCCGGTGGTCGTCGTCGGGCCGGTCGACCGGCCCGGATCCGGTTCGAACGGTTGCCTGGCACTTGTCCGTTAGCGCGCTGGCGGTTCCCGGGCCGACGTCGACCGGGTGCTTGCTGCGCGGGTGATTCGCGGTGCTGAGGTCACCGCGCGGTGCCAGTTCACGAAGGGCCGGGTGCTCTTCGTCGTCCATTGTGGTGCGTGGCGCAGATAGTCCCGGGCGACGATGCCGTTGGCTAGGGTGCGGTTTCCCGGCTGCGTGACGGTGTGCCGGATGGACACGTCGCGGCCGGAAATTGCCGGAATGAGGCGTGCCTGGCCGCTGCGCTCGCATGCGTGCACGGACACCGGTCACCGAGACAGCGACGCGGGCGGCAGCCAGTCTCCTGATCGCGTGTGTCCCGGCCGGGGTCGAATCCGCTTCGCTGGCAACGGTTTCCGCGGTGGAGATCCCGGTGTGCCAGTCGATGGTGCGTGCCACGCATCGAACGCAGCTGCGGGAACCGGGCCCGGCGGGTGTTGCGATGGCTGATTTCCGGTGCTCGAAACGGGACGTCGGGCTTGAGCACGCCGAGCGCCGGATCAGCCCTTCGCGGGTGCCGGGCCGGGCGGCACGTCTTGCGTGCGGACCAGTTTGGGTTCCGCTGTATGGTCGGTAAATCGTCGCGCGTCCTGGTGGCCCCGGGATAGGGGATACGCACGCTCGTGGTCGAACCGGCTTGGCACTGCTGAACTTCGGCAAATCTAGCATGGGAAGCGGGTTGCTTGCCGGGACGGCATTCAGCTTGGCGAAACACCTGGTGCTAAAGGATGTTTCGCGATCGTGCGGTGTCGGCGAGTCCCCACGTCGGGCCGATCGTCCCTGTCCTCGCTCGTGCTGGGCGGGATTAAGACCGAGGCCGGATATGCGATGAACGTGCTGATGTCAAACAGAATATTCCTGGCTTCCTCCGTTCGGGCGCGGTTCTCCTGGAGGTTGAGGGAATCGCGGGACTGCGGTTGAGTTACCGGTCGTGCTTCGACAGAAAGAACCGTTGCCGGCCTCCAGCGAAGTATCGTGGCGGCTGATCAGAGCTCCATTGTGGACTTTCGGCGGCCGCCGATGATGCGGGCTCTCGTGGTCTTGCAGAGTTTGGCGGAGCGCCAGCTCCCCTGCGGGTTTCGCGGCGTCGGCAGGGGGGTGCGCAAGTGGACGGTGCACGGAACCGCGGTGACGGTGTCGGAGATGTCGGTCGCCGAGCGGCACGCGGTGATGGCTGGCATCGACCTGGCGGAAAGCCTGCTGCCCAAAGGGCACTATGCTTGCCTTTACAACGACGACCTCATGTACGTGGCGTTTCCCTGCTGCCTGATCTGGTTGCGGCGCGACGACCACGAAGCCGAATGCCGGGCACGCCGCATCGGGCGGACGTTCGACGTGCCGGACGATCGGATGAGATTCCTCGAGATCTTTTCGGCGGACCCGCCGGACGAAGTGCTGCTCGGAGATCGGTGAGCGCGAGGGCGGCCGTACGCGCGAAGACGCCGTCGAACGCGTTGCCTTCGTCATGGACGGTGATGACCGAGTGCTCCTGCAGGCGCACGGGGAATTCGGAACAATTGGTGCAGCGAAAAGGAAGACCGGTGGCGAAGTGGGTGTTCCCGATGACGTCGACGGCGGGCGTTGGCGAGGACGGAGTTCGCACGGTGCCGATCGCGTTGCTGCAACCGGCTGATTCGCCGCGGCTGGGCGGCGTGAACGCCTCGCACGTCCGGCTGCTCGCGGAGGTCCCGGACGAGTTGCCCCCGTTGCTGGTGCACCGGCGGACGATGCGGGTCATCGACGGGATGCACCGGCTCAGCGCGGCGATCGCCCGGGGCGACACCACGATCCGGATTCGCCTGTTCGGCGGGACCGACGAGGAGGCGTTCGTCGAGGCGGTGCGGACCAACACCGGGCATGGCCTGACGCTTTCGCTGGCGGACCGGACCGCGGCCGCCGGGCGAATTCTCGCGTCGTATCCGGACTGGTCCGATCGGGCCATCGGCGCGGTGACCGGCCTGTCCGGCAAAACCATTGCCGGGATAAGGAAAAAGGCGACTGCGGAAATTCCGCAGTCGCCCGCCAGAATCGGCAGGGACGGCCGGATCCGCCCGACCGACCCCGGACGCAAGCGGGAACTGGTCGAGGACCTGCTGCGCCGGAATCTCGCGTCGACGCGGGAGATCGCCGAGCGGGTCGGCGTCTCGCCGTCCACGGTCCGGCGGGTCCGTCGCCGGATGTCGGCGGAGGAAAGCCGGCCGGTCGCGGACGTCGCTGTCGCGGACGAGTCCGGTCCGGCCCCTGCCGCGGCGTCGCCTGCGGCCTGCCAGTTCCCCGCGCTTGCCGACACGATCAGGAGCCTGCGCTGCGACCCGTCGGTACGGTTGTCCGAGGGCGGCAGGAATCTGCTGCGCCTGCTGGAGGTGCAGACCTCGAGCATGGCCATCTGGCCGGACCTGGTAGCCGCGGTGCCCGCGCACCGCGTGGCTCAGCTCAGCGAGATCGCCCAGGATTACAGCCGGGCGTGGCTTGAGTTCGCGCAGGAGCTCGACCGGCGTGCGGACGCGACCGGTCGCCAGCCGGTCAGACCCCGCTGACCGGATCGCGCGGGCTGGCGCCGGCGGTGCCGTGCCGCCGGCGCAGTTCCCACAGTTCGGCTGGGGAGATCGGCATCCGGGAGATGGGGAATCCCTCCGCGTCCTCGATCGCGGCCGCGACCGCGGCGGCGACCGGCACCGTACCGCCTTCGCCGACGCCTTTGACACCCAGCGGGTTGAGCGGCGAGGGCGTCACCATGTGGTCGATGGCGATGTCGGGGATGTCGTGGACGGTCGGGAGCAGCAGGTCGCCCAGCGACGGGGTGCGCAGCTGCCCGTCCTCGCCGTAGACGATCCGTTCCAGCAGCGCGCCGCCGATGCCCTGCGCGACTCCGCCTCGGATCTGTTCCGCGATGACGGCCGGGTTGATCGGCCGGCCGCAGTCGTGCACTACGAAGTACCGCAGCAGGGCGATCTCGGCGGTGTCCGGATCCGTTTCGACCACTACGACGTGGACTCCTGCGGAGAAGGTGGATCTGGTAGGCGAGAAGTAGGCGGTCGCGGTCAACCCTGGCTCCGCCTCGTCGTTCAGCGGCGGATGCCGCGGGTCGGCGCCGGGCGCGAACTGGGTCGCCGACCGCGATTGCTGGTCGAACGCGTAACGCAGCGGGTTGGCCAGCACGGCGACGGTCGCCAGCGGCAAGCACCGGTTCGGGTCGCCCGCGACGGCGACCACGCCGTCCGCCAGATCCAGGTCGGCCGGCGTACAGCGGAGGGTGCGGGCCGCCACTCGCAAGGCTTTGGCCCGTACCCGGGACGCGGCCAAGGCAACCGCGTTGCCGCCCAGCACCGCCGACCGGGACGCGAACGTCCCGACGGAGAAACCGAACCGCCTGGTGTCCCCGGCGACCACGTCGATGTCGCGCAGCGGAACGCCGAGGCGATCGGCGGCGATCTGGGCGAAAACCGTTTCGTGCTGCTGGCCCTGGGTGCTCAGCCCCACTGTGACGGTGACCCGGCCAGTGGTGTCGGCTTCGACCCTGGCCCCTTCGTAGGGGCCGAGTCCGGTGCCCTCGACGTAGCAGGCGAGGCCGATTCCGACGCGTCGCCCCGCGGTGGCCGGCCGGCGGGTGCGCTCGGCCCAGCCGGATCGGCGCAGCGCGGTGGCCAGCAGCGCGGGATAGTCGCCGGAGTCGTAGACGAGGGGACGGCCGTCTTGGTAGGCGAGGCCGTGGTCGTAGGGCATTTGCTCGGCTCGGATGAGGTTGCGCTCGCGCACCGCGGCGCGGTCCAGCCGCAGGAAGCGGGCCACGGCATCCATCGTGCGCTCGATGGCGAACGTCCCTTGCGGTCGCCCCGCGCCCCGGTACGGGGTGACGATCGCGGTGTTGGTGTACATCGACCGGAACTCCACCCGGTAGGCGTCCAGGTGGTAGGGACCCAGTATCTGGGTGCTGGTGACCAGCGGCACGATGATGCCGTAGGGGGTGTACGCGCCGTTGTCGTGCCAGAAGGACACATCCAGCCCTCGGATGCGTCCGGTGTCGTCGAAGCCGACGTTGATTTCGTGCTGCTGGCCGCGTTCGTGCGCGGCGGCGGCGATGTGCTCGGCCCTGTCTTCGGTCCACTTGATCTCGCGGCCCAAGCGGAGCGCCGCCCACGGGACGAGGACCTCTTCCGGCCAGGGGTGGACGAGTTTGACGCCGAAGCCGCCTCCGACGTCGGGGGTGACGACCTCGATCCGGTCGGCGGGCAGGGTGAGCCGGGCTGCCAGGGCGAACCGCAGCGAGGTGCTGGCCTGGGTGGAGGAGCAGACCCGCAATGAGCGGTCCGCGGGGTCCGGGCGCGCGTACACGCCCCGGCATTCCATGGGCATCGCCGCGGACCGCTCGATTTCGAGGCTCAGGTGCAGCCGGTGCGGTGCCGCGGCGATCGCGGCGGCGGCGACGCCGCGTTCCTGCACTAGATGCGCCGCGGCGTTCCCCGGTACGTCGTCGTGGACGGCGTGCTCCGCGCGGCGCGCGGCGGTCAGCCCGATCACCGCCGGCAACGGCTGGTACCCCACCCGGACCCGGTCGCGCGCGTCCTCGGCGGCGTACCGGTCCTTCGCGACCACCATCACGACGGGCTCGCCGACATGCCGAACCACTCCGTCGGCGAGCGGGCGTCCGGTGCGCGGTGCGTGCAGCGCCGGGTGCGGAACCAGCACCGGCAGCGATGTCCCGGCGCGGGCGTCCAGATCCGCGCAGGTGATCAGGGCGAGCACGCCAGGCACCCGGGCGGCTTCGGACAGGTCGGTGTGCGTGATCCGGGCGTGGGCGTGCGGGCTGCGGACGAAGGCCGCCGCCGCCGCGCCCGGGCCGAGGTCGTCCAGATAGCGGCCGTTGCCGGCGGCCAGCCGGGCCGCGGTCTGGCTGGGCACGGGTTCGCCGACGAGTTCGCCGGTCACGTCCGGTCCTCCCGGGTCAGTTCGGCGGCTCTGAGCACTGCGGCGACCGCGCCGTGATAGCCGGTGCACCGGCAGAGCACGCTGGCGACTGCCTGGCGTGCCTGTGCAGGAGTGGGCGCGGGGGACTGGCGCAGCAGCGCCGTGATCGTGGTGACCAGCCCGGGGGTGCAGAAGCCGCATTGCATTCCCCGGCATTCGACCAGTGCGCGCTGCACCGGCCCCGGTTCGCCGTCGGCGCCGCGGCAGCCTTCGGTGGTAGTGATCTCGGCGTCGTGGACGCTTGCCGCCAGGAGGAGGCAGGACCGCATCGGCAGGCCGTCGACCAATACCGTGCAGGCCCCGCAGGTGCCTTGCTCGCAGCCGACATGCGTGCCGGTGCAGCCCAGCTCGTGCCGGAGCGCATCGGAGAGCAGCCTTCGCGCGGGCACCTGTGCCGTTCTGGGCTGTCCGTTGACGATCAGCCGCACCTCGTGGTCGGTCATGTCCGCCCGATCGCCGCGGCGCGCCGGGCCGCGATCCGCCCCGCGCGGGCGGTCAGCACGCCGGCGATGTGGCGGCGATAGTCCGCGCTGGCTTGGAGATCGTCGGCCGGCGCGAGCGCGGCCGCTCCCTGTTCGCCCGCGTCGGTCCAGCGAGCGGTGTCGAAACGCTGGCCGACCACGGCATCGGTGAGTTCCGCCCGGACCGGGGCGGGGGCCACGCCCGTGTAGGCCGCCACCGCGTGCCGGATCCGCAGCGCTGAGTCCAGGGCGACCACCACCGCCGCTCCGCACAGCACGAAACCGCCCGGCTGCCGCGACAGTTCCTGCCACGCGGTCCCGGTGCCGGGCGGCGGCACGGAGAAGGACGCGCTGATCGCCAGTTCGTCGGTCTCGAGGGCGCACCGGTGCCGTCCGGTGAAGAAGTCCTCAGCCCGCACTGTGCGGCAACCGGTCAGGTTTGCGATTTCGACACTGCCGCCGAGGGCCATCAGGACCGCGGGCAGTTCCGCTGCCGGGTCAGCGTGCACCAGGCTGCCGACGGTGGTGCCGCGATTGCGGATGGCCGGATTCGCGATGTGCGCGGTGGCGTCGCTGAGCACGGGCAGGGCCTCGCGCACGCCGTCGTCGTGCTCCACCGTGGCGTGCCGGATGAGTGCGCCGATCCGGATCGCCGAAGGCGTCCGCCGGAGCACAGCGAGTTCGGCGACCGCATTGATGTCCACGACGTGTTCTGGCGTCGCTTTCCGCGTATTCAGCAGGGGCAGCAGGCTTTGCCCGCCGGCGAGAACCGCGGCTGTTCCGGCGTACCGGGACAGGATCGTCAGCGCCGCGCTGACCGACCGGGGCCGATGCAGGCGGAAGTCAGCCGGTTTCACCGCGCCTGCTCCGGCGCGGAGCGGACGCCCGGAGACATCGTCTCCGCCGGACCGGCTTGGAAGGCAACGGAAAAGGAATACGGCGCGATCAGGACGACCAGTGCCAGCCGGACCTCGCGGTCGGTGGTGAAGGCAATGTCGATTTCGGGATAGCAACTGGGCCGGTCCGGCTGGAAATAGCAGGACGACAGCAAAACCGCGCGCAGGCGCGAGCCTGGCGCCTCCGGCAATTCCGGCAAGTGCCACCAGCCCTGGTCGTCGGCGAGGCCGCGCGCGACTGGATGGAACTGGTCGTCGATCAGCCGCTCGAGCCGGATCGGCAAACCCGATGCCGGTCTGCCCCGGTGGCTGTCCATGACCTGGACGGAGATTTCCATGTCGGTTCCCAATCATCGAATGGGCCAGACCGTGCCGTGCGGCATCTTTCTCGGACCGCTGAGGAACCGTCAACCGCGATCGCGGCGTGACCCGCTTGCTCCGCGGCGCGGGCGCGGCCAGTGTTGCCCCGATGGAGAAACCGGCCCGGCACGACGGCCGCGGCAGCGAGCTGGCACCCGGTCGCCGAGCGTGGATCCTGGTCGCCTGTTGCGGCGGACTGGTCGCGCAGAGCGTCGCGCTCAACGGCGTCGCCGTGGCATTGCCGTCGATCATGGCGGGGCTCGGCTCTGGTGGCGCCGCCGGTCAGTGGACCACCGGCGGCTACCAGTTGGTCGCCGCGGTCTTGTTGCTCGGTTCCGGCGCGGTTGCCGACAAATTCGGCTGCCGCAAGGTGTATTTGCTCGCGCTGGCGTCCTTCTCGGTGGTTTCCCTTTGCTGCTGCCTGAGCGGGAACAGTGCAGTTCTCGTTGTCTCACGGCTGGTGCAAGGCGCGTCGGCGGCTCCGCTGGTGCCGTGCGGGCTGGCGATTCTGACGCGGACGTTTCCCTGCCGGGCCGAGAATGCCCGTGCGGTCGGGGTGTGGGCGGCCGCGGCCGGTGCGGCGAGCGCGGCCGGACCGCTGGGCGCCGGGCTCGTGGTGGATGCCGCCGGTTGGCGCATGGTGTTCCTCGCGCTGGCGGTATTGGGCGTCCTCGGCGTCCTGCTCGTCGCGGCAGCGGTGCCGCCGGATCCGGTCGTCGCTCCACAAAGGATCGACGTGCTGGGGCAGTTCGTGTTCGCGGGGCTTCTGTTCGCCGTGTTCACGGCCGTCGTCGGGCAGGGGCGGCTCCCGGACCGGGTCCGTTTGGCCGTGTGCGCGGCGGCGGCGGTGCCATGCGCGGCGGTGCTCGCGGTACGGGCTTGGCGGCGCCGGACGCGAACCGGGCCGGTGCCGCCCGGCAGGCGGCCGTTCTCTGCGAACCTGCCGCCCGCGTTCCTGGCGTTCTTCCTGTTCAACGGGTTCTTCGTCGAGAACGCGCTGTACCTGCAGCACTGTCGCGGGCTGACCGCCGCGCAGACGGCCGCGGTGTCGCTGCCCGCCCCGGCCGGCATGCTCGCGGCGGCCGCCGTCGCCAGCCGGCTCAGCGCCCGCGGCCGCGGCCGGCCGGTTGTCATGACCGGCCTGCTCGTTCTCGGCGCGGGACTGATCGGGGCCGCGGCCGGTCCGGCTCCGCCGATGTGGCTGATCTCGGGAGCGTACTTGTGCTGTGGTGCGGGGCTTGGCCTGGCGAACACTGCGGCGACGACGCGAGCGTTGGCGGCCGTGCAGGCGGGACGCACGGGTTCTCTGGCCGCGGCCGTGCCGACCGCCACGATGCTGGGCGGAGCGCTGGGGGTCGTCGCGGCCGGCGAGATCACCGCGACCCTCGCCACGACGTGGCTGGCGGGCCGTATCGCCGACAATCAGGTTTCCCCGGACCTGCTGCGCATCGCCGAAGGCGGTGCGCGGGGCGGCGGCGTGCCCGCCGGCATCGGCGCGCTGGGGCAGGCCGCGTTCGTCCACGGCCTGCACCTGGCGTACCTGATCACCGGCGGACTCGCCGTCGTGGCAACCATCGCGTGGGCCTTGGCTACTCGCCCCAGGCCGCGTCCGCGCGGCTGACGTCCGCCCCGGCGACGTGTCAGGTCAGGACCGTTCCAAGGTCAGATGGACCAGACTGTACGGTCTTTCCGGGGCGACATAGACGGCTCCCTCGCTGGTGCGGCCGAAGGGTGATAGATCGACCGGGAGGTGGTCGTGAGCCGCGCACGTCAGCCGCACCTGGCTCAGGTCGTCCCGCGCGCGCAGCACCGCGGCGCCCAGGACGTGCACGGTGTGCTGCCCGGATTCGCTCTCGTGGTTGTCGAACGCGAAGGACAGTGCCCCGCGAACAGTTTCGTAGCAGACGCTGTAGTCCTTTGTGGACTTGTCAGCGTCGTGATCCCATTCGATGTCCAGAATCGCGCCCAGCAGCCGATCGGGCTGATCGGGCGTGGTGGTGTACTCGTCGCGAAGAAACTTCGTGAACGCGGAATTCGTCGTCCTGGACAGCCGCAGGCCCGCGACGCCGCCGGTCACCTCGGGGTGCTCGCCGCGGCGATGCCGGACCTGTGCGGTGCGGGCGGGCAGGCCGCCGACGCGGAAACTCGAGGCGACCGGGCCGCTCTCGTGGGGGGAGTGCGCCCACGGCACCGCCTGCAGCCGCACTCCGGCCATGGACGCTGCCGGGCAGGCGAGAAGAAATCGTTCCGCCATCCTCGTGGCGAGGTCCTCCGGTTCAGCCGCCGGATCGTCGCCGGCCAGCGCGTGCGCCGTGTTCACCATCGTTCCGGTGGGCAGCAGGCGGGAGTTGTCCTGCCCGGTGAACACCGCGCCGAAGTCGCCCTCGAACCACACCTGCGCGGTGATTTCGCGCACGTCGTGCCGGTCGTCGCCGCGTTGGACGACCAGAAACCGGATGTCCGACTTGCCGTAGTCCTGCGTCACGATCTGCTCGGGCATGATGATCTGCCTCCCATTCGGGTGTGCGGCTGATGCGGTGTGGTTCTTACACCGCGATTCCGCCGCCGGCACAGGCCGCGCAGCCAGCACGCCGGTGGACGTGAACGCCGCGGGCGGGTTGGATCGGTTCTGTCACAAGCACTTCGCAGTGGACTCCGTCCCCGACGTCGGGAGAAACAAGTGCCGAACACTTCCGTTGCGCTGGCCGCATTCGGTTACGAACTCGGTGTGCTCAAACGCGTCCGACGATCCGGATGGTGGCACGCCGGCGTCCGGGACCCCGAATCGGTCGCGGAGCACAGCCTCCGTGCCGCACAGGTCGCCGCGCTGCTGGCCGCGGAGGAAGGCGCGGACCCGGGGCGGTCCGCGTTTCTGGCGCTGTGGCACGACTCCCAGGAGACGAGGACCGGCGATCTTCCGCACAGCGTTGCCGGATATCTGGTCAAACCCGACCCGCGGCACATCACCGCCGACCAGACGGCCGACCTGCCCGAACGTGCGCGCGCCGCGGTCCGGGAAGCCGTCGACGAATACGAGAAGGCCGAAACCGGGGAAGCGCGGTGCGCCCGGGACGCCGACCGGCTGGAGATGTTGTTGCAGGCCATCGAGTACCAGGACACCGGCGTCGGCAGGGTGTCCGGCTGGATCGACACCGCCCGCAAAGGCATCTCGACCGAAACAGGCCGCCGCGTCGCCGAAGCCGCGCTGCGAGTTTCGCCGTTGGCGTGGCGAAACCGATAGCTTCCGGCGCACCGGCGGCGATCGGCGGGGCAGAAGGACGACGCGACCGCGACGCTGCCGGTCGGCACCCGGTCCGCAGGCGCTGGGATGAACGGCGCAATCTCGGTGTTCAGTTGCCTGAGAGCCTGGCGCAGGATCGCCTGTTGGATAAAGAAAGCGAACGGCACGTCCCGGTAAACCGCGGTCTCTTCCGCGACGACAGGGTTCGACACGGCAGGTCCTTTTCGTTCCAGCATCACCAACCTTCGTTAAATGGGGCTGGTCGGCCCGTTGCGGCACAACAGTTCGTCCAGAAGATGACAGGGACTGCGGCGGTGGTGGTGCCTGCCCGGGTTGGGCGTGCACATCACCCGGCGCGGAACGGCGCAGTGATCAGCGCGCCAGGCCGCGGGCGACCAGCGCCAGACACTGGCCGGGCAGGTGCACGCGTGGCTTGCTGACGGGCGCAGAGGCGCCGACGCGCCCGGACGGTCACGCGGCCCGGTGCTGCAGGATGGCTTGCAGGCCGAGGGTCTCGCTGATGATGCCTTCGGCGGTGGTGCTCAGTCGCTCGCGGCGAGGGTGGCTTCCCGGTTTCGGCTGGGCTCTCGCAGGGGTCGGGCAATACAAGTACGGACCCGGCACATACGTCACGTTGGCAGCCAACGACATATGCCCGGGCGGAAGCGCCTACTACTATACGTTGGGACACCATTTCGTGGTCTTTCCCAAAGGGCATACACCCCAGTCGGCCAGCGGCACTACACGGAGCGCGGTCATCAGAGTCAACTGTTGACGGAAAGAAGCGGCGGTCCCGGGCGAACAAATCCTGAAGCGCGAACCGGCTTCGTTCGACCGTCAGTGGGCGGGACCGGAATTCGCCAGCGAATTGCGCCGCCCGAGGACGGGGCTCAGCGATGTTCGGAAGCGTCGCCGAGCCAGAGTTGCGGCACGGGCGGAGCCACTCGGCTCCGCCCGTCTCGAGGCAACAGCGTGCTCGCACCACATCCGGGCACGAAGGCCGGCAAGCGGGCTCACCACAGATGAACCAGCCGGTGTTCGTCCGCTCGTCGAGGTCGAAGACGTCGTCGTGTTCGTGCGACACTGACGCTCACCTTGCGCCTGTCTGCGCGGCGCTCACGGTGGCAAGCGTGAGGACGACGGACAGGAAAACTGGGCGTTGCCCTCGTTCATGCGGCCCGGTGGTTGAGGATGAGTCGCAGGTCGAGTGTCCCGTTGACGATGTCTTCGGCGGTGGTTCTGAGTCGCTGGCGGTGGGCGCGGGAAAAGCTGCGCATGCGGGCAAACGCTTCGTCCACGGGGATGGCCCCGGCCAGGGAGAGCATGCCCTTGGCCTGTTCGATGACGACGCAGCTGGCAAGTGCGTGTGTGAGTTGTTCGGTGACGGCCTCGCGCTGGCGGACGGCGCGTTCGTGGAGGATGCCGATGGTGGCGACGTCGGCCAAAGCTCGGACGAGGTCGAGATTCTCTGGCTGGACGGGCGGGCTGTCGTATCCGAACAGGTCGAGCGCTCCGATGTTCTGTTCGCGCGTTCGCAGCGGGATGGCGAGCACCGAGCGGAAACCCTGGTCGATCGCTTCGGTGGCGAACGCGGGCCACTGGTCGACCACGGTACCGAGATCGCCGATCATCACCGTTTCGCCGGTACGGCAGGCATCCAGACCGGGACCTTGGTCGGCGTCGAGCTGAAGACGTTCCAGACGACGGGCGGTCTCGTCGAACGAAGCGACGACCTCCACACCGCCGCCCTCGTTCGTCAACAGCACCCCGGCGGTCGATGCGTTCAGCCGGTCCACGCAGCACTCGGCGAGGCTGTGCAGCAGTCCCGCCGCGTCGTAATCTTGGACCAGCATGTCGGCCATTTCGACAAAAGCGCGCAACAGCGCCTGCTCACGGCGCGCAGGGTCCGGGGCTGACAACGCATCGCTCATCGCTCGCACCTCCTCTTCGTGGCAAAAGTACGAGCCCAGCAGCCGATGCAGCTAGGGCACATAGACGCTGCTGCTAGAGCAATAAGGCAAGGCCTCGAAGCGCACCTACTCACGGCACGGCTGGTAGGCCACGATCAGCGAGCCTTAGCTCTGCTGCTGTTGCAAGGTCGAGCGCTCGAGCTGAGGGCCAGCGTCGGAGTGCGGGGTGTCGTCGGTCAGCGCGTCGAATGTCAATTTCCACGCGTCCACCACGGTCGCGGTCGAGACGCGTGTCCCGGCTTGGCCCGGGAGCTACACGTTGTTGGCCTAGTCATACGGATCGGTGACCTTCGCCGCTAGCGCCTGCACCGCACCCCCAGCAGCACCACAACCGCCAGCGGCGGCCTGGTTGCTGCTCGCGGCGGCCAACGGTGCCAGGCAGTGGTGGCGACTTGCGAATCGGGACGAGCCTGCTCGCACGGGTACGGGAGCCTTGGCCAGGAGGTGAATGCGCAGTTGTCCAACTGGGCGGCGCGTCGGTTTCGTCCTCCAGGCACCGTCGAATCGACCTTCGCGCGGATTGGGTCCCGTGCCGAGCCGCGGTCTGACGGGGCTGGGCTGGAGTGGTGGCGGCGCGCTGGTCTGAGGGTTTTCACCAGTTCGGCCGCGCGACCCGGTTCAGCCAAGGGCCGCGGTTTCGGTGAGGATCGGCGAGGTCGAGGTCCGCATGAGCGAGCGGGGCAGGTTTGCGGCCAAGATCGGTCCGGTTCGCCGGTGTCGGCGGGAAGGCGGGGCAGGAGCGAGGACGGGAGAACCTGCCGGGCCCGCGATCGGGTGGTGCGATTGGTTCGGTTCGGAACCGCGTATCGGCAAGGTTTCGGGACTGGGTGGGTTGATGAGGACGAAGACGATGTCTGGATTGTCGATCCCGGGCCGATCTGTTCGTCGTTCCCGAGACCGATTCGCGAAGAGCGGGCGATGCTCGCGGGGCGAGGGCCGCGCTCGGTGACGCGTGCATGTCCGTTGCTTCGCCGCTGCGTCTCACGTGGGGCGGCTTTCCCTTACGGTTGGTCGAAGGGGCGGAATCCTCGTGCGAGGTAGTTGGCGAGTGCGTGGGGATGGTCGTCGCTGGAGGTGTGCAGCCAGACTCTCCGCGCGGGCAATGCCCAGGTCATCCGGAGTGCCTCGGTCAGGAACATCCCGCCGAGGCCTTGGCCGATGTGTTCGGGCAGGAGGCCGAATGAGTCGATTTCGATATCCGGTGCGTTCTGGAGATTGAGGGACAGCAAGCCGATGGCCTTGTCGTCGAGCATGCCGGCCCAATGCCGCAGGGTCTGGTCGTCGAGGTAGGAACGCCATTGCTGGTGGTCCCATTGCTGGCTCGGCCAGGAGAAGCCGCGTCCGACGGCGAGGGTCAGCGTGCGGACTTCGTCGCCCTCGACGGGGATCAGCTTCAAGCGTCCGTCGACGGCGGGCGCGGAGGGGCGCAGCTCGCGCGCGTCAGTCATTTCGAGGTAGGTCAACTGTGGCACGCCTCGATGATCGCAAACGACCGCTGGGCCTCGCATCGACTTTTCGGTCGCGTCGGCATGCCGGGTCGGCGCTTGTCCGCTGATCGGCAGGCGGATTCGCGCGTGCCTTCGCGGCGATCCCGTCGATCGAGGTGTTTGCGAGACCCTCGACGGCTCGCCGGGCAGTTCCGGCTGATGTGGCGCGAGTGCGAAGCGCTTGCCCGCGGTCGGGCGTTGCCCGGTTCGGGTTGATCGCCCGGCGGTGGCCAGCATCGACCCGCCATTCCATGGGGGTGCGGGGTGTCACCTGACCGCCGCCCGGCGCGACCTGCCCTACGAGAAAGGGCGGGCTGGCCTGCCCAGACATTGCGATCTTGTCCCGCGGCAAGCCTCGGCTCGTGTCGCTGCGGGTGCCTGCGCGAGAAGGTACCCACCGCCTCGGCGGGACAGGGTGCAGTTCGAACCGATGCCCGCGGTCGGCGCGCAGATCAGGCTGGCGCTGTCGGCCGGTGGCATTGCTCACGCCCAGTGCTCCGTGCCGGCTGCAACCCGTCGTCGCCTCGGAAGCCGAGATCGAGGACCGGCGCGCGGACAGGCGAAACGCGGAGCCCGTCGACGGACTGGGCGTCCCGGCGACGGGCTGGGTCCTGGAACGAGTCGGCCAGCACGCGCAGCCCGCGCTGAAGACGCTGAAGAGCCCGATCCTCGTCTGTATCTGGGACAGCGCGGCGGAGGCGGAGGCAGCGGTCCATGGCTTGTCAGAGTTGTTCTTGCACCGCTCGATCCGGCACCCGGAAGGTGAGGCTGTGGTGGTGGTTCCCGGATACCAGGCGGACGCGGAGACGGCGATGACGGCACGTCAGCGGGAAGCCGAGTGCCGGCCCTGGCCGGTGCGCGACGGCCGTGCCGAGGCGAGGCTGCAGGTGCACGCGGTGATCCCCCTGCATCGAACCCCGGCCTGAGGCGTTGATCCGTAAGGACGGGGCTGTGGCGCACGACGCGCCGGGCACCGCCGTCGCCGACGAGGACCTCCACGTCCTTCTCCGAGGCCAGCGGCCCCGGCATGCACCGAGCCCCCGTTGGCCGCGGCGGAACAACGCCGCCTCGATCAACCATCGGACTAGAAGCGCGGCAGGGAAGGGCCTGCGGCCCGGCCCGCGCCCAGTCCTGGTCAGAAGTGCTCGAGGTCGTCGGGCGTGGCGGTGCGCAGAACGAGACGGTCGAGGATGTCGGGCGCGCCGGCGCACCAGACGGTCGTGCCGTCCTTCCAGGGCAGTTCGAGCACGGAGGCGCCGAGGGCGTCGGTGCGTTGCCCGGCGGTCGGGATGTCGTCGCAGCGCACCGTCACTCGTGTGACGGGCGATTGGTCGGCGGCGTGCTGGATGCGCTGGTAGCGCTCGCGGTGGGCGGCGGGGTCGGGCAGTGCCATCCGGTCGAGGTTGTCCGGGGTGAAGCGGTACCGGTCGGGGTGGGCGACGACGTCGGCGCGGCAGAGGTAGTTGCTCAGCAGGTCGGCGACAGTGTCGATCGGCAGGCCGCGGGGATCGAGGCCGTCGCGGGAACGGACGGTCTTCACCATCAGCTGGTAGCGGCCATGGCTGTCGTAGAGCAGTTCCAGTGCGGAGACCACGGCGTCGACGCCCTGGACGTTCCAGCCGGCGGCCGGGCCGAGTCCGAGGCTTTCGTGCGGCGTCATGAGCGGGCAGGGGAAGCGGGCGAGGTAGTCGGCGAGGGCGGGGCCCCGTGGTGTCGGGGCCCCGCTGTCGTCAGCGTGCATGCAGCGCTCGCAATCGCGGATCTTGGTCGGATGCAGGCGTTTCGGGTGTGCTCAGAAAATGGTAGTGCTCGCCGAGGGCCCGCCGGAATAGCAGACCGCGCCGTCGACGAGGACCGCGAAGTTCGCGCCGCCGCCCTTGACCACCGCGTAGCCCGGGTCGGCGGTCAGCCCGGGGACCGTGCGGTCCTCGTTCCAGAATGGTCCGGTGGCGTCGCCGGAGAAGGGCTGGGTGCTTTCGCCTCCGTTGTCGTCGAGCGTGACGTCCCACGACCGGCTGACGGTCGCGAGCCGGACGAAGAATCCGGTGGACAGGCGGACCCGCAGGTTGCCGATGCCGTCCTCCCACACCCACGATCTGCCGCAGTTGCCGGTGACCACGTTGGCTGGCGGAGAACCGGCGGGGGCGCCCTTGCGCACCGAGTACTGGGCGCCGTCGGGGTTGGTGCGGATCTCGTAGCCGTGCGCGGCGGCGACCGCGGCGTCGAACCGGGCGACGTTCATCATGCCCTCGGCTCGATGCGGGCCCGCAGAGGTTGCTCCCGCCGGAGCCGCGAGCCCCAGGGCACCGAGCCCGGCCGCGCCGAGAACCGCCGCCGAAAACGCAGCGAAACGTCGTGTTGCCATCATTTCTCCTCTTTTTACCCGATTGCCGTGACAGTGGATGCCCGCGCAGTACCGGATCCGCGTCCGGGTGTCGTCGAAATGTCGACGCACGAATTGTGTTACGCGGTCGTCCGTGTCGAATTTCCTGGAGGAAAGCCAAGCCGAGGCCGAGTGGATCGTCCCGCCCGAAACGGCTTCTCGGCTTGCTCGCCGAGCCGTCCGTGCCCGCAGCCCGACCGAGGTCCATCCTGGCGGAAATCCTTTCCCGAGGCTAGGAAACGGGACCGGCCATCTATGTCCGGGACCGGATTCGCGTCCCTTGGGAAACCGGCGGGAGTCGCGTGCGGGCGGTCGCCTTCCGGCGGTGTCTGCCGTGTCGCCTGCACTACTGTTTCGCGCGGAGGGTAAACATCGCTCGCAAACAGGGGGCAATTGTGGATGCGCCATTCGGCGTCGCGCCGCGGCATCATCGGGAGCAACGCGATCTGACGCAGAAAAAGCTGGCGGACAAGGCCGGACTGTCCGAACGCACAATCCGCCGATGGGAAACGGGCCAGCACCGGAATCCGCAGATCATGTCCGTGCAGCGGGCCGCGGATGCGCTCGGCCTGGAAACCGGTGAGCGCGAACAACTGCTGGCTGCGGCGATGCCGACGCCCGCGGGTCGCGATGACGGGTGAAGGACAGGCGTACAGGACGGTCCGGCAGCGGTAGCCCGACGGACCGGTCGGTCAGGATGCCGTCGGCGACCGAGCAGGTCCCCGCAGGCCTGACGCCGCGCGGGCTTGGGCATGGGCTGAGAGCGAAGGGGACAATTTGGTGGCCGCGGCCCGCGACGTCGACCGGCATGGCCGCATACCGCTCACCCTCCTGCTCGCGACCGCTGCCGAGGGGATCCTGTACCGGTTGGGGCGGCAGGAAAACCAGCTCGACCTTTCCCGCCGAGCGTTGACCGCTGCGCGTCGCGGCGGAGATCGCACCGTCGAAGTTCACGCGCTGCTGGACCTGGGCGAGACGCATTTGGCGGCCGGGCGCTGGCGACAGGCCGACGACGCCTCGCTGGAAGGACTCGGTCTTGCCCGTGACCTCGGGAACTGCAGGCATGGGCGCTCAACAACCTTGGCCTAGCACTGATGGAGCAGGGACAGCACGTGCAGGCACGTGACCGTTTCCTGGCGGCGCTCCCGCTGTCGGCGGGTTCTCAACGGGGACGGCTGGAAGCGGTGGTCGAGGGCAACCTCAGCGAGTTAAGCACCAGGCTGAAAGCCTTCCGCCACGGCCTGCGGCACGCCGAACGCAGCCTCTCCCTGCACCGGGCCGCTCACGATCGCGAAGGGGAAACCTTCGCGTTGCGCCGCGCCAGTTCGCAGGTGGTCGCTGGCTCCAGGCTCTCTGGGGTCAGCGACAGCTTGTCAGAGACATCCCGTTCGTGAATGAAGCGACAGTCGTGTGGTTAGTGTGCAATCGCCCCTCGGACACCAAAACTGGTGAGATTTCCCCAAATCTCGCAACAGTCGATCACCCAGCACAAGGGTGGTCGGCTTTTCTAGTTGACCAGCCTTGTCACGGTCTCCGGACGGTGGTCCGCATGACCGCCGTTGTGCCACCGCTCATCCCCGGAGCAGGACGCCGCACGCTCCTACTCCATCTACTGGACGCAGGCCGAGGCAGTATGGGGCGATCGGAGGATCGACGAACCCACGCCGTCGGAGAGCAAGGCGCTCGCCGAGCAATCCCGTGCGAATGCGATAGTGCGGAGCGAATCCCACGGCGGCCGCTACGCCGTGGAGAATTTCATCGCCGCTTTGCGCTGCCTCTACCGCCATGCCGTCGACGACGAACTCATCACCGTACTCCAGAACCCCCGCACTCAAAGTCGCGAAACCCCGACGACTGCCCTCGCTGCGCCGCGCCCTGATCTCCGACGAGCTGACCGAGATCAATACCGTCGCCGCCGAGACCGGCGACGCCCCCCCCAAATCTCGACACCGTCCTCCTGCGTCTCCACACCGAGACCGCGGGCCGCCGCGGCGGCGCACTCGCGCTACGCCCCCGAGACCTCGACCCCGACGAATGTCTCGTCTACCTCCGAGAGAAAGAAAGCACCAGCCGCTTCCAGCCGGTCTCCCTTACCCTGATGGGCCTCCTTCTCGCGCACGAACGCGTCCCATTCGGCGGAGCCGAAGACCAAGATCGGGCTCGCGGCACCGAGCTTGGTGTCGCGGATCCCCACCAGACCGGTGACGGATCCAACTTGCACGCAGGCGTTTTCCTTGCTGTAGGAAGCTTTGTGCCAGTTGGTCGCGCGGGCGAGGGCGGCGACAGCGTCCTCGTCGAGCATTCCTCGCTCGACTGGCACGACGTGCTCGCCGGGCCAGTCCTGGCGGAGCTGTCCGGCCTGCCCACCCGGGTCGACGGGCACGCCTGCGCGCTGGCCTCGGCGGAGGCGATGTTCGGCAACATTCTTGACTGCGGATCGCTGGTGCATCTGTTCGTCGGCAACGTGATCGACGCCGCGATCGTGTCCGGCGGACGGCTGTACCGCGGCCCGGGCTCGGCGGCGGGCACCGTCGCGCACCTTCCGCTCGGCGCGCCGGGCACGCGGAGGTATCGGCACGGTCCCGCGGACGCGTCGACGCGGCGAGCCGAGCGCTCTCGACGAGTTTCCCCGGCCGAAACCTTCTCGGCGTCGCCGCCGGGACGGTGCAACTGGACGCGCTCCACACCGACCCGCACGCGTTCCTCGCCTAGCGGACTTCGGCGAGTTTCCCGGTGGCGACGTCGAAAACGAAGCCCCGGACCGAATCCTGGTGCGGAATGAAGGGACTGGTCCGGATCCGCGCGGCGGACTGGCGGACGTCTTCCTCGACGTCGGTGAAAGCCTCGGCTGCCCAAGCTGGTTTGATGCCGGTTTCCCGCTGGATCGAGTTCCGGAATTCGTCGTCGCTGAAAGTGAGCATGCCGCAGTCGGTGTGGTGGATCAGAATGATTTCCGTGGTGCCGAGCAGCCGCTGGCTGATGGCGAGGGAACGGATCTCGTCCTCGGTGACGACGCCGCCCGCGTTGCGGATGACGTGCACGTCGCCTTCGTTGAGACCGAGAACCCCGTAGACGTTGAGGCGGGCGTCCATGCAAGCGAGCACCGCGACGTGCTTGGCGGGCGGCAGGGGGAGCGGCCCGGTGAAATTCGCGGCGTACACGGCGTTGTTGGCCAGAAGCTCGTCGGTGACGGACATGAGGTTCCTTCCGCGAGAAGAGTGGAGGGGCCGAGTGGACCGCTTCTCGCATCCGGCCGCAATCGTGTCCACCACCTGGGCGGATACGGCGGCGAGTGCACCTCGCGCCGAATGAGGTCGGCCGCGGTCGACCTCATTCGGCAGGTCCGCGATCAGCAGACCGGCCTCCACTGCGACAGTCCGGTCGCCGTTGCGAACTTCCGGTGCTGCGCGAAGCCGCGACGGCGATCGGCGCCGGTCATGCGGGATGGGCTCTCATTTCGAATTACCCGATCAGGGAAGGGCGTCCCGTCGCGCGCTACGGTCCTTCCTCGCTTTATCGCCAGGCTGCGCGGAGGCGGAAGCACCCCAGCTTGCCGAGCGCCTCAGCTGGCAGCACGAGCAAATCGGCGACGTGGCCTGCGGCAAGATCAGCCTTCTCGTAACCGAAAGCAGCGCGCCCCCGCTGGGAAGTCATCGCCAGCGCGAACTCCAGATCCTCGTCGCGGCGGAAGTACGACTTGTGACGAGCTTTTCCGGGGGCGTCCGGCGGCAGGTATCCGGGCGGAAGCAAGCTGCCGCCGGAGCGGAGGCTGGCGCTGGAATTCGAAGTCTCGCGGCCGGTGCGAATCATGATGATTCCGGTCGTTTGCCCCAGGCGGTGATCATGGCTAGAGAAATGTCCCAGGTGCCGTGCGCGGCGAGATATTCCAGCGTCGCGTCGATGGTGGTGTTGTCGACCATTCCGGTGGCGAGGATCTGGGACCGGCATTGACGCAAGGTGTGCTCCCAGAACTTCGCCATGGGGGTGTCGGCGGCGGTGGCAGGCATGTCCACAGCCGCGTTGAGATTGGTGAGGACACCGGCTGCGGCCAGCGCCTCGGGGTAGTTGCGGCCGTAGTTGATGTCAGTGCCGATCGTGTCGGCGAAAGCCTGCCAGAGCGCTGCCATCACTTGTCGGTAGGCGAGGTGGTAGTGCCCAGGTCGACGGAGTCGCTGAGGACCAGCCATCCCCCCGGTCGTGTCCACTGGACGAGCCGGGCGAGCAGGCGGTCGCGCTCAGGCAGGTGCATCAACACGAACCGGGCGTGCACGAGATCGAACACGCCCCAGTCCACGCTGTCATCGAGGACATCCGCCGACACCACATGTACACCCGTGCTCTCCAGGCCGTCGAGGAACCGGGTGTCGCGATCGACCGCCACCACTTCGCCGCAGCGGGGCGCCAACCACTGGGAAACAGTGCCGGAGCCCGCGCCGACGTCCAGGCATCGCCAGCGCGTTTGGATGTCCAGCGCCGCCAGCCTCGCGCGCGTGGCCGGGTCGAACGCGGCTGCCAGTGCGAGGAGTCGCTCGCGTTCCTCATCACGCCCCGAGTGGAACAACTGCTCCCCATAGCGCCCTCGTGGGCCTGTCATCTCAGCCTCTGTCGGCCGAGGGGCGGACGAGTTCCAGCAACTGAAAGATGACTCGGGTGCCTCCGCCGGGGTCGTGCGCCAACTGCTCGCGTTCTATGACAATGAGCCCTTGTTCAGCTGCCAGAGCGACTAGTCGGGGGTGTCGCCGAGACTGTTGAATCCGAGGAACAACCTGCCATTCACCGACAGGTGCGCCATGCCCCTCGGACACAGAAGTAGTAGACGGAGAGGCGGTCATCGAGACCGCCTCTTTTTGTTTTGTGCCGCAATAGTCCTGCTGTATGGACTGAGGGGCCGGTCTGAGCTGATCCTGCCGGGTCAGGCGCTGATCATCGTCATCATGCCGGACACCACGATCAAACCCACGATCGCCCGGTCGAACACCAAGCGCGGGACCCGGCCGATGAGGCGGCCGCCGAGGATGTTGCCTGCCAGGGCGGCCAGGATGAGGATCGGCAGGCGGGTCGCCAGGTCCGTGGTGTCGAACTGGCCCGCGGTTACCAGCAGGAGCAGGGACAGGCAGTTCGTCACCACGAAGTAGCCCGCTAGATCGCCGACGAAGGTTCGTGGTGGGACGTTTGCGGAGGCGAGCAGGACGGCTGGCGGTGCGCCGTTCAGGGAAGTCGTAGTGGAGAGGTAGCCGCCGAGCAGGCCGGCGACGGTTTGCTTGAGCGGGGTCGCGGGGTGGGCTTCACGGGTCGGGCGGAGTAGCAGGCGCAGGCCGGAGAGTACGACCACGGTTCCGGCCAAGATGCGGAGTGCGTGGGGTGGGAGCAGGTGCAGGGTGAGTGCCCCGGCGGCGGCACCCGGGAGGCTGGCGGCGCCTAGAACGGCTACGCGGCGCCAGGCGATGTGGTTTCGTTCGCGGTGGAGTACGGCGAGTCTGGTGATCATGGTGGTGATCAGGTTGATCACGACCACTTGCGGCAGCGGCAATCCGATGAGCAGCAGCAAGGGGGTGCCGACCAGTGAAGCGCCGAATCCGGTCAGGCCGCCGATGAAGCCTGCGAAGGCGACGGCTAGGGCGCCGAGGATCATATGGCCGCCTGGTGGGGCTCGGCGCGGCCGGGAGGGGCGGGGTGGGTCATGCGACGACCGCCTGGCCCACGAGGGCGAGTGACAGCACGGCGAGGATTCCCAGGACGATCCGGCGGACATCCCCGCGGCCGCGGTGGTACAGCCAGGTTCCGGCGGCGATTCCGGTCAGCGCGACGGGGAGGAAGACTGCGGTCTGCCAGAGGACGTCGGCGGTGAGCAGGTCGCCGAGACTGGCGGTGCCGACGGTCATCAGGTCGGCGGCCAGGAAGAAGACCACCAGGCTCGCGCGGTTGACCGCCATCGGCAGCGGGGACGCCAGGTACATCAGGACGACTGGCGGGCCGCCCATTCCGCAGGCGCCGTTGAGGACTCCGAACGCGGTTCCCATGCCTGCGCACGCGGCGCGGCCGGGCAGGCGGCGGGTTCGGCGGCTGAAGGCCAGGGCCAGCGCGGAGATTCCGACTGCCAGGCCGACGGTCAGTCTGGTCGCGCGTTCCGGCAGGGCGGCCAGGAACCAGATGCCGGTCGGCAGGCCGAGGAGTGCGCCGGCGAGCAGCCAGCGGACGGACGGGCGGTGGGCGTCCGGCCAGGACTTCGGCAGCAAGGTCACGCTGGAGGCTACTTCCAGCAGGAGCGTGCTCGGGATGACGGCGGGCGGCGGGAGCACCAGGCACAGGCAGCTCACCCACACCAAGGACGCGCCGAAGCCCGAGTAGCCGCGGATCAGGCCCCCGGCGAGCAAAGCGGCGACGGCGAAGGCCATCGCCGCCGGGGGCAGTTGCCAGAAGGTCATCGGCGGGCCGGGGGAGCGGGGACCCGGAACGGATGCGGCATCAGACCTCCACGGCGCGGGCGGACCGCTTCACCTTGGGGCACGGCTGGCCGGGGCGGTAGGTCCAGAATCGCGGCATCGCGGGGTGCCAGCCGGGAAGATCGAGGGGCGTCAGCCGGGTAGATCGCGGGGAGCCAGACGGGACGAAGGGGCTGGCCGCCGAAGACCGGCGGGCCAGCCCCTCCGGGCCGAAAGAAGCGTCAGGGCGAAGCGACCCCGGCCTCGCCCCGCGAAGAGTCTGTCTCCGCGGCAACCGCGGGCGCGGGACGGCGCTTCCGGAACTGGTAGGCGATGAGGATCAGCGCCAAAGTCACCGCGCTGAGCCAGAACTGCGAGCGGGTCGTCGGGAGGAACGCCATGGCCAGGATGACCGCCGCCATCAGCGCGATCGTGGCGTAGCTCAGCCACGGGAAGAGCCACATTTTCAGCGAGAGTGCGCCCGGATCGGTGTTCTGCAGGCGTTTCCGCAGGCGGACCTGGGCGAGCGCGATGGCGAGGTACACGAACAGCGCGACCGCTCCATAAGAATTCACCAGGAACTGGAAGATCAGGTTCGGCGAGGTGTAAGCGGCGATGACCGACACGTAGCCGACGACGGTCCCGGCGATGATGGCCCGGCGAGGCACGCCGCTGCGGGACAGCTTCGTGAACATCTTCGGGGCGTCGCCGTTGCGGGTCAGCGCGAACAGCATCCGGGAGGACGTGTACAGCGCCGAGTTCAGGCAGGACAGCACCGCCGTCAGGACGATCGCGTTCATGATCGTCGCGACAGCCGGGACGCCGAGTACGTCCAGAACCGCGGCGTACGGGCTGACCGCCGTGTCGGGCGAGTTCCAGGCCTTGATCGCGACCACGACGAAGACTGAACCGACGTAGAACAGCACGACCCGGAACACGATGGAGCGCATGGCTTTGGCGATCGCGCGGCGCGGTTCGGCGGATTCGGCTGCGGCGATGGTGACGATCTCGGCTCCGGTGTAGAAGCCGACGCAGGGGACGACCGCGGCCAGCACCGCGCCGATGCCCATGGGGGCGAATCCGCCGTGCGACACCAGGTTGCCGACGCCTCCGTGCGAGCCGGGCCAGACGCCGAACAGGTACAGGGCGCCGACGACCAGGAACACCAGGATCGCGATGACCTTGATGGACGAGAACCAGTACTCGAACTCGCCGTAGGACCGCGCGGAGACCAGATTCGTGGCGGTGAGCAGCACGAGCAGGCCGAGGCTGAGCACCCACAGCGGCACGTCCGGCAGCCACAGCTGCAGGATCCGGCCGCCGGCGACCGCTTCCACGGCCACCACGATCACGAAGAAGTACCAGTACATCCAGCCGACGGTGAAGCCGGCCCGGTTGCCCATCGCCTCCCTGGCGTAGACGTAGAACGAGCCGAGCGCGGGCCGCGCGACGGTCATCTCGGCCAGCATCCGCATGATGAGCACGGTGATCAGCCCGGCGATCAGGAACGAGACCACCGCCGCGGGCCCGGCCGACTGGATGACCACGCCGCTTCCGACGAACAGGCCGGCTCCGATCACGCCGCCCAGTGCGATCAGGTTCATGTGGCGTTGCTTGAGACCCGGTTTGAGGCCGCTCTCGGCGGCTGTTTCCGGTGCAGAACCCACGTCTCCTCCTTCCGGCGGCGCCGGGGGACCTCGATGTCCCCGCGCCGGCCGCCGCCGCGATGTCGCTGAGAGCTGCTGTGTGGTTCCCGTCACCGTAGGAAGGAACAGGCCCCTCCGCGAGAGCCAGATGCTAGCGATGCTCCGGTACCAGAACGACCCGGTTCCGGACAGCAGGACGGGCGCCGGGCACCCTTGGAACAAAGGGGTACCCAGCGCCCGGCAGCGCTATCCGTCAGGGCTGGATCGCCTTCTCCACGTCGGTGAGCATGCCGTCGACGCCGTGCAGCAGCTCGTCCAGCACGTCCGTGTCGGCCACTAGCGGCGGCGAAATCATCAGCATGGTCGCGCCCCGGTCGTCGCCGCGGAGGATGACCCCGGTGCGGCGGAACGACTCCGGCAGGACCTCGCGCAGGACCGTCAGCGACTCCTGGTCGGTCAGCTCGCGGCCGCCGTCGCGATCAGCCATCAGCTCGATCGCGTAGAAGAACCCGGTGCCGCGGACGTCCTTGACGCACCGGTGCGCGTCCTTCAGCGACTCCAAAGCCGCGTGGAGCTTCGGACCCTCCGCGAGGACGTGCTCGGGGACCTTCTCGTCGCGCATCGCGCTGATGTTGGCGACCGCGACGGCCGTCGACACCGGGTGGCCGCCCCACGTCGCGCCGTGGGTGAACACGCCGCCCTTCGGGGAGTCGTACAGCTCGGTGACCAGCTGCTCCCGCACGATCACGCCGCCGAGCGGGGCGTAGCCCGAGGTGGAGCCCTTGGCGAAGGTGATCAGGTCCGGGACTACGCCGGTGAGGCCGTGGCCGAAGAAGTGGCCGAGGCGGCCGAACGAGCAGATGACCTCGTCCGAGACCAGCAGGATGCCGTACTTGTCGCACAGCGCCCGCAGCGCCGGCCAGTAGCCCTCCGGCGGGACCAGCGCGCCCCGGCCGTTCTGGACCGGCTCGGCGAACACCGCGGCGACCGTCTCGGGGCCTTCTTCAAGGATGACCGCCTCGATGGCGCGGACGCAGTCCAGCTGGTCGGCCGGGCCGCAGTCGCCGGTGAAGCCGAGGGTGTTCGGGACGTGCCGGATCCCGGGCAGCAGCGGGCCGAACGGCTCCTTGATCTTGGGCAGCCCGGTGACCGACAGCGCGCCCATCGTCGTTCCGTGGTAAGCCATTTCGCGGCTGATGATCTTCGTCCGCTCGGGCGCGCCCTGGCTGCGGTGGTACTGCCGGACGAACTTCAGCGCCGTTTCGACCGCCTCCGAACCGGAGTTGACGAAGAACGTCGTGCCGAGGTCGCCGGGAGCGAGGTCGGCGATGATCCGGGCGGCTTCGATGGACGGCGGGTGCGCGGAGCCCCAGTTGCTGGCGTAGGCGAGGGAGCCGGCCTGCTCGGCCGCGGCCTGGGCGATGTCCGCGCGGCCGTGGCCGATGTTGACGCAGAACAGCCCGGCGAGACCGTCGAGGTGGCGGCGGCCCTCGGTGTCGATGAGGTAGCTGCCCTCGCCGCGGACGAACACCGGGAAGTCGCTCTGCCAGGTGTCCTTGCGCGTGAAGTGCGGCCCGAGGTGTCGGCGGGCAGTGGCCCGCAGCTCCGTGACGTTCACCTGGCGACCTCCTGTGTGTGCGAGAACGGGAATGTGTCGACGATCGCAATCTTTCTGGCCCCCGCCCAGAGCCAGAAAGCGGCCGATCGCCGGTGCCAGATTCCATGCGGGGACGCGAAAAACCGGCCGGGCGCGGGGCCCGGCCGGTTCTCGGCTCGCGAAAAGGGATTACCCGGTGCGGGATTACCCAGTGCGCGATTACACGTAGTCCTGGTACTTCTCCAGGAACCGCACCGGCTTCGACAGCGCGTCGCGGCGGAACGGGTCGCCCAGCTCGCGGGTGCACATGATCTCGATGACCGTGGTGCGGCCCTCGTTCATCTGCGCGTCCACGGCCTTGCGCAGCGCCGGGCCGACGTCCTCGAGCTTGTCGACGACGATGCCGTCCGCGCCCATCGCCTGCGCGATCCCGGCGAAGCTCTCGCTTTCCAGTTCGCCCGCGACGAACCGGCGGTCGTAGAAGTCGACCTGGTTCTTCTTTTCCGCGCCCCACTGGCGGTTGTGGAACACGACTGCGGTGACCGGGATGTCGTGCCGCACCGCGGTCATGACCTCGCCCATGCTCATGCCCCACGCGCCGTCACCGGCGTACGCGATCGCTGGCCGGTCCATCGCCGCGGCTTTGGCTCCGATGATGGTCGGCAGCGCGTAACCGCAGTTGCCGAAGGACATCGGGGCGAAGAAGGACCGGGGCTCCTCGAAACGGAGGTAGCTGTGCGCGACGGAGTTGATGTTGCCGATGTCGGTGGAGACCATCACCCGCGGCGGCATGGCCTTCTCCAGTTCGCGCAGGACCTGGCGCGGGTGCAGCCAGTTGCCTTCCTCCTGCTCCTGCTCGGCGATCATGTCGAGGGAGTAGGGGTCCTTTTCGTGGGTCCACTCGGAGAGTTCTTCCTCCCACGCGTCCTTCTCCGCCTTGGTGCGCGCGGCGCGCTCGCCGCGGGTGGCGTCGCAGGCGAGGGTGCGGTCGGCGAGGCGCTCGGTCAGCGCCGCGGCGGCGGCCTTCGCGTCGCCGCAGATGCCGACGGTGATTTTCTTGACCAGGCCGAGCATCTTGTGGTCGGCGTCGATCTGGATGATCTTCGCGTTCTTGGGCCAGTAGTCCATGCCGTGCTGGGGCAGGGTGCCGAACGGGCCGAGCCGGGTGCCGAGCGCGATCACCACGTCCGCCTGCGAGATGAGCTTCATCGCGGCTTTGGAGCCCTGGTAGCCGAGCGGGCCGCACCACTGCGGGTGGCTGGCCGGGAAGCTGTCGTTGTGCTGGTAGCTGTTGACGACCGGCGCGCCGAGGCGTTCGGCGAGCGCCTGGCACTCCTCGACGCCGTCGGACATGACCACCCCGCCGCCGGAGATGATCACCGGGAATTCGGCGGTGGCCAGGAGTTCGGCGGCCTGGGCGAGGCTCTTGTCGCCGCCGGGGCCGCGGTCGAGCCGCTGCGGCTCCGGGATCTCGGTCTCGATCTCGCCGTAGAAGAAGTCGCGCGGGATGTTCAGCTGGGTCGGGCCGATCTCCGACAGCGCCCGGTCGAAGGCCCGCGCGGTGTACTCGGCCATCCGCTTCGGGTTGTTGACGTGCGCCTGGTACTTGGTGAACTCCTGGAACATCGGCAGCTGGTTGGCCTCCTGGAAGCCGCCCAGCCCGGTGCCCATCGTGCCCGCCTCCGGCGTGATCATCACGACCGGGCTGTGCGCCCAGAACGCGGCGGCGATCGCGGTAACGCAGTTGCTGATGCCGGGCCCGTTCTGCCCGATGACGACGCCGTGCCGGCCGCTGACCCGCGCGTAGCCGTCGGCCATGTGCGCGGCGCCCTGTTCGTGCACGACCGGGACGAGCCGGATGCCGGCCGGCGCGAAGATGTCCATCGCGTCCATGAACGCCGAGCCCATGATGCCGAAGATGTCGGTGACGCCGTTGGCCACCAGCGTCTCGACGAAGGCCTCCGACGGGGTCATCTTCGCCGTCCCGCTGACGACGGTGCGGCCGTCGCCCGTCTTCCTCTCCGCCATGATGCACTCCTTCGACGCTGAAAGTCTTGGTTTTCGGTACGTGGTGTTCGTGAAAGCTGAACGCGATGGACGATAGGACGCCGTGCCCGGGAGGTCAACCGGCAGTTGATGGAAAACGAGACAAGGTGTGCTAGTTTTCGGAACGTGAGTGAGTTGCGGAAGACCAGCGCCGTGGAACTCGTGCGCGAGCCGGACGGCGCGGGCCTCGACGGAGACACCCCGACCATGCGGCTGTTCTCGCTGCTCGAGCTGATCGCGGCGAAGGACCAGCTGGTGACGCTGCAGAGCCTGGTCGAGGAGACCGGCCTGCCGAAGCCGACGCTGCACCGGATGCTGCAGCAGCTGGAAGGCGCGGGCCTGCTCGTGCGCCAGGCCGACGGGCGGCATTACGGCACCGGCGACCGGTTGCGCCGCCTCGCGGAGAATCTGCTGCTCAACGCCACCCACCACGGCGCGCGCCGCGCGGTGCTCAAGCATCTCGTCGACGAGCTGGGGGAGAGCTGCAACATCACCGCGCTGTCGGGCAGCGAGATCGTCTACCTCGACCGCGTCGAAACTCCTGAGCCGCTGCGGTTCTACCTGCGGCCCGGCTCGCGGGTGCCGATCCACTGCTCGGCGAGCGGCAAGATCATTCTCTCCCAGATGAGCCCGGCGCAGCGGCGCAAGCTGCTGGCGCACGCGCCGCTCAAGCAGTACACCGCCAAAACGGTCACCGACCTCGACGCGCTGGAGGAGGAGTTCGCCCGCATCCGGCGCGACGGATTCGCCCTCGACGACGAGGAATTCCTGCCCGGGCTCGTGTGCGTGGCGGTGCTGGTGCCCAGTCGCACCGGGCGGTCCAACCTGGCGGTGGCGGTGCAGGCGCCGGTCATGCGGCTCACCGCTGACAAGGCATTGCAGGCGCTCCCCGCGTTGCAGCGGGCCGCCGAAGCGATCAAGGAGGTCGAGGCCGAGGGGGCGGCCGACGACGCCGACAGCATCTCGTCCTGACGGAGGTCCCCTGATGAACCCGTTGTGCGGCAACGGTCCCGACGCCCGGATCGCGGTGCGCGAAGCGTTCGGCATCGATTCGAATCTGGTCGTGCCGTGCTTCTCCGAACCGGACGAGCACGTGCCCGACCTCGATCCGGCGTACCGGTTCAACCCGGACGTGACGCTGGCGTTGCTGGCCGGGTTCGCGCACAACCGGCGTGTGCTCGTGCAGGGCTTGCACGGCACCGGCAAGTCCACCCACGTCGAACAGGTCGCGGCGCGGCTGAACTGGCCGTGCCTGCGGGTGAACCTCGACGGGCATCTCAGCAGGCTCGACCTCGTCGGCAAGGACGCGGTGGTGCTGCGCGAAGGCAAACAGGTCACCGAATTCCGCGAGGGCATCCTGCCGTGGTCGCTGCGGCGGCCGACGGCGCTGATCCTCGACGAGTACGACGCGGGACGGCCGGACGTAATGTTCGTCATCCAGCGGCTGCTCGAACGGGACGGGAAATTCACGCTGGTCGACAGCAACACCGTGCTGCGGCCGCATCCGGGATTCCGGTTGTTTGCCACCGCCAACACCGTCGGGCTGGGCAATCTCAACGGGCTCTACCACGGCGTGCAGCGGCTCAACCACGCGCAGATCGACCGGTGGAACATCGTCGCGGCGCTGGATTACCTTCCGCCGGAAGAAGAAGCCGCGATCGTGCGGGCGCGCGTGCCGCGGCTGTCCGGGCAGTCCGCCGAGGCGATGGTGGCGGTGGCCGGGCTGACCCGCGAGGGGTTCCGGGCCGGCGACCTGTCCGCGCTGATGTCGCCGCGCACGGTCATCACCTGGGCGGAGAACTGCGAGATCTTCGGCGACCCGGCGCTCGCGTTCCGGTTGACCTTCCTGAACAAATGCGACGAGGCCGAACGGCCGGTCGTCGCCGAGTATTTCCAGCGCTGCTTCGACCTGGAGCTGGCTGCGGCGTGAGCACGCCCGAGACCCGGTACCGCCAGCAGGTCGAGGAGCTGTCCGCCGCGGCGATCCGGGCGGTCAGCGGGTCGCCGGACGCGCATTTCCGCGGCGGACGCCTGCATCTCGGCCCCCGTGCGGTGCCGATGCCCGCGCCGCATTTGCGCGCCGAGGACGAGGACGTGCGGTCGTTCCGCGGCGCGGCGGACGGGATGGCGTTGCACCTGAGCCGGTCCGATCGGGAGCTGCACCGGCGGTCGCGGCCGGACGGCGGCGTCGAGCGGCTGCTGTTCGAGCTGCTGGAGCAGTTCCGGGTGGAAACGTTGGTACCGGCCGGTTTTCCCGGCGTCACAGCGAATCTGCGGCGGCGGTTCGAGCGCTGGTCGCTCTCGGCGCACTACAGTGGACTGACCGAGACGGCGCGGGGCGTGCTGATCTACACCGTCGCGCAGGTCGCACGGGCGCGGATCACTGGCGAGCCGGTCGTGGAAGAGACCGAGGACCTGATCGAGGCGACCCGGGCGGCGATCGCGCCGATGATCGGGGCGCAGCTGGCCGGGCTCCGGCGGAACCGGACTGACCAAGCCGCGTTCGCCGAACACGCGCGAGCGTTGGCCGAGGCGGTCGCCGCGCTGCTGGAGCCGGAGAAGGCCGAAGACTCCGAGGACGAGAAAGAGACTGCGGCGTATGCCTTGCTGCTGGATTTCGACGACGAAACCGGCAGCGAGGAAGGCGGTACCGCGGGTCTCGGCGACCACAAAGGACCGGTGCCTGCCGGGGAGTACCGGGTGTTCACCACCGCTTACGACCGCGAAGATCGAGCGGGACCGTTGGTGCGGCCGGAATTGCTGCGCGAGTTGCGGGAACGGCTCGACGCGCGGGTGGCGAAGCAGGGCGTCAACGTGGCTCGGCTCGCGCGCGAACTCACGGCGGTGCTGGCCGAGCCGGAGCGGTCCGGATGGGACGGCGCTCAGGAGGAAGGCCAGATCGACGGCCGGGCGCTCGCGCGGTTGATCGCGAAGCTCTCGGACCATCGGGTGTTCCGGGTCGAGCGGACCGAACCGGTCGCGGACGTGCTGGTCACCTTCCTGCTCGACTGCTCGGGATCGATGAAGGCACACCGGGAAACCGTTGCGGTGCTGGTCGATCTCTTCGCTCGCGCGCTCGATCTCGCCGGTGCGAGCTGCGAGATTCTCGGCTTCACCACGGGTGCCTGGCACGGCGGCCGGGCTCGGCGGGACTGGATGCGCGCCGGGCGGCCGAAACACCCGGGACGGCTCAATGAGCGTCGGCATCTGGTGTTCAAGGACGCTGCGACACCGTGGCGGCGCGCCCGGCGGGATGTCGCGGCGCTGCTCAAGGCTGATCTGTTCCGCGAAGGCATCGACGGTGAAGCGCTGGCCTGGGCCGCGGAACGGGCGCAGGCGTGCGACGTCCGGCGGCGGCTGGTTTTCGTGCTGTCGGACGGAAGCCCGATGGACGGCGCGACGGTGCTGGCCAATGAGGAGCGCTACCTCGATCGCCATCTGGTGCGGGTGGCTGACGGGCTGGACCGGAGCGGCACGGAGGTGTACGGGATCGGGGTCGGGCTCGACCTCAGCGCGTATTACCGCCGCAGCTTGGCCCTGGACGCCGCGGAAGGCACGGGATTCCGTGCCTTCCGCGAGATCCTCGACCTGATCGCCCGCCGCTAGCCAGTCGGCTGCGCGGCGAGCGGAGCGGGGGTTTCGGTGCGCTCCAAGGCGATCGGAGAGCGCCGCTTGCCCGGGGCGAGCAGGCTCCAGCCGAACACGATGACCAGGTTCACGCCCATCGACACCAATCCGGTGTTGAGGCCGCCGAGCGTCACGCCGGTGGCGTAGAGGACGACCGCGGTCACCACCCCGACCACCATGCCGGTCGCGATCGCGGCCGTGCGGACCCGGCGGGCGAACAGGATCGCGAGCCAGCCCGGCACGACCTGGGCGAGCAGGTTGTAGGTCAGGTTCAGCACGGTGAGCATGAGCGTCGAGGCGGTCAACGTCAGCACCGCGGCAAGCACCAGGAAGACCGCCACTGCCACGACTGTCCAGCGCCGTTGTGCCGCCGGACGGACGTTCGGCGCGAGGTTGCGGCTGACCATGCCGCCGATCGCCAGCGCGGTCGCGGACAGCACCAGCACGCCGGACAACGCGGCACCGGCGGCCACGAGACCCAGAACCGGTTCTGGCAGAAGGCCTTTCGCGGTCACCATGAAGACGGTGTTCGGATTCTTGAGGCCCGGGTGGTGTTTCAGCCCGTAGTAGGAAGCGAAGACGAGGAACGGGTAGATCAGCATGTACAACGGCATCCACACCGTCGAGCTCTTCACCGCGCGCTCGGAACGCGCCGGGAAGACGTACGCGCCGCCGAAGCCGAGGTAGAACACCACGCTCTGGAACAGGATCGTGGTCATCGCGAACCACAGGTCCTGGCCGCCCATGGTGGTTTGCGCCCTGGCCAGCGCCTCCGGACCGGTCACCCCGGACGTCCCGCCGGCCGCCAGCACCGCGGCCAGGCCGACGAGCACCACGCCGAGCAGCATGAACGCGTCCTTGAGGATCGACACGAACGCGGGGGAGCGAATGCCGGACACGGCGATGTAGGCGAACGCGATGATCCCGGCCAGCACGACGCACTGCACGGGCGTCAGGGTCAGCCCGAGGTTGCTCAGCACGACTTGCAGGCCGATGAACTGGTACTGGCCCCACGGAACCAGCGCGATCAGCATCGTGACGCACGTGATCAGTTCGAGCGTCCGGCTGCCGTAGTGGCGGCCGAAGACGTCCGGGACGGTCATCGCGTCGTGTTTGCGCGCCGCGCGCCAGACCAGCGGGGCGAGGAAATAGCCCAGCGAATAGGCGAGCAGGATATAGCCGAGGAACCAGATTCCGTAGCTCGCGCCGTGGGCGTAGATCCCGCTCGGGAAGCCGATCATCGTGCCGATGCTGTACACCTCGCCGACCGCCAGGAAGTACAGCAGCCACGGCGGGAACGAGCGGCCGCCGACCAGGAATTCGGAGATCCCGCCGCCGCGCGACGAACGGCCCGCCCACAGCGCCAGCAGGATCGACAGTCCCATCACGACCGCGACGATGAGAATCAGCACGGCTGGTCCTCCTTCTCGGCGGGCTGGTCGGCCGGATAGTGCTGGCGGTCGAAGAACCGCCAGCTGATCCACAGGCACAGGGTGGTCAGCGGAAAGCAGAGGAACATCCAGAAGAACACCAGCGGGAACCCGGCGACGGTCGCCGCCGAGCCCGCCACCAGCGGGATTCCGCCGAGGATCGCGATCGCGGGGATGCCCAGCCCGATGCACAGGCTCGGCCAGCTGCGGATCATCGGACGCCTCCGGCCGCCACGGGATCGCGTTGCCAGACCAGCTGTCCGCCGATCACCGTGGCGTCGACGGTCAGGTCCCGGATCCGGCTCGGGTCCACTGTGGTCGGATCCTCGGACAGCACGATGAGGTCCGCGAGCTTGCCGACTTCGAGACTGCCCTTGACGGTTTCCTCGCCCGCCAGATAAGCCGCGTCGATCGTGTACCCGCGCAGGGCGGCTTCGACGTCGATGGCCTGTTCCGGGCCGAGCAGCTGGCCGCTGCTGGTTTGCCGGGCGACGGCGCACCAGATGCCTTCCAGCGGCGGCACTGGCGTGACCGGGGTGTCGGAATGGAGTCCGAAGTGGATTCCGCGGGAACGCGCGGACGCGAGCGGGCTGATCCGGCGGGCTCGTTCCGGGCCGAGGAAAACGTCCCGGTGCCGGTCGCCCCAGTAGTAGACGTGCTTGATGAAGAACGACGCCGCGATGCCGTTTTCGGCCATCCGGTCGAGCTGGTCCTCGCGGGCGGTCTGGCAGTGTTCGATGCGGTGGCGGCGGCCGGTGCCTTCGGGCGCGCCCAGGCGGGCGTAGCCGTCGATGATGGCGTCGATCGCGGCGTCGCCGTTGCCGTGCACGGCCACCTGCCAGCCCGCGGCGTCGAGCGCGGCGATGCGGCGGGACAGGTCGTCCGGTTGGAGCAGCATCATGCCGTGTTCGCCGGGGTCGCAGGTGTAGCCCTCGGCCAGGCAGCCGGTGCGGCCCTGGATCGAGCCGTCGGCGACGATTTTGACGCCGTTCATGGTGAAGCCGTGCGGATCCGACTTGTCCGGTGGTTCCGGGGCGCCTTCGGCGAGGCCGGGCAGGAGGGTGTGGAAGAGGTAGCCGTGGATGCGGATGCGCAGTTTCCCGGCGCGGGTCAGCATCCGGTACGCGGCGAGTTCCTGCTCGCCGCCGATCAGTCCGATTCCGGTGTCGTGCACCGAAGTGACGCCGTTTCGCAGGTACTCCGCGTCAGCCAGCTGGAGTGCTTCGGCGAGTTCCTCAGGGCCTTGTGACGGCATCGCGGAGTTGACCAGGAACGCCGCGGTTTCGATCAGGAGGCCGGTCGGTTCGCCGCGTTCGTCGCGGGCGATGGCCCCGCCGGGCGGGTCAGGCGTGGCCGCGGTGATGCCGACGGCTCGCAGCGCGGCGGAATTCGCTACCGAGAAGTGGCCGGTGACATGGGTGAGCAGGACCGGGTTGTGCGGCGAAGCCGGGTCGAGATCGTGCCGGGTGGGGTGCCGGTTGTCGGCGAGAAGCGTGTCGTCGTAACGGAAACCCTTGATCCATTCGCCGGGCCCGAAATCGCGCGCCGCCTGCCGGACGCGGTCGGCGATGTCGCTGATCCGGTCGTTGGGCGGGCTGCCCGCGTCGACCGGGGCGGCCAGCGCCATGCCGAAGAACGACGGATGGTTGTGCGACTCCACGAAACCCGGCAGGACGGTGCGCCCGGCCAGGTCGAGCACTGTCGTTTCGGGACCGGCGAGTGCGGCTATCGCGCGGTCGCCGCCGACCGCGGTGATCCGGCCGTCGCTCGCGGCGAGCGCGGACGCCCGCGTCCCGCCTCGGTCCAGGGTCAGCACCGTGCCCCCGAGCACCACCAGGTCGGGGGCCGGACGAGCGGATGCGGCGGGTTCGCCCACGATGGGACCTCCTTGTCCACGTGTCCTGACCCCACGACAGTGCCGGGGGAGCTGGTTCGCGAACAGGTCCAGAAAGCGACGCGCGCGTGGGTCCAGTGCGGTGCCGGGCGGGCAGAGGGCCGGTGCGCCGGTAATCGTGGTGCGGGACTCCGGCGAAGTTCGCGACGCGGGCGCGCTAGACGATGTCGAGCAGCGAGACCTCGCCTTCGCTGCCCACGATGCCGAGCGGCTTGCTGGTCGCGTCGTCGACGATCGCGGCGAGATGCTCGGCGATGTCCTCCGGGGTCGTGTCCGGGTTGGTGTAGCCCTCGTTCATCGTGAGCGCGATGCGCTGCATGTGCCCGCCTTGGGTCAAGAAGGTCTCGCCGGTCACCGCGCAGTCTTCGTGGGCGAAATAGGCGACCAGCTGCGAAGCCATCGACGGCGGCATCTTTTCTTTCAGCGTCTCCTTGAGCGAGTCGGGGAGGTCGGCTTCCTCGGCCAGCCGGGTGTAGGCCGTCGGCGCGATCGCGTTCACCCGGATCCCCGCCTCCTTGCCTTCCAGGGCGAGGCACCGGGTGAACCCGAAGACCGCGGCCTTGGAGGTGACGTAAGGAGTCTGGCCTTCCCAGCCGACGATGGTCGGCGACGAGGTGTTGACGATGCGGCCGGACCCGCTGGCGACCAGGTGCGGCCACGCGGCGGCGGCGATCGCGGCGGTGCCGAAGAAGTTGACCTCCATCTGGCGCCGGATCTGGTCGACGGCTCCGGGCGAGCCGATGGGGGCGGGCACGTTGATGCCAGCGTTGTTCACGACGATGTCGAGCTTCCCGAACGCGTCGAGCGCGGCCTGCACCACGGCTTCGGCATTGGCGGCGACGTCGTCGTGGTTCGCCGCGGCGGTTCCGCCCGCGGCCTTGATCTCGGCGACGACCTCGTCGGCCGGGCGCGGGCTGGAGCCGGAGCCGGTCGGGTCGCCGCCCAGGTCGTTGACGAGCACCGAGGCGCCCCGCGCGGCGAGGAGCAAGGCGTGCGAACGGCCCAAGCCGCGTCCGCCGCCGGTCACCAGCGCCACTTTGCCGTCGAAACGCAGCATCTCGGGTTCTCCTCGTCGTCTTCGAGGCCCCCTTCGGATCGGCTGCCGACGGCGTCCCTCGTTGCGCAAAATATGTTATATATTTTAGGCAGTTGTCAAGCAACGGATTCGCGGCGGGCGCTCCCCGGCGCCGGTCAGCTGCCGAGCAGCTCGCGGCAGACGTCGCCGAGCAGCCGGATTCCCGGTTCGATCGCCGACGGCGGGGTGGCGGAGAAGCCGATGCGGAAGTGGTTGCGCGGCGGGTCGTCGCCGAGGAAGAAGATGTCGCCGGGTTCGATGAGGATGCCGAGTTCCTCCGCGCGCTCCACCAGGACCCGGCAGTCCAGTTCGGACGGTCCGGTCATCCACAGGCTGACGCCCCCGGGCGGGTACGGGCCCTGCTCCCACGGCAGGTGTTCGGCGACCGCGGCGGAGGTGGCGGTCCACTTGCGCATCAGTTTCGTGCGGTAGCGGCGCAGCGAACGGTGGTACTCGCCGCTTTCGATGAGCAACGCCAGCGCCCGCTGCAACTGGCCCGGCGGGTGGCGCAGGACGTACCGGCGGGCTTCGCGCAGCGCGCGGACCAGCTCGCGCGGGCCGACCAGATAGCCGAGGCGGAGGCCGGGGGAGAGGAATTTGGAGAAGGTGCCGAGGTAGACGGCGTCGCCGGTGTTGTCGAGGGCCTTCAACGCCGGGGTGGGGCTGCCCTGGTAGCGGAATTCGCTGTCGTAGTCGTCTTCGACCACCACCGTGCCGGACGCCGCGGCTTGCGCGAGCAGCTGGCGGCGCCGTCCGATGCTGAGGGTCGCGTTGGTCGGGTGCTGATGGCTCGGGGTGAGGTAAAGCAGGTCGACGCCGTCGAGCGATTCGGGCGGTCGCAGGCCGCGGGAGTCGACGTCGATCCCGGTCACGCGGGCGCCGGTGCGGAGGAAGATGTGCCGCGCGTCGAGGTAGCCGGGGTTCTCGATGGCCACGACCTGGTCCGGGCCGAGCAGCACGCGGCCGAGCAGGTCGAGGCCCTGCTGCGAGCCGACGGTGATCAGCACTTCGTCCGGATCGGCTTCGATGCCGCGGGTGGTCAGCAGCTGGCGGCAGACCATCTCGACCAGCATCGGATCGTCGGAGCCGACGCTGTCCTGCAGGCTGTGGAACACGTGCGGCCGGTAGAGCGCGTCGCGGAGGCAACGCGTCCACGAACGGGCCGGGAACGCGGTGATGTCGACCTGCCCGGCGAGGAACGGGTAGGGATAGCTCGCCCAGTCGGTGCGCTTCTCGATGTGCGCTACGCCGGCGTCCGGGAACCGGCGAACCCGCGCGGACCAGTCGATCCGCGATTCGGTGTCCCGAGCCTCGACCGCGCAGTGCGGGCGCATCTCGCCGTTGACGAACAATCCGCTGCGCTCGCGGCTTTCCACGTAGCCCTCGGCGACCAGCTCCTGGTAGGCGAGGTTGATCGTGTTGCGGGAAACGCCCAGTTCGACGGCCAGTTCGCGCGAGCTGGGCAGCCGGCGGGCCGGGTCGAACGTGCCGATGGCGATCCCGTGCTCGATCGCCCGCCGGACCTGCCGGTACAGCGGTTCGTCCGACGAGCGGTCGATCTCGATCAAGGTGCGGGGCAAGTGCGCTCTCCCAAGCGGCCGGCGTGCAGCGGGGTGGGCTGAAACGTAACTCGCGGCGGCCGGATTTCCCACCCCGCCGCGCTGCGCCGGCCGGCCTCAGGCGAGTGCGTCGGCGACGTCGGTGAAGGACAGGCCGTGCGCGCGGGCGACGGGCTCGTAGGTCAGCGCCCCGGCCACCGTGTTCACGCCGCCGCGCAGTTCGGGCGTGTCCCGCACCGCGGTCCGCAGGCCCTTGTTCGCGATCTCCAGCGCGTAGGGGAGCGTGACGTTGGTGAGCGCGTGCGTGGAGGTGTGCGGCACCGCGCCCGGCATGTTGGCCACGCAGTAGAACACCGACTCGTGCACCCGGAAGGTCGGGTCGGCGTGCGTCGTCGGGCGCGAGTCCTCGAAGCAGCCGCCCTGGTCGATCGAGATGTCCACGAGCACGCTGCCCGGTTTCATCCGCGAGACCGTTTCGTTGGACACCAGGCTCGGCGCCTTGGCTCCGGGGACGAGCACCGCGCCGATCACCAGGTCGGCCTCCAGCACCGCCTGCTCGATCGCGTACGAGTTCGCCGCGGCGGTGCGGATCCGGCCCTGGTACATCCGGTCGGCGGCGCGCAGCTTGTCCACGTTCTTGTCGAACAGCACCACGTCGCCCCAGGTCCCGGCCGCGACGGCGACCGCGTTCATCCCGGCGACGCCCGCGCCGAGCACGACCACGCGGGCCGGCGGAACCCCGGAGACGCCGCCGATCAGCACGCCGCGCCCGCCGTTGACGCGCATCAGCGTTTGCGCGCCGACCTGCGGGGCCAGCCGTCCGGCCACCTCGCTCATCGGGAACAGCAGCGGAAGGGAGCCGTTCGGCAGCTGGACCGTTTCGTAGGCGACCGCCGTCGTGCCCGCGTCGAGCAGGGCCTTGGTGCACGGTTCGCTCGCGGCGAGGTGCAGGTAGGTGAACAGCAGCTGGTCCGCACGCAGCCGGTGGTATTCCTCGGCGACCGGCTCCTTGACCTTCAGCACCAGGTCCGCGGTGCCCCAGACGTCGTCCGCGTGGTCGAGCAGCTTCGCCCCGGCCGCGGCGTAGTCCTCGTCGCGGATGGACGAGCCTTCGCCCGCGCCGCGTTCCACGAAGACCTCGTGGCCGGCCGAGGTGAACTCGTGGACCCCGGCCGGCGTCGCCGCCACCCGGTATTCGTGGTTCTTGACCTCGCGAGGCACACCGATCTTCATCGCCTGCTCCCATCTGCCGTGTGTGGTGCGACCGAGAGTGCGGGAGGACTGGCCACCGCGAAAGTGCCAGAAACCGCTCGGTCGACGGGTCCAGCCGCGAGGTGTTCTGGACCCGTCATCGGGGACGGTTCTGGCTCTGTCCTCTGGGACCAGTGCTCGCCATCCTCACGGGGAGCACTGCCGTCCGCGAGGGAGTTTGCGAGATGACCATGGCCCCTCTGGCCGAAACCTGGCGGGACCGCGTCGGCGACGCCCGGCCGCGGATCGCACTGGCCGACGGCGCCGATCCGCGCGCCGTCACCGCTGCTGCGCGCCTGGCCGAGCGCGGCGAGGTCGAGCCGCTGCTGGTCGGTCGTTCGGGAGAGATCGCTGCTGCCGCGGCGGAGCTGGGCTTGGCGGTGCCGCCGTTCCTGGACACCGGTGCCCTCTCGGCCGACGACGCTGTCCTCGCGCGGCTGGCCACGGCGTTCCCCGACCGGATGGAGACGGTCCGCGACGATCCCGTCGCGCTCTCCGCTGCTCTCCTCGCGCTGGGGCGGGTGGACGCGTGCCTGGCTGGTGCGACCCGGCCGACGTCCGATGTCCTTCGGGCCGGTTTGCGGATCGTCGGTCTCGCGCCTGGCGTACGGACCTTGAGCAGTTGTTTTCTGATGTTGTTGCAGGACGGGCGATCGCTGACTTTCGCCGACTGCGCGGTGGTTCCTGAGCCGGACGCGGAGGCTTTGGCCGACATCGCCGTCGGTGCGGCGGCTACGCACCGTGCGCTGACCGGGACCGAGCCGGTGGTGGCGATGCTGTCTTTCAGCACGCAAGGAAGCGCCAAGCATTCCGCAGTGGACAAAGTGCGTCAGGCGACTTCCCTGGTGCGGGAACGGCTTCCTGGCGTGGCTGTGGACGGCGAACTGCAATTCGACGCCGCTGTGGTGGATGCCGTCGGAGTGGCCAAGGCACCGCGGTCGACTGTCGCGGGGCGGGCGAATGTGCTGGTGTTCCCCAATCTCGACGCGGGGAACATCGCTTACAAGATCGCCGAACGCCTCGGGGGAGCGACCGCGCTCGGGCCGATCCTGCAAGGCGTCGCGGCACCGCTGCACGACCTGTCGCGCGGCTGCAGCGCGGCGGACATCGAGACGATGGCCCTGATCGGCGCGGTGACCGCGCTGGAAATGGAGAAAGCCCGATGACGCGAGGCGTGGAACTGGTCGTGCTGGACATGGCGGGCACGACGGTCCGCGACGACGGTGCGGTGGAGGCTGCTTTCTCAGCGGCGCTGGCGGCGGCGGGGGTACCTGAGGACTCTCCGGAGCGGGAGGACGTGGACGCCTACGTCCGCGACACCATGGGGCAGTCGAAGATCGAGGTCTTCCGGGCGTTGTTTCCCGAGGACGGGGTGGCGGAGAAGGCTAACCGGGTTTTCGAGACTGCGTTTGCTTCGCAGGCGATTGAGGTCGCCGCGCCGCTTCCCGGTGCGGAGGAAGCGATCGAAAAGCTGCGCGCGCAGGGGCGGCGGGTGTGCCTGAGCACGGGGTTCTCGGCCAGGACGCGGGACGCGCTGCTGCGGCGACTCGGCTGGACGGATCTGGCGGATTTGGTGGTGTGCCCGGCGGACGCCGGCGGGCGAGGGCGTCCGTTCCCGGACATGGTGCTGACCGCGGTGCTGCGGTTGGGAATCACTGACGTGCGGGCGGTCGCGGTGGCGGGGGATACCGGGTTCGACATGCTGACTGGGCGGCGTGCTGGAGCGTCGGTGGCGGCGGGGGTGTTGACCGGGGCGCATGACGAGGCGACGTTGCGGGCGCATGGGGCTACGCATGTGCTGGGGTCGGTGGGGGAGTTGCCTGCGGTGCTTGAGCGCTAGCTACTCTTCTTTCCACTTCGCGGTGACTGTGAGATACAGGTCCCGGACCACAGCGCGATCCAGACCTTCAGGGATCGCCACGCCTTCGAAGGTCGGGTAGTAGCCGTCGCCGGCCAGCGCGGGGGCGATCTCGACGCAGAACGTGTCCGGATGGATGGCGAGCAGGCCTCGGTCGAACAGTTTGTGCACGTCGGCGCGCAGGAGCAGGCCGTCCTCGTGCGACTCGTTCTCGGCGAACGAAATCAGGTGGGCCGCTTCGAGTGTCGCCTCGGGGCACGGACCGGTGATCGCGCATCGCGCGCCGTGCTGGTCGAGCAGGTTTTTCCGGAACTCGCGTTGGCCGATGCGAACCTTCGCCTCCACTTTGCGATGTCCGCCGGCGGGGGTTTTCCGCTGGCGGGCATCGCGGCGTGGCGCAGAGACAGGCGACTCGTCGAGCAGCGCCAGCATCGCGGCGTGGTCGAGGCGGCGAATCGCGTTCTGCTTGGCGTCGTCGCGCAGTCGCTCGAGCACCTGCTCGCGAGAAATCTTTCCGTCGACCGGGCGGTAACCGCTGCCGTAGAAGGCGACGAACTGAGTAACCGACCTCGTCTCCTCGCGCGGCTCATCGAACTGGTGGTTGCAGTTTTTGTGCCGACACCGGTATCGAGGGCGCAGGGATTCGCGCGGCTCGAAATAGCTTCGGCCGCAGTTCGGGCAGACTCGTTTCGGCTTGGGCACGTCAGACTTGCTGTCGATGTGCTCGATCCGGCTGATCCCGTGGACCCGCTCGGTGTCCCAGAGCACGACGAGGTCTCCGACGCGGAGTTGCCGCGAGTTGGAGACGAGGTTGTCGTAGACGTACTGCTTGCCGAGCACGTCGGGATAACCGCCGTTGCCGTCGTACTTGCGCTTGCCCTTCGCGGAGAACAAGGCCCATGCCCCGCGGTCCATCCGGTCGCGGACCTTTTCCGCTTCGGCCAGCATCGCGTCTGGCGCGTCTTCGAACTCCTGCAGCACTTGGTCGTCCAGTTTGCTGCCTCGGGTCCGCACTTTGGTGTACTCCCGCAGCCGGGTTTGCAGGTCGTACAGCTTGCGCTGGACGCTGTTGACCGAACGGAACTTGTCGCCGTACTCGCCTGGAGCGACCGCGGATCGCAGCAGGTGGGACAGTTCGCGCACCCGTCGGTCGGTGGCCCTCGCTGCCTTCCGGTTGTTCTCGAACAGGAGGGCGCAAGCCAGGAGCAGCTCGTCCCGTGACCAATCCGGCAGCTGGCGGGCTCGCACGGTGAAGCCGAGCTTCGTGAGCTGCTCCTTCACTGCGCCGAGATCGGCGACCTCGGCCGGCGTGAGCGGTTGGAGCCCGGGCAAGAAGGCGTGCGCGGCCGCGGCCAAGGCTTGGATTCCGTACTGTTTCTCGCGATCGACGACTGCGTACTCGCACCACAAATCGAAGCCGTAGTGGGCGCAGAAAGCCTCTGCTCCGTAATCTTCGTGCTCCACCATCGCCGCACGGACCACTGCCGGGGTCAAGTCCGAGATGCTCACCGGGCAAGGCTATCCGATGCAGACAAAGCCTTTCACGTTTGCGGCGCAGGCGGCGCCACCGCGGCAGCGATCAACGCCCGAGCCGCGATCTCCACCCTCTCCTCGTCCCCGGTCACGATCCGGTCCAGGCACAGTCCTCGCAGACCTGAGATCAGCAGGCTGGCCCGGGCGGCTGCTTCGGGTTCGGCGTAGCCCAGTTTCCGGTACACCGGCACCAGCGGGTCCACCATCGCGGTGATCGCTTCGCGCGCGACCTCCAGGTATCGCTCGGGCTGGGTCGGGGCCAAAGCCAGCACCTGGAACAGGATGTGGATCGGCCGTTGCTGGCGGCCTCGGGTGATGGCTTCCCACAGGGCGTGCGCGGCTGCGGCGAGGGATTTCTCGTCGTGCACGGAGTGGAAGAGTTCGGTGACGTCCGGGCGGCTCGCGGCGATCGCTTCGGTGATCAGGTTTTCGCGGCTGCCGAAGTAGTACAGCAGCATGCGCTTGCTCGTCCCCAGCGCTTCGCCCATCGGGGCGAGCGACAGGTCCGCGAGGCCGTGCGTCGCGAGGTAGCCCACGGCTTGCTGCAGCAGCTCGGCGCGGCGGCCGGTCCCGGAATCCACCCCTTGACTGTACCGATCGGTACGCCGTACCGTCCATTCCTGTACCGATCGGTACACGGGCGAGGAGGGCTGATGGCGGGCAAGGCACTCTCGGTGGGGATCGTCGGCGGCGGGATCGGCGGGCTGACGCTCGCGCTCGCGTTGCGGGAGCGCGGGATCGGGGCGGAGGTGTACGAGCGGTCGGCCGAATTGCGGGAGGTCGGGGCGGCGGTGGCGTTGTCCGCCAACGGGTCCCGGGTGCTGGCGCGGCTCGGGTTGCGGGACGAGCTCGCCGCGTGTTCGGCGGTGCCGGCGGAGCTGGTCTACCGGCATTGGCGCGACGGGCGCCGGGTGGTGGCTTATCCGATCGGGGACGCCTACGAGAAACGGTTCGCTGGGCCGTTTTTCGGGGTGCATCGGGCGGAGTTGCAGCGGATCCTGGCTGGCGCGTGCGGCAAGGTCCATCTTGGCCGGAGGGTGACCGGGGTGGTCGCGGAGGGGTCGGGGTATCGGCTGGAATTCGCTGACGGGGCAAGCGAAACCGCGGATGTGGTGGTGGGTGCGGACGGGGTGCATTCGACTGTGCGGAAGTGGGTGGACGACGCGCCGCTCGCCCGGTATTCGGGGGCGAGCGGGTTTCGCGGGCTGGTGCCGGTGGAGCGGTTGCCGTCGTTGCCGGACCCGGGCGCGATCCAGTTCTGGATGGGGCCGGGCGGGCATCTGCTGCATTACCCGATCGGCGACGGGTCGGTGGTGAATTTCCTTGCGGTGCTGGACGAACCGGACGCTTGGGCGGGGGAGTCGTGGACGGAGGACATCCCCCGGGAGCGGATCGGCGCGGCTTTCGAGGGCTGGCATCCGGCGGTGCGCGAGATGGTCGGCGCGACGACGTTGTATCAGCGGTGGGGACTGTTCGGGCAGTATCCGCTGAACCGCTGGCATCGCGGCGGGGTGGTGCTGCTCGGCGACGCGGCGCACGCGATGCTGCCGCATCACGGGCAGGGGGCCAATCAGACGATCGAGGACGCGGTGACGCTCGCCGAGTGCTTGGCGCGGGATTCGCGCGAGGAGGCGCTGGCCCGGTACGAGCGGCTGCGGCGGCCGCGGACTCGCGCGGTTCAGCGGAGTTCGTGGGTGGCGAACGCGCTGCTGCACGTGCCGGACGGCCCGGCGGCCGAGGCTCGGGACGCCGCGTTGGGGCGGATCGGGGAGACGCTGGAGTGGATCCACTCGCATGACGCGTTGGCGAGGGCTTGTCGGTGAGGGCTTGAGTCGCACCGGGTTGGCGCACTCGACCCGCCGCATGCGCCAACCCGGCGCGGTTAAGCGGGGCCCTTCTCCGCGAGGGCCTTGAACTCGGCGCTCGTCATCACGTCCGCGGTGGACTGGGCGAGTACTACCAGCGTCGCCGCGTGGACCTCGGCCGCGGACATCGCGCCGTGGCCGAGGTCGGGGTGGTCGTAGGTGGCGCACGCGTCGGAGAGCACGGCGGCGCGGAAGTCGCGGAACATCGCGTCGCGGATGGTGGCGTGGACGCAGTCCTCGGTCGTCACGCCGGTGGCGATCAGGGTGTCGATGCCGCGGCCGCGGAGTTGCATCTCGAAGTCCGTGCCGTAGAAGGCGCTGTAGCGGTGCTTGAGGATCAGCGGCTCGTCCGGGCGGCGGTCCACTTCGGAATACAGAGCGGCGCCGGGGGTTCCTTCGATGAGCGCCTGGCCTTGCGCGATCGGCGGGTACAGGTCGGCGAACCGGCCCATGTCGGAGCCGTCCGGGCGGTGGACGTGCGCGGTGAAGAAAACCGGAATGCCCGCGGTGCGGCAGAACCGGATGGTGTCGTTGAGGACGGGGATCATGGCGCGTCCGGCCGGGGATTCCAGCGGCGCGCCCGGGGCCAGGAAGTCGTGCTGCAGATCGATGGCGACCAGTGCGGTGCGGGCCGGATCGACGGTGGACAAGCGGTAACCCATGGAAGCTCCCTCCGCGGAGGCTCCTGAGGTATCACGGTTTGACGCCGGTCGTCAAGAAAACGACAGAGATTCTCAGGCGTCTTCGATCTGCGCGGCGACGGTGTGCAGGGACTCGATCAGCGCCTGGGTGGCCGGGTTCAGCCTGCGTCCGGCGGCGAGGGTCAGGCCGACGCTGTGCCCGATGTTCTCCAGCGGCGTCGGCAGCGTGACCAGCCGCGGGTCGTCCATGCCGAGCAGCCCGGGCAGCGCGGCGACCATGGCGGTTTCGGTGAGCAGCTGCCGGACGGTGAGGAACGACGTCGCCTCGACGCGGTTGGCGGGCAGGTCGAGGCCGTGCTGGGCGAAGAGGCTTTCGAGTTCTTGGCGCAGCGTCGTTTCGGTGCCGGGGACGATCCACGGGAAATCCGCCAGATCCTCCAGGGAGACGCTCTCGCGTGCGGCCAGCGGATGGTGCGCGCCTGCGACGACGCGGATCGACTCCTGGTACAGCGCTTGCCGCCGGGTGCCTTCCGTGCCGGGGCCGCTCAGCCTGCCGACGATCACGTCCACCCGGCCCGCGGTCAGCTCCACGAGCAGCGACTCCGGCGTGCCTTCCCGGACGACGACCGTCACCAGCGGGTGGTCCTCTTTGAGGTGCGCGATGGCCCTCGGCAGCAGGAGGTTCGAGCCCGCGAGGTGGATGCCCGCGACGACCCGGCCGCGCGTCGCGTCGGCGATCTCCACGACGTGCCGCGCGGCGTGGGTCAGCTGGGCGAGCACGGCGCGGGCGTGCTCGGTGAACGCGGTCCCGAACTCGGTCGGCGTGATTCCGCGCGGGCCGCGTTCGTAGAGCGGGACGCCGAGGATGGCTTCGAGGTCGTGCAGGCCGCGCGTGACGACCGGCTGCGTGACGTGCAGAGCCGCCGCCGCGCCGACGACGCTGCCCTGTTCGGTGAGGGTGTCCACCAGCACGAGGTGCCTGAGCTTGAGGCGGCCGTCGAGCAGGCGGGGCATCTCCATTCCGGCGACATTACTGTCCGGATCGGGTTCCGGCGTCACGAGAGGGCGAGCCGGACCAGGGCGCGGCTGAGCGCGGAACCCGGGTCGGCCAGGTCGAGGAAGACGTCGAAGTGGTTCCGGCCGGGCACGACGGTCCACGTGCGCGCGGCGGGCCAGTGGGCGTGGAATGCCTTGCTCTGCCGGTGGAATCCGGCCGCTTCGTGCTCGGCGACCGCGACGTGGAACGGCGCGGTGCCCGTCGGTGCCAAGATCGGGCTGAGGGCTTCGGCGCGAGCGGAGTCGAGAGCCAGCCAGGTGTTGGCGAACGAGTCGACCAGCGGGCGGAGGTCGAAGAGCCCGCTGATCGTCATCGCGCCTTTGACGACGTCCTCGGGCAGCCCGGCTTCGCATTGCCATCCGGCCACAGCGGTCATGGCCGCCAGGTGGCCGCCGGCCGAGCTGCCGACGACGTGGATGCGGTCCGGGTCGAGGCCGTGCTCGGCGCCGTGGCGGTGCACCCAGGCGACCGCGGCGCGGACCTGGCACACGATCTCTTCCAGCGGCGCCGCGGGAGCGAGCGTGTAGTCGGGCACCACGGTGGCGATTCCGGCGTCGGCCAGAACCCTTGCCATGAAAGCGGTGTCGTGGCGCGAGAGCATCCGCCAGTAACCGCCGTGGATGGCGAGGACGACGGGTCGCGACTGTCCGGGGGAGGTGCCCCAGATGTCGAGCCGCTCGTCGCTGAGCGGGTCGAAGGCGAGGCCGCGAACGCCGTCCAGACCGGCGGTGGCGGCTTCGGAGGCGGAGCGGTAGCGAGCCATCACGGCGTCGAATTCGGCCTTGGTGACAGTGGCTTGCGCGCTGTAGTCCCGATCGATGTCCGGACGGCTCACGGCGGCCTTCCTTCCTGCGCGGACGGCTGGAGTGCTTCATCTTGGGCAGCGGCGGTCATGCCTGGCCAATGCTCATTTCGGCGAAAGCCATGCCGGTGCAGGCATGGCGACGAGGCATGCCCGGGCGGGCATGGAGGCGGCGGCAAAGAGCATTGGCCAGGCATTCCTGGGGTCCCTACGGTCAGGTTCATGGCTGCGGAACTCCACAACGTCGTCGGCGGGACCCGGGTCGCCGGGCGGCGCACCTTCGAGAAGTTCGACCCGGTCGACGGGTCGCTCGTCGCGCACGTTCACGAGGCCGGGCCGGACGTGGTCGACGCCGCGGTCGCCGCTGCGCGCGCGGTACTGGACGGGCCGTGGGGACGTGCTTCGGTGGCGGAGCGGACCGCCTTGCTGCGCCGGATCGCCGACCGGATCGAGGAACGCTTCGAGGATTTCGTCGCCGCCGAGGTCCGCGACACCGGGAAGCCGGAGCACCTGGCTCGCGACCTGGACGTCGCGCGGGCCGCGGCGAACTTCCGGTCCTTCGCCGACACGGTCGCGTCGGCCGGTCTCGACTCCTTCCTGACCGATCTGCCGAACGGCCGGAAGGCGCTGAACTACGCAGTGCCCAAGCCGCTGGGCGTGGTCGCGGTGATCGTGCCGTGGAACCTGCCGTTGCTGCTGCTCACCTGGAAGGTGGCGCCCGCGCTCGCCTGCGGCAACGCGGTGGTGGTCAAACCGTCGGAAGAGACGCCGTCGACAGCGACTCTGCTCGCCGAGGTGATCGCGGAGGCGGGCGCGCCGGTCGGGGTGTATAACGTCGTTCACGGCTTCGGGCCGGACTCCGCCGGGGAGTACCTCACGACGCACCGCGGCATCGACGGCGTGACCTTCACCGGCGAATCCGGCACCGGTTCGGCGATCATGCGCGCGGTCGCGCCGTCGGTCCGGCCGGTTTCCTTCGAGCTGGGCGGAAAAAACGCGGCGGTGGTGTTCGCGGACTGCGACCTCGAGAAGACCCTCGACGGGCTCGCCCGGTCGGTTTTCCTGAACACCGGTCAGGTATGCCTGTGCACGGAGCGGGTCTATGTCGAGCGGTCCGTCTTCGACGCGGTCGCGAACGGGCTCGCCGAACGGGCGGCGGCCTTGCGGCTGGGCCGGCCGGATGCGCCTGGCACCACGACGGGGCCGTTGATCTCCCAGCAGCACCGGAAGAAAGTCCAGTCCTATTTGGACCTAGCGGTGGCCGAAGGGGCGACCGTGCTCGCCGGCGGCTCGGTCCCGGACCTCGGGCCGGAACTCGCGGGCGGATCGTGGATCGAACCGACCCTGTGGACCGGCCTGGACAATTCCGCGCGAGTCGTGCGGGAGGAGGTCTTCGGACCAGTCGCGGCCCTGATCCCGTTCGACACCGAGGACGAGGCCGTCCGGCTGGCGAACGACACCGACTACGGCCTCGCCGCGGCGGTGTGGACCACGGACCTGGAGCGAGGCCACCGCGTCGCGCACCAGATGCGGGTCGGGATGGCCTGGGTCAACACCTGGTACCTGCGCGATCTCCGGTCGCCGTTCGGCGGCGTCGGGCTTTCCGGCATCGGCCGCGAGGGCGGCCTGCACTCGATGCACTTCTACACCCAGCCGACGAATGTGTGCGTGCAGCTGTGACGACCGTCGAGGAACGCGCCGAGCTGCTGGACCAGGCGACCGCCGCCGGACAGTCGATTCCGCAGCTCACCAGCGACGAGCCGATGAGCCTGGAGACTGCGTACGCCGTGCAGCACGCCGGAATCGCGCTGCGCGAACGGCGCGGGGAACGGCTGGCCGGGGTCAAGCTGGGCTTCACGAGCAAGGCGAAGGCCGAGCAGATGGGCGTCTCCGACGTCATCGTCGGCTCGCTGACCGATCGCATGCGGATCGAGGACGGCGGGACGTTCGACGTCGGCCGCGGCGTGCATCCGCGGGTCGAACCCGAGGTCGCGTTCCGGCTCGGGCCGGACGCGGAGCCAGTCGCCGTCGCGCCCGCGCTGGAGATCATCGACAGCCGGTACCGCGATTTCCGGTTCAGCCTGGCCGATGTCGTCGCCGACAACACCTCGGCGTCGGCCTTCGTCGTCGGACCGTGGAGGCCGATCGATGAGGTGGCCGCACTGGCCGTGGAGCTGCTTTTCGACGGCGAGATCGTGGCGACCGGCTCGACCGCCGACATCCTCGGCGATCCCCTGCGCGCCCTTCCCGCGGCACAGCGGATGGCCGCCGCTTACGGACACCGCCTGCTCGACGGGTCGGTGCTCCTGGCCGGGGCGGCGACCGCTGCGGTCGCGGTGAAAGGGGGAACGCACGTCGAGGCCCGGGTCGCCGGGCTGGGGTCGGTTTCCGTTCGGACGAAGGAGGGATGAGCGTGGCGCAAGCCCATGTCGTCGCCGGAAAGGCGACGCCGCGCGGGCGGTTCCCGCACGTCAAGGTGGTCGGGGACCTGGTGTTCGTCTCCGGCACCAGCAGCAGGCGGCCGGACAACACCTTCGCCGGCGCGGAGGCCGACGAGTTCGGGGTGACCACTTTGGACATCCGCGCGCAGACCCGCGCGGTGCTCGAGAACATCCGCGACATCCTGGCCGCGGCCGGAGCCGGGCTCGAGGACCTCGCGCAGCTGACCGTGTTCCTGGTCAACATGAACGATTTCGGCGGCTACAACGAGGTCTACGGCGAATTCTTCGACGAGACCGGCCCGGCGCGCACGACCGTCGCGGTGCACCAGCTGCCGCATCCGCATCTGCTCATCGAGATCCAGGCGATCGCCCGGATCCCCGGCAAGGAGGAACGATGACCGCCATCCCGCCCGTGTTCGACTTCGCCCAGTGGATCGCCGACCACGAGGACGAGCTGAAGCCACCGGTCAACAACAAGCAGATGTGGGCCCCGATGGGAGATTTCATCGTGCAGGTCGTCGGCGGGCCGAACCAGCGCACCGACTACCACCTCGACCCGTACGAGGAGTGGTTCTACCAGTACAAGGGCGACATGCACGTCAACCTCATGACCGAGGACGGCCCGCAGCGGGTCGACATCCGCGAGGGCGAGATGTGGATGCTGCCGCGCAACGTGCACCATTCGCCGCAGCGTCCGCAGGAGGGTTCGATCGGGATCGTGATCGAGCGCATCCGGGAGGAAGGGACACTCGAGAAGTTCGTGTGGTTCTGCCTGGAGTGCGACGCGAAGGTGCACGAGGTCGAGCTGCAGGTGCGGGACATCGTGGACGACCTGCCGCCGGTGTTCGAGCAGTTCTACTCGTCCGAGGAAGCCCGGACCTGCGGCGCCTGCGGGACGCTGCACCCGGGGAAGGGCTGAGCGTGCGCGCGATCGACGTCCACAGCCATTTCGTCCCGCACGGCTGGCCCGACCTCGGCGAGGGAATGCCGTGGCTGCGCGCGGAAACCGAACGCGAGGCCATGATCATGGTCGGCTCGGACGAGTTCCGCCGGATCCGGTCCGACTGCTGGGACGCGTCCGTCCGGCTGCGCGACATGGACGCCGACGGCGTCGAGGCGCAGGTCGTCTCGCCGACGCCGGTGTTCTTCGGCTACGACACGAGCCCGGGCCAGGGCGAGAAGATCGCGCGGGTCTTCAACGATCTCGCGCTGGAGATCTGCGCGCCCGCGCCCGGCCGGCTGATCCCGTTCTGCCAGGTTCCGCTGCAGGACACCGACGCCGCCTGCCGCGAACTGGACCGCGCCGTCGCGGCCGGGCACCGGGGCGTGGAGATCGGCAACCACGTCGGCGACCGCGACCTCGACGACGCGGGGGTGGTGACGTTCCTGCAGCACGCGGCGTCGCTCGGGGTGCCGGTGTTCGTGCATCCGTGGGACATGCCGCTCGCGCCCCGGCTGGACCGGTGGATGGCGCGATGGCTGACCGGGATGCCCGCGGAGACGCATCTGTCGATCATCGCGATGATCCTGGGCGGGGTGTTCGACCGGGTGCCGCCGAGTTTGCGCATCTGTTTCGCCCACGGGGGCGGGTCGTTCGCGTTCTGGCTGGGGCGGCTGGAGAACGCTTGGCATCAGCGGGCCGACATCATCGCCACGTCGGAGCTGCCGCCGTCGGAGTATGTGGGGCGGTTCAGTGTCGATTCGGTGGTGTTCACCGAGGCGGCGTTGCGGAATCTGGTCGACACTCTCGGCGCTGAGCAGGTGATGGTGGGGAGTGATTATCCGTATCCGCTGGGGGAGCGTCCGGCTGGCGGGGTGGTGCGGCGGGCGGAGTTTCTCGACGAGGCTGCGCGGGATTTGCTGTTGCGGGGGAATGCGTTGCGGTTCTTGGGTTAGTTCAACCCGAGGTGGTCCCGCAGCGTAGGCCCGCTGTAGTCCTCCCGGAACACCCCGCGTTCCTGCAGCCTCGGCACCACCTCGTCGGCGAACCGGTCCAGTCCGCCCGGGGTCACGTGCGGGACCAGGATGAAGCCGTCCGACGCGTCCGCCTGCACGAGTTCGTTCATCGTCGACGCGACCGTCTCGGGGGAGCCGATGAAGTTCTGCCGTCCGGTGACCTCGATGATCAGCTCCCGGCTCGACAGGTGCTTCGCCTCGGCGAGCTGACGCCATTCGTTGGCGGTCGCGATCGGGTCGCGGTGCATGCGGACGCTCGCGCGGCCCTTCGAGATCAGGTCGCCGACCACCGGGTCGAAGGACGGGAGCGGGCCGTTCGGGTCGTGGTCGCTGAGGTCGGTGTTCCAGAGCTGTTCGAGGAACTTGATCGCGGTCTGCTCGCTGACCTGCTGCAACCGGACCTCGTGGGCGAGTTCGTGCGCTTCGGCGTCGGTGTCGCCCAGCACGAAGGTCGCGGCGGGGAGGATGACCAGCTCGTGCGGGGAGCGGCCGTATTTCGCCAGGCGGCCCTTGACGTCGGAGTAGAAGGCCTGGCCCGCTTCGAGGGTGCCGTGGCGGGTGAAGATGGCGTCGGCGGTCGCGGCGGCGAATTCGCGGCCCTCTTCGGAGTCTCCGGCTTGGATGGTGACCGGGCGGCCCTGCGGGCTGCGCGGGACGGGGAAGCGGCCGGAGATGCCGAAATGGTCGTCGTGGTGGGCGAAATCGCCGCCGCGGTCGGCGAGGAAACGGCCGGATTCCTTGTCCGCCAGGAGTTCGTCGCCGCGCCAGGAGTCGAAGAGTTCCCACGCCGTGCGCAGGAAGGTTTCGGCGCGCGAGTAGCGCTGGTCTTGCGGCAGGAAGCCGCCGCGGCGGAAGTTTTCGCCGGTGAAGGCGTCCCAGGAGGTGACGACGTTCCACGCTGCCCGGCCGGCGGAAAGGTGGTCCAGGGAGGCGAATTGCCGCGCTACCTCGAAGGGTTCGTTGAAGGTGGAGTTGATGGTCCCGGCCAGGCCGAGGCGGTCGGTGACGGCGGCGAGCGCGGACAGCACGGCGAAGGTGTCGGGGCGGCCGACGACGTCGAGGTCGTAGATCTCGCCGTTCTGCTCCCGCAGCCGCAGGCCTTCGGCGAGGAAGAAGAAGTCGAATTTCGCGCGTTCGGCGGTCTGGGCCAGCTTGACGAACGAGCTGAATTCGATGTGGCTGCCCGCTTCGGGATCGCTCCACACGGTGGTGTTGTTGACCCCGGGGAAGTGCGCGGCGAGGTGGATTTGCTTGGCAGTCATGGAAATCTCCCGGGATTCAGGCGGCGTAGCGGTTGGCCGGGCGCGGCAGGCCGAGCAGCCCGCGCAGGGTCGAGGCCTCGTATCCGGTGCGGAACGCGCCCCGGTCGCGCAGTTCGGGAACCAGGGCGCGGGTGATGGCGGTCAGATCGTGCGGCAGGGCGCCGGGGCGCAGCCGGAACCCGGTGAGGCCGGCGGCGTGCCAGTCGAGCAGGAGGTCGGCCAGCTGCGCCGGGGTGCCGGTGAAGACGTGGGCGTCGGAAACGAACTCGGCGCGGTCGTCCAGGCGGGCTTTGCGCTCGGCCGCGGCCTGCTCGGTTTCGCCGAGGAAGACCGCCAAGTCGGCGAAAACCTGAACGGGAGCGCCGATTTCGGCGATGATCGACGCCGCGTGCGAGCGGTCGTCCGGCGTCACGTACACGACGTCGGCCTGCCGGGCGACGAGCCGGTAGGCGTCCGGGCCGTGCGCCAGAGCGGCGACGATCGGCTGGCCCTGCGGCGGACGCGGCGTGATGGAGGGGCCCTTGACGGAGAACCAGCGGCCCTCGAAGTCGATGTAGTGCAGCTTTTCCCGGTCGATGAACCGGCCGGTGGCGACGTCGCGGATCTCGGCGTCGTCCTCCCAGCTGTCCCACAGCCGGCGCAGCACCTCGACGTAATCGGCGGCTTCCTCGAAAAGGTCGGCCACCTCCGGCGGCGTGCGGCGGCCGAAGTGCTGGAACTCCTGCGCGCCTCCGGAAACCTGCACGCGGACGCCCGCCCGGCCGGTGCTGACGTAGTCGAGCGTCGCGATCGCCTTCGACAAGTGGAACGGCTCCGTGTGGGTGACCACGGCTGTCGGGATCAGGCCGATGTGCGACGTCAGCGGCGCGATCCGCGAGGCGAGCAGCACGGCGTCCAGCCGGGTCTGCGCGCGGTCGGCGCGGGCGGCCGGCTCGGCGGGATCGCGCAGGGAGAGGAAGTCCTCGAAGGTGACGAAGTCCAGGTGTGCGGCTTCGGCCTCCTGGACCAGACCGGTCCAGTATCCGGCGGTCAGCAGGTCGGCCGGGCGGGCGTCCGGTTCGCGCCACGCCGCCGGATGCCAGCCGGCGCCTTCCAGCGCGACGGCGAGCCGTGGTCCGGTGAGCCCTGTCATGCTGCGTCCTTTCCCCGTGGATGCCAGCAGTGTGGCGCGGAAACCGGGGCGGAGGCGAGGAGTAACCATCGGCTGAGACAGTCGGCGGGAGCGGGAATAAACCGGTTGCCCGGTGTCGCGTGGACGCGGTTTGCTCGATGCCGATGAAACGGATGCACGCGGACGAAGCGGAAATCGGTGCCGACCTGGTCCGTCGGCTTGTCGCGGCCCAGTTTCCGCAGTGGGCCGGGCTGGCGGTTTCGCGGGTCGCCTCGTCGGGGACGGAAAACGCGATGTTCCGGCTCGGCGACGAGCTGGTGGCCCGGCTGCCGCGGCTGGAACGAGGAGCCGCCGACATCGGCCGTGAACGGCGCTGGTTGCGCTGGCTCGCGCCGCGGCTGTCGGTCGCAGTGCCGGAAGTGCTCGCCCAAGGAGAGCCGGGCGAGGGTTTCGCCTGGGACTGGTCGGTGCTGCGCTGGCTGCCCGGCGTCAATCCGGACTACGGCGACGCTCAGGTGGCACGGGACTTGGGCGCGTTCGTAAAAGCGTTGCGCGGTCTGGACATTTCCGGTGCGCCGGAGATCAGCCGGGGCCGTCCGCTGCGCACTCGCGACGCGCCGACGCGGGAGGCGATCGCACAGCTGGGCGGTGATCCGGTGTACGTCGCGGCCTGGGAGAAGGCACTCGCGGCACCGGAGTGGCGCGGGGAGCCGGTGTGGCTGCACGCGGATCTATCGCCGGGGAACGTGCTGGTCGACGACGGCGGGCTGAGCGCGGTGCTGGACTTCGCCGGGGTGGGGATCGGCGATCCGGCGGTGGACGTGATCCCGGCGTGGAACACGTTCGCGGCGGCTGAGCGGGAGGTGTTCCGCGAAGCGGTCGACGTGGACGACGCGACCTGGGAGCGCGGCCGGGGCTGGGCGTTCTCGATCGCGGTGATCCAGCTGCCGTATTACCGGGAGACGAATCCGGTGCTCGCGGCGAACGCACGGCGCACGATCGAGGCCGTGTTGTCGGACAGTTAGTCCAGGTCGATCCGGATCGTCAGCAGATCGGTGCCGAACGCCTGGACCGCGGCGCTGTTCAAGCGCGGCAACGACTTCAGCCGCGCCCGGGCGTCGTCGTCCGGCAGCAGGTGCGCGGTCCCGCGCAGCCACCGGCCGTGCAGGCGCAGCCGGACGCGCGGGTCGGCCTTGATGTTGCGGACGTACTGCGACCGCTCGCCGAATTCGGACACCAGCCAGAATTCCTGCCCGGTCCGCCGTCCGCCGATCGGGGTCCGCCGGGGGAGACCCGAGCTGCGGCCGGTGGTTTCGAGCAGGGTCTGGCCGGCGAGCCGCGACAGCACCGGGTTGCCGAGCTTGCGCTGGAACGTCGTGACGAGCTGGTGCTGGAGGTCGCCGGGCCGCGCCTGACCGGCGACCTGCCGCAAGCGGGCCGGGATGACCAGTTCGTGGATCGGCGCGGCCAGTGCCCAGAGCTGGCGGGCGGGAAACCGGTCGTAGCCGACTTCGGTGGTCCAGTGCACCCGGTGCTCGTCGAGGTGCACGATGTTGCGCGTGGTCATCAGCGGCGACGGCGCTTCGAGCACGACCCGGTCCGGTTCCGCCGAAGCGATGTTCCAGCCCAGCACGCGATCCGGGGCCGGGCGAGCGGTCAGTCCGAGGGCGAGCCACCCGGTGCGCAGGAAAGCGCGCAGCGGAGCCGGAGCTTCCTCCCAGACCGCCCGGGCCCACGCCAGTGCGTCGCGCTGGTCTCCGGCGGGACGCGCGATGTCCACTGTGGACGTGAAGTCCGGCATTCCGCCACGGTAGCATCCGCGCCGGTCAGTACGCCGATTTCCACCCCAGCGCCGGGCCGAGCCGGGTGGCGAGGTCGGTGAGGATCTGCACGTAATCCTCATGCTCGAAGGTGAACGGGAGCGCGAAGGCGACCTCGTCGATCTCGCGGAACGCGGCGTGCCGGTACAGCTGCTCGGCGATCTCCGCGGAGGTGCCGACGTAATCGCGGGAGAAAAGCAACCCGGCCGGGCCTTGCGGAGTTTTCGTGCGGGGCAGGCGTTTCGCGGCGTAATCCGCATACTTCGCGCGTTGCTCCGCGGTGGCGCTGTCGGTCGGAATCACGACCAGGCCTTGCGAAACCCGGGCCTGCGCACCGTCGGGGTGGTGCGCACGGAACGCCCGCACGTGCGAGAGCTGGATCTTCTCGAAATCCGTCGAGCCTTCCTCGGCGCGCACGACGCTGCTGGTCAGGTAATTCATCCCGGCTTGCCCGGTCCAGATCGCCGACCGGGTGCTCCCGCCGCCGTACCAGAGGCGGCCGGCCAGCCCGGGCGAATGCGGCTGCACGCGGTCGGAGAACGTCTCGATGCCTTCGACCCCGCTGAACGTGGACGCTCGTTCGCCGCGGATCAGCGACAACAGCCGCGACACCCGGTCGTAGCCGAAGTCTTCGCGGTCGCCGGTGTCCGGGTACAGCGCGGCTCGCACGTCCTCGTAGTGCGCGGGCGGGCTGACGCTGACGCCCGGGTTGAGCCGCCCGCCGGACAGCACGTCGACGGTCGCCAGGTCCTCGGCGAGCCGCAGCGGGTTCTCCCAGCCGAGCGGGATCACCGCGGTGCCGAGTTCGATCCGGCTGGTGCGCTGGGTTGCCGCGGCGAGCACCGCGACCGGCGACGAGATGCCGTACTGCAGGTGCCGGTGGCGGACCCAGGCGCTGTCGAACCCGAGCTGCTCGCCGAGTTCGAGCACCTGCAGCGTCGATTCGTGGCCCGGCCGCGGGTCGTCGCCGTCGAACAGGCCGATCGTCAGGAAACCCAGTTTGCGCAGGGGGTTCGTTTCGCTCGGCACGGCGGGTCCTTCCTTAGGGCGACTAGGCTGGAATAACCACGGCTGAGCGCAGGTTGTTCCGGCTCGCTGACACAGAACACTGGGGAGTACGCACGATGCGCGCTTGGTCCATCACCCGCTACGGCGGTCCCGAAGCCCTCGAAGAGATCGAGGCGCCCGAACCCGTTCCGGGGCCGGGCGAAGTGACCATCACGGTCTCGCACGCGTCCGTCGGGCTGATCGACGCGCTGATCCGCCGCGGCACGCTCGCCGAGTACGACTACGCGCCGAAGCCGCCGCTCGTGCCGGGGCTGGAGGTCGCGGGCACGATCCGGGCGGCCGGACCGGACAGCGGCTTCTCGGTCGGAGACGAGGTCGTCACGCTGACGCTGCCCGGAATGGGCGGTTACGCCGACGTCAAGCTCGCGCCCGCCGCTCTCGTCGTGCCTCTCGCTGGTACCGGCGTGGAGCGGGCGCAGGCGGTGGCCGGTCTGGCGAACACCGTGACGGCTTACCTCTCGCTCACTGAGGCGGTGCGGCTGCCGAAGGACGCGCGCGTGCTCGTGCACGGCGCGCTCGGCGGCCTCGCCTCGGTGTACCCGGAGGTGGCGCGGCTGCTCGGCGCGCGCGAGGTCGTCGGCACGGTCCGGCGTCCTGAGCAGGTCGAGGCGGCGAAGCAACTCGGTTTCGACCGCGTCGTGCTGTCCGGGGAACTCGGCGGGCTGAGCGAGGAGCGGTTCGAGATCATCGTCGACCCGGTGGGCGGCGACCTGCGGATCGAGTCGCTGGACCTGCTCGCGCCGATGGGCCGGATGCTCGTCGTCGGCAGCGCGGGCAGCGAAACCGCGCCGCTGGTGGACTCGAACGCCGTGTGGGGCAAGAACATCGGCGTGGTCGGCTTCAACGTGGGCGGCTTCCTGTCCTCGGACACCGCGCCCGCTCGTCCCGCGGCGGACGCCGTGCTGCCGCTGTACACCGACGGCCGGATCCGGCTGCCGGTCACGGTCCTGCCGATGGCGGACGCGCGCGAGGCGCACCGCCGGATGGACGCGGGCGAGGCCGTCGGACGGCTGGTGCTCGCCAACTGACCTCACGCGCGCACCTGCTCGCCGCCGGGGATCGCGGCCAGCAGGTCGCGGGTGTACTGCTCGCGCGGCCGCAGCAGGACGTCGTCGGCCGGGCCGAATTCGACTAGCTCGCCTTGGCGCATCACCCCGACCTGGTCGGCGATTTCCCGCACCACGGCCAGGTCGTGGGTGATGAACAGGTAGGTCAGGCCGAGCTCGTCCTGCAGCTCCACGAGCAGCTTGAGGATCTGCGCCTGCACTGAAACGTCCAAAGCGGACACTGGCTCGTCGAGCACGACGAGATCCGGCCGCAACGCCAGCGCACGAGCGATCGCCGCGCGCTGGCGTTGCCCGCCGGACAGTTCGGCAGGCTTGCGGCGCAGCACCGACGACGGCAGCGCGACCTGGTCCGCCAGTTCGGCCACGCGTTCGGACCGGCCGCCGACCCGGAACGCGCGCAGCGGTTCGCCGATCACCTCGGCGATGGAGAACCGCGGGTTCAGCGAGGCGTACGGGTTCTGGTACACGAGCTGGAACCGGCGGCGCAGCCGGCGCAGTTCGGCGGCCGGGAGACGGGTGACGTCCTGGCCGTCGAAGCGGACCGTGCCCGCGCTCGGGGTTTCCAGCCCGACCGCCATGCGTGCGGTGGTCGTCTTGCCGGAGCCGGATTCGCCGACCAGCGCCAGGGTCCGGCCGCGAGTGAGCCGGAAGGACACGTCGTCCACGGCTCGCACCGAACCGGCGCGGGACGAGGCGAAGGTCTTCGAGACCGACTCCACGGACAGCAGGACGTCCGGACCCTCCGCGCGGCGGGGCCGAAGCGGTTCGCGGCTGAGGCTCGGCGCGGCGGCGAGAAGCCGTCGCGTGTACTCCTGCGTCGGCGCGGCGAGCAGTTCCCGCGCCGGGCCTTCCTCGACCAGCCGTCCCTCCGAAAGCACGGCGATCCGCCCGGCCCGGTCAGCGGCGACGCCCAGGTCGTGCGTGATCAGCAGAATCGCGGTGCCATCGACGGCGGCCAGTTCCGCCAGATGGTCGAGGATTTCCTTCTGCACGGTCACGTCGAGCGCACTGGTCGGCTCGTCGGCGATGATCAGCCGCGGTTCGCCCGCGAGCGCGATGGCGATCAGCACCCGCTGCCGAAGCCCGCCGGACAACTCGTGCGGATACTGCCGTGCCCGCAGTTCGGGCCGGTCGACGCCAGCCCTCCGCAACAGTTCCACGGCGCGGGCGGCGGCCTCGTCGCGGGCGGCCAAGCGGTGGATCAGCAGCACTTCGGCCACCTGCTCGCCGATCCGCCGGACCGGATTGAGCGACACCGTCGGATCCTGCGGTACGAGGGCGATCCCTGTGCCGCGGATTCGCCTCCAGTCCTTTTCGGACAGTGCGGTCAGGTCGCGGCCGTCGAACGCGATGTGTCCGCGGTGAATCCGGCCGCCACGGGGGAGCAGTCCGATCGCGGCGTGCGCGGTGGTGCTCTTCCCGGAGCCGGACTCGCCGACCACGGCGACGATCTCGCCCGCGCCGACCCGCAGGCTCACGTCCCGCACGGCGGGCACCACGCCGCCGGAGGTGCGGTACGAGACCGCCAGCTCGCTGATCTCCAGCACTTGTCAGCTCCGTTCGCCGTCGAGCGCCCGGGACACGCGGTTCGCGGCCAGCACGACGGCCGCGACGGTCAAGCCCGGGAACGTGGTCATCCACCAAGCGGTGGCCAGGAAATTGCGTCCGCCCGCCACCAGCGCGCCCCATTCCGGCGTCGGCGGGCTCGCGCCGAACCCGAGGAAACTGAGCGCGGACACCTCGAGCACCGCGGTCCCGACCGTCACTGTGGCCAGCACCAGCACCGGTCCGAGCGCGTTGGGCAGCACGTGCCGCCCGAGCACCCCGCCCCAGCGCACGCCGGACGCCCGCGCCGCCTCGACGAACACGCCGGAGCGCACCCGCAGCACCTCGGCGCGCATCAGCCGGGCGAACGCGGCGAGATTCGCGACCCCGACGGCGATCGCGACGTTGGTGGTGCCGAACCCGAGCGCGGTCACCAGCGCCAGCGACAGCAGGATCGCCGGAACCGCCTGCAGGACGTCGACGATCCGCATCACCACCGCGTCGAGCCAGCCGCCGCGGAACCCGGCGAGCAACCCCAGCGCGGACCCGGCGGCGAACGCGACGAGGACGGCGAGCACCGTCGCTCGCAGGGACAGCCCGGCTCCGTGGACGACGCGGGCGAAGACGTCGCGCCCGGTCTCGTCGGTGCCGAACAGGTGGCCGAGGGACGGCCCCTGGAGCCGTTCGGACGGGACGCCGGTGATCGGGTCCTGGCTGGTGAAGAACGTGGGGGCGAAAGCCGCGATCAGCACGGCGGCGAGGACGAGCCCGGACAGGAGCAAGCCTGGCCGCCGCACGAGGAACCGGTGAGGCAGCGCGATTTCAGACATGCGCGGGCACCTCTTTGCGCGCGGACACCCGCGGATCGAGCAGCGGGTACACGAGGTCGACGACCAGGTTGAGCACCACGAAGAAGAACGCGGAGAGCACTATCACCGCCTGCACCACCGGCACGTCCTGCGCGGTCACCGCCGCCGCGGTGACCCGGCCGAGGCCGTCGCGCGAGAATACGGTTTCGGTGACCACCGAACCGGCCAGCAGGTTGCCCGCGACCACCCCCGCCAGCGTCAACGCGGGCAGCCCGGCGTTGCGCAGCGCGTGTCCGAAGTGGACCCGGGACCGGCTCGCGCCCTTCGCCCGCACGACTTCGATGTACGGTTCGGCGAGCTGCGTCCGCAGGCTCTTCGCCAACACCTGCGCGATGATCGCCCCGGTCGGCAGGGCGAGCGTGACCGCCGGAAGGACCAGCGACGCGAAACCGGTCGAGCCGAGCGCCGGGAACAGCCGCAGCTGGAACGAGAACAGCTGGATGAGCAGCAGCCCGACCCAGAACGTCGGCAGCGAAGTGCCCAGCGGCGGCAGCGAAAGCAGCAGCTGGCTCACCCAGCGGGTGCGGGTGAAGGTGCCCAGCACCGCGATCCCGCCGCCGAGGACGATCGCGAGGACCAGCGCCAGCCCGGAGACGGCGAGCGTCGGCGGCAAGGCCGTGAGGACCTGGTGCGTCGCGTCGTCGCCGGTGGCCACGGAGGTGCCGAAGTCGCCGTGCAGCGCGGCGAGGAGGTGCTTGCCGTACTGCACGAGGACCGGATCGTCGAGCCCGTATTCGGCGCGCAGGGCGGCGATCTGCTCCGGCGACGCGCTGGGGCCGCCCTCGGCGGAACCGAGTTTGGTCAGCACCGCGTCGCCGGGCAGCAGGTACAGGATGACGAACGAGAGCGTGAACGCCGCCCACAGCACCACTATGGCCTGTAGAACGCGGCGAAGCAGCGGGAAGCCTTTCACGAGCCCGAAACCCAGGCGTCGAACAGCTGCAGCCGCGAGGAAGCCTCGAAGCCGACGTCATGCGCGGTGGGACCGACGCCGAGCACCTGCGTCAGCTCGAAAACCGGGATCGAGTAGGCCTGCTCCACAATGGTCCGCTGCGCTTGTTCCGCCGCGGGCTTGCGTTTCGCGGGATCGACGGTGGCGGACTGTTCGATCAGCGACGCGTCGAGCGGGTTGTCCGCGGGCAGCTTGCTGCGGTTGTTCGCCTTCGTGGAGAACTGCTGGCGCAGGATGTCCGGGTCGGCGCGGGTGACGTTGTACCAGAGGAACTCGTAGTCGCCGGCCTGCTGCAGGCGGGTGACCTCGGCGTTGGTGTGCAGCTCGATCTTGAGGTCGAAGCCGATCTTGCGCAGCTGCTGCTGGATCAGCTCCAGCACGCTCTGGTTCTGGTTGAACACCGGGGAGAACAGCACGGACGCCGTCAGCCGCTGCCCGTTCTTCGTGCGGATGCCGTCCGGGCCGGGGACCCAGCCGTCGGACTGCAGCAGCGCTTGGGCACCGGTCGGGTCGTAGGCGAGTTCCTTGGACAGATCGGTGTACAGCGGGGTCGCGGAGCCGAGGATGCTCGTGGCGGGCTTGTAGTTCGGGGTGAGCACGGTGCTGGTGACCTCGGGCCGGTTCACGCCCTTCGACACCGCCTGGCGCACCTTCTGGTCGGCGAGCACGCCGCGGGTCACGTTCGCGTGCAGGTTGAACACGATGCCCGGGTTCGGCCGGACCGGTTCGGCGAAACCTTTGCCGGAGAACTGGGGTTCGTCCACCGGCTGGACGTCGGTGATCGCGTCGAGCTGGCCCGAGGTCAGGCTGCCCGACCGCACGCCCGGTTCCGGCACCACGCGGAAATCGATCTTGTCGGCGTACGCCTCGCCCTGGTGCCGCCACAACGGCGAACCCCAGCGGTAGCCGGTGCGTTTGCCGAGCACGATGTCCTGGTTCGGCTTGAAGCTGAGGAACACGAACGGGCCGGAGCCGATCAGGCCGACGCCCTGGCAGCGCTGCTCGGCGGTGTGCCGGAACGCCGCGGGCGCGAGCACGCCGAGCGACATCGTGGAGCTGGCCTGCAGGAACTGGGCGCTGGGCTGCGTGAAATCGAGCCGCACCGTCGCCGGGTCGACCACCGTCGCGCCGCGGTAGGCGGCGAGGTAGCTGGATCCGAGCAGCGCCTTCGCGCCGAGCGCCTTGATGCCGTCGAAGCTGGTCTTCACCGCGGCGGCGTCCACGGGGGACCCGTCGGAGAACGTCGCGCCGGGACGGAGGTGGAAGGTGAAACTCGTCGAATCGGGGCTGACCGTCCAGCGGTCGGCGAGCCAGGGCGTGATCGCGCCGGTTTTCGGGTCCTGGTCGGTCAGCGAATCGACCAGCTGACGGCCGACGTTCACCGCGGCGTTGGTGCTGACCTGCTGGGGATCGACGCAGTCCGGATTGGACGAGATGCCCAGCCGGAGCGTGCCGCCCGGGCGCGGGGGACCGGCGTCGCCCGCGCCGGCCCCGCCCGCCGTGCCGCAGGCGGCGAGCAGCAGCGGAAGGGCCAGCGCTAAGGCGGAACGGGACCGTGCGCGGGCGGGACGGCCGGGTCGGGGCGGGGTGTGGCGGGGCACGGAATTCCTCCAGCGGGGACGGAGCGGATGTGCTCAGCTCAACCGTTCGCGGCGGTTCGTTGAAGCCCGTCCCAGCAGGTGAACCGCGTTCCCGCGATCCGGCCGCGAACGCGGCATCCGGTTGACGCACAAGGGAAAGCGTGGCCCGCGCCCGCGTGATATCCGGCGCGGTTTTGTTCGGCGAGGAGGTCCGGAGAGCGAGAGGCCGCGGCCGTGCGCTGCGGAAAACCGGTTGCGCCGCGGAGGACACTGACGGACATGGCGGGGCGAGGCGGGGGCGGGACGGCTTGGGTCCGCCTGCAAGCGGTGGCGGTGTCGGGTTCGACCTGTGAAGGGCTTTTGCTCGCGGCGCTGCCGTTGCTGGCCGTCTCGATCACGACCGACCCGCGTGCGGTGTCTTTGGTGAACGTCGCCGGGCAAGCGCCGTGGCTGCTGCTTTCGCTGTTCGCCGGGGTGGTGATCGACCGGGTCCGGCGCACGACCGTGCTCGCCTCGGCGTACGCGGTGCAGATCGTCGCCGCGCTGACCCTGGCGGTGCTGGGGTCCACCGGTTCGCTGAGCCTGCCCGCGTTGCTCGTGGTGGCCTTCGTGCTCACGACGGCGCAGGTGTTCGGCGACGGCGCGGCGGGTTCGGTGGTCCCGGAGGTCGTCGCGCCGGATCAGCTCGACATGGCGAATTCCCGGCTGCAGGTGATCGACCGCGGCATGGTCCAGTTCGTCGTGCCCCCGGCGACCGGGCTGCTGATCGGGATCGGTGCGGGACTGCCCGCGTGGCTGGCGGCGGTCGCCGCGCTCGTCGCGTTGCTGCTCGCCCGCGGGATTCCGTCGGCGAAGCCGGTGCGCACGCCCGCGCATCCGTTGAAGGACGTGGCGGCCGGGCTGCGCTATCTAGTCGGTACGCCGCTGCTGCGGTCGATCACCATCACGGTCGCGCTGGGGTCTTTCGCGGCGTCTGCGGGCAACTCAATGCTCGTCCTCTACGCGACGCAAGAACTGCACCTCGCGTCGTTCGGCTACGGCGTGCTGCTCGCCTGCCTCGCCATCGGCTGGGTGGCTTCTTCGTTCTTCGTGGACCGGTTCGTGCGGCGGTTCGGCTACTCGACGGCGATGCGGATCGCGCAGGTATGCGCGGTGCTGAGCCAGCTGCTGATCGCGATCGTGCCGCCGTGGCCGGCGCTGGTCGGCGCGGTGCTGATCTTCCTGACCGGCACGACGCTGGTCTGGAACGTCTGCTCCCAGTCCAGCCGGCAGCGGTTCACGCCCTCGGAGCTGTTAGGGCGGGTGCTGACCAGCCACCGGGCGCTGGCATGGGGCCTGACGCCGCTGGGCGCGCTCGCGGGCGGGCTCGTCGCGCTGCACTGGAGCCTGCGCGGGGTGTGGGTGATGGCGGCGGCGGTCCAGCTGCTCGGGACGGCGCTCGTGTGGCGGCAGTTGTCCCCGTCGGCGTTCCGCGAGGCAGCGGCCGCGATGGCGCGCTGATTCAGCCGCGCTTGGGGAGTTTCCAGCCGGGGCGGGGGAAGTGGCAGGTGTAGCCGTGGGGGTAGCGCTGGAGGTAGTCCTGGTGTTCGGGTTCGGCTTCCCAGAAGTCTCCGGCGGGGGTGACTTCGGTGACGACTTTGCCGGGCCAGAGGCCGGAGGCGTCGACGTCGGCGATGGTGTCTTCGGCGATGCGTTTCTGCTCGTCGGTGGTGTAGAAGATGGCGGAGCGGTAGCTGGTGCCGATGTCGTTGCCTTGGCGGTTTTTGGTGGTGGGGTCGTGGACCTGGAAGAAGAACTCCAGCAGGGCGCGGAAGTCGGTCTGCTGCGGGTCGTAGGTGACTTCGATGGTTTCGGCGTGGGTGCCGTGGTTGCGGTAGGTGGCGTTGGGGGTGTCTCCGCCGCTGTAGCCGACGCGGGTGGCGGTGACGCCGGGCTGGTGGCGGAACAGCTCCTCCATGCCCCAGAAACACCCGCCGGCCAGAATCGCCTTCTCCTCGGCCATTTCGCCTCCTCCGTGCTCGAACTCCCTGCGCCTTCATGCTAGTCGCCGGGCAGCAGCCCGAGGACGAGGGCGAGCGGCGGCCACGCGTCCCGTCCGCGCCGCGTGCAGGCGAAGGCCCGCAGCCGGACGTCGGGCCCGGTCAGCGGCAGCACCGCGACGCCGGGCCGGGTCGGCCAGGACTCGGGCAGCAGGCCGACCCCGCCGCCCGCGGCGATCAGGTCCTGCACCAGGTCCAGGTTGTCCGCGCGATGCGTGAACCGCGGCGCGAACCCGGCCGTCGAGGCGAGCGTCGTGACGACGGTTTCGTCCGCGCCGTCGCGGGAGTTGCCGATCCAGTCTCGATCGCGGAACGCGGCGAACACCTCCACGGTTCCCTTGCCCCGCAGGCGGTTCGCGTCCGCGCGCGGCACCCCCAGCCCCCACGGCGCCGTCCACAGCGGACGGACCGCGAGCGACGGATCGGCGGCCGCGGGCGCGAGGTTGAAGTCGTAGGTCAGGGCCAGGTCGATGTCGTCGGTCCGCAGCTGCGCCAGCGCTTCGGCGGGTTCGTGCTCGCTGATCACGACCCGGACCCGCGGATGCCGCTGCGCGAGGAGGTCCGCGACCGGCAGCACCGCGTGCCGCACGCCGGTCCCGAACCCGGCGACGCGCACGGTTCCGGCGGGTTCGGCTTCGGGATCGAGGTCCACGCGCGCGGCCTCGACCGCGGCCAGGATCGTCACGGCATGCTCGGCGAGCCGTCGCCCGGCGGGAGTGAGCCGCACGCGGCGGCCGTCCGGTTCGAGCAGCGCGACGCCGGTTTCCTTCGCCAGCACCGAGATCTGCTGCGAGACGGTCGAAGTTGTGGTTTCGAGCACGTCCGCGACCGCGCGCATCGAGCCGAGCCGCGACAATTCGAGAAGGAACTGCAGCCTGCGGGTCTCCATCCGCCGATTGTCCAGGATATCCGGACAGTACGTCCAGGATTGGCACGTGGACACGAACGGTCTGGCTGGGTTTCCCTGGACGGCGTGCTTCCCTCCACTCCCCGCACCGGTGCCGCGCTCGCCGTCGGCGCCATGCTGTCCGTCCAGTTCGGATTGGCGGTTTCGGTCAGTCTCGCGAACCAGATCGGGCCGGGCGGCGTCGCGTGGCTGCGGCTCGCGTGGGCTGGCGTGCTGCTGCTGGTGCTCGTGCGGCCGCGGCCGTCGGCGTTCCGCCGCCCGGCGCTGCTGGCGTGCGTGGTGCTCGGCTTCGCCACCGCCGGGATGACGATCCTGTTCATGGTCGCCGCGACCCGGCTGCCGCTGGGCACGGCGAGCGCACTGGAATTCCTCGGCCCGCTGACCGTCGCGATCGTGCGCGGCCGCGGCGGAAACCGGGTGTGGCCGGTGCTGGCGGCGGCCGGAGTGGTGCTGCTGACGCGACCGTGGCAGGGCGGGGCCGACCTGATCGGCCTGGCGTGCGCGCTCGCGGCGGCGGCCTGCTGGGGCGCCTACATCGTGCTGACGCAACGGGTCGGGGACGAGGTGTCCGGCTTGCGCGGGCTGGCGGTGTCGATTCCGGTGGCCGGCCTGGTCGCGACGGTCGTGCACGGCCCGGCGGTCGCCGGCCAGCTGACCTGGCCGCTGGTGCTCGCCGGTCTCGGGCTCGCGGTGCTCGTCCCGGTGGTGCCGTTCAGCCTGGAGATGATGGCGTTGCGCAGGCTGACCGCGTCGGCGTTCGGGACGCTGATGAGCCTGGAGCCGGCGATCGCGCTGGCGCTCGGGCTGATCGTGCTGCACCAGATGCCCGATCCCGCCGCCGTGGCGGGGGTCGCGTTCGTGGTGGCGGCGGGCGTCGGCGCCCAGCGGACCGGGGCGCGCGAGCCGGTGAAGACCGCCGTCTAGCCGCCGCGATCTACGCTGGGGGCATGCAGGTGGAGATCTGGAGCGATGTCGTGTGCCCGTGGTGCTACCTCGGGAAAGCGCGGTTCGAGAAGGCGCTGGCCGGGTTCGAGCACCGGGACGAGGTGACCGTGACCTACCGGTCGTTCGAACTGGACCCCGGGCGGACCGGGACCGAACCGCTGCTGGACATGCTCACCGCGAAGTACGGGCCGCAGGCCGGGGAGATGGAGCAGCGGGTCGCCGGGCTCGCGGAGGCGGAAGGGCTCGGCTACCGCACGGACCGGGAAATCGGCAACACCTTCGACGCGCACCGCCTGCTGCATCTGGCCCGGGAAAAGGGGCTGGAGAACGAGATGGTGTCGGCGTTGTTCCGCGCGAATTTCGCCGAGGCTCGCGCGGTGTTCGCCGCGGAGGTGCTCGCCGACGTCGCCGAGGAGGCGGGATTGCCGCGCGCGGAAGCCGAAGCGGTGCTCGCGGATCCGTCGCGGTATGCCGACGCGGTCCGGGCCGAGGAACGGGAAGCCGCGGAGCTGGGTGCGGGCGGCGTGCCGTTTTTCGTGCTGGGACGGCGGTTCGGCGTCTCCGGCGGTCAGTCGGCGGAGGTTTTCGCGCAGGCATTGGAGAAGGCCTGGGCGGCGTCCGCCGGGTGACGGCCCGGCTGCCGCGAAGCAGCCGGGCGGCGGTTACTCGGACCAGGTGCTGAGGCGGTTGAGCAGCCGTTCGAGCACCTGCGGATCCGCGGTGACCGGTTCGCCGGAGACGGGTTCGTCCACGAGCGTGCGCCGGTCGCCCCGGCGCGGCAGCCGGACCTGCCCGGCCGAAATCCCGCCGGGCAGCGGGAGTTCGCACCACGTGGTGCGCCCGCCGCGGTCGCCGGCGCGCACGCCGATGCGTTCGTCCCGCGGCGGGGACGGGGCGACGAGGTCGTCGTCGACCTCGACCACGAGCCGGTCGCCGCGCAGTTGAAGCCGGACGGTCACGAAGGCGGGCGCGGACGGGCTGCTCTGGTCGACGACGTCGCCGACGAGCCGGACCGCGGCGTTCGTGACCTGCTCCAGCATCGGCATCAGCGACCAGTCGGTCAGGATCAGGCGGACGAACAGCTCGGTGCACGGGACCGCGCTCGGCTGCGCCACCAGCCGGAGGTCGTCCACCTGGGTAGTGCGCGTGCTCAAGCGTCACCTTCCTCCTCGGCGAGCGGTCCGATCGGCCGGGACCGTGCGGGCATCATGCCACCGCCGCCGGGCCCGGTCGCGGCGGGAGGGCGGTGTCCGGGAGAACCGCAGGTCACAGGTCCGGGCGGGATTTCGCGGCGGGGAAGCGGTTTCGCGGCGTTCCCGGGGGAGCCCTAAGCTGGCCGCGTGTCGGCAGAAGCCCGGTGGGCGATCCAGGACCTGATCATGACTTACGCGGCGTGCGTCGACGCGGGCGATCTGGCCGGAGTCGGCGAGCTGTTCCGCGAGGGCACCCTGCACAGCGGCGGCGCCCGCACCGGGCGGGAGGCGGTGGAGAGCTGGTTCCGCGAGTTCCTGATCCTCCATCCCGACGGCACGCCGAGGACCCGCCACGTGACGACGAACGTCCGGATCGCGGTCGAGGAGAACACGGCTTCCGCGCACAGCTACTTCACCGTTTTCCAAGCCGCGGCGGGCTTTCCGCTGCAGCCGATCGCGGCCGGGCACTACGACGACCGCTTCGCCCGGCGCGGCGGCGAGTGGCGGTTCGCGGAACGGACGCCGGTGCTGCAGCTGACCGGAGACCTGTCGCGGCATCTCCGGCTGGACGTCCTGCGGGCGGCCGGTTCCGGCGGGTGATTCCGCTGTCCTCACGGACGGTTGGCCAGCTTTCGCCGCAGGCCCCGCCCGGCGGCGAGGGTCGGGAACGCCAGCAGCGCGCCCGCCCCGAGCGGGATTCCCTGTTGCCACGCCGGAGCCCCGAGCGCGGCGGGCGCGGCCTGCGGGTCGTGGTCGCTGACGCCGCCCCAGCGCGACGGCGGCAGGACGATCACCCGTGCCTTGCCGATGACGTCGTCCACCGGGACGGTGCCGTTGAGCCCGCCGCCGCCCTGGCAGCGGGAGTCGCACGAGTTCTCGCGGTTGTCGCCCATCACCCAGAGGCTTCCCTTGGGGACGGTGACCGGGGGGAAGGTCTGCCGCACTGACGGCGGCTGGTCCAGCCAGTGCACGTACGGCTCGTCGAGCGGTTTGCCGTCGACCAGGACGCGACCTTGCGGATCGCAGCACTGGACGGTCTGGCCGCCGACGGCGATCACGCGCTTGACGAAGTCGCGTTCGTCCGGCGGCGCGAAGCCGACCAGCGAACCGAGGCCGCGCAACGCCTTCGTGAAGATGTTGCCCGGTTCCTGCGGGGCGATCTCGTTCGCCGTCCACGGCTGCGGGCCGCGGAAGACGATGACGTCGCCGGGCGCGGGATCGGTGAAATCGTAGATGACGCGGTCGACGACGACCCGGTCGCCGAAGCAGCCGTCGCAGCCGTGCAGGGTCGTCTCCATCGACGCCGACGGGATCAGGAACACCTTCGCGACGAACTGCTGGATCAGGATCGTCAGCACCAGCGCGATCCCGATCAGGATCGGCAGTTCCTGCCAGAACGGACGCTTCCGCCTGCCCTTGCGGGGCGGCTCGTCCGCGCCGGGGCGCTCGGATCCGGACTCGCCGGGGGCGGGGACTGGGGGGATCGGGTCGGCCACGCCGTCAGGCTACCCAGATCCGCCCGCCGGGCGGCGGACCGCGCGCGGCCACGATCGGGGGGTCGTGCCGGTGACCGGGACGGCAACCGGAGGTTTCGCCCTCGGGGAAGGAAAACGGGCCGCACCCGGGACCTTGCTGCGGGATCCGGCGCGAAGGCGGGAGGGTGCCGCGGGATCCAGCGGAACTCACAGCACGGAAGTGGTGAAGCGGGCGGGTGGCTCACGGCGGACGTCAGCGGGAAACCGAAGCCCCGCGCCGCTCCACCGCGTTGAGGTGCCGAATGAACTCCCCGACCCGATGGCTCCAGGTATAGCGGCTGCGCACGAGTTCGAAGGCGTTCTCCCGGATCGTGTCCGCCAGCGCCGGGCTGTTCTCGAGGCGGTGCAGTTGTTGTGCCAGCGCTTCGGGAGAACGCGGGGCGGCGAGAAGCCCGTTGACGCCGTCGTCGACCAGCGAGGCGAGCGGGCCGACTGCGGCGGCGACGACCGGCACCCGGCTGGCCCACGCTTCGAGCAGGACGGTCGGGAAGGCGTCGTTCGGGCTGGTTGGGCAGAGGACGAGTGCTCTGGCGCTGCGCAGAGCGCGGAATTTCGCGTCGCCGCCGAGGTTTCCGGCGAACGTGACGTTGTCGGCGATCCCGAGTTTCCCGGCGAGGGTTTCGTATCCGGGTCGTGCGGCCCCGTCGCCGATCACCAGCAGCCGGGCCGACGGGGCGGAGCGGACGAGCCGCTGCATCGCATGCAGGAGCTGATCGAGGCCTTTCCACGCGTGCGTCGGTTCGAGCCGGGCCAGGAAAGCGGCGGCGTAGGGCCGGATCCCGGCGATCGGCGCGGCGAACGCCTCGGAGGAGACGGCGTTCTCCAGAAGACCGACTTTGCCGAGGAACCGGGGGCGGAAGCGAGCGGCGACGTAGTCGGAAACGCCGAGGATCAGGTCGGCTCGGCGCAGCATGGCGTTTTCCGCGCTGGCATAGGCGCGCGCGACGATGTTGAAGAGCGGGTGACCGTGCTTGGCCAGCGCGGCGGCGTGGTAAGTCACGACGACCGGGATGTTTCCGGCGGCCAGGGAAGCGGCATCGGCCAAGCCCGGCACGGGAGTGTGCACGTTGACGTAGTCGGCCTGCTCGGCGCGGAGGATCTTGCGGATCCGGGACGGCCAGCGCGGGTCGAGCGGAGTGTTGGAGAACGTGAAGAGCGCGGGGAGCCGGTAGACCGGGAAGGAGCCGTCGGAGCGGGCGCGGGGGCTGGCGGTGACGACGACCGGCCGCCATCCGGGGACGTCCCGCAGCGCGGTGGCCAGGCTGTGCACGTAGGTTTGCACGCCGCCGACGTCCGGCGGGTAGTACGGCGTCACGAAGACGACGGTTCGTTCGCGGCTCACGGAGCCTCCTGTCCTCATTGGTCCGGTTGGCCAGGCGCGCGCGGATGTGATGGTGTGGTCGGCGGGAATGGGGGAAACGCGAGGAGGCGCGGGATGTCCGGGATCCGGATGGCGTGGGCGGCGGTGCGGTGCCGCGCGTGCGGTCACGAACGCGGCGAGCACCGGCATTTGCGCGGGGGCACCGACTGCGGACGCTGCGGCTGCCGCCGGTTCCGGTGGCTGAGGCGGGGCTGACCGCGGTTCAGGCGGCATCGAGCAGGGGGCTCAGGTCGCGGGCCCGGCGCGCGTACGGGGGAAGCACCTCGCGCAGGTGCCGCCGGTAGGTCTCGCGGTGGCCGATGAGGCTGTCGAGGAGCGCGGGCAGCGTGGTGTCGCGGACTTCGCCGATGCCGACGACCCATTCTTCGAGCCCGAGGTCGCGCATGATGCCCGCGGTCTTGTGCTCGTACCCGATCGCGAGGCACGGGACGTGCGCGGTGAGGGCGAAGATGACCGAGTGGAAGCGGGTGCCGAGCACGAGGTCGGCCTCGGCGTAGAGAGCGCGGGCGTCGCGGTGGTCGAAGGTGTCGTCGCCGAGCACGCGCAGCCGGGGGTCCTCGAGCCCGGCGGCGAGGCGGGTGTTGACCCTGCGGTCGTCGTCGCCCTGGAAAGCGCAGGTCACCTGCGGGACGAGGACGACGTGGTAGCCGAGGCCGAGCAGGTGGCGGATGCCCGCGGTCAAGGCGTGCTCGTACCGGTGCTGCCCGGCCTCGTCGAGCCACTGGCGGGCGGTGACCATCGCGATCCGGGCGTCGGCGGGGATGCCGAGGGCGGGGCGCCAGGCGCGGCCGGAGCCGGTTTCGAAGGCGAAGGCGCTGTCGACGCCGCGGGTGAGCAGGCGCGGCGGCAGGCCGAGTTCGGCGAGCCGGTCGCGGCTGATGTCCTCGCGGACCAGGACCGCGTCGGCGCGGCCGAGGACGTGGCGGACCAGCACGCGCTGGAACCGGCGGGGGAACGGGCCGTAGGACTGCGGGCCGGTCACGACCCGGGCGCCGAACCGTTCGGCGAGCCACAGCGGCAGCAGCAGGAACAGGATGTTCAGGTCGGAGGCGAAGTCCGCGCGGCCGTTCAGGTAGCCGCCGCCGAGGGAGACGACGAGGTCGGCGGTCGCGAGGGCGCGCAGTTCGCGGCGCGGTTCGGCGGGCAGCAGCCGGGCCGCGGCCAGCAGCACGCGGCGGGGCAGCCGGGCGGCGGCGAGCGCGAGGACGGGCAGCAGGCTCAGTTTGCGCAGGATCCGCCGGAGCCGCGGGATGTTCTCCTCGCCCGAGTAGCGGCGGAACGACCCGAGGTTGGGCACGCCCTCGAACTCCGGCCAGCGCTCCGGGGGCTCGAACCCGGCGATCGCGATCCGGGAGCCGGGCAGGGCTCGGCGGATCTGGTCGAGCAGGACGCTGAGCAGGGCGGCGTCGCCGCGGTTGCCGCGTTCGAACGCGTTGACTACGACGACGCGGGTCATCGGCGCACCTCCGGGCGGGGACGGTCGGGCGGGGCGAAGGCGGGTGGCGGGGCGGGGTGTCGGCGGGTTTGTGGTTGGGGGCGGCCGGACAGTGCGAGGGCGGGTGGGGCGGGGTGTCGGCGGGTTTGCGATTGGGGGTGGTCGGACAGTGCGAGGGCACGGGAAGGCGCCGGGGATCGGCTGGCCTGCTGGCTGGGGCGCCCGGTTCGGGAGGGCGGCCGTGCTCGGGCCGGAGGCGGGGAAGAGCCGTCCGCGGGTGTCGGGCAGGCGAGGCGCCGGGGCGAGCGGGTCATCGCCGGACCTCCTGGTAATGCTGTTCGAGCTGGTCGAGAAACCGCTCGAGGCCGTGGCCGCAAGCGAGTCCGGCCGAGCGCGCTCCCATGACCCGCCGCAGCGCCGGGTCGCCGAGAAGGCGGGAGAGCGCGTCGGCGAGGGCGCGGGGTTCGCCGGGCGGGACGAGCACCCCGTTGCGGCCCGGGCGGACCAGTTCGGGCAGGCCGCCGACGTCGGTGGCGACGACCGCCCGTCCGACGCCGAGGGCTTCCAGCGCGACAGTCGGGAAATTCTCCGGCCACACCGACGGAATCACCACCACCGAAGCGGCGCGGTAGGCCGCGGCGAGTTCGGGTCCGCCGAGCCAGCCGGCGAACCGGACGCGGTCGGCCAGCCCGTGTTCGCTGACCGCCTTTTCCAGGACGGCCCGCTGGGTGCCGTCCCCGGCGAGCGTCAGCCTCGCGCCCGGCAGACGGCGGGCGACGGTCGCGAAGGCGTTCACGAGCACGTGTGCGCCTTTCACCGGTTCGAGGCGGCCGACGAACAGCGCGTGGGCGGCGTCGGGGACTGGCTTGGCGTCGGGCAGCGGCACGCCATTGGGGACGACGTGGATCGGCGTCCGCGGCAGATCGTGCCGGACGGCGTCGGCGAGGAACTGGCTCGGGGCGAGCACGCGGTCGACCGTGCGCAGGCGACGCAGATAGGCGGGCCGTTGCAGGAAACGCAAATACGCCAGCCGTGCGGTATCCATTGTGGACAGCCGGGCGCGGCCTTCGGCGCGGCTGCGCAGGTTCCACGACAGCAGTCGTCCGGTCCAATCCTCCGGGCCGTGGACGGTGAGCAGCCGCGGATAGGCGGCCGACGCGCTGAGCACGGCGGGGCTGAACTCGCCGATGGTGTGCAGGTGCACCACATCCGGCCCGAAGGAGCGCAGCGCGGCGGTCACCTGCCGGTAGGCGGGCCGGTGCCAGAAGTAGCCCGCGACGCGCCGGGCCGGGCCTCCGCGGATCGCGGGCACCAGAACGTCGGCGAAGACTTCCCGGTCGCTGACGGCGGGGTCGTCGAGAAGGTGGTCGGTCGCGACGACGAGGACCCGGTGCCCGCGGCGGCGCAGCCCGCCGGAGACGAGCCGGACGCTACGCTCCGCGCCGCCGGCTTCGAAGCCGACGTTGACGATGTGCGCGATTTTCATCCGAACCTCCCTTGCCGCACGGGGAAAGCCCGCGCAGCGCCAGTGCGGCGACCGCGACCAGCCCGGACGCGAGATTGCCGACGCCCCAGGCCGCCGCGATCCAGACGAGGCTGTGCTGAGCCCCGAGCGCGGCGAGCCCGACGGTGACCGCCGCGTAGACCAGATTGGACAGATTCATCGCCGAGAGCTGCCGGGTCACCTTGAGCAGGAACCCGGACCAGGTGTTGAAAGCCACCGCGAGCGCGGAGACGGCGAGGACGACGAGACAGTTCCGGGCGTCGGCGGCGTAGCTGGCGCCGAACAGGGTCAGCACCGGTTTCGCGAGGGCGGCGGTGACGCTGACGGCGGGCACCACGATCGCGAGGATGAGCAGCGCCGAGCGTTTCGCCAGATGCTTGAGGTCTTCCTGTTCGTGCGAGCCTTCGGCGAACAGCGCCTCGCCGACGGCGAACGGCACGGCGTTGACGAAGTTGGCGATCTGGAACGCCACGAAGTAGGCCGCGGACGCTTCCGGCCCGAGCGAACGCAGCACGAGCAGCGGAATCACTAGCAGCGGCAGGAGATTCAAGCAGCTGGAGGCGTAGTTGCCGAGCGAGTACGCCAGCGTCGAGCGCAGCGTCGCCGGGTACACGCGAGGCCGCATCCGGATGTGCAGGCGACGGCGGATGACGAGAATGCTCGCGACGGCGGCGACCGCGGAAGCCACGGTGCTGGAAAGGAAAATGCCGATCGCGCCCGCGCCGACGAACACGACCGGCAGGGCGATTTTGACCGCGCTCATCAGGACGCCGTTGAGGAGCAGGTTGTACTTCGCCGCGCGCAAGGCGACGAACACGGAGTCGGTCAGCAGGTTTTGCGCGACGGCCATCGCCAGCAGCGCGAACAGCGCGATCTGCGGGACCGACCCGCTGAGGAAGGACAACCCGGGCGAGACGAACGGCGCGACGAGCGCGAATCCCGCTCCGAGAACGGTCCCGGTGACGGCGACCGAAGTGAGCGCGGAGCTGACGTGCGCGCCGCGGGACGAGGCCGTGGGCAGGAACCGGACGAGGCTGGAGCTGAGCCCGAGCCCGCTGAAATAGCTCAGCAGGGTCACCGCAGACAGCAGCGAACTCGCCCAGCCCACCTCGGCGGGCGGGTACAGCCGGGCGGCGACGATCCAGAACACGAAGCCCGATCCGGCGCCGAGCGCGGTCGTGGCCATGAGGAAGAACGAGTTGCGCACCAGCGGATCGGATCTCAGCCGGGCGGCGCGGGACGGCGCGGGGCCAGCGAGCGCGATCATGCCGGAATCCAGGCCGGGCGGAGTGCCGCGCGGTAGCTCTCTTCGAGCCGCGCGGCGTGGTCCGGCCAGGAGAACCGGGCGGCGGCGAACTCGGCGGAGCAGCGGCCCATGGCCGCGCGGCGGGCGGGATCGGCGGCCAGGGACCGCAGGGTCGCGCGGAGGGCTTCCGCGTCGCGGGGGATCAGCGCGACCTGGGTCCGGTCGAGTCCGTAGGAGGCGTAACCGGGGTCGTCGGTGGTGACGACCGGGAGGCCGGAGGCCATGGCTTCTTGGACGGTCAGCGGGAATCCTTCCGCGGTCGAGGGCAGGGCGAAGACATCGCAGGCGCGGTAGAGACCGCTGATCTCGTCGGGGCTCAGTGCGCCGAGGTGGTGGATCGCCGGGTCGGCAGGGGCGTGGTTCGGCCGGTCTCCGGCGAAGACCAGGTCGTAGTCCGGGTGCCGGGCGGCGAGAAGCAGGTCATAGCCCTTCTTCGGCACCGGACGTCCGACGAACAGCACCAGAACCCGGTCTGCGGGGAGCCGCCAGCGCTCCCGCAGCACCCGGCGTTCTCCGGCGGACGCGGGCCGGTACCGCGCTGTGTCGACGCCGTTGGGCAGAAGCTCCACGCTGTCGCGGAATCGGCGGACGAAGGCGCCGACGGAATCGTTGACCACGAAGACCTCGCGGCTGGCCTGGAACAATCGTCGCCCGACAGTCCGGTACACCGCGTGCTGAACGGAACGCACCAGCGCCGACGGGTGCTCGACGATCGCCACGTGCTGCGTCAGGAAGAGCGGCGTGCCGGTGCGCGCAGCCCGCAGCCCCGCCAGCCACGAGGACTGATACAGCGTGTCGTGCAAGTGGACGACATCCGCCGACCGCACCCCTTCGCGGACCGCGCGACGCAACTCGGGTCCGAACACCGGAAACGGCACCCCCGTCCGGTCTTCCACCCCGTTCCAGGCGGGAACGCGCACGACCCGGACACCGTCGACGGCGGCCGGGGGAGCGGCGGGCAGTGCGCTCGTCAGCACGGTGACGTCGGCACCGCGCGCGGCTAGGGCCCGGGCCTGCTGCGCGGCGACGTTCTCGATCCCCCCGACGTGCGGCGGGTAGTAGTGCGCGACGAGCAGGATCCGGAGCGGACGGGACGACGTCATCGGTACACACTCGTTCCATTGCTGCTGTAGACCTTGTTTTTGGCGGCGTCGAGAAACTGCAGCGGATAGCGGTAGGTCACGAGATCTCCTTGGTAGAACACGGTGACCTCGTCTTTGCGGACGGCCGGATAGCCGAGCAGGACATACGAGCCCGGCTGGACGAGCGCGGGGTAGATGTCGTCCCCCGGTCTGCCGTCGAGCAAGGTCTGGAGCCGGCTGAGCGTGTAGCGGTCGGACTGGATCCGCTGGGCGGCGGTGTGCTGTTCGAGCCAGGCGAGCGCAGCGCGTTCTTGCGGGTGCGCGTAGTAGATGTCGTAGTACTGCCCGGCGTTGTCCAGGTGCAGCTGCGCGGGGTAGCCGCCGAACAGCCGGGGCAGCGCGCCGGTGAGGTCGAGGAACAGCAGCAGCGCGACGGCGGTGGCGGCGGGCGTCCGCCACCGTTTCCGGAGCCACGACAGCGCCCAGACCGAGCCCATCGCGATGAACGGGGCGAAGCCGAACAGCCCCTGCTGGAACGTGCGCAGGAGTCCGTAGTCCACCGACAGCTGCGGCACCGCGATCTCGGCGGCGAGCACGCCCAAGCCGCCGGCGGCGAGGACGAACAGGTCGTGCGTCGGCCGGAAGACGGTCGCGGTGGCGACAAGGGTTCCGGCCAAGCCGAGAAGCAGCAGCAGTTGCAGCGCGTCCGCGCACAAGCTCCGGAGAAGGCCGTTGGTCTTCGGGACGTCGAGGCCGAGCCGGTCGAGGGCGGAACCGGCCGCGGTGAGCGGCAGATTGTCCACGGGAGCGACCTGGACGACCGTCGCGCTGGGCGGTTCGCTGGCGCGGGCTCGCGTCGAGTCGGCGTAGTCGCGCAGCCGTTGCTGCGGGCTGACCCTCGCGGAGCCGAAAATGCTGTACGCGGTGTCGGACGAGCCGCGTTGCACCTGGTCCGGGTGGAGCAGGTCCTGGGCGGCGGCCACCGCGGTGAGCCGGAGCTGCTGCCAGGTGCCGGTGACCGGCCCGGTCCACAGCGCGGAGCACAGGACAGCGACGCCGATCATCGGCCAGACGACGAAGTCGGTGGTTTCCTTCGGCGCCCGCTCGGCGAGACGGCGGCGCAGCGGCGGCACCAGCCGGATGACCCCGCTGGCGAGCTTGCCCAGCACCAACGCCCCGATCAGCACGTAGGTGGTGGAGTAGTGCGACAGCACGATTCCCGCGAGAAAGACGGTGAACGCGATCCTTCGCGCGCGGCGCGGCGCGGGGCGGTCGCTCAACGCCAGGACTGCACAGCCCAGCAGAAGGAACGCGATCTCTTGACGGCCGAGGAACGGCATGTCGGTGAAAAACGTGGGGAACGCCAGGAAACAGATCGCGGCGACGAGCGAGATCCGGGGAGTGGTGAGGTTGCGGGTGGTGCGGTATACCGCGACCGGTGCTGCGGCGAACAGCATCGGCAGCACCGCTTTGAAGATCGTCAAGCCGGGCAACGCGGTCAGCTGCGCCAGCGAAGCGGGCAGGAGGGTGATGCTCAGGCAGGCGTTGTACGCGTCGGGATAGCCGGAGATGTCCCAGCGCCCCTTGGCGGAGGTGAGCTGGAAGAGCAGGAATTCGCGCTGGATGTCGTGTCCGGTGACGAACCAGCCGCGCAGGGACGTCAGCAGCAGCAAAGCCGTTGCCGCGCAGAGGATTCCGAACGCGAGGACCCCGTCGCCGTACCGGTCCGCCCGGACGGCCAGGAACCCGAGCAGCGCCGCCACGAGGAACAGCGCGACCAGGCTCGTCGCGCCGCTGAACCCGTTGTTCAGCCGGATGGCCCCGGCGATCGCGACCACCAGCGCCAGGATCCCGGGGACCGCGACCGGCACGACGTCGCGTACCGGCATCCACCTCGGCGCCCGCACCGGCGGCGAGCTGCCGGTGAGCCGCCGGTCCGCGAAGGCGAGCGCCGCCGCGGTCAAGGCCTGGGCCACGGCGAGCGACCCGGCCGTCAACGGACGCGAGACGCCGAACCAGGGGAGCAGGGTGTTGACGGCCAGCGCGGCCACCATCGCGGCCAGCACCGCGAAACCCAGCCCGAGCAGCCACCGCGCCACGCGGGTGGACACGATCCTGGCGGAAATCCGGCAGCACAGCCAGGCCGGGGCGCCGAACACCAGCCACAGACCGGCGACGGTCACCAGCACGGCCGGTCGCCATGGCATCAGCTCCACGGCACAGGCGACGAGCACCGATCCGAGCACGACGGTGCGCTGACTCGGTCTCGTCACGGCAGCACCTCGGCGTACACGGCCTCGACCTGTGCTGCCACCGCGGCCCAGGTGAACTCCCGAGCCGCTCTCGCGCTGGCCGCGGCGGTCTGCCGCCGGAATTCCTCGTTCGCGGCGAATTCGTCGATCGCTGCGGCGAGGGCGGTGGAATCGGCCGGGGCGAGGGTGCCGATGCCGTGCAGGAGCTCGGTGTTCCCGGGAACGTCGGTCGCGAGCACCGGCAGTCCCGCGGCCATCGCTTCGAGCGCGGCGAGCGACATCCCTTCGCGATCCGACGGCAATACGAACAGATCAGCCTGCTCGTACCGGTGCAGCAGAGCGGAACCGTGCAGACGGCCGTGGAACCGCACACCCGGAACCCCGTTCTGCTGCACGGTTTCTTCGAGCCGTTGCCGCTGTTCCCCGTCCCCGACCACGTCGAGGACGACCGGCTGGCGCACCAGGGTCAGCGCGCGCAGGAGCCGGGCGAGGTTCTTCTGCGGGCTGAGCCGACCGACGAACAGCAAGCGCAGCACCGGTTCCCTTCGCGGGCGCGGCGGGAGAAAGAACTCGTCGGACACCCCGTTCGGCACCGCGAAGATCCGCGCCGGGTCCACGCGGTAAGCGGTGCGGACGAAGTCCCGTTGCGTCTCGGTCAGCACCAGCACTCCGGCGGCTGCCCGCAGAACCCGGGCGAAAACGTGCTTTTTGTAGTGCGGCAGCAGCCAGCCCAGCTTCCCGGACTGGTCGACGTCCAAGTGGAAGTGCAGCAGGAACGGCTGACGGCGCACCGCGGCGGCGAGCGCGACCTGCTCGGGCAGCACCGCGTGCGCGGCATGCAGGTGCCACACCGACGTCTTGGGCGTGCGCAGCAACGCCGGAACGAGACCGGCGGACACCGGCGTATGCGCGACATCGAGCGCGGGAGCGCGGACGGTGGCGACGTTGTGCACCAGCTCGCGCCGAGGCGAATCGCGGGCACCGACGGTCGTGGTGAGCACGGTGACGTCGTGGTGCCGCGCCTGCTGGCGGGCGAGGTGCTGCACCACCGCTTCCATTCCGCCCAGATGCGGCGGGTAGTACGGACTGATCTGGACGATCCGGCGACGCGGCGTCACGGCCTGCCTCCCGGGGAGGAAGCGTTGCCGGGCAAGCGAAACCGGAGGCTCTCCATGCCGCCGACGACATTCACCGCGATCGCGTTCACGACGTGCCCGGGCGGAACGGGCAGCCGGAAGTCCACCGTGGTGAACTGGCCGGGTTCGAGGGTCACCCGCCGCGTCACTCCTTCGAGCCGGTCGGCCGACGAGGTCTCCAGCGCGGCCGCCACGGTGTAGTCCGCGCGGGCGGGGCCATGGCGCACGAGCGCGACCTCCGCGGCGACAGCTCCGTCCCGGAACACGGGCGTGCCGACGAAATACAGCTCGGTGTAGGTCTCGGGCTGCTCGGTGAAGGATTGCTGGAAGAAGGTCCGCGCGGCAGGCCACGCCAGAACCGTCACGACCGCGAGCGCCATCACTGCCGAAGCCGCTCCGGCGAACATCAGCCAGCCGCGCCGGTTCTCTTCCCCTGCGGAGTCGGCCACGCTCAGTCCGCCATCGCCAGCACGCACTCGGCTTCGTCCGTGCAGAGCACGGTCGACCGCCCCCGCGCGGTGCGCACCCGATGGACGGCGAGCTGCGAAAGGTTGCGCAGGCCGTCGCGCACGGCGCGCAGCTTCACGTCGCCGCCGCGGATCCGGTACTCGATCGGGGTTTCGCCGCACCGGAACCCGCGGATGTAGGCGTCGTTCTTGATCTCCTGCGAGAACGGCATCCCGCCGGACCGGATGTCGAGGTGGTGCCAGACGTGGCGGCGGAACACCCACATCCCGGACTGCGAATCCCGGAACGGCGAACGGAAGAAGAGCCGGCTGATCAGGGTCAGCACCCGGTTGCCGATCCGGTGCGAGGGCTTCATCGCCTCGCGGTTCCCCCGGCCGAGCCGGTTGGTGGAGAGGAAATCGAGCTGCCGCTCGGCGAGGGTGCCCAGCAGTCCCGGCAGATGGTCGAACGGGTAGGTGCCGTCCGCGTCGCCGGTGGCGATCAGGTCGCCGGTCGCGGCGGCGAACCCCGCGTGGTAGGCGTGCCCGTACCCGCGCACCGGCTGCAGGACCACCCGCGCGCCGAGCGCGGCGGCGGCCTCGCCGGTCCCGTCGGTCGAGGCGTTGTCGACCACGATCACCTCGGTCTCGTAACCGAGCGAGGCGAGGCCGGAGTGCGGGATCGTGCCCAGCACGCGCGGCAGGTTGACCCGCTCGTTGAGCGCGGGGATGACGATGGACAGCTTGCGCGGGCGGGGTCTTTCGGCGCAGGCGCCGCGGCTGGCGGTCCGCAGGCCGCAGCAGGGCGGAGCGGCCGGGCGGGAGGCGGTGCCGTACGACGGCGGGGAGCTGACGCGCTCGATGTTCGACGTCATGGAAGAACCTCGGTTCTGGTCTGAGGCGCGGCGGGGAGGGAGCACGGGCGCACGGCCGGATCCGGTGGCGGGCTGCGCCGATCGCCCGGCCTCGTCAGGCCGGGTCGGCGGCGTCCGCCGGCGGGGGCCTGCCGGCGACGGGTCGGGGGGCGGGGTTGTGTTGTGGGGGCGGTGCGAACGGCCTGGGCGGCCGTGCGAGCGCGCTTCGGCGCCCGGCCTCGTATCTGTATCGATGCCGCGGGGGTGGGCGCTACGTGCGATTAGCGCATTTTTCCCTCGCTCGATCGGAGCAGCGCGGAATGGGGACGCGACAACGACCGGTCGTCGCAGGTGATAACGACGGGCGCGAGAAAAAGCGAAAGTAATTCGCGTGCAGTTTCACCTGAATGGACTAGCGGGCGAAAAGCGTGTAACTGTTCCCGGAAAGCCTGCCTGATCCGGATGCGCGATATGCCGGGAATCCTGCGAAAGTCGGCGAATGTCTTGCCGGGCAAAGGTATTCGGAGGTGATTAGCTCGGCTGCGGAGGCGATTAGTTCTCGAAAGACCCGTGCCTGCCCGCGCCCTCGGCGAATCGGGCGGCTCCCGCGATAGTGTCCGCAGTCAATGACCGGATCCCGTGCCGGAATTCGTTTTCCAATGCGGATTCCTCGCTCAAGGACTCGCTTTCCAGCAATGCCGCGCGGTCCTCGCGTAAGCAGGTCTGCGGAAACGCGGCGAGGTCCCGCGCGAGCGCGACCGCGGCGGGCACTGCCTGCCCGGCCGGCACGACGCGATTCGCCAATCCGATGCGGTGGGCTTCCGCCGCGTCGACCGGGCGTCCGGTGAGTACCAGGTCGAGCGCGTGGCTCCGGCCGATCAGCCGCGGCAGCCGCACGGTTCCGCCGTCGATCAGCGGGACGCCCCAGCGCCGGCAGAACACGCCGAAGACCGCCGTTTCGTCCGCGATCCGGAGGTCGGCCCAGATCGCCAGCTCCAGTCCGCCCGCGACGGCGTGCCCGGACACCGCGGCCAGCACCGGCTTGCGCAGCCGCAGCCGCGTCGGTCCCATCGGGCCGTCGCCGTCCGGCTCGGTGCGGTTGCCGCGGCCCTCGCTGACCGCTTTGAGGTCCGCGCCCGCGCAGAAGGTCCCGCCGACGCCGTAGAGCACCGCGACCGCGGCGTCCGAGGCGTCGAAGTCCCGGAACGCGTCGGCCAGCGCTTCGGCGGTGGCCCGGTCGACGGCGTTGCGGCGCTCAGGCCGGTTGATGCCGATCGTGGTGACCGGACCGTCGTGCTCGACCAGCACAGTGCTCACGCGGGCCTCCTGCGGAAGTGGCGGTGGTCCGGGCAGCATGCCACGCCCCGTAGGCTCCGGCACGGGAATCGGCACTGTGCTCTGCACGGGAAGGGGATCGCGGAATGGACGCCGGAAACCTGGCCGCGTTCGGGTTCGAGCTGGGAGTGCTCAAGAGGGTCCGCCGCGCTGGCTGGTGGCAGGCGGGCGTCCGTGACCCGGAGTCGGTAGCCGAGCACAGCCTCCGCGCGGCGCAGCTGGCCGCGCTGCTCGCCGCCGAGGAAGGGGCGAACCCCGAGCGCGCGGCGTTTCTCGCGCTGTGGCACGACACTCAGGAGACTCGCACCGGCGACCTCCCGCATACTGCCTCGCCGTACCTGACGAAGCCGGAACCGCGAGCCATCACGGCGGACCAGACCGCGGGGTTGCCGAGCGCTTCGGCGCGAACCGTGCGGGCGGCGGTAGACGAGTACGAAACTCGCGAGTCGCCCGAGGCGCGGTGCGCGAAGGACGCCGACAAACTCGAAATGCTGTTCCAGGCCTTGGAATACCGCGCGACCGGAGTCTCCACAGTGGACGAATGGCTCGCGTCGGCGCAGGCTGGGCTCTTCACCGAGACCGCGCGGCAGGTCGCCGCGGCAGCGCTGGAGACCTCGCCGCTGGCCTGGCGGTCTCGTTAGTGCTCACCCACATGGGCGCACTTGTGGTTTAAGAATGTCCTCTCTGGGAATGATCCAAAGTACGACCATCTCGGGGAGGCACAGATGAACCGGAAATTCACGGCAGCACTGGCCAGTATCGCGGCGATGGCGGCAACGATCGGATTCGCGGCGACCGCGGAGGCGTCGGGACCGCCGTGCGGTCCCGAGGCGAAAGCGTGCTTGCAGCTCTCGGCGAACACGGCGTGGCTGATGGACAACGGCAACGTCACCCGCGGCGGCGTGCGCGTCACCGTCGGCAAGCCCGCGTACCCGACCCCGGTGGGCACGTTCCGCGTGCAGTACAAGGATATCGACCACTACAGCAAGCAGTTCCACGGCCCGATGCCGTACTCGGTGTTCTTCACGAACACCGGGGTGGCGTTCCATCAGGGCAGTCTGAAGGTCCAGTCGCACGGCTGCGTGCACCTTTCGCACGCGGACGCGGTGGCGTTCTTCAACACGCTGCAGCCGGGCGACGTGGTTCAGGTCGTGAAGTAATCATCCGACGGGGACCGGCCGCCGCAGCGCTTGCCGGCGCAGGCGGCCGAAACCCCTCGGGTTGTTGAGCCCGAACACCGCCACGGTCTGCTCGCCGCGGTGATAGGTGGCGAGAAAGGTCTCGTCGTCCGGGCCGCCCTCGGCGAAACGCACCTCGTCGCCGGGCGCGGGATGCCCGGCGAGCTGGAGAGTCCCCGCGTACTGATCGGACCAGACGTAGCCGCTCGGCTCGTACTCCCGGAGCACCTTCCCGGCCAGCAGGTTGGCGACCGCGACGGACGCCTGTTCGGTGGCGTTCGTCCAGTGCTCGTGCCGGACGCCTTCGGGGCCGTACGCCGCGATATCGCCCGCCGCGACCACGTTCGGCAGCGAAGTGACCAGACCGGCATTGGTGCACACGCCGTTGCCGACAGCCAGGCCGGAGCCGTCGAGCCATCCGACCGCCGGAACCATGCCGATCCCCGCGACGACCACGTCGGCAGGCAGATTCTCGCCGCTTTCCAGCTGTACCCCGGTGACCCGGCCGGAGAGCGTGGAAAGCCCGGCCACCGACGCGCCGCAGCGGAGGGTGACACCATTGCGGTCGTGCAGGCGCGCACAGGCTGACCCGAGTTCCGGCCCCAGCACCCGCGCCAGGGGCGTCGGCAGGGCTTCCAGGACCGTGACTTCCAGGCCCAAACCGTGGCAGGTCGACGCCACCTCGGCCCCGATGAACCCGCCGCCCACGATCACCACGTGCGCGCCGGGGATCAGTTCCGCGCGGAGGGCGAGCGCGTCGTCCAAGGTGCGCAGAACATGAACTCCGGCAACGGATTCCGTCCCCGGCAGGGCGCGAGCACGCCCGCCGGTCGCGAGGATGACCCCGTCGGCGTCCAGTTCGCCGTCCGACAGGACAAGACGGCCGGCCGACGGGTCGAGACGTTCCGCGCGAGTGCCGAGCCGGACGTCCAGCGAGGCGAGATCGTCCGCGTCGAGCAGCTCCAGCGACTCGCGCGACGCCGTGCCAGCCAGGAAGGTCTTCGACAAGGGCGGCCGGTCGTAGGGGAGATGCGGCTCTTCGCCGATCAGCACCACCCGGCCGTCGAACCCCTGAGCGCGCAGCTCTTGCGCGGCGCGGGCACCGGCGAGCGAAGCGCCGACGATCGCGACCGTTTTCACGCAGCGTCCTCGGCGGCGTCGGCGAGCACGTAGATCACGCCCTCGTCGACCTGCACCTGGTAGGTGCGCACCGGCTGCTTGGCGGGCAGGCAGGACGGCATGCCGGTGCGCAGGTCGAAGAGTGCCGCGTGCAGCGGGCACTCCACGAAGCAGCCCTCGAGCCAGCCGTCGGCCAGCGACGCGTCCTGGTGGGTGCAGGTGTCCCCGATCGCGTACAGCTCGCCGTCGGCGTTGAAGACGGCGATGGGCTCGGGCCCCGCGATCCGGACGGACTCGCCCGGGGGCAGTTCGTCCACAGTGCACGCGCGCAGCATTGATTCCTCCGAGGCTGGGGATTGTTGCGTATTGAGGAACACCCGACGTGATACGCAACAGAGTCTGAGCGCGCGGCGGGGGTGCCGTCAAGGGGTTCCGGGGTGGAGTTTTGCGGAGCGCGGTTCCGGGTGAAAGCCGTGGTCGAAGGTGGTTCCGGCGAACGGGTGCGGCACCGGGAAGGGTGCTTGACACCGTCCCGGCCGAGCCGCATCTTGTTCCGGAGAGGGCAACAAGACGCGTAATACGCAACATCGAGCGCCATCGAGAGGAGCCCTGCCGGTGACCGCTACCGACCTCCCGCAGAGCCTGCTGCCGACTCTGCCCGGGCCGCACTACACCGACCCGGCGATCTTCGCCCGGGAGCAGGAGCGGATCTTCGAAGCGGGGTGGTTCTGCGCGGTGCGCGGCGCCGACCTGCCGTCGCCCGGCTCGTTCGAGACCGTGCAGATCGGCCGCGAGAGCGTGCTGATCGCGCGCGGCCGCGACGGGGCTTTGCGCGCGTTCCTGAACGTGTGCCGCCACCGCGGCGCGCGGTTGTGCACCGACGAGAAGGGTTCGGTGAAGCGTGCTTTCCAGTGCATGTACCACGCCTGGACCTACGGTCTCGACGGAAAGCTAGTCGCAGCACCGAATCTGACCGGCATGCCGGACGTCGACCGCGTCGAATACGGCCTGACGCCGCTGCATCTGCGCGAATGGCTCGGCTACGCCTGGGTTTGCCTCGCCGAAGAACCACCGTCCTTCGCCGACACCGTGATGGCGGACGTGAGCGAACGGCTCGGCGGCCCAGGCGAGATCGAGGCGTACGGCATCGAGAATCTGGCGCTGGGCCGGCGCATCGAGTACGACGTGCGCGCGAACTGGAAGCAGATCATCGAAAACTTCATGGAGTGCTACCACTGCGCGACCATCCACCCGGAACTCACCGAGGTGCTCCCGGAGTTCGCGGACGGGTACGCGGCACAATATTTCGTCGGCCACGGCGCGGAATTCGGCGCGGACGTCACCGGGTTCACTGTGGACGGTGGTGACGGGCTGCCACGCCTGCCCGGCGTCGGCGAGCACCAGGACCGGCGGTACTACGCGATCACGATCCGCCCGCAGGTGTTCGTGAACCTGGTGCCGGACCACGTGATCGTGCACCGGATGTTCCCGCTGGCCCCGGACCGCACGCTGGTCCGCTGCGACTGGCTGTACCTGCCGGAGGTGGTGGAGTCCGGCGCGGACCTCGACCGTTCGGTGGAGCTGTTCCACCGCGTGAACCAGCAGGATTTCGAGGCGTGCGAACGATGCCAGCAAGCGATGGGCTCGCGCGCGTACGCCCGCGGCGGCGTGCTGGTGCCGAGCGAACACCACATCGGCGAGTTCCATGCCTGGGTGCGGGCGCGGACCGGGGAGTAGCGCCCGCGCCCGCGCCGGTCACGGCTGGATGTCCATCTCCGGGCCGATGTACTCGCGCACGCGGACCGCTTTCCCGTCCTTCGCCTCGACGATCTGGACGAGGTGCAGCTTCACCGGGTTGCCGCCGGCCTCGATCTCGACCTTGGCCTCGTTGAAGAACCCGTTCTCGGTGAAGGTGACGCCCGCCGGGCGGAAGTCCGGCACCGGTCCGTCGCCCGCGCGCTCGTGCACCGCGGCGACCGCCTCGGACACCGTCACCCACTTGTCGTCGGCGCTGTGCCACACGGGACAGTCCTCGGCGCAGATCTCGAGGAAGAGGTCGATGTCGGCCAGTGCCTTCACCCAGTTCTCGGCGAGTTCGGCGGTGGCCTGGTCTGGTGTGGTGCTCATCGGCTCGCGGTGCCTTCCGCTCGGGGATCGATTCCCCGATGCTGCCCGGGCCCGCGCCGCCGAAGTGTCCAGTTTCCTGGACACTTCCGGTGCGGCCCGGTCAGATCAGCGCCCGGATCGCCTTCTCGAACCCGGTCACGTGGTCGAGGGTCAGCGCCGAGGCCTTCTTCGCGTCCCCGTCGACGATCGCCGTCAGCAGCGGCGAATGCTCGTCGACGTGCCCGGCCATGCCGCGCAGGCGCGGGAGGAACACGCACCAGATCCGGGTCGCGAGGTTGTCGTAGTGGATCAGCGTGTCCTCGAAGAACGGGTTGTGCACGCAGGCGTAGATCGCGCGGTGCAGGTCGAGGTCGGTGCGCAGCAGTTCGGAGTTGTCCGTCGGCCGGGCCGAATCCAGCTGGTCGCGCAGCTCCGCCAGACGCGCCCGGTCCTCGTCGGTCGCCCGCGTCGCGGCGGACGCGGCGGCGGTCGGTTCGAGGGTGCGCCGGACCTCGGAGATGTGCGCGAGGTCGGAGATGTTGACGTCCGTGGCGAACGTGCCGCGGCGCGGATAGGCGACCACGAGGCGTTCGGTTTCGAGCCGTTTCAGCGCCTCGCGGATCGGCGTGCGGCCCATGCCGAGCGTGCTGCCCGCCCATTCCTCGTTGATCGGCTCGCCGGGCTTGATGTCGAGCATGACGAGACGGTCGCGCAGGAACTCGTAGGCGCGTTCGGCCAGCGACGGGGCCGGGGCCGGGATGACGTGGTTGACCGGGGTGCTCACCCGGCCTACTCTACAGCGAAGATTGATATATCAGTAGTCGACCAGTTGTCCGATACGGGAGGCCAGCCGGAATGACCACGACCGACCAGCCGCGTCCCCCGGGCGCGGACCTTCCGGAGCACCCGGATTTCCTGTGGCGGGACCCGGAACCGCGGCGCGCGTACGACGTCGTCGTGGTGGGCGGCGGCGGACACGGCCTGGCGACCGCCTACTACCTCGCGAAGGTCCACGGCATCACGAACGTGGCGGTGCTGGAGAAGGGCTGGCTGGCCGGCGGGAACATGGCCCGCAACACGACGATCATCCGCTCCAACTACCTGTGGGACGAAAGCTCCGGCATCTACGAGCACTCGCTGAAACTGTGGGAGGGGCTCGAAGAAGACCTCGGCTATCCCATCCTGTTCAGCCAGCGCGGCGTGCTCAACCTCGCGCACAGCCTCCAGGACGTCCGCGACAGCGTGCGCCGGGTGAACGCCAACCGGCTCAACGGGATCGACGCGGAATGGGTCGACGCGGACGGGGTCAAGGAACTCTGCCCGATCGTCAACACCTCGCCGGACGTGCGCTACCCGGTGCTCGGCGCCACCTACCAGCCGCGCGCGGGAATCGCGAAACACGATTACGTGGCTTGGGGTTTCGCCCGCGCGGCGGCCGCGATGGGCGTCGACCTCATCCAGAACTGCGAGGTCACCGGCATCGAGACCCGCGAGGGCAAGGTCGTCGGCCTCGAGACGAGCCGGGGCCGGATCGCCGCCGGTAAGGTCGCCCTGTGCGCGGCCGGGCACAGTTCGGTGCTGGCGAAGATGGCCGGGATCGACCTGCCGCTGGTGTCGCATCCGCTGCAGGCGCTCGTGTCCGAACTGCTCGAACCGGTGCACCCGACGGTGGTGATGTCGAACGCCGTGCACGTCTACGTTTCCCAGGCGCACAAGGGAGAACTCGTGATGGGCGCGGGCATCGACTCCTACGCCGGCTACGGCCAGCGCGGCGCGTTCCACATCATCGAGGACCAGATGGCCGCCGCGCTGGAGCTGTTCCCGGTGTTCGCGCGGGCGCATCTGCTGCGGACCTGGGCCGGCATCGTGGACGTCACCCCGGACGCGTCGCCGATCGTCGGGCTGACCCCGGTGGAGAACCTCTACCTCAACTGCGGCTGGGGGACCGGCGGATTCAAGGCCACGCCGGGCGTCGGCGACTGCTTCGCGCACACCGTCGCGAAGGGCAAACCGCATCCGTACGCCGAACCGTTCACCCTCGACCGGTTCACCACCGGCGCGCTCGTCGACGAGCACGGCGCCGCCGCCGTCGCGCATTAGGAGCCACTGTGCAGCTGATTCCCTGCCCCTGGTGCGGTCCCCGCGAAGAGACCGAATTCCACTACGGCGGCCAAGCCCACGTCGCGTACCCGCAGGACCCGGCGGCGCTGTCCGACGAGGAATGGGCCAAGTACGTCTTCTTCCGCGCCAACCCGAGCGGCCCGCTCGCCGAGCGCTGGACGCACAGCGCGGGCTGCCGCCGCTGGTTCAACGCCGTCCGCGACACCCGCACCCACGAACTCGCGGCGGTCTACCGCCTCGACGAACCCCGGCCGGTGATCCCATGACCTTCCGCCTCCCCAGCGGCGGCCACGTCGACCGCGACATCCTGCTCCAGTTCATCTTCGACGGCCAGGAATTCACTGGACATCCCGGCGACACCCTCGCGTCCGCCCTGCTGGCCAACGGCGTGCACCAGGTCGCCCGGAGCGTGAAGCTCGGCCGTCCGCGCGGCATCATGGCGGCGGGCGTCGAAGAGCCGAACGCGGTGGTGCAGCTGGAAAAACCCTTCCCCGAGCCGATGCAGCCGGCCACTACGGTCGAGCTGTACGACGGCCTGGTCGCACGCAGCCTGTCCGGCCAGGGCCGGTTGGCGACCGAACCGGACCCGGCGCGATACGACGCGAAACACCTGCATTGCGACGTGCTCGTGGTCGGCGCAGGCCCGGCCGGTCTGGTCGCCGCCCGCACGGCCGCGCAGGCAGGCGTCCGGGTCGTATTGGTGGACGACCAGCCCGAGCCCGGCGGTTCTCTGCTCAGCTCGAACGAATACGTCGACCTCAAACCCGCCGTCGAATGGGCGCGCGCGATCGCCGACGAACTCCGCGCGACTCCGGACGTGCACGTGCTCGACCGGACCACCGCGTTCGGCGCCTACGACGACGGTTTCGTCCTGGCCCTGCAACACCGGACGTCCGGCGCGGCCCGGCAGCGCGTGTGGCGGATCCGCGCGCAGCAGACCGTTCTCGCGACCGGCGCGCACGAACGGCCGATCGTGTTCCCGGACAACGACCGCCCCGGCATCCTCCTCGCCAGCGCCGCGCGGACGTACCTGCACCGGTACGGTGTCGTCCCCGGCCGCCGCGCGGTGGTGTTCACCATGGACGATTCCGCCTACGCCACGGCGATCGACCTCGCCGACGCTGGCGTGGAAGTCCCGTTGCTGGTCGACGTCCGCCCGGCCGCCCCGGAAAACTGGGCCGCAGCCTGTGCGGAACGGGGCATCGAGGTCCGTACCGGCGCGGCGGTCACTGGCACGGAAGGAACCGAGCGTGTCACCGGCGTGCGGGTAGGCGGGGAACTGATTCCCTGCGACACGCTCCTGGTCTCGGGCGGCTGGACGCCTGCGGTGCATCTGTTCAGCCAGCTGCGCGGTGCCTTGCGGTACGAACCCGCTCTCGGCGCGTATCTCCCAGACGGCGACCTCCCGACCGCGACGGTGGCAGGCAGCGCGAACGGCACCTTCGACTTCGCCGGTTGCGTGCGAGAAGGCCGCGCCGCGGTGGCGAAGACACCTTCGGAAATCCCGCTCCCGGTCTCCGACGCACCACCCCGCGAACTGGCCCCCGCGGTCCAATGGCAGATCCCCGGCGCGGAGTCCGATGTGGACACCCGCTTTGTGGACTTGCAACGCGACGCCACCGTCTCCGACGTCCTCCGCGCGACCGGCGCGGGTTTGACCTCCCTGGAGCACGTCAAGCGCTACACCACCATCGGCACCGCGCACGATCAGGGCAAAACCTCCGGCATGCTCGCCGCCGGGATCACCGCCGAAGCCCTCGGCGTCGACCTCGCGGACCGCCGCCCGACCACGTACCGTCCGCCGTACACGCCGGTCGCCTTCGCCGCGCTGGCCGGTCGGAACCGCGGCGAGCTGCACGACCCGATCCGCGTCACCGCACTGCATTCCTGGCACGTCGAACACGGCGCGGAGTTCGAAAACGTCGGCCAGTGGAAGCGCCCCTGGTACTACCCGCAGCTGGGGGAGGACCTGCCCGCCGCGGTCCGCCGGGAGTGCATTGCCGCTCGCACCGACGTGGCGATGCTGGACGGTTCCACCCTCGGCAAGATCGACGTCCAGGGCCCGGACGCCGCCGAATTCCTCGACCTGCTCTACACGAACCTGATGAGCACGCTCAAGGTCGGCCGGATCCGGTACGGCGTGATGTGCGGCGTCGACGGGATGGTGATCGACGACGGCACCGTCATCCGCGTCGCCGAGGACCGCTTCCTCGTCACCACGACCACCGGCAACGCCGCGATGGTGCTGGACTGGATGGAGGAGTGGCTGCAGACTGAATGGCCGCACCTGCGCGTGTTCGCCACCTCGGTCACCGAGCACTGGGCGACTGTCGCGCTCGTCGGCCCGCGTTCGCGCGAAGTGCTGGCCGGGCTCGCGCCAGAGCTGGACGTCAGCAACGACGCTTTCGGCTTCATGACTTGGCGCGACGCCGAGGTGGCCGGGATCGCCGCCCGGGTCTGCCGGATCAGCTTCTCCGGCGAACTGGCCTACGAGATCAACGTGCCGTCCTGGTACGGCCTGGCGCTCTGGGAAGCCTTGGCGGAGCAGGGAATCACCCCGTATGGCACGGAAACCATGCACGTCCTGCGCGCGGAGAAGGGCTACCCGATCATCGGCCAGGACACCGACGGCACGGTCACCCCGCACGACCTCGGCATGAGCTGGGCGGTGTCCAAGAAGAAGGCCGACTTCCTCGGCAAACGGTCCTTCTCGCGGGCGGAAAACCTGCGGCCGGACCGCAAGCAACTCGTCGGCCTGCTGCCCGTCGATCCCCGCGTGCTGCTGCCCGAAGGCGCCCAGATCATCGAAACTGCTGAAGTGCCCAAGCCGCCGGTCCGCATGCTCGGCCACGTCACCTCCAGTTACCCGAGCGCCGCGCTGGACCGCACCTTCGCGCTCGCGCTCGTCCGCTCCGGACGGGAACGGATCGGCGAGACGCTGTACGTCCCGGTCGGCGACGAGGTGGTGCCGGTGACGGTGACCGAATCCGTGCTCTACGACAAGGAGGGGACCCGCCGTGACGGCTAAGACCCTGTCGCCGCTCGCGGAGCACGCGGGCCTGCTCGCCGGCTGCGCGCCAGCCGTGCTCGCCGAAGAACGCCCGTTCGTCTCGCAGCTCAACGTCCGCCTCCGCGCCGGCCACGACGCGGCGGCAACAGTGCTCGGCACCGCGCTGCCGGACCCGTGCCGGTTCACCAGCGGCGTCGGCGACGTCCTGTGGCTCGGCCCGGACGAGTACCTCGTGCTCGGCGCTCCCGAAGGCACCGAAGCAGCGCTGCGGAACGCGATCTCCGTCGGCGCGGTCACCGACGTCTCCGCGCAACGCACCGCGGTGCGGCTGGCCGGACCGGCGGCCCGCGACGTCCTGGCGCACGGCTGCGCGATCGACCTCCATCCGAAGGCCGCGCCGCCAGGCACCTGCGTGCAGACGTTGCTCGCCCGCACCGGAATCGTCCTGCTGGTGCGGGAAGCGGGGGAGTTCACCGTCCTCGTGCGCCAGTCGTTCGCCCCCTACTTCGCCGCCTGGCTCGCCGACGCGGCGCTGGAATACCGAGAGGAGGAGTCTTGACCCAGTTCACCCTCACCCTGCACTGCCCCGAGCGCTCCGGGATCGTGCACGCCGTGACGACGTTCCTCGTGGGCAACGGCTGCGACATCGTCGAGCACCAGCAGTTCGACGACGACGTGCACGGGGAACTGTTCCTGCGCACCGAATTCACCTGCTCCGGACCGGCCACTGCGGACGATCTGACCCGCGAGTTCGACCTGGTCGCCCGGGATTACGCGATGCGGTACCGGTTTTCCGACCGCACCCCGGACCGGCTGCTGGTCATGGTGTCGAAGGCCGGGCACTGCCTCAACGACCTCCTCTTCCGCTGGCGCGCGGGCGCGCTCGGCGCGGAAATCGCGCTCGTGGCGTCCAATCACGAGGACCTGCGCCCGATGGCCGAGGCCGCCGGGCTGCCGTTCGTGCACATCCCGGTCACCCCGGAGACCAAACCGCAAGCCGAACAACGGCTGCTGGACCTGGTGCGCGAGCACGACATCGACCTCGTCGTGCTGGCGCGGTACATGCAGGTGTTCTCGGACGAGCTGTGCCAGAAGCTGCAGGGCCGCGCGATCAACATCCACCACTCGTTCCTGCCCGGCTTCAAGGGCGCGAAACCGTACGCGCAGGCCTACGACCGGGGCGTCAAGTACGTCGGCGCGACCGCGCACTACGTGACCCCCGAACTGGACGAAGGCCCGATCATCGAACAAGAGGTGCAGCGGGTCGACCATTCGCACTCGCCGCGCGCGCTCGCGACCGTCGGCCGCGACGCCGAAGCCCTCGCGCTGTCCCGCGCGGTCCGCTGGCACTGCGAGCGGCGCGTCCTGCTGAACGGCAACCGGACCGTCGTCTTCCGCTGACCTATCCCAGGGAGTTCTCATGACCCGTGTCGTGATCATCGGCGCCGGAATCGTGGGCGCGAACCTCGCCGACGAGCTGACCCTGCGCGGCTGGACCGACGTCACCGTGCTGGACCAGGGCCCGCTCCCGCTGACCGGCGGTTCGACCTCGCACGCTCCGGGCCTGGTGTTCCAGACGAACCCGTCGAAGGCGATGACCGAATTCGCCGGTTACACCGTCGCGAAACTGCTCGACCTCGGCTGTTTCCACCAGGTCGGCGGCATGGAGGTGGCCAGCACCGCGGCACGCTGGGAGGACTTGAAACGCAAGCACGGCTGGGCGACGTCGTGGGGCGTCGAGGCCCGGCTGATCCACCCGGACGAATGCGTGCGCCGCTGGCCCCTGCTCGACCAGAACCAGATCTTCGGCGCGCTGTATGTCCCGACCGACGGGCTCGCCGTCGCCTCGCGCGCGGTGGAAGAACTGATCAAGCGGGCTTCGGCGCGCGGCGCGCGGTTCGTCGGTTCGACCCGGGTGACCGGCATCGAGCAGGCGAACGGCCACGTCACCGGCGTCACCACCGCCGACGGGGTGCTCCCGGCCGACATCGTGGTGTCCTGCGCCGGGTTCTGGGGCCGGGAGATCGGCGAGATGGTCGGCATGACAGTCCCGTTGCTGCCGCTCGCGCACCAGTACGCGAAGACCGGTCAGCTGGCCGAACTCGCCGGGGCCGATCCGGTGCGCCCGGCGCTGCCGATTCTGCGCCATCAGGACCAGGACCTCTACTTCCGCCAGCACGGCGACCGGCTCGGCATCGGCTCGTACGCGCACCGTCCGATGCCGGTGGACAAATTCGCCGAACCCGGCGAGGTTTCCGCGTCCGCGATGCCGTCGATGCTGCCGTTCACTGAGGACGATTTCGCGCCGTCGTGGGAAGAAAGCAAGCTCCTGCTGCCCGCACTCGGACAGACCAAGGCGGAGGAAGGCTTCAACGGCATCTTTTCCTTCACCCCGGACGGCGGCTCGCTGGTCGGCGAATCCTCCGACGTGCGCGGCTTCTGGCTCGCCGAGGCCATCTGGGTCACGCATTCCGCGGGGATCGCGAAGGCGGTGGCGGAGTCTATTGTGGACGGTCGCGCCGAAACCGACCTGCACGAACTGGACGTGCACCGGTTCGAGGACGTCCAGCTGGCCCCGGAGTACGTCCGCGAAACCGCGCAGCGGAACTTCGTGGAGATCTACGACGTGCTGCATCCGCTGCAGCCGCGGCTCTCGCCACGCGACCTGCGGGTCAGCCCGTTCCACGCCCGGCAGCGCGAGCTGGGCGCAGTGTTCTTGGATGCGGGCGGCTGGGAACGGCCGCACTGGTTCGAGGCCAACGCCTCGCTGCTGAAAGACCTGCCGCACGACTTCCTCCCGCCCGCGCGCGACGCCTGGACCGGGCAGTTCCACTCGCCGATCGTGGCCGCCGAGGCCTGGCACACCCGAAACGGCGTCGCGATGTACGACATGACCCCGCTCAAACGGGTCGAGGTCAGCGGACCGGGTTCGCTGGAATTCCTGCAGGGGCTCACGACGAACCAGCTGGCGAAATCGGTCGGCTCCGTGACGTACACGCTGATGCTCGACGACGCCGGTGGCGTCCGCAGCGACATCACGGTCGCCCGGCTGGAACCCGAGCTGTTCCAGGTCGGCATCAACGGCAATATCGATGTCGCTTATCTGCGCGGCCGCGCACCGGAAGGCGTCCGGGTCCAGGACACCACCGGCGGCACCTGCTGCGTCGGAGTGTGGGGCCCGCTCGCCCGCGACCTGGTGCAACCCCTGTCGGCGGAAGACCTTTCGCACACCGGCCTCAAGTACTTCCGCGGCCGCCGCGCGCGGATCGCCGGGGTGCCGGTGACCATCCTGCGACTGTCCTATGTGGGCGAACTCGGCTGGGAGATCTACACCTCCGCGGACAACGGCCAGCGCCTGTGGGACGCGCTGTGGCGCGCCGGGCAAGGGCTAGGCGTCATCGCGGCCGGTCGCGGCGCGTTTAACAGCCTGCGGCTGGAGAAGGGCTACCGGCTGTGGGGGACCGACATGACCACCGAACACGACCCGTACGAGGCCGGGGTCGGGTTCGCGGTGCGCCCGGCGAAGGGCGAGTTCGTCGGCCGGGCCGCCATCGACGGCCGCAGCGAAGAGACCTCCGCCCGGCGGCTGCGCTGCCTCACGGTGGACGACGGCCGGACTGTCGTGCTGGGCAAGGAACCGGTGTTCGTGGCCGGATCCGCGGCGGGTTACGTCACGAGCGCCGCCTACGGCTACACAATCGGCCGCCCCATCGCCTACGCCTGGCTGCCGGGTTCGGTCGAGATCGGCGACCACGTGGAGATCGAATACTTCGGCCGGCGAGTCGCCGCGACAGTGGCGGCGGAACCGCTGGTCGACCCCGGAATGGAGCGCATCCGGCGCTGAGCAGGGAGGAGACCCCGCCATGCGGGACCAGATCGTGAGCGACTTCCTGAACACCCTCGCCCGGCCCGCGATCCCGGCTCCGGCCGGGGCGACGGTCGCGGCTCTCGCCCTCGCGCAAGCGGCGGCCCTGCTGAGCCGAGCGGCCGGTGGCGACGCCGAAGCGGACCACCTGACGCGGCATGCGTTGCGGCTGGCGGAGATCGACGCCCACGCCGTCACGCACGACGTGCCCGACCGCGCCCAGCCCGCCGCGGATGTGGTGGCCGCGGCGGGGGAGGCGGTCCGGATAGCGGAACGCCTGCTGTCCACTGTGGACTCACGCGCGCTCCCGGACGTCTCCGCGGCGGCCGAAATGGCCGGTTCTTCGGCGAGGACGGCGAGCGTCGCGGCCGAAGCGCGAAACGGCTTCGCAGCCGGCGCCGACGCGGTGGCCGAGCGGGCCGCACGGGTGACGGAAGCGGTCCGTTCGGGCGTGCGCGGCGGGGTGTGAAGGCGGCCGCGCCCCGGGAATGGCAAGATCTGCGGTGTTCGCCAGGAGACCCGTTCCCGAGGACACCGCAGTGAGGATCGCCGCATGGCTGTGCCGCCCCTGCTCACGCTGAACAACTCGGTCACCATCCCGCAGCTCGGACTCGGCATGTACCAGGTCCGGCCCGACCAGGTCGCGAAGGTCGTCGCGACGGCGTTCGACGCCGGGTACCGCAGCATCGACACCGCCGCGATGTACGGCAACGAAGCGGAGGTCGGCGCCGCGGTGCGGGAGTCCGGGCTGCCGCGCGAGGACGTCTTCGTCACCACGAAGGTCTGGAACACCGACCACGGCTACGACAACACCCTGCGCGCCTTCGACCGCAGCGCCGAAGCACTCGGCCTCGGCCCGGTCGACCTGTACCTGATCCATTGGCCGAAACCCGAGCTGGACCGCTACGTCGAGACCTGGCGCGCGCTCGAACTGCTGCTGAACGAAGGCCGGGTGCGGGCGATCGGCGTCTCGAACTTCGGCATCGACCACCTGCGCCGCCTGCTCGACGAGACCGACGTCGTGCCGGTGGTCAACCAGGTCGAACTGCACCCGTGGCAGCAGCAGGCCCCGCTGCGCGCGTTCCACGCCGAGCACGGCATCGCCACCGAGGCGTGGAGCCCGCTGGCCCGCGGCAAGAACCTGAACGACCGGGTGCTCACCGCGCTGGCCGCGAAGTACGGAAAGACGCCCGCCCAGCTGGTGCTGCGCTGGCATCTGCAGCTGGGGATCATCGCCATCCCGAAATCGGCGACGCCCTCGCGGATCCGGGAGAACGCGGACGTGTTCGACTTCGAACTCGCCGAGGACGACCTGCTGGCACTGGCCGAACTCGACTCGTGAGCGCGGGCGCCGGGCTCTCACCGGCACCGCCGCTCACGAGGCAGCCGCGGCCGCGAGCCCAGCCAGCTGGGCGGGCAGGCGCAGGTACCAGTGGAAGCGCCCTCGGCCTGGCCGGACTTGCCTCGTGAGTGTTCGTTCCGGTTCTAACCGGCGGCGGCACTCACGAGCCCGTGCGGAAGGCCGGAAGCTTCGTCGCGCGCGCTTCTGTTGCTGCGCCACGCCTCGCGACAGCACGCTTGTCCCGCGCGAGGGTGCGCTGTGGCGGGCTCTCGTGAGTGTTTAGGCCGGTTAGAACCGGCACAAACGCTCACGAGACGCGCGTCCTCGGCCGTTGCCGCCCCGCTGAAAGCCTTTTTCGGCTGCCCGCTCGTGAGTGCGCCGTGTTGCCGCCGCCGCTGCCTCCGTGAGTGCGGGCCTGGGTGCGGCTGAGGTGTCGTGAGTGGCGATGCCGGTTAGAACCGGCCTAAACACTCACGACACCGCTCCGGCCCTGGTGCGGGCGGAGGCGGCGCCGGGTGCTTCGGTGTCAGGAGGCGCGAATCCCCGCCGCGGCGAAGTCGGCCAGCTGGGCGGGTTCCTTGAGGAACGCCCGGAAGCTCTGCGTGCCGCGCTGCTGGACCTCGTCGATCGACGTGCCGGACAGGCCGACGAACGGGTAGTCCGCGGGCGGGCCGGAGCCGATCGGCATCGCGGGGGAGCCGATGACGTCCGGCTTCGTCTTCGACAGCTGGGCGACCCAGTAGGACGATTCGGGGATCCAGCCGTCCGGGAGGCCGCCGATCGAGTCGAGCGAGGACTTGCCGGTGAGCGCGTTGAGCACGTCGGAGGCGGGCTTGCTCTGCACGTTCACGTGCACGCAGCTGCCGTGCACCTGGGTGAGGTCCTGGTTCCAGCGCGCCGCCGCGGTCTCGACCGGCTTGGCGATCTGCGGGGTCACCACGATCCGGATGTCGGTGCGGCCGCCGTTGCAGCTGGCGGCCTGCGCCTCGGCGCGGTTGTTGAGCACGCTGTCGGCCCAGTTCCAGCCGACGACGCCGAGCGTCGCCAGCACCACGAACCCGAGGGCCACGAGAGGCCACTTCGCGATCCGCCTGCGCGGCGCCTTCTTGGCGACGATCCGGTGCGAGCCGGTCGTCTCGCCGCGGCCGGCGGGCCGCTTCGGCGGATCGAGAGGGTGCGGCACCGGCTCCTCGGGCAGGCTGTGACGCCCCATCGTTGTCCTTTCGTGACATGCACAACACGCTCAGTTATGCAACTCAATCGTTATCACTCTATCAGGCCAGCGACCTGCAGTGAATACCGTTACGCAGAGTTGTCAGCTCCGCGAGCGGGCGGCTCCAGCGTCGAGTTCCGGCGGCTGGGCCGGGTCGGCGAGCAGCCCGCGGCAGAGGCCGATCAGGCGGGCCCGCAGCGGCGCGGCCCGCTCGGCGAATCCGGCCTGGGCGCGGGCGTAGGAGGCCCGCCCCTCGGCGGTCTCGATCGGCACCGGCCGGTAGCCGTAGCCGCTGAGATCGTACGGGCTGGCCCGCATGTCCAGTTCACGGACGTCCGCGGCGAGCGCGAAACAGTCGCCGACCAGCTCGGCGGGCACGAACGGATCGAGCTTGTAAGCCCACTTGAAAAGATCCATGTTCGCGTGAAGACAGCCAGGCTGTTCCAGCTCGACCTGCGATTCCCGGGTCGGCGCGAGCGTGTTGCGCGGCCGCGCCGGATCGGTGAAGAAGCGGAACGCGTCGTAGTGCCCGCACCGGATGTCCATCGATTCCACGACCTCGTCGGTCCCGGCCGACCCGAGCCGCAGCGGGACCTGCGCGTGCCGCACCGAGTCCGCGGGCTCGCGGTAGACCATGGCCCATTCGTGGAGCCCGAAGCAGCTCAGCCGCGGCGACCGCGACGCCGTGGCCGACAGCAGTTTCACAACGAACTCGGCGGTGCGCGCCCGGCGGCCGGTGAACGCCGCCGGGTCGAGACGCACCCCGGCGCCGGTCTCGACGTAGGCCGGACGGTCGAGGAACCGCCGCGCGGACGGCCCCGCGAGCACCACGCCCGGACCCGGCTGCCAGCGTTCGAGGTGACCCGGCCGGTGCGAGTAGTAGGTGAACAGGAAATCCAGGACCGGGTGCTTCTCGCCCCGCGCCCGGCGTTCCTGGTGCGGCCCGGTCCACGCGCGCATCCGCTCGGCGTGCGCTCGCTCCCGGGCCTGCCAGTCCGCCTCGGCGAGCACGATCACGCCCATGCCGCCGCCTCCTTGACGCGTTTCCGGGAGGCGATGATTCGCTGGCAAGCTGCGCTCATGCCGCCACGTGGGTGCCGTCGCGCACGGTCCCCACGTATTCCTCGACGAGGTCCTCCAGCGCGACCACGCCGACCGCCGTGCCGGAAGCGTCCAGCGCCCGCGCGAGATGGCTGCCTTCCTTGCGCATGGCCGAAAGCGCGACGTCGAGCCGAGCGTCGGACCGCAGTTCGGTGAGCGGCCGCGTCTTGTCGTCCGGGATCACCGTGCCGGGGTCCTGGCCGACGAGGTCGAGGACGTCCTTCACGTGGATGTAGCCGGTGAGCGAACCGTCCTCTGTGCACACCGGGAACCGCGAGAACCCGGTAGTGGACACCGCCCGCTCGACGTCGCCGAGCGTCGGCCCGCAGGGGAGCGTGGTGAGTTCCGAGGTGGGCACCAGCACGTCCGCGACGGTCTTGGCGACCGACGACAGCGTCTGCGACAGCCGCCGGTGCTCGGACTGGTCGAGCAGCCCCTCCTGACGCGATTCGCTGAGCAGTTCGGCGAGTTCGTCGGAGCTGTAGGCGGTCTCGAGTTCGTCCTTCGGCTCCACCTTCATCAGGCGCAGCAGCGAGTTCGCGACGAAGTTGAGGAACGCGATGACCGGGTTGGCCACCTTCACCCACGCCACGTGCACCGGCACGAGCCACAGCGCCAGCCGCTCCGGCTCGGCGATCGCGAGGTTCTTCGGCACCATCTCGCCGATCAGCACGTGCAGCATCGTGATGAACGCCAGCGCGATCGCGAACGAGATCGGGTGCAGCAGCTGGTCGGGCAGGCCGAGCAGGTCGAAGAACCCGGACAGCCGGTGCGCGACCGCGGGCTCGCCGAGCCGGCCGAGCAACAGCGAGCAGATGGTGATGCCGAGCTGGGCCCCGGCGAGCATCTGCGACACGTGCTTGCTGGCGTTGATGACGATCTGCGCGCGGGTCTTCCCCTGTTCCAGCAACGCTTCCAGCCGGTCGCGGCGCGAGGAGATCAGGGTGAATTCCGCGCCTACGAAGAACGCGTTGGCCAGCAGCAGGACCACGACGAGGGCGATGTTCAGCCAGTCGCTCACGCGGTCACCTCGCGTTCGGCCGGGCGCACCTGGACCTCGGCGACGCGGTGCCGGTCCATGCTGGTGACCGCGAGCCGCCAGCCGTCGACCTCGACTTCGTCGCCCTCGGCCGGGATGGCTCCGAGCCGCTCCAGGATCAGCCCGGCGATCGTTTCGTAGTCGCCCTCGGGCATCCGGAATCCGGTGATCTCGCGGACCTCGTCCGCGCGCAGCTGCCCGGACACGAGCCAGCGGTCCGCGCCGAGCTGCTGCGCGGCCGGGGCCTCGCGGTCGTCGTGCTCGTCGCGGACGTCGCCGATGATCTCCTCGACCACGTCCTCCAGCGTGACCAGCCCGGCGGTGCCGCCGTACTCGTCGACGACGATCGCGAGCTGGTAGCGCGAATCGCGCAGCCGGTTCAGCAGATCGTCGCCGGGCAGGGATTCGGGCACCGTCGGCACTGGCCGCATCGCCGAGCGGATCCGCGTGGTCGCGCGGTCCGCGGCGGGGACCGCGAAGGCCTGTTTGACGTGCACCGCGCCCTGGACGTCGTCGAGATCCTCGGTGTAGACCGGGAACCGCGAGAACCCGGTGCGCCGGGAGATGTCGATGAGGTCGTCGATCGTGTCGTCCACGGTGAGCGATTCGACCTGCACGCGCGGGGTCATCAGCTCGTCCGCGGTGCGGTCGCCGAAGCGCAGCGAACGGTCCAGCAGCTCCGCGGTCGACGTGTCGAGCTTCCCGCTTTCCGCGCTGGAGCGGACGATCGAGCCCAGTTCCTGCGGCGACCGCGCGGAACGGAGCTCCTCCTGCGGTTCGATGCCGAACTTGCGGACGAGGAAGTTGGCGCTGTTGTTCATCAGCGTGATGAGCCAGCGGAACAGCGACGAGAACCGGGCGTGGTAGCCGGAAACCGCGCGCGCGGTCGGCAGCGGCCGGGCGATCGCGATGTTCTTCGGCACCATCTCGCCGAGGATCATCGACAGGAACGTGGCCAGCACCAGCGCGACCGCCACCGCGACCCCGGACGCCGCCGAAGCGGGCAGGCCCAAAGCGTCCAGCAGCGGGCGGACCAGGTCGCCGATGAGCGGTTCGGCGAGGAAACCGGTGATCAGCGTGGTGAGCGTGATCGCGACCTGCGCGCCGGACAGCTGGAAGCTCAGCGTGCGGTGCGCTTTCTGCACCGTGCGCGAACGCTTGTCACCGACCTGGCGGACGTCCGCGTCGACAGTGCTTCGCTCCAGGGCGGTCAGCGAGAACTCGGCGGCCACGGCGAGACCGGTGCCGATCGTCAGAAGAAGGAAGAGCAGCACGCCGAGCACGGAAAGCAGCACGTGGATCACGGCGCACCGGCCGGGGCGGCGGAACGGACGGCGGGCGGGAAGCCGGGTCGGGCAGGACCCGGCCCGGTACTGTCACCGGGCGATGGCGCGGCGCGCACGGATGGAAGTCACTCCTCGGGAGAACTGGTTTGCAGTGCGACGATGCCGACAATCGTACCGGGTCCGGGCAGCGGTGCCGTGACTGGACGCGAACCCGGCTCCGGTTTTTCGCCGTCGGCACGGAGAAGGCGGCGGCGGATGAGCCTGGTGGCACGACGCTCGGCCGCGGACAGGACGGTCGCCGAAAACTTCACTGTGGCGTTCGACCCATCAGCCGCGGCGAGGCTCTGTCCACTGTGTCCCACGGCGGCGGACGATTCACCGGATCGCGTACCGGCCAGCCGGTGCGCGGCGGCGTCGAACACGTCCGGTGCGCTGCCGCGGGAAGCTAGCTCCGCGCGCCTGGCCGGTGCCGCCGCACGGTCTCCTCGACCAGGTCCAGCACCGGGCCGAGGTCGTCGCCGGGAAGGCCCATCGCGAGGTGCGACACGAGCCCTTCGAGCACGAGTTCCAGGAACGCGGTCAGCACGCTGACGTCGACGTCGTCGCGCAGGTTGCCGGCCTTGCGCTGCCATTCGAGACGGTCGCGGGTGGCCTCGGTCAGCTGCTGCGAGCGTTCCGCCCACCGGCCGCGGAACTCCGGGTCGGTGCGCAGCCGCCGGGACACCTCCAGCCGGGTGCCGAGCCAGTCCGCCGGGTGTTCGCTGTTCCCGGCCAGCAGGTCGCGCATGACCTGGACCAGGCCCTGTTCGGCGACGACGTCGGCCATCCGCACCGCGTCGTCCTCGGCGAGGGCGAGGAAAAGCGACTCCTTGTCGCGGAAATGGTGGAAGATGGCCCCGCGCGACAGGCCGGTGGCTTCTTCGAGGCGGCGGACCGTGGCGCCCTCGTAGCCGTAGCGTGCGAAACACACGCGCGAGCCGTCGAGGATCTGCCGGCGGCGTGCGTCGAGGTGATCCTGGCTGACCCGTGGCATCCTGAAATCCTGACATCGCGGACCGGGTTCTCGCAATCCGTACGTACGTACTGTGACGTGCCGGGGGCATGGGCGCGCCGTCACCCCGGCGGGTTCTCGGCTGACACGACCGGGCCGGTTGACTACGCTGTGCACATCGTCACTGGCAACCACTGGTGCCTCACGACGTGAGCACCGGGAAAGGAAGCGGCCTTGGTCATCGGCGAGTCGGGCCGTGCGCGCGGCGGTTTCGCCATGGACGCGGCGGAGCTGACCGCGGTCATCCGGCTCTGGGAGGACCAGCTCGGCAAGATCGACGCCGACGGCCGCGAGATCGACGAGATCCTGGCGGTCTTCGCCGCTCCCGGCTCCGACCCGGCGAGCGCGGAGTACGCCGCCGCGGGTGCGGATTCGCTGCGCACGCTGCGCGACCAGAACGAGGCGCTGCGCCGGTACGCCGCCGGATACCTCGAGAGGCTGCGCGCCGCGCGGGACTGGACGGCCGAGGCGGACCAGGCCGGCGCCGACCTCTCCCGGGGCCGGTAAGCGGACGGCCCGGGCTGCGCACGAAGGGAACCAGGTGGACGGCAAGCAGATCTTCGACAACTTCCGCGGCGGCGACACGTCCGGGTTGCGGGCCGCCGCGGCGAAGGTCCAGGAGCTTTCGGCGGCCTACCTGGAACGCGCGCAGAGCGTGAAAGACCTGCAGGAGCGGATGGCGCGCTCGTGGACCGGCGACGCGGCGGACGCGGCGAAGGCGGGCGCGGGACCGGTCGAGGCCGGGTTCCGGGAGTCGGTCGACCCGCTCGACCTCACCAGCGCGTCGATGGACACCCAGGCCAGCAGCTTCGAAAGCTCCCGGCACGCGGTCGTCGACGTGCCGCCCCGGCCGGAACGCCCGCAGCCGTGGGCCGGGCCGGTGCAGGCGGTGCTGCCCGCGTCGGCCGCGCCGGCGTCCTTTCAGGACAGAATCGACCGGTTCCACGGCGCGAACGAGAACAACGTCCGGGTGATGGAGCAGTACCACGGAGTCACCGCGAACACCAAACGCGTGCTGCCGAAGCGCTACGGCCCGATCGTCCCCGACGGCGCCGAGATCCGCCGGACCACTTCGGACACCACGAACACCCAGGCCGCGGCGAGCCACGACCGGAACGGTCCCGGTGCCGCAGTGCTGCCCGCCCCCGTCAGCGAACCCTCCCAGCGCGGTTCGGGCACGCCGGTCGGCGGCGCTCCCGCCGCGCCGGGCGCTGCGGGCGACGGCCTGCGCTGGCGGCCGGACTACCTTCTCGAACCCGATCCCGAGGGCGTTTTCGGAGCGGACGGTTCGGCGGCCCAGCCGGTTCTCGGCGACGAGGAGGAGTAGCCGGTGGCCGATCCGGCGGGACGAGTGGATGTCCCGGTCGAAGCGCTCGCGGCGCTGGCCGAACGCGAGCAGGTGGGCCGGTTGCACGTGACGCTGCGGCCGGACCCGGCGTGGCTGTCGGAAACCGAACGCGACGAAGCCGCCAAGCGGGTGGACGACGCGCTGGCGCTGGCCGGCCTGGTCGATTCGCGGGGCCGGGCCACTGTGGACTTCCTGGACTGGCTGCCGCTGCTAGTGCGCCCGGTCGTCGAGTACTACGGCTGGGTCGCGACCGGCGACCGCACCTACGGCGTGCTCGCCGCGGCCAGCGGTGTGCAAGCGGTGCTCGCGGTGTCCGACGGAGAGCAGGTCGGCGTCCAGGAGATCGACCGCGAACGCGTGCTGGAAACCCTCGTCGAACAGCTGCCCGCGGTCGGCCCGGGCGGTGGTTACGTGCGCACCGTGCGCGTCGCCGACCTCACCGAAGCCGCGCGCCGCGGCGAGGACGCTTTTCCGTTGGACCCGGTGTTGTCGGACGTGCTAACCCTGGTGCAGCGTCCGGTGCACGGCAGCGGGGAGCTGTACGCGGGACGACGCGACGACGTCGGCCGGTACGTCCGGCTGGAAGAACCATTGCACTACGCGGACACGGACTGGGGCCGGTACCTGAGCTACACCGTCGGCGCCGGACCGGACGCGGAAATCCGGATCGGGCCGGCCGGCCCGGCCGAACTGTGCGGTGCGCTGCGAGCCCTGGAGCGCACCCTGAACTGAGGGGACGCAGGTGCGCTATCCGGAAATCGAACCGTACGAGACTGGTTTGCTCGACGTCGGCGACGGCCACCAGGTCTACTGGGAAACCTGCGGCAACCCCGGCGGAAAACCCGTAGCGGTGCTCCATGGCGGCCCAGGAACCGGCTGCAGCGAAGGAATGCGCCGCTTCTTCGACCCGGAGAGATATCGGATCGTCCTGCTGGACCAACGCGGCAGCGGCCGCAGCACCCCCCACGCAGGCGATACCGCGGAAGCACTGAAGGCGAACACCGCCAGCCACCTGATCAGCGACCTGGAACTCCTGCGAGAAAAACTGGACATCGAACGCTGGCAGCTCTTCGGCGGCTCGTGGGGCTGCGTCCTGGGCTTGACCTACGCGGAACAACATCCCGAACGAGTGACGGAAATCGTCATGATGGGCCTGGCCACCGACCGCACGATCGAAATCGACCTGCTCACCGGCGGCCTGGGCGAAATGTTCCCGGAGGCCTACGCTCAATTCCGCGGCGCCGTCCCGGAAAACGACCGAAACGGCGACCTGGCGGCGGCTTACTGCCGCCTTCTCGCCGACCCCGACCCCGCGATCCACGGCCCCGCCGCACAAGCTTGGTGCGACTGGGAAACCGCCATGCAGCCCGGCGTCCCGCCCTCCCCGAACTTCGAAGACCCCCGCTTCCGCCTGGGCTTCGCCCGCCTAGTCACCCACTATTTCTCGCAAAACTGTTTCCTGGAAAACGGCACCATCCTGCGCGACGCAGCCAAACTGACCGGAATCCCCGTAGTCCTGGTACAAGGCGTGCTAGACCTCAGCAGCCTGGTCGGCACCCCCTGGCTCCTGGAACGCGCAATTCCCCACGCCGAACTCATCCTCGTCAGCGGCGCAGGCCACACCACCGCAGTCTCTTCAATGGAAGACGCCCTAATCACCGCCACCAACAAATTCGCCACCCTCCCCTGACGACCCCCACGCCCCGCCAACACCAGGCACCCAGCCCCCTCCCTGCACCCCGATACGAAGCCTTCTCTGCGGTTCGGGGGTGGGGGGTGGGAAACACCTCCCCCCCCTCCCAACCCCCCCCCCCCCGCCCGACCCACCCAACCCC
>NZ_JBVJOE010000005.1:172319-300249 GCF_055583325.1 Amycolatopsis sp. NPDC104775
CTAACGAGAACGCTTTCTCGGTGGTTCGGGGGGGGTGGTAAGGTCCTTTTCCCCTCCTGGACAACCACCCCCGAACCGTCAGCACAATCAAGCTTCGGGGTGCCCCACGCCCACCCCCCGGCGCAATGTCGCCCCCAGGCGACGAGCCGACCCCCTACGGAATCATCAACACCGGCGCCCCGCGAACCGCCTCCGCAGCCCTCTCCTCCCGGACCGCCTCCGCCTGCCGCAACGCCGTAACCCGAGGCGGAACCCGGTCCAGATGCCACTCCGCCAGCACCAACGCCACCTTCGCCTGCATCTCCGTCCTCAACCGCAAGAACGAATCCGCCGGATCCGCCCCCACCTCCCCGAGCAGCAACCACCAGGCCCAAGCCGCCGCCCCCGCATTGGCGATGAAGTCCGGAATCACCGCCACCCCCCGCGCGGACAACGCGGCCTCCGCCTCCGGCGTAGTAGCCGCATTGGCAGCCTCGACCACCACCTTGGCCTTCACCAGATTCTCGTTGTCCACCCGCAACGCATAAGAAATAGCCGCGGGCACGAAAATATCCGCCGCGACGGAAACCACGGCCTCCCGCGGCAGCGCCTGAACCCCCTCCGGCAACCGCCCCCGGTCCACCTCCCCGAACCGGTCCCGCGACTCCAGCAGCGCCGGCACGTCCAACCCCTCGGGGTCGTACAACGTCCCCGCCGCGTCCGCGACCGCGACGACCTTCATCCCCGCCTCGTGCAGGTACCAGGCGGCCCCTCCGCCCATGGTCCCGATGCCCTGGATCGCGACGGTCGTCTCCGGCACCCCCCAGCCCCAGGTGTTCGCCGCCCCCAGGCAAGCCTGCGCGACCCCATACCCCCCGATGACGTCCCCGAGCAACTGCCCGCCCGGCACCGGAGCGTTGAGCCCAGCCTGAACGCGGCGAAGCGTCCGAGCCGGATCGGCCGACCGGCGGATGGCCGCGTGGTACGACTGCTCCAGCCCGAGATCCGCGAAAACCTCGTCGATGAGGTGCTGCGGCACGCCGAGGTCCTCGGCGGTCACCCAGCTGGCGTCCAGCCAGGTGCGCAGGAACTCGCAGAAACGGGTGAGCACGCCCTTCGCGCGCGGGTCCTTCGGGTCGAAGTCGATGCCGCCCTTCGCGCCGCCGACGGGGAGGTTGAACGCGGCCGTCTTGTTGGCCATGCCGCGGGCGAGGTCGGCCACCTCGTCGACGGTGCAGCCGGCGCGCATCCGCGTGCCGCCCGTGGCGACGCCGGAAACCAGGCTGTGCACGACCAGGTAGCCGCGCGCACCCGTGACCGGATCCGTCCACGTGAGCTTCATCAGCGGTTCGGCGGTCCGCGTGTCCATCGAGCCACTCACCTCCTCGAGTCCTGGGCGGCGCCGTTCGCCGCCTGCTTTCGAGGGTGGGGCCGGATCCGGGCCCGCGTCTATTTACCGAACCTGCACGAAGTTGTTTAGGGTTCGTACATGGAGCTTTCGTTGCACCGCTTGAGGATGCTCCGCGAACTGCACCGCAGGGGCACGGTCACCGCGGCTGCCGCGGCGTTGCATTACACCGCTTCGGCGGTATCCCAGCAACTCGCGCAACTCGAACGCGACGTGGGCGCGAAGCTGTTCGAACGGCTCGGCCGCCGGGTCCAGCTGACCGAACTCGGCATTCTGCTCACCGAGCACGCCGAGGACATCCTGGGCTCGGTCGAGCGCGCGACGCTCGCGCTGGAGGAGGCGCAGGGGTCGATGTCCGCGCGGCTCACCGCGGGGGTCTGGGCGTCCGTGGCGTCCGGCCTGCTCCCCACCGCGCTCACCGCCTTGGCCGCGGACTACCCGGGAATCCAGGTGCGGACGAAGGAACTGGCCCCGGAGTCGACCGCGGACGCGGTGCGGGACGGCACGCTGGACCTGTCGTTCGTCATCGACTACTCCGACGCCCCGACGGAGTGGAGCGACGGGCTGGAGCGCGCGGTCGTGGCGGTGGAGCGGCTGCACGCGGCGGTCCCGGCGGGCGCGCTGCCGTCCGGGGTGGCTCCGCTGGACGCGCTGGCGGAGCACCCGTGGATCCTGGCGAGCCCCAAGTCCCATTTCGGCCGGGCGATCCGGATCGCGTGCCAGCGGCACGGGTTCCAGCCGAAGATCAACCACGAGGTGGAGGAGCAGTCGACCGCGATGGCGATGGTGGGCGCCGGCCTCGGCGTCACCCTGGTGTCCGATCTCGGCCTCCGGCTGCTGCGCCCGCCCGGGATCGACGTCGTCGCGCTCGCCCCGCCGCTGCTGCGGACGGTGTCGATCGCCTACCGCCGCACCGAGATCCGGCGCCCGGCGCTGCATCTGGTGATCGCCGCGGTGCAGGAGGCGGCGGCCGAATTGGGGCTGGGCGCCGAACCCGCCCTGCCCTGAGCCGGGGCGCCCCGGATGGAGCAGCGCCGGCGAGTGTGATCTGTTCGGTGAACTCCCAGGTCATCCTGGATTACGGAGTCCTTATCGATCGCCTCGGCGGCTTCGCGGACCTGTTTTTGTCGGACCCCGCGTGTAGCGTCGCGAAGCGACGAGGTCCGGTCCCGCGGACCTCCCGACGGGGACGGCGACAGATGACTGCAGTGCACGATTTTCCGGACAGATCCGGAAGTGCGGCGAACCGGACCGCGCGGGTCCTTTCCGACCGCGCGGAAGGGGAGCGGTACGTCGCGTCGGTGTGTTTCAAGCACGGCCCGCCGAGACTGCTCGGGGTGGAACTGGAGTTCACCGTGCACCACGCCGGCGACCCGGCCCGCCCGCTCGACCCCGATGTCCTCGCCACGGCGCTCGGCCCGCACACCCCGCGGACGCTGCGCCCCGACAGTCCCGCGATCCCGCTCCCGGCCGGTGCGCCGGTGAGCCTGGAACCCGGGTGCCAGGTGGAGCTTTCCGCTCTGCCGCAGGCCTCGCTGCGTGCGCTGCACGCGGCTGTGGAGGCCGATCTCGCTCATCTCACCGGTCTTCTCGCCCGCCACGGCCTCGAACTCGGCGCCGCGGGCATCGACGAGCACCGGCCGCCCCGGCGCGTTCTGCGCACCCCTCGCTACGCCGCCATGGAACGCCGGTTCGCCCCGATCGGGGCGGGCGGCATCACCATGATGTGCAGTACCGCGGGCCTGCAGATCTGCGTGGACGCGGGCGAAGCCCACGAGGTCGCCGCGCGCTGGGCGGCCGCGCACGCGATGGGGCCGCCGCTGCTGGCCCTGTTCGCGAATTCCCGGGTCCACGCGGGAGCCGACACCGGGTTCGCCTCGGCGCGCTGGCTGGCGGTGCGGGAAACCGAACCGGTCCGCACCCAGTCGCCCGAACCCGGCCCGGACCCGGCGCGCGAATGGGCCCGCCGGATGATGGACACCCCGCTGATGGTGTTCCCGCGCGGCGAACGGCCGTGGGACGCGCCGGAGGGGCTGACCTTCGCCGAGTGGATCAGCGGCCGGGGCGCGGCCACCGTGCTGCGCCGTCCGACGGTCGCCGACCTCGACTATCACCTCACCACGATGTTCACCCCGGTGCGGCCGCAGGGCTACCTCGAGCTGAGGTACCTGGACGGGCAGCCGCCGGGGGAATGGCTGCCGCCGGTGGCGCTGGTCTCCGCGCTGCTGGCGAATCAGTCCACAGTGGACAAAGTGCGCGAGGTGTGCGCGCCCGCGGCGGGCCGGTGGGACGACGCCGCCCGGTGCGGGACGGCGGACGCGCAGCTGGCCGCGGTGGCCAGGGAACTGGTGGAGCTCGGCATCGCCGGGCTGCCGTCCACCGGGCTTCCCGAGGACACCGTGCGCGGGCTCGCCGCCGGGCTGCGCGCCCGGGCCGCCGGGGTGCCGCGCCAGAACCGATGAGCAGGACCGAGAGCACCGCCGGGCCGGGCGCCCGGCGAACCGGACTCGAGGAGCCAGGAGCCATGAGCACCATCCCCGAACAGAACCCGTTGCTGGAGCTGAGCCCGCAAGACCTGCGGGCGCACGCGGCCGCCGCCCTCACCCGGGCGCGCGAGCGCAGCGTGGCGCTGACCGACGCGGTCGACGACGAAGACCTCGTGCGGCAGCATTCGAAACTGATGTCCCCGCTGGTGTGGGACCTCGCGCACATCGGAAGCCAGGAAGAGCTGTGGCTGGTCCGCGACGTCGGCGGCCGGGAGCCGCTGCGGCCGGACATCGACGACCTCTACGACGCCTTCCAGCACGCCCGCGCGGACCGTCCGGCGCTGCCGCTGCTCGGGCCGGCCGAGGCCCGGGCCTACGTGAGGGAAGTGCGCGAAAAGGCGTTCGACATCTTGGAAACCGCGCCGCTGGAAGGCCGCAGGCTGACCGAGAGCGCGTTCGCGTTCGGCATGATCACCCAGCACGAACAGCAGCACGACGAGACCATGCTGGCCACTCACCAGCTGCGCAAGGGCGAACCGGTGCTGCACGCCCCGGAACCGCCGCGCGCGCCCGCCCGGAAGCTGCCCGCCGAGGTGCTCGTTCCGGGCGGCCGCTTCACCATGGGCACCACAGCCGAACCGTGGGCGCTGGACAACGAACGCCCGGCGCACGAGGTCGACGTGCCCGCCTTCCTGCTCGACACCACCCCGGTCACGTGCGGGGCGTACGTCGAGTTCCTGGAATCCGGCGGCTACCACGACCAGCGGTTCTGGAGCGAGCCCGGCTGGGCGTACCGGCAGGAGCACGACATCACCGCGCCGCGGTTCTGGCGCCGCGAACCGGACGGCTGGTGGCGCACCCGCTTCGGCGTGCGCGAGCGCGTTCCGGAGAACGAGCCGGTCGTGCACGTTTCGTACTACGAGGCCGAGGCGTACGCGCGCTGGGCGGGCAAGCGGCTGCCGACCGAGGCGGAGTGGGAGAAGGCCGCCCGGCACGACCCGGTGAGCGGGCGGTCGCGGCGTTTCCCGTGGGGCGACGAGGAACCGACCGCCGAGCACGCCAACCTCGGGCAGCGCCACCTGCGCCCGGCCGAGGCCGGCGCGTACCCGGCCGGTGCGTCGCCGCTGGGCGTGCACCAGCTGATCGGCGACGTCTGGGAGTGGACGAGCACCGATTTCCACGGCTACCCGGGCTTCTCCGCGTTCCCGTACCGGGAGTACTCGGAGGTGTTCTTCGGCCCGGAGTACAAGATCCTGCGCGGCGGGTCGTTCGGCACCGACGCGGCGGCGATCCGGGGCACCTTCCGCAACTGGGACTACCCGATCCGGCGGCAGATCTTCGCCGGCTTCCGGTGCGCGCGCGATCCGCGTCCGGGCGAGGCGGGCTAGCCGGATGTGCCGTCATCTCGCCTATCTCGGCGCGCCGGCGTCCCCGGCGGAGCTGATGTTCGCCGCGCCGCACGCGCTGCTCGTGCAGTCGTACGCGCCGCTCGACATGCGCGGCGGCGGTTCGGTGAACGCCGACGGCTTCGGCCTCGGCTGGTACCCGGAACCGGGCGCGCCGCCGCAGCGCTACCGCCGCCGCGAACCACTGTGGACCGACCAGACGCTGCCCGCGTTGGCCGCGTCGGTGCGCACCACCGCGTTCGTCGCGGCAGTGCGCAACGGCACCACCGGCATGCCAGTCACCGAAGCGGCCGCCGCGCCGTTCACGGAGGACCGCTGGCTGTTCAGCCACAACGGCGTGGTGCGCGGCTGGCCCGGTTCGCTGCGCGGCCTGGCCGGGCAGCTGGACGTCACTGAGTTGTTCACCCTTGAGGCGCCGACGGACTCCGCACTGCTGTGGGCGTTGCTGCGCGCCCGGCTGCGCGCGGGGGAGGAACCGCTCGAAGCGGTGACCGCTCTCGTGCGGGAGGTCGAGGCGGTCGCCCCGGGTTCGCGGCTGAATTTCCTGCTCACCGACGGCGAACTGCTCGTCGGCACTGCCTGGACGCACGCGTTGTCCGTGCGCCGCACGGAAACCGGCGTGGTGCTGGCGTCGGAGCCGTGCGATCCGGACCCGGCTTGGACCGCCGTGCCCGACCACCACGCCGTGCGCGCCACCGCGGCCGGCGTCGACATCCTTCCCCTGACCCTGGAACGGAGCACCGCCCGATGACCGAAGCGGACCTGGAGAGCCATCGCCGCGACGTGACCGCCGAACTGCGCGCGGACGTGCGCGAAGGGCTCACGGCCGACCAGAAGTGGTTGCCGCCCAAGTGGTTCTACGACGCCGAAGGCAGCAAACTGTTCGAAAAGATCACCGCGCTGCCGGAGTACTACCCGACCCGCAGCGAACGCGAGGTGCTCGCCGCGCGGGCGGCCGAGGTCGCCGAACAGACCGGCGCGCATACGCTCGTCGAACTGGGGTCGGGGTCGAGCGAGAAGACCCGGCTCCTGCTGGACGCGTTCACCGCCCACGGCACGCTGGAGGCGTTCGTGCCGATGGACGTGTCGGAGTCCGCGCTGGCCGAGGCCGCCGCGGCGATCACGGCGGACTACCCGAAGCTCGAGGTGCGCGGGGTGGTCGGCGACTTCACCCAGCACCTTCGGCTGCTGCCCGGCACCGCGCCGCGGATCGTCGCCTTTCTCGGCGGCACGATCGGCAACTTCCTGCCCGGCGAACGCGCCGAGTTCCTGCGCTCGGTGCGGGACGTCCTCGGCGAAGGGGAGTGGCTGCTGCTCGGCACCGACCTGGTCAAGGACCGGGAAACACTGGAGCGGGCCTACGACGACGCGGCGGGCGTCACCGCGGCGTTCAACCGCAACGTGCTGCGCGTGATCAACGCCGAACTGGGCGCGGACTTCGACCCGGACGAGTTCGACCACGTCGCGTACTGGGACGCCGGACACGAGTGGATCGAAATGCGGCTGCGCGCCCGCCGCCGGACGGAGGTGCGCATCCCCGGCGCGGACCTGATCGTGCCCTTCGCCGAGGGCGAGCACATCCGCACCGAGGTGTCGGCGAAGTTCCGGCCCGAGCGCGTCGAGGCGGAACTGAACGCCGCCGGGTTCGCGCTGGAGCGATGGTGGACAGACTCACAGCAGCGGTTCGGGGTGAGTTTGGCAAGATCAGTGCGTGCGTAACCCTCTCGCGGCACTCGCCCGCAAGCTCGGCACCCAGCCCCGGCTGATGGGCGCCTCGCGCGCCATCATCGCGACCGACCGGCAGCTGCACCGGTGGTTCGGCGGCCGGATCAGCCTGGTCGGCCTCGCCGGGCTGCCGTCGCTGCGGCTCACCACCACCGGACGCCGCAGCGGCCTGCCGCGGAGCACGAACTTGCTGTACTACCCGCACGGCAGCGAGTTCGTGCTCACCGGCTCCAACTGGGGCCGCCCGAAGAATCCGGCGTGGACCCACAACCTGCGCGACAACCCGAAGGCGACGGTCGCGCTGCGCGGGCGCGAGATCGAGGTCAAGGCACGGGAGCTGGAGGGCGCGGAGTACGACCGGATGTGGGCGGAACTGCTCGAATTCTGGCCGGGGTACGAAATGGAACGCGACGCGGCGGGGCGGGAGCTGCCAGTATTCGTGCTGTCCCGGTGCTGAACGTCCCGGGGGAGAGCGGATGTACAAGTTCCACGGCTGGTTCGACCTCGCGGAATCCCCGGCTGAGCCGCCGTGGGGCGAGGAGAAGTTCGACGAGCTGATCGAGGACGTCCGCGCGCGCGTCGACGCGATCGACTGGACGTCCGGCGAAGCGCGGCTGAAGGTCTTCAACGGCATGTTCGTCTTGTGGGTGAACGGCATGCCGAACCACACCGGGGTGCACCGAGCCGAACTGGACGAACTGCTGGAATACATCGCCCGGGTGCTTCCCGGCTCGCACGGCATCTTGTACGAGTGGGACGAAGAGTCGAGCGAGTGGCCTTGGCCGTACGGCTACCGGGTCCGGGTCATGGCTCGCGGCGAGCTCACCGTCCGGCTCGACCCGTTCCTTTCGCCGCTCCAGCCCGTCGTCGAGGATCCCTGAACCGACCGCCCGAACCCGCAGATCCTCCTTTTGGCCGGTGCCCGGCTTGGCCGGATTATGCCAGTCTCGGTGACGCCCCGTAATCAGACGGGTGGGCAACCAGGGGAGATTCCACGTGCGCGGAACGAAAAGAGCACGAACCGGAGCTTTGGTCGCGGCGATCGCGACCGCGCTGACCGGGCTGGCGGGCACTGCCGTCGCGGCGCCTGCGGGCCCGGCGGCACCGGCCAAACCCGCGGAGATCGCGCGCACCGCGCCGGTCAAGTGGGAGGACTGCACCAAAGAACAGCTGCGCGGCGTCCCGGAAGACCAGGTGAAGCTGTACAGCTGCTCGCGGTATCGCGTGCCGATCGACCACGACGACGCGTCGCTCGGCACCATCGACATCGCGCTGATGAAGCGCGCGGCCAAGATTCCCGGGCAGCGGATCGGGTCGCTGTTCCTCAACCCGGGCGGTCCGGGCGGGTCCGGGTTGCGGATGCCGATCGCGGGCGACCGCTACTTCCGTCCGCAGGTGATGGACCGGTTCGACCTCGTCGGGTTCGACCCGCGCGGCGTCGGGGCCAGCAATCCGCTGCGGTGCTTCACCACCGCTGAGGACGCCGCCGACGTCCAGGGCCAGATGGTCCCGGTTCCGTTGTCGCGCAAGGAAATCTCCGGCACGCTCGCCGCGTACCGCGACTACGGCCAGTTCTGCCGCCGCAACGCGGGCGCGCTGCTCGACCACATGTCCACCCGCGACGTCGTGCGCGACCTCGACCAGCTGCGCGCCGCGGTCGGCGACAAGCAGCTGACCTACACCGGGTTCTCCTACGGCACCCTCGTCGGTTCCACCTACGCCGCGATGTTCCCGAAGCAGACGCGCGCGATCGTGATCGACGGGAACGTCGACCCGCAGCTGCGCACCAACGACGGCGTCACCTACGACCTCGCGCGGGCGCAGGGCTTCGAGATCGCCCTCGACGGCTTCCTCAAACGCTGTGCTCAGGCCGGCGACAAATGCGCGTTCAGCGCGGGCAACCCGCGGGCGAAGTTCGACGAGCTTCGCGAGCACCTGCGCACCGAGCCGATCACGCTGCCCGACGGCACGAAGGTCGACCTCGGCACCCTGACCGGCGCGGTGTCGAGCGCGATGTACTCGCCCGCCTCGTTCGGCGAGCTGGCCGCGAATCTGCAGCAGGCGTACTCGGCGCTGCACCCGTCGCTGCAGGCCCAGTCCATGCGGAAGAGCACTCTCTCCGCGGGCCGCGGCGGCCGGCTCGACCTCGCCCCGGACAGCCCGTACACCGGCGACGACTCCTACTTCGCAGTGAACTGCGCGGACAAGCCGATGCGGATCCGGCAGGAGCAGGTGCCCGCGATCGCGGGCAAGGCGGACCGGGAATCGCCGACGTTCGGCCGCTACCAGGTGTTCTCCGACATCGCCGCCTGCCCGGTGTGGCCCGCCGCGAAGACCTCCGACCCGTTCCGCGGGCCGTGGCGCGCGAACACCGCGACGCCGGTGCTCGTGGTCAGCAACTTCTACGACCCGGCCACCCGGTACCGCTTCGGCCAGCGGATGGCCGAGGAGCTGGGCAACTCGCGGCTGCTGTCGGTCGACGCGTTCGGCCACTGCATCCTCGGCAAAGCGCGCGGTGTGGACGACGCGACCGCCGCGTACCTGATCGATTTGAAGGTGCCCGCCGACGGCCAGGTGTTCCAGCCGGACCAGCAGCCCTTCACGACGTCCGCGAACGGCTGATCGGTTGATCTTCCGGTCGATCTCGGCCCGAAACCGGGCATAACGGCACAACCCTCTTGTCAGCGCCCGGCGGATCGGTGAAAGTGTCCGCCAGAAGTTCACCTGAGGGGAGTTGACGTGCGGCGCTGGGCGGGCGGGTTCGGCGCGGCCGCGGTCCTCGCCGGGACCGCGGTGCTCGCCGGTTGCTCCGGCTCGCCCGCCCAGGCCGGTCCGGTCCCGGTTTCGCGCTCGGCCTGCGGCGACGGCTGGACCGCGCCGCCGCCCGGGCCGCAGACCCTCCAGATCCGCAACGACGCCGCCGTCACCATGGAAATCGAGCTGGTCGACCCGGCCACCGGCACGGTTTTCGGGGAGCTGGAAGGCGTCGGTCCGGGCACGACGCGCGCGTTGCCGGTGAACTTCGGCAACGGTGCGTACGCCCTGCGGTGCGCGCCCGAGGACGGCACGCCGTTCGTCGGCCCGGCAGTGCAAGTCACCGGAGGTGCGGACCGGCCGGGACCAGCGGTGGTGCCGGTGACCAACGCCGACCTGCTCGGGCCGCTCAAGCAGTATCACGCCTATGTCGCCGACGGCCTCGGCACGCTCGCCGGTCAGACCGCCGCGCTGGCCCAGGCCGTCCAGTCGGGGAATCGCGGTGCGGCGCAACAGGCCTGGCTCGTCGCGCACCTGACCTATGAACGGCTTGGTGCTGCCTACAACGCCTTCGGCGACTCGGACGGCGCGATCAACGGCACCACCGCCGGGCTGCCCTCCGGGGCGGCCGATCCGGGCTTCACGGGGTTCCATCGCCTGGAGAACGGCTTGTGGCACGGCGAAGCGATGCCCGCGCTGAGCCCGATTGCCGACCAGCTCGACCAAGCGGTTCGCAAGCTGCGCACGTCGTTCGCCGACGCTCAGATCGATCAGAACGACCTCGGCTTGCGCGCGCACGAGATCATGGAAAACACCCTCCAGTTCGAGCTGACCGGCCGCACCGACTACGGCAGCGGCTCGAATCTCGCGACCGCCCGCGCGAACCTCACCGGCACCCGTGCGGTGCTCGACGTGCTGCGCCCGCTGCTGGCCACCCGGTTCCCCGGGCTGAAAGACCTCGACGCCTGGATCGCCCGCACCGACCGTGATCTCCAAGCAGCCGCCGGGAAACCGCTCTCCGCTCTCGACCGGAAACAGCGGCAGCGGATCAACGCCGACGTCGCTGAGCTGACCGAGCGCTTGGCCCCGGTCGCGGCGATCGCGGAGCCGAGGAGGGTCTCGTGACGCTGGGGCGGCGCGCGTTCCTGCGCGGAGCGGCGGCCGCCGGGGCGGGGGCGGGTCTGGCCGGGCTGTCCGGGAGTGCGACGGCGGCCGGGGGAGCGATGCCGTTCCACGGTCCCCGTCAAACGGCGGTGCTGGTGGAACCGGCGCGACATTCGGTTGTCGCCGCGTTCGATGTCGTGGCTGAGAACCGTGCCGAACTCACCGCCCTGCTCAAGGAACTCACCGCCCGCGCGCGGTTTCTCACGAGCGGCGGTGCACCCGCGTCGGTCGGGATCACCGGGCCGCCCGCGGATTCCGGCGTCCTCGGCCCGGAAGTCCCGAAAGGCGAGTTGTCGGTGCTCGTCGGCGCTGGTGCTTCGCTGTTTGACGACCGGTACGGGCTCACCGCGCGCAAACCGCCGAAGCTCAAGCAGATGCCGATGTTCCCGGACGACGCGCTCGATCCACAGTGGTGCCACGGAGATCTCAGCCTGGTGCTCAACGCCGCCGAACCGGACACCGTGCTGCACGCGTTGCGCGACATCGCCCGCGCGACCCGTGGCGGGATGCAGCTGCGCTGGAAGATCGACGGGTTCAGCTCCCCGCCGCGTCCGGCCGGGACGCCGCGCAATCTGCTCGGATTCAAAGACGGCACCTCGAATCCCGGACCGTCCGAAGCGGACAGTCTCGTGTGGACGGACGACGGCGGCAGCTATCAGGTCGTCCGGCTGATCCGGATGCTGGTCGAGTTCTGGGACCGGGTTTCGCTGTCGGAGCAGGAGAACATGATCGGCCGCCGCCGCGACACCGGCGCGCCGCTCGACGGTGCGGCCGAGCAGGACGTCCCGCGCTACGCCGAGGACCCGATCGGCACGGTCATCCCGCTGACCAGCCACATCCGGCTCGCGAACCCGCGTACCCCGCAGACCGACGGACAGCGGATCCTGCGCCGCGCGGTGAACTACGACCGCGGCGTGGATTCCAACGGCAACCTCGACATGGGCCTGGTCTTCACCTGTTACCAGCGCGATCTCGAGCAGCAATTCGAGGCTGTGCAGAAGCGGCTCGCCGGGGAGCCGCTCACCGACTACGTCTCGCCGTTCGGGGGCGGGTATTTCCACCTGTTCCCGGGCGTGACGGATCCGGCCGACTACTACGGCCGGGCAGTGCTGGGCTGAGCGGAAGGAGTTCGGGAGTGAAGCGGACCAGAAGGCGGGCCACGACCGCAGCCGCGCTGGCGGCGACCGCGGCGCTGGCAGCGGCGTGCGCGAGCAGTTCGGCGTCGACCTCGGCGCCGGCACACGCGATCGCCGCCGAAACCTTCACGACGGCGACGCCGATCAAGCACGTGGTGGTGATCTTCGGCGAGAACATCTCCTTCGACCATTACTTCGGCACTTATCCGAACGCCACCAACGAAAACGGCACCCCGTTCCACGCCGCGCCCGGCACCCCGAAGGTCAGCGGCCTCACCCCGGAACTGTTGCAGCACAACCCGAACGCCTACAACCCGAAGCGGCTGAGCCCGGACCACGCGCTCACCTGCGACCAGGCGCACGACTACAAGAAGGAACAGGCCGCGTTCAACGGCGGCAAAATGGACAAGTTCGTCGAGTACACCGAGAAGGACAAGTGCACCGGGCAGCCCGTGCTGTTCGGCGAGCCGGGCCTGGTGATGAACTACTTCGACGGCAACACCGTCACCGCGATGTGGAACTACGCCCAGCATTACGCGCTGAACGACAACTCCTTCAACACCGTCTTCGGCCCGTCCAGCCCTGGCGCGATCAACCTGATTTCCGGCCAGACGCACGGCCTTCAGCCGGTGGATTCGGTCACCGGCGAGCCGAAGGTCGACCCGCACACCGCGGCCTCGCCCGACTCGCGCGGGGTCGGCACCATGATCACCGACCCGGACCCGGCGTTCGACGACTGTTCGGACAAGAACCACACCGCGAAGGACAACCTCGGCGCGTTCCAGGGTCGCAACGTCGGCGACCTGCTGAACGCGCGTGGCGTCACCTGGGGCTGGTTCGAGGGCGGCTTCCGGCCCACCGGCGAGGCGAACGGATACGCCGTCTGCGGGACGAAACACGCGAACGTCGGCGGTCAGTCCTCTGTGGACTACAGCCCGCACCACGAGCCGTTCCAGTACTACCAGTCGACCTCGAACCGGAAGCACCTGCCGCCGTCCTCGCTGCACGCGGTCGGCCAGCAGGACCAGGCGAACCACCAGTACGACGTCCGGGACTTCAACGACGCCCTCGCCGCGGGGACGATGCCCGCGGTGAGTTTCCTGAAAGCGCCGGAATACCAGGACGGGCACGCGGGCTACTCCGACCCGCTGGACGAGCAGGCGTTCGTGGCCGACGAGATCAACCGGATCCAGGCGTCGCCGCAGTGGAAGAACACCGCGATCGTGCTGGCCTACGACGATTCGGACGGCTGGTACGACCACGTGGCGCCGAAAATCCTCAACGGCTCGCACGACTCCGCGCAAGACGCTTCGGTCTGCACGGCGAAGCCGGTGAAACTGGGCGGGTTCGCGGACCGCTGCGGGTACGGGCCGAGGCTGCCATTGCTGGTGATTTCGCCGTACAGCAAGGTGAATCACGTCGACCACACGATGACGGACCAGACCTCGGTGCTGCGGTTCATCGAGGACAACTGGCATCTGGGCCGGATCGGCGGCGGATCGTTCGACGCGATGGCGGGGTCGTTGTCCGGGATGTTCGACTTCTCGCATCCGAAGGCGAAACCGGTGAAACTGGACCCGGAAACCGGCGCGGTGGTCGGCTAGCCGAGGGGAGACGGGGCGGCCCGCATTGGCCGCCCGGTCTCCGCTCAGCCGGGCAGGATCGGCACGATCAGCACGTCCGGACCGAGCAGGAATTCCGTGTCCCGCCGCCACGCTTCGGCGTCTACTCCGACCAGCCGGACACGGGGGAGTGAAGTCCTACCCGCACTCGGCCAAGAATGATCTCGCAGGCGTTGTTCTCCGCCCAGATGTCCTACGTGCCTTCGCCGGACCACGGTGACTGTCGGCGGGTACACCTGGGACGTCTGCAAAGGATCGAACGGCGGCAACGCGGTCTTCTCGTTCCTGCGAACCTCGAACACCAACGCGGTTCGGTCGACGTGCTCGCGGTGCTGAACTGGATCAAAGCCCGGGGCTGGTTCGGCGACGTCACCCTCGGTGAGGTGCAGTTCGGCTTCGAGATCACCTCGTCCGCCGGCGGGATAAACTTCACCGCGAACAGCTATTCGGTGTCCTCGTCCTGAGCGGGGTCTTCTCCGGCGGGTCGTGAGGGCCGCCGTCACGGACTCTGCTTGCCTCCGGGTTCCCCTCACGGAACGCGAAAAGCCCGCTCCCGCGCGAACGCGGGAGCGGGCTTTTCGCCTGTCAGGTCAGGACTTGGTCATCTTGCGCAGCACGTACTGCAGGATGCCGCCGTTGCGGTAGTAGTCCGCCTCGCCCGGGGTGTCGATGCGAACGACCGCGTCGAACTCCACCTTCGAGCCGTCTTCCTTCGTGGCGGTCACGTGCACCGTCCGCGGGGTCTCGCCCTCGTTCAGCTTCGTGATGCCTTCGATGTCGAACGTCTCGGTGCCGTCCAGTTTCAGCGACGACGCCGATTCGCCCTCCGGGAACTGCAGCGGGATGACGCCCATGCCGATCAGGTTCGAGCGGTGGATGCGCTCGAACGATTCGGTGATCACCGCGCGGACGCCCAGCAGCGAAGTGCCCTTCGCCGCCCAGTCGCGCGACGAACCGGAGCCGTACTCCTTGCCGCCCAGGACGACCAGCGGGGTGCCCGCCGCCGCGTAGTTCTGGGCCGCGTCGTAGATGAACGCCTGCGGCCCGCCTTCCTGGGTGAAGTCGCGGGTGTAGCCGCCCTGCACGTCGTCCAGCAGCTGGTTGCGCAGCCGGATGTTGGCGAAGGTGCCGCGGATCATGACCTCGTGGTTGCCGCGGCGCGACCCGTAGGAGTTGAAGTCCTTGCGGTCGATGCCGTGCTCGGTCAGGTAGCGGCCGGCCGGGGTGTCGGCCTTGATCGCGCCGGCGGGGGAGATGTGGTCGGTGGTGACCGAGTCGCCCAGCTTCGCCAGCACCCGCGCGCCCGAGATGTCCTGCACCGGGGCCGGTTCGGCGGTCATGCCGTCGAAGTACGGGGGCTTCCGGACGTAGGTGGACTCGGCGTCCCATTCGAAGGTCTTGCCGGTCGGCGTCGGCAGCGACTTCCACCGCTCGCCGCCGTCGAACACGTCGGCGTAGTCCTTGGTGAACATCTCCTGGGTGATCGCGGAGTCGATGGTCTCCTGGATCTCCTGCGGCGACGGCCAGATGTCCTTGAGGAACACGTCGTTGCCGTCGGAGTCCTGGCCCAGCGGCTGGGTCTCGAAGTCGAAGTCCATCGTCCCGGCCAGCGCGTAGGCGATGACCAGCGGCGGCGACGCCAGGTAGTTCATCTTGACGTCCGGGTTGATCCGGCCCTCGAAGTTCCGGTTGCCCGAGAGCACCGAAACCGCGGTGAGGTCGTTCTCCTGGATCGCGGCGGAGATCTCGTCCGACAGCGGGCCCGAGTTGCCGATGCAGGTGGTGCAGCCGTAGCCGACCAGGTGGTAGCCCAGCTTCTCCAGGTACGGCCAGAGGCCGGCCTTGTCGTAGTAGTCGGTGACGACCTGCGAACCCGGGGCCATCGACGTCTTGACCCACGGCTTGACCGACAGGCCCTTGTCGACCGCGTTGCGCGCGAGCAGCGCCGCGCCCAGCATGACCGACGGGTTGGAGGTGTTGGTGCACGAGGTGATCGAGGCGATCACCACGGCGCCGTGGTCGAGCACGAACTCGCCGCGGTCGGCGGTGGACACCTTGACCGGCTTGGTCGGCCGCCCGGTGGCCCCGTTCGCCGCGGACTGCACCGGCACGGCGGTCTCGTCCTGGAACGACAGCGCGGCCGGGTCGGAGGCCGGGAAGCTCTCCTCGACGGACTCGTCGACGTTGGTGTGCGGGGTGGGCTGCTCGTCCCCGACGTAGTCGTGCACCGACTTGCGGAACGAGGACTTCGCGTCGGACAGCTCGATGCGGTCCTGCGGGCGCTTCGGGCCGGCGATCGACGGGACGACCGTCGACAGGTCCAGCTCGAGGTACTCGGAGTACTGCGCCTCGTGCGACGGGTCGTGCCAGAGGCCCTGCTCCTTGGCGTACGCCTCGACCAGCGCCACCTGCTCGGCCGAGCGGCCGGTCAGCTTGAGGTAGCGGACGGTCTCGTCGTCGATCGGGAAGATCGCCGCGGTGGAGCCGAACTCCGGGCTCATGTTGCCGATGGTGGCGCGGTTGGCCAGCGGCACCTGGGCGACGCTCTCGCCGTAGAACTCGACGAACTTGCCGACCACGCCGTGGCGGCGCAGCATCTCGGTGATGGTGAGCACGACGTCGGTCGCGGTCACGCCGGCCGGGATCTCGCCGGTCAGCTTGAAGCCGACGACGCGCGGGATCAGCATCGACACCGGCTGGCCCAGCATGGCCGCCTCGGCCTCGATGCCGCCGACGCCCCAGCCCAGCACGCCCAGGCCGTTGACCATGGTGGTGTGCGAGTCGGTGCCGACGCAGGAGTCGGGGTAGGCCTGGCCGTTGCGTGCCATGACCGTGCGGGCCAGGTGCTCGATGTTGACCTGGTGCACGATGCCGGTGCCCGGCGGGACGACCTTGAACTCGTCGAAGGCGCCCTGGCCCCAGCGCAGGAACTGGTAGCGCTCGCGGTTGCGCTCGTACTCGATCTCCACGTTGCGCTCGAAGGCGTCCGCGCGGCCGAACACGTCGATGATCACCGAGTGGTCGATGACCATCTCGGCGGGCGCGAGCGGGTTCACCTTGTCCGGGTCGCCGCCGAGGGCGGTCACGGCCTCGCGCATGGTGGCCAGGTCGACCACGCACGGCACGCCGGTGAAGTCCTGCATGATCACCCGGGCGGGCGTGAACTGGATCTCGATCGACGGGTCCGCGTTCGGATCCCAGCCGCCGAGCGCGCGGATGTGGTCGGCGGTGATGTTCGCGCCGTCCTCGGTGCGCAGCAGGTTCTCGAGGAGGATCTTCAGGCTGTAGGGCAGCCGGGCGGAGCCTTCGACCTTGTCCAGGCGGAAGATCTCGTAAGAGTTCTCTTCCACCCGCAAGGTGTCCTTGGCGCCGAAGCTGTCCTTGCTAGGTGCAGTCACGTCTAACTCCAGTGGCATGGATTCCACGCCGCGGCGGGCGTGTCCTCCCGGGTCAGTTCGGTGTCGTTCTCCGGGTCGTCGGGTCGACCCAGGCGAGTCTTGCGCACCCCCACCGTAGAACCGGAACCGGGAGGGCACACCTCGTCCGTCGCCCCAAACAGTACGCGTGTCCTGTATTTCGTTCAAGACGGCACGCGGAGTGACGTACGCCATCCGGACACGCTGCCGCGCGAGGTCCCCCGAACAGGGGAAATGATCTCCGTGGTGTGTAAGTTCCCGCTGAGGCTTGTGATAGTGGTGTGACTGCAGTGGTACGCGGTGTGTCCAAACGGGACTGCCGGCGAGCGGAGGTGGCGGGGCGTGAGAGTCCGGCGGGGACGGTCCGGGACGGCGGGCGCGCAGGTGCGCGGCGCGGGAGCCCGGCGCGGCCTGACGGTGGCGGCGGTTTCCCTCGCGGCCCTGCTCGGCGCTGCGGGAACCGGGCTCGCGGTGCCCCCGCCGCCGCCGAACCCCAGCGATTCGGCGATCGATTCGGCCAAGGGCGACGCGAACGCGAAGGCGGGCGAGGTCGGCCGGCTCACGAACCAGCTCGCGCAGGCGGAGCAGAAGCTCAGCCAGCTGCAGGACAACGTCGAGCTCAAGCAGGAACAGGCCATGAAGGCCCTGGTCGACCTGCAGACCGCGCAGGACGCGGCGACCCAGGCGCAGAACGACGCGAAGTCCGCGCGCCAGGAGGCGGACGCGGCGGCCGGCGCGATCGAGAAAGCCCGTGCGGACGCGAAGAAGTTCGCCGCCGCGAGCTTCGAGCAGGGCAGCACGATCGGCTCGATCTCGGCGTACCTGACCTCGGACAGCCCGAAGGACCTGCTCGCCCGCGCCCAGCTGCTCAACTCCATCGGCGGCTCGCGGATCAACGCGATGGAGCGGCTCCAGCAGGCGCAGACCGACAAGTCCAACAAGGACTCCGCCGCGCGCAAGGCGCTCGAACTAGCGCAGGAGAAGCAGGACGCGGCGACGCGGGCGAAGGGCAACGCGGACGCCGCGCAGTCCGCCGCCGTGTCCGCGCAACAGGCCCAGGCCGCGCAGAACACGCAGCTGGAAGCCAGCAAAAACTCCGTCGAGCAGCAGCTGTACGCGGCGCAGGCGAAGGTCAACGGCCTGCAGGGGCAGCGCCAGCGCTACCAGGACTGGCTCGCGCAGAAGCAGCGCGAGGACGAGGAGCGCGCGCGGCAGGCGGCCCTGCGGGCAGCCGCGGCGAACAACAACAACGACGACGACGGTGACAACGGCGGCGGGAGCCGCGGACGTCCGTCCCCGGCGGCGGGCAGCTCCATCGAAGCCGTGATCGCGCGAGCGCTGTCCAAAGTGGGCATGCCGTACGCGTGGGGCGGCGGCAACGGCAGCGGCCCGACCCGCGGCATCCGCGACGGCGGCGTGGCCGACCAGTACGGCGACTACCGCAAGATCGGCTTCGACTGCTCCGGCCTGATGATCTACGCCTTCGCCGGGGTGCAGGGACTGCCGCACTACAGCGGCTACCAGTACACGTCCGGCCGCCGGGTGCCGTTGTCGCAGATGCGCCGAGGAGACATGTTGTTCTGGGGCAACTCGGGCAATATCCACCACGTCGCGCTGTACCTGGGCAACGGGCAGATGGTCGAGGCCCCGCAGTCGGGTTCGTACGTGCGCGTGGCACCGGTCCGCTACGGCGGGATCATGCCGTACGCGACGCGTCTCATCGGCTGAGCGGGCTCCAGACGTACGGCGTCGTTTCGGTGACCGCGGTGAAGCCGAGCCGTTCGAGGATCGGGCGGCTGGTGGGCAGCGCGTCGACCTGGAGGTAAGCCACTCCGCGGGCCCGTGCCGCGCTGACGCGGTGCGCCACGAGCGCGCGGTAGAGACCCCGGCCGCGCCATTCGGGCAGTGTCGCGCCGCCCCAGAGTCCCGCGAATCCAGTGCCGGGCACCACTTCCAGCCGGGACGCTGCGACGAACCGGCCGTCCGCTTCCGCCACGACGTGCGTGGTGGTCCCCGCATCGTCGCGAGCGCGGGCGAGCAAGTCGGCGGCGACGGCGGCTTCGTCGTGGCCGAACACCGACGCCGAGAGCGTCGCGATGCGGAGCAGGTCGTCGTGGCCACTGGCTTCCCGCACGACGACCTCGGCGGACGGCGGGGCCGAAGCGGCCACCGCGTCGAGCGGCGCGATCAGCACGGTCTCGGTCTCCTCGGGCGTGAAACCGGCGGCGAGCAGCCGGTCCGGCAGTTCCGCGGGACGGTCGTGGCTGCGGGTCTTCCACTCGAACTCTTCGCCGCGGGCGGCGAAGAACGCGCGCTGGCGGGCGATCAGGTCGTCGAGCGCGGCACCGGTCGCGCCGAGGTCGGGCGGGCCGGAGACGAACCCGCGGCGGCCTCCGGTGAGGCGGGCCAGCGGGCCGTCGACAGTAAGCTGCTGTCCGGGCTCGGCCTGGGTCAGCTCGGCTCGGCGGACTTCGCGGTCGTAAGCGGCGAGCAGCCGCGCGGCGTCGGGCACGTCGGCAACTTAACGCCAGCGGCCCCGCAGCGCGCGCGGGTTTTCGCGGCCCCCTGACGCGCGGGGCTTCCCGCGCCGGGCACCCTGGGGACATGACTGAGAGCCCCCGGTTCGCCGGGATCGTGCTGGCCGGCGGGTCCGCGCGCCGGCTGTCCGGAGTGGACAAGCCGGAGCTGCGGATCGGCGGGATCTCCTTGCTGGGCCGGGCGGTCGAGGCGCTGGCGGGAGCGGAGCCGATCGTGGTGTGCGGGCCGCGGCGGCCGGGTTACGACGCGGTCGTCTGGACCCGCGAAGCCGTTCCCGGAGCCGGACCGGTCGCGGCGCTGGCCGCTGGGCTGGAGGCGGTCACCGCGGAAATCGTCGTACTGCTCGCTGCTGATCTCCCCGGGATCCGGCGCTCCACTGTGGACCGGCTGCGATCCGCAGTGGTCGATGCGGACGGCGCGGTGCTCGTCGATGCTGCGGGGGAGCGGCAATGGCTGGTGAGCGCCTGGCGCACCGAGGCTGTGCGCCAGGCGATGCCGGAACGTCCGGAAAACGCGTCGCTGCGCCGGGCGCTCGGCCGATTGCGGATCGCCGAGGTCGCCGCCGAGCCCGGCGAGAGCGCCGACATCGACACGCCGGAGGACCTGGAAAAGCACCGCTGACACGGGCTTCACAGCTGTCACACTGGCGATGCGATTGGCTACCGTCGCGGCAAGTTCGAGACCCAGTAGGGTCGCGGGCGAGCACGCAGACGCGGAACCCCTGGAGGAAGAGTGACCGAGCCCGGCTTCGCCGAGGGAGCGAACGGGCAGCAGCCCGGCACCCCGGCGCGGGACGCCCAGCTGCTGGAACGCACCGTGTTCGAGGTGAAGCGCGTCATCGTCGGCCAGGACCGGCTGGTGGAGCGCATGCTCGTCGGGCTGCTGGCGAAGGGGCACCTGCTGCTCGAAGGCGTGCCCGGGGTCGCGAAGACGCTGGCGGTCGAGACGTTCGCGCGCGTCGTCGGCGGATCGTTCTCCCGCGTGCAGTTCACCCCCGACCTGGTGCCCGCCGACATCCTCGGCACCCGGATCTACCGCCAGGGCGCCGAGCGCTTCGACGTCGAACTGGGCCCGGTCGTCGCGAACTTCGTGCTCGCCGACGAGATCAACCGCGCCCCGGCGAAGGTGCAGTCGGCGATGCTGGAGGTGATGGCCGAGCGGCACGTGTCGATCGGCGGCAAGACCTTCCCGATGCCCGACCCGTTCCTCGTGCTGGCCACGCAGAACCCGATCGAGAACGAGGGCGTGTACCCGCTGCCGGAAGCCCAGCGCGACCGGTTCCTGTTCAAGATCCTGGTCGAGTACCCCTCCGCCGAGGAGGAGCGCGAGATCATCTACCGGATGGGCGTCACGCCGCCGGAGCCGCACGAGGTGCTGAGCCCGGCGGAGCTGGTGCGGCTGCAGGGCGTCGCGTCGCAGGTGTTCGTGCACCACGCGCTGGTCGACTACGTGGTGCGGCTCGTGCTCACCACGCGCACGCCGAACGACCACGGCCTTTCCGACGTCGCGGGCTGGGTGTCCTACGGCGCCTCGCCGCGCGCGAGCCTCGGCATCATCGCCGCGGCGCGGGCGCTGGCGCTGGTGCGCGGCCGGGACTACGTGCTTCCGCAGGACGTCGTCGACGTCGTGCCGGACGTGCTGCGGCACCGGCTCGTGCTGTCCTACGACGCGCTGGCCGACGGCGTTCCGGTCGACCACATCGTCACCCGCGTGCTGCAGACCGTGCCGCTGCCGCAGGTTTCGGCCCGGCCGCAGGGCGGCGCCGGCCCGGTGCCGGCGGGCGCGCCCGTCAGGTAGCGGCGTGGCTGGCACCTCCTCGAAGGAACCGGGCGGACGTCCCGGCTGGGCGCCGCCGATCCTGCGCGGCGACCGGATGGAAGCGGGACTGCGCACCCTCGAACTCGAAGTGCGCCGCCGTCTCGACGGGCTGCTTCAAGGCAACCACCTCGGGCTCGTCCCCGGCCCGGGTTCGGAACCCGGCGAGGCCCGGCCGTACCAGCCCGGCGACGACGTGCGCCGGATGGACTGGGCGGTCACCGCGCGCACGACGACGCCGCACATCCGCGAGACGGTCGCGGACCGCGAGCTGGAGACGTGGGTCGTCGCGGACATGTCGGCGAGCCTCGACTTCGGCACCGCGCTGTGCGAGAAGCGCGACCTGGCGGTATGCGCCACCGCGGCGGTCGCGCACCTGACCGGGGGCGGCGGAAATCGGATCGGCGCGCTCGTGTCCAACGGCGAAAACATCACGCGGCTCCCGGCTCGCGGCGGGCTTCCGCACGCCCGCGGGCTGGTCCGGCGGCTCGCCGAGACGCCCCGCGCCGCCGAAGGGGTCCGCGGCGATTTCGCCGGGGCGCTGGAAAAGCTGCGCCGTCCGCCGCGGCGGCGAGGCCTGGCGGTGGCGATCTCCGACTTCCTCGGCCCGATGGACTGGGAGCGCCCGTTGCGCGCGCTCGGCGGAAGGCACGAGCTGATCGCCATCGAGATCCTCGACCCGCGCGACGTGGACCTGCCGGACGTCGGCACCGTCGTGCTGGCCGACCCGGAGACCGGACGGCAGCGCGAAGTGCACGCTTCGGCGTTGCTGCGCAAGGAATTCGGCGCGGCGGCGAACGCGCACCGGCAGGCGGTCGCGGCCGCGCTGCGCCGGGCCGGTGCGGCGCATCTGGTGCTGCGCACCGATTCCGACTGGATCGCGGACATGGTGCGGTTCGTGGTCGCCCGCAAGCGCCGCTGGTCGGGAGGCGTCGCATGAGCGCGCTCGTCCTTCCCGCGACCGCCGCCCGGGCAACCAGTAAGGAGGCGACGGCATGAGCCTCGCCGGATTCAGCACGCCGTGGTGGTTCCTGCTGCTGATCGCGGTCGCCGCGGTGGCGGCCGCGTACGTGCTGTCGCAGCGGCAGCGGCGCCGCCGGGTGATGCGGTTCGCGAACCTCGAACTGCTGGAGAAAGTCGCGCCCAAGGCGCAGGGCTGGATCCGGCACGTTCCCGCCGTGCTGATCGTGCTGTCGCTGCTGTTCCTGACGGTCTCGCTGGCGGGCCCGACCGCGGAGCAGAAAGTGCCGCGCAACCGGGCGACAGTCATGCTGGTGATCGACGTGTCGCTGTCCATGGAGGCCACGGACGTCGCGCCGACGCGGCTGAAAGCGGCGCAGGACGCGGCGAAGCAGTTCGCGCAGAACATGACGCCCGGCATCAACCTCGGCCTGATCTCGTTCGCCGGAACCGCGACCGTCCTCGTCAACCCGACGACGGACCGGGCGGGCGTGACGAAGGCGATCGACAACCTCAAGCTCGCCCAGTCCACCGCCACCGGCGAGGGCATCTACGCGGCGATGCAGTCGATCCAGAGCTTCTCCGCGGTGGTCGGCGGCGCGGACGGCCCGCCGCCCGCGCGCATCGTGCTGATGAGCGACGGCAAGCAGACCGTGCCGGAAGACCTCTACGCCCCGCGCGGCGCGTACACCGCGGCACAGGCGGCGAAACAGGCGCAAATGCCGATCTCGTCGATCTCGTTCGGCACCGAGCACGGGTCGGTCGACATCGAGGGCAAGCAGCAGGACGTCCGCGTGGACGACGAATCGCTGCGCGAGATCGCCCGCCTCTCCGGCGGCGAGTTCTACAAGGCGGCGAGCGCGGACGAGCTGAAACGCGTGTACGCCGACTTGGGGGAGCAGATCGGCTACGAGCTGAAAAACGCCGACGCCAGCAAACCGTGGGTGGTGCTCGGCACGATCGTCCTCATGGCCGGAGCCGCGACCGCGCTGCTGTTCGGCCAGAGACTGCCCTAGGTCCGTGAAGGACTCCGTGCGGGAATCAGATTCCCGCACGGAGTCCTTCACGGCGTGGCGAAGCCGTTCTGCCGCCACCCCTCGTAGACGGCGATCGCTGCGGTATTGGCCAGGTTCAGCGACCGGTTGTTCGGCAGCATCGGCAACCGAAGCCGGTCAGTGACCTCCGCCGCCCGTTGCACCTCGTCCGGCAACCCGGCGGACTCAGGCCCGAACATCAGCACATCGCCCGGTGCGTAAGAGACATCCGTGTACAGCCGCGTCGCGGTGGCGCTGAACGCATACACCTTCGACGGCAGCAAGGCTTCCCACGCCGCGGCCAGATCCGCGTGCACGTGGACTCGTGCGAGGTCGTGGTAATCCAGCCCGGCGCGGCGGAGCTGCTTGTCCTCCAAGGCGAATCCCAGCGGCTCCACCAAGTGCAGCTCGCATCCGGTGTTCGCGGCCAGCCGGATCGCGTTGCCGGTGTTGGGCGGGATTTCGGGGCGGTAGAAGAGAACTCGGAACACGGCCTGCCTCACGCTGCCTCGGGGAGATACTTCGCGTAAGCCGCGCGCACCTCCGGCGGCGGTTCGGCCTTGCGGTGGTTCTCGGTGTCGACGAACACGTACCGCAGCCGGATCTCGGTCGTCACCGTGTCGCCGCGGCGGACCTCCAGCTCGAACTGCATCGACGTGGTGCCCAAATGCACGAGGTACACCGCGACCACCAGTTCGTCGTCGAAGCGGCACGGCGCGAAGTACCGCAGGTTCGATTCGGCGACCACCACGTCGACCCCGGTGGCGAGCAGCGCGTCGTGCGAGCCGAAGAGCGCTCTCTCCGCTTCGAACGCCGCCATGTCCGCGTAGGCCAGGTAATGCGCGTTGAAGACGATCCCCTGACCGTCGCATTCGTGGTAGCGCACGCGCAGGGGCATTTCGACAAGAGGGCGGCGTTCGGTCACCCGCCCAATCTAGCGATCAGCCGTGCAGCGCGCGGTAGGTGTCGGCCGCACCTCGGTGCAGCGGGACGGGCTGGGTGCCGATGAGCGTCCGCACGTCCAGGAACTGCGTCCCGACGGCCTGCGCGGGCACGAGTTCGGCGGCGCGCCCGGCGAGCACCCGCACAACCGCCGCGGCGACGTCGAAGGGCAGCTTGGGGGAGCAGACCAGCAGGTTCGCGACGCCGATGGTGCCGAGCGCGCCGACCCCGCGGTACGCCCCCGCGGGCACCTGCACCTGCTCGTACAGCGGACCGTAGGCCTTGCGCAGCTGGGGGAGCACCGAGGTCAGCGGGATGAGCGAGAGCGGCGTCGCGCGGTTGAGGTCGGCGAGCGCGGGCGTCGGGATCCCGCCGGACCAGAGGAACGCGTCGATCCGCCGGTCGTGCAGGGCGGTCACGGCGTCGTTCAACGGGAGGTGCTGAGCGCGCACCGGGACGTTGCTCGCGGCGAAGACCCGTTCGCCCAGCTGCGCGGCTCCGGACCGGCTCGCGCCGACCGAGATCGGCCGTCCGGCCAGCGAATGCAGATCGGCGAGCCGGTCCTCGGCGCGGACGACGAGCTGCAGGTAGTTCTCGTAGACGCGGCCGAGTGCTTGCAGCGGAACGGGTTTCCCGAACGGCGCGCCGCCGGTGCTGGCGGATTGCGCCACGTCGGCGAGAGCCAGGCCGAAGTCGGCTGTTCCGTCCTGGACGCGTTGGACGTTCTCGACGCTCGCCTCGGTGGGAAGCGCGCTGCAGTGCAGCCGCGGTTCGGCGCGCGCCAGCTCGGCGGCCAGGACCTCGGCGAAAGCCAGGTAGAAGCCGCCGGGTTCGCCGGCCGCGATGGTGATCTGCCGGTCCGGGCCGCGGTAGGTGTCGTCGCAGGCGGCGAGCGCGAGGCCGAGGCCGCCGAGGATCGCGGCGCGGCGGGTGACGGTCACGGCGCCACCGCCGCGGGCAGCGTGATCCGGACTTGCAGGCCGTGCGGTTCGACGGTGCGCAGCTCCAGAACTCCGCCGCGGGCACGGGTTTGCTCGCGGGCGATGGCGAGCCCGAGGCCGGTGCCGCGCGGCGCGCCGTCGCCGCCCGCGCGCCAGAACCGTTCGGTGGCCCGGGCGAGGTCCTCCGGCGGGAGGCCGGGACCGTCGTCGGTGACGATCAGCGTGACAGTGTCCGAAGTGGACTCCCAAGCGGCGGTGATGGTCGCTCCCTGACCGGCGTGGTGGACGGCGTTGTCCAGCAGGACGTCGAGAATCTGCGCCAGCTCGCTCTCCGGCGTGCGCACCAGCAGCGGCTCGGTATGCCCCGCGCACGGCACGAGGGTCGCGCCGGCTTCGTCGGCGGACAACCGCCACGCGTCGACCCGTTCCGCCACGACAGCGGCCAGGTCGGCGTGCTCGTCGTCGGCGCGCGCGGCGAGCCGGGTCGCGGTGCTTTCCGCGGTGGCCAGCGCGAGCAGGCCGTCGAGAATCCGTTCCAGCCGTTCGACTTCCGCCACGGTGGCCTCGTAGGCCGGGCGGTTCTCGACCTCGGTGCCGAGCAGATCGAGCCGCAGCCGCAGCGCGGCCATCGGGTTCCGCAGCTGATGCGAGGTGTCCGCGACGAGCCGCTGCTGCTGGTTCGCCGACTCGACGACCGCGTCGGACATCCGGTTCACCGACGCCGCGAGCGACCGCAGTTCGCGCGGGCCGGACCGTTCCGGCACCTGTGCCCGCCGCCCGCCCGCGACCGCCAGCACGCCGGTCTCCAGTTCCACCAACGGCCGCACCAGCCACCGCGACAACAGGACCGCCAGCAGCACGAACAGCGCCGCGACCACCAGCGCCCCGGCCGCGATCGCGCTCCACGCCGCCCCGACGTCCGCCGCCGCGGCGGTCACCGAAGCGCGCAGCAGGACCACCCCGGACACCCGCGTCCCGGTCCCGACCGGGCGGGCGAACAGCACCGGATCGCCCGACCACGGCCGGATCCGCTCGACCGGCGCTTCCGGCTCGTTCCGCAGCGTCGCCTCGATGAGCGTCCGCGCTTCCGGATCGCCGCTGGTCAGACCCCCGGTTTCGACCAGTGGCCGTCGTTGCGCGTCGACGATCAGGACGCCTTCGCTGTATAACGACGAATACTGCCGCGCGTCGGCGTTCACCGCGGTCGCGTCGCCGGAATCGACGGCCTGCTGCGCGAGCACCACGAAGCGGTCGACGTCGCTGTTGCGCGAGATCACCAGCCGCTGGGTCCGCTGGTCGGCGGTCGCGGACAGCAGCGGCACGGCGAACGCCGCCACGACGGCCAGCGCGAGCGGGACCAGGACAGCCAGCAGGCGAGCGCGCACCGATCAGCTCCGGCCGAGCCGGTAGCCGAAGCCGCGGATCGTGGTGAGCAGCCCGGGCCGGTCGAGCTTCGCGCGCAGCTGAGTCATGTGCACGTCCAGCGAACGCGACACGGCGAGGTACGCGTCGCCCCACACCTCGTCCATCAATTGCTGGCGGCTCACCGCGGTGCCGGGCCGCGCCGCGAGCACCGCCAGCACCGCGAACTCCTTGGTGGTCAGTCCGATGTCGCGGCCGCCGACCACGACCCGGCGCGCCCCGAGATCGATCTCGACGTCCTCGATCCGCACCACCGGGTCTTTCGGCGCGGGGGAGGAGCTTCCCGCCCGCCGCGCCACGGCGTCCATCCGGGCCAGAAGTTCGGCCATCCGCACCGGTTTCGCGAGATAGTCGTCGGCGCCGAAGCGCAGCGCGCGCACGACGGAACGTTCGTCGTCGCGCGCGGTCAGCACGATCACCGGCACCGGCGACACCTGCCGGATCTTGCGCAGCACGTCGAGGCCGTCGAGATCCGGCAGGCCGAGGTCGAGCAGCAGCAGATCCGCGTCCCGGTGCCGGGTGAGGGCGTCCGAGCCGCGGCCGACTGCGGTGACCGAGTGGCCGTGCGCCTGCAGCGTTTCGGCGAGTGCCCGGGCGACCCCGGTGTCGTCCTCCACGAGCAGCACGCGCACGGCCGTCCTCCCGATCAGTCCTCGCCGCGTTCGAGAGCGGACGAACGCGAAGTTTCCCGCATTGTCGCGTACACGATGAGGGAGACGAGGACGCAGCCCGCGACGTACCAGAAGAAGAGCGATTCGTGTCCCGCCTTCTTCAGCGCCTGGGCGATCAGCTCCGCGGTCCCGCCGAAGATCGCGACAGTGAGCGCGTAAGGCAGGCCGACGCCGATCGCGCGGATCCGCGTCGGGAACAGCTCGGCCTTCACGATCGCGTTGATCGAGGTGTAGCCGGTCACGATCACCAGCGCGCCGAGCAGCAGCAGGAACGCGAGGAACGGCTGGCTGGTGTGCGCCATCAGGGTCATGATCGGCACGGTCAGCAGGGTGCCCGCGATGCCGAAGAACATCAGCAGCTTGCGGCGGCCGATCTTGTCCGACAGCCGTCCGGCCAGCGGCTGCAGGATCGCGAAGACCAGCAGCGCGAGGAACATGATCACGGTGACCGTGCGGCGCGGGATGTGCGCGGTGTTCTCCAGGAACTTCTGCGTGTAGGTGGCGTAGGTGTAGAACGCGACCGTGCCGCCGAGCGTCAGGCCGACGACGAGCAGGATCTCGCGCGGGTACTTCACGAGCTGGCGCAGCGTGCCGCGCTCGCCCTTGCCGGTCTCGGCGCCTTCGGTCACCCGCTGGTAGCTCTCGGACTCGTCCATCGACCGCCGCAGCGCCATCACGATCACCGCCGCGAGCGCGCCGACGACGAACGCGATCCGCCAGCCCCAGTCGCCCATCTGCTTGTCGGAAAGCACGCTCTGCAGGATCAGCTGCAGCCCGAGCGCGAGCAGCTGCCCGCCGACGAGAGTCACGTACTGGAAGCTGGAGTAGAACCCGCGCTTGCCCGGAGTGGCCACTTCGGACAGATACGTCGCCGAGGTGGAGTACTCGCCGCCGACCGAAAGCCCTTGCAGCAGCCGCGAAAACACCAGCAGGATCGGCGCCGCGATGCCGATCGTCGAATAGCCGGGCGTCACCGCGATGAGCAGCGATCCGGCCGCCATCATGGAAACCGAGAGCACGAGCGCCGAACGCCGGCCGTACCGGTCGGCGAACCGGCCGAGCAGCCAGCCGCCCAGCGGGCGCATGAGGAATCCGACGGCGAACACCGCCGCGGTGTTGAGGAACTGCGCCGTGGCGTCGCCGCCGGGGAAGAACGCCTTCGCGAAATAGACGGTGAACGCGGAATAGGCGTACCAGTCGTACCACTCGACGAGATTTCCGATCGAGCCGCGCAGCACGTTGCCCACCACGCGCCGCTCGTCCCGCGCCGAACCGGCGTCCTGGATCCGGGTAGTCATCCTTGACCTCCTGTGTCGCGACTCACGGTGACCAACCGGGCAGTAACCATCAAGGTCGAGGCGCGGTTCCTTACCGTCGCTTAGGACGGGAGTGCCGGGTGCGCCGCCGGTCAGCGCAGCCGATAGCCTCACGCTGGCGCAACCGCGAAGACGACGAGGAGAACGCAGTGGGACGGTCGGTCTTGGTCACCGGCGGCAACCGGGGCATCGGGCTGGCAATCGCCCGCGACCTCGCCGAGCAGGGCCACCAGGTCGCGGTCACGCACCGCGGGTCCGGCGCGCCGGAGGGGCTTTTCGGCGTTCAGGCCGACGTCACCGACGCCGAGCAGGTGGACGAGGCGTTCAAGCTCGTGGAGGAGCACCAGGGACCGGTCGAGGTCCTGGTGTCCAACGCCGGGCTCACCGACGACACCCTGCTCATGCGGATGTCGGAGGAGCAGTTCGAGCGCGTGCTGAACGCGAACCTCACCGGGGCGTTCCGCGTCGCCAAACGGGCCTCGCGCGGCATGCTGCGCGCCCGCTGGGGCCGGTTCGTGTTCATCTCGTCCGTGGTGGGCCTTTCCGGCTCGGCCGGGCAGGCGAACTACGCCGCCTCGAAGGCGGGCCTGGTCGGCTTCGCGCGTTCGCTCGCGCGGGAGCTGGGCTCGCGCAACATCACCGCGAACGTGGTCGCCCCCGGCTTCGTGCACACCGACATGACCGACGCGCTGCCCGAGGACCGGCGCAAGGAGATCCTCGCCAGCGTCCCGTCCGGCCGCTACGCCGAACCAGCCGAGATCGCCGCCGCGGTGCGGTACCTGTCCTCGGACGAGGCGGGCTACGTCAACGGCGCGGTGCTGCCCGTCGACGGCGGCCTCGGCCTCGGCCACTGACCTTTCCCGAGAAGAACCCACGACCTGGAGGACGTGTTGCCCGGATTGCTCGAAGGCAAGCGGCTGCTGATCACCGGCGTCATCACCGACGCCTCGCTCGCGTTCCACGCGGCCCGCATCGCCCAGCAGGAGGGCGCGAAGGTCGTGCTCACCGGCTTCGGACGGCTGTCGCTGGTGGAGCGCATCGCCAAGCGGCTGCCCGAGCCCGCCCCGGTGCTGGAACTGGACGTCACGAACTCCGAGCACCTGGACTCGCTCGCCGACCGCGTCCGCGAGCACGTCGACGGCCTCGACGGCGTCCTGCACTCGATCGGCTTCGCGCCGCAGAGCTGCCTCGGCGCGCCCTTCCTGGACGCTCCCAGCGACGACGTCAAGGTCGCGGTGGACGTCTCGGCGTTCTCGTTCAAGTCGCTCGCGGTCGCGACGCTGCCGCTGCTCGGCCGCGGCGCCTCGATCGTCGGCATGGACTTCGACGCGCGCGTCGCTTGGCCGGTCTACAACTGGATGGGCGTCGCGAAGGCCGCGCTGGAGTCGGTGAACCGGTACCTGGCCAAGGAACTCGGCCCGCGGGGCATCCGGGTCAACCTGGTCAGCGCCGGTCCGATGAAGACCATGGCCGCGAAGTCCATCCCCGGCTTCGGCGAGCTCGAGGGCGGCTGGGACGGCCGCGCACCGCTCGGCTGGGACTCCTCGGACCCGGAGCCGACAGCCAAGACGGTCTGCGCCGTGCTGTCCGACTGGCTCCCGGCGACCACTGGGTCGATGATCATGGTCGACGGCGGAGTGCACGCGCTCGGCATCTGATTTGTCGCTGAAATGGCCCCGCGGGAACCTTCCCGCGGGGCCATTTTCCGTTAAGCGGCCACCAATTGCGGCGCGGTGTCACGCTGGTGCAGACGCAGGGCGCACGTCAGAGCCACCAGTGCCAGCGCCCCGAGCGCGACGCTCACCCACGCCACGCTGGAGAAGCCCAGCCCGGCGCTGATCGTCGTCCCGCCGAGCCACGGGCCGACGGTGTTCCCGACATTGAACGCGGAGGTCGTGCTCGCGCCGATAAGCGTGGAGGTGCCGCCCGCTTCGGCGTAGGCCCGCACGTTGAGCGCCGGGTTCGCCGCGAACCCAGCCGCGCCGAGGACCAGCACGGCAGTGATCGCGACGACCGGGTTGGTGGCGAAGGCGAGCGCGACGAGCGCGGCGACGGCGATGCCGAGGCTGCCGTAGAGCGTCGCGAAGGGATACGTGTCGGCGAGCTTGCCGCCCGCGAAGATGCCGATCACCGCACCGCCCCCGAATAGCGCGAGGACCACCGGCACGCCGGATTCGGGCAGCCCCGCGACGGAGACCAGCAGGGGAGCGAGGTAGCTGAACGTCGCGAACACCATCGCTTGCAGCAGCGCGATCACACCGAGCGCCAGCCACAACCGGGGGCGGCGGAACACCCGCAGTTCTTCGGCGATCCGCGGAGCTTCGGCTTCCTTGGCGATGCGCGGAACCGACAGCAGGACGGCGACGGCGGCGATGACGGTCAGCGCGGCGACCGCCCAGAACGCACTCCGCCAGCCCGCGTGCTGCCCGAGCAGTGTGCCTGCTGGGACGCCGACGACGTTCGCGACGGTGAGACCGCCGACCAGCACCGCGAGCGCCTGGCCGCGGCGGGCTTGCGGCACGAGGTCGACGGTGGTCGCGGCGGCGACTGCCCAGAATCCGGCGCAGGCTACGGCGCTTACGACGCGGGTGGCGAAGAGGATGCCGTAGCCGTCCGACACTGCGCCGATGACGTGTGCTGCGGTAAATACGGCGAGCAGGCCGAGGAGAGTGGCTCGGCGGGGGAGGCGGATGGTGCCGACTGCGAGCAGCGGTGCGCCGAGGACCATGCCGACGGCGAAGGCGGAGATGAGGAGGCCTGCGTCGGGGATGGTGACGTTCAGGTCGGCGGCGATTCCGGGGAGGAGGCCGGTGATCATGAACTCGGAGGTGCCCAGGGCGAAGATGCTGAGGCCGAGGATGAAGACGGCTGGGGGCACGGGGGTCTCTCTTTCTGGAATCGGTGGTACAAAACTGGGGCGGATTTTTGGGGTCGGGTAGTGCCGCGTCGTCGTTGGCGCGGCGGGAGGGCGAAGGGCGGCGGTGGTCTCGGGGGTGGAGGGGCGGCTCGTCGCCTGGGGGCGACGTTGCCGTGGGGGTGGCGTGGGGCACCCCGAAGCCCGAGTGTGCTAACCGCAGAGAAGGCTTCGTATCGGGGTGCGGGGGTGGTGTGGGTGCCTCGATGCGTTGGGTGCTTCGGGTGCGGGTGGGTGGGGTGGTGCTCCTATGTGGCATTGGGTGTGTCTGGCGCCGAACGCGGGATGGGGTGCATGGGATGCGCCCGCGCTGGGGCGCATCTTGTGCGGGTGGCTGGTTAGCGGCGGGCGACTGCGCTTGCTGCGATTTCTGCTACTGAGGTCAGGGCTTTTCGCTCTGCGCCGCGTCTGGACATGGTGCGCAGGCCGGAGATGGTGGCGTGGATGAAGTTCGCGATGTCGGTGGCGTCTCGGTCGCGGGTTACGCTGCCGTCTGCTTGGCCGGTGCGGGCGAAGTGGGTCAGTGCGGAAAGGTGCGCTTCGGTGTCTGCGTTCACCTGCGCCGCTATTTCTGGGTCAGCGGTGCCGAATTCGGCGATGGTGTTCACCATCAGGCAGCCGCGTCTGCCGTTTTCCAGCTCGTCGTCGATTGTCGAGGCCAGGAGCAGGCGGATGGCGCCTAGTCCGTCCGGGGCGTCGTCCAGGAGGGTTTCCCGCAGCCGGATGCCGCGGTGCGAGTAGTGGTCCAGTACGCGCCGGAACAGTTCGTGTTTGCTGGAGAAGGTGTTGTAGATGCTGCTTCGGCCTAGGCCGGTGGCAGTGCACAGGTCTTCGGTCGAGGTCGCTTCGTATCCCCGCGCCCAGAAGGCGTTCATCGCGCCTTCCAGCGCTTCGGTCTCGTCGAACTCGCGTGGCCTCGGCATGTGGACCACGCTAACACATTTTGGACAGAGCAATACACAACTGGGGTGCCGAGGCGTGCGGAGCGCCACAGGGGCAGGATGAGCACCGTGGGTTACGACGCGTTGCTATGGCTTTCGTTCGGCGGTCCGGAGGGGCCTGACGAGGTGATGCCGTTCCTGGAGAACGTCACCCGGGGCCGGGGCGTGCCGCGCGAGCGGCTGCTCGAGGTCGCCGAGCACTACCAGCACTTCGGCGGGGTCTCGCCGATCAACCGGCTCAACCGGGCGGCGATCGCCGCGGTCGAGAAGCAGCTCGCGGCGGAGAACATCGAGCTGCCCGTGCACTTCGGCAACCGCAACTGGGCGCCGATGGTCGAGGACACCCTGGCCGAGATGAAGGACGCGGGCGTCCGCCGGGCTTTGGTGTTCCCGACGAGCGCGTACGGCGGCTACTCCGCGTGCCGCCAGTACGACGAGGACATCGAGCGAGCCCGCGCCGCCGTCGGCGAGGACGCGCCGGAACTGGTGAAGCTGCGCCAGTTCTTCGACCACCCGCTGTTCGTCGCCGCGGTCGCCGACGCGGTCCGCGCCGCCCACGCGGAACTCGGCGACCGCCCCGGCGTCCGCACGGTCTTCACCGCCCACTCGATCCCGGAAAGCGCCGACCTGGCCTCCGGCCCGCCGTCCGAAGGCGGCCGCCGCTACTCGAGCCAGATCGCCGAAGCCGCCCGCCTCGTGGCCGCCGAAGCCGGAGTCGCCGAGTACGACGTCGTCTGGCAATCGCGTTCCGGACCGCCGCAGATCCCGTGGCTGGAGCCGGACATCGTCGACCACATCGACGCCCTGCACGCCCAAGGCGTGGAATCGGTGGTGGTCAGCCCCATCGGCTTCGTCGCGGACCACCTCGAGGTCATCTGGGACCTGGACAACGAGGCCGCCGACCGAGCCGCCGAGCACGGCATGGCCTTCGCTCGTGCCGCGACGCCGGACGCCGACCCGAGGTTCGCCGAAATGGTGGTCGAGCTGGTCCGCGAACACCTGGCCGACGCCCCCGCCCGGAAACTGTCCCCGTTCCCGGCGGCAGGCTGCACCCTCAACGGTGCGCCCTGCGCGGTCGGCTGTTGCGAACCCCCGCGCCGCCCTGCTCGCTGATCGTCCGTGAGGGGAAGCCTGAGGGAATCAGATTCCGTCAGGCTTCCCCTCACGACCCGCCGCCAGGCGGAACCCGAACCGGACCGCGCTAAACCTGCCGATCCCCCTGCTCGGCGAACACCCGCACCGCCTCGTTGACCGACGCGGTGCGAGCCCCGCGCACCGCCTCCGCCAACGGCCGCAACGCCTCAGCCCGCCGATTCACCGCCGACGCCGACAACGCCCCGCCGGGGTCATCCATCTGCGCCACCGCCAGAATCGCCGAAATCTCTTCCGCCCGCTGCAACACCCGCAACGCCCGGCCCGGCGTCCCGGCAGGCCACTCGACCTGCGGCCGAGCCCGCATATGCGCCGACAACTCCGCCCGCACCCCAGGCCGGTCGCTGGCCACGTCCAACGCCTGCAGCGCCCCCGCGCTGGCCCGGATCGCGTCGGTCAGCCCGTGCTCGGCGTCCGGCAACGGCTGATACTCCAGCGAAACCGGCGCCCCCAGCGAATACACCGTCCACCGCATCAGGCCCTCGGCGATCGGCTCCGGCACCAGCCCGAACCCGAGCCCGCCGAGCACTACGGCTTCGCCGCACCGCAACGCCGCTTCGGCGAACGGCCCGCCGCCGCCCAAGCCGCGCACATCGCCCGGGACCGGCAGCACCAGCTGGACGCTCGCCGCCCCCTGCGCCCGCAACGCGAGCAGCAGCTGCACCGGAGTCGCCGCGCGGTGGAAAGCGAGCGGAAGATCGAACGCGTCGGCCGCGGCGGGATCGGCCGCGACGACGTCGTGGGCCTCGGCCCAGTCCTGCAAGGCGTCGAGGACGTCGTCGGACGCCGCGGCCCCGTTCAGCCACGCGGAGGACCAGACGGCGAGGGTCGCACTGGGTCGGCACACGACCGCTGATTTTACCGGTTCCTCCCGGCTCCGCCGATCCCCGCCCGGCTGGAGCCGCTCCACATCGACGGATGCCGGAACGGTCAGTAGCGTCGAAGGGGTGAACGCTGTTCCCGACGCTCTTCCCCGCACCGCCGGCGAGCTTCGCGCCGCCGGATACGCCCCGCGCCCGATCGCGCGCGAGATCCACGACAACCTGCTCGCCGCGCTGCGCGAGGGCCGCGACGCCTGGCCCGGCATCGTCGGCTTCTCCCGCACCGTGCTGCCCCAGCTCGAACGCGCCCTGCTCGCCGGCCACGACGTCGTCCTGCTGGGCGAACGCGGCCAGGGCAAGACCCGCCTGCTGCGCACCCTGGCCGGGCTGCTCGACGAGTGGACCCCGGTCATCGAGGGCTCCGAGCTGGGCGAGCACCCGCTCGACCCGATCACGCCCGCCTCGCTCCGCCGCGCCGCCGAACTCGGCGACGACCTGCCGGTGGCCTGGCGGCACCGCAGCGAGCGCTACACCGAAAAACTGGCCACGCCGGACACCAGCGTGGGCGACCTGATCGGCGACGTCGACCCGGTGAAGGTGGCCGAGGGCCGCAGTCTCGGCGACCCGGAGACCATCCACTTCGGACTCGTGCCGCGCGCGCACCGCGGCATCGTCGCGATCAACGAGCTGCCCGACCTCGCCGAGCGCATCCAGGTCGCGCTGCTGAACGTCATGGAGGAACGCGACATCCAGGTCCGCGGCTACACGCTGCGGCTGCCGCTGGACGTGCTCCTGGTCGCCACCGCCAACCCCGAGGACTACACCAACCGCGGCCGGATCATCACGCCGCTCAAGGACCGCTTCGGAGCGGAAATCCGCACGCACTATCCGCTGGACGTCGAGTCCGAGGTCGCCGTGGTGCGCCAGGAGGCGAACCTCGTCGCGGAGGTCGGCGAGCCGCTGCTGGAGGTGCTCGCCCGGTTCGTGCGCAACCTGCGCGAATCGCCGGTGATCGACCAGCGTTCCGGCGTGTCCGCCCGGTTCGCCGTGGCCGCGGCCGAAACCGTCGCGGCGGCCGCGCTGCGCCGGGCCGCGGTGACGGGGGAGGACCCGGCGGTCGCGCGGCCGGTCGATCTCGAGGCCGTGCCCGCCGTGCTGCGCGGCAAGGTCGAATTCGAGCCCGGCGAGGAAGGCCGCGAGGTCGAGCACCTCGTGCACCTGATGCGCCGCGCGATCGCGGAAACCGCCCGCGAACGGTTCGCCGGGCTGGACCTGCGTCCGCTGTCGGACGCGGTCGCCGACGGTCACCTGGTCGCCACCGGCGAACGCATCCCCGGGGCGGAAGTCCTTGCCGCGCTTCCGGAACTGCCGGTGCTGCACGAGGTCGCCCAGCGGGCCGGAGTGTCTGCGGACGAGCCGGCGGGCCGGATCGCGGCGGCGGTCGAACTGGCCCTGGAGTCGCTGTTCCTCGCCCGCAGGCTGGCGAAGGACTCCGACGACGGCACGACGGTGTACGGCGAATAATGCCGCTGCTACCGGAGGGATATTCCTACGGCCCGTGGCACGACGGGCCGGATCCGCTGGCCCCGCCCGCGGACCTGCGGGACGCGCTGGACGAGATCGGCCGCGAGGTCATGGGCGGTTCGTCCCCGCGTTCGGCGCTGGAAGAACTCCTGCGCCGCGGCACCGAACGCACTGCCGGGCTGGACGAACTGACCCGCCAGCTGTGGCAGCGCCGCTCCCAAATCCAACGGCGGCACCGCCTGGACGGCACTCTGCAGGAAGTCCAGCAGCTGTTGCAGGAAGCACTCCAAGCCGAGCGCCGCGAGCTGTTCCCGGACCCCGACGACGAGGCCCGGTTCCGCGAAGCCCAGCTGGACGCCTTGCCGCCCGGCACCGCCGCGGCGGTCCGTGAGCTGAACGAGTACGACTGGCGCTCGGACGAGGCGAGGCAGAAGTACCAGCAGATCCGCGACCTTCTTGGCCGCGAGATGCTGGACGCGCGGTTCCAGGGCATGAAGCAGGCGATGCAGAACGCCGGGCCCGAGGACGTCGAGCGGATCAACCAGATGCTCGGCGATCTCAACGCGCTGCTCTCCGCGCACGCGCAAGGCGTGAGCGACATCGGCGAACGCTTCGACGAATTCATGCGGCGGCACGGCGAGTTCTTCCCGGAGAACCCGCAGAACGTCGACGAGCTGATCGACGTTCTCGCCGCCCGTTCCGCCGCCGCGCAACGCATGCTGAACTCGATGTCCGAGGAACAGCGGGCCGAACTGGCCGAGCTGGCACAGCAAGCGTTCGGCGACCCGAGGCTGGCGCAGCAACTGTCCGCTTTGGACTCCCAGCTGCGCGCGCTGCGGCCGGGGGAGGACTGGACGTCGTCCTCGCGCTTCCGCGGCCAGGACCCGCTGGGCCTCGGCGAAGGCGCGCAGGCGATGGCCGACCTGGCGGAACTGGACGCACTGGCCGAGCAGCTGGGCCAGTCGTATCCCGGCGCCCGCCTGGAAGACATCGACCTGGAGGCACTCGAACGCCAGCTCGGTCCGGACGCGGGCGTCGATGCCCGCAGGTTGTCCGAACTGGAACGAGAACTACGTCAGCAAGGTCTTTTCGAGCGCGCCGCGGACGGCACCTTGCGGTTGTCTCCCAAGGCATTGCGCCGTCTGGGCGAGACCGCACTGTCCGATGTGGTCAATTCCCTGCGGGGCAAAACCGGAGAGCGGGAAACCGAATCCGCGGGCGCGGCAGGCGAACCGACCGGTTCGAGCCGTCCCTGGCGGTTCGGTGACATGCAGCCCTGGGACGTCCCGCGCACGGTGCGCAACGCGGTGCTGCGGTCCACCGCAGTCGGTGCGGGGAGTGTTCGGCTGGATGTCGAGGACGTCGAAGTCATCGAGACTGAACACCGTTCCCGAGCCGCGGTCGCGCTGCTGGTCGACACATCGTGGTCGATGGTCCAGGAGGGTCGCTGGCTGCCGATGAAGCGCACCGCGCTGGCCCTGCACCAGCTGATCAGCACGCGGTTCCGCAACGACGCGCTGCAGCTGATCACGTTCGGCCGCTACGCGATGCCCGTGGAACTGCCGGAACTGGTCGGCCTGGAAGGCACCTGGGAACAAGGCACCAACGCCCACCACGCGCTGCTGCTGGCCGGCCGCCACCTGCGCCGTCATCCGGATGCCCAGCCGGTGGTCCTGATGGTCACCGACGGCGAACCCACCGCCCATCTGGAACCCGACGGCGAAGCGGAATTCTCCTATCCGCCCGAACCGGCGACCATCTACAAGACACTGTCCGAAGTGGACAGGATCGCCAAGCTGGGCGCGTCCGTCACCGTCTTCCGGCTGGGCGACGACCCGCGGCTGGAAGCCTTCGTGGACACCATCGCCCGCCGATCCGGCGGCCGGGTCGTGGCCCCGGACCTGGACGGCCTGGGCGCCGCGGTCGTAGGCGATTACCTCCGCACCCGCCGCCGCTGACTCGCCCGAACGTCCGTGAGGGAACCCTGGGGAATCAGATTCAGGGTTCCCTCACGGACTTACCGGCGGTGCACCAGGATCCGCGCTCCGTCGCCGGGAACGAGCGTGATGTGCCGCGTCTTCGTCCGTTCCGGCCGGGGACTGAGCGCGCTGACCCGGTAGCGGGCGAACAGCTCCCGCAGCACGATCGTCGCCTCCAGCAACGAGAATCCGGCCCCGAGACAGCGCCGCGCGCCGCCGCCGAACGGGAACCAGCTCCCGGTGGGCGGGCCGCTGCCGAGAAAGCGCGTCGGATCGAACACCTCCGGCGACGGATGGTGCTCCGCGTCCGCGTGGACCAGCGAAATCGACGGCAGCACCATGTACCCGGCGGGCACGGTGTACGGCCCGACCCGCAGGTCCTTGGTGAGCTTCCGCGAGACCTCGGAGATGATCGGCCGCAGCCGCATCGCTTCCTTGGCCACTGCTTCCAGGTACTTCTCGTCGCCCTCGTCGGCGGCGCGAGCGGTCGCCGCGGCGGTGGCGGGATCCCGGGCCAGCTCGTGCAGCGCCCACGCGAGCGCGGTAGCCGTGGTCTCGTGCCCGGCCAGCAGCAAGGTGATCAGCTGGTCGCGCAATTCGACGTCGCTGAGCTGATCGTCGCCGGGCACGATCAGCAGCCGGGACAGCACGTCGGTCCGCTCCGCGAGATCCGGTGCCGCCCGTCGTTCGGCGATCTCCGCGTACAGCAGCTGGTCGACCCGCTCCTGCCGCTCCCGGTTGCGCCGCCACGGCCCGAATTTCTGCAGCGCCGGACTGTGCCAGCCGAAAAGATCCAGCGCGCTGATGTCGATGACCTGCTCCAGCGCGACCCGCAATTCCGCCAGCCGGGGTCCGTCCGCCACCCCGAACACCACCCGCAGGATCACTTCCAGCGTCAGCGCCCGCATCCGGTCGTGCGCCCGGAACGCCCGGTCCTGCGGCCACCGCTCCAGTTCCGCGGCCGTCAGCTCGGTGACCATGTCGCGATACCCGCGCATCGCCGCGCCGTTGAACGCGGGCATGAGCAGTTTCCGCGCCCGGCGGTGCTCTTCCTCGTCGGTGAGCAGCACGGAATGCTCGCCCAGCATGGGTTTGAGCACCATGTTCCCCTCGCCGGCGTGGAACGTTTCGACCGGACCGGCGAAGATTTCGCGGACCAGGTCGAGGTCCCCGATCAGCACCACCGAACGTTCCGGGTAGAGCCTCAGCCGCACGACATCGCCGTAGCGCCGGCGCAGCAGCGGAAGGAGGGAGTTGCGGAAAGCGCCGAAAAGGACGGTTTGCACCGCGAGCGGCAGCCGGGGACCTGGCGGAAGAGGGGAATGGGCGCGGATGGGCGTGCGCAGAGCCATGCTTCGTTCGTACTCGCGCCGAACCCCGGTGTCCACCAGACTTGACCCTCACGCCGCGTGAGGCGCGATCGTGGTTTCTCGCAAGGGCCAATCGGCCGAAAAGACAGGGGAGAACGATGGGCTACCAGGTGGGCGAGGCGGCGGCGCTGGCCGGCGTCACCGTGCGCACGCTGCACCACTACGACGAGATCGGGCTGCTGTCGCCGACCGGGCGGACCGCGTCCGGCTACCGGCGCTACGACGAGGCCGATCTCGACCGGCTGCAGCGGATCCTGCTCTACCGGGAGCTCGGCTTTTCCCTGGAGACGATCGCGTCCCTGCTCGCGGACCCGGAACCGGACGCCGACGCCCACTTGAAACGGCAGCGGGAGCTGCTGGTGGCGAAGGCGGACCGGATCGCGCGCATGGTCGCGGGCGTCGATCGATTGCTGGAGGCGAGAGCCATGGGCAACATGTTGACTCCCGAGGAGAAGTTCGAGGTGTTCGGCGGGTTCCAGCCGCCGGAGGGCTACGCGGAGGAAGCCGTGCGGCGCTGGGGCGACTGCCCCGAGTGGCAGCAGACCCAGCTGCCGGGGAGCAAGCAGGAGTGGGCCGAGGCGGAGCGGCAGCGGAAGGACTGGGTGAGCCGGCTGGTCGCGCTGGTGGACAAGGGCGAGCCCGCGGACAGCCCGGCGGCCGGGCAGCTCGCCGAGGAACACCGGGCGATGCTGTCGGCGGTGATGGGGGAGTGCGGGTACGCGATGCAGCAGAAGATCGCGGACCTGTACGCCGACGAGCCCGCGCAGCTGGCGTTCCTTGTCCGGGAAGACGAGCAGCGGCCCGGCATCGGGGCGTACGTGCGGGACGCCGTACGGGCGAACGCCGTACGGCAGACGGCGTGATCGTTCCGGTGGGAGGGACAGCGCGGCTGTCCCTCCCACCGGGTGGGATGCCGGACGGACGTCACGCTTACAGTCGGAGGTATGCAGACTTGGTCATCCGTCGCCGTGCCCCGGCTGCCCGGCACGCCCCGTCCCCTCCGGCTTCACGACACCGCGACCGGGCAGGTCCGCCCGACGGCACCCGGAGCCGCCGCCCGGATGTACGTCTGCGGCATCACCCCTTATGACGCCACCCACCTCGGCCACGCCGCCACCTATCTCGCCTTCGACCTGGTCAACCGGGTGTGGCGCGACAACGGGCACGAGGTGCACTATGTGCAGAACGTCACCGACATCGACGAGCCGCTGCTGGAGCGCGCACAGCGCGATTCGGACGACTGGGTCGTGCTCGGCATGCGCGAGACGGCGCTGTTCCGCGAGGACATGGAGGCGCTGCGGGTGCTGCCGCCGCGCCAGTTCGTCGGCGCGGTCGAGGCGATCCCGGAGATCGTCGAGGTGATCGCGAAGCTGCTCGCCGACGGCAGCGCCTACCGGGCGGACGACGCCGAGTTCCCGGACGTCTACTTCGACCACAACGCGACCGGCCGGTTCGGCTACGAGTCGAACTACGACGCCGAGACCATGGCGAAGTTCTTCGCCGAACGCGGCGGCGATCCGGACCGTCCCGGCAAGCGGCACCCGCTGGACGCGCTGCTGTGGCGCGTCGCGCGCGAAGGCGAGCCGTCGTGGGAGTCGGAGCTGGGCGCCGGACGGCCGGGCTGGCACATCGAATGCAGCGCGATCGCGGTGAACCGTCTCGGGCTCGGCTTCGACGTGCAGGGCGGCGGGTCCGACCTGATCTTCCCGCACCACGAGTACAGCGCCGCGCACGCCGAAGCCGTCGCCGCCGACCATCCGTTCGCCCGGCACTACGTGCACGCCGGGATGATCGGGCTCGACGGCGAGAAGATGTCGAAGTCCCGCGGCAACCTGGTCTTCGTGTCGCGGCTGCGCGCCGACGGCGTCGACCCGGCGGCGATCCGGCTCGCCTTGTTCGCCGGGCACTACCGCGAGGACCGGGCGTGGACCGGCCAGCTTCTGGTCGAGGCGCAGGAGCGGCTGGCCCGCTGGCGCGAAGCGGTCGCGCTCCCGGCCGGGCCTTCGGCGGAGGACACCGTGGCACGGCTGCGCGACCACCTCTCCGACGACCTGAACACGCCGAAGGCCCTCATCGCGATCGACGCCTGGGTCACGTCGGCCCTGCGCCGCGACGGCGCCGACGAGGCGGCTCCGGGCGCGATCAAGGATGCCGTGGACGCCTTGCTGGGCATCGTTCTCTGAATTCGGCGGAAAGCGAGGCCGAGCGGTCCGCCGCCCGGCCTCGCTTGCTAACTGTATAACGACCTATACATCCTGGCGCAGGCCATCAACCAGCGCCAGGTGGTCGCCTTCCCAGCGACGGCGCAGCCACCGGTCATGCGAAGCAAGGACGACCGCGCCCGGCGCGCTGTCGAGCGCTTCGGACAGTTCCTCGGCCAGGCTGAGGGACAGGTGGTTGGTCGGTTCGTCCAGCAGCAGGACATCCGGCGGCTCCGCGAGCAGCACCGCCAGCGCCAGCCTGCGCCGCTGACCCACGGAAAGCTCGCCGACCGGACGGTCGTGCTCCCGCGGCGGCAGCAGCCCGAGCGTGGACAGCGAAGGTGCCGCTTCGCCGGCCGCCGCCCGGTAGACCTCCCGCGCGGTCCGCTTCGGCCGGGCGAACGTGACGTCTTGCTCCAGCAACCCCACCCGCACCCCGGGTCCGAAGTGGACAGTCCCGGCCGATGGCGTGAGCTGACCGGCCAGCACCGCCAGCAGCGTGGATTTGCCCGCTCCGTTGCCGCCGGTCACGAGGAGCCGCGCGGTGCGGTCCACGTCGAGTTCGTCCAGGCGCACCCGGCCCGGCACCGCGATGCCGTGCACGGACACCGCCGGGCCTTCGCCGCTGGTTTCCGCGGTGAGGGTGGCCCGGAACCGCAGTGGCGCGGGCGGTTTCCGGACTTGCTCGCGCTCCAAGGTGTCGAGCTTGAGCTGCGCGTTGCGGACCCGGCGGGAAATCTGCTTCTGCACGCGACCGGTCTTGAAGTCGTAGAGCATTTTCGCGTTGTCCCGCGGCGCGCGGTTGTGCGCCACGCGGCGCGCGGTGCCGTGCACGGATTCCCGCAGCTGTTTGAGTTCCTCCTGTTCTTCGGCGAACCGCTGCTCCCAGCGGGCTCGCTCGGCCTTTTTCTGGCTGAGGTAATCGGTGTAGCTGCCGCCGTAGCGCGTCGCGCCGCCCACGCGGCGGTCCGCCGGAACCGGATCCAGGTCCACGATGTCCGTGCAGACCGCGTCGAGGAACACGCGGTCGTGCGAGGACAGCACGACGACGCCGGTCAGCTCCGCGAGGTGGCGCTCGAGGAACTCCATCGCGTTGTCGTCGAGGTGGTTGGTCGGCTCGTCGAGCAGCAGGATGCGCGGCCGCCGCACGAGCAGCGCAGCGAGTCCGAGCCTCGATCGCTGGCCGCCGGAGAGCGTCTGCAGCCGCCGGTCGTGCCTGAGGTCGCCGAGCCCGAGCCCGGCGAGGACGAGGTCCGCGCGGCGGTCCGCGTCCCACAGGTCGTGGGCTTGCGCCCATTCCAGGACGTGGCCGTACTCGCTGAGCGCATCCGGGTCGTCGGGACGTTCGGCGAGCACGGCGGCGAGCTTGTCGAGCGTGGCCGCCGCGGTCCGGATCTCCGCGAGCGCCTCGTCGAGGACGTCGGAAACCGTCGCGGTGCCGGCGAACGGCAGTTCCTGGAAGAGGAAACCGAGATCGCCGTGCCGCACGACGTCGCCGGCGCGCGGGACTTCAAGCCCGGCCAGCAAGCGCAGCAAGGTGGATTTTCCGACCCCGTTCTCGCCGACGAGGCCGATCCGCCTCCCCGGCGACGCGACGAGCGAGACGCCGTTGAGGACGGTGCGGGCTCCGTAGCCGAAGACGAGGTCGGAGGCGTGCAGGACAGGAGACATGAGTGATCACCGGGCCTTTGCGGTGGAAGCGAAATCCCCGACGGGCAACGCGCGGCTTCCCGGGAGCAGGGCTCGACCGGGAGCGGCCTCGATGCGGGGAGGGCTCGGATCAGCTGTCCATGATGGGCGGGAGCTTAACGCGGGGGCGGCGGGGGAGCGCAAGTGATTTTCGCTCGATCTCCACGAGGACCCGTTGTCGCTGCGGATGAGCACGCCGTCCCGCTTGACGTCAGGCCGACCGCCTGCAACTCTGAAAGAGAACTTTCGAAAGAAACCTTTCAGAGTAGGGACGGCTGATGGCTGAACTGCCCCCGCGCAAGCGCGTCGAGGACGTCGAGCTGCTGCGGGCGCTCGCGCATCCGCTGCGGTCGGCGCTGGTGCACCACCTGATGGCGGTCGGCCCGTCGACGGCCAGCGAATGCGCGGACGCGGTCGGGTCGACGGCGTCGAACTGCAGCTGGCATCTGCGGAAGCTGGCCGAGCACGGCCTGGTCGAGCGGGCCGAGGGCGGCGACGGCCGGGAGCGGCCGTGGCGGGCGTGCCAGGTCGGGCTGGTGCTCGGCGGCCCGGGCGGCGACCCGGCGGTCGCGGCGGCGCAGCTGGCGGTCACTGGAACCGAGCTGGCCGAGGAGCAGGAGCTGACCCAGCGGTACCTCGACACGCTTGAGCAGCTGGACGAGGGCTGGCGCGAAGCGGGCGGCTTCTTCTCCTACGGCCTGAACGCGACGCCCGCCGAAGTCACCGCGCTGACCAAGGCGATCGACGACCTGATCCGGCCGTACGTCAGCACGATCCGGTACGACGCCCCGGCCGACGCCCGGGCGGTCTTCCTCTCGATGCGGGCCTTCCGCCGGATCGGGCACGACGGGAAACCGGCATGAGAAGGCTGCTCGCCGCGCCGGGATTCGCCCGGCTCTGGGTCTCCGCGTTCTTCGGCGAGACGGCCGAATGGATGCTGCAGGTCGCGCTGCCGGTGTACCTGTTCGTCCGTACCGGGTCCGCGGTCACGACCGCGTTGAGCATCGTGCTCGGCCTGCTGCCGGCGGTGGTGCTGAGCCCGGTCGCCGGGGTGGTCGCCGACCGGTGGGACCGCCGGGTCGTGCTGGCGGTGGTGTGCGCCGGACAGGCGCTGGTGGTGCTGCCGCTGCTGGCCGGAACCGAGTTGCCGGTGGCGGCGATCTACGCGGTGATGGCGGCGCAAGCGGGGCTGGCCTCGGTGTTCGAACCGGCGCGAAGCGCGCTGGTGCCGGAACTGGTCGGCGTCGAGGACGTCACTCCCGCGAACGGGCTGATGAGCGTGAACAGCAGCGTCGCGCGGCTCGCTGGCGGCTGGGCCGGGGGAGCGTTGCTGGGCTGGGGCGGACTGGATCGCGTGGTCTTCGGCTACCTCGGCGCGCTGGCGGTCGCGGGAATGCTGCTCGCGTTCCCGTTCCGCCGCGCGGCAGTGCGCAAGACCGCGCCTGAGAAGCCGGATTGGCTCGCCGGGGTCCGCGATCTCGCGGGCAGGCGGCTCCGCGCGACCAGTGTGTCGGCGCTGCTGACTTCGCTCGCGCAGGGCATGTTTCTGGTGCTGTTCGTGGTGTTCGTGCTCGACGTCCTCCGCGGCAGCGAGGCCGATGCCGGGCTACTGCGCGGGGTGCAGGCGATCGGCGGCCTGGTGGCCGGGTTCGCGGTGGCGACGCTGGCCCGCCGGGTGGCACCGGTGCTTTTGCAGGGCTGGGGCTTGGTCGCCGCCGGGCTGATGTCGGTGGCGATCTGGAATCTTCCGGGCGCGACCACGGTGCTCGGGGTGTACGTCGGGCTGTTCATGGCGGTTGGCGCGCCCGCCGTCGTGGCCGGGGCCGGGCTGCTGTCGCACGTGCAGGCCGAAACCGGCCCGGACCGGGCGGGACGGGTGCTGAGCACGGTGTACGCGCTGATGGCCGCGGGCACGGCGGCCGGTTCGCTGCTGGCCGGCGCGCTCGTCGCGGTGACCGGCCCGACAGTGCTGCTGAACGTGCAGGCAGGGCTCCACGTGAGCGCCGGGCTGGTCGTTCTGGGGTGGGGGAATGGGCGGTTCCGGCGCTCCCGGGCGCGGAAACTCGTTACGGTGGACAAGTGCCGTCTCTCTTCGCCACCAGCGACCTCCACGTGACCCACGAGGGCAACGGCCCGATCGTCGACGAAATCGTGCCCGACGGTCCCGGCGACTGGCTGCTTGTCGCCGGCGACGTCGCCGAGTCCGCCAAGGTCGTCCGGGACACGCTCGCCAGGCTGCGCGAGCGGTTCGCGAAACTCGTGTGGGTCCCGGGCAACCACGAGCTGTGGACCACGCCGAATGACGAATGCCAGCTGCGCGGCCAGGCGCGGTACGAGTTCCTGGTGGAGCAGTGCCGCGCGATCGACGTGCTCACGCCCGAGGACGAGTTCCCGGTGTGGGAGTTCGGCCCGGAGCCGCTGACCGTCGCGCCGCTGTTCGTCTTCTACGACTACAGCTGGCGCACCCCGGCGACCGAGGGCAAAACCCGCGAAGAGGCGCTCGCGCACGCCCGCGAGATCGGTGTCGTGTGCACCGACGAGTACTACCTGCACCCCGACCCGTACGAATCGCGCGCCGCCTGGTGCGAGCAGCGGTTGAAGGTGAGCCGGGACCGGCTAGACGCGATCCCGGCCGGCCGCCGCACGATCTTGATGTCGCACTGGCCGCTGCACCGGCACCCGACGAACCCGTTGTACTACCCCGATTTCGCGCTCTGGTGCGGCACCACGCAGACCGAGGACTGGCACCTGCGCTACCGCGCCGAGCTGGCGGTGTACGGGCACCTGCACATCCCGCGCACCACCTCCGCGGACGGGGTGCGGTTCGAAGAGGTCTCGCTCGGCTATCCGCGGGAGTGGCGGAAGCGGGCGCGCGGCGCGGTGCCGGTGCGGAAGCTGCTCACCGCCTGAACGCGACCGGCCTGCCCGCGCAGCCCGGTCGCGCCCTTCACCGGATCAGTCGAAGGAGAGCCGACAGGCGGTCGCCGCGACCTGCGCGGGGACGTCGGCACGGCGAAGGACCCGGTAACACTCCATGAACGTGGCGGCGTCGCACGCGTCGCGCGCGAGCCAGGGTTCGATGTCGTACTCGCCCACCGCGTAGTCCATGCAGGCGCCGAAATCGTTCACCTTCACCGGCGAAACCGGTGCCGCCGACGCGGTCGCCGCCGACGCGGTGATCGCGCCCGCCGCGAGCACTGCCGCCGCTAGTGCCTTGCCGAACATGTCCATACCTCCTGGTCCGCGCGACGTCGCTCGCGCAAGGCCAGTCAACGAGACGTGTTCGGGACGGCGCCAGAGCGGCGCGGCGCGATCAGTCAACGGCGCAGGCGCCGTCATCCCGGCGGGCGGCCGGTTTCACTGTTCGTAGTCCGGAAATCACGGTGTGCTCCCTCGCTCGTGTGCGGAGAGCCACCCGTTCTCGAACGGCCTCAGCGGAGCCCGAACCCGCCGTCCTGCCCGGGACGCCGCCGCCGCAGGTAGCGTTCGAACTCGGCGGCGATCTTGTCGCCGGAGACCTCTTCCATGGTGAAGTCGGTCTCGGCGTCGCCGCGTTCCTCGAGGCTGCGCACGTACTCGCTGATTTCCTCGTCCTCGTCGGCCATCTCGCTGACCGTCTGCTGCCACTCCTCGGCCTGCTCCGGCAGCGCGCCGAGCGGGATCTCGACGTCGAGCACGTCCTCCAGCTTGTGCAGCAGCGCCAGGGTGGCCTTCGGCGACGGCGGATGCGAGACGTAGTGCGGCACCGCGGCCCAGATCGACACCGCCGGGATGCCCGCCTGCACGCAGTAGTCCTGCAGGATGCCGACGATGCCGGTCGGGCCCTGGTAGTTGCTCACCTCGAGCCGGTACTTGCTCGCGGTGTCCTTGTCGTAGGCGGTCCCGGTGACCGGGACCGGGCGGGTGTGCGCGGTGTCGGCCAGCAGGGCGCCGAGCGCGACCACCATCGCCACGTCCAGCTCCTGGACGTGCTCCACGATCTCCGCGCAGAACTTCCGCCAGCGCATGTTCGGCTCCGGGCCCTGCACCAGCACCAGGTCGCGGTCGAAGCCCTCGGGACGGCACACCGACAGCCGGGTGGTCGGCCATTCGACCCGCCGGGTGATGCCGTCGACCATCTTCACCGTGGGGCGGCTGACCTGGAAGTCGTAGTAGTCGTCCGGCTCGAGCTCGGCCAAGGGCGTCGCGTCCCACGTGAGCTGGAGGTGTTCGATCGCCTGGCTGGCCGCATCGCCCGCGTCGTTCCAGCCCTCGAAGGCCAAAATCATGATCGGGCGCGGGGCATCGGTGCGGTCCTGCTCCGGGTCGCCGGGCCGCGGGGTGTCGTCGACAGGCTCACTCACCTGACCAGCCTACGGCCTCGGCCACCTACGCTGCGCAGCGTGTCCGCCCCCGCGTGTCACAGCCCGGGTGTGGCCCCGCTCACGGCGGTGCGCGTGGGAGGCTGGAGGCGGGCGCGCCCGGCCGGGGCGCGCAGGCGGACAAGGAGAAACTGTGACTGAACCGTCCTCTTCGGACGGATTGGCGGCTGTCCTCTGGGACATGGACGGCACCCTCGTCGATTCCGAGAAACTGTGGGACGTCGCGCTGTACGAGGCCGCCGAGGCGCTCGGGGGCACGCTTTCGGAAGAAATCCGGATGACGCTCGTGGGGTCCAACATGGACGCCACCGCCACCGTCCTGCTGGAGCAGACCGGCCGCCCGGTCACGCCGGAAGCGGTCGCGGAAACGGGGGAGTGGATCCGCCGCCGCACCGCCGGGCTGTTCGACGACGCGCTGCCCTGGCGTCCGGGCGCGCGCGAGGCGCTGGCCGCGGTCCGCGCGGCCGGGATCAAGTCCGCGCTGGTCACCTCCACCGAACGGGCGCTGACCGAACTCGCGCTGGACACGATCGGGCGGGAATTCTTCGACGTCACGGTCTGCGGCGACGAGGTCGGCGGCGAGAACAAGCCCCTCCCTCGGCCGTACCTGAAGGCCGCCGAGCTGCTGGGCGTGGCTCCGGAGCGGTGCGTCGCGGTGGAGGACTCGCCGCCGGGCGCGGAATCGGCCGAACGCGCTGGCTGCGCGGTGCTCGTGGTGCCCAACGACGTGTCCGTGCCGGACGGCCCGCGCCGGGTGTTCCGCACGTCGCTGGCCGGTGTCGGCGTGCCCGAACTGGCCGCGCTCCTGCCGTCGCTGTGACCCCGGCGGCTTCCGGGTCACCCGGAACGGCGCGGACGAGCGCGGGATGAAAGGATTCGGCCCCGTGAAGACCTTCGATGAGCTGTTCGCGGAGCTTGCCGAGCGCGCGCGTACCCGTCCCGACGGGTCCGGCACCGTCGCCGCACTGGACGCCGGGGTGCACGCACAGGGCAAGAAGGTGCTCGAAGAGGCGGGCGAGGTGTGGATCGCCGCCGAGCACGAATCCGACGAGCGGCTGTCGGAAGAGATCTCGCAGCTGCTGTACCGGGTGCAGGTGCTCATGCTCGGCCGGGGGCTTACGACCGAGGACGTGTACCGCTACCTGTGACGCGCTCGCGCACCGGAGACCGAGGAGAGACCGAAATGCTGCGTGTTGCCGTGCCGAACAAGGGAGCCCTCGCCGCCGCCTCGGCGGAGATGCTTTCCGAGGCGGGCTACCGCAAGCGACATGACGGCAAGGACCTGACCGTGCTCGACCCGGTCAACGAGGTCGAGTTCTTCTTCCTCCGTCCCAAGGACATCGCCATTTACGTCGGCTCCGGCGAACTGGACCTCGGCATCACCGGGCGCGACCTGGCGCTGGATTCCGGAGCCCCGGTCGACGAGGTGCTCGCGCTCGGCTTCGGCGCGTCGACGTTCCGCTACGCCGCGCCCGCCGGACGAGACTGGAAACCCGCTGACCTGCACGGGAAGCGGCTCGCGACGTCGTACCCGCGGCTGGTCCGCGACGACCTCGCGCGGCACGGCGTCGAGGCCGAGGTGATCCGGCTCGACGGCGCGGTGGAGATCTCGATCCAGCTCGGGGTCGCGGACGCCATCGCGGACGTGGTCGAGTCCGGCCGGTCGTTGCGCCAGCACAACCTGGTGGCGTTCGGAGAACCGATCTGCGCGTCGGAAGCGGTGCTGCTGCAGCGCGCCGGGAGCGAGGGATCGAAGGCGAAATCGCAGCTGGCGGCCCGGCTGCAGGGCGTGGTTTTCGCGCAGCACTACATGATGCTCGACTACGACTGCCCCCGCGACATCCTCGACCGGGCCATTTCGATCACGCCGGGGCTGGAGTCGCCGACGGTGGCGCCGCTGGCGGACGAGAAATGGGTCGCGGTGCGGGCGATGGTGCCGCGCAAGGAAGTCAACCGGATCATGGACGAGCTGGCCGAGACCGGCGCGAAAGCGGTGCTGGCGTCGGACATCCGGTCCTGCCGGTTGTGAGAACTGCGTGACCATAGGGCGTCTTCTCTTCGGAGGGGACGCCCTCTGTCGCATGTAGAAGGTGCTCAGCGGGGCCGGTTCGGGCGCTTCGGCATCAGGTCGTAGAGCTTCTTGCGCGCGCCGTTGTCGTTGACGTTGCGCGCCACCGCTACCTCGGAGATGAAGTCCTCGAAGACGAACTCGTCGTCAGCGGGAACCTCGGTGGGGCCCGGATTCTGCGCCAGGTAGCCGTCGAGCGTTTCGGCGATTTCGCGGAACGACACGGCCTGGATGGTTTCCGGGGCGAACGTCGTCACCGGCACGCCGTGCGCGGCCGCCTCGTTCATCACGACGCCCAGCGGGATGTGCGAGAGCATCGGGACGCCGAAGGAGTACATCTCCTGCAGCGCGGCCGCGGCGTAATGCGAGATGGGGCGGCGGTAGAGGCCCGGCACGATGCCGAACCACGAGATGGGGGAGCGGCCCGTGGTCTGCTCCACGTAGCGGACCTGGTCCGACAGCAGGCGCAGCGCCCGGATGCTCGTCTTGTCCGGCTGGACCGGCACCAGGATCCCGTGCGAGGCCGCCAGCGCGTTGTTCGTCAGCACGTCCTGGGCCGGCGGGCAGTCGATGATCACGTGGTCGTAGTGCGCGAACTGGATCACCCGCGCCAGCTGCCAGCCGGGCACCCGGAACTGGTCCAGCCTGCGGATCAGGTCGAACATCCCCGGCGACGTCGGGATCACGTCGAACGCGCCGCCCCGGCCGAGGTTGCTGCGCGGATGCGGGACCGCCAGCTGCTCGATCGGGCCCTTCCACAGCTTCGTCAGCGCCTTGGCCAGACTCGGCGCCTCCGCCGGGACCTCGTCCATGCCGAGCATCTCGGTCGTCGCGTGCCCCTGCGGGTCGAGGTCGACGAGCAGCACCCGCCTGCCGCGTTCGGCGAGGGCCGCCGCCGCGCCCACGCTCAGCGAGGTTTTGCCCACCCCGCCCTTCTGGTTGACCACCGAGGTGATCTGCATGCCGGAGCGCTCCCTTGTCGGTCGTTCCGCGAAGGCTATCGGACTTGCCCGCCGAGGCGCGCTCATCCGCCCCCGGCCTGTCGCGGCCGCACCAGCAAAGCCTGCGCGCCGGTGCCGACCGGGCCGGAACGGTCGTGCAGCGTACTGGTCGCGGTGCCGATCCCGTGCGGTCCGACCAGCGTGACCGCGTCCAGCCCGATCCACTCTCCCTCGGGGATCCGGCGCAGGTGCACGGTCAGCTCGGAGTTGATGAACCACCAGTCCGCCGTCGGCAGGAAGTGCGACACGCCGTTGCCGGAGTCGGCGATGACGAACAGCCGCTGCAGGCCCGTCGGCTCCTCGCCGTCGACCAGCGGATACCGCTGCCGCGCCCACACCGCGGCCGGGCCCGGCCCGGAGATCGCGCCGCGGACCGAACGCCATTCGATCGCGTGCAGGTAACCGCCTTCCCAGCCGTCCGGGAAGGCCGCTTCGGTGCCCGCTTCGGCCGCGGGCAGGAGCGGGCCGCCGTCGGTGGCGACGTCGCCGGTGTCGGACGTCGCGATCCGCCACCCCGACGCCCGCGCCACCGTCCGGCCGTTCGCGGACAGTTCGGACTGGACCAATTCGACCGTCCGGCCCGGCCGCTCGATCCACGACCGCTGCTCCAGCTCGCCCACCGGAGCCGGCCCGAGGATCTCGACTGTGACCCGGGCCAGCTGCGCCGGACGCGCCGACTCCAGCCGTTCGAGCCCGCGCACCAGAAGCGCCGACGGCGGACCGAAATGCTGCGCCCCCGGACTCCACGGGCCGGTGGTGTGCTCAGTCGCCTCGTACCGCTCGCCGCCGAGCGGGAGGAAAAACGCGTCGCCCATCAGTCGGCCCGGTCCAATACCGTCTCCTCGCCCGGATCAGGCTCCGGCCAGCCCGGATACTCCGGCGGCGTGCCCCCGAACTCCGGGCAATGCGCCTGGTGGTCGCACCACGAGCACAGCCTGCCCTTGTTCGGCCGGAAATCGCCGGTCCTGCCCGCCTTCAGGATCGCCTGCCAGATCGCTTCCAGCGTCCGCTCGAACCGGACCAGCTCCGCCTCGTCCGGCGTGTAGGCCAGCGACTGCCCGTCAGTGAGGTACATCAGCTTCAGCTGACGCGGGACGACCCCGCGCAGCCGCCACAGCACCAGCGCGTAGAACTTCATCTGGAACAAGGCTTTCGCCTCGCCGATCTCCCGCGGAGCGGCGCCGGTTTTGTAGTCCACGACCCGGATTTCGCCCGTCGGCGCGACATCCACCCGATCGATGTACCCGCGCAGCAGCACCCCCGAGCCCAGCTCGATCTCCACGTGCAGCTCGCACGCCTCCGGCTCCAGCCGGCGCGGATCCTCCAGCTCGAAATAGGAATCCAGCAGCTTCTCGGCCGAGGCCAGCCACTTCTCGGTCTCGCCGGGTTCGCCGTCCGCGAACAGCTCCGTCCACTCCGGACTCTCGGCGGACAGCTCCGTCCACGTCGGCGCGAGCAGCTCCTTCGCCCGCGGAGCGACCCGTTCCGCGGCGGGCAGAGCGAAAAGCCGCTCCAAAACCGCGTGGACGAGCGTGCCGCGCAGCTGCGCCCGGGTGGGCACCTCCGGCAGCCGGTCGACCGCGCGGAACCGGTACAGCAGCGGGCACTGCTTGAAGTCGCTCGCCCGGGACGGCGACAACGCGGGCCGCCTCCGGGCGGGAGCGTCGGCCCCGGGAGGGGTGGTGACCGTAGCGGTGTCGGACATGCCGTGAGCCTAACGCCGGGGTACGACAATTGTGTTTGCCCCGCTGTGTCTGATGGCGCCGACTTCGTCGTCGCGGGCGGGATCGCCTGGAAGTCGGCGCGTCGAGGAGCAGCGCACCCGGCCCGGGGGGCCGTGCACGCTGCTCCTCGACGCGCCGACGCGATCCCGCGTTTGGGTCAGGTGGGGATGGGTTGGGTTGGGTTGGTTGGGGGTGTGGCGTGGGTAGGGTTTGGGGGGTGGGCAGGCCGCGTGGGATGACGCCGCGGGGGGCGGGGTGGCTGCCGGGCGGGTTTCGGATGGGGAGTCATTCCCATGCTTGCGGGCAGCTGGTGTACGCGGCCAGCGGGGTGTTCGCTACTACCACTGAGTTCGGGACTTGGGTCGCGCCCGCGGATCGGGTTGCGTGGACTCCGCCGGGGTTCGAGCATGCGCATCGGTTTTACGGGCGTACGGACGCGCGGATTCTCGCGGTGCCGGTGGAGGAGTGCGCGGCGCTGGCGCGGGAGCCTCGGGTGTTCGCGGTGTCGCCGTTGCTGCGGGCGGGGATTCTGGCGCTGACCGGCGAGGACGAGCGGTCGGCTGAGGCGGCGGCGCGGGTTCGGGCGGTGGTGCTCGACGAGCTGGGAAAGACGCCGGGCGAGTCGTTGCATCTTCCGGAGCCCCGGGACGACCGGGTGCGGGCCGTCACCGAGCTGCTGCACGACGATCCGGGGCGGGAAGAGACGCTGGCCGAGCTGGGCAGGGCGGCGGGAGCCAGCGAGCGGACTCTCAGCCGGTTGTTCTCCGCCGATCTCGGCATGAGCTTTCAGCGCTGGCGCACGGTGCTGCGGGTCCATCACGCGTTGTTCCGGTTGACCGAGGGCGAATCGGTCACCGACACGGCGATCGTGTGCGGGTGGTCGAATCCGTCGGCGTTCATCGCGGCGTTCACGGCGCTGGTCGGGCAGACGCCGGGGCGCTACCAGGCCGGAGTGCGCGGGCAGCGGGAGCAAGGTGGCGGGTTTTCGTTACCGGGCGGCTGATGAGCGGTGGCCGGTAGTCCGGAGCCGGGAAGAAAGTGGTGATCACCAGGCCGGCCCGCGGGTCGGCGAACACTCTTTCCGGGGAACGAAATGACACAGGCAGACGAGAAAACCACCGTGGTCGTCGTGGGCGGCGGGGTGGCCGGGCTGACGCTCGGCACAGTCCTCCTTCGCAGCGGGATCCCTTGCGTCGTCTTGGAAAAGCACAGCCGCGAGTACGTCGAGCAGCGCCAGCGAGCCGGATCTCTCGACGGTCGCGGCGTCCGGATGCTGCACGACTGGGGAGTGGGCGAGGCAGTCGAGGGACACGGCGACGGACGATCCGACGTCACGCTGCCGTTGATCGTCCACGGCGAGAAGCGCGCCTGGCGAATGGACACCGACGAGGACGGCGCCGGTGCGTTCATCCCGCAGCAGGTGCTCGTCCAGAACCTCATCCGGATCTTCCTTCGCGACGGCGGCGACCTCCGGTTCGAGGCGGACGACGTCACGCTGGAAGGGCTCGACACCGAGCAGCCCCGGGTGCACTACCGGGACAAAACGATCAGCTGCGAGTTCGTCGCTGGCGCCGACGGGTTCCACGGAATCAGCCGGACGGCGATCCCGGACGGCTTCCTTGCCTGCCACAGCCACGAATTCGGGTACGCCTGGCTCAGCGTCCTGGCCGAAGTGCCTGCCGACCCGCTAGCCGTGATGGCGGTGCATTCCCGGGGCTTCGCCGCCCAGATCACCCGCGGCCCCAACGCGAGCCGCATCTACCTCCAGTGCCCTGTCGACGACACTGCCGACGCCTGGCCGGACGAGCGCGTCTGGGAAGAACTCGGCACGAGGTTCGGCTCGCCGGTGCGGCGGGGGCCGATCGCCACGAAACAGGTCGTGCCGCTGCGCGGGGTGGTGTTCAGCCCGATGCGCTACGGCAGGCTGTGCCTTCTCGGGGACGCGGCGCACCTGATTTCCCCGATGAGCGCGGAAGGGATGAGCCTCGCGCTGCACGACGCGGAGGTCCTCGCCCGCGCGATCGTCCACCAGGTGGAGAAGGACGAGCCGAGCCTGTTGGAGAGCTATTCGGACACCTGCCTGGCGCACGTCTGGGAACGGCAGGCGGCGGCGGTCTGGATGACCGACACGATGCACGACTCCGGGGACGCGACCGGCCGCGGGGAGTTCCGGAAGCGGATCGCCCTGGCCAACCTGGAGAACCTCGTCCAGCCGCGCCCGCCGGTGCCCGCCTGACGAGCCGAGGCCGCGGAGGGCTGCTTCCGGAGAGCTAGACCTCCGCGGCCGCCGGGCGAGACCGACACCACTCGTCCGGGGAGACCGGGTCACCGGCTTCCCACACGCCGACCCCTACGCTGTGCCGCATGGCCGCGACCAGTCAGCACGGTGCCGGGCCCGCGCGGCGCGCCGGCGGGGACGGCGGCCTGCTGCTGTTCCGGGTCGGCGGGGTGCCCGTTTTGCTCGCCCCGTCGTGGTGGATCGGGTCGCTGATCATCGTGGTGCTCTACGCGCCGCTGGTCGGACGGCTGCTGCCGGACGTCTCGACGCCGACCGCGTGGCTGCTCGCCGCCGCGTTCGCCGTGCTGCTCGGGCTTTCCGTGCTCGCGCACGAACTGGGGCACTGCCTCGTCGCGCTGCGGCTCGGGATCCCGGTGCGGCGGCTGCGGCTGTTCCTCCTCGGCGGACTGTCCGAAGTGGCCCGGACGCCGCGACGGCCCGGCCAGGAAGGGCTCGTCGCCGCGGCGGGGCCCGCGGTTTCGCTGGTGCTGGGCGGGTTCTGTTCGCTGCTGCTGTTCGCGGTGCCGCCGGACGGCGCGGTGTGGCTGCTGGTCGCGGAGTGCGCGGTGGCCAACTTCGCGGTCGGGTTCTTCAACCTGCTTCCCGGTCTGCCGCTGGACGGCGGACGGCTCGTGCGCGCCGGCGTCTGGGCGGTGACCGGGTTGCGGGCCAAGGGAACCCGGGCCGCGGTCGCCGGCGGGGCACTGGTCGCGACCGGGCTGATCGTCTGGGCGCTGCTCGGATTGGCCATGCAGAGCCCGGACCGCTGGCTGCGGCTCGGCGTCTGCGTCGTGACGGCGTGGTTCGTGATCCTCGGCGCGCGGTCCGAACTGGCCGCGGAAGCCCGGCGCGGCTGGCCCGCGGGACTGGAACTGTCCGATTTGGTGCGTCCGGTCTTGCAGCTGCCCGCGGAAAGCCCGGTGTCCGACGCCTTGGCGGCGTCGGCGGGACGCGGCGTCGTGCTGGTGCGCGCGGACGGTGTCGCGGCGGGATTGCTGGACGAGCAAGCCGCACAACAGTTGGCGAGCGTCAGCCCGCACGCGCCCGCCGAGCAGGCCGCGGAACCGATTCGTGCCGAGACGGTGCTGCTGGCGTCGGAGCCGGGGGAAGAGATCGCCGAGCGCGTGCGCGAGACGCCCGCCTGGCAGTTCCTCGTGGTCGACGACGAAGGCCGTCCCGCGGGCGTGTTGCGCCGCGAAGACCTGCGGACCGCGCTGATGCAGGGCCGTCGCGCTCAGTGAGGGGCACCCGCGCACGACGGGCGCGGGACGACCTGCGAGGATTCGACGTCGGCGTTCCGGTTTTCGCAGTGGAGGAAGAAGTTGTCGGTCAGCGGACCGTTTCGTGCAGGTGACCGGGTTCAGCTGACGGACTCGAAAGGCAGGCACTACACCCTTACGCTCGCCGACGGCGGCGAGTACCACACGCATCGCGGCGCTCTCGCGCACGACGACCTCATCGGCCGTCCCGAGGGCAGCGTGGTCACTTCGGCGGGCGGCAGCACGTATCTCGCGCTGCGCCCGCTGCTGCCGGACTACGTGCTGTCCATGCCGCGCGGCGCGCAGGTGATCTACCCGAAGGACGCCGCCCAGATCGTGATGTGGGGCGACATCTTCCCGGGCGCCCGCGTCCTCGAAGCCGGTGCCGGTTCGGGCGCGCTCACCTGCTCGCTGCTGCGCGCGGTCGGCCCGGCGGGGCAGGTGTTCTCGTACGAGATCCGCGACGACCACGCGGAGCACGCCGAGCGCAACGTGGTGAAGTTCTTCGGCGAGAAGCCGGACAACTGGACGCTCACCGTCGCCGATCTGGCCACGCACACCGGCGAAGTCGACCGGGTCGTGCTGGACATGCTGGCACCGTGGGATCAGCTGCCGAACGTCGCCGAGCATCTGGTGCCCGGCGGGGTGCTGACCGTGTACGTCGCCACCGTCACCCAGCTGTCGCGCGTCACGGAATCGCTGCGGGAACAGCAGTGCTGGACCGAGCCGGAGTCGTGGGAGACGCTGATGCGGCCCTGGCACGTCGTCGGCCTGGCGGTGCGGCCGGACCATCGGATGGTCGCGCACACCGCTTTCCTGCTCACTGCCCGTCGGCTGGCGGACGGCACAGTGTCGCCGCGCGTTTCACGACGGCCCAGCAAGGGCAAAGGCTAACCAGGGATGCACCATCGCCCGTTCTCGCGCCGCAGCGGGAACGGGGTTTCCTTGTGCCCGCCGGTGCCTTCGACCCGGACGGTCACCGTGGCGTCGTCGCCCGCGATCGCCGGTGGCCCGGCGAGCGTGACGCGCAGCGGACCGGCGGCGTCCCATTTGGCTTGAAGTTCCCGCAACGCCGCGGCAGTTTGCGGTTTGCAAGCGAGAGTGCCGAATTCGGCGGAGTCCGCGCGCGTGATCGCGTCGACGAGAGTGCGCGCCAGCGTCGCGATCGCGGCCTGATCCGCCGCGGGCGCGGGAGTCGAGGACGTGCTGCTTCGCGGCGGCGGTGGGGGAGCGGGCGGTTCCGAAGAGGGGCGGGCGGGCCCCGGCAGCCCGATCAAGAGCAAGCCGAGGACACCGCCCGCGACAACGACTGCGAGCAGGCCGAGTGCCGTGCCGAGCCGGCGTCTCACCTAGTGGTCCGTGCTGACCTTCCCGAGGCACCAGGCCCCGCCCTGGCGAAGGGCGGTGAGGGTGCCGTCGGCGGTCTTGGCGGCCATGGTGACGTGGTACTTCACCGTCGCCTGGTCGCCGTTCTCCTGCGGGCTGCTGGTCAGCTCGAAGTGGATGCCCGAGGGCATCTTCTCGGTCGGCTTCTGGCCCTGGGTGAGGCTGGTGCACAGCATCGAGTACAGCCCGTCGGTGTCGGAGCTGTTGTACGCCGCGGACGCGGCCTGGAACAGCTCGCCCGAGGTCGCCTTCGCGCCGGACGCCGCCGGGTAGTTTCCGCTGCTCGAACCCGACGACGAGGTCGACGGGGACGAGGACGAACCGCTGCTCGAACTGCTGGACGGCGACCCGGTGGCCGGGGCGGAGGACGACGCCGGCGCCGCGGTCTTGGCGTCCTTGGTGTCCTTGCTGTCGCCGGTCAGCCAGATGACCAGGCCGGTCGCGCCGCCCAGGACCACCACCGCGCCGATCGCGAGGCCCACGATGAGGCCGGTCTTCTTCTTTTTCGGCGGCTCCTCGCCGAACCCGCCGAACTGCCCGGGCTGCTGCCCGAACGGCCCGCCGGGCTGGCCCGGCTGCTGCCCGAACTGGCCAGGCTGACCAGGCTGACCAGGCTGCTGTCCGAACTGCCCGAATTGGTCCGGCTGCTGGCCGTACTGCTGGGGACCGCCCTGCTGCGGGTATCCGCCCTGGTAGGGGCCGCCCTGCCCGGGGGAGCCGGGACCGGGAGCGGCGGGGAATCCGCCGGACTGCGGCTGCCCGCCCTGGTTCCATCCGCCCTGCTGAGGCTGCTGCCCGTACTGCGGCTGGCCCCCGTACGGGTTCGGCTGCCGGCCGCCCTGGTCCCAGCCGCCGGGCTGCTGCGGCGGATACGTCATCTCGGTTCCCCCTGCCGTGCTCGCGAAAGTCCAGGCCACGAGCGGAGCGTGGCCACCCGGGGATGCTAGCCATCCGCGCGCCCTTCCGCGCAGCCAACCCGCAACTCGGTTTCGCGCGCTCTCCGGCGGGGCATCCGGAGCGCGTTCAGTTCCGCGTTGCGGAAACCGCGCGGAGCGGAATCCCGGCCGCGGCACCGAAACGGCCGCTTGCGCTGCGCTTGCGGCCGTGCTTCTCCGGAGGAAAAAGCGCGACGCGCCGGTCTTGTGATGCGGAAAGGCCTTTTCTTGTCGGTGATCGCCGGTACCGTGGAATGAAAAGCACTCCGAGGAGGTGCCCGATGCATCATGACCTTCCCGGAGGTCGGCGCGAGGAGGCCGACCCTTCAGCAACCGGCGGAGCAGGGCAGACACCAGAGGAACAAGCCCGGCAGATCCGTTTTCTCGAGGAAGAAGTGGCGCTGCTGCGCCGCAGGCTCACCGATTCCCCGCGACAGAACCGCGTTCTCGAACAACGTCTCGCCGAGGCGTCGGAACGCGTGAGTCAGCTCACCGAGCGGAACACGAAACTCGTCGAAACCCTGCGCGAGGCGCGGGGTCAGCTGCTCGCCCTCCGCGAAGAGGTCGACCGGCTGGCCCAGCCCCCGAGCGGATACGGGGTGTTCGTCGAGGCGTACGAGGACAACACCGTGGACGTCTACACCGCGGGGCGCAAGATGCGCGTCTCGGTGTCGCCCGCGGTGGAGGTCTCGTCGCTGCGGCGCGGGCAGGCGTTGCGGCTCAACGAGGCGCTCACCGTCGTCGAAGGCGGCGGCTTCGAGCGCACCGGAGAGGTGTGCGCGCTGCGCGAAGTGCTCGCACCGGACGTGGAGGGCGGCAGCACGCGCGCCCTCGTGGTCGGGCACGCGGACGAGGAGCGGGTCGTCCTGCTGTCGGATCCGCTGGCCGAGCAGCCGCTCAAACCGGGCGATTCGCTCCTGGTGGACTCCAAGGCGGGCTACGCCTACGAGCGGGTGCCGAAGGCGGAGGTCGAGGACCTCGTGCTGGAGGAGGTTCCGGACGTCCGCTACGAGGACATCGGCGGCCTGACCCGGCAGATCGAGCAGATCCGCGACGCCGTGGAGCTGCCGTTTCTGCACGCGGACCTCTACGAGCAGTACCAGCTGCGCCCGCCGAAGGGCGTGCTGCTCTACGGCCCGCCCGGCTGCGGCAAGACGCTCATCGCGAAGGCGGTGGCGAACTCGCTGGCCAAGAAGGTGGCCGAGGCTCGCGGGGACAACGCGGACGGCAAGTCCTACTTCCTCAACATCAAGGGCCCGGAGCTGCTGAACAAGTTCGTCGGCGAGACCGAGCGGTCGATCCGGCTGATCTTCCAGCGGGCGCGGGAAAAGGCCTCCGAGGGCACCCCGGTCATCGTGTTCTTCGACGAGATGGACTCGATCTTCCGCACCCGCGGGTCGGGCGTGTCCTCCGACGTGGAGACCACGATCGTGCCGCAGCTGCTGTCGGAGATCGACGGCGTCGAGGGGCTGGAGAACGTCATCGTCATCGGCGCCTCCAACCGCGAGGACATGATCGACCCGGCGATCCTGCGGCCGGGCCGGCTCGACGTGAAGATCAAGATTGAGCGGCCGGACGCCGAGGGCGCGAAGGACATCTTCTCGAAGTACCTCGCCGAGGGCCTGCCGATCCACGCCGACGACCTGGCGGAGTTCGGCGGGGACCAGAAGGCGACGTTCGACGCGATGATCCAGCACACCGTCGAGCGGATGTACGAGGAGAGCGACGAGAACCGGTTCCTGGAGGTCACCTACGCCAACGGGGACAAGGAAGTCCTGTACTTCCGCGACTTCAACTCGGGCGCGATGATCCAGAACATCGTGGACCGGGCGAAGAAGTCGGCGATCAAGTCGGTGCTGGAGACCAAGCAGCCCGGCCTGCGCGTGCAGCACCTGCTGGACGCGATCGTCGACGAGTTTGCGGAGAACGAGGACCTGCCCAACACCACCAACCCGGACGACTGGGCCCGGATCTCCGGCAAGAAGGGCGAGCGGATCGTCTACATCCGCACGCTCGTCACCGGCAAGAACCAGGAATCGGGGCGGGCGATCGACACCGCCACGAACACCGGTCAGTACCTGTAGCGCACCGCGAACCTGTGGGGCCGCCGGATCTCCTCCGGCGGCCCCACAGGCCGTTTCAGACCCGTTCCAGGACCGGTTGCCGCGCCCGGGAAAGCCGGCCGTGCGAGGCCAGGATCCCGAGCACCACGAGCACCGCTCCGACGGGCTCGTTCCAGTGCACCGGCTCGTCGAGGACCAGCACGCCGAGCAGCACTCCGGCCACCGGAGTGAGGTAGGTCACAGCGGACGCGTTGGCGGCGCCCCAAGCGGTGGCGATGGCGGTGTTCCAGGCATAAGCCACGCCGGTGCCGAACACGCCGAGAGCGAGCATCGACAGGACCACGGCGAGACTCAGATGCACCGGCTGCGTCGCAATGACCGGCGTCGCGGCCAGCAGGATCACGGTGGCGAACCCGGTTTGCCCGAAGGCGACGACGACCGGATCCGGCCCGCGGGGCGACACGAACTTCCGCAGATAGACGAAAGCCAGGCCATAGCAGGCGGTCGCGCCGAGGCAGGCGAGCTGGGCGAGGAGCTCGTGGCCGAGGTCGATGCCGCGCCAGACGCCGACCAGCGTGAGCACCCCGGCGAACCCGATGAGCAGCCCGGCGGTTTTCGGCCGGGTGAGCCGTTCGGCGGGCAGCGCGGCCGCGGCGAACAGCATCGTCAGCAGGGGAGTGGTGGCGTTGAAGATGCTGGCGAGCCCGGACGCCACGTACTGCTCGGCCCACGAGAACAACAGGAACGGCCCCACGCAGAACAGCAGCGAAACCACCGCCAGATGCCCCCACAACGCGGGATCGCGGGGGAGCGATCGCCTGCGCAGCACCAGGAACCCGCCGAGGGTCAGTGCGCCCAGCGCGACCCGGGCCAGCGCCACCTGAGCCGGCGAGAGCCCTTGCAAGCCCACCTTGATGAACAGAAAACTCGCGCCCCACACGAGGGCGAGCGCGACGAACCGCGCGGCGATGCCGAACCTCACTGAACCTCCGAAACCTGCTGGACTTCCGCGGCCAGTCAACGTGCGCGCCACGCCCGCGGTCCAGCAGGTTTCGGTCGTCGCGCTCCACCTTGGTGTATAACGCCCTATACTGCGCCGCGTGAGCACCGACACCAACCGCCCGCGCCCGCCGATCACCGAAGCCGACGTCCTGGCCTGGCTGGAGACGACAGCCGCCGCCGTCCAGGCAGGAGAACTGAACGCGAACGACCTGATCGACCTGCTAGGGGAGCTCCGCCGCGCCTCAGCGGCCTGCGCCGACGCCTCGGACTGGGCACTGCTGGCCGCCCGCGAGGAAGGAGCCAGCCTCCGCCAAATCGCCCCGGTCTTCGGCAAAGGCTACGTCCGCGCACCCGCCGCCCGCCTCGAAAAACTCCACCGCCAAGCCCAAAACTCCAGCCAATGGCTCGCCATCCTCCGGCACAAACAAAGTGTATAACGACCTATACATCTGGCGAAGAAAAAACGCTCCGCGTTATCTCGCCTAAGCAATCAGACCATTAACAAACCTTCTCAAGACAAGGAAAAGCTCATGGACCGCATCGCGGTGGGGCTGGCCGCGCTCGGCCGTCCGGCATATATCAATCTGGGGCGGGACTTGCCCGCGGTTCGCGATGTGCCGTCGATGCGAGCGGCGACGCATGCGGTGCTCGACGCCGCGTACGCAGCGGGAATCCGATGGGTCGACGTCGCGCGGTCTTACGGCCGTTCGGAGGAGTTCCTCGGCGGCTGGTTGGCCGACCGCGGACATCAGGACGTCACGGTGTCCAGCAAGTGGGGCTACCGCTACGTCGGCGACTGGCGGCTCGACGCGGAGGTCCACGAGGTCAAGGAACACACGCTGCCGCGGTTGCGCGAGCAATGGGCCCAGACGCGGGAACTCCTGGCCGGGCACGTGAACCTGTACCAGGTTCATTCGCTCACTGTGGACAGTCCGCTTTTCGCTGATCCGGAGCTGATCGACGCGCTGGCCGGGCTTTCCGCCGACGGCGTCGAAGTCGGCTTCTCCACGTCCGGACCCGCGCAGGCGGACGTGGTCCGCCGGGCGTTCGAGCTGGAATCGGCCGGGCAGCCGGTGTTCGCGTCGGTCCAGTCCACTTGGAACGTTTTCGAGCCTTCGGCAGGCCCGGCGCTTGCCGAGGCCGACGCTGCCGGGAAACGGGTGCTGGTCAAGGAAACTCTCGCGAACGGACGGCTCGTCGCGGAGGCGCCGGAGCCGCTGCGGCGGATCGCCGAGGCGTACGGCGTCGGCCCGGACGCGATCGCGGTGGCGGCGGTGCTCGGGCAGGAGTGGGCTCCGGTGGCGGTGCTGGGTCCGTCGAGTCCGGCGCAACTGGCCGCGAACCTGGCCGCCGCGCGGGTGCGGCTCGGCGAGGAGGACCGCGCTGTGCTGGGACAACTCGCGCAGGACCCGCGGGAGTACTGGACGCATCGATCCCACCTCGGGTGGAGCTGAGCGATTGCATTACCCTCGGGGCCCAGCATGGCCCGGGGCGGACGGGCAACACTGAGCGCGGAGGGGCAACGTGCGTCGTCAGGTGCCAGCGGTCGCTGTGCTGGTCGGGCTGGGGGCGCTGGCCGGGCTCGCCGGATGCGGCAACCGGCCCAACAATCTCGAGACCTACTACGACGACCCGGCTCCGACGCCGGGCACGAGCGTTCCGGTGGCTCCGCCGGTGTCGCGTGCGGTCGATCCGCCCGCGGTTTCTTCTCCGGTGGCACCGGATCCGCGGCGCGCGGAGGCGGTGCTGCTGTCCGATTCGGACGTTGCCGAGGAAGGCGTGGCTCCGGGGTCGGGGCGCGTTTCCGGATGCCTGAGCGGGTTGGCCGCGGGCGAGCGCAAGTCGGTGAGCTGGGTGTATCCGAGCGGTTCGGCGTTGACGCACGAGGTCACGGTGTACGCGGACCGTTCCGGCGAGGACGTCGTGACGGGTGCGCATTGCGCGGGCAGCGAGGTTTCGCTGCCGCCGCAGCCGGGGATCGCCGTGCAGCGGGCGTGGTGCGAGGGCTCGACGTGCGCGGTGCTGGTGGCCAAGGGGAATCTGGTGTCGGCGCTGAGCGTCGCGGCGAGCACCCCGGCGCGAGCACAAGACGCCGCGAAGCGACTACTGCCCAAGCTCACCGCAAAACTCACAACCCAGCCATAGACGCAGCTACCCCCCACCTTCCTCGAACCGGACCGAAGCGCGGGATCGCGGACTTCCAGGCGATCCCGCCCGCGACGGCGGAGCCGGCGCAATCAAACACAGCAATCAAATACACTTCCGGAACCATTCCTGCACGCCCGCCGTCGGGGATGAACGGGCGTTCCGGGTCGAAGACCCAGGCCCGGAGTTCCTCCAGCGAGATCCACCGGCCTTCGACGATTTCCTCGGGCTGCAGGCGGATCGGGCCGTCCCAGCGGACTTCGAAGGCGAAGTTGTGGCAGCGGATCGTGCCGTCGTCGTAGATTTTGGTGAACAGCGGTTGCGGTTCCACTCCGTGGACGCCGAGTTCTTCGGCGAGTTCGCGGCGGGCGCAGTCGGCGGGGGTTTCGCCCGCGGCGACGACCCCGCCCGCCCAGCAGTCCCAGGTGGAGGGGAAGACGTCCTTGTCGGGGGCGCGGAGGTGCACGTAAACGGACCGGCCGTCGCCCGATCGGACGAGGACGACGCCGGCGGCGTGCCAGAGTCCTTCCGCGCGCACGCGGGAGCGGAGCGCCTCGCCTGCCGGGTAACCCGCGTCGTCATAGAGGGCAACGAGTTCGTCACTGCCTGGCATGGGGGCATCGTCGCACGCGTCGAACCCGTAGGGTGGTGGCATGCGTCGGATCATGGGAACCGAAGTCGAGTACGGCATCGCCGTGCCCGGGGACGCCACGGCGAACCCGGTGCTCACCTCGACTCAGGTGGTGCTGGCCTACGCCGCGGCTGCGGACATCCCGAGGGCGCGCCGGGCGCGCTGGGACTACGAGGTGGAGTCGCCGTTGCGCGACGCGCGCGGGTTCGATCTGACCGGCCCGGGCGGGCCGGGGCACGACCCGGACGTCGAGGACCTCGGCGCGGCGAACGTCATCCTCACCAACGGTGCGCGGTTGTACGTGGACCACGCGCATCCGGAGTACTCGGCGCCGGAGGTCACGAACGCGCGGGACGCGGTGATCTGGGACAAAGCGGGCGAGCGGGTGATGGAGGAGGCCGCGCTCAAGGCGGCCACCGTGCCGGGGCAGCCGCCGTTGCAGCTGTACAAGAACAACGTGGACGGCAAGGGCGCCAGCTACGGCACGCATGAGAACTACCTGATGCAGCGCTCGACGCCGTTCACCGCGGTGATCGGCGGGCTGACGCCGTTCTTCGCGTCGCGGCAGGTGATCTGCGGTTCGGGCCGGGTGGGGATCGGGCAGCAGAGCGAGGAGGCCGGGTTCCAGCTTTCGCAGCGCTCGGACTACATCGAGGTCGAGGTCGGGCTGGAGACCACGCTCAAGCGCGGGATCATCAACACGCGCGACGAGCCGCACGCGGACGCGGACAAGTACCGGCGGCTGCACGTGATCATCGGGGACGCGAACCTGTCGGAGTACTCGACGTATCTGAAGGTCGGGACGACGGCGCTGGTGCTGGACCTGATCGAGGCCGGCGTGCGGTTCGACGACCTCAAGCTGGACGAGCCGGTGCGGGCGGTGCACAAGATCAGCCACGATCCGACGTTGAAGACGAAGGTGGAGCTGGCGAACGGGAAGAAGTTCACCGGCCTGGACTTGCAGTTCGCCTATCACGAGCTGGCGGCGGCGAATCTCGAGCGCACGGGCGCGGACGAGGCGTCGAAGGAAGTGCTGCGGGTGTGGGGCGAGGTGCTGGACGCGCTGGCGCGGGATCCGCAGGAGTGCGCGGACCGGCTGGACTGGCCGGCGAAGCTGCGGCTGCTGGAGGGGTACCGGGAGCGGGATCAGCTGGCGTGGGGCGCGCCGCGGCTGCGGCTGGTGGACCTGCAGTATTCGGACGTCCGGCTGGGCAAGGGCCTGTACAACCGGCTGGTCACGCGGGGTTCGATGAAGCGGCTGGTCACCGAGGAGGAGGTGCAGGCGGCGATCACGACTCCGCCGTCGGATACGCGCGCCTACTTCCGGGGCAGGGCGCTGGAGAAGTACGCGTCGTCGATCGCGGCGGCGTCGTGGGATTCGGTGATTTTCGACGTGGGCCGGGAGTCGCTGGTGCGGATCCCGACGCTGGAGCCGTTGCGGGGGACGAAGGCGCACGTCGGGAAGCTGCTGGACGCGGCGGCGACGGCGGAGGAGCTGGTGGAGGCGATCACCGGTTCGGACTAGCGCGATCCCGGCGTTTCGGGCCGAGGGAAGGCCCTTTTCGTCGGTACCGCTGGGTAGGCTAGGGAACATCGGCCAGACCGGGAGGCGAGATGGCGCAGGAGAAGATCGAGAAGCACGGCGGCGGCGATTCCGACGAGGAGTTCGACGACGCCGGCGGGGCGGGCCAGGAGCGGCGGGAGAAGCTCGGCGAGGACGTGGACACGATCCTCGACGAGATCGACGACGTGCTGGAAGAGAACGCCGAGGACTTCGTCCGCGCTTACGTGCAGAAGGGCGGCGAGTAGCCGTCCGCCCGTCGCGGCCGTCCCGGGTGCGGGGCGGTGCGGCGGGGCGCGCTGGGCCGGAGGTTTCGCGCGGTGGCGCCGGGGGCAGGTTGTTCCCGGCGTTGCCGGGCACGGGATGAGATGGGAACCGAGAGCACGTATGGACAACACCTCCTCTGGGGCGGGTTTTTCCGGGCCCGGACTGCCGTCGGCCTACTTTTCGCCGGCGACGTCGTCGTTCGCGGATTTCGTGCGCGCGACCGCGCCGGAGCTGCTGCCGGCGCGGCGGGTGCCCGCGGGTGAGCTGGACGTGCCGCACGGCACGACGATCGTGGCGGTCGCGTTCGCCGGCGGGGTGCTGATCGCCGGGGACCGGCGGGCGACGTCGGGGAACCTGATCGCGAGCCGGGACATCGAGAAGGTGCACGTCACGGACGAGTACTCGGCGGTGGGCATCGCGGGGACCGCGGGGCTGGCCGTGGAGATGGTCCGGCTGTACGCGGTGGAGCTGGCGCATTACGAGAAGATCGAGGGCGTTTCGCTTTCGCTGGACGGCAAGACGAACAAGCTGGCCGGGATGGTGAAGGCGAACCTGGAGATGGCGATGGCGGGCCTGGCGGTCGTGCCGTTGTTCGTCGGGTACGACCTGGAGGCCGAGGACGCGAAGCACGCGGGCCGGATCGTGTCGTACGACGCGGCGGGCGGGCGGTACGAGGAGCACGCCGGGTACGCCAGTGTCGGTTCGGGTTCGCTGTTCGCGAAGTCGTCGTTGAAGAAGCTGTACGATCCGGACGCGGATGCGGACACGGCGGTGCGGACGGCGCTGGAGGCGTTGTACGACGCGGCGGACGACGACACCGCGAGCGGCGGCCCGGACCTGGTGCGGCGGATTTTCCCGAACGTCATCACCATCACCGCGGAGGACGGCGCGGTGGTGCTGCCCGCGGAGCGGACGGGTGCGGTGGCCGAGGCGGTGGTGGCCGGGCGTGCGGAGCGCAATCACCACCGGCCGGTGTGAGGCCGCCGATGTCCGCTGAATCAATGATTGCCGAGTTTTCGGAGAACGTGGAGCCGACACCGTGACGATGCCGTTGTATGCCTCTCCCGAGCAGCTGATGCGGGAGCGTTCCGAGCTGGCGCGCAAGGGGATCGCGCGGGGCCGGAGCGTGGTGGTGCTCAAGTACGCGGGCGGCGTGCTGTTCGTGGCGGAGAACCCGTCGGCGACTTTGCACAAGGTGTCCGAGATCTACGACCGGATCGGGTTCGCCGCGGTGGGCCGGTATTCGGAGTTCGAGAACCTGCGGGTGGCGGGGATCCGGCACGCGGATTTGAAGGGCTACCAGTACGACCGGCGGGATGTGAGCGCGCGGGCGCTGGCGAACGCGTACGCGGCGACGCTGGGCAGCATTTTCACCGAGCAGTTGAAGCCGTTCGAGGTCGAGGTGTGCGTGGCCGAGGTCGGGGCGACCGCGGCGGAGGACCAGCTGTACCGGTTGACGTTCGACGGGTCGATTTTCGACGAGTCGCCGTTCGTGGTGATGGGCGGGCAGACGGAGCCGATCACCGCGAAGCTCAAGGACGTCGTGGATCCGGAGCACGATCTGGCCACGGCGCTGGCGACGGCGATCGAGGGGTTGCGGGCGACCGCTGCGTCGTCGAACGGGAACGGGTCGGCGGCGGCCGAGGCGGAGATCAAGCTCGAGGTCGCGGTGCTGGACCGGGCGAAGCCGCGGCGGGCGTTCCGGCGGTTGTCCGGTGCGGCGCTGGAGGCGTTGCTGCCGGAGAAGGCGGAGCCTGCCGAGAAGCCGGACGACGACGGCAAGGACGGCAAGGACGATTCCGACAAGGGTTCGGCCGAGAAGGAATGACGTGACGGAACCGTGGGCCGCCGGGGAAATCCCGGCGGCCCACAGTCGTTTTCGGGAATACTGACGGGGTGACGTGTGCGCTGGTGACCCCGTGGTGGCGTCGGCGCGTCGCCGGGGACAGTTCCGCTGCGGGCGGGGTGGTCCCGACGGCGATTCTCGACTGGCGCGATCCGGCTGTGCAGACGTTGATGCGGGCGACGGCGTCCGAGGATCGGCTGGCCGGATTGCGGGCCGCGCATCGGATGATCGCCGGGGCGGTGCGGCCGGTGTACGCGGTGCGGGAGCGGCAGCCGATCTCGCGGACGTTGCGGCGCGGGCGGGGTTCGTGCAGTCAGCGGCTGGCGGTTCTGGAGGGAGTCGCGCGGGCGCAAGGGATTCCGACGCGGGTGCGGGGTCTGCTCGTGGACGGCCGGTTCTGGTATCCGCGTTTTCCGCGGGTGAAGTTCCTGGTTCCGTCGCGGGTTCTGGTGGCGTGGCCGGAGTTCCGGGTCGCGGACGCGTGGCTGCCGGCCGGGGAGCTTTTCGGTTCGTTGCCCGAGCTGGCGGCGGGTCCGGGATTTTCCAATGACAGCGGGGAAACGTTGTTCGACGCGGTGGCCCGCACGGCGATCGACTGGGACGGGGTCACCTGCGAGACCGGCGGAGCGTGCGATCTGTCCGCGACGGTGCTGTCGGATCTGGGCCGGTTCGATTCTCGCGACGAGTTGTTCCGCCAGCACGGGCAGACGCTGTCCGCGCCGTTGACGACGCTCGTCGATCCGGTGCTCAGCCGGTGGGCTCCGGGTCAGAGCGCCGCCAAGCGCTGACGCAGATATGCGCGTTCCGGCTCGGTTCCCGCGCTGGCCAAGGCTTCCTGATACGCCGCGGCTGCTTCGTCGTCGCGGCCGAGGCGGTGCAGCAGGTCTGCGCGAGCCGCGGCGTAGGGGTGGTAGCCCTGCAGTCGCGGTTCGTCGGCCAAGGCGTCCAGGAGTTTCAGCCCCGCTTCGGGTCCGTCGCGCATCGCGACTGCGGCCGCGCGGTTGAGCGCGACGACCGGGGTCGGCGTGAGCGTCAGCAGGATGTCGTACAGCGCGACGATCTGCGGCCAGTCGGTGCTGGCGACATCCGGTGCTTCGGCGTGGAGCGCGGCGATCGCCGACTGCACGCCGTACGGCCCGGGCGGTCCACCGGTGAGCGCGACTGGCACCAGCGCGCGGCCCTCGTCGATCAGGGCCGCGTCCCAGGAGGTACGGTCCTGGTCTTCCAGCGGGACGAACTCGCCGTCCGGTCCGGTGCGGGCGGCGCGGCGGGCGTGGACGAGCAGCAGAAGCGCCAGCAGCCCGGTGGTTTCGCGTTCGTCCGGCAGCAGGCGGTGCAGGATCCGGGCCAGCCGGATGGCTTCCTGTGCCAGGTCCGGACGCTGGATGTCCGGGCCGGAACTGGCCGCGTAGCCCTCGGTGAACAGCGAGTACAGCACCTGCAGCACGCCGGGCAGCCGGACGCGCAGTTCGTCGCCGGACGGGACGCGGAACGGGATGCGATGGTCGCGGATCCGGTTCTTCGCGCGCACGATCCGCTTCGCCATCGTCGCGGTCGGCACGAGGAACGCCCGCGCCACCTCGGGCGTCGTGAGCCCGGCGAGACAGCGGAGGGTGAGCGCGAGCCGGTCCTCGGCGGCCAGCGCGGGATGGGCGCAGGTGAAGAACAGCTGGAGCCGGTCGTCGGGCAGGTCGCCGTCGGCCCCGGGCGGCGGGGGAGGGTCGCCGCGGTCGGATTCCGCTTGCAGGACGGCCAGTTTCGCCGCGTACGCCTGGTCCCGGCGGAGCCGGTCGACGGCCTTGCGGCGCGCGGTGGTCATCAGCCACGCGCCGGGTTTCGGCGGAACGCCGTCCACCGGCCAGCGCACCAGCGCGGCCTCCACCGCTTCGGCGGCGACCTCCTCGGCCAGGTCCAGGTCGCCGAACCGGCGGACGAGCGCGCCGAGCAGGCGGCCGTGCTCCTCGCGGAACACGGCCGCCACGGACTCCCGCGCGTCAGGCACCGAAGTCGGCGATCGGGCGGACCACGACCGAACCGTCCCGTGACCCGGGGCAGCGGGCCGCCCAGTCGAGCGCCGCGTCGAGGTCCGGCACGTCCAGCACGTAGAACCCGCCGAGCAGTTCGCGGGTCTCGGCGAACGGGCCGTCGGTGGTGATCGACCGCTCGCCGTCCGCGCCGACCTGGACCTTGGTCGCGGTCACGAGGTCGGCGAGCGACTCCCCGCTGACGAACACCCCCGCGTCGCGGACTTCCTTGTCGTAGGCCATCCAGTCGGCGGGCTCGCAGCCGGCGGCCCCGCCCTGCTCGGTGGCCGCGGAGGCGTGGATCAGCAGCAGGTACTTCATGGTCGGGCTCCTTCGTCGGGCAGCGCGGCCGGAGTGCCGCGCTGACCTCACCACGAACGGCGCCCGCCCGGATGGACAGGGCCCGGAAGATTATTTCCCGGGCGGTCCGCTCAGGAGGCGGCAGGGGCGGTGCGGAAGTTCTGGTCGGCGAAGGCGAGCATGTAGGGGAGTGTCGCGCGGGCGGTGTGCCAGGTGTGGTTGAACCCGCGTTCGGCGTGCACCACGACCTCCTGGCCGCGCCGCTGCAGCGACCCGGCGATGCGGTGCGCGGTCGCGACGTCGGTCGGCGCGCCGGTGCCGACGGTGAGCATCACCGCGATCTTCTGCGGGAACGGCATCGTCGGGATGTAGCGGCGCGGGGTGTTCGCCGCGATCGCCGCCTGGTTGCCGCCCAGGACGCCGACCGAATCGTTCAGGTCGTCGTACGGCAGCGAGATCAGCAGCGTGCCGAACTCGTCGAGGTGGTGCAGGCCGATGTTCAGCGCGCCGAAGCCGCCGCCGGACATGCCGCCGAGCGCGCGGTGGCCGCGGTCGGGCATCGTGCGGTAGTGCTTGTCGACCGAGGGCACGATGCTGCTGGCCAGATACGTCTCCAGCTGCGGGCCGCCCGGGACGTTCAGGCATTCCCAGTCGGTGCTCGGCCGGTTGGCGGTGAGGTCGACGCTCACGATGATCATCGGCTGGATCACGCGGGCGTCCTCGAGGCTTTTGAGCGTCTGCGGCGCGGAGCCGGAGGTGAGCCAGTCGCGCGGCCCGCCGTAGGGGTAGCCGTGGATGAGGTAGACGACCGGGTAGCGCTTGCCCGCGTTCGCCGGGTCGCGGTAGCCGGCCGGGAGGACCACGTAGTTTTCGCCGTTCGACACGCCGTGCGCCGGGTCGGGCACGTTCAGCACCTCGGTGCTGCCGTTGTCGCTGGCCGGGGGACGGGCGGCCGTCGGGGAGCTGCCGCTGCTCCCGCTGGCGGAGCGGTCCGGCGCGCTGGGATCGGCGCTGTCGGCCGGATCGTCGCTGCCGCTGCGCAGCAGGGTGCCCGCCACGTTCATCACGCCGCCCCCGCGCTGCAGGAGCCTGCCGAGGTCGCTGGGCGTGCGGACGTAGCCGACGTAGCTGTTCACCGCGGTGACCGCGGCGATCAGGAACAGCGCGATCGAACCGCTGACGCCCCAGCGGCGCACGCGGCGGCGATGCGCGAGCGCGATGGTGACGGCCAGGACCGCCGCGGCGGCCCCGGCGAACGTGAGCCAGAGCAAGGGGGATTCGAGCGGCCCGATGTCCCTCGCCTGGGAGGTGACCGAAGGAGGCAGGACCGGGTCGACGGCCCGCGGCAGCATCGGCGTCATCCGCGGCCTGCCGGAGACGGGCAGCTGCGACCGCGGGAGGAAAAACGCACTGAAAAGACCCCTGCCGTGAACTGGATGCGGACAGGGCTGTCCGCATCTGGAAGATCACGCTATTGAGGCTTCGCTGTGGATTCGTTGAGAAAAGGTAAAGAAAGGGTCAAGAAAAACGCGGAGGACGGTCAGCCGACGGCAAGCGCGCAGGTCAGAGCCGGGGCCGGCGGAGCACTGAGTGGAAGAACACGGTGCCCCGCCGGACGTCGCCGGATGAACCTTAGGGCACAAGCCGGTCAGCTGGCACCGTCCGGCTTGCGGTAGACGGTCAGCGCGCTTGGCCGCGAACGGAACCGGAACTCCCGCCCGAGCGGCCCGACCTCGCCGTCGGTGGCCACCCGGCGGTTCCCGTCGAGCAGCCGCACGTGCAGCTCCGGCAGGTCCCGCTGCCGGTAGACGTGGCTCGCGTGCAGGCTGTTGGTGAGGCTCGCGAGCACGAACCGGACCCGCGACCAGCGCACGTCGGCCCGCACGTACCGGACGTCGAGCAGGCCGGTGTCGAGCGCCGGGCGCCGCGACGGCGCGAAGCCCTTCGGCGCGTACGTGCCGTTGCCGACGAAGATCAGCCACACCTGCGTCGGCTTCCCGTTCAGCTGGACCCGCAGCGGTTTCGCGCGCCGCATCACGCGCACGAGCGCGAGCGCCGCCGAGGGCCACTTCGGGAATTTGCTCTGCAGCTTTTCGCGCAGCCGCACCATTTCCGGGTACCCGCCGAGGCTGGCGGTGTTGACGAACCAGCGGTGTTCGGGCTCGCCGGAGCCGTCGACCTCGACCTCGGCCAGGTCGATGCCGACCGCGTGCCCGCCCTCGGTCGCCTCGTCCGCGTCCGGCATCGACCGGACCCCGATGTCGCGGGCGAAGTGGTTGAGCGTCCCGGCCGGGATGAGCGCGAGCGGCAGCCCGCGTTCGGCGGCGACCGACGCCACCGCCGCGACGGTGCCGTCCCCGCCCGCCACGCCCAGCGCGCGGACCGACCCGTGCGCTTCGATCTCGGCGGCGAGCTGTTCGCGCAGGTCGCGGGACGGGTCCGGGTAGATCAGCGACGCCTTCGGCCAGGCGTAGCGGACGTCCTCGGTCGGGTCCAGCCCGTCGATGCCCGAATTCGGGTTCACCAGCGCCAGCATGTCCTCGCCGTCGCGCATCTCCGGCGCTTCGGCGGCGTGCGCGGTGCGGGCCCGGACGTCCGGGTGCAGCGGCCACCAGTGCCGGGTCAGCACGGCGATCCCGGTCCCGATCGCCAGCCCCGCCGCGACGTCGCTCGGCCAGTGCACCCCGGTGTGGACGCGCGAGTAGGCGACCGCCCCGGCGAGCGGGACGATCGCCAGCCCGGCCTTCGGCGACTCCATCGCGACCGCGGTCGCGAACGCGGCGGCCGAGGCCGAATGCCCGGACGGGAACGACGACGACGTCGGCCGTTTCCGCAGCCGACGGTGCGCGGGAACTTCCTCTTCGGCCGGACGGCGGCGCGGGAACAACGGCTTCGCGACCAGGTTCGCCGCGGCGCTCGCCCCGGCGATGGCGGCGATCCCGCGCAGCGCGCCCCGTCGCGCCGGGCCCTTCCGGACCGCGAGCACGGCCGCCACGCCCCACCAGAGCCGCGATTTGTTCGCACTTCGGGACAACGCGGTCACGACGTCGTCGGCCCGGGTGCGCGGCAGCGCCGCACTGCGCCGCATCAACGCCCGATCCCGCTGCCCGACCTGCCGGAACGCCCGGCCGACCTGCTGGAACACTCTCGCCCACCTCCGCTGGCCGCGCCGGATCGCCGACCGGTCCCGGCGACCGGTTTCCGCCGCATTGTCACCACTTGCAACGTACCGACCGCGTGTCGCCGCCCGAACGGCGCACCTTCGGCGGGGGTCCAGCGCCTACTCTGGGGGGATGCAGCGGCGGATCTTTGGCATCGAGACCGAGTTCGGGGTCACGTGCACCTTTCACGGCCAGCGCAGGCTCTCGCCCGACGAGGTCGCGCGCTATCTCTTCCGGCGGGTCGTCTCGTGGGGACGCTCGTCCAACGTGTTCCTGTCCAACGGCTCCAGGCTCTACCTCGACGTGGGCTCGCACCCGGAGTACGCGACGGCCGAATGCGACGACCTGACCCAGCTCGTCACGCACGACAAGGCCGGCGAGCGGATCCTCGAGGACCTCCTCGTGGACGCCGAGCGCAGGCTCGCCGACGAGGGCATCGGCGGCGACATCTTCCTGTTCAAGAACAACACCGACTCCGCGGGCAACTCCTACGGCTGCCACGAGAACTACCTGGTCACCCGGGCCGGCGAGTTCTCCCGGATCGCCGACGTGCTGCTGCCCTTCCTCGTCACGCGCCAGCTCATCTGCGGCGCGGGCAAGGTCCTGCAGACCCCGCGCGGCGCGGTGTACTGCCTTTCGCAGCGCGCCGAGCACATCTGGGAAGGCGTCTCCAGCGCCACCACCCGGTCCCGGCCGATCATCAACACCCGCGACGAACCCCACGCCGACGCCGAGCGCTACCGGCGCCTGCACGTCATCGTCGGCGACTCCAACATGGCCGAACCCACCACGATGCTCAAGGTCGGCTCGGCGCACCTGGTGCTCGAGATGATCGAGGCCGGGGTCCAGTTCCGCGACTTCACGCTGGACAACCCGATCCGGGCGATCCGCGAGATCAGCCACGACCTCACCGGACGCCGCCAGGTCCGGCTCGCGGGCGGGCGCGAGGCCTCCGCGCTGGACATCCAGCGCGAATACCACGCCCGGGCGGTGCAGCACCTCAAGGAGAACGGGTCCACGCCCGCCAACGAGCGGGTCGTGGAGCTGTGGGGGCGGGCGCTGGAGGCGGTCGAGGAACAGGACTTCAGCAAGATCGACACCGAGATCGACTGGGCGATCAAGCACCGGCTGGTCGAGCGGTACCGGGCCAAGCACGACCTGGACCTGTCCAGCCCGCGGGTGGCGCAGCTGGACCTCGCGTACCACGACATCCGGCGCGGACGCGGGATCTTCGACCTGCTGCAGCGGAAAGGCCTGGTCCGGCGGGTCACCGACGACGGGGAGATCGAGGCGGCCAAGGACACCCCGCCGCAGACGACCCGGGCGAAACTGCGCGGCGACTTCATCGCGGCGGCACAGGCGGCCGGACGCGACTTCACGGTCGACTGGGTGCACTTGAAGCTGAACGACCAGGCGCAGCGGACCGTGCTGTGCAAGGACCCGTTCCGCTCGGTGGACGAGCGGGTGGAACGGCTGATCGGCTCGCTGTAATTTTTTGGCCGTGCTTCCTGTGCTTCGCCTGAGAGAGCGGCGAAGCACAGGAAGCGTTGCCGCAGGCCGAGAACCCGACAAAAGTCGCCGGACAGGTGCGGCAGGATCTGCGCATGCGTGCGTTACGGACGGTCCTGGTCCTCCTAGTCGTGCTGTCGGTCTCCTTGGGCGGGGTCGCCGCGGCGTCCTCGCTGCCGTCGTGGCGGCTTCTGCCCACGGGCACGACCGCGCAGTTCCGTGGTCTGTCCGCGGTGAGCGGGCGAGTGGCGTGGATCAGCGGCACCCAGGGCACGGTCTTGCGGACGGTCGACGGCGGGGGCACTTGGCTGCGGGTCGGGCCGCCGGACACGGGGAAGCTGGAATTCCGCGACATCGAGGCGTTCGACGCGGACCACGCGGTAGTGCTGTCGATCGGGCCCGGCGCGGATTCGCGGATCTACCGCACTGACGACGGCGGGAAACACTGGCGGCAGACGTTCGGCAACCCCGATTCCGCCGCGTTCTACGACTGCCTCGCCTTCTTCGACCCGTGGCGCGGGCTCGCGATGAGCGATCCGGTCAACGGGAAGTTCCGCGTGCAGGCCACCTTCGACGGCGGGCGCAGCTGGCGGCAGATCCCGGACGACGCGTTCCCGCCTGCGGAGCCCGGGGAAGCGGGATTCGCTGCCAGCGGCCAGTGCGTCACCACGTCCGGGCCGGTTGACGCGTGGCTCGCTACCGGCGGTGGTGCGCACGCGCGCGTTCTGCACTCCGGGGACGGCGGCCGGCACTGGAGCGCCACTGCGACGCCGTTGCCCAGCAGCGCGTCGGCCGGGGTTTTCGCGGTCGCGTTCCGCACGCCGTGGCAGGGAGTGGCGATCGGCGGCGACTACGCCAATCCCACCGCGCCCGGCCCGGCGGTCGCGGTGAGCCGCGACGGCGGACGCAGCTGGCGTACGCCGCCGGAGCATCCCGCCGGGTACCGGTCCGGGCTCGCTTGGCGCGGGAGAACGGTGCTGGCTGTCGGACCGGGCGGGAGCGATCTGAGCCGCGACGGCGGACGGCACTGGGTTTCCTTCGACACCGGCGGCTTCGACACCGTCGACTGCACGGGAAGCGGGGCGTGCTGGGCCAGCGGGGCGAAGGGGCGGGCGGCGAAACTGGTGCCGTAAGGAGGGACCCGATCCGGGCGCCGGGCCGTCCGGAACGGCGGTGCGTGAGGCGGACCGGCGCGGAGGGTCCCTTCGCGGCACGCGGGCTGACCAGGCGCGACGCGCGCAGGCCGGACCTCGCGATCGCCGGGGACGGGGAGAGCTAGAGTCGTCTGGTGTCCACCGCACGCGCCGAACGGCTGGTCAACCTCGTGCTGGCCCTGCTCTCCACCCGGCAGTACCTCACCGCGGAGCGGATCCGCGGGATCGTGCCCGGGTACGCCGACGCGGCCAGCGACGACGCCTTCTTCCGCACCTTCGAGCGGGACAAGACCGAACTGCGGGAGCTCGGCATCCCGCTCGAAACCGGCCGCAACTCCGTCTTCGACCCGGTCGAGGGCTACCGCATCGCGCGCCGCGACTACGAACTCGGCGAGATCGACCTCGCCCCGGACGAAGCCGCGGCCGTCGGGCTCGCGGTCCGGCTCTGGGACTCGCCGGAGCTGACCGGGCAGGCCCAGGGCGCGCTGGTGAAACTGCGCGCGGCCGGAGTCGAGGTCGACGACCAGGCGCCGACGGTGATCGAACCGCGAGTCCGGGCCGAACCGGCGTTCGCGCCGATGCTCGCCGCGGTGCAGGCCGGGCAGGCGGTCCGGTTCGAGTACCGGCGCAGCGGCTCGCCCGAGCGGCGCATCCGCACCCTCGAACCGTGGGGCGTCGTGTCCTGGCGCGCCCGCTGGTACGTCGTCGGGCACGACCGCGACCGCGACGCGACCCGCTGCTTCCGGCTCTCCCGCGTCACCGGAAAGGTCGCCGCGATCGGGAAACCGGGCGCGGTGGTGCGGCCCGAGGGCGTCAACCTGATGCAGCTCGTGTCGGTCACCGGCGGCAGCGAGGATCCGGCGCCGGTCACCACCGCCCGGCTGTGGGTCGCCGACGGCCGCGCCGCGGGAGTCCGCCGCCGAGGCGAAGCCGTGGGCCGCGAAACCGTCGCCGGAGAGGAAGGCGACGTGATCGAGATCGGCCTGTACTTCCCGGAATCGGCCGCCGACTGGATCGCCGCGCAAGGACCGGACGTGCTCGTGCTCGAACCGGACGTGCTGGCCAAATCCGTGCAGCACCGGCTCGAGGCCGTCCTCGCCCGCGCCGGACAGGGGAGCGTCCGGTGACCGCCTCCGGCGAACGCATGCCGAGACTGCTCGCGCTCGTGCCCTACCTGCTCGCCCGGCCCGGCATCCGGATCGACGAGGCCGCCCAGGACTTCGACGTCACCCCGCGCCAGCTGCGCAAGGACCTCGAACTGCTGTGGATGTGCGGCCTTCCCGGCTACGGCCCCGGCGACCTCATCGACCTGTCCTTCGAAGGCGACACCATCGTCGTCACCCACGACGCCGGGATGAGCCGCCCGCTGCGCCTCACCGGCGGCGAAGCCACCGCCCTGCTGGTCGCGCTGCGCGCGCTCGCCGAAACCCCGGGCGTGGCCGACGGCGACGCGGTCCGCCGCGCCATCGCCAAAATCGAGGACGCCGCCGGGCAGGCCCGCCCGGCCGGGGTCGTCGTCGGGGGAGGAGTGCGCGAAGGAGCCCGCGCCGCCCGCACCCGCGAAACCGTCGCCGGCGCGCTGCAAGAAGGCCGCGCGCTGCGGATGCGCTACTACACCGCCTCGCGCGACCAGATCACCGAACGCACCGTCGATCCGATGCGGCTCGTCATCGTCCAGGGCGTCGGCTATCTCGAAGCGTGGTGCCGACGGGTCGAAGGCGTCCGCCTTTTCCGCCTCGATCGGGTGGACGCGCTCACCGTGCTGGACGAACCCGCGGCCCCGCCCGCCCACGCGCGGCCCACCGACCTGTCCGACGGCGTCTTCTCCGCCCGTCCCGGCCAGCGGGTCGCCCATCTGGTCCTGGACCCCGACGCCCGCTGGGTCGCCGAGTACTACCCCTGCGAGGAACTCGACGAGCTCGACGGCGGACGGCTGCGCATCGCCATGCGCTACAGCGACGAGCCCTGGATGGTCCGGCTCGTGCTCAGCCTCGGCGGGGAAGCCCAGGTGGAGAGCCCCGCCACACTCGCCGAGGCAGTCGGTCGCCGAGCCGCCGACGCCGTGGCGCGTGCCCGTCACCTCACGTCCATGTCCGACCGATAAGGTGGTTTCGTGCCGTACCTGCCCGTCTACGCTCTGCTCGCGGCCGGCCTGCTCGTCCTGGTCCTGCTGCTGGTACGGACCGCTGGAGTCTTGCGCCGCTTCCGCCGCACCATGAGCATGGTCAGTGCGGACACCCAGGACCGGACCGGACTGATCCGGGCCCGGTCGGCGGCACTCCGTGTGGCCGTGGCCGAACGCCGCCCGGCGCCCGGCAACAAGTAACATCAGCACTGACCCCAGACAAGGAGGGCAGACGACCATGAACGCGCTGCAGCCGTGGCACATCATCGTTCTGGTGCTCGTGGTGGTTCTGCTGTTCGGAGCGAAGCGGCTCCCGGACGCGGCCCGGTCCATCGGCAAGTCCATGAAGATCTTCAAGGCCGAGACCAAGGACCTGACCGGCGAGCAGAAGGCCGAAGCCGAGGCCGAGTCCGCCGACACCCGGCACATCGCCGCGCCCGCGCAGACCGCGCAGGACAAGCAGGTCGCCGACCTCCAGCGCCAGCTCGACGAACTGAAGCGGCAGCAGGCGGCCTCGGCCGACCAGCCGCAGAAGAACGCGAGCTGACCCTCCGCGCGCACCACCCGGTCCCCGGTCCACGGCGGCGCGCCGGCGCGGCGCGCCCCGGCGGGCTCTGACGAGAACGGAACGACCAGTGGCGGAAGCCGCCAACGGCAACGGCAGCCGGTCCAGCAAGCGGAGCCGGCGCAGCCGTCGGAAAAACCCCGACGGCACGATGACGCTCATCGAGCACATCTACGAGTTCCGCCGCCGCCTCGGCTGGGCGGTCGTTTTCGTCGTCGTCGGCGCGATCTTCGGGTTCATCTGGTTCGAGCAGCGGCTCGGCCCGATCCCGTCGCTCGGCGACATCATGACGCACCCGTACTGCGCCATCCCGGCCTCGCAGCGCTTCGCCGGCGACCAGTCCGGCTGCCGCCTGCTGCAGACCGTGCCGTTCGAAGCGTTCATGATCCGCCTCAAGGTCGGCGTCGCGGCGGGCGCGGTGCTGCTGTCGCCGGCCTGGCTGTATCAGCTCTGGGCGTTCATCGCCCCCGGTCTCTACGCCAAGGAACGCCGGTACGCGCTGATCTTCGTCAGCTTCGCCTCGGTGCTCTTCGCCGCCGGCGCGGTGCTGGCCTACCTGCTCGTCCCGCACGCGCTGGCCCTGCTCGCCGGCTTCGGCCAGGACCAGTTCGTCACCGCGCTCACCGCGGACAAGTACATCTCGTTCATCCTGTCGCTGCTGGTGATCTTCGGCGTCAGTTTCGAGCTCCCGCTGCTCATCGTGATGCTCAACCGCGTCGGCGTGCTCAAGTACCAGCAGCTCAAGAAGTGGCGCCGCGGCATCGTGTTCGCGCTGTTCGTGTTCGCCGCGTTCGCCACCCCCGGCTCGGACCCGTTCTCGATGCTCGGCCTCGCCGCCGCGCTCACCCTGCTGTTCGAGATCTCGATCCAGCTCGCCCGCTTCCACGACCGCAAGCTCGACCGCGTCCGCCACGACGAGGGCTGGGACCAGCTCGCCGACGACGAGGCCGCGCCGTTCGACTACACCCCGAGCACCGCCGACGGCGAGGAACCCGCCGCGCGGAAGCCGTCGCCCGGCCGCCCCGGCTCGACCGACGACATCACCTGACCGTGGGCCTGAACGCAGCACTGGCCGTCCACCCGGCCTCCGGTCGCGGCGCGGCCGCCCGCGTCGCCGAAGCGGTCGCGGCGCGGCTGCGGCCCGCCGTCGACCGGCTCGACCTCCTCACCGCCACCAGCGTCGAGGAATCCCGCGCGCTCATGCGGTCCTCGCACGCCGAAGGGCTCGACGTGCTGATCGTCCTCGGCGGCGACGGCGCGGCCCACCAAGGCGTCCAGTTCTGCGCCGACCACGGCGTCGCGCTCGGCCTCGTCCCCTCGGGCACCGGCAACGACTTCGCCCGCGCCCTCGGCGTCCCCTCCGACCCGCGAGCGGCCACCGACGCGCTCGCGAAAGCGCTGAAAGCCGGGCGCCGGCGCAGCCTCGACCTCGGCCGCGTCGGCGACACCTGGTTCGCCACCGTGCTGTGCGCCGGATTCGACGCCGCCGTCAACGCCCGCGCCAACGCCATGCGCTGGCCCACCGGACCCCGCCGCTACGACCTGGCGATCCTCGCCGAACTCGCCGCGTTCCAGCCCCGCCCGCTCGTCGTGCACACCGACCACGGCGTCCTGTCCGCCGATTCGAGCCTGATCGCGGTCGGCAACACCCCGTACTACGGCGGCGGCATCCCGATCTGCCCCGGCGCCGACCCGGGCGACGGCCTCTTCGACGTCACCGTCATCGGCGCCCCCGGCCGCGCCCGGCTGCTGCGGATGCTCCCGCACTTGCGCACCGGCGAGCACGTGCACAAGGACAGCGTCGAAACCTTCCGCACCCGGACGCTGCGCATCGAAGCGCCCGGCTGGCCGGTCTACGCCGACGGCGAGGATCAGGGCCAAGCCCCGGTCGAAGCCACTTGCGTGCCCTCCGCGCTCACCGTCGTGTCGTGAGTGTTCGTGCCGGTTAGAACCGGTGCCAGCACTCACGAGCCCCACGCCCAGCCCCGGTGCAGCGGTCTGGCCGCGTGAGGGCGTTCGCGCACGCCGCGTGCGGAATGCCGGGGGCGTGTGGAACCCTGACGGGGTGGCCACTAGCCCTTCACCATCGCCGGCCGAGGCCTACGCTGCCTCCCGTCGCCGCGCCAAGCACCCCCAGCTGACCCGGTTTTCCGCCGAATCGGCCTTCGAATTCGACGATTTCCAGATCCGCGGCTGCGAAGCGCTCGAAGAGGGCCACGGCGTCCTGGTCTGCGCCCCCACCGGAGCGGGCAAGACCGTGGTCGGCGAGTTCGCCGTCCACCTCGCCCTCGCCGAGGGCCGCAAATGCTTCTACACCACCCCGATCAAGGCCTTGTCCAACCAGAAGTACGCCGATCTCGTCGAACGCTACGGAAACGACGCCGTCGGCCTGCTCACCGGCGACACCTCGATCAACGGCAACGCCCAGGTGGTCGTCATGACCACCGAGGTGCTGCGCAACATGCTCTACGCGGGCAGCTCGGCCATCCCCGAACTCGGCTACGTCGTCATGGACGAGGTCCACTACCTCGCCGACCGCTTCCGCGGCGCGGTCTGGGAGGAAGTGATCCTCCACCTGCCCGACCACGTCCGCGTCGTCGGCCTGTCCGCCACCGTCAGCAACGCCGAGGAATTCGGCGAATGGCTCGTCGAGGTCCGCGGCGACACCACCGTCGTCGTCGACGAGCACCGGCCGGTCCCGCTGTGGCAGCACATGCTGGTGGGCAACCAGCTGCTCGACCTGTTCGCCGGGCAGAACGAGGCCGACCCGGGGGAGCAGCTGCGGATCAACCCCACCCTGCTGCGCAAAACCGACGAAATGGGCCGGTTCGCGCCCACCTTCCGCGGCCCGCGCGGCGGCCGCCGGGGAGCCCCGCCGCGCGGCCCGAGGTTCCGGCCGCCGTCGCGCGTGGACGTGGTCGAACGGCTCGACCACGCCGGGCTGCTGCCCGCGATCGTGTTCATCTTCTCCCGCGCCGGCTGCGACGCCGCGGTCGCCCAGTGCGTCCGCTCCGGCCTGCGGCTCAACGGCCCCGAACAGGTCGAGGAGATCCGCCGGATCGTCGACGAGCGCACCGCTGAACTGCCCGAGGGCGACCTCGGCGTCCTCGGCTACTGGGAATGGCGCGAGGCGCTCGAACGCGGCTTCGCCGGCCACCACGCCGGGCTGCTGCCCGCGTTCAAGGAAACCGTCGAGGAACTGTTCGTCCGCGGGCTGGTCAAAGTCGTGTTCGCGACCGAAACCCTCGCACTGGGCATCAACATGCCCGCCCGCACCGTCGTGCTCGAACGGCTCGTGAAATACAACGGCGAGGCGCACGTCGACCTCACCCCGGGCGAGTACACGCAGCTCACCGGCCGCGCCGGCCGCCGCGGCATCGACATCGAAGGCCACGCCGTCGTCGCCTGGCAGCCCGGAGTCGACCCGAAGGCCGTCGCCGGGCTGGCGTCGACCCGCACGTACCCGCTGCGCTCGTCGTTCCGCCCCGGCTACAACATGGCGGTCAACCTGGTCTCCCAGGTCGGCGCGGACGCCGCCCGCGACCTGCTGGAACAGTCGTTCGCGCAGTTCCAGGCCGACCGGTCGGTGGTCGGCACCGCGCGGCGGATCGAACGCAACAAGGAAGCCCTCAAGGGCTACACCGCCGCGATCTCCGGCGACTTCGACCAGATGCTCGAATACGTCGAACTCCGCGCGAAGATCTCCGCCCGCGAGAAGACGCTGTCGCGGCAGAACACCTCCTCCCGCCGCGCCGAGACCGCCCAGTCGCTGGAGAAACTCCGCAAGGGCGACGTCATCCCGGTCCCGGCGGGCCGCCGCGCCGGGCTCGCCGTGGTCGTCGACCCCGGCCTCGACCCGATTCGCGAACCGCGGCCGGTCGTGGTCACCGAGGACCGCTGGTCCGGACCGCTGTCGGTCGCCGACTTCCCGGCCCCGGTCGAAGCGCTCGGCCGGATCCGGCTGCCCAAGCACCTCGAACTGCGCTCGCCCAAGACCCGCCGCGACATCGCCTCGGCGCTGCGCGACTCCGGCATCGCCCTGCCCGGCCGCCAGCGCCGCCGCACCGCGGCCGCCGACGACGCCGAACTCGCCTCGCTGCGCCGCGCCCTGCGCGCCCACCCGTGCCACGGCCTCGCCGAACGCGAAGCGAACCTCCGCTGGGTCGAGCGATACCAGCGGCTCTCCGCCGAAACCGAACAGCTCGAACGCAAAGTCGCGGCCACCACGCACTCGCTGGCCCGCGCGTTCGACCGGATCCTGCGCCTGCTCGGCGAACGCGGCTACGTCCGCCCGGGCGACGGCGAGGACCGCGTCACCGAACACGGCCGCCGCCTCACCCGCCTCTACAGCGAATCCGACCTCCTCGCCGCCGAATGCATCCGGCACGGCGTCTGGACCGGTCTCGGCCCGGCCGAACTCGCCGCGGTCGTGTCCACGCTCGTGTTCGAGGCCCGCCGCGACACCGCGGGCGAACCCCGGCTTCCCGGCGGCGCGGTCCCCGGCGCGTGGCAGGAAACCAGCAGGCTGTGGGTCGAACTCACCGAGGACGAACGCCGCCACCGCCTCGACCGCACCCGCGAACCCGACGCCGGGTTCGCGTGGCCGGTCTACCGCTGGGCGCGCGGCGAATCCCTGGAGAAGGTCCTCACCGCGGCCGAGACCAACGGACAGGAACTGTCCGCGGGCGACTTCGTCCGCTGGTGCCGCCAGGTGATCGACCTGCTCGACCAGATCCGCGACGTCCTCGGCAAGGAGGACCCGGTCGGCTCGGCGGCGGCGCAAGCGGTCCGGGCGCTGCGCCGCGGCGTAGTGGCCGCGGGCGCGGCGTGACCGCGAGGACACACCTTCGCAGCGACTGCGCGCGGACACGTGTGCCAGGTCCAGACCTGTGGTTGGATCGCGCACGACACCCGCGGCCCGGGCAGCGGATGCGGACAGACGAAGGCGGAGGCTAACGATGAGCACGCCGTATGGCGGCAACGACCCGCGGCAGCAGCCCCAGTACGGGCAGCAGCCCTACGGGCAGGACCCGAACTACGGGCAGCAGCCGGGCGGCGCGTACCCGCAGAGCGGGCCGCAGCAGCAGCCTTACCCGCCCCAGCAGTACGGCCAGCAGCCCTCTTACGGCCAGGACCCGCAGTACGGCCAGCAGCCCGGCGGATACCCGCAACAGCAGCAGCAACCCCAGTGGGGCCAGCAGCCGCCGCCGTACGGGCAGCAGCCGCCCTCCTACGGCCAGCAGCAGCCTTACGGCGAGCCGCAGCAGCAGTACGGCGGCCAGCAGCAGCCCGGCCAGTACGACTACGGCCAGCCCGGCGGAGCCGCGCCGGAATCCTCGGGCGGCGGGTCGAAGAAGGGCCTGTTCATCGGGATCGGCGCGCTCGTCGTCGTGGTGGCCGTCGTGGCGATCCTCGGGTTCGTCGCGCCCGGCTTCTTCAAGACCCAGGTCTTCAACAACAACCAGATGCAGACCGACGTCGCGAAGCTGCTCACCGACACCTACAAGATCCAGGGCGTCAGCGGGGTCACTTGCCCGGCCGAGCAGAAGGTGGAGGACGGCGCGAAATTCGAGTGCACCGCCACCATCAACGGCAAACCGCAGCAGGTCCCGATCACGGTCAAGGGCAACGACGGCAACTACGAGGTCTCGCCGCCCGCGGCCAAGTGACGCCGTTCAATTCAGTGGCGGTGCGGCGGCCGTCCCGGCGATGATCGGGGCATGAGCGACCGCACCGTCCGCATCCTCCGTCCCGGCGAGCAGCGCGAGGCGTGGGACCTGTTCCGGGCCGCGCTGCACGTCCAGCCCGGCACCGACGAAGAATGGGACCGCGTCTCGACGGCGTACCAAGCCGAACGCAGCTGGGGCGTCTTCGAACCGGACCTCATCGGCACGGCCCGGTCTTTCGCGGCGGAAATGGTCGTCCCCGGCGGAGCCCGGCTTCCGCTGGCCGCGGTCACCGGCGTCGGCGTCCGCGCCGGACGCACCCGGCGCGGGGTGCTCAGCGCGTTGCAGTCCGCGCAGCTCGCGGACTTCGCCGAACGAGGCGTCGCGCTCGCGCTGCTGTACGCCTCGGAAGGCGCGATCTACGGCCGCTACGGCTACGGAATCGCGACGCTCGCGAAGCGAGTCGTGGTGGACCGGCATCGGGCAGAGCTGCGTCCGGACGTGCCAGCCGGGGGAGAGGTCACCGTCCTCGGCGTCGACGAGGCAGCCCCGAAATGGCCGGAGCTGTACGCCGCGACCGCGATGGGCCGCGTCGCCGCGATGACCCGGCCCGAGGTCTACTGGCCGGGGCACGAGGCATCGCTTCGCCGCCGCGCGAAACTGCTCCAGACCGCCGTGCACCGCGGCCCGGACGGCGAAGACGGCTTCCTGATCTACCACGTCGAAGGAGACACCCACGAGCACGCCAAACTGCAGGTGATGGCGTTCCACTACGCCAACCCGGCCGCGTTCGCCGGACTGTGGCGGTTCCTGCTGTCGGTCGACCTGGTCGACGAGATCGTCCTCCCGATGCGCCCGCTCGACGAACCGCACACGCTGCTGTTCACCGACCCGCGAATGGCGAAAACCGAAAGCACCGACGACGAAAGCTGGCTCCGGCTGGTCGACGTGCCCGCCGCGCTCGCCGCCCGCACCTACGGTTCGGCCGAACCCGTCGTGCTCGAAGTCTCCGACCGGTCGCTGCCCGGCAACGACGGCCGCTACCTCGTCGGCCCCGACGGCGCCGCCCGCACTGACGCCGAGCCGTCGCTGCGGCTCTCCGTGGACACCCTCGCCATGCTCTACTTCGGAACGTGGCGCGCGTCCGCGCTCGCTGACACCGGCCGGATCGAGGTGCTCGACCCGGCCGCGCCCGAGGCCGCCGACGTTCTCTTCGGCACGCGCGAATCGGTGTGGTGCGGTACGTTCTTCTGACCGTTGACCAGAGGTTTCGCGCAGAGGAGCGGGTTTGATGCGCGCCGTGCGGGTGCTGTTGTTGTGCGGCATGGGTTTGCTCGCCGCCGCGGGATGCGACAGCGGGACTCCCGAGCCCCCGGTGCGCACCGTCACGGTCACGCCGGACACCCCCGCGCAGCCGGGCGCCGCGTCGTCGTCGGAGGCGCCGCCCAGCTCAGCGGCGAGGCGGGTGTTCGACTCCCGGGCGATGGCCTCGGCCGTCGCCCGGCTCCTCACCACCGACTACAAGATGGCGAACGTCGGCACGGTGTCCTGCCCGGACCGGCAGCCCGTCGCCGACGGCTCGCGGTTTCAGTGCACTGTGGACATCGCGGGCGCCACGAAACACGTCCCCATCACGGTGACCGGCGCGGACGGCGACTACCGCGTCGACCCGCCGCAGTAAATCCGATAGCCGGACGACGGCGGCAATTGGTTCAATCGGGGCATGAGCGACTACGTGGTACGCCAGATCACCGATTCCGAAAGCCGGGCGACCTTCGACCTTCTGGTGCGGTCCCTGCACGGAAACCCGCCCTCGGACGAGCGCTGGGCGCGGATCGGCGAGTCCTGGACGGCGGACGGCCGGACCGGGGCGTTCCACGACGGCGAACCCATCGGCATCGCCAGCTCGTTCGCCACCCGGCTCACCGTCCCCGGCGGTGCCACGGTTTCGATGGCCGCGGTCGACGGCGTCGGCGTCCGCGCGGACTGGACCCGCCGCGGCGTGCTCACCGCGATGATGGACCGGCAACTGCACGACTTCGTGCGGCGCGGCCACGTCGTCGCCGCACTGCACGCCAGCGAAGCGGTGATCTACGGCCGCTTCGGCTACGGCGTCGCGACCCGCATGGCCACCCTGCAAGTCCGGAAACCGGCTCCGCTGCGCGAAACCGTCGCCGCCCCCGGCCGCGTCCGGCTGCTTTCCGCCGACGAGGCGATCGCGACGATTCCCTCGCTGTACCAACGGATCGAGACCGGCCGTCCCGGCTGGATCGCCCGCCCGGACCTGTGGTGGCCGATCGCCTTCAACTGGCATCTCCACCCCGACGGCGGCCATCGCCGCGTCGCTGTCCACAGTGGACCCGACGGCGACGACGGCTACGCGGCCTTCCAGGTCGTGCCGCAGAACAGCTACCTCGACCCGGAACGCGGCGCCGCGCTCGAAATCCACGACATGCACGCCGCGACCCCGGAAGCACTGGCCGGGCTGTGGCGGTTCCTGCTGTCGGTCGACCTGGTCGAAGTCGTCAACGCGCGCGGCTGCCCCGTGGACGACCCGGTGGGCCTGCTGCTCGCCGACCCGCGCCGGGCCCAGACGGTCGGCGTCGACGACGAGCTGTGGCTGCGCTTGCTCGACGTGCAAGCGGCGCTCGCTGCCCGCACGTACGGCTCCGCGGAACCGGTGGTGTTCGAGGTGAACGACCGGATGCTGCCGAACAACCGCGGCCGGTACCGGGTCGGCAGCAGCGGGGTCGAGCGCACCGAGGACGACGCGGATCTGCAGCTCGACGTCGACACCCTCGCCATGCTGTACCTCGGCGCGTGGGAGGCCGGTCCGCTGGCGTTGTCCGGCCGCATCACCGGCGCGACCGCGGAAACGCTGGCCCGGGTGGACGCGCTGTTCCGCACCGGCGCGCAACCCTGGACCGGCACGCACTTCTGACCGTCGGAGAGGGTTCCGGCGTTCAGCGGGAACCCTCCCCGACGATCACGCTCCGGGCAGCGCCGCCAGCAGCCGCTCCACCGAGCGGCCCAGGTTCCACCGTTCGGCCAGCTCCGCCACGCGCTCCGGATCAGCCGGAGCGGCGGGCACCGCGTCCGGCCCGGACTGCTCGACCGGCGCGTCCACCGCGACCCGCACCACGGTGGGCGCGACGGCGAGATAGTCCGCCGCCTCCGACAGCCGCAGCCGGGTTTTCAGCGGCACTCGCGGGTCCCCGGCCGAGGCCGCGGCGACGAGTTCCTCCAGCGAACCGAACTGGGTGATCAGCTTCGCCGCGGTCTTCTCGCCGATTCCCGCCACGCCGGGCAGCCCGTCCGACGGGTCGCCGCGCAACGCGGCCATGTCCGCGTAGGCGGGCCCGGCGTGCTCGGCCGGAACGCCGTACTTCTCGGCGATTTCCCGCTGCCCCAGCACTTCCGCCTTCGCCCAGCCCTTCCCGACGTACACCACCGAGGTCGGCGTCGGCTCCTCGCGCACCAGCTGGAACAGGTCGCGGTCGCCGGTGATCACCTCGACCGGCGCGTCCTTCTCCCGGGTCGCGAGCGCGCCGATCACGTCGTCCGCCTCGTACCCGTCCGCCTCCGCGACAGCGAACCCGAACGCCTCCAGCACCTCCAGGATGATCGGCACCTGCGGGGTCAGCGTGTCCGGCACCTCTTCGACGTCCGCCCCGCCGTCGCCGGGCACCGCGACCCGGTGCGCCTTGTAGCTCGGCAGCAGATCGGTGCGGAACTTCGGCCGCCAGTCCGCGTCGAGGCAGGCGACCAGCCGCGACGGACGGCGGTCGGTCAGGATGCGCGCGATCGTGTCGGTGAACCCGCGCACGGCGTTGACCGGCGTCCCGTCGGGCGCGGTCATCGAATCGGGCAGCGCGTAGAACGAGCGGAAGTAGAGGCTCGCGGAATCGAGGAGAGCGAGTGGTCCGGTCACCCGCACAGCCTGCCACGCCCGGCCCGCCGGCTCATCCGACGCGCCGGTCCAGCCGCGACGGCCACCAGACGCGCCCGCCGAGATCCACCGTCAGCGCGGGCACCAGCAGCGACCTGACCAGCAGCGTGTCCACCAGCACGCCGAACGCGACGATGAACGCGATCTGGGCGAGGAACAGGATCGGGATCACCGCCAGCGCCGAGAACGTCGCCGCCAGCACGACCCCGGCCGAGGTGATCACGCCGCCGGTCACCGCGAGCCCGTGCAGCGTTCCGTCCCGGGTGCCCCGCCGTTTCGTTTCCTCGCGCACCCGCGTCATCAAGAAGATGTTGTAGTCGATCCCCAGCGCCACGAGGAACACGAACCCGAACAACGGCACCACCGGATCCGCGCCGGGGAAGTGCAGCAGGTGGTTGAACACCAGCGCCGAGACCCCCATCGTGGCGGCGAACGACAGCACCACCGTCGCGATCAGCAGCAGCGGAGCCAGCAGCGCGCGCAGCAGCAAGGCCAGCACCGCGAAGATCACCACCAGCACGATCGGGATGATCACCGCCCGGTCCCGGCGCGAGGTCTCCTGCGTGTCGAGCTGGATCGCGGTCTGCCCGCCGACCTTCGCCTCCGCCGAGGGCACCGCGTGCACGGCGTCGCGCATCCTGCCGACGGTCGCCACCGCGTCCTCGGAATCGGCCGGCGCGGAAAGGATCGCGAGCAACTCGACCCGGCCGCCGGCTTCGAGCGGACGCCGGTCGGGCCCGGCGAGCGGGAAGACCGCCGCGACGCCCGGCACCCGCGCGGCCTCGGCCACCTCGCCCATGGCGCCGGCGTTGGCGACGATCACCGCCGGAGATCCCGACCCGGCGGCGAAATGCCGGCCGAGCACCTCCTGGCCGGTGACAGAATCCACCTTGGCGAGGAACACGTCGGACTGCGCGGTGCCGGACGCCTTGAGCTGCGGCAGGAACGCCGCCCCGGCGACGAGCACCAGCGCCGAGAGCACCCAGACCGCGCGCGGGCGCGTGCCGACCGTGCGCGAGACCCGGCCCCAGATCCCGGAAGCCTCCGGATGCGGCGAACCGTGCCGCGGCATGAACGGCCAGAACGCGCCCCGCCCGCACAGCACGAGCATCGCGGGCAGGAAGGTGGTCGAGGCGAGCAGCGCCGCGCCGATCCCGATCGCGGCGACCGGGCCGAGTCCCTTGTTCGAGTTCAGATCGCTGAACAGCAGGCACAGGACGCCGAGCACGACCGTGCCCGCCGACGCCGCCACCGGCTCCAGCGTCGCCCGCCAGGCCAGCCGCATCGCCTCGAAGCGGCCCGGGGTGTCGCGCAGCTGTTCGCGGAACCGGGCGACCAGCAGGAGCGCGTAGTCGGTCGCGGCCCCGAACACGAGAATCGAGAGGATCCCCTGGCTCTGCCCGTTGAGCGCGAGGACGTCGTTCTTCGCCAGCAGGTAGACCACCAGGCTCGCCAGGGCCAGCGCGAACACCGCCGAGACCAGGACCAGCAACGGCAGCAGCGGGCTGCGGTAGACCACGAGCAGGATCAGCGCGACGACCGCGCCCGCGACGATCAGCAGCACGCCGTCGATCCCGCCGAAGGCGGTCACCAGGTCCGCGATCTGCCCGCCCGGCCCGGTGACCAGCACGGTCAGCCCGTCCGGGCCGCCGCCGAGCTTTTCCCGGACCTCCTTGACGATCTGCGCCGGATTCCCGGCCGCGTCGACCGGCACCGAGAGCTGCGCGGCCTTGCCGTCCTCGGAGAAGGTCGCGGGCTTCACCGGGCCGGCGACCCCGGCCACCGCGGCGGTGCGCGCGGGCAGGCCGCCGAGGTAAGCGCGGTCGGCGCCGGTCAGCCCGGACTCGCGCTCGGCGACGACCACCGCGGGCAGCGTCGGGCGCGGAGCGAACGCCTTCTGCTCGTCCTGCACCTGCGTCGCCTCGGCCGAGCGCGGCAGGAACGCGGCGTTGTCGTTCTTCGAAACCGTGCTCAGTTTTCCGGCGAACGGCCCGCCGATGCCGCCGACGGCGAGCCAGACGACGACGAGCAGCGCCGGCAGCACCCAGCGGATCCGGCGGCTCGACGCGGGCGGGAGTGCGGGCTCGGCCATGGTGGATACAGTCCTTCAGGCGAATGACGGGGAGAAACGTTCAGCAAGCTGAACATATCGCACGGGAGAGGACCGATGGACCCAGGGGAGACCGCGCCCGGCCCCGACGAGCTGGCCTCGTGGCCGACCGGGCGGCTGCTCGCCGTCGCGGCGCGGCTGGTCGAACAGCGGTGGACCTCGGTGCTCGCGGAGCTGGGACTGACCCACGCCGGGCTGATCGTGCTCCACCTGCTCGGCGAAGGTTCGCTCGCGCAGCGCGCGCTCGCCCGCCGCTGCGAGGTGACCGACCAGACGATGAGCCGCACCCTCGAACGGCTTTCCCGGGAAGGGTTCGTCGCCCGCGCGCCCGACCCCGCCGACTCCCGCCGCCGGCTCGTCGCGATCACCGCGGCCGGACGCGAAGTGCACGCGCGGGCGGTCCGCGCCGAGCGGGACCGCACCGGCTCGTTCGGGGCCGCGGTCGCCGACGAGCGGTTCCGCGAACAGCTGGTGCAGTTGATCTCCGGCCTGCGCGAAGACCGTCCCGCCGCGTCCCCGGCCGGTCGGGACGGCAGCGGCGGCTCCGGGTACTAGGCTCGGCGTCATGTCGAGCCGATCCCTCCACACGCCCGCTCCCGACGCCGCCGCGCTCCGCGCCCGTCTCGACCGCGCCGCGAAAGCGGCTGCCGACGCCGGCACCGACGCGCTGCTCGTCGCGCCCGGATCCGACCTGCGCTACCTGCTCGGCCAGGCGGGCGGTTCGTTCGAGCGGCTGACCACCCTCGTCGTTCCCGCCGACGGCACTCCCGCGCTCGTGGTGCCGAAGCTCGAGGCCCCCGGCTACGCCGGCGTGCCCACCGACGAACTCGGCGTCGAGGTGCTCACCTGGGTCGACGGCGACGACCCGTACCGGCTGGTCGCCGACCGGCTCGGCAAGCCCGGCCGGATCGCGGTCAGCGACTTCACCCCGGCGCTGCACGTGCTGTCCCTGCGCGCCGCCCTCGGCGACGCCGAGCAGACCCTCGCCGGGCCGATCGTGCGCGAGCTGCGGATGCGCAAGGACGCCGCCGAGATCGAAGCCCTGCGCAAGGCGGGCGCGGCGATCGACCGCGTGCACGCGCGGATGGGCGAATGGCTGCGGGCAGGCCGCACCGAGGCCGAGGTCGGCGCGGACATCACCGCCGCCATCGTCGAAGAGGGCCACACGCACGCCGACTTCGTCATCGTCGGCTCCGGCCCCAACGGAGCCAGCCCGCACCACGACGTGTCCGAGCGCGTCATCGAACGCGGCGACGTCGTCGTGATCGACATCGGCGGACCGGTGCCCGAGGGCTACAACTCCGACTCCACCCGCACCTACTCGATCGGCGAACCCCGCGACGCCGACGTCGCCGAGACCTACGCCGTGCTCCAGCGCGCGCAGCAGGCGGCGGTCGACGCGGTCCGCCCCGGCGCCACCGCCGAGAGCATCGACAAGGCCGCGCGCGACGTCATCGACGCCGCCGGGTTCGGCGAGTACTTCATCCACCGCACCGGCCACGGCATCGGCCTCGACGTGCACGAGGAGCCCTACATCATCGCGGGCAACGCGCTGCCGCTCGAAGCGGGCATGGCGTTCAGCGTCGAACCGGGCATCTACCAGCCGGGCCGCTGGGGCGCGCGGATCGAGGACATCGTGCTCGTCACCGACTCGGGCGTCGAGCCGGTGAACACCCGGCCGCACGAACTGGTCGTGCTGGACGCATGAGCGAAGCTCGCGAGCGAATCATCGCTGCTGATGCCGTCGCCGCCGGATCGGCCCGCGTGCGACTCGGTACGGAGGTGACGGCATGAGCGGGCCGCTGGAACCGCTCGACCAGGCGATCGTGCAGGAGCTGGCCGCCGACGGCAGGCGCAGTTTCACCGACCTCGCCGAACGGGTCGGGCTGTCGGTGTCGGCGGTGCACCAGCGGGTGCGCCGCCTCGAACAGCGCGGTGTCATCCTCGGCTACACCGCCCGGCTCGACGGCGAGCAGATCGGGCTCCCGCTCACCGCGCTGATCTCGCTCACTCCCAACGACCCGGCCGCGCCCGACGACTACCCGCAGCGGATCCAGCACATCACCGAGATCGAGTCCTGCTACTCGGTGGCCGGGGACGAGTCCTACATCCTGCTGGTGCGGGTCGCCTCCCCGCTCGGCCTCGAGGACCTGCTCCGGCGGATCCGCGAGGCGGCGAAAGTGTCCACCCGGACCACCGTCGTGCTGTCCACCCCGTTCGAAGGCAGGTCGCCGACGCTGTGAGAGTGGTACGGTAAAAGGTATGGCGACACGTAAGGTGACACTCTCGCTCGACACCGGTGCGCTCGAGTACGCCGAGCGAGCCGCGAAAGCACACGGAATCTCGGTCTCGTCCTGGCTGTCCAAGGCGGCCCGGCGCGAGGCTGTCCGGACCGGGTATACCCCGCAGCGCGCTCCTGCCACGCCGTCGGCTGAGGCGGACGAGGCGGAGAGGGCCGCGGCGGAGAAGGAGATGCGTGCGCAGGGGTGAGGTCTGGACTTACCACCCGCCTACTGATCCCGCGCGGCAGCGGACTGTGGTGCTGCTGTCGTCCGACGGGGTGAATGAGTCCGAGCGGCCTTGGCTGCTCGGGACGGAGCTGCTGGATCGGGATCCGCAGGACATTCTCGGGGTGGCGGTGGATGCTCGGTATTGGGTGTCCACGTTGAATCTCACGCGGTTGTATCGGCCTTGGCTGGCGGAGCGGATCGCGGAGGTTGACGCGGATGTTCAGGAGCAGATCGATGTGGCTTTGAGGGCTGCGTTGGATTTGTGAGTCTTGTGGGGGGTTCGGCTCGTCGCCCTGGGGGGCGACATTGCCGTGGTGTCGTGGGTGGGCACCCCGAAGCTGGATTGTGACGACGGGCGGCGGGTGCTTGTCAAGGCGGGAAAGATGCCTTGACAAGCACCCGCCGCCCGCGTTTTTGGCTTCGTATCGGGGTGCGGGGGAGTGTGGGTGCCTTGGGGGGTTGGGTGCGTGGGGTGCGGGTTGGTGGGTGGGGCGCGGGGGTTGGGTGTTTGGCGGGGGGTGGGTTTCGCGGCTGTCTGTTAGGGCGGGGGGCGCGCCCCAATGTGGCATTGGGTGCGTGAGATGCACCGAATGGGCATAGGGGGCGTTTGGCACCGGGGTGCGGGTGGGCTGTGAGGGTTCCCCTCGCGGACGGTGGTGGGTCGTGAGGGGAACCCTGGGGGAATCAGGGGGCGTGAGGGTGGCCCTCACGGGCCTGCGCAAGGGGCAGGCGGGGGCTAGCTGACTGGTTCGGGGACGGCGTGGAGTTTTCCGTCGGGGCCGGCTAGGCAGGAGGCGTTGCCTTGCTGGGTCTTGAGGAAGTCGGTCAGGCAGTCGGCGATGGCGGCGTGTCCGGCGGCGTTGGGGTGGAAGGATTCCTGCAGTGCGTGGGTTGCCCGGTCGACCTGGGTCAGGTCGTTCAGGTGCAGGGTGAGGCGGGTGAACCATTCTGACGCCGGGTTCGGGCCGCCGGAGCACGCTTCGTGGTTTTCGCCTGCTCGGGCCAGGTCGAGGAAACGGGCGCCGGATTGGGTGGCTGCTTGTTTGATTCCTGCGGAGAGGGTGCTGATTCCGGTGGTCGAAATCCACTGCAGATCGTCGGTGCGGAAGGGGCAACCGTTGAGGCTTTGCAGGTCTGCGGGGATGTCCGGGCCGACCGGGGTGGCGTAGGACTGGAGAACCAACTGGTAGTCCGCGGGAACATATCCCGCGTCGGCCAGTACTTTTTTCACGTCGCCTACCGCGTTCGCGACTTTGGGGACCATGGCGTCCACTTTGGACTTCCAGGTTTCTTTCAGTGCGACGTTGCAGGACGGGCCGTCGGCGGAGAACCAAGCCTTGAAGCATTCGTTCACCTGGGCGGAGAATTTCGGGTCGTCGTTCGCGCCGACTGCGATCACGACCGCTGCGACCCGGTGGTTTTTCACCACGTCGGCCAATTGGGCGGCTTGGGAGCGTTCGCCCCATTGTTTGGCGTCGCCTAGGGCTATTTGGGCGGCGGGGGCGCCGGAGCAGGCCAGGTTGACCCGGGCGGTGATGCCGGGGAGGCGGACCTTCTGCACGAACGCCGCGGACGAGCGGTGGCACCAGTCGCCGTTCTTGCCGTCGGTGTCGGGGCTGTAGGCGCCCGCGCCCTCGCCGGAGACGGTGCTGTCGCCGATCGCGACGACGGTCAGCGGGCCGCGGCCGGGCGGGCCTTGGCGCGGAAAGGGCTGGCCAGGGCGGCTTTCGCTGCCGAAAAAGACGAAAAAGCCCGCCAGGACAGCTACGCAGGCGAGGACCAGCGCCCCCCACCACCACCGGAATCGTCGCATCGCTCGCCAAGTCTAGCGAGAACTGAGGCCCCGACGTCAGGGATCGCGGAGGCTGGGACGCGGGTCACCGCCTGGTAGCTGTCCATTGTGGACTCATGGAGGGTCAGGCGGCTGCCCAGACCGGTGGTTTGCGGTGGGTCCAGGGGGCGGCTTGTTCGAGTTGTCCGGCCAGGCGGAAGAGCAGGTCTTCGCGGGCGAAGGCGGCGGTGAACTGCATGCCGATCGGGAGTCCGTCCGGTTCGGCGAGCGGGATGGACATCGACGGGACGCCGGAGACGTTCGCGGCGGCGGTGTAGGGCGAGAAGGTCAGGACGCGGTCCAGCCAGCCCAGGCCGTCGAGCTGGTCCGCGCCCTCGCCATAGACGCCTAGCGGGAGCGGCGGTTCGGGCAGGGTGGGGGAGAGCAGGAGGTCGTAGCGGGCGAAGTGCTGGGCGAAGGTTCGGGACACCTGGTTGCGGATCGCGAGGGCGCGGACGAACTCGTCGGCGGTGACCTGGTGGCCGTAGCGGTAGCTGGCGAGGGTGACTGGCTCCAGGGTGGTCTCGTCGACCGGGCGGCCGGTGGCGGCGGCGATGCTGTCGATCCACGGGGCGAGGTTCGCGGTCCAGATCCGGGCGTTGCTCAGGACGAACTCTTCCCAGGAGACGCCTAGGGCGAGCGGGGTCTCTTCGGTGGTGTGGCCTAGGGATTCCAGCAGTCGCACGGTTTCGGACAGGGCCGTGGAGACTGGGTCGGTGGGGCGGCGGCCGCCCCAGGGGTCACGCAGGATTGCGATTCGCAGGCGGCCTGGGTCTTGTTGGACTTCCGCAGCGTAGGGGCGGTCCGGGCGCGGGGCGAAGTACGGGTCGCCGGGTTCGGGGCCTTCGATCAGGTCCAGCAGGACGGCGCTGTCGCGCACGGTTCGGCTCAGGCTGCCTTGTACGGCCAGGCCGTTGAAGATCTCGTCGGCGCCGGGGCCCTGCGAAACCCGGCCTCGGGTGGGTTTCAGGCCGAACAATCCGTTGCACGAAGCGGGGACTCGGATGGAACCCGCGGCGTCGGTGGCGTGGGCGAGCGGGACGATTCCGGCGGCGACCGCTGCGCCGGAGCCGCCGCTGGAGCCGCCTGCGCTGCGGTCGACGGACCACGGATTGCGGGTCGCGCCGTAGAACTCTGGTTCGGTCGTGGTGCTGTAGGCCATTTCCGGGGTGGTGGTGCGGCCGATCGTGACCAGGCCGGCGCGGCGGAAGCGGCGCATCAGGAACGAGTCCTCGGGCGACACGGCGCCTGCGGCCAACCGGCTGCCCAGTTCGCTGCGTTTGCCTGCCATGGTGACGCCGAGGTCCTTGATGAGGAACGGGACGCCCGCCAGCGGGGCAGAACCGGGTGCCGGGGTGTCTTCGGGCGGCCAGGTTTCGACTACGGCGTTGAGCTGCGGGTTGACCGCTTCGACTGCTCGCGCGGCGGCGTCGGCGACTTCGGCGGCGGTCACCTCGCCTCGGGCGATCAGATCGGCCAGGCCGACCGCGTCGTGGCTCGCGTATTCGGAGATTTTCACCAGCGCATCCTTCGTGAGACTCAGCGGGATCAGGTGATACCGAGTGGTATCACAGGGCACGGTTGTGTACCGTAGCCGGTGACGCACCGCACTGCCAGAGCCCCGGAGGAAGAACCGATGACGAGTGCCTCCGCCCGGCGGCCGACGCGGGTCGCGACCTTGCCGCCCCGCGAGCGCATCCTCGACGCGGCCGAGGAACTGTTCCTCAACGAGGGCGTGGTCCGGGTGGGGGTCCAGGCCATCGCGGACCGCGCCGGGACCACGAAGATGGCGATCTACCGGCACTTCGGCACCAAGGACGCGCTCATCGCGGAATGGCTGCGGATCGTCGTGCACGACTATTCGTCCGCGTTCGACGCGGCTGAACAGGGGCATCCCGGCGATTACGCGGAGCAGATCCGCGCGGTCGGGCGGTTCATCGTCGAGGGCCTGCCCGGGTTCTCCCATCGCGGCTGCCCGTTCACGAACTCGGTCGCGGAGCTGCCCGACCCGGACCATCCCGCGCGGCGGCTGATCCGCGAGCACAAGACCCGGCAGTTCGGCAGGCTCCGGGCGATGTGCGAGGGGCTCGGCCTGCCCGACCCGGACCTGGGCGCCGCGGAGCTGACGTTCGCGATGGAGGGGGCGCAGATCGCGGTGCAGAACGGCGGCGTCGAGAACGTCGGCGCGCACCTGACGAAGATCGTCGAAGGCGTGATCAGCCGGGGGCGGCCGAGCTGAGCGCGGCGCGTTTTCTTTGCAGCAGAAGACGTTCGGCCTCGTTGGCGACCAGTCGCAGCGCGGTGTCGTAGGACTCGGCGGCTTCGGCGGCACGGCCCAGGCGGGCGAGCAGGTCGGCTCGGACGGCGTGGAACAGGTGCCGGTCTCGCAGGTCCAGACTGTCCACAATGGTCAGTGCGGCGGCCGGGCCTTCGACCTCGGCGACCGCGACGGCGCGGTTGAGCGCGACGATCGGGGTGGGGGCCAGTGCGAGCAAGTGGTCGTAGAGCGCGACGATCTGGGCCCAATCGGTGCCGTCGCTGTGCACGGCGTTGATCGCGGCCTGGATCTGGTACGGCCCTGGACGGTCGAGTTGAAGGCAACGGCGGACGAGGTCCTGGCCTTCGGCGATCAAGGTCCGGTTCCAGAGATCGCGGTTCTGGTCGGGCAGCAGCACCGGGACGCCGTCGGCGTCGAGCCGGGCCGCGCGGCGCGATTCGGTGAGCAGTTGCAGGGCGAGCAGGCCCAGCACTTCGGGTTCGCCGGGAAGCAGGTCGGCCAGGATCCGGGTCAGGCGGATCGCTTCGGACGCGAGGTCCGGCCGGGTGAGGTCGGTGCCGCTGCTGGCGGTGTGGCCCTCGGTGAAGATCAGGTACAGCACGGCGAGAACTGCGTTGAGCCGGTCAGGGAGATCGGCCGCCTCGGGTACGCGGTAGGGGATCCGGGCGGCGCGGATCTTGGCTTTGGCCCGCACCAGTCGTTGGGCCAGCGTCGATTCCGGGACGAGGAACGCGTGCGCGATCTCGGCGGTGGTCAGTCCGCCCAGCAGCCGGAGGGTGAGGGCGACGCGGGCGGCGGTGCCGAGAGCGGGGTGACAGCAGGTGAAGATCAGCCGCAGTCGTTCGTCGGGCACCGCGCCTTCGTCGAAGGGTTCGCTGGCGTGCAGGAGCGCGGCTTGCGCGTGCCGGTCGGCGCGGGCCGATTCGCGGCGGAGCCGGTCGATGCCGCGGCGGCGGGCGGTGGTGACGAGCCAGCCCGCGGGGCTGGGCGGAAGTCCTTCGGCCCGCCATTTCACGGTGGCGATCGCGCACGCCTCCTGGACCGCGTCCTCGGCGAGGCCGAGATCGCCGAAGACGCGGGCCAGCACGGCGACCGCGCGGCCGTGCTCGGCGCGGAAGACCCGTTCGAGCACGGCCGTCGAGATCACTGGAACTGCCGGACTTCCACCGGCAAGGTGGTGATTTCCGAGATTCGCCGCGCCCATTCCGTCGCGGCTTCCGGGTCGGGTGCGGTCACGATGGTGAAGCCGCCCAAGTGTTCCTTGCCCTCGGCGAACGGGCCGTCGGTGTACAGGACGTCATCGCCGGACGCCCGGACCACCTTCGCGGCGGCCGCCGGATGCAGCCCGCCGGAGAACACCCAGACGCCGGTTGCCTTCATCTCGTCGGTCACTGCTTCGAGGCGCGCCGCGATGTCCGCCAGCACCTCGGGTTCCGGGGTTCCGCTGTCGGGCTGGCAGATCCCGAGCAGGTACTGCGGCACGGTCGCCTCCTTCGCTCAGCGTTGCCGGGCCGGGCGCACGATCATCTCGCTGACGTCGACGTCGGCCGGCTGGTCGAGAGCGTAGGCGATGGCGTCGCCGATCGCTTTCGGTGCGATGGCGTCCTTGCGGTAGCTCCGCATGAACTCCCGCGACTGCGGATCGCTGATTGTCTCCGCCAGTTCCGAGGTGACGACGCCGGGGGAGATCGTGGTGACGCGGATCGACGGGTCGCATTCCTGCCGCAGGCCCTCGGTGATCGCCCAGGCCGCGTATTTCGTCCCGCAGTACACCGCCGCGGTCGGCGTGACCTGGTGCGCGCCGATCGACGCGACGGTCACGAAGTGGCCGCGGCCCTGGCGGGTGAAGTGCGGCAGCGCTGCGGCGATGCCGTGGAGCAGGCCCCGGACGTTGACGTCGATCATCCGGTCCCATTCCGCGACCAGCCCGGCGTCCAGCCGGGACAGCGGCATCACCCCGGCGTTCGCGATGAACGCGTCGATCTCGCCGTGGTCGCGCACCGCGCGGTCGACGAACTCGGCGACGTCGGCTCGGTCGGTCACGTCGAGGCGGCGGGCTTCGATGCCGCCGGTGCTGGCGGCGAGTTCTTCGAGCCGGTCTTCGCGGCGCGCTCCGGCGATCACGCGCCAGCCGTCCGCGGCGAGGCGGCGGGCGGTGGCTTCGCCGATGCCGCTGCTGGCACCGGTAACAAGGGCGACTTTGCTCATTCGGCTTCCTTCGGGAAATCGGCGGACAGCGTGACGTCGCGCCAGTCGTCGAACGTCGTGCGGAGGGTGTCGAGGCGGGCGGTGGCGATGTCGTAGGCCGCCTTTCCGAGAAGCAGCCGCAGCGGCGGTTCGGCCGAGGCGACGGCGTCGATCACCGCGCTCGCGGCGCGGTCCGGGTCGCCGGGCTGCTTGCCGTAGGCGGCGAGCGTCGAGGTGCGGCGCGCGCCCGCGGTGCCGGCGTAATCGTCGATGCGGATCGCGGATTCCCGCATGGACGGACCCGACCAGTTGGTGCGGAACGCGGCCGGTTCGACGATCGTGACGCCGATGCCGAGCGGGCCGACCTCGGCGGCGAGCGACTCGGTGAAGCCTTCGACGGCGAACTTGGTCGCGTGGTAGTAGCCGGTCGCGCCGAAGGCGGCCAGCCCGCCGAGCGACGAGACCGAGACGACGTGGCCGCTGTGCCGCGCCCGCATCCCGGGCAGGACCGCGCGGGTCATCGCCATCAGGCCGAAGACGTTGGCCTCGAACAACGCTCGGATCTCGGCGTCCTCGCCCTCTTCGACAGCGGCGAGGTAGCCGTAGCCGGCGTTGTTGACGAGCACGTCGATCCGGCCGAAGACGCGGTGTGCCTCGGCGACCGCATCGGTGATCTGCTGCTGGTCGGTCACGTCCAGCGCGACGGCCAGTGCGCGTCCCGGGTGCGCGGCGACGAGGTCGGCGACGCGTTCCGGATCGCGGGCCGTCACGACCGCGCGCAGGCCGCGATCGAGGACGGCCGCCGCCAGCGCGCGGCCGAGGCCGGTGGAACACCCGGTGATGAACCAGACGGGTGCGGTGTTTTCAGACATGGATCTACCCCTGGAGAAATTCGGAAATGGTGAAAAAGGATCAGCGGTTGCCCGCGGCGAGGCTCCCGAGCAGCCCCAGAGAGGCCTCCGACGGACTGCCCGGATCCGCTTGGTACACCACGAGTTGCTGGCCGGGAGCGCTGTTCACGGTCATCGATTCGTAGTGCAGGGTGAGCATTCCGACGAGCGGGTGCCGGAACCGTTTCGTCTCGTGCGTTTTCTGCCGGAGATCGTGGCGCGCCCACAACCGGCGGAAATCGGCGCTCTTGAGCGACAGCTCGCCGACCGCCTCGATCAAGAGCGGATCGTCCAGATCGGCGCCCGCCGCCGAGCGCAGCCCGCCGACGGTGTTGACCGCGACCTGCTCCCACTCCGGGTAGAAGTCCCGGGCGTCGGGGTCGAGGAACACCAGCCGCAGCAGGTCGCCGCTGTGCTCGTGCCCGGCGAACAGCGCTTCGCCGAGCAGATTGGCCGCGAGCACGGTCATGCACCGGCCGAGCACGACGGCGGGCGTCTGCGGCCACGCGTCCATCAGCTGCACCAGGCGCGAGCTGACGCGTTCCTTCGCCGGACGTCGCCTGGGCTTTTTCGGCCGGGCCAGCGAATGCAGGTGGGCGAGCGCCTCGTCGTCGAGCCGAAGCGCCCGGCCGAGCGCCTCGACGACCTGCGCCGACGGCGTGCGCTCCCGGCCCTGCTCAAGCCGCACGTAGTAGTCGGTGCTCACCCCGGCCAGCTGGGCGACCTCCTCCCGGCGCAGGCCGCTGACCCGGCGCCGGGTGTCGGCGAGCTGGTCCGCGTCCGCCGGTGCGGTGATGCCGCGCCGGGCTCGCAGGAACTCGCCGAGAAGGTTGCTGTCGCTCATAGGACCAGGCTAGATCGGCCGCGGCGGCCGCGGGGGACGCAAAGGGGGTGTGGTTCTCCCACCCTCGCGGTACCCCTCGGCGCAGTGGTTCAAACCTCTCCCGCGCCGCTGTGCCCGCCCGGACCTCGGCCGCGGAACCGGCAGGCAGACTGTTTTGACTGGTCAGCGGACCTGGCCGACCCTGCTGGGAGGACCCCACCACCGGAAAGGCGAACCATGCGCCGAATCCCGCTCCTCCTGGCAGTCGTGACCGCCGCGTCGATGGCCACCGCGCCCGCGCACGCGGCCGAAACCTGGACCACGGTGTTCGAGGACACCTTCGACGGCCCCGCCGGCACCGGTCTCGATCCCCAGAACTGGCTCTACGACAAGGGAACCGGCTACCCGGGCGGCGCGGCGAACTGGGGCACCGGCGAGATCGAAACGGCGACCGACTCGACGGACAACGTCTACCACGACGGAGCCGGGCACCTGGTGATCAAGCCGCTGCGGGACGCGAACGGCGCGTGGACGTCCGGGCGGATCGAAACCCAGCGCACCGACTTCGGCGCCCCCGAAGGCGGGCAGATGGAGATGAGCGCGACCATCCAGCAGCCCGACCCCGCGCACGGACTGGGCTACTGGCCCGCGTTCTGGGCGATGGGCGCGGACGCCCGGCCGGTCGGCGCGACGAACTGGCCGAGCATCGGCGAGCTGGACGTCATGGAGAACGTCAACGCGCTGGACAAGCATTCCAGTACGTTCCACTGTGGACAGTGGGCGGGGGAGTGCCACGATCCGGACGGGATCAGCAGCGACCTGCAGGACTGCGGCGGATGCAAGTCCGGGTACCACACGTATTCGGTGGTGGTGGACCGACGGGACGCGGCTGCGGAGGAGCTGCGGTTTTCCTTGGACGGCAAGGTAACCTTCGCGGTGAAGCAGAACCAGGTGTCTGATGCTACGTGGAAGGCGGCGGTGGACCACGGGTTCTTCGCGATCTTCGACGTGGCGATCGGCGGGTCTTATCCGAACAAAGTGTGCGGGTGCACTAGCCCGGGGGCGGACATCACGCCGGGAGCGGGGATGAGCATCGACGCGTTTTCGGTGAAGGTCAGCGGAAGCTGATCTTCGGCCACGGGTCGATCCGGACGCGGTCGCGCTGGGGTGTCGACCATGCGACGCGCTCGGCCGCGGCGGGATCGGTGAACGCGAGGACTGATTCGTCGAGGCGGATGAACGAGAGCCCGGGGCCGCACTCCTCCAGTTCGCCCGCGACGAGAAGCAGCGAACGGCCGCCGACGCGCAGGTCGACTTCGGCGAGCACGTTTTCTTCGGCGAAGACGACGACGTCCTCGACCGGGCCGGTCGGAAGTTCGGCCAGAGCCGTCCAGCGATAGATGCCGTCCCACATCTCCCGGTTCTCGAGCCGGGAATCCGGGCGGCGATGCGGCCACAACCCGAACAGGTCGTCGTCTTGGTACGTGCCGATCCGCAGCGCGCGGCCGTCGTCCAGATACGCCTGCATGCCCCACAGTTGCAGGCAGGGCACCGCCGGGTCGGTGAACTGGGGACCGCCGTCCGGGCCGTGTTCCCGCAGAGCCATCTCCGCGCCGGCCCACGACTCGATGCGCCTGCCGCGCAGCGAATCGAAATCCTGCGCCCGCTCGACCATCCACTCGGTGTATGTCACCGCGGCAGTATCCCGGAATGTCAGCCCGCGCCGGAAAGATCCGTCGTTTCCGCCAACCGCGTCACCACGTCCAGCAGCGCGGCCGGATGCGGGCCGTTCGCGCGCCACGCCACCACCGTGTGCGCGGACTCGCCTTCCAGCGGTACGAACACCACCCCGGTGCGGCGCAGGCTGTGCGCGGACCGCGCCAGTCTCGTCACTCCCACTCCGGCCGCGACCAGGCCCAGCAACCCCTGCACTGTCGCGGTGCGCTGCACAACCTGCGGAGTGAACCCGGCCGCGGCGAAGTCGTTGTCGTACTTGCGGTGCCAGGGTTCCCACGACGTGCGCGGCGTCAGCACCCACGGCTCGTCCGCGAGGTCGGCCAGGCGCAGCGACGGACGGTCGGCCAAGCGGTGGCCGGACGGGAGGACCGCGCAGACCTCTTCGGTCAGCAGGGTGTGCGTCTCCAGGCCGTCGACCAGCGGAGGGCGGGTGAAGCCAGCGTCGAAGCGGCCGCCTAGCACGCCGTTGGCCAGTTCCGCGATGGCGACTTCGGCGGTGGTGACGATCAACTCCGGAAGCTGTTCCCGGAGGGCGCGCACGACGGGTGGGAGCAGGTAATTCGCTGTGCTGGCAAGGAAAGCCAGCCGCAGGGTGCCGATCTCGCCGCGGACCGCCCGGGCGACGGTCGCCACCGCGGAGTCGGCGCGGGCGAGCACCGCGCGTGCTTCCGGCAGGAAGAGCTCGCCGATCGGCGTGAGCCGGGTGCCGCGAGCGTCGCGGTCGAAGAGTTTCGCGCCGAGTTGACGTTCCAGGACGGTGATCTGCTGCGAGAGCGACTGCTGTGCGATGTGGAGGGTCGCGGCCGCACGAGTGAAGCTCGTCGTTTCGGCGAGGGCGACGAAGTAGCGCAGCTGCCGCAGCTCAGGGGTCACAGGCTGAGACTGTAGCCCGCCAGGGAACCAGTGTTGGCGGACCCCGGCGAGCGCGGGCCACGATCGACGGGCAGACGAAAGCACTGGAGGGACTGCTCAATGACCGAGGAAACCGACGGCCGCGTCTGGCTGATCACCGGGTGCTCCAGCGGCTTCGGCCGCGAACTCGCCCAGGCCGCGCTCGCCGCGGGGGACCGGGTCCTCGCGACCGCGCGCAAGCAGGAGACGCTCGCCGACCTGCTGGACTCCGGCGGAGACCGAGTGCGCACAGCCGCGCTGGACGTCACCGATCCGGCGCAGATCGACGCCGCGGTGCGGACCGCGCTGGACGAGTTCGGCCGGATCGACGTGCTGGTCAACAACGCCGGGCACGGGTCGGTCGGCGCGGTGGAAGAACTGACGCTGCCGGAGCTGCGCGCGGTGCTGGAGGTGATGTTCTTCGGCGCGGTCGCGATGACCAAGGCCGTCGTCCCGCTGCTGCGGGAACAGGGGAGCGGCACGATCGTGCAGATGAGTTCGATGGGCGGATTGCTCGCCCCGCCCGCGTTCGGGGCCTACTGTGCGGCGAAATTCGCGCTGGAGGCCGTTTCCGAGGCGCTCGCGGCGGAGGTCGCGCCGTTGGGGGTCAAGGTGCTGATCGTGGAGCCGGGCGCGTTCCGGACGTCGTTCGGCGGCGCGGCGATGCACCGGTCCCGGACGATCGACGCCTACGCCGAATCGACCGCCGCCACCCGCGCCGCGATCGAGGGGATGGACGGGACGCAGCCCGGTGACCCAGCGAAAGCGGCGGCGGCGATTCTCCGCGCCGTGGACGCGCCGGACGCACCGCTTCGGCTCGCGCTCGGCGGCGACGCGGTGGACGCGATTCGCGGCAAAATCGCGGCCCTGACCAAGGATCTCGACTCGTGGGAGGCGGTGAGCCGGGCGACCGCGCTGGACTGAGGGCTGGTGGCCGCCTCCCGCGTGGAGAGGCGGCCACCAGCGCGGATCACGGATAATTCGGGACGTTGACCGGCTTGGTGCCGTCCGGAGTGACGTCGCCGGTGTCGTTCACGACGTGGGTGATCGTGCCGCGGTGGTTCAACGACACCGTGAGCAGGCTGTGCAGCTTCACCCCGCCGTTCTGCGGCACCTCGAACGCGTGATAGCTCGAAACCGCCGGGTTGGTGTCGAAGAAGCAATAGCTGCCCAGGCCCCACGCCTCGTGCGACGTCACGTCCGGGCCGACCTTGTACGCGGCGTACCCGGCGGTGCCGGGCGCGGAATTCCACGAAGCCTGATCCGGGACGTCGTAGGGCATTTCGTTCTGGAAGAAGATCGTCTTGCCGTTCTGGCCGTTCCACACGACCTGGAACTTCTGGTAATGCTCCACGAACAGCCCGGTCGCGGTCACGTTGTCGCCGTTGACGAGCACGCCGGTGTCGGCGGTGTTCGTGGTCCAGCCGACCGTGCCGCCGTTGCCGTGGTCGGCGCGCCACGCCCAGACGTGGTCGACGATCGTGTTATCACTGTTCACTACCAGGCTGTTGGTCGCTTTGCCCGCCAGGTCGCCGCCGACGCGGAAGAACACGTCTTGCAGCGAAGTCGGATTCGCCGCGTGGCTCGTGTGCTGGCCGGGGTCGCCGACGGTCAGCAGAGCTTGCGAATTCTGGGTCCCCGCGTCGAACAGCAGGCCCTTCATCCGCACACCGTCCACATCGGACACGTGCATCGCGTCGACGCCGTTGTCCGGGATCAGCGTCGGGTAGCCGATGCCGAGCACGGTCGTGCCCGGGCGGGTCACGTTCAGCGTCTGGTCGAGGTGGTAGGTGCCGGGGGTGAAGAACAGGTTGCAGCCGGAGTCGAGGGAGCTGTTGATGCTCTCCGCGGTGTCGCCGGGCTTGACGACGCGGAACTGGCTCATCGGCACGGAATCGCCGGAGGTGCCGCCGTTCGCCCAGCTCGGCCCGGACGCGTTCGTACGCAGCGACGGCAGGAACACCCGGTAGTTGCCACCGTCGTCCACGTACAGGTACGGCACGTCGCGCGACACCGGCGTGGTGTCGAGCGTGGTTTCCGGCGGGTTCGGGAACGAGTTGGCGGGCGCGCCGGTGGTCCCGGAGAAGACCATGTTCCACACGCCGCCGTCCCAGCTGCCCAGCGCCGAATCCCGCGTGTACCACTGCTGTTGCGATACCGAGGCGGCCTGGCCGGACACCCGGGTGTCGGCGACGTAGCCACCGCTCGCGTAGCCGTAGCTGGCCGGGAACAGCTGCAGCCCGCCCTTGATGTCCATGCGGCGGAACGGAGCGGCCTGCGACACCGCCCAGCGGTCGCTGCCGCTGGAAGGCGTGACGGCCATGTTCTCCGCCGAACGCCAGAAGTTCTGCAAGGCGGAGCCCTGATCGGACGGATTGAAGGCGTCCACGGTGATGTCGCCGTTGATCTGGACGTCGTCCGGATTCTGGCCGAGGCCCGCGACGGAGGTGTAGAAGCCGACGTTGTCGTGCACCGCGTAGGTACCCGGTTTGAACAGGTGCGCGACGCGGCCCGGGCCGAACTGCGCGGTCTGGGTGTCCTTCTGCGCCTCGAAGTCCTTGTCCAGCTGGGCCTGGATCGTCGCGGAAGGCATTCCCGGGTCGAAAATGTGCACGTTCGGCCCGAAATCCGGCTGATCCGAGCCGGTGCAGCCAGCCTGCCCGGACGCTGGGGCCGCGGCGGCGGGGACGGCGAGCCCGGCCGCGGCGAGCAGGGTCAGCGCCATCAGTGCAGGTCCGCGGGATCGGGACGGCCGTCCGGGTGGTCGAGAAGCGCGGTTCATGTGGGGACACCTCCGCGGTAGGGAATTTACCCACCAGTTTGTGGTCGGCCACAACAAATTAAACGCCCCGCTCGGCGCCGCCGGTCACAACTCGGTCACGGTTGTCTGGACCACTCGCGATTCCGGCTATCGGAATTCCGTTCACGTCCGGGTGACCCAGCCTGCCTCGCGCCGCGTTGTGTTCCACGATGACCTTGGACCTGCCGCCGTGAAGATCGGAGTCTCGGTGACCCGGACAGCAACGGACAACACCTGGCGGTTCGGCTTCGCCGCCGTCGCGTCGGCTCTCGCGATGGCCTGCGGCGTCGCGACCGCCGGCCCCGCCGCGGCCGCGGACTACTCGAAGGCCGCCGAAAACGTGGCCGGTTCCCAAATCCTCCGGCACGAGGGCGTGCGAAGCGGTAGCCCGCGGCTCGACCCGTCGACCGGGCAGACCCTCGGCCACGACGTGAGCGGGCACCAGGGCGCGGTGGACTGGGGCCAGGCCGCCGGCGCGGGCGCCCGGTTCGCCTACGTCAAGGCCACCGAGGGCACCGGATTCGTGAGTCCGCAGTTCGACCAGCAGTACAACGGCGCGCACGACGCGGGCCTGATCCGCGGCGCCTACCATTTCGCCCGCCCGGACGTCTCCAGCGGCGCGGAACAAGCCGACTACTTCATCGCCCACGGCGGCGCGTGGCATGGCGACGGCACGACGCTGCCGGGCGCGCTGGACATCGAATACAACCCGTACGGCGACGCCTGCTACGGCAAGAGCCAGGCCGACATGACCGCGTGGATCGCCGACTTCACCCACCGTTACCTGGCGAAACAGCGGCGCAGCGCGATCATCTACACCTCGACGTCGTGGTGGAAGCTCTGCACCGGCAACGCGGGCGGATTCGGCGACACCAACCCGCTGTGGCTCGCCCGGTACGCCCCGGAGATCGGCGAACTCCCGGCGGGCTGGGACAAGCAGAGCATCTGGCAGTTCTCGCGCACCGGCAGCCTGCCCGGCGACCAGAACTACTACAACGGGCCGATGAACCGCGTGGAGGCGCTCGCCAGGGGAGGCGGTTCGTCGGCGTGATTGCCGGAAAGCCGTACCGGAGGGGGTCCGGTCGTAGTTGGATCGCCGGGTGACCTTCGCGATCGGACTCTTCGACCTCTTCGCCTACGCCGTTCCCGGCGCCCTGCACCTGGCGGTCCTGGCCTATCTCGCCGGACGGCTGCACTGGATCGACCTGGTCGCCGTCGCCCGCGGGCCGGGAGTGCTGCTGGTGATCGGCGTCGCGGTGGCCAGCTATCTGCTCGGGTACCTGGCTTATCCGCTGGGCGCGCGGATGTCGAGGTGGCTGCCGCGGCGGCGGAAGCGGAACGCGCGCGAGGAGTTCCTGCGGCGGAACCCGTCGGCGCGCGGGTGCGCGTTCGTCGATGCGGACTCGTTCCTGCTGCTTTCTGCGCTGCAGCTGCACGACGCCGACGGGGCGATGGAGGCGACCCGGCTGCGCACCGCCGGGCTGATGCTGCGCAACTCCAGCCCGGCGATGGTGTTCGGGTTCGTGGCGTCGGTGGTGGAGCTGATCGTCGGGTCGCATTGGGTGTTCGCGGCGTGCGCCGCGGTGCTGTTCGCGGTGGCGTGCCCGGCGTTGGTCGCGCAGGGGCGGCTGCTGTCGCATTGGGCGAGTGTGAAGACGCTGGAGCTGAGTTACTGGGTGCCGGAGGTGGAGGAGACGTTGGCAGCTCGGCAGAAGACGGAGTGACCGCCCCGCGGCGTTCTCCCTGACCTGTGCGGAGGTTCGTGAGGGGAACCCTGACGGAATCAGATTCCCTCAGGGTTCCCCTCACGGATCTCTAGGGCGTGCTGCTGCTGACCCGCCCCCGGAACCGCGCAGCCAGCGCCGCGATCGGAGACCGGCGTCCCCGCAAGGGGACCTCGCCGGAAGTGATGTCCGCCAGCAAGGTAGCCACCGTTTCCCGGGCGCAGGTCCGGTTCGCGCCGATCCCGCCGGACGGGCCGCGCTTGATCCAGCCCACCACGTACGCGCCGGTGCGGCCCTCGACCCGGCCCGCGGTGTTCGGGATCGTTCCGGCCGCCTCGTCGAAGGGGAGACCGGGCACCGGGCGGCCCCGGTAGCCGACCGCGCGGACAACCTGGCCCGCGGCGATCTCGACGGGACCGGAAGGTCCGTCGACCCGCAGCCCGCGCACCTGCCGGTCGCCGGTGATCTCCAGCGGCGCGGAGTGGAACCGCAGCACGATCCGTCGTGGGCCGTCCGCAGGAGGGGCCGTCCAGTCGACCGTTTCGCGGGCCAAGTCCTTCAACAGCGCGGCTTTTCCATCGCCAGCGTCGATCGCGGCGGCGGTGCGCGGGTCTTCGGTGTCGACGACGAGCGGGACGTTCTCCCGCTGGGCCAGCGCGATCAGCTCGGGCGAGGTGTAGGCGGCGTCTTCCGGACCGCGCCGAGCGAGCAGGACGACCTCGCGGATCTTGCTGGAGCGCAACCGTTCCAGCGCATGCGGGGCGATGGTCGTGCCGGAGAGATCGTCGGGATCGGCAGTGAGGATCCGGGCCACGTCCAGTGCGACGTTGCCGGTGCCGATCAGCACCACCCGTTCCGCGGAGAGATCGACCGCGTGGGCGGGGACGTCGGGATGGCCGTTGTACCAGGCGACCACCGTCGTCGCGGCGAGGCTGCCGGGGAGGTCTTCGCCAGCCAGACCGAGAGCGCGTGCGGAGGAAGCGCCGACTGCATAGATCACGGCGTCGTGCCGCTCGGCCAGCTCGTCGACGGTCACGTGGCGGCCGACTTCGACGCCGAGCTTCAGCTTCAACCGCGGGTGGTTGTGGAACCGCGAGAAGGTTTCGCCGATTCGCTTCGTGTCCGGGTGGTCGGGGGCGACGCCGAAGCGCACGAGACCGCCCGCGACCGGAAGCCGGTCGATCAGCGTGACGCGCGCGTTGGTGTGCAGCAACAGGTCTTCCACCGCGTACATCCCGGCCGGGCCGGTGCCGACGACGGCCACGTCCGCGGGCTCGAGGTCGCTCGGGATGTCCCGGTCGAACGTCGGCGGGCCCCACCGGTGGAAGTTCGGCGCGGGGTTCGCGGCGACCTGCGGGCGGTCGGCGAAGAAGTCCGCGTTGATCCCGGCGTAGACCTTCATCGAATCGGTCAGCAGGTCCACCGGGAAGATCGCGTCGACCGGGCACGCGTCGGCGCACGCGCCGCAGTCGATGCAGGACGCCGGGTCGACGTAGAGCATCTCGGTGGTGCCGAAGTCCGGCTCGTCCGGCGTCGGATGGATGCAGTTGACCGGGCAGACCGACACGCACGTCGCGTCGTTGCAGCAGGTCTGGGTGATCGCGAAGGCCATGTCAGATCAGATTCGCCCGCTTGTAGAACACCAGCGCCGGCTTCGTGAGCAGCCCGCACGAGCCGAGGAACTCCATCAGCCCGGCACAGCTCGACCGCATCATCGACTTGTGGTGCTCGTTGGCCTTCGCCTCGCGCAGCGCGCGCTCGGCGTCCAGTCCCGCGTTCTTGTACACGTCGCGGTTGACCATGCTGCTGACGATGAAGTACGACGCGATCGCGATGACCAGCGCGTTGAACTGACGGCGCACGGCTCCCGCGCCCTCCAGCTGCTCGCGCGTTTCCTCACGAGCGAACTTCATGTGCCGCGACTCTTCGACGACGTGGATGTTGTTGATGGTGCGCACGAACGGGACCACGCGCTCGTCGCGCATCCAGTCGCGCTGCATCACGTCGAGAACCTCTTCGGCGACCAGGATCGCCGCGTACGCCGCTTCGCCGCCGGCCACGGCCTTGAAGACCCGGCCCAGTTCGACGGCCAGCTTGCGCGGCCGGTACGGGGGAGCGCCGAGCTTCTGCGCGCCGCGGGCGAACATGATCGAGTGGCGGCATTCGTCGGCGATCTCGGTGAGCGCCCACTGGAACGCCGGGTCGGTCGGGTCCTTGGCGTAGAAATCGCGCAGCACCATCTGCTGCAGGATCATCTCGAACCAGATGCCGGTGCTCGCGACCGACGCCGCCTCCTGGCGGGTCAGCTCCTTCTGCTGCTCCGGGGTCATCTCGGCCCAGTAGCTCGTGCCGTAGAGCGTGCTCCACTCCGGGCTGGCCCCGTGGAAGTCCTTGTCCAGCGGGGTTTCCCAGTCGACCTCGGTCGCCGGGTCGTAGGACAGGGTCGCGGAGGAGTCGAGCAGCCGCTGCGCGGTCTCGTGCCGGCCGGACGGGGCTGCTTCCGGTGCTTGTCGCACGTCTGCGCTGGTCATTCGGTCCTCCCTGAGCGTCATCGATCTAGGCGTTACCGCGATTCACTGTTACCTAAGGTAACACCTATCTGGCCGCATCGCGAGAGGGGCGGGCGAACCGCGCGCCGCCCGTTCGGGCGGTCGGGCCGGGAAAGGCCCGCTGAACTGGCAGGATGAGCCGCGAATGTCTTCCTGACCTCGGAGGAACCGCCGTCGTGACGCAACCGCCGCAACCCGGACAGCCGCCCTACCCCGGAACGGAACCGCAGCAGTACTCGCCGTTGCCGCCCGCTTACGGCGGGCAAGCCCCGTACAGCGGCCAGTTCGCGACACAGCCTCCGATGCCGCAGCCGCCAGCGCCGCAGACCGCGTACTTCGGCGCGACCGCCGTCGCAGCGGCGACTCTGGCGTCGGTCATCGGCCTAGTCGCCACGATCGGCTTCGTCGTGGCCGTGGTCCGGATGATCGCCAATCCGTCGTCGTCCAGGCTGCTGTCCAACGGAATCGTCGGCGCCGCGGACCTGGCGATCGCGGCCCTGACCGTCGCCGGTGCGATCGGCCTGTTCAAACGCTCTTCGGCGGGCCGGGTCTGCGTGCTGGTCGGCAGCAGTCTGGCGGTGCTCGACATCGTTGTCTTCATGATCGTCAGCATCGGTTCCAGCTTCGTCCGGAAGAGCGCGCCTACGACGCTGCAGATGACGTTCCCGAGCGGCTTCCTCTGGCTGATCGTCCCGGTCGCCGCTCTGGTGCTGGCGGCGCATCGCGCGACCGGCGCGTGGCTGCGGCCGAAAACCCCGCTGCCGCCGTACCACCCCGGCTGGTGACCGGGCGGGAAGAAATCCTCCGCACCCCGCGGCTGCGGCTGACCACCTGGCTGCCCGACGATCTGGACGACCTCGCCGCACTGCACGCCGACCGTGAAGTCATGCAGCACATGACGACCGGTCCGCAGACTCGCGCGGCAACCCGCGAGCGGCTGGAAAGCTTCATCGCTGAACACCGGACGCGAGGCTGGTCGAAGTGGCGGGTTGAAGGAGCCTCGGGATTTCTCGGCCGGGCAGGGTTCGGTCTCGCCCATCGCAGCGGGCATCGGGAAGTCGGCTATCTGCTGGCGCGCGCGGCGTGGGGTGCGGGCTTGGCCACGGAGTTGACGCAGGCGTTGCGGCAGTGGCACGAAGACCACCCGGAACCCGATCTCGCGCCCGAATTGCGGGCGTATGTGCTGCCGGGGAATTCGGCTAGTCGCCGGGTGCTCGAGAAAGCGGGTTTCCGGGCGGTCGGCGAGGAGGACGGCCAGCTCGTGTTCGAGTCAGGCCGTCCCTGAGCGCAGCCGGGGCAACACCGCCAACCACAGCAAAACAGTCGCGACCCCGTACGCCACCGTCATGGTCAAGCTCATCGACAGCGGAGTAGTCCCGCCCAGCGACACCAGCGGCGCGACGATCGGGCCGATCGCGAACGAGGACGTCCCGAGCAGCGCCGCCGCCGTTCCGGCGCGCTGGCCGTGGTTGGCCAACGCGAGCGCGTTGCCGTTCGCCTGGGTGGTCCCGCCCGCGAACATCAACAGTGCCAACGGGATCAGCAACGCCGCCAGTCCCGCACCGAACAGCACCGCGCCCAGCATCGTCAAAGCCGCGGCCGCGGTGAAGGTCGTGCCCAGCACGTACATCCGGACCGGTCCGGCTCGCCGCACCGCCGCGCGGTTCACCTGCGCGCCCAGCACCGACATCACCGCGTTCGCCGCAAAGCAGGCGCTGAACAGTTGGGGCGACAACGAAAAGCCGTCTTGCAGCACGAAGCTGATCGACGCCAGGTAGGTGAAGAACGCCGCTCCGCCGCAGGTGCTCACGAGCAGGAAACCCAGGAACAGCGGGTCTTTCAGCAGTATCCGGAACTCGCCGCGACCCTTGCGCGGATGTCGGGCCTCGGGCGGCAGGCTCTCCGGCAGCGCGGTCGCGGCGACAATCAGCAGCGCCGCTCCGATCCCGGCCAGCACGCCGAAGATGCCGCGCCACCCGATGACGGCCGCCAGCTGCCCGCCGGCCACCGGGGCGACGATGGGGGCCAGCGCGCCGACGGTGGTCAGCAATGCCAGCAGCCGCACCAATTCGACACCCTCGGCGAGGTCTCGGGCGACAGCCAGCGACAGCACGATTCCGGCCGAACCGCACAACCCCTGGAGGAACCTCGCCGCGAGCAGCACCTCGATCGACGGCGCGAACGCGCACACCACCGAGAGCACGGTGAACAGCCCGATCCCGGCCAGCAGCGGACGCCGCCTGCCGAACCGGTCGCTCAGCGGGCCCACGACGAGCTGGCCGAAGGCGAGCCCGAGCATGCACACCGACATGGTCGCCTGCGCGAGGCTCTGCCCGGCCCGGAGATCGTCGGCGAGCCGGGGCAGAGCCGGCAGGTAGAGGTCCATCGAAATCGGCCCGAAGACCTCCAGCAGCCCCAGCACGACCGCCATCCGCAACGCGCCCGGGCGTCTTTTCGGCAGCACCGGCTCGGCCAGGCCCGCTTCCGGTTGGAGTGGCTTCATCCGGCGCGCAGAATCCGGCGCAGCCACGAAATCCTGGTCGCGACCGCCGACCGGGAGACCTCCGCGTCGGGAGAGAAACCGGCGAACCCGTGGTAGCCGCCGGCCCAGACGTGCAGTTCGGCCTGTCCGCCGGTCGCCCAGATCCGCAGCGCGTACTCGGTCGTCTCGTCGCGGAAGATCTCCGCGGCCCCGACGTCCAGGTACGCGGGCGGCAAGCCGGACAGATCGGCCATTCGCGCCGGGACCGCGTACGGCGAGGCAGCGTCGGTGCCGCGTGCCGGACCGAGCAGAGCGTCCCAGCCGGTGTCGTTGTTGTTGCGGTCCCAGGCGCCGATTCCGTCGTACTGCCGGGTCGACACCGATTCGTTGCGATCGTCCAGCATGGGACAGGCGAGCAGCTGACCGGCGATGGCGGGGCCGTTGCGGTCCCGGGCCAGCAGCGCGACGCCCGCGGCCAGGCCACCGCCCGCGCTCGCGCCGGTGACGACGATGCGCGACGGGTCGATGCCGAGTTCCCCGGCGTGTTCGACTGTCCACAAGAGACCGGCGTAGCAGTCCTCGACGGCGGCCGGGGCCGGGTTTTCCGGAGCCAGCCGGTATTCCACCGAGATGCCGACCGCGCCGAACCGGAGCACGTCGTCGACCAGGCCGTCCAGTCCGAAGAACCGGTTGCCCAGCACCATTCCGCCGCCGTGGATGCTGTACAGCGCGGGCGCGTCCGAGACCCCGGCGGCGGGCCGGACGACGGTGAGCACGATGTCCGGTGCGCCCTCGGGGCCGGGGACGGTGTGCTCGGCCAGCTCGACCGGACGGTCGCCGACGATCTGCTCGGCAGGCGGGATGATCGTCGCGAAATGCGCGCGGTTGGCCAGGATCGTGTCCGCGCGCAGCGGGATCCGTTCGACCAGGTCGAGGAACGCGGCGAGGCCGGGCTCCAGTTCCGGGTCGTACGGCACCGGAGGGACGCTCATTTGCCCGCCTTCCCGAAGATCCGGCGCAGCCACGAGTTCCGGGTTTCGAGAGCGGCCTTGCTGATCGGCCAGTCCGGCACGTACATGTCGAAGCCGTGGAAGGCACCGGCCCAGACGTGCAGTTCGGCCTGTCCGCCGGTCGCCCAGATCCGCAGCGCGTACTCGGTGTCCTCGTCCCGGAACGGCTCCGCGCTGCCGACCTCGATGAACGCGGGCGGCAGGCCGGACAGATCGGTCGCGCGCGCCGGGGCGGCGTAGGGGGAGACGTCGTCGGTGCCGACCGCGTCGCCCAGCAGAGACTTCCAGCCGGCGAGGTTCGATTCCCGCGTCCACGTGCCCAGGCCGGGGTACTGCTGGCTGGCGATCGTCGTGTTGCGGTCGTCGATCATCGGGCACAGCAGCAGCTGTCCGGCGATGGCCGGGCCGCTGCGGTCCCGGGCCAGCAGTGCGACCGCCGCGGCGAGACCACCGCCCGCGCTGCCGCCCATCACCACGACGCGCGCCGGATCGACGCCGAGTTCGTCGGCGTGCTCGACTGTCCACACCAGACCGGCGTAGCAGTCCTCGACCGGCGCGGGATGCGGGTGTTCGGGCGCGAGCCGGTATTCGACGTTCACCGCGACGACGTTCAACTCCAGCACCAATGCCAGCAGTCGACCGACATCCATGTTGCGGTGGCCGACCATCATGCCGCCGCCGTGGATGTTGTAGAGCACCGGCAGCGCACCGTCGCTCTCGTGCGGCGACAGGATGGTGATTTCCAGGTCCGGCGCGCCTTCCGGGCCGGGGATGGTCTGCTCGACGACGGTCACCGGAGCGTCGCCGACGACCTCCGCGGCGGGCGGGAACATCTCGGCCATCGCGCGGCGCAGGCCGGGGATCGTCTCGGGAGTGAACGGCGGCGCGTCGGCCGGGACGATCTCGGCGAGCGCGGGCTCGATCTCCGGGTCGAACGGAACGGGGGGATAGGTCAAGGCAGCCTCCTGGGGCAGGGCGGGCGAGGTGCGCGGTGGCGCGAGGTGCGGCGGGTGCGTTCTGTGAGGGGAACCCTCAGGGACTCTGATTCCCTCAGGGTTCCCCTCACGGACGTTCAGGGACCTTCGGGATCGACGGCGTCGCGGTCGGCCCAGAACGGCTCCACCAGCGCGCGGATCTGCTCGGCGCCGACCTTCTCGACCAGGTCGACCGCGGCGAGGTTGTCCTCCAGCTGCTCCATCCGGGTCGCGCCGAAGAGCGTCGTGACGTTCGCCGGATGCGTCAGCGTGAACGCGACCGCGAGCCGCGCGGCGCTGGTGCCGAGTTCCTCCGCGGCCTTCACGACCTTGGGCGCGTCGCGGACGATCCGCTTGCGCACATCGCCGGGGTCGCGGCCGATTTCGCGGGTCAGCTTGGTGCGCCCGGCGAGGATGCCGCCTTCGAGGACGTCGGAGGCCTGCATGACGAAACCGTCGGCGAACAGCCGGGCGAACGGCTCGCCGTCCGGGATCGACCGGCGGCCGATGCTGTATTTCAGCTGCGCGATCTGCGGACCCGGCACCTGCAGCGCTTCGGCGATTTCCCGCAGCCGCGCGATGTTCCCGGCCGACCAGTTGTTGACGCCCCACGCGCGGATCAGCCCGGAGCGGGCGAGCCCGGCGAGGTCTTCGACCAGGTCCTCCAGCGCGACGTCGTCGCGGCGCAGGTCGCCGAGGATCACCAGATCGGCGACGTCGAAACCGCCGCGCAGGAACGCGTTTTCCAGCTGCGGGCGGAATCCCTGGTCGCCGAAGCCTTCGATCCACAGTTTCGCTGAGACCAGATAGTCTTCGCGCGGGATGCGCGCCGCGCGGACGATCGCGCTCCAGAGCACGTCGGTGAACACCGGCGGATGGCCGGGCATGCCGTAGACGCCGACGTCGAACAGGTTCACGCCGGCCTCGACCGCGGCGCGGACCATCGCCACCGCGTCGGCGAAATCCATCCGGTCGTAGGTGTGCCACGAACCGAGCGACAGCAGCGAAACGTCCAAACCGGACGTGCCGACCTTGCGGCGGGGCAAGGGCGAGGATGCGGACACGAGACCTCCTTGGCTCGTAAGGGAAACGCTCGGACGGAAATCAGGGAAGGCGGGGATCGACGACGGCCTTCGTCTCGTCGAGGCGATGCATGGCCTCGATCCGCTCGCTCGCGCCGGACAGGCCGACCGGGCTGCCGAACAGGCGGTCCCACGGCATCCGGGCGGCGAAAGTTCCGAAGAACTCGATCGCGTGGTGGTAGTCGGCGATGTCGCCGTTGAGCGAACCGACGACAGTCAGCTCCTTGCCCATCACCGCGCCCAGCGGGACCGGCGTCGGCTCCGGTCCGGTGCTGCCGACGATCACCACCCGGCCGCGCTGCGCCGCCATCGCGACCGCCTCGCGGCCGATCGACGGCGCACCGGCGAAGTCCAGCACGAGATCGCCGCCGCGACCGCCGGTCAGGTCGGCGACGCGCTCGACGATCGCGTCCGAACCTCCGCCGACCTCGACCACCTCGTCGGCGCCGAACTCCTTCGCCAGCTCCAGCCGCGACGCCGGAGCGCCGACGGTGATGACGCTGCCCGCCCCGCTCAGGTGCGCGACCGCCGTCGCGAACAGGCCCAGCGCGCCGGATCCCTGGACCACCACGCGAGATCCGGGCCGGACGCCGCCGACGCGGTCGAACGCGCGCAGCACGGTTTTCGCCGCGCAGCCGGCCATCGCGGCCCAGGTGTCGGGCACTTCGGCGGGCAGCAGCAGTTTCGCCGCACCGGGGACGACGTAGGCGTATTCGCAGAGACCGGCGGTCGCGAACGGAGCGACGTCGGAGCGCTGCAGGAATCCGTACCCGCGCCGCGAACACGCGACCGGTTCGCGCAGCACGGTGCAGCCGTAACACTCGCCGCAGGTGGATTCCGACCAGCCGATCCGCGCCCCGACGGCGATCTCGCGGCCGAGCGCGTCGCGCGTGTCCGGTCCGGCCGCCACGACCTCGCCGACCATTTCGTGGCCCAGCACCATCGGCAGCATGCCCGGGAAACTCATCTTCCCGGACCAGATCTCCACGTCCGTGCCGCACAGCGTCGCGCACGAGACGCGGACCAGCGCCGCGCCGGCTTCGAGCTCGGCGGGCAGCGGGAGTTCGGTCAGCTCCAGCGGCGCGCCGTGCTCGGTCAGCACCGCGGCGCGGGTGGAAGTCGGGACGGTCATGGGAAACCTTTCCGGGGACTGGCGGGCCCTGCGAGGCCGTGTGATGGGTTAGTCTACGGACGTCGACAAAAATGTCGAGTCCCCGAATCCCCTCCAGGAGCGCCTGTGCCGACCTCAGTTGCGGATCTCGTCTTGCGGGCAGCGGCGGTGCACACCATGGCCGGTGCCGCGCCCGCGACCGCGCTGGCCGTGCGGGACGGACGCGTGCTGCGCGCCGGCACCGACGCCGAACTGCGGGAGCTGATCGGTCCCGGCACGAAGGTGCTCGACCTCGGCGACCGCGCGGTGCTGCCGGGCATCAACGACGCACACCTGCACGGTGCCTGGCTCGGCGCGCTGTGGCCGGACACGCTGTTCTCGGACGACGGCGCGCCCGGCCCCGGGCCGGAAAAGCCGTTGCGCACTGCCGCCGAACGCCGGGCGGCCATCCTCCGCGCGGGCGAAATCCTTGCCGCACTGGGCATTACGAGCTACACCGAACCCGGACTCGGCCCGGGGGAGGACAACGGGCACATCGGCGCGTTCGGGATGTCCGTGGTCGAGCAGTACCGGGAACTGGCCGCGGAAGGCCTGCTGCGAGCGCGGGTGACCGCGCTGTGGCTGTACGGCGAACTCGACGGCCCGAGCACGTTCGACGGCTTCCGCGCCGGACTGGCCACAGTGGACGGACCCGGCCCGGACCCGCGCCGGCTCAACTTCCGCGGGGTGAAGATCTTCGCCGACGGCATCCCGCCGATGCGCTCGGCCTACACCCACCACTGCTACGCCGACGGCAGCCACGCCCACCTGCTCGTCGGCGGCGCGGACGATCCGGAGCGCGAGGAGAACTTCACCCGGATGGTCCGCACCGCGCACGAGGCCGGGTTGCAGGTCGGCGTGCACGCGACCGGCGACCGGGCGATCGAGCTGATGTTGGACGCCGTGGAGCAGGCCCGGGAGGACCGCGACGTCGACCTCGGGCACTACGTCATCCACGGCGACCTGGTGAACGCGACGCAGCTGAAGCGGATGGCCCGGCTGGGGGTCGGGCTGTCCGCCCAGGCCGGGATCGCGATACGGACCGCCGGGGTGGTCGACGCGGCGCTGGGACCGGGCAGTTCGGCGGCCGCGTGGCCGCTGCGGGAGGCGCTGGACGCCGGGATCCCGCTGTGCCTGACGTCCGACGCGCCGGTGCTGCCGCCGGACTGGCGCAAGGAAATCGCCGCGGCGGACCAGTGGATGGGCCCGGCCGAGGACGTGCGGAAACGGATGGAAACCCTGCTCCGCTGCTACACCGTCCATCCGGCACAGCAGGACGGTGCGGCGTCGTGGAAGGGCACGCTCGCCCCCGGCATGGCGGCCGATTTGTGCGTGCTGTCCGCGGACCCGTTCGGAGTGACCCCCGCCGAACTGCCCGAGCTGGACGTCGACCTGACTGTCCTAGATGGACAGATCGTGTTCGACCGCTCGGCCCTCGCCTGACGTCCGTGAGGGGAGCCCTGATTCCCTCACGGGTTCCCCTCACGGACGGCTGGCTCAGGTGAGCAGCTGGCCGCCGTCCACCGGGAGGCTCGTGCCGGTGATATGGGCGGCGGCCGGGCTCGCCAGGAACAGCACCGCCGCGGCGACGTCCTCGACCGACGCCATCCGGCCGTCCGGGATCCGTGCGACCCAGGCGTCGTGCGCGGGCGAACCGGGCGGCATCGCGGCGGCGAGCATCGGCGTCGCGACCGGGCCGGGCGCGATCGCGTTCACCCGGATTTGGTGCTCCGCCAGTTCGATCGCTGCCCAGCGGGTCAACGCGTCGACCGCCGCCTTGCTGCTTTCGTAACCGCCCATTCCGGGCGTCGGCTGCCGTCCGCCGATCGAGGACAGGTTCACCACGACGCCCGGCTCACTGTGTCCAGCCGCCCGGCGGGCGACCATGCGCCGGGCGACCAGCTGGGTCATCAGGAACGTGCCGTGCACATTGGTCGAGAGAATCCGCAGCAGGTCCGCGCCGGGCAGGTCCAGCAGCCTGCCGTGAACGCTGAGCAGACCGGCGTTGTTGACCAGGACGTCGATCTCCCCGACCTCATCGAGTGCCGCGGAGATCGCGGACTCGTCGGTGATGTCGAGTCGGATTCCGCGCCCGCCAAGGGGTTTGGCGGCTTCTTCGGCGCCGTCGAGGTCGGCGAGCGCCACCGAATCGCCGGCCTGGGCGAAAGCGGAACCGATGGCGCGGCCGATGCCGCCGGCACCTCCGGTGATCAGCACGGTACGGGCAGCGGGCATCGTCGTTTCCTTTCGCCGGGAGCGGGGTTCGCGGGCTTATAGTATACAAGCGTAGAAAATAAATCCCTTGAATCGCAGGAGGAATCGTGGCGACGGATCGACCTGGACTGGGCCCGGCGTTCCCGCGCGTGCCGGCGTTGTCGCTCGGCTCGTGGAACACCTGGGACCGGATGGAGTTCGGCGACGCCGTGGCGCTGATCGCCCGCGCGGCCGAACTGGGGCACGCCTTCTTCGACGTCGCGCACTACGACATGGGACCGCACGCCGAGGGTTCGGAGACCGACCGGATCTTCGGCCGCGCGGTGCGCGAGGCGGGTCTCGCTCGCGAAGAGTGGCTCTACTGCGGGAAACTCTGGCTCTGGGACTACCCGAATGTCGGCTTCGCGCAGCAGATGAACACCTCGCTGGAACGCGTCGGCGTCGAGTCGGCCGACCTGGTCGTGGTCGGCGACTACTTCGGCGAAATCGACCTCGAACGGGTCGTCGCGGAGGTCGCCGAGCAGATGGATGCTGGCCGGTTCCGCGCGTGGGGCGTGAACAATTGGCGCATTGACGATCTGCGCACGGCTTTTGCCATTGCGCGCGAACGTGATCTGCCGCCGCCGGTTTTCGCGCAGCTCAAGTACGGGCTCGCACGCCGCTCGATGGCTGAAGGCGAGTTCTACGCGCCGCTGTTCGCTTCCGGTGAGCTGACGCTGCAGGCGTCGGACATTTTCGAAGGCGGGCTGCTGGTCGGAAACTTGAAGCCCAGCCGCAAGATCGGGGCGGACGTCGGCGGCATCCGGGAAAAAATCGCCGCCGCCTGGCCGACGGCGCGGAAGATCGCCGACGAGCTGGACGCGTCGCCCGCGCAGCTGGGAATCGCCTTCTGCCTGGCCAATCCCGCGACCGCGAACGTCCTCGTCGGCGTATCGCGGCAGGCCCAGCTGGAGGACAACGCGGGCGCGCTCGCCTTGCTCGACCGCGTCGGCGCGGACCGGATTCGCGAGCTGACCAAGCAGTTGTGGCTCGATCGCGAAGTCGCCGCCGACGGAACCTGGTGAAAGGGCTGGTGTTTTTTGTCGACGTGCGTAGACTAAAGCTCCCCGGGATGCCCGGAGAGGCATCCCCGACGCCGTGAGGAGCCGCCACATGACGAAACCAGCGCCGGACCGCATCGTCGACATCGCCATCGGGTACATGGGCGCGAAGCAGTTGTTCGCCGCCTCGCGGATCGGCTTGTTCCGCGCGCTCGCCGACGGTCCGCGCACGGTTCCGGAACTCGCCGCGGCCACCGGAACCGGCGAGCAGCTGACCCGGATCCTCGCCGACGCGATGAACGCGCGCGGCCTGCTGGATCGCGCCGACGGCCGGTACGAACTGGCCGAGGACGCGAAGGAGTACCTGGGCGGGAACGGTGCTACGGATCTGGCACCGTTCCTGACCTTCCTCAACGAAATCAGCTACGGTCACTGGCTTCAGTTCGACACCACTGTGGACAGTGGCAAACCCGGCGACCTCCAGATGGACGAGGGCCGCTGGGCGACGTTCATGGCGGGCGTGATGCGCTACAACGCGCTGCACGCGTCGATGCTCGCGCGCGCTTTCGATTTCTCGCCCTACCGCCGCCTGCTCGATCTGGGCGGATTGTCGCCGGAATTCGCGATCGGGGCGTTGCGGGCGAATCCCGCACTGACCGCTCGATTCGTTTTCGGACCCGAGTCCACGCAAGGGATCACCGACGCGGTGAATGCGGCCGGCTGCGCGGATCGCACGAGCATCGACCCCGCGCCCACCGAATCCGCGGAACCGGGCGGAGAACACGATCTGGTGATGGTGAACCACGTCGTGCACCGGTTCACCGCGGAGCGGAACCGGAAAATCCTGGCCAGCGCGCGCGCCGCGGCCGCGGACGGCGCGACGTTGCTGCTGCTGGACTTCTTCCTCGACGACGCCGAACGGCAGCGGCCGATCGACGCGCTGCACGCGGGGGAGTACTTCGTGATCGACGGAACCGTCGTCTATCCGGAGGCGGAAGTCCGCGAATGGCTGGACAGTGCAGGATGGCGCGTATGCGATGTTCTCGCGCTGCCCGGAAGCCCTCGCGTTCTGGTCGCCGACGCCGTCTGAAAACACCCCGTCCGGCCGGAGATAACAAACGCGTCCGGCCCGTTGATTTTTTAGCCGACAATCGTAGACTATCCCGCACCACGGCGAGCCGGGCCGCATTCGCAGGCACGCCGTTCCCGGCGGGGCGCCGAGCGACCCCGCCGGCGGTCCAGCACCCTGAGAGAGGGACTCAATGACGAGGACAAGGACAGCGGCGTTGTTCGCGGCGGCCGCCGCGGCGCTGCTCGCGATCGCCGGATGCACCGGCTCGGGCGCCGCCGGGGCGGGCGCGGGCACCGACGAGCTGAAGGCGGGCGTGTTCCTCGACGTGACGTCGTGGGACCCGGCCAACGCCGACATCGGCTTCGACGGCCCGTACCTGTCCGCGGTCTACGACCCGCTGGTCGCCTTGGACAAGGACGCCAAGCCGATCCCGGCGCTGGCGAAGTCGTGGGACTGGTCGCCTGACCGGCTGAGCCTGACCCTGCACCTGCGCGACGACGTCGCGTTCGACGACGGACAGAAGTTCGACTCCGCCGCGGCGGTCGAGAACCTCAACCACCTCAAGGCGGGCACCCGGTCCGGCCAGGCTTACACCGACGTGAAGAGCGTCGAGGCCAAGGACGCCTCGACCGTCGTGCTGCATCTGTCCGAACGCGACGACGCGCTGCTGTACTTCATGGGCCTCGGGCGCAGCTGGATGGCCTCGCCCAAGGCGATCAAGGCCAATTCGCTCGCCAACGGCCCGGACGGCTCCGGCCCGTACACCTTCGACAAGGCCTCGTCGCAGCCGCAGTCGCAGTACGTGTTCAAGAAGCGCGCGAAGCACTGGGACAGCGCCACCTACCCGTTCCCGACTGTGCGGCTGTTCCCGATCACCGACCAGGCCGCGAGCTTCAACGCGATGCTGTCCGGTCAGCTGAACGTCCAGTTCGCCAACGCGGCGAACCTGCCCAAGGCGCGGCAGAACGGCTGGAACGTCGCCAAGAACCCGGCGTCGTGGGTCGGCGTGCAGTTCGCCGACCGCACCGGCAGCCAGGTGAAGGCGCTCGGCGACCAGCGCGTGCGGCAGGCGATCTCCTACGCCTTCGACGCGGCCGGGATCCTCAAGGCGGTCGGCAACGACGCCGGCACGGTCACCGACCAGCTGTGGCCGAGCGGCAGCCAGGTGTACGACCCGGCGGGCAACGGCAAGTACAAGACCGACCTCGGCAAGGCCAAGCAGCTGCTCGCCGAAGCGGGCTATCCGAACGGGTTCGGCCTCAAGATGCCGATGTCCACGATCTTCCAGGCGTGGCAGCCCGCCGCCGAGCAGACGTTCGGGCAGCTGGGCATCAAGGTCGACTGGCAGAACATGTCGATGCCGGACTACCAGAAGAACGCCCCGACGTACCCGATGTTCCTCGCGGTGATCGCGATGGACGGCAACGACATGGCCACGCTGACCGACCAGGTCACCTCGGCGCAGTGGTACAACCCGAAACCGTCGGTGGACGCCTTCCCGGAGGTGAAGGCGCTCGTGCAGCAGGCGGAGCAGGCCCAGCCGGGCCCGGCGCAGACCGCGGCGCTCAAGCAGCTCAACGCCAAGCTCGTGGACCTCGCCTGGTGGAACGTCTGGTACCAGGCCGACAACCTCTACTTCAGCGTCAAGGGCATCACCGTCACGCCGATCACCGGCATGATGTTCCCGACGCTGCGGTTCATCCAGCGCGGCTGACGCGCCCGTCGTCCCGCTGCGGGTCCGTCCTTTGTGGACCCGCGGCGGGGAGGAGCCGAACGACATGCTCACATTCATCGTCAAACGCCTGGTGTCCGGGATCCTGCTGCTCGTGCTCGTCACGAGCGGCACGTTCTTCCTCGCGCACACGGCCGTGGGGGACCCGACCGCCGGGCTGCTCGGCAACAGCGCGACCCCCGCGCAGCAGGCGGCGCTGCGCGCTCAGATCGGGTACGACCGGCCGCTGCTGGTCCAGTTCTGGGACTGGCTGTCGCACGCGGCCACCGGCGATTTCGGGACTTCCTGGCGGAATTTCCAGCCGGTCGGCGAACAAATCGCGCTGCGCGTGCCGGTCACGCTTTCGGTCGTCGTCGCCGCGACGCTGCTCGCCGCGATCCTCGGCGTGCTCGTCGGCGTCGTCTGCGGCCTTCGTCCCGGCGGTGTCGTCGACCGCGTGCTCAAGCTCGCATCAGTGGTGCTGTTCGCGCTGCCCGGGTTCTGGGTCAGCCTGGTGCTGGTGACCTGGTTCGCGATCCAGCTGCAGTGGTTCCCCGCGGTCGGCTACGTGTCGCCGGACCAGTCGGTCGGCGGCTGGCTTCGGTCGATCGCGCTGCCCTCGATCTCGCTGTCGCTCGGCGCGATCGTGATGATCGCCGAACAGCTGCGCAACGGTTTCCTCCAGGTCGCGAACCAGGACTTCGTCCGCACGCTGCGGGCTCGCGGATTGTCCTCGCGCCGGGTCACGACGCACGTGCTGCGCAACGCGTCGCCGTCCGCGCTGACCGTGCTGGCGCTGATGTTCGTCGGCCTGCTCGGCGGCGCGGTGGTCGTGGAGATCGTGTTCAACCTGCCGGGGATCGGCAGCCTGACGCAGTCGGCGTCGCAGATCGGGGACATCCCGGTGCTGCTCGGCCTGACCGCGGTGACCGTCGTGTTCGTCGTGATCGTCAACTTCCTGCTCGACCTCGTGCTCGGGTGGGTCAACCCGAAGGTGCGCGACCGATGACCGCTGCCCCGTTCCCCGCCACGCTCGCCCCGGTGAAGCGGATTTCCCTGCTGCGCCGGTACTTCCGCCGTCCGGTCGGCGTCGTCGCGCTGGTCGTGTTCGCGCTGGTCGTGCTGGCCGCGGTGTTCGCGCCGTGGCTGGCCCCCTTCGACCCGAACCACGTCGACTTCGCGCTCACCCACGCCGAACCCGGCAACGGGCACCTGCTCGGCGGTGACTCCGCCGGACGCGACATCCTCAGCCGCCTGCTCTACGGCGCGCGAACCACGTTGTACGGCGGCGTCATCACCTGCGTAACCGGAATCGTGCTCGGCGTCCCGACCGGCGTGGCTGCCGGGTACTTCGGCGGCGCGGTCGACCGGATCTGCTCGTGGATCAGCGACGCGCTGCAGTCGGTGCCCGGGATGATCGTGCTGCTCGTCGTGGCAGCGGGCACCGGCCAGGACTTCACCGTGCTGATGATCGCGCTCGGTGTGTTCCTCTCGCCCGGCTACTACCGGATCACCCGCGCCCGTGCGCTTACGGTGCGCCGGGAGCCGTACATCGACGCCGCGCGCGTCGCCGGGGTGGGCACGCTGCGGATCCTGCGCACGCACCTGCTGCGCGCGGTGTACGCGCCGATCATCGTGCAAACCGCGCTGACCGCCGGGCTCGCCATCGGCATGCAGGCCGGTCTGCAGTTCCTCGGCATCGGCTCGGCGTCGACGCCCAGCTGGGGCCAGACGATGAACGACGGCTTCCTGAACATGCTGACGTACCCGCTGATCCTGCTGTGGCCGTCGATCGCGCTGGGCGTGACGATCGCGGCGCTGGCGTTCATCGGTTCGACACTCGCCGACCTGGTCAGCGTCCGCGCCGAACAGCCGACTCGCCGCGGCCGGGCTCGGGTGCGGGAAGCGCTCGCGGCCCCGTCGCCGGAGGCGCTGGGCAGTCGGACGGCTTCGGGCGAGCACGAGCACGCGGCGGCGGACTGCGCGCTGCGGATCGAAAACCTGCGGGTGGGTTACGCGACCGACAAGGGCGTCAAAGAGGTCGTGCGCGGGGTGTCGCTGGACGCGGCGCCTGGCGAGGTGCTTGGGATCGTCGGCGAATCCGGGTCCGGGAAAACGCAGACGGTGTTCTCGGTGCTGGATCTTCTGCCGTCCGGCGGGACCGCGGTCGCGGACGGGATCTGGATCGGCGGACGCGAAGTCGGGAACGCGGCGGAGCGCGCGAAACTGCTCGGCCGCGAGATCGGGTACGTGCCGCAGGAGCCGATGACGAACCTCGACCCGTGCTATCCGATCGGGCACCAGCTCGTCGAGCCGCTGCGCCGCGTGCACGGGCTGGACAAGGCCGCGGCGAAGAAACGGGCGCGGGAGGTGCTGGAGCGCGTCGGCCTCACCGACCCGGACCGCGTGATGGCGAGCTATCCGCACCAGATCTCCGGCGGCATGGCGCAGCGCGTGCTGATCGCCGGCGCGGTGGCCGGGCGGCCGTCGCTGCTGGTGGCCGACGAGCCGACGACCGCGCTGGACGTGACGGTGCAGGCCGAGGTGCTGGAGCTGCTGCGCGAACTGCAGGCCGAGTACGGGATGGCGCTGGTGATCGTCACGCACAACTTCGGCGTCGTCGCGGACATCTGCGACCGGGTCGTGGTGATGAAGGACGGCCGGATCGTCGAAACCGGACCGGTGGACCAGATCTTCCGCGCGCCGGAGGACCCCTACACCGCCGAGCTGATCAGCGCGTCGCTGGACGACACCGAAGGACGGGACGAGTTGGACGAAGCCTGGGAACGGCGCGGCCTCGCGCACGCGGCCGGAGAGGAGACCGGGCGATGACCGCTCCGCTGCTCGCGATCGAGGACCTGGTGGTCGACTACCGGCTGAGCCGCCGGGTCCGATTCCGGGCCCTGAATGGGATTTCGCTGGACGTGCGGCCGGGCGAATGCGTCGGGCTGGTCGGCGAAAGCGGCTCGGGAAAGTCCACTTTGGGCAAAGCCGTGCTGGGCCTCGCCGCGCCGGTGTCCGGCCGGATCACGTTCGACGGCGAGGACATCACGCACGCCCGCGGCGCGGCGCGGCGCCGGCTGGCCAGCGATATCCAGGTGGTGTTCCAGGACCCGTACGGCTCGCTGGACCCGACCATGACCGTCGGCGAGGTCCTCGCCGAGCCGCTGGTCGTGGCCGGAACTTCCCGGGCGGACGCCCGGACGGTGGTCGCGGACATGCTCGACCGGGTGCGACTGCCCGCCGACGCGGTGCACCGCTATCCCGGCGAGTTCTCCGGCGGCCAGCGGCAGCGCATCGCGATCGCCCGGGCGCTGGTCCGCCGGCCGCGGCTGATCGTGTGCGACGAGCCGGTGAGCGCGCTCGACCTGACCACTCAGGCGACGATTCTCGAGCTTTTCCTGGAACTGCAGCGGGAAACCGGGGTGTCTTATCTGTTCGTGTCGCACGACCTCGGCGTCGTGCACCGGATCTGCCACCGGGTTTCGGTGCTGTACCGGGGAGAGATCGTGGAGTCCGGCCCGACGGCGGCCATCACGCGCACGCCGGAGCACCCGTACACGCAGCGGTTGCTGCTGGCCGCGCCGGTGGCCGATCCGGCGCGGCAGGCGGAGAGACGGGCGGCCCGGCTGGGGCTCGCGTAGAGCTGGTCCGCCGCGGTCTCCGGGCCGTGGCCGACCTTGCCCGCAATCCTTGGCCAGCCGCTCCCGCGAGCGGCTGGCAGGGTCACATCCGTCGCGGGAGAATACGGGTTAGAGTCTGTAACCATGCCGAAGGTCATCGATCACGATCAGCGACGACGGGAAATCGTCGAGGTCGCCAAGAAGCTGATCATCGAGGGCGGGTTCGAGGCTGCCACGATGCGCAGCATCGTCACCGCGGCCGGGTTCGCCAACGGTGCCCTCAAGCATTACTTTCCCAGCAAGGACAGCATCATCGCGGCTACGTTCGAGAGCGTGCTGCAGGAGACTTCGCAGCGGATGTCCGAGCTGGATCCTTCGCTGGGGCCGGTGGAATCGTTGCGGGGGTTCGTGGAGGCGGCGATTCCGACGGACGCGCATCAGATCGCGTCGGCCCGGGTGCTGCTGGTGTTGTGGGAGCATTCCGTGGCCAATCCGGATCTCGCTCGGCAGTACCGGGATCTTTTGACGAGCTGGCGGGCCGAGCTGACGTCGCGGATCGCGGCTGCGCGGGGGAAGGGGGAGGGGGTGGACGCTCCGGAGATCGGGGTGCTGGCGGATGAGATTATCGCGGTGTCCATTGGGGCGAATGTGACCAGCCTGATGCATCCGGTGGGGGAGGTCGCTGGGCGGTATCGGGCTTATGTGGACGGGTTGATGGCTCGGATTGGGAATTGATCTGACTGGGGGTTTCGGCTCGTCGCCTGGGGGCGACATTGCTGTGAGGGGTGTAGGGCACCCCGAAGCTGAATTGTGGCGACGGGGGGGGGGGGGGGGGGGGGGGGGGGGGGGGGGGGGGGGGGGGGGAGAATGGGGGGGGGGGGGGGGGGGGGGGGGGGCACACACGAAAAAGCCCTATCGGAGGAAGGCAGCCTTGGG
>NZ_JBVJOE010000005.1:300259-330439 GCF_055583325.1 Amycolatopsis sp. NPDC104775
GCCGCGCCGGGGAGGGGATGGGGGGGGGATGGGGGGGGGGGAAACAGAAAGCCCCCCCCCCCCCCCCCCCCCCCCCCCCCCCCCCCCGCGTTTTTGGCTTCGTATCGGGGTGCGGGGGGTGTGGGTGCCTTGGGGGAGTTGGGTGCGTGGGTTGCGGGTTGGTGGGTGGGGCGCGGGGGTTGGGAGTTTGGCGGGGGATGGGGTCGCGGGTGGCGGTGGGGTGGTGGGTTTGCGCCTCGATGTGGCATTGGGTGCGTGGGACGCGTCGAATGGGGTATTGGGTGTAATGCGGGAGTCGGTTGCGAGGGGGCGCTGAAAAAAATCGGATTCCGGAAGGTTCTTCCGCTGGGCTCTGGACCGGACTGGTGGTTTTGTCTACGCTTGGAGAATGACTTCCGCGTTTCCGGTTACTCGCACGCTTTCTTCGCGGCCTGTCACGGGGCCTCCCGTTGTGCTGATTCATGGGTTCGCGTCGTCGGCGACGTCGGATTGGCCCGCGGAGTACTGGGCTGATCCGCTCGCGGCCGCGGGGCGGGAGACGATCGTGGTGCATTTGCCGGGACATCCGGGCGGGTCCAAGATCGCGGACGCTTCGGAGGTTACTGCGACGGTGGTGGTCGACGCGCTGGCGGAATGCGCGGGGGCGGAAGAGGTCGATGTCGTCGGGTATTCGCTGGGGGCGCGGCTGGCGTGGGATCTCGCGTCGCATCCGAAGGCGTCGGTGCGGCGGTTGGTGCTGGGCGGGTTGAGTCCGCGGGAGCCGTTCGCGGAGGTGGATCTCGGGGCGGCTCGGGCGGCTGTCCACGGTGGACCGTCGCCGGATGATCCGTTGACCGGGGCGATCGCGGCGATGGCGGCGGCGGGGGACGCGGAGTCGCTGCTGAATCTGGTCGAGGGGCTGGCTCGCGAGCCGTTCGACCCGGGGGCTGGGGTGCCGCGGGTGCCGACGTTGTTTCTCGCGGGGCGGCAGGACTTCATGGCACACGGGATCGAGCAGCTGGTGGCGCGGGTGCCGGGGGCACGGTTGCGGCAGGTCGCGGGGGATCATCGAGGTGCGCTGGTGGGAGTCGAGCTGCGGGAGGCGGTGTTCGACTTCCTCGGGGCCGCCGTCGTCTGAGCGGGCCGAAATGGCCGTGGCGGCGCAGTCGTGCCAGCCTGGAGCGCATGACGACACCGGCTCAGCTCCGCAGAACCGCCCTGTCCTACCCGGAGACGGCCGAGCTGGACGTTGACGGCACGGTCGCGTTCACGGTGCAGGGCAAGGAGTTCGCTGCCCTGCGCCCGGACCGGCAGGTCGTGCTCCGGATGACACCGTCTGATGTGGACGAACTGCGCGCCGCCCATCCGAGCGCGCGGCGGGTCGCCCGGGCGGGGGCTCGGCTGCCGATCGAGGACCTCAACGGGCAGCAGCTCAACCACTGGGTGCGCCGAGCCTGGCTGGCTCGCGCGCCCAAGAAGCTGGCGGCTCCGGTGGCCGCTGCGGGGACCGCGGTGGCCGGGGAGGTCGGGGACTTGCCCAAGGCGATCGGGAGCCCGGCGACCCGCGCGTTGCACGGTGCTGGGATCACGACGCTTGCGCAGATTGCCGAATGGACTGACGCGGAGTTGCTGGCGTTGCATGGCGTTGGTCCGAAGGCGGTGCGGCTGCTTCGGGAAGCACAGGGTTGAGCGGCGTTATGTCAGCGAGGCGGGTGCTACAGCGCCGCCTTGCGCTGGCCCGGATAAAGGGGATGCTGCGCCAGGGCGAGGACCAGATCGTGCCGGAACGCGTCGTCGCGGAACATCGTGCTGTCGGGCGCTGCTCAGCGAAATCCGGTGTGGCCAGCGTTCCGACGGCATCGGGCCTATGCGCCGAGGCCGAGCGCTCGGCAGTCGTGGGGCTCGTCGACCGCAAGCCGGTATCCGGGCACCAGCCGGGCATAGCCGGGTGCGAACTCCACCCAGACCGAGCCGGGGCGCAGATCCGGCATGCGGTCGGCGACAATCCCCGCCATGCCGTCGAATTGACCACCGCGCACCCGGACGTGCAGGCCGACGGGGAATCCGCCAGGACGGGCGGGATCGGGCTCTGAAGTGCGGCGAACCATGTCGTCCTCCTCCCCGGGGGAAGCCGCTTGCTTCAACGGCGCCGTCTGCGATCGATGCCGAAGCGGTGGCAGCGGAGGGGCCGAGAGGGGGAGGGGAAGAGCGCCCCGTGCCGCCGCCACCGTTCGATGCGAGAGCGTCGCTGCCGATTCGTCGGGGTGGCCCGCGCCGGCTCTCACACTTCGCATCCTTCTTCTTGCGGTCGTCGGACAGCAGGGCGGAACGTCGTCGCTGTGGAGGACGAAGGGCAGCGCCGGGGAGGGAGGTTCGGCCCGCGGGACAGGGGGTCGGGTTCGGGAGGCGGGCCGTTCGCTCTGCTAGCGTTGCCGTGGTGGGGCAGAAAACCCGAGGTCAGGTGTCCGAGGCGCGGTCGAGGCTGCTGGCGACCGCCACGCGGATCTTCTACGCCGAAGGCCTGCACGCGGTGGGAGTCGACCGGATCGTGGCGGAGGCGAAGGTCACCCGGGCCACGCTGTACCGGCATTTCCCCGGCAAGGAAGACCTCGTCGTCGCCTATCTGCAAGGCGTCTCCGAGATGGAACGCGACGGGATCGGCGAAATCCTCGACGGCAACCCGCCCGCGGCCGACGCCCTGCGCGCCATCGCCGAATTGATCGCCGAAAGCATCCAGTCGGCGCACTTCCGCGGTTGCGCGTTCCTCAACGCCGCGGCGGAATACCCGGATCCCGGACATCCCGTGCACCAAGCTGTTCTGGCGCACCGCGAATGGTTCCTCCGCACGGTCACGGACTTGCTCGCCCAGGTCGGAGAGACTCCGCCGGAACCCGCGGCGCGGCATTTCGTCCTGCTGCGCGACGGGGCGATGGCGTCGGGGTGCCTGACGGACCCGGTTCAGGTCGGCGACACGTTCCTCCAGGGCGTCGACGGCATCCTGCGGTTCCGCCTCGGCTCCGCACAGAGCCCGTAACACTTCCGAAAGACCGGTTGGCGTTGACGCTGCCCGGTGACAGCCGACAAGCTCATAGGAAGAACGAACGTTCTATCTCGTTGAGCTTTCGGAAGGATCATCATGACCACTGTCGACTCGCCCGCCGGAACCGCGATCCCGTTGCGGCGGCTGTATTTCGTGCGGTTCGCCTTCGCGCTCGCCTGGGCCGCGCTGCTGGTTCTCACGTCGAAGTCGCACGTCGGCCCGGTCGGCGTCGTCCTAGTCGTCGTGTACCCGCTGTTCGACGTGGCCGCCGCGGTCGTGGACGTGCGTTCGTCCCGTGCCGCTGGGCTGTACGTGAACATCGCGATCAGCCTGCTGGCGGGAATCGGCCTCGCGGTCGCCAGCGCGTCCGGCGTACCAGCGGTGCTGCGGGTGTGGGGCGCTTGGGCCGTGGTGGCCGGTCTCGTCCAGCTGATCGTGGCGATCGGCAGGCGCGGGCTGGGCGGCCAGTGGCCGATGATCCTCAGCGGTGGTATTTCCGTCCTGGCCGGGGTGAATTTCATTCTCAGCGCCGGTGCGCCGAACCCGTCGCTGACCGCCGTGGCCGGATACGCGGTGCTGGGCGGGATTTTCTTCCTGGTTTCGGCCTTCCGGCTCAAGCGAGCGTGAGGAAGAGCTTCTCCAGCTGTTCCTCGGTCATGGCGGCCTCGTTGCCTTCGCTGTCGCCGGAAACGCAGTCGCGCAGGCCGCTGGCGATGATCTTGAACCCGGCCCGGTCGAGGGCGCGCGAGACGGCGGCGAGCTGGGTGACCACGTCCTTGCAGTCGCGGCCTTCGTCGATCATCGCGATGACCCCGGCGAGCTGGCCCTGCGCGCGGCGGAGCCGGTTGCGGACCTGGGTGACGGTGTCCTGGTCGCCGATCATGGTGTCTTCTCCCTGGCTGTTCGGTGAAATCCACGATACCCCGGCGGGTATGCGGTCAGGAGCGGTTCCGGCGCCACGGCCACGAGCGCGCCGGACGTGGTTCGGCGGGGTGCCCGGGGCACCACTGGCCGGCGGGGACGGTCGCTTTGACCTGGTCGACGTGCCGGCCGCAGCCGGCCCAGGTGGTTTTGCCGCAGGAACGGCACGAAACGGGACGGCACATGGTCATCCTTCCGGCATCGTGGGTGCGCCAGCGCGCGGGCGGCGGAATTCGGAGAATGCCGGGACCGCGGCGGCGGCGCGGAGAGCGTCGAGCAAAGCACGGCCTTCGTCCGGGGCGGGCAATTCGGTGAGCACCGGGCCGAAGAAGGCGCGGCCGTCGAATTCGATGATCGGGCTGCCGCCGGTTTCCCCGAGTGCGTCCTGGCTCGCCTGGTGCGCTCGTTGTACGGCCGGGTCGGCTTCGGCGGAATTCGCTTGGGCCGCAAGGTCTTCCGGCAACTCGGCGGCACGCAGGGCCGCCCGGAGAAGTGCACTGTCCAGCGGCTGCCGCTGTTCGTGGACGCGGCGGCCGAGTGCGACGTGGAACCGCGCGGCAGCGGCCGGGTCTTCGATGGCGGCGCGGACCCGGCCCGCGTGCAGCGAGTCCTCGATCCGCTGGCGGTGCGCCTCCGGGACAGTTTTTCCCGCATTGAGCACAGCAAGGCTCATCTGCCGCACGGTGAATTCCGCGCCGGTGTCGGCGAGCCAGCGGTACGCGAGCCAGGCGAACGGGCAAACCGGGTCCCCGTAAAGCACTACTTCGGTCATGTCAGCTCCCGGTCGAGGGCGTCGAGTGCGGATTCGAGCCGCTCGGCGGCTTCCGCGGCGACCTCGGCGACGCCTGCCTCCGGCGCGACCTCGGCCATGACGGCGGGGTTGATCGCCTCGACGATCGTGCCCTCGGCGCCGTTTTCGCGGACTACGACGTTGCAGGGCAACAGCAATCCGATCTCGCGGGTCGCCGTCAGCGCGCGGTGGGCGAGCGGGGGATTGCACGCGCCCAGGATGGTGTAGCGCTCCATCCGCTCGGCCAGCTTCTCGCGCATGGTCGCCTGCACGTCGATCTCGGTCAGCACTCCGAAACCGGCGCTGGCGAGCGCGGTGCGCGTCTTGGCCAGCACGTCGTCGAAACCCGCTTCTGGGTAGGTACGGGACAAACCGAGCTTCATGTCTGCTCCTTTCGTCTCGTCCCACGATACCCCCGGGGGCATAGATTATGCCCCCGGGGGTATCGGGAGAACGCTGCGCGGAGTAGTGCCCTGGGTGCGTTCGAGGTGAATGTTCGTTGCGGTGAAACGGATCGAGGCGTTCGGGCGGTGCGTTCACGGGTCGCCGTTGGCCCTCGGCGATCAGCCCGCTAGCTCGGATCGGCGAGCGGCAGGGTCAGAGTCAGCAGTGCCCCTCCGCCGGGGTTGTTCCCGGCGGAGACGTGGCCGCCGTGCCGGTCGGCTATTTCGCTGACCAGTGCCAGCCCGATGCCGTAGTGGCGGCGCCGCGCGGGCGCGGAGCCGGCACGGCTGGAGGAGAACCGCTCGAACAGCCCGGGAAGGACGTCCGGGTCGATGCCGGGGCCGTCGTCGGAAACCTCGACGACGGCGGTGGTCCCGGCCCGCCTGGTCGTGATGGCGACCGACGAACGGGCGTGGGTGACGGCGTTGTCGACCAACGCGGTCACCGCGCGGAGGAGACCGCCGTGGGTGCCGCGCACGAGCAGCGCCGGGACCGTCGGGCGCGCCTCGATGACGACCGAGCGTTCGGCCGCGGCCGGGGTCCCGGCGGCGGCCGCCCGGGCGGCGAGTTCCACGAGGTCGAGCGTCGCGGTGAGCCCGTCCGCGCGGACGTCGGCGGCCAGCAGGAGATCTTCGAGAATGTCGGTGAGGTGCCCGGCGTCCGCGACGACTCCGTCGATCTCGGCGGTCAGCCGTTCCCGGGAGTCGCCGCGCCGCAGGTGCCGGCGCAGCACCTGGGCGCGGGTGGACAGCAGGGTCAGCGGAGTGCGGAGTTCGTGGCTGGCGTCGGCGACGAACCGCCGCTGCATGCCCAGCGCGGTGGCCAGCGGCGCGACGGCGCGCCGGCCGAACCACACGCCCGCGCCCACGGCCAGCACCAGCCCCAGACCGCCGCTGAAGAGCATGGCGGCGAGCAGCCGCTCGCGTTCTTCGTGGTTCGCCCGCAGGTCCAGTGCCGCTTGCACGGTCTGCGTGCCGCGCTGCTGGGTGTAGACCTGGAAGGCCGCCCCGCCGCCGCGGACCTCGTCGGTTCGCGCGGTTCCGGTTTTCGCGACGTCCGCCAGCGCCGCGCGATCGGGCAGGACGGCGGGTGCGTCGGGGGTCGCGGTCAGGCCGCCGGGCCCCTGGATGGCGAGCCAGACCCCGGCGGGCGGATCCTGCACGTCGTCGGCCTGCGAGACGGCTTGCTGCAGCAGCGTGGTCACGCCGGTCTGCTGACTTCGCAGCACCATGAGCACCGCCAGGCCCGACAACAGCACGACGATCGCCGCGACGGACAGCCCGACCTGCAGGCCCAGCCGCCAGGTCGCGCGTCGCAGCAGCCTCGCTTCGGTCGAAGGCGGCGTCCGGCTCACGGGGCGCCCAGTTGGTATCCGCGTCCGTGGACCGTCGCGATCACGGTCCGTCCGAGCTTTCTGCGCAGGTACGACACGTAGGTGTCGACGACTGCCTCGCTGTCCGCCTCGGGGAAGGCCAGCCCGAGCAGATCGCGCCGGGTGAAGACCCGGGAGGGCCGTCCCGCGAGCGTCGCCAGCAGCGCGCATTCCCGTTCGGACAGCCGGACCGGCTCGCCCGCGCCCGCCCCGGGGCCGGGCTCCACCTGCCGGGTGTCCAGGTTCAGCCGCAGCGCCCCGACCGGCAGCACCCGCGCGACGTCGAGGTGCCTGCGGCGCAGGGCGCGCACCCTGGCGAGCAGTTCGTCCACGTCGAACGGTTTGGGCAGATAGTCCTCGGCTCCGGCGTCCAGGCCCGCGACCCGGTCGGCGGGGTTGCCGAGCGCGGAAAGCACCAGCACCGGCGTCGTGACGCCCTTGCCGCGCAGCCGGGCGAGCACGTCGAGGCCGTCGAGCGCGGGCAGGCCCCGGTCCAGGATCACCACGTCGTACTGCCGCACCAAGCCGAGGTGCAGGCCGCGATGCCCGTCCGCGGCGGTTTCGACCTCGTAGCCCTCTTCGGACAGCAGTTCGGTGAGGAGACCGGCCAGTTCGGCGTTGTCCTCGACCAGCAAGACCCGGCCGGAGCCGCGGCGCGCAGTGTCCATCCCGCAATCGTGCCTGCCCGGACCGCGCGCGGCATCCGCGGCCCGGTTTCCCAGATTTTCCCCAGGACTTCCGCCGACACTGGCAGCAGCCCTCCCGGCCAGAAGGAGACCCGCGTGAATCACCGGCACCGCATCCGGGCCCGCGCCCGCGGACGTCGCAGCGTCGAGGTGGCGACGTGGTCCGCGGGCTTGGGCGGTCTGGTGCTGGCCACGGTCTTCGGCGTGACGCTCGCCCGGGAAGCCACCGCGGACCCCAGTGCTCCGGCTCCCGCCGAGACCTCGCCCGCCACCTCCTCGACGTCCACAGCGCCGGAAACGTCCGCCGAGAACCCCGCGCCGCCAGCCATCCGTCCGCCCGCGCAGGCACCGGTGACCGGCCGGCGGCACCATGCCGCCGCGCGCTCGGGCGGCTCATGACCACGACCGCCGGACCGCTCGCGAGCACCAGGTTCCGCGCCCTGGGCACTACCGCCGAACTCGTGGTCACCGACCCGGACCGGCTGCCTGCCGCGACTGAGGCGCTTCAAGCCGAACTGCGGGCTGTCGACGAGGCGTGCAGCCGGTTTCGCGACGATTCGGAGATCGCCGAACTGCACCGGCACGCCGGGTGTCCCGTGCGGGTCAGCGGGTTGCTGGCCGAAGCGTTGCAGGTCGCCTTGCACGCTGCCGAGGCGACCGAGGGGCTGGTCGATCCGACGGTCGGGAAGGCCGTGTGCGATCTCGGCTACGACCGGGATTTCGCTGCGATCGCCCGCGATCTCGCGACCCCGGCCGAACCCGCGGGCGCGGCTCCGGGCTGGTGGCGGATCACCGCGGACTGGTCCCGGGGCGAGGTCGTCGTGCCTCGCGGGGTGATGCTGGATCTGGGCGCTACCGCGAAAGCGTGGGCGGCCGACCGGGCCAGCGCCGCGATCGCGCGGGCACTCGGCTGCGGCGTGCTGGTCGGGCTCGGCGGTGACGTCGCTGTCTCGGGTCCCGCTCCGGCCGGGGGCTGGGAGGTGGCGGTCGGCGACGATCACGCCGCCGTCGACCCCCGCCGCGATCCGGTGATCGCCGTGCAGAGCGGCGGAGTGGCCACGTCCAGCACGGCGTGCCGCACCTGGCAGCGCGCCGGGCGGACTCTGCACCACATTGTCGATCCGCGCACCGGCGACGTCCCGGATTCCCACTGGCGGACCGTGACCGTCGCCGCGGCCACCTGCGCGGACGCCAACACGGCCAGCACCGCGGCCGTAGTGCTCGGCGGGCAAGCGCCGGCGTGGCTGGCGGAACGCCGACTGCCCGCTCGCCTGGTCGCCCGGGACGGACAGGTCGTCCGGGTCGCCGGCTGGCCGGACCCGACGGAGGCTCCGGCGTGAACGCGTTGTGGTACGTGAGCCGCGCGACCGGATTGGCCGCGCTGGTGTTGTTCACCGCTGTGGTGATTCTCGGCGCGATCTCCAGCGCCCGGCTCGCGTCCCCGAGGTGGCCGAGATTCGCCGTCGCCGCCTTCCACCGGAATCTGTCCCTGGTCACGCTGGCCTTCTTGGCCGTGCACATCGCGGCGGCGATCATCGACACCTACGCGGGCATCCGGTGGATCAGTGTGGTGGTCCCGTTCGTCTCGGCCTACCACCCGCTGTCGCTGGGCATCGGGGCGGTGGCGTTCGATCTGCTTGTCGCGGTGGTGGTTTCGAGCCTGCTGCGCCCGCGAATCAACGCCAGGGCTTGGAAAGCCATTCACTGGGCGGCCTACCTCTCCTGGCCGGCGGCCGTGGTGCACGGCTACGCGATCGGTGGCGCCGATTCCCGGCTGACCTGGGTCCGGGTGCTGCTGATCGCCTGCGTGCTCGCCGCCGCGGCGGCCGTGGGATGGCGCGCGACAGTGCGGCATCCCGACACCGAGGCCCGGCGCGGAACCCTGGGAGGCTTGTGATGACCACCGCTCGGATTCCGCAGGCAGCCAGCGGTCCGCTGCCTCCACCGGATCCGTCCCGTCCGCGTCGCCTCCTCGCGGGCTGGCTGGAAGCGCGGCACTCCGCCGGATTCGCCGAGCACACCGCTCGGTACGGTCCGCTGCCCGTCGAGCGCTACGCGGGACGGAACGGCCGGGCCAGGCTGTTGTCCACAGTGGACGAGTCGGGCCTGCGCGGGCGCGGCGGGGCGGGTTTCCCGACCGGCCGCAAACTGCGTGCCGTCGCTCGCGGCCGCCGCCCGGTCGTCGTAGCCAATGGCTGCGAGGGCGAACCGGCGAGCGGCAAGGACCGCGCCCTGCTCACCGTCGCGCCGCACCTCGTCCTCGACGGAGCCGTACTGGCCGCGATGGCGGTCGACGCGACGGAGATCATCCTGTGCGTGCACCGCGACGACCCGATCGCGGGTTCCGTGGCCACGGCACTGGCCGGGCGGCCGAGCGGAGAGGTCCCGCTGCGCCTGGCGCGGGTGCCCGGCCGATATGTGGCGAGCGAGGAGTCCGCGCTCGTCAACTTCATCGAGACCGGCGACGCCCGGCCGACCGCGAAACCGCCCCGCCCCTCCGAACGCGGCGTGCACGGGCGGCCGACCCTGGTCGACAACGTCGAAACTCTTGCCCATCTCGCCCTGATCGCCCGTTTCGGCCCGGAGTGGTTCCGCGGCTGCGGCACGCGGGAATCACCCGGAACCACGCTGGTCACGGCCGGGGGCGCAGTCGTCCGGCCGGGGGTGTACGAAACCGCGCTCGGCAGTCCGGTCGCGGAGGTGCTCGACCAGGCGGGCGGCCCGGCCGGGGACCCGCAAGCGATCCTGTTCGGCGGATATGGCGGCACCTGGCTGCCCGCGCCTGCCGCGGCAGGCACCCGACTGTCCCATGAGGACCTTCACGCGGCGGGCGCGTCGCTCGGCGTGGCCTCGCTGACCGTGTTGCCCGCGCGCGCCTGCGGTCTCGCCGAAACCGCCCGGGTGCTGCGCTACCTGGCGGGCGAGTCCGCGCGGCAATGCGGTCCGTGCATGCTCGGTCTTCCCGCCATCGCCGACGATTTCACCTCTCTGGTGCTCGGCGGCCGGGCGGCGGCCCACGCCGGGCAACGGCTCCGGACCCGGCTCTCGATCATCCCCGGGCGAGGCGCGTGCGCCCATCCCGACGGCGCCGTCCGGCTGGCCGCGAGCGCGCTGCGGTGTTTCGCCTACGACCTGCGAGCCCACCTCGCCGGGCGTCCGTGCGCCTGGGCGGCGCACCCCACGCTGCCCCTGCCGGGATGGAACGACCGAAGCGGCGAGTGGACGTGACCATGGCCGAACGACGCTCCCGGCGGGTGCGGGTCGACCCGATCGCCTGCCGCGCCCACGGAATCTGCGCCGAACTGCTGCCCGAGCTGATCGATCTCGACGAGTGGGGCTACCCCGTCCTCGCCGATCGACCGGTGCCGGGCCCGGTGCTGCCGGACGCGCGCCGGGCCGTCGCCGCGTGCCCGACCCTGGCGCTGCGGCTGACCGGCGAGGGCCGATGATCTGTCCGGTGCGCGCTGGGCCGCGCGAGGCCACAGTGCACCCGCTTTCCCCCGAATTGCGAAACCCCACCACATTAAGGACATCATGACGACCGTGAACGGCCTGCCGGCCCACATCCTGCTCGTGCACGCGATTGTCGTGCTGCTGCCGTTGAGCGCGCTGCTGCTGGTGCTGAGCAGCGTCTGGCCGAAAGCACGCGGCAAGCTCGCCGGCCCGAACGCCGTGCTGGCCGTGCTCGTGGTGATCTTGGTTCCGATCACCACGGACGCCGGGGAATGGCTCGAGCGGCGAGTCCCGCGGACGCAGCTGCTGCGCGACCACACCGAACTGGGCGACACCGCGCTCTGGGTCGCGATCCCGATCGCCGTGCTCGCGCTGGTGGTGTGGTGGCGTCAGCGCGAAAACACCATGCTGGCGGGCACATCCGACGCTGGGGCCGCGGAGGAGAACGCCGCGGTCGCCACCGCCGCGCGCCGCAAGACTTACCTCGCGCCCGCGTCGACGAAGGTCACGACAGCGATCGCAGTGGTCGCGATCCTCGCCGCCGGTGCGACCCTTTACGACGTCTACCGCATCGGCGATTCCGGCGCGCAAGCCTCGTGGCAGGGGAAGTTCAGCGAGAACGCCGCCCCGCGCGGAACCCGTTGACGAGCGGTCGGCGGGGTTCGGTGCGCCCTGAACCCCGCCGACCGAGGCGTGCTTCCGAACGGCGCGTCGATCTTCTCCGCAGATCCGAAGCCGGGCATGATGAAAGCCGAGCCGAGGGATTCCCGCGGCGGAGGGAGCAGGCGCGATGAGCGATCACCCGGCAGTGTCCTCGATCGACGCGGTAGCCGCGGAACTGCTGGCCGAGGCGAGCGCGCACGGATCACGGCGGGCCGCGCGGACGCTGGTGTCCGGAACCTCGCAGCGGGCGACGCTGATCGCGCTGGGGGAGGGAGCCGAGCTGGCCGAGCACGACTCGCCGCCCGCGGCCACGCTCCAGGTCGTCGCCGGCACGGTGCGGCTGCACACCCAGGACACGGAATGGACGCTTGAACGCGGGCAGCTGGCCGTCATCCCGCCGGAACGCCATGGGCTGCAGGCGCTGCGAGACGCGGTGGTGCTGCTGACCGTCGCGCTGCGGTAACCGGCCCTCCTTGGTCGCTTTCGCCGGTGACCGAAGACCCTAACCGGGCCCGCGCGCCGCTTCGAGACTGGAGCGGTGAGCAAGCACATCGTGATTCTCGGCGGCGGAACGGGAGGCACCCTGGCCGCGAACCGGCTGCGGCGCGGGTTGGGCGAGCAGGCCCGGATCACCGTGGTGGACCGCGACGACGACCACGTGTACCAGCCGGGCCTGTTGTTCGTGCCGTTCGGGCTCGCCCAGCCGGAGGACCTCATCCGGTCCCGGCCGGCGCAGCTGCACCGGGGAATCGAGTACCACCGGAGCGCGGTGGACCACGTCGACGCCGACATCTCGCGGGTCCGTCTCACGGACGGCACGACGCTGTCCTACGACGCGCTCGTCATCGCGACCGGCGCCCGGCTCGTGCCCGAGGAGACCGAAGGACTCACCGGCCCGGGCTGGCGGGAAACGGTGCACACCTTCTACGACTACGCCGGGGCGATGGCGCTCGCGTCCGCGCTCGACGACTTCACCGGCGGGCACCTCGTGGTGAACGTGATCGACCTGCCGATCAAATGCCCGGTCGCCCCGCTGGAATTCTGCTTCCTCGCCGACTGGTACTTCACCGAGCAGGAAATCCGCGACGAAGTGCGGATCACTTACGTCACGCCGCTCGACTCCGCGTTCACCAAGCCGGTGGCGGCCAAGACGCTCGCCGGCCTGCTGGAGGAAAAGGGCATCGAGCTGGTGACCGAGTTCAACACCGGCGAGGTCGACGGCGAGGGCGGGCGGCTGGTCTCCTACGACGGCCGCGAGGTCCCGTTCGATCTCGCCGTGGTGGTGCCGATGCACAGCGGGGCGTCCTATGTGGACCGTTCGCCCGGGCTGGGCGACGAGTTCGGGTTCGTTTCCGTCGATCCGCACACGCTGCAGTCCACGGCTTACCCCAACATCTTCGCGCTCGGCGACGCCGCCGGGGTGCCGGCGTCCAAGGCCGGCTCGGTCACCCACTTCGAGGGTGCGGTGCTGGCCCGCAACGTCGCGCGGTACCTCGCCGGCCGTCCGCTCGACCCCGGATTCGACGGGCACACCAACTGCTTCATCGAGAGCGGTTTCCACAAGGCGATGCTCATCGACTTCAACTACGACACCGAGCCGCTGCCCGGTCATTTCCCGGCGGCGGCCGGGCTTCCGCTGCTGCGCGAGTCGCGGCTGAACCATCTCGGCAAGCTGATGTTCTCCTGGTTCTACTGGCACAGCCTGCTGCCCGGCCGGGAAATTCCCGGCGTCTCCGCCGAAATGCCCCGTGCGGGCAAGGAATTCCCGGCGACGGCGGACCACCGAGAACGCTGACCGGAAAGGACGCTCATGCCCACCGCGACCTACGCGGGCACCGAGGTGCCTGTCAACGACGAGGGCTTCTTCACCGACCCGGCCTCCTGGACCGAACGGATGGCTCCGGAGATCGCCCGCGAATCCGGCATCGACCCGCTGACCGACGAGCACTGGAAGGTCATCGGGTTCATGCGGCGGGAGTACGCGGAGAAGGGCACCGGCCCGACGGTGCGGGCGCTCGGGCGCACGTCCGGCGTCCCGATCAAGGACCTGTACCGGCTTTTCCCGCAGGGCCCGGCCAAACTGGCCGCGAAAATCGCCGGAATCCCGAAACCGCGCGGGTGCATCTGAGAGGAACCGGCATGATCGAAAAAGTTTCCATCATCATTTCCAAAGGCTCGCTGGAAGCGATCTACCCCGGCCTGATCATGGCCAACGGGGCGCGCGCCGAAGGCATCGAAGCCGATTTGTTCTTCACCTTTTTCGGCCTGGACGCCGTGCACAAGGCCCGGCACGACCACATCAAGCTGGCCACCGTCGGCAATCCGGGCCTGCACCTGGCCACCTGGGCGGGCGGTCTGCCCGGCGTCTCGTCGGTGCTGACGCAGTATCTCGAGCGGAAAATGGAGAAGCTCGACATCCCGGCCATCCCGGAATTCCTCGAAATGATCTCCGACACCGGGGCCGGACTGTACGCGTGCAAGGCCTCGGTCGATCTGTTCGGCCTCGAAAAGGACGATCTGATCGACCAGGTGCGGGACATCATCACCGTCGGCGAATTCTACGGGAAAGCGGCGGGCGGGCAGATCATCTTCACCTGAGCGCCCCCGACGATCAGGGAGGGAAACCATGCACTCTCGTCCCCGGCTCGGCGAACTGGGCCTCGGCACCGGCAAGAAAGCCCGGCTGCACCGGATCCTGCACGACCACGGACTGCGCAACGGGACGGCGTTCTTCCTGCCGTACGACCAAGGGCTGGAACACGGCCCGCGAGACTTCTTCGCCAACCCCGGCGCGGCCGATCCGCGCTACATCGTCCGGCTCGCCCTCGAAGGCGGATTCAACGGGATCGTCCTCCAGATCGGTCTCGCGGAGAAGTTCTACTGGGACTACGCCGGCGAGGTCCCGCTGGTGCTGAAACTCAACGGCAAGACGGAAATCCCGTCCGACGCGGCGGCGCTGTCGCCGGTGCACGCGACCGTGGAGGACGCGGTCCGGCTCGGCGCGGACGCGGTCGGGTACACGCTCTATGTCGGAACTCCGGTGCAGGACCAGGATTTCGAGCAGTACCGGAAGGTGCGGGCGGACGCGCACCGGCTCGGGATGCCGTTGATCGTCTGGGCCTACCCGCGCGGTTCGGCGATCGAAGCCAAGGGCGGGCGGGATTCGTTCTACGCCGTCGACTACGCCGCCCGCACCGCCGCGGAACTCGGCGCGGACGTGGTCAAGGTGAACTATCCGCATCCGGAGAAGACCGAAGGCGTTCCGTCGTCCTACACCGGGCGGTTTTCGGTGCAGGAAGCGATGGACGCGGTCGTGCGTTCGGCGGGCCGGACGCTGCTGCTGGTGTCCGGCGGCGGCAAAGCCGGGGACGAGGCGATGCTCGACAAGGCTCGCTCGGCGATGGAGGCCGGGGCGACCGGCCTGATCTTCGGGCGCAACGTCTGGCAGCGCGAGCACGCCGAATCCCTGCGGTTCGTGGCCGAACTGCGCGACATCCTCGCCAAGCATCCGGCCGAGTGAGGAGGGATCGCGTGTTCGAGGTCCGGATCCACGGCAGGGGCGGACAGGGCGCGGTGACCGCGGCGGAGCTGCTGTCGATCGCGGCGTTCGCCGAGGGCAGGCACGCACAGGCCTTCCCGAGTTTCGGGTCGGAGCGCACCGGCGCGCCGGTCGTCGCGTTCTGCCGGATCGGCGACGTGCCGATCCGCTCGCGCGAACCGGTGGTGCGTCCGGACGCGCTGGTGGTCCAGGACGCGACGCTGGTGCATCAAGTGCGCTTGTTCGACGGGCTGCGCCCGGACGGGTATCTGCTGCTGAATTCCGCCCGCCCGCTGGAAGAACTGGGACTCGGCGACCTCGCCGGGCGGCTGCGTCCGGACCGGATCGCGGTGGTTCCGGCGACCGAGATCGCACTGGCCCGCCTCGGCCTGCCGAAGCCGAACGCGGCACTGCTGGGCGGGCTCGCCGCGCTGACCGGCGCGGTCGGCCTCGGCTCGGTGCTGACGGCGATCCGCGGCAGATTCCCGGGCGCGGCGGCCGAAGGCAACGCGGCCGCGGCACAGGCCGCTTACCGCGCGGTCCATTCCGGACGGGAGGAGCTGATCAGTGCGCCGCCAGATTGAGGGGTCCCGCGCGGTCGCCGAGGCGGTCGCCGCGGCCCGGCCGGAAGTCGTCTGCGCCTACCCGATCTCCCCGCAGACCCACATCGTCGAAGCGCTCGCCGAGCTGGTGAAGTCGCGGCAGCTCGAACCGTGCGAGTTCGTGAACGTGGAGTCGGAGTTCGCCGCGATGTCGGTCGCCATCGGCGCGTCCGCCGCCGGAGCCCGCGCCTACACCGCGACCGCGAGCCAAGGCCTGCTGTACATGACCGAAGCCGTCTACAACGCGGCCGGACTGGGCCTGCCGATCGTGATGACCGTGGCCAACCGGGCGATCGGCGCGCCGATCAACATCTGGAACGACCACAGCGACAGCATGGCGCTGCGCGGCTCCGGCTGGATCCAGCTGTACGCGGAAACGAACCAGGAGGCGGCGGACCTGCACGTGCAGGCGTTCCGGATCGCCGAGGAGCTGTCCACCCCGGTGATGGTGTGCATGGACGGATTCGTGCTGACCCACGCCTGGGAGGAGGTCGACGTCCCCGGCCAGGCGGAGGTCGGCCGGTTCGTGCCGCCGTACGTTCCCCGGCAGTCGGTCGATCCGGACGCCCCGGCGTCGATCGGCGCGATGGTCGGCCCGGAAGCGTTCACCGAGGTGCGTTACCTCGCGCACGCCCGGCAGCTCGGCGCGCTCGATCTGATCCCGGACATCGCGGACCGCTTCGCGGAGGCGTTCGGCCGGGCCTCGGGCGGGCTGCTGCGGCGCTATCGCACCGAGGACGCGGAGACCGTGGTGGTCGCGCTGGGTTCGGTGCTGGGCACGGTCAAGGACGCGGTCGACGAACTGCGGTCGGCGGGAACCCGGATCGGCGTGGTCGGTCTCACCTGTTATCGGCCGTTCCCGGCGGCGCACGTGGCCGCGGCTCTTGGGCACGCGCGCCGGGTGATCGTGCTGGAGAAGGCGTTCGAACCGGGTGCGGGCGGGATCGTTTCCGCCGACGTGCGCGCGGCGCTGCCCCCGGACGGGCCGGAAGCAGTGACTGTTGTGGCCGGGCTCGGCGGACGCGCGATCACGAAGGCGTCGCTGGCCCGGGTGTTCGTGGCGGAAGGCCTGCCTGCTCTGACGTTCCTTGATCTCGACCGTGCGCTGATCGAGCGGGAACTGGAGCGGCTCGCGGCGAGCCGCCGTTCGGGTCCGACCGCGGAGAACCTCTTGCGCGACCTCGGCGCGGTCGCCTCGCGGATGTGAGGAGGGAGCGGCCATGGCCGTCCAGCCGATCAAGTTCTACCAAACCGGCAGCTTCGCGGTGGGCAACCGGCTGCTGCCGATCGAGGACCGCAGCGTCCAGGCTGACCCGGGGCGCAGCGATTCGCTCGACTCGGGACACCGGGCGTGCCAGGGCTGCGGCGAGGCGCTCGGGGCCCGCTATGTGCTCGACGCCGCGATGGCGGCGACCGGAGGCCGGATCGTCGCGGTCAACGCGACCGGGTGCCTCGAGGTGTTCTCGACGCCGTATCCGGAAACGTCCTGGCGGATCCCGTGGCTGCATTCGCTGTTCGGCAACGCGCCCGCGGTGGCGACCGGGGTGGCGGCGGCGATGAAGGCGAAGGGCCGCCGTGACGTCCGGGTAGTCGGGCAGGGTGGCGACGGCGGCACCGTCGACATCGGATTCGCTTGCCTGTCCGGAATGTTCGAGCGCAACGACGACGTGCTGTACGTCTGCTACGACAACGAGGCCTACATGAACACCGGCGTGCAACGCTCCGGCGCCACTCCGCCCGCCGCCCGGACCGCGACGACCCCGGCGGTCGGACCGGAACCCGGGGCGGAGTTCGGCAAGGGCAAGAACGTGCCGATGATCGCGATGGCGCACGAGATCCCTTACGTGGCCACGGCGACCGTCGCGAACCTGCGCGACCTGGAGGCGAAAGTCCGGCGGGCGATGGATTTCCGCGGCGCGCGGTATCTGCACGTGCTCGTCCCGTGCCCGCTCGGCTGGGGCAGCGCGTCGCGCGACACGATCCGGCTGGCCCGGCTGGCCGCGGAAAGCGGGCTGTTCCCGGTCTTCGAGGCCGAGGGCGGCGAGGTGACGGCGGTCGCGAAGATCCGCCGCCGGGTGCCGGTGGAGGACTACCTGCGGCCGCAGAAGCGGTACGCGCACCTGTTCGGAGAGACGCCCCGGCCCGACGTCGTCGCGGAGATCCAGGCGATCGCCGACCGCAACGTCCGCCGGTTCGGCCTGCTCGGAGGCGAGTGAAGTGGAACCGGAGAAACCGTTCGCGATCACGCTCGACGCCGGCTCCAGCCGGGCCAATCACACCGGGGCCTGGCGCAGCGAGCGGCCGGTCTACGTCGACCTGCTGCCGCCGTGCAACCGCTCCTGTCCGTCCGGGCAGGACATCCGCGGCTGGCTCTGGCACGCGGAATCCGGCGGATACGAACAAGCGTGGCGCGCCGTCATGGCGGACAACCCGTTCCCGGCGGTGCTCGGCCGGATCTGCTACCGGCCGTGCGAAACCGCGTGCAACCGCGGCCAGCTCGACGAAGCGGTCGGGATCAACTCGGTCGAGCGGTTCCTCGGCGACGAGGGCATCCGGCGGGGCTGGACGATCCCGCTTCCGGACGGGGAGAGCGGACGCCGGGTGCTCGTGGTCGGCGCCGGGCCGGCCGGGCTGTCCGCGGCTTTTCACCTGCGGTTGCGGGGACACGCGGTGACCGTCCGGGACGCGGAGGCCGAGCCCGGCGGGATGCTGCGCTACGGCGTCCCGCGCTACCGGTTGCCCCGGGACGTCCTGGACGCCGAAATCCGGCGCGTACTCGATCTCGGCGTGACGTTCGAACCGCGCAGCCGGGTGACCGATGTCCGCGCCGCCAAGGAAGACGGCGGATTCGACGCGGTGTTCCTCGCCTTGGGCGCGCACGTCGGCCGTCGAGCCGACCTGCCGGCCGGGGACTCGGCGCGCATCCTCGACGCGGTGTCGCTCCTGCACGGCCTCGAAGAAGGCGAACGGCCGATGCTGGGCCGCCGGGTCGCTGTCTACGGCGGTGGCAACACCGCGCTGGACGCCGCGCGCACGGCCCGCCGGCTCGGCGCCACCGACGCCGTGGTGGTGTATCGGCGCACCCGGGACCGCATGCCAGCACACGATTCGGAGGTCGTGGAAGCCGAGGAGGAGGGTGTGCGGATGCGGTGGCTGTCAACCATCGCGCACGTCGACCGCGGCGGCGTCACCGTCGAGCGGATGGAACTGGACGACACCGGTTTCCCCCGGCCCACCGGGGAATTCGAGGAACTGGCCGCGGACACCGTAGTGCTCGCGCTCGGCCAGGAATCGGATTTGTCCCTTGTGGACGGCGTGCCGGGAATCGAACGCACGCACGGCGCCGTCCAGGTCGGCCGGGACCAGGAAACCGGCTGCCCCGGAGTATTCGCCGGGGGAGACATGGCACCGTCCGAACACACTGCCACCGCGGCGATCGGTCAGGGCGCCCGGGCGGCGCGGGCCATCGACGCGTGGCTGCGCGGCACTGTTCCGGCCGCTCCCACGCCTCGCCGCGACGCCGATTTCGACGTGCTGAACACCTGGTACTACAGCGACGCCGAAGCGAGCGTGCGGCCCCAGCTGGAAGCGGCGCGGCGGACTTCGACCTTCGACGAGGTGACCGGCGGGCTGGACCGGTCCACGGCGCTGTACGAGGCCCGTCGCTGCCTTTCCTGCGGCAGTTGTTTCCAGTGCGACAACTGTTTCGGAGTCTGCCCGGACAACGCGGTGCTCAAGCTCGACCCCGGTTACGAGATCGACCTGGACTTCTGCAAGGGGTGCGGGCTGTGCGCGCAGGAATGCCCGTGCGGCGCGATCGAAATGGTGCCCGAGGAAACCTGATCACGAACTGGCAGAGGAGGCGGGCGATGCACCGGAACCTGGCGGGTGGACGTTTTCCTGAGCGAGGACGAGAACCGCACGCACGCGATCGCCCGGCTGCGCACTGAGGCGGGAGAACCGGCCGGTGCACGGGCGTTGAGCGCGCTCGCGCACCGGCTGCTCGACACCGTGGTGGATGACATCGAGGGGGTGACCCACCGCCCGGCGCGGCTGGACGGCTGAAACCGCCAGGCCGAACACGTGCGGCTCACTCAGCGAGGGCGAGCACCGGGCGAGCCGTCGGCATGACCCTGGCCGTCGGGCGCGCCAGGGGATTCCTCACTGGTCGAGCACGGTCTGCCGGGTCCGGTAGCCGAGCAGCCGGTCGAGCAGGTCCGCCCGGCCGCGGCCCAGTTCCGGCGGCGGGGGCGGCGGGGTGCGCCGGGTCCGGGCACGGACCGCGCGGACGAATTCCCGGACCCGCGACGGGGGCGGCACCAGTTCGCCGCCGAGATAGGCCACCACGAGCAGGTCTTCGCCGGAATGGGTTTCGATGGTGAACGACCAGCCGTGGCGTTCGTCCCAGACGAGCGCCGTGTCGCGTCCGGGATGGACGGCGAGCTGCCCGTCGAGCGCCAGATAGGCCGACATCGGCGAGTCGAGATCCATCGTGGAGGACTCCGGGCCGACGCCGGCCGCGGTGCTCACCGCGTCGAGATAGGCGCTCATTCCGCAGAGCAGGCGGTATTCGTAGTCGGTTGTCACTTGCTGGACGCTCATCGATTCTCGTTTCTGCTACCGCGTGACACAGCAGGTCGCTCGGCGCCGGCGGTTCCGTCGGGCGGAGTTCGCCCGTGTCCGGGAGGACCGTCCCGCTGCCTGCCCGGCCGCCGGTTCGCGACGATCCGGCGGGCAAGGGTGTCCCGGCTGCCGGTACCCAGGCTGCGCTTCCTGCGGACGCCGGAAAAGGGCCGAAGGTCATCGGCTCCGCCCGCTGTGGACAGTGACTCGTGCGTCACGCGCACAGGTCGCGGTCGGACGCACGGTCGAAGGCCGCCGCGATGCTCGCGCGGCACGCTCGGGTCAGCTGGCGGGTGGCCCGGTTCTCCGGGGTCCGGCCGCAGCGCGGGCAGGAGAACCGCACGTCGCCGGCGAGCTCGTCGACGGCGGCGTCGAGCGGGCGGCCACACGGACGGCACCAGCGGTGGCCGCTGACCGGCACCGCGTGGTGCGGTGAGGAAACGCACTGGTGGAGCCATCGGCGATGCGTCCGGCAGGTGATCCGGTCGAACGGGTCGAGCTCGGTTTCTTCGAGGGCGTCTTCCCGGGTCAGCGCGAGCGCGAGGCGAAGGTCGGGGAGATCGGCGTACCGGGCGTCGACGCGACCGTGCGGCAGCAGCGCGAGCCGGTCGTGGCGGTTGCGCCGCAGTCCGGGCGGCACGGTCGTCGAGGGCGCGGAGGGGCGGTCGGGGGAGCTGCGGTCGATGCTCATGGTCGCCTCGCTTTCGTTGCGTCTGAGCTTTCGCTTCGACACTGCGGTCCACGAGGGCCGCACTGCCCGTTCCGGAGGGTCCGCCAGCCCCCGTCGGCGAGCGGTTTTCCTTGCTGTGAGGGGACTTTGGCCACCGGTTCGGCATCTATCGGGCCGCCGCGTCCCGGGGTGCGGCCGAGCTGCCGGGCGTGGCGTGGCCGTTCGCGGCGGCGGCCAGGACTGCCTGGACGACCGTGCCGTCGACGGTCTCCTCTTCGCGCAGCCGCTCGGCGAGCCGGTCGAGCGCCTCGCGGTGCTGTTCGAGCAGGGCCACGGCCCGAGCCTCGGCCTCCCGTACGAGACGGCCGATTTCCTGGTCCACCACGCGTTGCGTTTGTTCGGAGTACGGACGGCCGAGCAGTTCCGGACTGTCGTCGGCGACTCCCGCCGCACCGCCGCGGCTGTAGCCGATCGGGCCGAGCGCGGGAGAGAGACCGAACTCGGTGACCATTTTCGTGGCGACCGCCGTGGCGCTCGCGAGGTCGTTGGCCGCACCGGTCGACGCTTCGCCCAGCGCGACCAGTTCGGCCGCCCTTCCGCCGAGCCGCACCGCGAGGAGATCGGCGAGGTAGCTCTCGGGGTAGAGCCGCCGCTCGGCCTCCGGCAGCTGTTCGGTGGCGCCGAGCGCCATGCCCGCGGGCAGGATCGTCACTTTCGCGACCGGGTCGGCGTGTTCGCACAGCGCCGCGACGAGAGCGTGCCCCGCCTCGTGCACGGCGACGGACCGGCGCTCCTCGGGCAGCAGCGCGTTCGACGCGTCGCGGCGGCCGAGCAGGATCCGGTCCCGGGCGGTCGCGAGGTCGTCCGCGGTCAGCACGGTGCGGTTGTCCCGCACGGCGTTGATCGCCGCCTCGTTCACGAGGTTGGCCAGGTCGGCTCCGGAGAACCCGGGCGTGCCGCGGGCGACCACCGTGAGGTCCACGTCCGGGTCGAGCCGCTTTCCGTTGATGTGCACCGCGAGAATCGCGGCCCGCTCGGCTTGGTTCGGCAACGGGACGGTGACCTGCCGGTCGAACCGGCCGGGACGCAGCAGCGCCGGGTCGAGGGTCTCCGGGCGGTTGGTCGCGGCGAGCACGACGGTGCCGCCGCTCTGGTCGAAACCGTCCATTTCGGCCAGCAGCTGGTTCAGCGTCTGCTCGCGCTCCTCGTGCCCGCCGGTGCCGCCGATGCCGCGGCGGCTGCCGACGGCGTCGATCTCGTCGATGAAGATGATCGACGGCGCGCGGTCGCGGGCTTCGGAGAACAGGTCGCGCACCCGGGAAGCGCCGACGCCGACGAACATCTCGACGAACGCGGACCCGGTGATCGACAGGAACGGCACGCTCGCCTCCCCGGCCACCGCGCGGGCGAGGAGGGTTTTGCCGGTGCCGGGAGGACCGACCATCAGCACCCCGCGCGGACCCTTGGCCCCGGCGGCGGCGTACCGGGAAGGATCGCGCAGGAAGTCGACGACCTCGGCGATCTCCTGTTTCACCCCCTCGTAGCCGGCGACGTCGGCGAAGCGGGTCTCCGGCCGCTGCGCCTCGATGATCTTGGCCTTTGACCGGGCGAACCCGCCGATGCCGCCGAGCCCGCCCGGACCGCCTGCGGCGAGGGTGCGCTGGGCTCGCCGGCCCGCCCACCACAGCAGGCCGAAAATCAGCAGGATCGGCAGATACGCCAGCAGCGTGGTGAGAACCGAACCTCCGCTGCTGGTCTTCGTGCCGGTGACAGCGACATTCTTTTCGCGCAGTTTCTGCGCCAGCCGCGCATCGCCGAGCGCGGTGGGGAGCTGGCTGGTGAACTTGCCGCCGTCGCGGTAGTTCCCGGCGACCGCGCCGTCGTCTCCTATGGTGACCTCGGCGACCTGGTTGGCGTCCACTTTGGACAGCAGTTCGGTGTAGGCGAGCGCCGGCACCGACGAGGTCCACAGCGAGGGCCCGACGACGAGCACCACGGTGACGAGAACCGCGGCAGTGAGCAGAAGCCCGATAAGGCCGCCGTTGCGGTGTTCTTCGGGCTGGTGCGCGGGCGGCTCCGGAGGCGGCCCGGGACGGGCGGTGCGGGACATCCCGGCCTACTCGCCCTTGCGGCGGCGGCGCCGGACGTGCGCGGGTCCGTGGAAGACGCTGGCGGCGAGCACGACGCCCAGGACGAAACCGAAGTCGTAGAGATGGCCGCTGTTGCGCACCTCGTAAATGCCGACGTGGTCGTTGAACAGGGACACCAGGAAGGTGATCGGGCAGATGAACCCGTGCCACAACCCCAGCCAGAACCCCGGGCTGACCCCGGGACCGGAGAGCGCGTCGGCACGGGCCGCGCAGGCGGCGAGACCCAGCAGGAGGGCCAGGAGGACACCGGCCCTCGCGAGCCGGTGCCGCGCCGGGCGCGGGAGAGCAGTCATGGCACGACTCTGCGGAACGGCGGCGCCCGCGAGAAGAGCCGAACGTCCCCGGCGGGCGGGACCTGCGGACGTCGCCGCGGGTCCCGCCCGCCGGACATCCTGGACTGGGCACTCCGGACGAGAGGGGCCGCGATGACCGCGGAAATGCGAGCCTGGCGGGTGCGCGCGCCGGGGCCGATGGCTGGCGGGCCGCTGGTGCGGGAACGGATGCCGGTCCCGGAGCCGGGAGACGGCGAACTGCTGGTGCGGGTGCGCGTGTGCGGGGTGTGCCGCACCGATCTGCACGTGACGGAGGGCGACCTTCCGGTGCACCGGGCGGGAGTGGTGCCGGGCCACGAGGTCGTCGGCGAGGTGGTCGCGCCGCAGGCGGGCGGGTTCGCGGTGGGGGACCGGGTCGGCATCGCCTGGTTGCGCGGAACCTGCGGCAAATGCCGTTATTGCCGGTCCGGCAAGGAGAACTTGTGCCCGGAGTCGAGCTACACCGGCTGGGACGCCGACGGCGGCTACGCGGAATACGCCGTCGTCCCCGCCGCTTTCGCGCATCGGCTGCCTGCCGGGTACTCCGACGAGGAACTGGCGCCCTTGCTGTGCGCGGGGGTGATCGGCTATCGGGCGTTGCAGCGCGCGGCGGTGCCGGAAGGCGGACGGCTCGGCATCTACGGGTTCGGCGGCAGCGCGCACCTCGCCGCGCAAGTCGCGCTCGCGCGCGGGGCGACGGTGCACGTGCTGACTCGCAGTCCGCAAGCGCGGAAGCTGGCGCTCGAACTCGGCGCCGCGTCGGCGGGCGACGCCGCCGAGGCCCCGCCGGAACCGCTGGACTCGGCGATCCTCTTCGCCCCGGCAGGGGAACTGGTGCCGGTCGCGCTGGCGGCGCTGGACCGCGGCGGGACGCTCTCGATCGCGGGCATCCACCTTTCGAACATCCCGGTGCTGGAGTACCAGCGGCATCTTTTCCAGGAACGGCAAGTCCGCAGTGTCACCGCGAACACGCGAGCTGACGCACGGGAGTTCCTGGAGTTCGCGGGCGCGCATCGGCTGCACGTCCGGACTGTGTCTTATCCGTTGTCCGCAGCGGCGGAGGCGTTGACGGATCTGGCGGCGGACCGGGTCACCGGAGCCGCTGTCCTGTACGCGGACTGAAAAGTCCACTATGGACGGATCGGTCGCGGGTCGGTCGAGGCTGTGGTCTTTCGACTCTTTCCCGAAGCGGACGGTTGCCGCATCGTGCGGCCGGGAGGCGTTATGACACGTCAAGGGAAACGACTGCCGGGCGAATCGCTCTTGCTCGCCACGGTGGCTTCGTTGTTGCTGGCCGGTGGGATCCTCTGGCTGATGCGAACACCCGGCTCCGGCGTCTGCTGGGCGGCGGCGACCGCGGTGGCGCTGGCACCCGCCGTCTGGTGGGTGGCCGCGGACCTTCGGCACCGGCGCTGGGGCGCGGATTCGCTGGCGGTGCTGGCGCTCGGCTCGACGCTCGCGGTCGGCGAGTTCCTCGCCGGCGCGGTGGTCGCGGTGATGGTCGCGACCGGGCGGGTGCTCGAATCCCGGGCACAGCGCCGCGCCGCGCGGGACCTGACCGCGCTGCTGGAGCGAGTGCCGCAGACGGCGCACGTGCGGGAAGGCGACGACCTTCGCGAGATTCCGGCGGGTGAAGTCGCCGCCGGGAACGCGGTGGTCATCCTGCCCGGTGAGGTCGTGCCGGTCGACGGGACGCTCGCCACCGCCGGAGTGTTCGACGAATCGGCCCTCACTGGCGAACCGCTCCCGGTGGCCCGCCCTGCCGGGGACGCGATCCGCAGCGGCGTCGTGAACGCCGGAGCCGCGGCGGAGGTCACGGCGGCGGCGAGCGCGGACGAGAGCACGTACGCCGGAGTGGTGCGGCTGGCCGAATCGGCGGCGGCGCAGACCGCGCCGGTCGCCCGGCTGGCGGATCGGGCGGCCGTGTGGTTCTTGCCCGCCGCGTTGCTGATGGCCGGTACGGCGTGGCTGCTGAGCGGTGAAGTGGAGCGGGCGGTCGCGGTGCTGGTGACGGCGACTCCGTGCCCGCTACTGCTGGCGGTTCCGATCGCGGTGACCGCGGGGATGTCGCGCACTGCGCGGGCCGGGGTCGTCGTCAAGGACGGTGCCGCGCTGGAATCGCTCGGCAGGGCCAAAGTGCTGCTCATGGACAAGACCGGCACGGTCACCGCCGGGCGGCCCGAGGTGACCGACGTCGTGTGCGCGCCGGGGTACACCGCCGAGGAGGCGCTCCAGCTGGCGGCGAGCGTCGAGTACTACTCGCCGCATGTGCTGGCCGCGGCGGTGGTCCGGGCAGCGGAATCGGCTGGGATCGAACGCCTCCCCGCCGACGAGGTCGGCGAGGTGCCCGGTTCCGGGGTCCGCGGCCGGGTCGGCGGGCGCCTGGTCCGGGTGGGCAGGCTGGCCGCGGACCGGGAGACGCCCGCGTGGGCGCGCAGCGCGGCGCGCCGGGGACGGCTGGACCTGGCGACGGTGCTGTGGGTCGAACGGGACGGCGAGCCGGTGGCGGCGCTGCTGGCCAAGGACCGGATCCGTCCCGACGCGGCTCGGACGACTCGCCGCCTGCGGACGGCCGGGATCACCACGATCGGGCTGCTCACCGGCGATCGGGTGGACAACGCGCGGGAAGTGGCGGCCTTGCTCGGCCTCGACCGAGTGCAGGCGGAGGTCACCCCGGCGGAGAAGCTCGCGGCGGTCTCCGCGGCGCGTGCGGACGGTCTCGTCGTGATGACCGGCGACGGAGTGAACGACGCTCCGGCGCTCGCGGCCGCCGATGTCGGCGTCGCGCTCGGCTCCCGGGGCACGACGGCAGCCGCGCAGGCGGCCGACGCGGTGATCCTCGACGACCGCCTGGACCGCCTCGCGGACGCCGCGGAGATCGCCCGGCGCGCGCGGCGGCTGGCCGTGCAGAGCGCGGTGGCGGGAGTGGCGCTGTCGCTAGCGGCGATGGCTGCCGCGGCGGCCGGTTTCCTGACGCCGGTCTGGGGCGCGATCGTCCAGGAGGGCATCGACGTCGCGGTGATCCTCAACGCCTTGCGCGCCTTGCGGGTCCCCGCGATCGCAGCACCCGCGCCCGCTCAGCTGATGCACCGCTTCGAGGCCGAGCACGAACTGCTGCGGCCCGCGTTGCTGGCGATCCGGCAGGCCGCCGACGCACTGGCCGGCGGGCCGACCGCGGAGGCGGACCGTGCCGTACGGCACGCGTGCGACGTGCTGCTGCGGCAAGTGCTTCCGCACGAGACAGCGGAGGAGACCGAGCTGTACCCGGCGCTCGCCGGTGCACTGGGCGGGCCGGAGAGCACGGTGCCGATGAGCCGCGCGCACGCCGAGATCGCTCGGCTGGCGCGGCGGCTGGAACGGCATCTGGTGGAGTCGCCGTCGGGGATCCAGGCGGATCAGGTCGACGATCTGAGGGCGACGCTGTATGGGCTGGACGCGGTGCTGACCTTGCATTTCGCGCAGGAGGAAGAAGCCTATTTCACGCTGCCTGCGTCGTGAGCGGGCCGCACGCCGAGTCCGGCGAGTTCGAGGGCACGGGCGAGATCGCACGGAGCCGCGACCCCGACGAGTTCGCCGTGCTCGACGACGAGCACCAAGTCTTGGCCGGGGCGCAGCCGCGCGCCGCTGAGCACTTCGGAGAGCGGAGTGTCCGGGTCGGCGATCAGGCAGGCGGGCGGGGTGAGGCAGACGCTCTCCAGCCGCGTGGCGGTCCGTTCGGTTTCCGGCACTCGCGAGAGCGCGGACAGACTGATGACACCGACCGGGGCTCCGGTGAAGGACACCACGGGGAAGGTGCGGAAACGCGTGTGCGCGGCCTGGTCGAGGAAGCCCTGCACGGTGTACCAGCCGGGCGCGGTGACCGGGTCGGTGCTCATGACGTCGCGAAGCCGGAGCTGGGAAAGGAGCTGACGCAGCGGAGCCGCGGACATTTCGGAGCGCGCGGCGACGGCGAGGAACCAGCTGATGGCGATCATCCAGAGACCGCCGAGGTTGCCCAGCGCGAGAATTTGCCAGGCGCCGAAGGCGGCGAGCGCGCTGGCGAGCACTTGGCCGCCGGCCGCGGCGACGCGCCGGGCACGGCTCCGGTTCCCGGTCAGCCGCCACGCGACGGCTTCGAGAATGCGCCCGCCGTCCAGCGGTGTTCCCGGAAGCAGATTGAAGGCCGCGAGCACGCCGTTCGCCCAGCCGAGCCAGGTGAGCGCCACGGTGACCACGGCGGGCAGCACCGGGGAAGCGAGCGCGGCCACGCCGAGGAAGCCTCCGCCCACGACGGCGCTCGCCGCCGGACCGGCTGCGGCGATCAGCAGCGCCGAGCGCGGGGTCGGCGGTTCCTCGGGCAATTCGGCGGCCCCTCCGAGCAGCCATAGGGTGATGCGCTCCGCGCGGAGCCCGTAGTGGCGTGCGACGAACGCGTGGCACAGCTCGGGCACGAGCAGCGACGCCAGGAACACCAGTGCGCTGACGGCCGCGACCGTCCAGTTGATCGCGGTCGGCGAGCCGCGCGCGCCGAGCGGAAGGACGGTCGTCGCGAGGAGATCGGCCAGCAGGCCCATCACGATCAGTACGGACCAGTGCGCGCCGACGCGGATCCCGGCGACGCGGCCGAGCGGGAAAGTCGCGGGTGTCATGGCCCGAATCTCCCGCTGGACCGGCGCGGACGGGAGGGCCGCAGCGCCTCTCGCGGCGGGACCAAAGACTCCGGCGCCGCGGACGTCCGCCAGCAGCGACCGCGGGCCGGGCCGTCTTAGCGTCGGCTTCGGAACGAGCCGGTCCTGGCCGTAGGAGGCACGCGATGGACGAGAAGGAAAAGGCTCTCATAGAGGAGGAAGCCCGCCGCAATGTCGCCGAGCGCGGCCGGCACGGCAGGCACGGCCCGGCGATGCGGCGGTATCTTCTCGCCGAGGAACAGCGGGAGATCAAAGACAACGAACGCGACGTTGTTCGCGAGCCGGCCCCAGATCCGGCCGCAGAGCCGCCGCGATGATTCCGCCGGTGGTCGTCGGGGTCGACGGCTCGGCGGAGTCGGCGGCCGCGGTCCGGTGGGCGGCGGAACAAGCCCGGGGCCGCGGCGGCGGGCTGATGGTGTTCCGCGCCGAACTGTTCGACCACCCGGACCTGCTGCCGCACCGGAAACCGCCCGCCGCGGCGGAATTGCTGCTCGAACCCGGGTATCGGCTGCTTCGCCAGGCGGCGGACGAAGCGCGCCGTGCGGTGCCCGGGGTCCGGGTGCGGATGTGCCTCCGGCTCGGAGCCGCGGCCGGGCTTCTCGTCGCGCAATCGCACGACGCCGGATTGCTCGTCCTCGGCGCGCCCCGGGCGGGCGGCGTGTGGGGTGCCGTCACGGGTTCGGTAGCGCTCAGTGTCGCGGCGTCCGCCCGCTGTCCAGTGGCGGTCGTGCGCGGCAGCGCGGAACCGCAAGGGCCGGTGGTGGTGGGGGCCGACGATTCCGGCGGCAGCGAACGGGCGCTGGCTTTCGCCTTCGACACAGCCGAAACGCACGGAGCGGTGGTGGAGGCGGTGCACGTGTGGCACGACAGCGTCCCCGGGCGGGAAAGCGGTGTGCGGGAACAGGTCGCCGCGTGGTCCCGGAAGCACCCCAGAGTCCCGGTGCGAGTCCAGACGGTACGGGCTCGGTCGGCGGCCCGTGTACTCGCCGGGATTTCCCGCGGCGCCCAGCTGGTCGTCGTGGGAGGGCGCGGGCACGGCGGTCGGCTCGGCTCGACCGGAAATTGGCTGCTGGCGCACGCGGCCTGCCCGGTCGCGGTCGCCCGCTGAACGCGACGGAAGGACGGAGTCTCATGAGAATCGTTGTCGCGGTGGCGACCCGGCACGGGGCGACCCGCGAAATCGCGGAGCAGATCGCGGCTTCGCTGCGCGGAGAACTGGCGGAGACGGGCACGGCCGCCGAGGTCGTGGTGGCCGACGCGGGCGGTGTCACGTCGTTCGACGGCTGCGACGCGGCGGTGCTCGGCAGCGCTGTCTACATCGGACACTGGCTAGAACCCGCCCGCGAGCTGGTGCGGGCGCATCAGGAGGAGCTGGCCCGGATCCCGGTCTGGCTGTTCTCCAGCGGGCCGGTGGGGGAACAGACGAAACCCGCCGAAGAACCGGTGGACGTCACCGACGTGCTGGCCCGCAGCGGAGCGAGGGAGCACCGGCTCTTCGGCGGCAGGCTCGACCGGTCCCTGCTGCGGTTCCCGGAGCGCGCGATGGTCGCCGCGCTGCGGGTGCGCGACGGCGACAACCGGGACTGGCCGGTGATCCGCGCCTGGGGCCGCGCCATCGCCCGCGAACTGAGCTCGGGGACGGCCGGTGACCTTCGTCCATCGTCTTCGGGCAGTCCGGCCGCGTCGCCGCGGCGGGCGCCTGGAGTTGCATGAAAGTGCGACACCGTTCGCGAAGAAAGGAGCGCGCAATGACGTCACTGTTGCCCGGTTCCCGGATGGCGATGCCGAGCATCGCCGCCTGGCTCGACCGCCCGTGGCCGTTCGCCGAGCACAACCCGGTGCGGATCGAAGAGTCCACTGAGGACGGCAAGTACACGGTGCGGGCCGAGCTGCCAGGATTCGATCCCGAGAAGCACATTTCGGTGACGACGCACGACGGGCTGCTGACCATCGAAGCGGAGCGCGAAGCGAAGAAGGACGCCGACGGCCGCAGCGAGTTCTACTACGGCAAGTTCAGCCGCACGGTGGGCCTGCCCGCCGGAGCCGAAGCCGCCAAGATCGCCGCGAAGTACACCGACGGCATCCTCGAGATTTCGATGCCGCTGGCGCGGCAGCCGCACGAGAAGCACGTCTCGATCCACGTCGAAAAGGCATGACGGGCTCGGCGGCGGGGACAGTCTTTGCCCTTCCCCCCCCCTCTCCCCGGGGGGAGCCCCCCCGAGCGCTGACCAGACCTCCCAGGTCTTTTTTGCCTCACTACAAATCGGGCCT
>NZ_JBVJOE010000005.1:330449-748287 GCF_055583325.1 Amycolatopsis sp. NPDC104775
GGGGAACTGCCAGGTCTTTCGGGGTTTGGGAGGCTGGGGGGAGGAAAGGAGAAGGAAGAGCCCTTTTAGCGCCGTGGGGAAGGGGAGGGGGGGTGGGGGGGGGGCGGTCCCTTCCCCCCCCCCCCCCCCCGCTTCGCGCAGGGAGGAGTTCCGATGAGCGCGGACCAGCCCGCACGGGTGCTGCTGGCCGACGGACAGGTCGGCCTGGTGCGTCCGCTCGGACCGGCCGACACCGAGGCCGTGCTGCGGCTGCACACCGGTCTCGGGGAGCGGGACCGGTATTTCCGGTTCTTCGGGCCGTTGCCGTCCACTGTGGACAGAATGGCGGCGGAGATCGCCGGAACGTCCGACGAGAGCCACGCCGCGGTCGGCTGCTTCCTCGGCGGGACGCTGGCCGGGGTCGCGCACTGCGAGCGGATCGGGCGCGGCGCCGAGGCCGAGATCGCGCTCGTCGTGGACGGGAACCAGCGCACGCACGGGATCGCGACGCTGCTGCTCGAACACCTCGCCGCGGCTGCCCGGGCGCACGGCATCGACCGGTTCGTCGCCGAAGTGCTCGCGGAGAACGCGAAAGTGATCCGGGTGTTCGCCGAACTCGGCCTCCCGTACGAGATCGACCACGAGGGCCCGGAATGGTCGGTCACGATCTGGCTGGACGGCGAGGACCGCTATCCGGACGCGTTCGCCCGCCGCGACGAGGTCGCCGAGGCGGCGAGCCTGGCGCATCTGCTGCGTCCGGCTTCGGTCGCGGTGATCGGCGCGGGCAGGCGGCCCGGTTCGGTGGGGCACGCGGTGCTGGCGAACCTGCTGGACAGCGGTTTTCCCGGCTCGGTGGAGGTCGTGCACCCGGTGGCGGAAGAGATCCTCGGCGTGCGCTGCGCGCCGTCGGTCGCCGACCTGTCCCGGACTCCCGAGCTGGCGGTGGTCTGCCTTCCCGCGGAAGCCGCCGCGGACGCGGTCGAGGAATGCGGCAAACGCGGGGTGGCCGCGGCGGTCGTCGTTTCGTCCGGGCTGACCGGGACCGCGGCGGGCGAGCGGGTCCGGGACGCGGTGCGCGGGCACGGCATGCGGCTGGTCGGCCCGAACTGCCTCGGCGTGCTCTCGACGGATCCGTCCTGTCCGGTGGACGCGACGTTCCTCGCCCGCCGCCCGCGGGCCGGGAGCATCGGCGTCGCGACGCAGTCGGGCGGGGTCGGGATCGCGCTCGTCGAGGCGCTGACCGGGCTCGGCCTCGGGCTTTCCTCGCTGGTCTCGACCGGCGACAAATACGACGTGAGCGGCAACGACCTGCTGCTGTGGTGGGCGAGCGACCGGCGCACCGAGACCGTGGTGCTGTACCTCGAATCCTTTGGCAATCCCCGGAAATTCGCCCGGCTGGCCGCGCGGCTCGCGCGGACCCGGCCGGTGCTCGCGGTGCGGGCCGGAAGCGGCGGGACCGCCCAGCGCGCCGCCGCTTCGCACACTGCCGCCGCGGCGACGCCCGCGGTGACTCGCGACGCGCTTTACGCGCAGGCGGGCATCATCGCCGTCGACACGGTCGCCGAACTGGTCGATGTGCTCGCCGGGGTTTCCTGGCAACCCCTTCCGCACGGCAGGCGGGTCGCCGTGCTGAGCAACGCTGGCGGAGCCGGGGTGCTGGCGGCCGACGCGTGCGAGCGCGAAGGACTCACGATGGCGGGCTTCTCGGCGGAGACCGCGGCGAGCCTGCGCGAACTGCTGCCCGCTGAAGCCGCGGTGCACAACCCGGTGGACACAACCGCGGCGGTTCCGGCGGAGAAATTCGGCCAGGCAGTGCGGATCGTGCTCGCCGACCCCGGTGTCGACGCGGTGATCGCGGCGACAGTCCCGACCGCGGTCGGAGATCCCGCGTCCGCGCTTGCCGACGTGCTGCCGGGCGCGGACAAGACCGTGCTCGCCGTCCGGCCGGGGCAGCGGGAACGGGTGTCGCCGCTGTGCGCGGACGGACCCGCGGTCACCGCGTGCTACGACGATCCGGCCACTGCCGCACTCGTGCTCGCCCGTCAGGCCGAGTACGCGGAATGGCTAGCCCGGCCCAGGACCGACGCCACGCCGCTGCCGGAGATCGACGCCGCCGCGCTGCGAGAGTTCGCGACGGCACGAGCAGCGGAGCGCGAAGGCTGGTTGTCGCCCGCCGCGGCGGCGGAACTGCTCGGGCTCGCGGGAATCCCGTTGGTCCCGACCCGCTACGCCCGCGACGAGACCGAGACCGTCCGCGCCGCCGAGGAGTTCGACGGACCGCTCGCGGTGAAGGCGGACGCCGAGGGGCTGCTGCACAAAACGGCCGGCGGCGGGGTGCTGCTCGGCGTCGAGGGGCCGTCCGGCGCGCGGGACGCGTACCGGCTGCTGCTGACGCGCTTCGGCCCGGCGCTGCGCGGCGTGGTGGTCCAGCCGATGGCCGACCGCGGCCGCGAACTGCTCGTCGGCGTGCGCTCGGACCCGGTGTTCGGCCCACTGGTGGTGTTCGGGCTGGGCGGGGTCGACACCGATCTGGTGGCCGACCGCGCCGCGCGGCTCGCCCCGCTCACCGGACCGGACGCGGACCTGCTGCTCGACGGCCTGCGCTCGGCCGAGGCGCTGTGGGCGTCCGGCATCGACCGGGCGGCGGTGCGCGAGCTGCTGCTGAAAACCGGCCGGTTGGCGACGCTCGTGCCGGAACTGGCGGAACTGGACCTGAATCCGGTGGCGGCGCGGGCGGACGGCTGTGCCGCGCTCGACGTCCGGATCCGGCTGGAGCGCCGGAAACCCGCCGATCCGTATCTGCGCAAGCTGTCCGGCTGAGGCGACCGCGAGGAGAATCCAGTGCGAATCCTGACCCTGAACCCCGGGTCCTCCAGTTTGAAGGCGGCGCTCGTGCACGACGGCGCCGCGGTCGGCTGGGCGGCCTGGCAGAACGGATCGTCCAGCGCTGTCGCCGACGCCGTGTGGCGCTGGCCCCGGCCGGACGCGGTGGCGGTGCGGTTCGTCCACGGCGGCTCGCAGAAGGCGCCGGTGCTGGTGACCGACCGGGTGATCGCGAACCTCGACCGCCTCGTCCCGCTGGCCCCGATCCACCAGCCGTTGTCGCTGGAGGTCGCCAGGCAAGTCCGGGAGCTGTTGCCCGGCGTACCGGTGGTGGCCTGCTTCGACACCGCGTTCCACGCGGAACTGCCCGACGCGGCCGCGCACTATCCGCTGCCACGGGAATGGACGCGGCAGAACCGGTTGCGCCGCTACGGGTTTCACGGGCTGTCGGTGCAGTACGCGGTACGCCGTGCCGCGGAACTGCTGCGGCGGCCCGCAGCCGAGCTGCAACTGGTCTGCGCGCACGTCGGGGCCGGGGTTTCGGTGACCGCGGTGCGGGGCGGGCGGAGCGTGGACACGTCGATGGGCTTCACCCCGCTGGAAGGGCCCGCGATGGCGACCCGGTCCGGCTCGATCGATCCGGGCTTGCTGCTGCACGTCATGAAAACCGCGCCGATGGGACCCGACGAGCTGGCCGACGTGCTGTGCCTCCGGTCCGGCCTCGCCGGGATGAGCGGGACCAGCGGCGATCTCGGCGAGGTGACCGCGGCGGCCGCGGCCGGGGACCCCGACGCCGGACTGGCGATCGAGGTCTACGTGCACCGGCTCCGCCGGGAAATCGGGGCGGCGGCGGTCAGCCTCGGCCGGCTCGACGCGCTGGTCTTCACCGGCGGGGTCGCGGAATACCAGCCGGAGACCGTCGCCGAGGTCGCCCGCGGCCTGGGCGTGCTGGGCGTGCGGGTGGAGGCGCTCGAGCGGTCCGACGCGGACCGGGTGATCAGCGCGCCTGGCTCGGCCGCGCCGGTGCTCGTGGTCCGCGCCCGGGAAGACCTGGAACTCGCCTGCGGCGCGGAAGCCGTGCTCGCAGCTCTCGGAAATGAGGTGCACCGTGCACGTACTGCTGACCGAAGCGAAGTTCGGTGACTGCGACGCGCTCTGCCAGCCGTTGCGGGACAACGGGTGCCGGGTCAGCCGGTGCCATTCGCGGGAAGGGATCTGCCGCGCCCTCGTGCCGGGCCGCTCGTGCCCGCTCGACGATCGCGCCGATCCGCCGGTGCTCGCCGTGGACGTCCGCGGCGTCGGGGACGAGATCACCGCGCGCGAGTTCGGCGTCGTCTGCGCGCTGCGGAAACAGGTCCCGGTGGCACTCGTCCCGCCGGAGCCGGGGCTGCCGGTGGCCGCGCCCGCGGGGCTCGCGGACCGGGTCACGGTGACCGACGCCGAAACCGTGCTGGCGACCTGCCGGGCAGCGCCCTCGATCCCGAGGCCGAGGCCGGAAGCCGCCGGAGCGCTCGGATGACCGACGTGGCTTTCGCCTGGGACCGCTGCGCGCGGGCGGTGCTCGTGGACGCGCTGGCCCGGCTGGACGTGCGCCGTTTCGTGGTCGAGACCCGGCCCGGCGAACTCGCGATCGCCCGGGTCGGCCGGCTCCGGCACGATCCCGGCGGAGGCCACGTGCTCGCCGGATGCGGCACCGCGCTGTCCGCCGCCTGGATCGTGCTGCGGGGACTGGGCATCCGCCCGGTGCTGTCGTTCCCGGACGACCCGGGCCGGCCGGACGTGGTCGCGGCGGTGACCCCCGGCGCGGACGACCCGGCGACCACGCGCGACTGGGAGCGTTATCTCGCTCTTCGCGCGGTTTCCGGACCCCCGCGCCGCGGTGCGGTGCCGGTCACCGATCCCGTCGTGCTCGCCGGACTGGCGGAAGAGAACTCGTGGCCGCGCACCCGGGTGTCGCGGCACGCGAGCGGCCGAGGGCTCGCGGTGGCCGCCGAAGGCGCGAGTGGCGTCGACCGCGTGCTGGTCGGCGCGGCGGTGCACACGCTGCGGGTCGCCGCCGCGGTCCGCGGATTGACGTCCGAGGTGCGTCCGGGGGACCAGGGCAGGGTGCCGCAAGCGGTTCTTCTCGTGTTCGAAGCTGAGGGAGCCCGATGACCACGCATCTGCGCACGCCGCCCGCGACAGCGGAGCCGGAGGTCGACGCACGGGAGCCGATCGGGTTGCTACTGCGGGACCTCCGCTCGTCGCCGGACGGCCTGAGCGCCCGGGAAGCGGCCCGGCGGCTGCAGGCTTACGGTCCGAACGAACTGCCGCGCAAGGGCGGCGGGCACTGGCCGCTCGCCCTGTTGCGCCAGCTGGTCCATCCGCTCGCCCTGCTGTTGTGGGTCGCGGCCGGACTGGCCTGGTTCGCCGGCACGACCAACCTGGCGATCGCGATCGTCGGGGTGATCATCCTGAACGGCCTGCTCGCGTTTTTCCAGGAACAGCAGGCGGAGCGGGCGGTCGAAGCGCTGGGGAAGTACCTGCCGGAACGCAGCGCGGTGCTGCGCGACGGCGCGCTGGTGCATCTCGAATCGGCCCAACTGGTCCGCGGCGACGTCGTCCTGCTCGCCGAGGGCGACCGGATCCCGGCGGACGCGCGGCTGATCGAGGGGACGGTGGACGTCGACGCGTCGATGCTCACCGGCGAATCGGCTCCGGTGACCCGGACCGCCGACGCCGTGGACGACGCCGACCGTCCGCTGGATTCCCCGGTGCTGGTCTTCAGCGGCACGGTCTGTGTCGCGGGCTCGGCGCGGGCGGTGGTGCACTCGACCGGGCGGCGCACCGAGATCGGCCGGATCGCTTCGCTCTCGGCGCGGATCGGCCGCGAGGAGAGCCCGCTGGAACGGCAGGTGCGGCGGGTCGCGTGGCTGATCGCGGGAGTCGCGGTCGTCGTCGGGATCGGATTCCTGCCGCTCGGCGTCGCGGCCGGGCTGTCGTGGTCGGCCGCCTTCGTGTTCGCGATCGGCCTGCTGGTGGCGAACGTGCCCGAGGGATTACTGCCGACGATCACGCTCGCGCTCGCGGCCGGGGTGCGGTCGATGGCGAAGGCGGGAGCGCTCGTCAAACGGCTGTCGGCGGTGGAGACGCTGGGTTCGACCACCGTGATCTGCACCGACAAAACCGGCACGCTGACCCAGAACTCGATGCGGGTCGAGGAACTGCGCGGCCCGGACGGGGCGGCATCCGCGTCCCCGCGCGAGACCGCCGAAGTCCTCGCGCGGTGCAGCACCGCGGACCTTGCCGGCGATTCCGGCGATCCGACTGAACTCGCGCTGTTGCGATTCGCCGCGGAGCAAGGCGCGGACGTGACCGCGAACGCCCGCGAGGCCGCACGAAAAGCGCTGTACCCCTTCGATCCCCGGCTCAAGCGGATGTCCACAGTGGACCTGATCGGCGGCGGGCTCGTGGTGGCGGTGAAGGGTGCGCCCGAACAGGTGCTCCCGTTGTGCACCACGGAACCGGGCAGGCGGAAACTGACCGAGGACCGGCGGGCGGAACTGGCGGCGCTCGTCGACAGCATGGCCGGGCGCGCGCTGCGGGTGCTGGCCGTCGCCCGGCGGGAGGCTGCGGCGCTTCCGAGCAGTCGTGCCGAAGCAGAAAACGGATTGTGCCTGCTGGGTTTCGTCGGCCTGGTCGACCCGCCCCGTCCGGAGGTCGCCGCCGCGGTCGCGGACTGCCATTCCGCCGGGATCACCGTGCACGTTGTGACCGGGGACAACGGGCGGACCGCGGCCGAAATCGCCCGGCGGGTCGGCATCGGCGCGGACCGGGTGGTGGACGGCACGGCGCTCGCGCGCATGCCGGAGCAGGATCTCGACTCGGTGCTCGTCGGAGGCGACGAGGTGGTGTTCTCCCGCGCGGCACCGGAGGACAAACTGCGCATCGCGGACGCGCTGCGCGACTGCGGCGAGGTCGTCGCGATGACCGGCGACGGGGTGAACGACGCTCCGGCGCTGCGGCGGGCCGACATCGGCGTCGCGATGGGCGTCAGCGGCACCGACGTGGCCAAGGAAGCCGCAACCGTGGTGCTGACCGACGACAACTTCGCGACCATCGTCGCCGGGGTCCGCGAGGGCCGCCGGGTATTCGACAACGTCCGCAAATTCGTGCTCTACATCTTCGCGCACGCGGTGCCGGAAGTACTGCCGTTCCTGCTGTTCGCGATCTCCGGTGGTGCGATCCCGTTGCCGCTGACGGTGTTGCAGATCCTCGCGATCGACCTCGGCACCGAAACGCTGCCCGCGCTCGCGCTCGGCCGGGAACCCGCCGAGCCCGGGCTGATGTCCCGCCGGCCGCGCTCGCGCCGCGAAGGCGTGGTAACCGGCCGGATGCTCCTGCGGGCGTGGGGAATCATGGGCGTGCTCTCGGCGGCGCTCGTGCTCGGTGCCTACTTCGCGGTGCTGTACGCCGCGGGCTGGCATCCCGGCGCGGACGTCTCGGACAGCGCGCCGCTGCACCACGCTTATCTCCAAGCCACGACGGCCAGCTTCGCCGCGATCGTGTTCTGCCAGATCGGCACCGCGTTCGCCGCCCGAACCGAGCGGGTGTCGCTGCGGGCGATCGGCCTGGGAACCAACAAGCTTCTGCTCGGCGGCATCGCGTTCGAGCTGGTTTTCGCCGCCGCGCTCATCTACGTGCCCTGGTTGCAGGACGTCTTCGGCACCGCGGCGCTGCCCGCGTGGGTTTACGCGGTGCTGCTGCCGATGCCGGTGCTGGTCTGGGGCGCGGACGAGCTGTTCCGCCTGCTGACCCGCCGTACCCGAGGAGGATTGTCATGACACACGTGCGAAAACTGGCCGAGATACGGCTTCCCGACGCCGAGACCGTGGGCGGCAAGGGGGCGAATCTCGGCGAGCTGATCGGCGCGGGCTACCCGGTGCCGGACGGATTCGTCGTCCCCCGTGACGCGTACTGGTCCGCGCTGGAGGCGGCGGGGGTCCGCACCGAGATCGCCGACCTGCACGCGAAGGCACTGACCACTGTGGACGATGTGGCGGAGCTGACGACGGCGTGCGAGCGGCTGCGGGAGCTGGTGCGTTCCGCCGGACTGCCCCCGGAACTGGCGTCGGAGGTGAGCAGCGCCTACCGGGCGCTCGGCGACCGGCCGGTGGTGGCGGTGCGCTCGTCGGCCACCGGCGAGGACGGCAGCGAGGCCTCGTTCGCGGGCATGAACGCCAGCTACACCAACGTCGTCGACGAACAAGCGCTGGCCGCGCGAGTGGTCGACTGCTGGACGTCGCTGTTCTCGCCGCGCGTGGTGAGCTACCGGGCGAGCCGGGGGTTCACCGGCGAACCGGCGATCGCCGTGGTCGTGCAGCGGATGATCCCGGCCGAGCGGTCCGGCGTGATCTTCACCGCCGACCCGCGCACCGGCGACCGCGACCGGGCGGTGGTCGAGGCGGTGTTCGGCCAGGGCGAGGCGATCGTGAGCGGTGCGGTGGACCCGGACACCTACGTGGTGGCCAAAGAGGACCTGCGGGTGCTCAGCGCGCGGATCGGCTCCCAGTCGCACAAGATCATCCCCGAAGCGGGCGGGGGAGACGTGAAGGTCGCGCTGACCGCGCAGCTCGGCGGCCGGCGGGTGCTCAGCGACACCGCCGTGCTCGAGCTGACCCGGCTCGCGTGCCGGGTCGAGGACCACTACGGCGTGCCGCAGGACATCGAGTTCGCGATCGCCGAGCACAAGACGTGGCTTGTGCAGTCGCGGCCGATCACCACCCTTCCGCCGGTTCCGGAAGGCGCCACCGGCGTGCTGGTCACCGGGCTCGCGGCCTCGCCCGGTGAAGGCAGCGGCGCCGTCCGGGTGCTGCACGACCCAGCCGAAGCGAAGCAGTTGCGCGACGGCGAGGTGCTCGTGGCTCCGATGACGACCCCGGACTGGGTCCCGGCGATCCGCCGCGCCGCGGCGCTGGTCACCGACGGCGGCGGGATGACGTGTCACGCCGCGGTGGTCGCCCGCGAACTGGGCGTGCCGTGCGTCGTCGGCACCGGCGACGCCACCCGGGTGCTCGCTGATCGCACGCTGATCACCGTCGACGGAACGAAAGGCGAGGTGCGCGCGGGAGCGCTCGTGCACGAGACGGTGCATACGACCCCCGTTGCCGCACCGGCAGCGGCCGAGGCGATCGGCACCCGGCTGTACGTCAACCTCGCGATGCCCGACCACGCCGCCGAGGTGGCGGCCCAACCGGTGGACGGCGTCGGCCTGCTCCGCGCCGAATTCCTGCTGACCTCGGCGCTCGGCGGACGGCATCCGCGCGCACTGCTCGCCCGCGGCGAGGAAGAGTCCTTTGTGGACGCTATGGCCGAATCGCTGCTGCGGATCACGAGCGCGTTCGGCTCGCGACCGGTCGTCTACCGGGCGACCGACCTGCGCAGCAACGAGTTCCGCGGCCTCGACGGCGGGGCCGAGTACGAACCGGTCGAGAACAATCCGATGATCGGCTACCGCGGCTGCTACCGGTACGTGCGCGAGCACGACCTGTTCGCGCTGGAACTGCGGACGCTGGCGCGGGTCCGGGAACGGACGCCGAACCTGCACCTGATGATCCCGTTCGTGCGCACCAAGTGGGAACTGGAGGCGTGCCTGGAGGCGGTGGACGCGAGCCCGCTCGGCAACCAGCGCGGGCTGCACCGGTGGATCATGGCCGAGGTCCCGTCGGTCGTCTACTGGCTGCGCGAGTACGCCGGGCTCGGCATCGACGGGGTGTCGATCGGCAGCAACGACCTCACTCAGCTGATGCTCGGCGTCGACCGGGATTCGGCGGTGTGCGCCGAACTGTTCGACGAGGCCGATCCCGCGGTGCTGGACGCGATCACCCGCATCGTGAGCACCGCCCGGGCGCGCGGCATCACGTCGTCGCTGTGCGGCCAGGCGCCCTCGACGAACCCGGCGTTCACCGAACATCTCGTGCGCGCGGGGATCACGTCGATCTCGGTCAACCCGGACGCGATCGGGGCGGCCCGCGGCGCGATCGCCGCGGCCGAACGCCGCGTCCTGCTGGAAAAGGCGCGCTGAGCGCCGGAAAGTGTGCGGAGGAAACCATGAGCACAGCGAAGGAACAGGAAATCGTCGTCGGCGTCGACGGATCGGCACCCAGCACCGCCGCGGTCCGCTGGGCGCTGGCCGAGGCGAAGTCGAGCGGCCGGACCGTGGTGGCGTTGCGGGCCTGGACGTTCGACCCGCTCGCCGACCTGGAATCGGCTGTCACCCGTTCGCCGGACGAAATCGCGTCCCGGTACCAGCACGAACTGGACCACGTGCTGGACGAGGCGCGTGCCGACGTCACGGATGTGCCGGTGCGCAGCGGCACGATCGACGGCGCCCCGGGCCCAAGCCTCGTCCGCGCATCGGCGGATGCGGCGATGCTGGTGCTGGGCAGCCACGGGCACAGCCGGGTGCTGCGGATGCTGGTCGGCTCGGTCTCCGAGTACTGCCTGCGGCACGCACGCTGCCCGGTGGTCATCGTCCCGGCCCGGTCGGCCGAAGAACGCGAACCGCTGCCGGAGGCGGCCGCGGGCGCGTACTACCCCGGGCCCCTGTTGTGAGGAGCGGAAGATGAAACGGACACGCCAGATCCGCTCGGTGATGACGACCGACGTCGCGCGGGTCGCACCGGGCACCTCGTTCAAAGCCGTCGCCGCGCTGCTGGAAGAACGCGGCGTCGGCGGCGCGCCGGTCGTCGACAAGGACGGCCGGGTGCTCGGCGTCGTTTCGAGCGGCGACCTGCTGGAGCGCGAGGTCGACCACCACGGCATCGGACCGCGGGCACGCCGCGGCAGGCATAAGGCCGAAGCGCTCTTCGCGGCCGATCTGATGACGACGCCGGCCGTCACGGTGGGTGTGGAGGACGACGTCGTGCGCGCGGCCAAGCTGATGGAGACCCACCGGGTGCATCGGCTGCCCGTGCTCGAGGCCGACGGGACGCTCGCCGGGATCGTGGCTCGGGCGGACCTCGTGCGGGCGTATTTGCGTCCGGACAACGAGATTCGCGAGGAAGTGCGCGACGAGGTCTTGAAGCGGGAGATGTGCGTCGATCCGTCCACCCTGTACGTCTCCGTGCACGACGGGGTGGTGTCGCTGAGCGGGGTGGTGGAGCGGTACAGCATGGTCGGGGTGATCAAGGCCCTCGTCAGCCGGGTCGACGGCGTGGTGGAGGTGCGGGAGCACCTGCGGGCGGAGATGGACGACCGCTACCTGCGGCCGGGAGAGCCCGCGGCGGGCGGGATGTTCCCGGACCGGTCGATCCATCGCCCGTGAAGCGGGAAAGGTCCGTGAGGGGAACCCTGAAGGAATCTGATTCCCTCAGGGTTCCCCTCACGGACCTTCGGCGCAACGCAGCAGCTCACTCGCGGAACAGCGCGACCTTCAACGCACCGCTCTCCTGCGGATGCGCGAAAACGTCGTACGCCTCGTCCATCTCCTGCAGCCCGAACCGGTGCGTCACCATCCGGCTCACGTCGAGGTGTCCGGCGGCCAGCATCCGCAGCAGCATCGGCGTGCTGGAAGTGTCGACCAGTCCGGTGGTGATGGTGACGTTCCGGATCCAGAGCCGTTCGAGGTGCAGCGTGGCCGGTTTGCCGTGCACGCCGATGTTCGCGATCCGGCCGCCGGGGCGGACGAGTTCGGCGGACAGTTCGAAGGTTTCCGGGACGCCTACTGCCTCTACCGCCACGTCGGCGCCGAGTCCGCCGCCCGCTTCGCGTACCGCGGTTTCCGCTTCCGAGGGCTGGACCGTCACGTCGGCACCGGCTGCTTTGGCCGCGGCGAGGCGGGCCGGTTCCTTGTCGATCGCGATGATCGACGACGGGCTGTAGAGCCGGGCCGCGGTGATCGCCGCGAGGCCGATCGGGCCCGCGCCGACGATCGCTACCACGTCGCCAGGGCCGACCTGTCCATTGCGGACTCCGACCTCGTAGGACGTGGGGATGATGTCGGCCAGCAGCAGTGCCGCTTCGTTGCTCACCGAGTCCGGCAGCCGGTAGACGGAGGTGTCGGCGAACGGGACCCGCGCGAATTCGGCCTGTACGCCGTCGACCAGGTGGCCGAGGATCCAGCCGCCTCCGCCCAGGCATTGGCCGTAGCTGCCGCGGCGGCAGTATTCGCAGCGGCCGCACGCGCTGATGCAGGACACGAGCACGCGGTCGCCCGGCTTGACCGAGGTGACCGCGTCGCCGGTGCGCACGACGGTGCCGACCGCTTCGTGGCCGAGGATCCGGCCGCGTTCGACCTCGGGGACGTCGCCTTTCAAGATGTGCAAATCGGTGCCGCAGATCGTGACGGTGTCGATCCGGACGATCGCGTCGGTGGGCGCGAGGATTTCCGGGTCCGGGTGGTCGGTCCAGGACCGGCGTCCGGGGCCGTCGTACACGAGTGCCTTCACAGTCGCTCCTTCACAGGACTGCGGGCGTCCGCCAGTACGGCGGACGCCCGTGAACGGTTCAGCGCAACCAAGTCCGGTCGCCGACGAAGGCGGCCCAGCGGCGGCCGATTCCCCACGTGTCGCCGGCGCAGGCGGCGGCGAGTGCGATCAGGACCAGGGCGTAGACGAGGTGGTAGTCGAGGAACGGGTTGGTCGAGTGCGTGGGCGCACCCGCGCCGGTGGTGCGGGCGAACGGCCATTCCGCGGCCCACATGAGCAGCATCAGCAAGGTGCCGGAGACCGCGGCGATCCGCAGTCCGGCTCCGACGGCCAGTGCGAGCCCGATGCCGAGCAGGCTCAGCATGAACAGCCAGTCGGCCCACCAGGTTCCGGCCCACGCGTGGAACATCGAGGCGAACGGGCCGACGTCGACCTTGCTCAGGAATCCGTTGGTGGGCGAGCCGCCGCGGATCCACGCGCCGGCGGCGGGCGTGGCGTAGCCGAGGCCGAACAGCTTGTCGGCGAAGGGCCACAGGAACAGGAAGCCGGTGGCGATCCGCAGTACCGCGAGCGACCGGGCGCCGTAGCTCGCCCGAGGCGGCTGCGCGATCGTTTCGGAGTGCTCGGCGGGGATCCGGCTCGCCGGGGGTTTGCTGTGCTGCGATTTGACGGACATGGGGACCTCCATTCCTTTCCGGCCCGAGTGTGGTCCGCCGGGGAGGACGGCTCTGGAGCCGAAAGTCCTTGCTGCGCGGGCCGTTGGGCGAGGCCCCTCGCGGAGGGGCCGAAGGTCCACGCACCTGGGGACCGACGCCGCTGCCGCCAGGTGGCGTCCGCGCCTACCGTCCGGAGGGAAAACGTGGCTGGACACAAGAAAGGCGGCACTGATGACCGAACCCGCACTCGTCGCCGCGGTCGACGGCTCGCTGGCTTCCCTGCACGCGGTCGGCTGGGCGGCGCGCGCCGCGGCGGGACGCGGTGTTCCGCTGCGGCTCGTGCACGTGCTCGACGAGCTGGCGCTCGACTTCCCCCGCCCGTTGCGGACGCTGGAGAACTTCGACAAGGTGCTCACCGCGCGCGGGCACCGGATTCTGCGCGCCGCCCGCGACGCCGCCCAGGAGGCGGTACCCGCGCTGACCCCGGATCTGGTTCTGCTGCGCGGAATCGTCGGCAAGTGTCTCGTCGCGCAGTCTCGCGGGGCGGCGCTGCTGGTGCTCGGAACGCCCGGACTGCGCCCGCTGGGCCGGATCCTGCTCGGCTCGGTGTCGGTCTCCCTCGCCGCGCACGCGGCCTGCCCGGTGGCGCTCGTCCGGCCGCACGCGGGCGAGGAGGAGCCGCCGGCCTCCGGGCCGGTCGTGGTGGGAGTCGACGGCTCGCCGTCGAGCGAACTGGCACTGGGGACGGCGTTCGAGGAAGCCGCGTGGCGGAACGCTCCGCTGACCGCGGTGCACTGCTGGGACGACCGGCTGCTGTCGGCGATCTTCCGGGAGAACCGCTGGAACGCCGACAGCGGGATCGAGCAGGAGGCGCACGTGGTGCTCGCCGAGCGGGTCGCCGGATGGGCGGAGAAATACCCCGGCGTCGACGTGCGGCAGCTGGTCGTCCGCGGCCGGCCTGCCGAGCAGTTGCTGGATCTGGCCGACCGGGCGCGGCTGCTCGTCGTGGGCAGCCGCGGGCGCGGCGGGTTCGGCGGGCTGCTGCTCGGGTCCACGAGCCAGGCGGTGATGTCCTACGCGCTGTGCCCGGTCATCGTCGCCAGTTCCGGCGAGGAACCGTCCGGCCCCAGCGGAAATACGCCAGCGGACCCGCGAAGTTGACCGCGATCGCGACCGCCCAGGCGGATTTCGGTCCGTTGACCCGGTCCTCGGGCCGTTTCGCGAGATCCCACCAGGCGGCCGCGGCCAGCAGCACCTGCAGCGCGGCGGTGGCGAGGATCGCCCGCCGCCGCGCGGGGGACAGGTCGGACAGCTTCCGGTGTGCTCGCATGGGCTTCTCCTCCGGTCGCGCTCCAGGCAACACCGCCGCGCGGCGTTCGGAAAAGGGGCGAACGGCCCGGCCGGACGGGACCGCGGACCCCGGCAGCTCCGGTACGGAAACGCCTACGGTGCAGGGAAAACACGGAGGTGCTGCGATGACCGGACTGCTGGTCTCGGATGTGATGACTTCGCCGGTGGTGACCGCCGCGCCGGGCACGCCGTTCAAGGAACTGGTCGATCTCCTCGCCGGCGGTATTTCCGCAGTGCCGGTGACCGACGGTTCCGGGCGTCCGGTCGGCGTGGTTTCGGAGAGAGAACTGCTCGCCCGGTACGACCGCCGCGCCGAAGGGCCGCGGCCGGGCTTTTTCGCCGCGGCCGCTCGCCGCCGCGGCTGGGCGAGAGCGCGGGGCCGGACTGCCGCCGAGGTGATGCGCACCCCGGTGCACACCGTCGGGCAGGACGAGCTGCTGGCCGCCGCGGCGCGGCGGATGGTCGAGGCGAACCAGCGCCGGTTGTTCGTCGTGGACCGTTCCGGGGCGCTCACCGGGGTGCTCGCCCGCCGGGACGTGCTCGCGGTCTTCCTCCGGCCGGACCCGGAAATCAAGGAACTGGTCGAACGCCGGGTGCTGCGCCAAGCGCTGTGGGCCGACCCGGCGGCGACTTCCGTGCGGGTCGACGACGGCGTGGTCACCTTGTCCGGAACCGTGGACAGTCCGGGCGAAGTGCTGCGCGCCGAGCGGCTGACCGAGGCGCTCCCCGGTGTGGTCGGGGTGCGCAACCGGCTCGAATACGTGGGGGACGGGCACCAAGCCGGCTCCCGGAAATGAGGCAGCGTGATGGCCGCCCCGGCACTGCCGGGGCGGCCATCACGGTTTCAGCCCTGGTCGATGCTGCGCCCGATGAGCTCGGCGAGTTCGACGGTGCGGGCCGCGTAGCCCCATTCGTTGTCGTACCAGCCGAAGACCTTGGCCAGGCGCCCGTCGGCCTTGGTGAGTTCCGAGTCGAAGACGCACGACGCGGGGTCGCCGATGATGTCGCGCGACACCAGGGGCGCGTCGGTGTAGCGGAGGATTCCCTTGAGCTGCCCGTCCGCGGCCTGGGCGAACGCGCGGTTGATCTCGTCGCGGGTGACGTCCCGCTCGAGTTCCACGGTCAGGTCGGTGAGCGAACCGTCCTCGACCGGGACCCGGATCGCGACCCCGTCGAGCTTGCCCGCCAGCGCCGGGATCACCTCGCCGATCGCCCGCGCGGCCCCGGTGCTCGTCGGGATCAGGTTCACCGCGGCGGACCGGGCCCGGCGCGGGTCGCGGTGCGGCCGGTCGAGCAGTGCCTGGTCCCCGGTGTAGCTGTGGATCGTGGTGAGCAGGCCGCGGCGGACGCCGAACGCCTCGTGCAGCACCTTGACCATCGGTGCGGCGCAGTTCGTGGTGCACGAGGCGTTGGAGACGACGTGGTGGCGCGCCGGGGCGTAGTCGCCGTCGTTGACGCCGAACACCAGCGTCGCGTCGAGTCCCTTGCCCGGAGCGGAAACGATCACCTTCCGCGCGCCCGCTTCGAGATGCCCGGCGGCCGCCTCGCGGGTGCGGAAGCGCCCGGTCGATTCGATCACGACGGTCACGCCGAATTCGTGCCACGGCAGGTTCGCCGGTTCGGTCTCGGACGTCACCTGCACGATCTGGTCGCCCGCCTCGATCGCGTCGCCGATCACCCGCACCGGGAGCCGCAGCGGGCCGTAGGTGGAGTCGTGCGCGAGCAGGTGGGCGAGCGCGTCCGGGGTGGTGACGTCGTTGACGGCGACCACTTCGATCGGGCTGTCCGGGCGTTCCAGGACGCGGCGCAGGAAATCGCGGCCGATGCGGCCGAATCCGTTGATGCCTACGCGAACGGTCATGGTTTCTCCATCAGGGTGTCGGTCTTCCGGTGAGTGTTTTCGGGACTGCGGTGGAAATACGCCCGTCCCGCGCCGGCGCGGAAGGGCAGGCCGAGCCGGAACCGGGCGGACAGCGCTGTCTCGGAGAGCCGCGCGCCCGCGCGCCAGAAGACGCCGCTGCTGACCCAGTAGCGGGCCGACGCCTCGTCGATGCGCGTGGGATCGCCGGGGGAGAGCGGAATCTGCGCGAAGGCGGCGTCGTCGAGCATGTCCAGCACGTGCCGCACGACCGGGACCGGCCGGGCGGACAGCGGCGTCCCGGCCCGCTGCGCGAGGATCGCCGCGGCGACCGCGTCGGCCTGCGGCAGGGCGAGACAGGCGAGCTTCAGCGGGAAATCCCCGGCGTCGCCAGGCGCGTATACCTCCGGGTGCCCGGTCACCGCGCGGGTGACCGGGTCGCACCGCAGGAAGCCCCGGTCGTCGGTGGGCAGGCCGGCGTAGCCGACGGAGGCGGCCTGCGGCGGGAACGTGGCGAGCACGTCGAATTCCCGCACGGAGCCGTCGGCGAAAACGGCGCTGCGTTCGGTCGCTTCGGTCAGTGCCGTCGCGGTGCGGCTGTCGATGCCGCGCGCTTCGAACTGGTGGGAAACGAGCGCGTGCAGCTTGGGGCCGAAGGCCTGGACGAAGGTGTCCTCGCAGGTGTCGAAGGCGAGGTCCACGTTGTCGCGGATTTCCTTGCGGCGCAGCCACGTGTCGAGCATCAGCGCGATCTCGTACAGCGCCGAGGCGCAGTGATTGCCCGGCGGCAGTGCGAAAAGCACTCGCTGCGGGCGGCCGTGCCGGGCGTTCTGGGCGGCCCAGCGCAGATCCTCGCCGAGCCGGTGCAGCGCGCCCGGAGCCGCGATCGAATGCGCGTGCTCGGCGAGCCCGGGATCTCCTCCGGCCTGCTCGCCGCTCCGGTGGCGACGACGAGCTGGTCGTAGGCCATCGGGCCGCGCGAGGTGTGCACCTGCCCCCGGTCGAGGTCGATTCCCTCGGCCGTCGCGATCACCGCCGCGATCCCGCGCCGCCGGAACGCGCCGGCGAGCGGCACGTGCAGCGGTTCCTCGCCCGCGCCGAACGGCAGCCGGACCAACCCGGGGCGGTGCAGGAAATCGTCGCGTTCGGACACGACAGTGATCCCCACGTCGTCCTCGCCCGCCCTGGTCCGGATCCGGAAAGCCGTTTCCAGACCGGCGAAACCGCTGCCGAGAACGACGACTTCCGTGCGTGTCATGGTGTCTCCTCCCGTTCGCACCGCCTACCGTGCCCGCGCTGGCCGGAGGTGCGGCAGGGACGTTGGCGGGCAGGGCGAGGGACGTTCGTCCTCCCGTCACATGCCCCGGGCGAGAAGCGCGAGCGCGTTTTCCACCGTTTCGGCCGGTCTTCCGGTCGTGTCGAGCGGAAAGGCCGCGGGCCACGGAGCGGCGTCCTCCGCCATCTCGCGGGAAACGGCGGGTCCGGCGTCGGACAGCGCTCCGGCCCGGGTCGACAGCCTGCGCTCGCGCAGGTCGTCCGGTGCTACGCAGCGCAGTGCGGACAGCGTCGCGCCGGCCTGTTCGGCGACCGCGGCGATCGCGTCCCTTTCCGAAGCGGAAGTCCAGGACGCGTCCAGGACGACGGTCTCGCCGAGTTCGAGCAGTTCGCCCGCGCGCCGACCGAGTTCGCTGTAGGTCAGTGCGGTCCATCCGGGGGTGTAGATCCCCTGCCGGTAGTCCGCCGGGACGTGGTGTTCCGGGTCGATTCCCGCGAGTTCCTTGCGGATCCGGTCGCTCTGCAGCAGGGTCGCGCCGAGCGCGTCGGCGAGCCCTCCGGCCACAGTGGACTTTCCCGAACCGGGGAGCCCGCCGACCAGCACCGCCCGCACCTCGCCCGCCCGGAGGTGGCGCAGCGTTGTTTCCGCGTACGCGCGGGCCAGCTCCGCGGCCTCCGGATCCTCCTGTGCGTGGCGAAGACAGGCGACCTTGACGCGCACGAAGGCGCGGTAGGCGAGATAGTGGTGCCGCAGCGCCGGGGGAGCGTTGTCCCCGGAGAATTCGGCGTACGCGTCGAGCAGTTCGGCGGCGAGCGCAGGTGCGCCGAGCCGTTCGAGGTCCATCGCGAGAAAAGCCACGTCGTCCAGTCCGTCGACGTGGCGGAGGTGGTCGTCGAATTCCAGGCAGTCGAGCACGCGCGGTCCGTCTTCGAGGCAGAAGATGTCGTCGGCGATCAGGTCGCCGTGGCCGTCGACGACCCGGCGCTCAGCGATGCGGCGGGCGAAAAGCGGAGCGCGCCCGGCGAGGAACGCGTCGGTGCGGCTCTCGATTTCCTTGGCGGTCGCCGCGTCCAGCACGACCCCGTGGAACGGGCGCACCTGGGCGAAGCTCGCGTGCCAGCGGAGGCGCACCGCGTCGCGCGTCCCGTCGGCGTCGATCTCGAGGCTGCGGTGCGCTCCCGCGTGGAAGGCCGCGAGCAGCCGGGCGAGCGCGCGGATTACCGCCGAGAGCGGTTCACCGCGCCGCACCAGCTCGGACAGCCTCCGGTCGTCGGGCATCCGGCGCATGGCCACGAGGTGGTCGCAGACCGCGCCGTCCGGGCCGGTCACGGCCGCGACCCCGAGGTAGACGTCCGGCGCGAGCCTGCGGTTGAGTTCGACCTCGCGGCGGCACACCCGCTCGCGGACGGCCGGGTCGGTGAAGTCGAGGAAGCCGAGGTTCACCGGTTTCTTGAGCTTCCAGGCACGGTCCCCGGCGAAGAAAACCGCGCCGCTGTGCGTTTCCCGGACTGTTGCCCACGGTTGCGTTCCGGTCATGCTGACCACCTTCGCGGGGCGCGCGGACCGCCGGGAAGGGCGCTTGGTCCTCTCGCCGGTGCCGTTGGGCCTGGGGAGTGTCCCTGCGAACGACGGGCCATCAACCGGCAGCGCCTGGGGCTGAGCCCGCGTCGCCCGCTCGCGCTCGGCGCGTGAACATGTCCTTGGGCGCGGGGAACTCCACGCCGCGCCGCGTGGCTTCCAGCGCGACGAGCCGAAGCATGATCCCGCCCTTCTCGGCCGCTTCGCGCACTTCGTCGCTCGTGCGTGCCCCGTTGAAGGCTGGGAACCTGTCACGGGCGGCGGTCGGCGTGAAGCGATCCGCCGTGGCGGACGGGCGGACGACCGCGCCCTCCAGCATCCGCCTGAACACCTCAACGCCGAACGGGTCGCCGCCGTTGAGCGCGGCGCGCCCGCCGAGTAGGCCGCGCGGCCGTTGAGCGCGTTCAGGTGGTGCGGCGCCTCATGGGTGCGTTCGCCCTCTGCCCAGTGGGCGACCATGTCCACCAGGACGCGGGGCTCGGAGCGCGACGGCGGGTTGACGTAGGTAGCGAGGTCCCATGCCGTGCCGATCGCTGCGACCGCGACGCCGTGTCTCGGAAGCGCAACCGCGTGCGCCCACCAGCCCCACGGGTACGCGCCGGAGTGTCCGATGCGGCGCGCGCTGCCGCCCGGACGGCGGGACATCGCCGTTGGGCCTGGCCCTCGAGGCGGTGACCTTGGTCCCTCCCAGCGGTGGCTTGCGGCCGGAGCGCGGAAGGGGCTTCGCGCGGTTGGCTGATTCCGTAACGACAGGAGTGACCGCGATGGAGAAGACAGCCACTGCGACCGTCCGCCGGTCCGGCGAGTGGACGCTCGCCGAAGCGGAGGTGCTGGGCCGCTCAGTCCTGCGCGCCCCCTCGGTGCACAACACGCAGCCCTGGCGGGTCGAGCTGATCGACGGCGCCGTCCTGCTGCGAGAGCGCACCGACGTCGCCCTTCCGCAGCACGATCCCCTCCGCCGCGACCTGGCGATGTCCTGCGGGACGGCGCTGGCGAACCTGGAACTGGCCGTGCGGGTCCTCGGCCGCCGGGCCGAAGTGCGCGTGCTGCCGTACCCGGAGCAGCCGGACGTCGCCGCCCGGGTCGAAGCGGCCGAGCCGCTGCCGCCGACCGACCAGGACCTGCAGCGGTACGGGGCGATCATGGTGCGGCGCAGCCATCGCGGGGCGTTCACCGGGGTGCCGGTGAGCACGGCGCAGACCGCGCGGGTGCTCCAGGCCGCGGTGGCGACCGGCGTCGAGGCGACCCGGATGAGCGGAATGGACCGGCTGGCGAAACTCTTCGAACACGCGGCGCGCGCCCTCCAGGACGACGACGCCTACCAACGCGAACTCGCGCTTTGGACGATCCGGGACGAGGCCTCGCACCGGCATGGCGCGGGAATCCGGTTCTCCGCGCTGCCGCCCGGCGAACTGCCGTGGGCCGGGCTGGTGCGCCGGGCGACGATCGTGCCCGACCTGACCGTGCTGCGGGAACGGCTGGAGGCGGAAACGATCCTGCTGTTCACGACGGCCGACGACGCGCGGATCGACCACATCCGCGCCGGTTACGCGGTCGAGCGAAGCTGGCTCGAAGGGGTCACCCTCGGCCTGGCGGGCGCGGTGCTGACGCAGCCGCTGCGGGTGCCGGAGGTGCGCTCGGCGCTGTGCGAGGACTATCAGCTTTCCGGGTTCCCGCAAGCGATGCTGCGGCTGGGGCGGTCGACGAGGGTGACCCCGGCGAGCCTGCGCCGCGGCGTAGCCGAGGTGCTCGGCCAGAAGTGGCGGGAGCGGTGATGGACCCGAGTGCGGTCCTGGTCGGCGTCGACGGGAGCGAGTCCGCCGCGACGGCTGCCCGGTGGGCGGCGCGCGAAGCGGTCCTGCGGCACGTTCCGCTGACTGTCCTGACGGCGTTCGGCTTCGCGGACGGCAGCTTCGCCGGCGGACGGTATCCGCCCGTGGACTGGCTGAAGGCGAAGGAAGCCGCCGCGGAGGATCTGCTGCGCACCGTCCGGGATGATCTCGCGGCGGTCGAACCGGGGGTCCGGATCGAATTCGAGACCAGCCCGGCGGGTCCCGAGGTCGCGCTGCGGGAAGCGTCGGCGAAAGCGCGATTGCTGGTGCTGGGCGAACCGACCGGCACGCTGTCGGGGCTTCTCGCCGGCTCGCCGGACATCGATCTCGCCGCGCACGCGCACTGCCCGGTCGTTGTCGTCCGGGGCACGGTCCGCCCGAAGGACCCGGTAGTCGTCGGAGTCGACGGCAGCCCGCTCAGCGACGCGGCGGTCGCCTGCGCTTTCGAAGAAGCCTCGGTGCACGGCGTCCCGCTGGTCGCTCTGCACACCTGGATCGACGGCGACCGCACCCGGCTGTTCGGCGATCGCGATTTTCCTTTCGAGGCAGGGGAAGCCGAGCACCGGCTGCTGGCGGAACGGCTGGCCGGGCATCGCGCGCGCTACCCGGATGTGGTCGTCGAGCAGGTCGTCGAACAGGACCGGCCGCGCGACCGGTTGCTCGAATGGAGCGGCCGGGCCTCGCTCGTGGCGTTGGGCAGCAGGGGCCGGGGCGGGTTCACCGGCATGGTCCTCGGCTCGACGAGCCACGCGCTGCTGCACCACGCCGGATGCCCGGTGCTGGTCGTCCGGTCCGCGGAGGCGCGATGCGGGCGTTGAGCTCGATCGCCCACCAGGTACGCGTCGCGCTGCTTCCGGCCGAAGCCCGCGCGGTGCTCCGCGATCGCCTCACGTACCTGAGCCCCGAAAAGCTCGCACGGCTGACTCGTGCCGTCCAAGACGTGACGCGGCGCGGCGTGCCGGGTGATCTCCTGGAGTTCGGGATCGCGCTCGGCGGTTCGTCGGTGCTGCTGGCGCGCCATGCCACGCCCGAACGGCAGTTCCACGGTTTCGACGTGTTCGCGCGGATCCCGGAGCCGACGTCCGAGAAGGACGACGCCGAATCCAAGCAGCGCTACCGCGTGATCGCCGCGGGCGACTCACCCGGCATCGGCGGCGATCTCTACTACGGCTACCGCACCGACCTCTACGAACAGGTGCGGGCGACCTTCGCCCGCTACGGCCGCCCGGTGGACGAGCAACGGATCTTCTTGCATCGCGGACTGTTCGAGGAAACCTGGCCCGGCTACACCCGCAGCGCGGTCGCCTTCGCGCATATCGACTGCGACTGGTACGACCCGGTTCGCTTCTGCCTCGACGCGGTCCTGCCTCGCCTCTCTCCGGGCGCGACGCTGATGCTCGACGACTACCACGATTACGGCGGTTGCCGGACCGCGGTGGACGAGTTCCTGCGCGAGCATCGCGGTGCCTTCGCTGTCGACGATGGCGCCAACCTCCAGCTGCGCCTGCTCGCCCGGACCTGACGCGCGGCGTCCTGAGGACGTTGGTCCTTCGAGCCGATGACCCCGGACCGGCGTGCCAGAACGGTCCCGATGCCTATTTTCTAGGCAGCACAAGGCAAGAACGAGCCGGACCCACCGGCGGGCGCAGGACTGCGGAGGAATGATGAAGACGATCACGACACCGGTTTCCGAGGTGATGACGCCCCGCCCGGTCTGCGTGCGGGCCGAGACGCCGGTGAAAGAAATCGCCGCGATGCTGGCCCGGGAAGGGATCAGCGCGGTCGCGGTCGTCGACCACGCCGGGGTCCTCGTCGGCGTGGTGTCCGAAAAGGACTTGCTGCCGATCGTGCGGGGCGGCCAGTTCCGGTGGTGGCGCCGCCGGGAAGCACGCAAAGCCGAGGCGCGGAGCGCGCGCGAGGTGATGACGAGCCCGGTCGTCACGGTCGCGGCGGACGAAACCGTGTCCGCGGCGGCGGCCAAGCTGGAGAAAACCGGATTGCGACGGTTGTTCGTCGTCCGGGACGGCCGTCCGGCGGGGGTCGTCGCCCGGCGCGACGTCCTGCGCTCGCTGACCCGCCCGGACCCCGAGATCGAACGGGACGTGGTGACCGGCGTGCTCTTCGAGACGCTGCGCCTCGGCCCGGACCGGGTCCGCGCCATGGTGCACGCCGGGGTGGTCACCGTCGCCGGCCGCGTGGAGCGGCGCAGCGAGATCGATCCGGTCACCCGGCTGATCGAAGCCGTTCCCGGCGTGGTCGCGGTCCGCAACGGACTCGACTACGTGTGGGACGACGTCGCCTGACGCGAATGTCCGCGAAACGCGGGACGGCTCGGCTGCCCCGGGCGGTCTACGAGGCGGAGCTGGCGCGCCTCCAGATCGAACTGGTGAAGCTGCAGGAATGGGTGCGCCATGAGGGCGCCCGGCTCGTCGTGGTGTTCGAGGGACGCGACGCGGCGGGCAAGGGCAGCGCGATCAAGCGCTTCACCGAACACCTGAACCCGCGCGTGGTGCGGATCGCCGCGCTGCCGCGGCCCACCGACCGGGAGACCACGCAGTGGTACTTCCAGCGCTATGTCGCGCAGCTGCCCGCGGCCGGGGAAATCGTGCTGTTCGACCGCAGCTGGTACAACCGCGCGGGCGTCGAGCGGGTCCTCGGATTCTGCACTCCCGAGCAGTACCAGCGGTTTCTGCGGCAGTGCCCGATCTTCGAACGCCTGCTGGTCGAGGACGGGCTGCTGCTGCGCAAGTACTGGTTCTCGGTGAGCCGGGACGAACAGGAACGGCGGTTCCGCGCGCGCATCGAAGATCCGCTCCGCCGCTGGAAACTGTCCACAGTGGACCTCGAATCGGTGCCGAGATGGGACGACTACTCGCGCGCCAAGGACGACATGTTCGTGCACACCGACACCCCGGAGTCGCCGTGGTACGTCGTGGACGGCGACGAGAAACGGCGCGGCAGGCTCAACATGATCGCGCACCTGCTGGCCAGCGTGCCGTACCGGGAAATCGCGCCGCCGCCGGTGAAACTGCCGCGCCGGGCCCACGATTCCGGCTACGCGCGGACTGACCGGCGGCTGCTGCGCGAGGTGCCCGACCACGCGGCGACCCTGGGGAAACAACATTCCGCTTTCGTCCCCGGGGGAAAGGACTTCGGGCCCTGACTCCCGCTGGCGGCGGCGAGCGATGGTGGAACGGGGCCGCCGGGACCGGCGGCGGAACGGGAGGCGAACGGTGACCGCGAACAAGCCCGGCGACGTGGTGGTCGTCGGAATCGACGAATCGGAGATGTCCCTTGCTCCGGTCCGCTGGGCGGCCGCGGAGGCGAGACTGCGGGATTGCCGGCTGGAGCTGTTCCACGCCGGGATCGGCGAGACCGTGGACGTTTCCGGGAAAGTCGCCGAGCAGCGGGCGCTGTTCGGGCGCGCGCACCGCTGGCTGAGCCGGGCGGCGCAGGTGGCCGAGGACGCCGCGCCGGGAGTGCGGACCCAGGTGGTCGCCCGCGTCGGGCTCGCGGCCGACCTGCTCATCGAACTCTCCCGGACGGTCTCGCTGATCGTGCTCGGTTCGCACGGGCTCGGCGGGCTGCGCGGTGCGGCGATCGGCTCGGTCGCCTTGCGGGTCGCGGCGAGTGCGTCTTGCCCGGTGGTGGTCGTGCGCGGACGCGCGGCGCCAGACGGTGCGGTCGTGGTCGGCGTGGACGGGGTGGACGAGGACGAGCGCGTTCTGGAATTCGCCTTCGACACGGCGGCGGCCAGGCACGCGCGGCTGGTCGCGGTGCACACGTGGCACGGGTCGCTGTTCGACGAACCCGACCGTCCCGAGGCGGAGGAACGCGCGCTGCGCGAGCGGATCGCCGCCTGGGCGGAGAAATACCCGTCGGTCGAGGTCCGCACGCTGGCGGTGCGGGAACGTTCGGCCGCGCGGGCGCTGATGACGGTCGAGGACGCGCAACTGGTCGTGATCGGCAGCCGCGGCCGCGGCCCGGTCGCGGGCGGGCTGCTCGGGTCCACCGGGAACCGGCTGCTGGCGCGTTCGGCGTGCCCGGTCGCGGTGGTGCACTGAGCCGCCGATCCCCCGAAAAGCGAGGAGAAAGCCGTGCGAGCACGGGACATCATGACCCGGCCAGTGGTCCGGGTCGGGCCGGGAACGCCGGTCCGCGAAGCGATCGCGCTGCTGACCGAGCACTGTGTCGCGGCGCTGCCGGTGGTCGACGAGGAGAACCGGGTCGTCGGCATCTTCACCGAGGCGGACGCGCTGGCGGGTGTGCTGACCGGCGAGCCGGTCGCTCCGGAGCTGCGGGTGGACGCCGTCATGACCACGTCGGTCGAAACCGTGGACCTCGACGCCGACGGGAGCGACATCGCGGCGCGGATGCTGATCGACCGGCTGCGCAGCGTGCCCGTCGTCGACGACGGCGAGCTGGCCGGGATCGTCAGCCGCCGCGACCTGCTGGCTCCGCTGGTCCGCCACGACGACGCGATCGCGTCCCGGCTGCGCGCGCTGCTGAGCGACTACGGCGGCCATCAGGGCCAGTGGGACGTGTCCGTCGCCGGCGGAAGGGTGGCCGTCCGCGGCGCGTTCGCCGACGAAGCCGAACGCCGGCTCGTCGCCGCACTCGCGCGCACCGTCGAAGGCGTGCTGACAGTCGAGCTTTCCGTGCCGCGGTGAGTTCCGCGGACATCCGGACCGAGGAGGAGAAATGCGTGCACAGCCCGGTGACTGGCTGGTGGTGAAGGGCGTCCGGCTGGATCTGCCGGAGCAGCGCGGCCGGATCGTCGCGACCGGAAAGCCGGACGGCAGCCCGCCGTTCACGGTGCGCTGGCTCGCCGACGACCGCGTCACGACGGTGTTCCCCGGATCGGACGCGATCGTGCTCACCGAGGCCGAGGTGTCCGAACAGGATCGCAGCGACCGCAACCGGTTCGAGCGGCTGCGCTTGCTGCGGCGGGCCAGGAGAGGAGCACATGATGCCCGGACTTGACGAAAACGTGGTGCTGGCCGGGATCGACGGTTCCGTCTCGGCGCGCCACGCCGCCGTGTGGGCGGCCGCGGAAGCCGAACACCGGGACGCGACGCTGCGGCTGGTGCAGGCCTTCCTGATCCCGTCGCCCGGCATCACCGGGCCGCTCGTGACCGGGGTGCGCAGCGGGTTCCAGGGCCAGGCGGAGAACTGGCTCGACGAGGCCGAGGCCGCGGTCCGGCAGCAGCGCCCCGCGGTGCGGATCGAGCGCGTCGTCGCCGAGGGGAACCCCGTCGCCGTGCTGCTGCGGGAAAGCCGCGGCGCCGAGCTGGCGGTGCTGGGTTCGCGCGGGCTCGGCGGGTTCACCGGGCTGCTGGTCGGTTCGACCGCGGTCGCGCTCGCGGCGCACGCGCCTTGCCCGGTCGTGGTCGTGCGGGGCCGGATGCCGGACGACGTCCCGCCTTTGGCCGGGCCGGTCGTGGCCGGGCTGGACGGCTCGGCCGACAGCGACGACGCGCTCGGGTTCGCCTGTGCCGAGGCGTTCGCGCGGAATACCTCGCTCACGGCCGTGCACACCTGGAACGAGCTGAGCCCGGACGGTTCCCTGCGGACCATGGAGATCGTGCCGGACGAGGTCGCCGCGGGCGAGCGGTGCCGCATCGAGGGCCAGCTCGCGCTGTGGCGGGAGAAATACCCGGACCTGCGGATCGACGTCGAGATCGTGCGCGGACGGCCGGTGCGCACCCTGCTGGAGTACGGCGAGAACGCTCAGCTGGTCGTCGTCGGCAGCCGCGGGCGGGGCGGGTTCACTGGGATGCTGCTCGGCTCGACCAGCCAGGCCCTGCTCGCGCACTCGACCTGCCCGGTGGCGGTCGTCCGGCCGAGGAGGCTGCCGTGATCACCGCACGCGGCCGGACCGCGCAGCGGGTGCTCGCGACGTACGAGACGGTCTTCGCGGCCAGCGCCCTGGTCGGCGGCGTCTGCCTGATGGCAGGCGCGCCCGGCTTCCGGCTGCCGGTCGCGGCTCTCGGACCGCTCGGACTGTCCAGCTGGGAGCTGCCCGGGCTGGCGCTGGTGCTCGCGATTGGCGGCACGCTCAGCTGGGCCGCTTTGGCGGCGTGGCGCGGTGACCCGGAAGCGCACTGGTTCGGCTACGCCGCGAGTGTCGTGCTCGCCGGCTGGCTCGCGATCCAGTTCGCCGTGCTGGGCTTCCGGGAGCCGGTGCAGTGGGTGACGCTCGCCTTGGTCGTGCTGCTGGTCCTGCTGAGCAGGCTCGCGCAGCGGGCGGTGCCGTCATGACCCGCGCGGCGCGGCCGGTGACGTACTACGACACGACCAGCCTGCGGCTGCGGCGGCACGGGATGGCGATCAGCCGCGCGGGCAGTGCGTGGCAGCTCGATCTCGGCGACGGCCGCGGCTGCCGCGTCGAGGCTCCCGGCGTGGAACAGGTGCCGCACGAATTGGCGAGGCTGGTCCGCGCGTACAGCCGGGACCTGGACCTGGTGCCGATGCCAAGGCAGGCCGCCGAGGAGCGGGGCGCTGGTGCGAAGTCCGGTACGGCACGGCAGGTGGTGCTCGCTTATCTGGAAAGCCAGGTCGAAGCACTCGCGCGCGCCGACCTCGCGGTGCGGCTGGAAGAGCCCGAGGGCGTGCACGATCTTCGGGTGGCCGCCCGGCGGATCCGGGCCACGTTGCGGACTTTCGCGCCGGTGCTCGGCGGACGGCTCGCCGGGAGATTCCGGTCGCCGTTGCGCTGGCTCGGCGCGAGCGTCGGACCGGCCAGAGACGTTGAGGTGCAACGGGATCGGTTCTTCGCCGCGCTGGACAAGCTGCCGCCCGGGTCGGTCGCGGACAACGTGCGCACCGGCGCCGAGCAGGTTTTCACCGCGCAAGCGGAGGAAGCGGCCGCCGAATGCGCGATCGTCCTCGACTCGCCGCGGTACCTGCAACTGCTGAACGCGCTGGACGTTTTCCTGGTTGTGCTACGCGAGCAAAGCCCTGGCGCGCAAGGAAAACGAGCGCGACGCTCAGCGGAGAAGGTGCTTCCGGACCTGGTCTGGTCCGTCGTCGCGGAAACCGAGGCACGGGTCGGCGCGGTGCCGGACGGCGCGGCCGCCGTGCACGCGGTGCGCAAGAGCGTGAAGCGCCTCCGGTACGCGGTCGAGGCGGCGGGCACTGCCCTGCCGGTCGACCGCCAGGAAGTGCTGAAGAGCTTGCGGGGCCTGCAAGAACTGCTCGGCGAACATCAGGACGCCGTGGTCGCGCAGGAACGGCTCCAGTCGCTTGCCGAGTCGGGTGCGGGAACGAGAACCCACGCGCTGGTCCGGGAAGCCGAGATCCGGTGCGCCGAGCAGTGCGTGGCGGCGCTGCCCGCCGCGTGGCGCAAGGCGTACCGGCAGCTGGCTCCGCTGCGGCGTTGAGGCCATTGGTCCTTCGCGCCGGTGACTCCGGACCGGCGTGCCGGACCGGTTCCGTTGCCTATTTTCGAGGCAGCACAAGGAAAGGACGGACCTGATGCGCGCACGCGATCTGATGTCCGCACCGGTCGAGACGGTGCATGCGTGGACGCCGGCCAAAGAGGCGGCGGAAATTCTCTCCGAGCACGGCTTCACCGCGCTGCCGGTGGTGGACGACGACGACCGGCTGATCGGCATCGTGACCGAGGCCGACCTGATCCGCGACCGGATCCCGTCCGACGCGCGGTGGGAGTACCGGCATCCGCACCACCCCGGCGCGGTCGACGCGACCGTCGGCGCGGTGATGACCTCGCCGGCGACGGCGATGTCGTCCGGAACCGACGTCGCCGACCTGTGCCAGGCGCTGGTGGACGCCCAGATCCGGGCGATGCCGATCGTCGACGGCAGCCGGCTGGTCGGGATCGTCACGCGCGGCGACGTGGTGCGCGTGCTCGCCAGGGAGGACCACGCGATCGCCGCGGACGTCCGGCACCGGCTGGAGATCTACGGCGGGACCGGCCGCTGGAAGGTCGAGGTGCACGACGGGGTCGTGCGAATCGTCGACCGCTACGACGACGAAACCGATCGCCACGTCGCGACACTGCTGGCACTTGCGGTGCCCGGCGTGGTCGGAGCGGACACCGTGTCCGCGGAACAGGAGGTGGGACGATGACGGACCGGACTCGGACGATGCTCGTCGGGATCGACGGTTCGGACGGTGCCGCGGACGCCGTCCGCTGGGCCGCGAAACTGGCCGCGGGACGCGATTTCGAACTGGAACTGGTGCACTGCCTTCAGCTGGCCGGGCTGGTCTACGGCGGCGGTATCGCCGGCAGCGAGATGCTCTTCGACGGCATTCAGCAGGCCGGCGAGCGGATCGCGGCCGAGGCGCGCGAGCTGGCCTTGTCCGTGGCGCCCTCGCTCGCGGTGCGCAGCGAGGTGTTCACCGATTCCGCGCCGGCCTTGCTGATCGACCGCTCCAAGAAGGCCCGGATGGTCGTGCTCGGCCGCACCGGGACCGGTGGTTTCACCGGCATGCTGGTCGGGGCCACGACCGCGGCGGTGGCGAGCCACGCCGGCTGTCCGGTGGCGGTCGTGCGCGGAAGGCACGGCGACGGCCCGGTGCCGCAGGACGGCCCGGTGGTCGTCGGCGTCGACGGCAGCCCGAACAGCGAGGCGGCGATCGCGGCGGCGTTCGAGGAGGCCAGCTTCCGGCAGGCCCCGCTCGTCGCGGTGCACGCCTGGGCCGACGTGACCTACGACTCGACCGAAAGCACGGCGCGGCTCATGCCGCAGTGGGAATCCCTGCAGCCCACGGAGGAACGGCTCCTGGCACAGCGGCTCGCGGGCTGGCAGGAGAAGTACCCCGACGTCGAGGTGCGCCGGAAGCTGGTGCGGGACCGGCCGCGGCACGTGCTGCTCGACGAGTCCGACCGGGCGCAGCTGGTGGTCGTCGGCAGCCGCGGACGGGGCGGTTTCGCCGGGATGCTGCTCGGCTCGACCAGCCAGGCGCTGGTGCACCACTCCTCGTGCCCGGTGCTCGTCGTGCGGCCGGAGCGGAACCGGTGACGGCGCTCGACGTTCCCGCCGCGACGCTCACCCAAGCGGAACTGGCCCAGGTCGACGCCCAGTGGCGGGCCGCGAACTACCTCGCCGCGGGCCAGATCTACCTGATGGGCAATCCGCTGCTGCGCGAACCGCTGGAGCCGGGGCAGGTCAAGCCCCGGCTCCTCGGGCACTGGGGCACCTCGCCCGGCCTGAATTTCGTGTACGCCCACCTCAACCGCGCGATCCTGGCGCACGACCTCGACGCGATGTTCGTGACCGGGCCGGGCCACGGCGGCCCCGCGCTGCTGGCGAGCACCTGGCTGGAGGGCAGCTATTCGGAGCTGTGGCCGGAGGTTTCCCGCGACGCGGAGGGGATGGACCGGCTGTTCCGGCAGTTCTCGTTCCCCGGCGGGGTGCCGAGCCACGTGTCCCCGCACGTGCCCGGGTCGATTCACGAGGGCGGCGAACTGGGGTACTCGCTCGCGCACGCGTTCGGCGCCGCGTTCGACAATCCGGGCTTGCTCGTCGCGTGCGTCGTGGGCGACGGCGAGGCGGAGACCGGCCCGCTGGCGACGAGCTGGCAGGCCAGCCGGTTCCTCGACCCGCGCCGCGACGGCGCGGTGCTGCCGATCCTGCACCTGAACGGCTACAAGATCGCGAATCCGACGGTGCTGTCCCGGATCCCGGCGTCCGAATTGGACTCGCTGCTGCGCGGAGCGGGCTGGGAGCCGGTGTACGTCGAGGGTGACGAGCCGGTGGCGATGCACCAGGCGATGGCCGCCGCGCTGGACGCGGTGGTCGCCGACCTGGCGCTGCTGCGCCGCGGCGGCGGGGGACCGTGGCCGATGATCGTGCTCCGCTCGCCGAAGGGCTGGACCGGACCGGCCACAGTGGACGGTCAGCGAGTCGAGGGGACGTGGCGGGCGCATCAGGTCCCGCTGACCCGGGTCCGGGAGGATCCGGCGCACCTGCGGCAGCTGGAAAACTGGCTGCGGTCCTACCGGCCGGAAGAGCTGTTCGACGCGTCGGGCCGCCCGACCGCCGCGGTCACCGCGCTGATCCCGGGCGGCTCGCGGAGGATGGGCGCGAACCCGCACGCGAACGGCGGCGTGCTGCTGCGCCCGCTCTCGCTGCCGCCGGTCGCCGAGCACGCCGCGCCAGTCCCGGCGCCGGGGGAGAGCGCCTCGGAACCGACCCGGGCACTGGGCCGATTCCTGCGGGAAGTGTTCCGCCGCAACGCCGAACGCGCGAACTTCCGGCTGTTCGGGCCGGACGAAACCGCGTCGAACCGGCTGGACGCGGTGTACGACGTGACCGCGAAAACCTGGGAGCTGCCGCCCGGGCCGCCCGAAGACCACCTCGCGGCGGACGGGCGCGTCATGGAGGTGCTCTCGGAACACCTCTGCCAGGGCTGGCTCGAAGGCTACCTGCTGAGCGGCAGGCACGGGCTGTTCTCCTGTTACGAGGCGTTCGCGCACATCGTGGATTCGATGGTGAACCAGCACGTCAAATGGCTGCGCGTACACCGCGAAATCCCGTGGCGGCGACCGGTGGCGTCGCTGAACTACTTGCTCACTTCGCACGTCTGGCGGCAAGACCACAACGGTTTTTCCCACCAGGACCCGGGTTTCGTGGACCACGTGGCGAACAAGGCCCCGGAGGTCGTGCGGGTGTACTTCCCGCCGGACACCAACACGCTGCTGGAAGTGGCCGCGCACTGCCTGCGCAGCCGGGACCTGGTCAACGTGGTGGTCGCGGGCAAGAACGAGACGCCGGACTGGCTCGACGCGGAGGAGGCCGCACTGCATTGCGCCCGCGGCCTGGGCATCTGGGAATGGGCCAGCACGCACGCGGACCGGGAACCGGACGTCGTGCTCGCGTGCGCGGGCGACGCCCCGACCCTGGAAGTCCTCGCCGCGGCGGCGATCCTGCGCGAGGAACTGCCTTCGCTGGCGGTCCGCGTGGTGAACGTGGTGGACCTGATGCGGTTGCAGCCGGAGGCGGAACATCCGCACGGGCTGAGCGACTGGGAGTTCGACGCGCTGTTCACCCCGGACCGTCCGGTGATCTTCGCCTACCACGGCTACCCGTGGCTGATCCACCGGCTGGCCTACCGCCGCACGAACCACGCCGGCCTGCACGTGCGCGGCTACACCGAACACGGCACCACGACGACGCCGTTCGACATGCTGGTGCGCAACCGGATGGACCGGTACCAGCTGGTGATCGACGTACTGGACCGGGTGCCGGGACTGCTGGCCACGACCGGGCCGCTGCGCCAGCGGATGACGCGGACGCAGGAGCGGCACCGGCACTGGATCATCGAGCACGGTGAGGACCTGCCGGAGGTGCGGGAGTGGCGCTGGCCTGGGCGGTGATCGGCCGGTAGGAGCGAGAGGGCGGGTGTGCGGGTTGCCGCGCACCCGCCCTTCGAGGTTGGGAGTGGGAAAGCTGGCCCTCCGTCGCCGGGATCCGTTCCAGATCAAGACCATGGCTTTCCTTGCCTGGCGTACGGCGGAATCGTTGGCGTGTGGGGGAACAGTCTGCGGCAGCGAATCTTCCGGATCCTCGCCGCGCGGCGGTCAAGCCTTCAACGATGGGGCGCGAGACCGCCGCCCCGCCTTCCTGCCAACGCGAGAAGCCGGGCGGTCCATGAATGAGTCCTTGAGGGGAACCCTCAAGGACTTCAGCCAGGAGCGAGCCTAGGCGCGGGACCCCTGCCTAGCCTCCGCCGCGGTCCGCGCAGGAATCCGGTACTCAGCCACTCCAGGAAACTCTCCCGGCCGGTGCGTCGCGATCAACGCGGACCGATCCTGAGTCGCGGCGAGAACATCGGCCGCCAAGGCCTTCGCCGTAGGCGCGTCGAGATGCGCGGTGGGCTCGTCGAGAATCACGATCGGCCGGGCGGACAGCAATGCCCGCGCGATACCGATGCGCTGGCGTTCCCCTCCGGACACCGGAGTCCCGTGCAGTCCGAGCGCGGTGTCGAGGCCGTCGGGCAGGCTGGCGGCCCAAGGTCCCAGCTGCGACAGCTCCAGCGCTGCCCGGATCTCGGCGTCGGACGCGCCGGGCCGGGCGAGGCGCAGGTTTTCGCGCAGGGTGCTGTCGAAAAGATGAGTCTCGGTGCCGCACCAGGCGATCTGGGCGCGGACGGCGTCGCTGGGGAAGTCCCGGGTGTCGGTGCCGTCGAGAAGGATTTCGCCGGAGGACGGGTCGAGATAGCGCATCAGCGCGGCGATCACGGTGCTCTTTCCGGCACCAGAGGGGCCGGTGAGCAGGAGACGTTCGCGGTGGCCGATGGTGAGCTCGACGTCGTGGACGGCGTCGCGGGGGGAAGCGGGCCAGCGGACTGACAGATTCGCCGCGGCGAGCTTGTCGGCGGTGCGGAGCTGGCGTGGGCTGACTGGTTCGCGGTGCGGCGCTGGTGTCTGGTCGAGCGCGGCGAGCCGTTGCGCGGCGGCGTGACTGCCGAGAAGCCGTTGTGCGGACTCGGGAAGCCCGGCGACAAGTTCGGCGGTCGCGAGCGGAGTCAGAACGAGTACTGCCAATGCGGGGCCGGAGAGCGTTCCGGCTCGCACGGCGAGGATGCCCAACACGAGACACGCGACGGCGGTGAACCCCACTCCCAGCACGGCGATTCCGCTGCCGAGCCCGCGGCGGGCGGCGGACTGGCGCGCCGCGGCGGTCGCGCGGGCGTCGAGGTCGCGCAGGCCTGCGTGCCGGGATTCGGCGGCGTCGAAGGCGAGCAGGTCGGCTGAGGCCTGCAGTAGTTCCACTGTGCGGGCGCTGAGTTCGCTGCGCAGCCGCGCGGTCGCTCGTTCGGTTCGCCGGGTGGCGACCGCGGTGACCGCCGGTGCCGCGATCGCGGCGAGTCCCAGTCCCAAGGCGGCGGCGAGGCCGGCGGCGGGAAGGAGGACGCCGAGGGTGACGGCGGTCGCGGAGAGCACAGTGAAGGTGGCGACGGCGGGCACGAGCCCGCGCACCACGAGGTCCTGCTGACTGTCCACATCGGACACCAGACGGTGCAGCAGTTCGCCGCGGCGCAGCCGGGCGGTGACCGCGGGGCCGATCCGCACGAGCCGGGTCCACACCCGCACGCGGAGTTCGGTCAGCACGCGGAGAGCGACGTCGTGGGTGAGCAGGCGTTCGACGTAGCGGAGCACTCCCTTGGCCAGCCCGAAGGTCCGCACGGCGACGATCGCGACCATCAGGCTCAGCACTGGCGGGTGCAGGGCGGCGGTCGCGATGAGCCACGACGAGGTCGCGGTCAGCGCGACGCCGCAGCCGAGCGCCGCGGTCGCGATGAGGCAGGCCAGCGCCAGGCGCAACCGGTGCGGGCGCAGCGCGGACAGCAACGGCCGCCAAATCCCGGGCGGGTTGTCCGGTTCGTGCTCGGCGAGAGCCAGGGCGCGAGCGGGAACGCGAACAGGAGAAGGCACCGGAGCAGGAGCGGGGGAGGCGGCCGGTCGCGCAGCGGGCACGGTCACGACGCGGTCGCACAGGGCGAGTACGGCGGGGTGGTGCGTGACGACGATCGCCGTCCTCCCGTTCAGCACCGCCGGGAGCCGATCGAGGATCGCGGCCTCGGTTTCGGCGTCGACGCCTTCGGTGGGTTCGTCGAGCAGCAGCAGCGGCCGGTCGAGCAGGATCGCGCGGGCCAGCGCGACGCGCCGGACCTGTCCGGTGGAAAGACCCGCGCCCAGCTCGCCGACGCTCGCGTCGAGCGGGACGTCGAGGGCGGCGGCGGTGGCGGCCGCGCGGACCTCGGCTTCGCTCGCGTGCGGCGAACCGAGCCGGATGTTCTGCGCGACGGTCCCGGCGACAAGATGCGGCCGTTGCGGGACCCACGAAATGCCGCGGCGCCAGGTCGCCTTGCCGAGGTCGGCGAGATCGGTTTCTCCCGCGACCACCCGGCCGCGATCCGGATCGCGCCAGCCCAGCAGCACGTCCAGCAGCGTGGATTTCCCCGCGCCGCTAGGGCCGACGATCCCTACGACCTCCCCGGGCACGACGGTCAGCGAGAAGCTGTCCAGGATCGGCCCGGACCGGCCAGTGACGGTGACGTCTTCGAGGCACAGCACGTCGTGCGCGCGTGCCGGGGCGACTGGCTCAGGCTCGGGGGATTCTTCGGTGAGCGCGACGATCTCCTCGGCGGCGGCGAGTCCTTCGGCGCTGTCGTGGAAGCGGGCGCCGACCGCGCGAAGCGGCAGATACACCTCGGGGGCCAGGATCAGCACGACGAGCGCGGTGTGCAGGTCGAGGTCCCCGGCGAGCAGCCGCAACCCGATCGACACGGCGACGACCGCGACCGACAGCGTCGCGAGCAGTTCCAGCGCGAGCGCGGAGAGGAACGCGACCCGCAGCGTCCGCATGGTCTGCGTCCGGTAGCGCTCGCAGATCACCCGCAGCGTGGCCCGTTGCGCGCGGGCGCGACCGAACGCGGTCAGCACGCCCAGACCGGCGACGAGGTCGAGAAAATGGTCGCCCAGCACGGAAAGCGTGCGCCATTGCCGCCGGACGTCGCGTTGGGTGAACAGTCCAATGAGGATCATGAACGCCGGGATCAACGGCACGGTGAGGGCGACGATCAACGCCGCGGTCCAGTCGGCGAACAGGATCCGGGCGCTGACGACGGCCGGTACGATCGCGGCGACGAGCAGCTGCGGGAGGTAGCGGGCGAAGTATCCGTCCAGCCGGTCGACGCCGTGCGTGGCCAGCGAGGCGATTTCGGCGGGGGAGCGCGTGGCCGAACGCGGGCCCGCCCGCAGCGCCGCACCGACGACGGCGTCGCGCAGTTGCGACAACGCCTTCGCCGAGGCCCGGTGCGCGGCCGTCTCGGACAGCCAGGCGACCCCGGCGCGCGCGAGGACGACTCCGGCCAGCAACGCCACCGGGACGGCGAGCGCGGACAGCGTCGCGCCGTCGAGGAAAGCTCGGGAAACGCTGCTCGCCAGCAATTCCGCCTGCGCCAGCACGAGCAACGCGGTCAGTCCGCCGAGCGCGGCGCAGCCGGCGATGAACGGCCGCACCGCGCTCGCCAGCCGCAGCAGCCGCGGGTCCAGGGGCCGCATCAGCGCGCGCTCGGGAGCCCGGCGCCTGCCGGAATGGAGTGCCGTCCGACCCGCTTGCGGAACACCCAGTACGTCCAGGCTTGATAGGCCAGCACGATCGGGGTGAACGCGAGCGCGACCCAGGACATGATCTGCAGCGTGTAGTGGGTGGACGAGGCGTTGGCGGTGGTGAGGCTGAACGCCGGGTCGGTCGTCGAGGGCAGCACCGCCGGGTACAGCGACCAGAACAGCGTCGCGGTGGTGGCGACGATCGCCAGAGCGGTGCAGAGGAACGCGAATCCGTCGCGGCCGCGGATGCCCAGCAGGATCCCGGCGGCGAGCAGCACTGCCGCCGCGGCGGCGAACACCCAGGTCCGCAGGTCGTGGTCGAGCGCGGTCCAGGCGAGGAACCCGCCCCCGCACAGCAGCGCGACGGCGCCGAGCGGGGCGATGAGCGCCTGTGCCCGGTCGCGCACGTGCCCGGTGGTCTTGAGCGCGAGGAAAACGCTGCCGTGCAAGGTGAACACGGTGAGCGTCGCGAGTCCGCCGAGAAGCGAGTACGGGTTGAGCAGGGTGAAGAAGGTGCCGGTGAAGTGGTGCTGGGCGTCGAGCGGAACTCCGCGCACGATGTTGCCGAACGCGACGCCCCACAGCAGAGCGGGCACCGCCGAGCCGAGCGTGATGATCCAGTCCCAGGTGTTCCGCCACCGGGGACTGTCGATCTTGCCGCGGAACTCGAAGGCGACGCCGCGCCCGATGAGGGCGACCAGGACCAGCAGCAGCGCCAGGTAGAAGCCGGAGAACAGGCTCGCGTACCAGAGCGGGAAGGCGGCGAAGGTCGCTCCGCCCGCGACGAGCAGCCAGACTTCGTTGCCGTCCCAGACCGGGCCGATGGTGTTGATCAGCACCCGGCGGTCGGTGTCGTCGCGGCCGAGCACGCGCAGCAGGACCCCGACGCCGAAGTCGAATCCTTCGAGGACGAAGTAGCCGGTCCACAGGACCGCGATGAGCAGGAACCAGACGTCGGTCAGCGCCATGTCGATGCTCCGGTTCAGTAGGCGAAGGCCGCGGGGCGCGGCTCGTCGGATTCGGGGGCGTCCGCGACCTCGGGCGGCGGAGGACCGGCCTTGGCGTAGCGGACCATCAGCACGCCGTCGACGACCGCGAGCACTCCGTAAAGGACGGTGAAGACGATCAGCGACGTGAGCACGTTCCCGGCGGAAACCGTGGGGGAGACCGACTTGGCGGTGGTGAGCACGCCGAACACCGACCACGGCTGGCGACCCATTTCGGTGAAGATCCAGCCGACGCTGTTGGCCAGGAAGGGGAACGACAGCGCGAGCGTCGCGGCCGGGAGGAACCAGCGGGCGCGCGGGCTGCGGGCGCGGCGGAACATCCACAGCCCGGCCGCCGACAGCAGCAGGCACAGGAACCCGAAGCCGATCATCAGCCGGAACGTCCAGTAGGTCACCGGGATGTCCAGCCGGTAGTCGCCGGGGCCGTACTTCTGCTGTTCGGCGGCCTGGAGGTTGTTGATGCCCTCGACCTGGCCGTCGAACCGCCCGGTCGCCATGAACGAAAGCACGCCCGGGACGCGGATGCTGAACTTCTCCTGCGAGCCGTCGAGCGAGCCGATCGTGAACAGCGAGAACGACGCGGGCGAGACGGTGTCGTAGAGCGCTTCGGCGGCGGCCATTTTCATCGGCTGCTGCTGGGTCATCAGCCGGGCCTGCAGGTCGCCGGTGACGATCACGCCGAGGCTCGCGACGAGCACGGTGACGAGCGCGAGTTTCATCGACGGCCGGAACACGTCGATGTCGCGCTTGCGCTTGAGCTGCCAGGCGCTGACGCCGACGACGAACATGCCGCCGGTGAGGAAGCAGGCGGTGATCGTGTGCGCGAAGGCGCCGAGCGCGGTCGAGTTGGTCAGCACCGCGCCGAAGTCCTTCAGCTCCGCGCGCCCGGTCGCCGGGTTCACCTCGGAGCCGACCGGATGCTGCATCCACGAGTTCGCGGCCAGGATGAAGTAGGCCGACAGCACGGTCCCGATCGAGGCGAGCCAGATCGTGGCCAGGTGCAGCTTCTTCGGCAGCCGGTCCCAGCCGAAGATCCACAGGCCGAGGAACGTCGATTCGAGGAAGAACGCCAGCAGGCCCTCGATCGCGAGCGGGGCGCCGAAAATGTCGCCCACGAAACTGCTGTAGTCCGACCAGTTCATGCCGAACTGGAACTCCTGGACGATGCCGGTCGCGACGCCCAGGGCGAAGTTGATCAGGAACAGCTTGCCCCAGAACTTGGTCATCCGCCGCCAGCGTTCGTCGCCGGTGCGGACCCACGCGGTCTGCATGCCTGCGACGAGGAAGGACAGGCCGATGGTGAGCGGGACGAAGAGGAAGTGGTAGACGGTCGTGATCCCGAACTGCCACCGCGCCAGGTCCAGGGCGTTCATGCGGGCCTCCAGCTCGCTGCGGGAAAGGTCGTCGTGAGCATCCGGCGAGCGGGGGCGCCGCGGTGAGGGTCCTTGGTCATCTCCCTGGCGGACGCAGGGCACTTCGGCCGTGCTTGACGGTGTTTCCGGCAGCCGGGAAACTGCATTGACCGCCTGTGGGGCCAGGCAAGGGAACGCGCATCCGACGGGCAGGAGCGAGGGTGAGCCAGCGGGACGCACCGGAGCAGGCCGGGCTCACCTTCCCCGACCAGCCGAGGATGGAGCTGGACCAGCTGCTGGCCCAGCTGGTCGAACGGGCCCAGGAGGTCATGGGCACCCAGGGCAGGCTGCGCGGCCTGCTGCGCGCGACCCAGACCATCACGACCGGGCTCGCGCTGCCGTCGCTGCTGCGGCGCATCGCGGAAGCCGCGAAGGAGCTGGTCGGGGCGCGGTACGCGGCGCTGGGCGTGATCGGCCCGGACGGGCGGCTGACCGAGTTCGTGCACGTCGGGATGGACGCAGGCGCGGTCGAGCGGATCGGCGGGCTGCCCGAGGGCAAGGGCCTGCTCGGCGCGGTGATCGAGGACCCGCGGCCGATCCGGTTGCCCCGGCTGCAGGACGATCCTCGTTCGGCCGGGTTCCCCGAGGGGCATCCGCCGATGACGAGCTTCCTCGGCGTGCCGATCCGCGTGCGCGGCGAGGTGTTCGGCAATCTTTACTGCGCCGACGGCGAGCGCGGCCCGTTCAGTGCCGAGGACGAGCAGCTGGCTCTCGCGCTGGCCGCGGCGGCGGGGAGCGCGATCGAGAACGCGCGGCTGTACGAAACGGCGCGGAGCCAGCAGGAGTGGCTGCGTGCGTCAGCAGCGGTGACGAGGGAACTGCTGTCGGCGGAAATGACGGATCCGCTGGGGCTTGTCGTCGGATGCCTGCGCGACCTGGCCTCCGCGGATCTCGTCGCCGTCCTTCGCCCGACCGCGGCGGGCGGACGCGTCCGCGTCGAGCGCACGCTCGGTTCCGGGTCGGAGGAGCTGGGGGGAGAGGAAGCGGCCGAAGAGCCCGCCGCGCTCCGGGCGGCGGTCGAGAGCGGCGAGCCGCGACTGGGTTCCTGGCCGGACGAGCTGGCGTGGCTGCTCCGGCCGTCCGGCGCGGACCTCAACCTCCACGCGGTGCTGCTGGTTCCGTTCGCCGACGGCGACGATCCGCCCGCGGTGCTGGCCGCGGCCCGGCTGACCGGCCGCGCGGCGTTCAGCGAGGACGACCTGGAGATGGCGGCGTGGTTCGCGGGCCAGGCGTCGGTCGCGATCGAACTCGCGCGGGCCCGTGCCGAACGCGAGGTCGCGGCGCTGCACGACGAACGCGACCGCATCGCGGCCGGGTTGCAGCGTGACATCCTGCAACGGCTGTACTCGGCCGGGCTGTCGCTGCAGACCACGGCCGGGCTCGCCCGGTCGCCCATCGTCGCCGCCCGGCTGCGCGAGACGGTGTCCGAACTGGACGACATCATCGCCCAGGCGCACAGCATGGTCTTCCAGCCGGACGAGGGGCCTCCGCGCTCGCCCGAGCCGACCCGCGGCCAGGTGCTGCGGGTAGTGGCCGAAGCGGGCGCCGCGCTGGGGTTCGCCGTGTCCACCCGGGTGACCGGGAAACTCGACGAGGTCCCGTCCGACGCGGTGGTGCCGTTCCTGGACGAGGCGCTGCGGCTGGTCTCCCGGCATGCCTCGGTGGAAGCGGTGGAGGCGGAGATCCGGGTCGAACGGACGCGGGTCACCGTGACGGTCCGCTACGAAGCCGCCGACGACCTCGCAGTGGTCGCGGCGGACGAGCTGGCCGCGCTGGCGGAGCAGGCGAGCCGCCGGGGCGGGACCCTGACCGCGGCCGACGGCTCCCGGCTGATCTGGTCGATTCCGGTGCCGGAAGGATCTTCGGCCGCGGACTGAGGACTTTCGGCACCGCCGGGAAGGGCCATCCGGTCGTACGCTCGGGTTCCGGTCGCACAGCGCCGTTGTGCCTGAGGCAGGAGAAGGACCAATGTTGCGGGTTTTCCTGGTGGACGATCACGAGGTGGTCCGGCGCGGGGTCGCCGACCTGCTGGACGAGGACGAGGCGATCGAGGTGGTCGGCCAGGCGGCGAACGTGTCGCAGGCGCTCGCGCGGATTCCGGCGATGCAGCCGGACGTGGCGGTGCTGGACGTGCGGCTGCCCGACGGCAACGGCATCGAGCTGGCACGCGAGTTGCGGTCGCGAATGCCCGGCCTGAAATGCCTCATGCTCACCTCCTACACCGACGAGCAGGCGATGCTCGACGCCGTCATGGCCGGGGCCAGCGGGTTCGTGATCAAGGACATCAAGGGCCTCGACCTGGTGTCCGCGGTGCTTGACGTGGGCGCGGGCAAGTCCTTGCTGGACGCGCACGCGGCGGCCGCGTTGATGGCGAAACTGCGGGACAGCGCGGAGAAGCAGCGAGGGCCGCTGGCGCAACTGTCCGATCAGGAACGCACGCTGCTGGAGCTGATCGGCGAAGGACTGACCAACCGTCAGATCTCCGAGCGGATGTTCCTCGCGGAGAAAACCGTCAAGAACTACGTGTCGCGGCTGCTCACGAAACTCGGCATGGAACGCCGCACCCAGGCCGCGGTGCTCGCCACCGAACTGCGCAGCCGACGGCAGTAGGGCGGGTCAGGCGCTGAGCGGAGGCGGATCGAGCAGGACGTCCTCCAGCGCCCGGCGCGGGGTCCAGGCGACCGGGGTGCCGTAGCCGAACCGGAGCACGATCTGCGGCCACAATCCGCCGCCGAGCAGGTCTCGCAGCTGAGCGCGGATCGCGGGCACCTCGACCGGCTGGGAGATGAACGACGCGTCGATTCCGGCCGCGGTCGCGCTGAGCAGGACGCGCTGCATGGCTTGTCCGGCGCGCAGCCGGTCGGTCGGGGTGTCGCCGAACGTCCCGATGACGACGACCAGGGGAGACGCGCCCTGGGCACGGGTGGCACCGCCGAAATCGCGCAGGACCCAGGCGTCGTCCGCGGCGGTTTCGCCGCCGGCGGCGAAGGGCACGCCGTCGCGGTTGGCCCGGCCGCGTCCGGTCCAGCGGCTCCATTCGGCGACGAAGGCGGGGTTGGCCAGCTGGATGCGGTGGCTTTCCCGGACGAGTTCTTTGAGCGCGGCGAGTTGCTCGTCGTCGAGCTGAGGCATCCAGGCGTGCTCGATTTCGGCGGCGTGCCGCAGGAGCCCGACAGTCTCGGCCGGAACCGGCTCCGCGGAGAACGGCGTGCGGTTGGTGTGCCGGCGGGGGATGGCTTTGGCCAGTGCGGCGAGCCTGCGGTCGATCGAGGCGCTGGCCCGCGGCCGGACGAGTGCGAGCAGGTCGGGATCGTCGCGGCGGGGCAGCAGGGTGGTGGCGGGCTGGATCCCGATCGCGTGGATCGCGGTGCGCAAGTTGAACAGCGCGGCCCCGCAGGACAGCAGCAGCTCTCGCTGGTCCGGGTCGGCAACCGGCAGCGTGCGATCCGCGTCGGCGTAAAGTTCGATGCCCGCCGGTCCGCTGGCGAACAGCCAGGGCTGCGTGTTGTGCGTGGACGGCGCGAGCGTGGCCGAACGCAGCACAGAAGTCACCTGGTCGGCGCTGAGCCGTCCGGCAGGGGCCACCGGCCTCCCGAACCGCGCGAGGCGGGTTTCTGCATCATGCACAGCCGTCCCTCCTGACTGCGTCTTCCCGGTGCGGAATCCTCCGCCGCGGAAGGCTCGGTTATTTCGCCGACGCGGGCACCAGCCGCTGCGCCGCTTCCGGCGTGATCACCACCACTGGGCACCGCGCGTACCGCACGCACTCCCGGGAGACGCTGCCCAGCAGGAGTTCGCGGGTCAGCCCGGCCCCGTGCGCGCCGACCACCAGCAGGTCCGCGTCCGTGGACGCGGTCACCAGTTCCGTCGCCGGATCGCCGTGCGGCGTCGCGACCGTGACCTCCGGCGCGTCCGGGAGCTCCCGCCGGATCTTCGCGATGTGTTCCTGCGGAAGGGAATGCCCGCCGGGACGGCGACCGTGCGGCTGGAACGCCAGCGATGTTCCGGGAAGCAGTTCTTCCGCGGGCTGGACCACGACGGCGTGCACGCGGTCCCCGGGGCGCGCCGCGACCAGCAGCGCCCAGCGCAAAGCAGCGTCGCCGTGCGCCGAACCGTCGGCGCCGACGACGATGAGACGGCTGTGAGAGTTCATCCGCCCGCACCTTTCTCTTGGTTGCTGCCGATCGTGCGGCAGCGAGCGCGGGCCGCGACAGGGCCGGAGGTCATCGCCGCACCGGAGGACGTCTGCGGTACCCGCGATGACTTTCGGCCCCAGCACCTCAGGCAGGCGAGTTGCCAGCATGAACGAACCGGGACAACGGATCCCGGTTCCGGGAGTGGCCATGAAGACCACGGCGACCGCCGACCTCGTCCCCGCCGAAACGGCCGCGCTCGTCCGCGCGGTCGGCCGGGCCCCGTCGGTGCACAACAGCCAGCCCTGGCGGCTGCGCGTCCGCGGCGCCGACATCGATCTCTTCGAGCGCACCGACATCGGGTTGCTCTGGCACGACCCCGACGGCCGCGACCGGCTGCTCTCGTGCGGGGCCGCGCTCGCGAACTTGCAGATCGCCGCGCGGGCGCTGCGGCGCGAATTCACCACGTCCTTCCCCGGACAGGGCGAGGTGGTCGCGACTGTCCACACCAGACCCGGCGGCGGGCGCTCGCCGGAGAACTTGCTGCGGTACCACGCGATCGGCCGCCGCCGGAGTTATCGCCACGAGTTCGGCCCGGAGCCGGTGCCCAAGGAAGACCTCGCCGAACTGCTCGCCGCGGTTGAAGAACCGACGGTGCACGCGGTGGTGCCGGACAATTTCGAAGCGCTCGCCGAGATGTTCGGGTTCGCGACCCGGGTTTTCCGCTCCGACGCGGCTTACCAGCGCGAACTGGACACTTGGACCGCGCACACCTTCGGCAGGCACGCGCTGGGCGCCGTCGACGGCGTTCCGGAGACGGCCTTGAGCGACGCCCCGTTGCCCGCGGCGGGGCTCGTCCGCCGGACGACACCGGTCCCGGACGACCTCCGCCTCGCCGAACGGCTCGCAGCGGAGACCCTGGTGGTGTTCTGCACCGGCGACGACACGCGGCGAGCGCATCTCGACACGGGCGCCGCGCTCCAGCGGGTCTGGCTGGAGGCGACCGTGCAGGGCCTGGCCGGTTCCGTGCTGACCCAGCCGCTGCATCTGACCGGATTCCGGGAGCGGCTCGCGGAGAGGCTCGGTCTTCCCGGGTTCCCGCAGGCGATCTTCCGGTGCGGGCACCCGGTTTCCGCGGCCCCGCCGTCGCCCCGGCTGCCCGACCGCGACCTGTTGCTCCTCGACCTTCCCGGAGGACCGGAATGAACGCTGTCATCGAAATCTCGGGATTGCACAAGGCGTTCGGTCGCACGCGCGCCCTGTCCGGACTGGACCTCACGGTGGAATCCGGCGAGGTGCACGGCTTTCTCGGCCCGAACGGGGCCGGCAAGACGACCACTCTGCGGCTGCTGCTCGGGCTGCTGCGCGCCGACGCGGGCCGCATGCGCCTGTTCGGCGGCGATCCGTGGCGGGACGCGGTGGCACTGCACCGGCGGCTGGCCTACGTTCCGGGGGAAGTCGCGTTGTGGCCGGATCTCACCGGCGGCGAGACGATCGACTTCCTCGGCCGGTTGCGCGGCGGGATCGACCCGGTGCGCCGGACGCGGTATCTGGAGCTGTTCGAGCTGGACCCGGGCGTGCGGGTGCGGGCGTATTCGAAGGGCAACCGGCAGAAAATCGCCGTGGTCGCGGCTCTCGCGGCCGACGCCGAACTGCTGGTGCTGGACGAGCCGACGAGCGGCCTCGACCCGCTGATGGCCGAGCGGTTCCGGCAGTGCGTGCGCGAGGAGCGTTCGCGCGGCCGGACCGTCCTGCTCTCCAGCCACATCCTCGCCGAGGCGGAGGCGCTGTGCGACCGGGTGAGCATCCTGCGCGCCGGGAAGGTCGTCGACAGCGGGACTCTCGACCAGCTGCGTCATCTCACCCGGACGTCGCTGACGGTGCGGCTGGCCGGGTCCGCGGACGGGCTCGCGCGGCTGGCCGGGGTGCACGACCTCGCCGCCGACGCCGGGCTGGTGCACCTGAGCGTGGACAACGCCGCGCTGAGCGACGTGCTGGCGGAGCTGGGCAGGCGCGAGGTGCGGAGCATCGAGAGCCGCCCGCCGACGCTGGAAGAACTTTTCCTGCGGCACTACCGCGAACCGGAAACGGTGTCCGCGTGAACGCCGTGGCGGGAGCCGGCGCGTTGATCCGGCTCGCCCTGCGCCGGGACCGGGTGCGGCTCCCGGTGTGGATTCTGGTGTCCGCGTCGATGACTGCCGCCGCCGCGGCGGCGACCGCGGGGGTGTACCCGACCGATGCGGCGCGCCGCGCGGCAGCGGCGAGCATCAACGCCGTGCCCGCGCTGGTGGCGCTGTACGGCCCGGTCGCCGAGCCGACCGCCGGCGCGACCGCGGTCTTCAAGCTGACTGCCTTCGGCGCCGCGCTGGTCGCATTGCTGACAACACTCACGGTTGTCCGGCACACCAGGGCCAACGAGGAAACCGGGCGCTGGGAGCTGTTGCGCGGGGCCTCGACCGGACGGCAGACCGGACTTGCCGCGGCTGGCGCGATCCTGGTGGTGACGGCGTTCGGCCTCGGCGCGGGTGCGGCGGCCGGACTCGTCGCGGCGGGTCTTCCGCTCGGTGGTTCGGTGGCCTTCGGGCTCGGCTGGGCCGCAGCGGGCCTGGTCTTCGGCGCGGTGGCCGCGGTCGCGGCGCAGGTCGCGCGAAGCGGCCGGGCGGCGTCGGAGATCACGGTGTTCGCGCTCGTCGCGGCGTACCTGCTGCGCGCGGTCGGCGACGCGAGCGGACCCGCGTGGCTGTCCTGGCTTTCCCCGCTCGGCTGGGCCGGGCAGGCGCGGCCGTTCGCGGGCGACCGGTGGTGGGTGCTGGCGCTTCCGCTCGGGGCGTCGCTGCTGCTGTGGTCGGCGGCGGTCGCGCTCTCCCGGCGCCGCGATCTGGGCGCCGGTCTTCTCGCCGGCCGCCGGGGAGCCGCCAGCGCAGGCCGTGTGCTGTCCGGTCCGGCCGGGCTGGCGTGGCGGCTCGACCGCAGCGCCGTGGTGTCCTGGACTCTGGCGTTCGCGGTGCTGGGACTGGTCGTCGGCAATCTCTCCGGTTCTTTGGGCACCTTTTTCTCGACTCCGCAGGCCCGGCAGCTGATCGCCGCTCTCGGCGGGGAACAAGGGCTGACCGACGCGTTCCTCGCGGCCGAGTTCGGCGTGTCCGGGGTGCTCGCGTCGGCGCTCGCGATCGTCCTCATCGGACGGTTGCGGACCGAGGAATCGAGCGGCCGGGCGGCCGTCGTGCTGGCCGGGCCGGTCTCGCGGGCGCGGCTGACCGCCGGTGCGGTGTCCGTCGCCGTGGCGGCCACCGCCGCGCCTCTGCTCGCCGAGGCGGTCGCCGCGGGCCTCGCGCACGGGGAGGTTTCGCGACTGGTCGGTGCGGCCGTCGTGCAGCTGCCCGGCGTGTGGGCGGTGACCGGGCTCGCGCTCGCGGTGTTCGGCGCGTTGCCGCGCGCGGGCTGGCTGTCCTGGGCCGCGCTGGCGGCGTTCCTCGTCCTCGGCGAGTTCGGCCCCTTGCTGCACGCGCCCGGCTGGGTGCTGGGTATCTCGCCGTTCGCCCACGTTCCGCATGTCCCCGGCGGAATCGTCGACATCGGGCCGCTGCTGTGGCTCGTCGCCGTCGCGACGCTGCTCGGCGGGGCCGGATTCGCTGCCTTCGGCCGCCGCGACCTGACCGCGTGACGGTCGTGCCCCGCGTGCGGGCAGGGCCGTAGGTCCCACGAATTCGGGACGGGCTCCGCTACTGCGCGGAGCCGCCGGGAGCGACGCTCGTTCCAGTGCCCACCGACCCGGAGACCGCGATGAATGTTCCCTTGCCTCTAGTCGTCGACCAAGCGCTCGCGGCGGCCGTGCGCGCTCCGTCCCCGCAGAACACGCAACCGTGGCGGTTCGTTGTCGACGGGCCCCGGATCGAGGTGCGGCTGGACCGCGACCGCATCCTTCCGGTCGCCGACCCGGCCGGGCGCGAAGCCCGGCTGTCCTGCGGCGCGGCCGTCTGCAATCTGATGCTGACGTTGCGGGTCAACGGCGTGCGCAGCCGCGTGCGGATCGTCCCGGACCCGGCCGATCGCGACCTGCTGGCAGTGGTTTCGATCGAAGGGAACACCCGTCCGTCCACTGTGGACCGCAAGCTCGCGGAGGCGGTCTTCCGGCGGCACACCAACCGGCGCCCGCTGTCCGACCGGGCGGTTCCGGTGGCGGCGCGGTCGCTCCTGCGCTCGGCGGCGCTGGGCGAGGGCGGGCAGCTCGAGTTCCTGGACGCTTCGGGACGCTACGCGCAGGTTTCCGCGCTCATCCGGCGCGCGGAGACCGAACAGGCCATGGACCCGAATTTCCGGGCCGAGACCGCGAAATGGACCGGCCGCGCGCCGGACTGCCCGGACGGCGTGCCCACCGCCGCGTTCGGCCCGCCCGCCGATGTCCCGGGAGTGGTGTCGCTGCGCGCGTCGCACGAGAACCGGTCGATCCCGCCGCGGCAGTTCGAACAGGACCCGGTGCTGGCCGCGGTGCTCACCCGGGACCAGGGCATGGCGGCCGACGTCCGCGGCGGGATGATCATGGAACGCGTCCTGCTGACCGCGACCGCGGAGGGCCTGGCGACGTCGTTCCTGTCGCAGCCTTTCGAGGCGAGTTCGACCCGGGCGCAACTGCTGGCGGCGTTCCGCGGGCTGGGGCAGGTGCACACGCTGCTGCGGATCGGGTACGGCTTGCCGACCCAGATGACCGCACGGCGGCCGGTGTGCGAGGTGACGACGGTGCGGAGCGCGCCGGAAGTCCCGGCGGTGTGATCGTTTGGTTCGAAGCACGGCCGCCGCGTGGCTGATTGGGCTGGTGCGGCGGCCGTTGGCGTTCGGGGCCTGTTCGCCGAAAACCCCGGCGCGCTAGCGGTTTCGTGTGAGGTGTACGGCGGCACGCGTGCTAGCCGGTGACCTTGCCGCCGAGAACGGCGTCGGCAAAGTCACCGCACGGCCGGACCGTGCGGTGACTGCCGCTGCTGGGGTCCGATGCCCCGAATCCCCTGGGCGGCAACAGTTTTGTTCAGGAGGCTCCAGCCGCGGGAAGCACCCGGAGCACGTCCTGGAACGTCACCATGCCGACGAGAGTGCCGTCGTCCAGAACGGGCAGCGAGCGGATCCCGGCGTCAGCCATGCGGCGGGCCAGCTCGCCGCACTCCAGGTCGGCCGCCGCGCCCAGCGCCGGGGTGCGCATGACCGCCCCGGCCGTGCGATGGCCGCTGAGCAGCGCGCCGGCGTCCGGGCCCTGTTCGCCCGGAACTCCCGCGCGGATCACGTCTTCCTCGGTCAGCAGGCGCATCAGCCGCCCGTGGCTGTCGACGACCGGCAGGGCGGTGAAACCGTGCCGGGCCATCAGCCGGGCGGCCTCGGGCAAGGGGACCGAGGCGGTCACCGCGATCACCGGCGTGGTCATGATGTCGCGCGCGTGCATGGGAGTCTCCGTTCGTCGCGCCCCTGCGTCGACGATCACCCCGAAACCCCAGTGTGCCAAGGGTATTTGGTCCCTGCCGCAATGCCTTCCGAAGCGGGTCCGGCGGCCCGCGCGCCCGGGCGGAATTCCTCTTCGGCGGGTCCGCGTTTCCGGCGATTCTGGTGGCGGAAAACGCGAAGCCCGTCCGAAAGGTGCTCGAGATGAAGGCGTCGGCTGACCCCCTGGTGCGGTGGTGGCACCTGCTCGTCCCCGGGCGCCGTTCGGTGGCCCGGCCCTCGGACCGGTTCCAGTCCGCTCTCCTTCTCGTGGCGGTGGTGCTCGCACTGGCCGCGGTCCCGTTCGCGGCGGCGGCGGGCTCCGAGCTCTACGCGGCCCAAAAGCCGGTTTCGGCCGAGCAGGTGGCGCAGCGCAGCGTGTCGACCGCGGTGTTGCTGGCCGACGGACCGGCAGCGACCGCGAGCGGGCGCAGCGGCGTCGTCGCGAACTCGGCGCCGACCGACGCGGCCTGGCAGGCTCCCGACGGCTCGCGCCGGGTCGGCAAGGTGGCCGCAGACGAGGGCTCCCGGCGCGGCGACCAGATCACGATCTGGGTGGACCGGGCCGGAAATCCGGTGGCGCCGCCGCTGAGCGCCGCGGCGGTGCTGGTCGACGCGGTGTGCGCGGCGCTGGGGCTGTGGGTGTCGGTGTGCCTGGTCCTGGCTCTGGTGTACGGCGGCACGGTGTTCGGGCTGAACCGGCACCGGATGGCCGAATGGCAGCGCGAATGGGACGCCGAACGGGAAAAGCGCACCCATTCGTAAGGACGGCGGTCAGCAGATCCGCGGGAGTTGCTCGCCGATGAGCAGATCGACGATGCGGGTCGAGCCGAGGAGAGTGCGGGCGACGACGGGCGCGGGTCCTCCGCCGCGGCGGAGGACCCCGATCGCCTGTGCGGCGCGTCCGGCCGGATGGTCGCGCATCGCGGCGAGGACCGCGTCGGCGGCGTTCGGAGCGACGAAGGCCACGAGGCAGCCCTCGTTCGCCACGTGCAAGGGATCGAGCCCGAGCAGTTCGCACGCCGAAGCGACCGGAACGGGCACCGAGATGTCCGCTTCGGCGATCTCGACGGTGACACCGGACGCCTCGGCGAGTTCGTTGAGCGCGGAGGCGAGACCGCCCCGGGTCGGGTCGCGCAACGCGTGCACGTCCGGTCCTCCAGCGGCGATCATCGCTGCGACGAGCCCGTGCAGCGGCTGGCTGTCGGAGCGGATGTCCGAGTCGAATTCGAGCCCCTCGCGGACGCTGAGGATCGCGGTGCCGTGCGCGCCGATCGGCCCGGACAACAGCACGACGTCTCCCGGCTTCCCGCCGGACGCGGTCGGGGCGGCGTCGGGGAGCAGCTCTCCGATCCCGGTGGTCGTGACATAGCAGCCGTCGGCGGCGCCATGGCTGACGACTTTGGTGTCGCCGGTGACGACGCGGACTCCGCAGGCGCGGGCGGCCGCCGCGACAGAGGCGGTGATCGCGCGCAGTTCGGCCAGCGGCAAGCCCTCTTCGAGAAGGTAGGCGAGCGTGAGCGCGATCGGTCGGGCACCGCGCATCGCGAGGTCGTTGACCGTGCCGTGCACGGCCAGCGAGCCGATGTCGCCGCCCGGGAAAAACCTGGGCGTGACCACGAATCCGTCCGTGCTGACCACCAGGCGGGAACCGACGAGCGCGGCGTCTTCGAGCGGTCCGGTCTCGCCGAGTTCGCTGGTGACGACCGTCGCCAGCAGATCGGCGGACAGCCTGCCGCCGGAGCCGTGGCCGAGCAGCACCCGTTCGGTCTCGGCAGCGGGGGCGGGACAGGTGAGGCGGTCCGGGTCGATCGTGGTCATCGCAGTACCTCCGTCATCGCGGAACATCCACAGTGGACCGCCGCCGTCCGGCGTGGTGGAAAGCCGCGCACGTTCCTTCCGCGGACACCATCGGCGCACCCAGCGGGGTGAGCGGGGTGCAGCGGGTGCCGTAGGCGGAGCAGTCGGTGGGCACCGCGGTGCCGCGAAGGATCTGCCCGGCGATGCAGTCCGGATTTTCGACGGCGTGGGTTTCGCCGCCGGGAAAACGCTGCTCGGCGTCGTACGCGGCGAAAGCGGGGGTCAGCGCGAGTCCGCTCTCGGGAATCGGGCCGATCCCGCGCCAGGTTCGTGCGGTGATCCGGAAAACCTGACGCACGGCGTCCTGGGCCGCGGTGTTCCCGCCGCGGCGGACAGCGCGTGCGTACTGGTTTTCGACGGTCGCGCGGCCGGTTTCGAGCTGCCGCACCGCGAGCACGATGCCCTCGAGCAGATCGAGCGGCTCGAAGCCGGTCACGACGATCGGCACTCCGTATTTCGCGGCGATCGGTTCGTATTCGGTCCAGCCCATCACCGCGCACACGTGCCCGGCGGCGAGGAAGGCCTGCACCTGGTTGTCCGGCGCGTCGAGGATCGCGGTGATCGCGGGCGGCACCAGAACGTGGCTCACCAGCACCGAAAAGTTGGGCACGGAGGTGGCGGCGGCGTGCAGCACGGCCATCGCGTTGGCCGGAGCGGTGGTCTCGAAGCCGACGGCGAAGAACACCACCTCCCGGTCCGGGTTGTCCCGCGCGATCGCCACCGCGTCCAGCGGCGTGTACACCACCCGGACGTCGCCGCCCCTGGCCTTGACGCCGAGCAGATCCCCGGCCGTGCCGGGCACCCGCAGCATGTCGCCGTAGCTGGTGAAGACGACGTCCGGGCGCGCGGCGAGGGAGACGGCCTTGTCGATCGTCGCCAGCGGAGTCACGCAGACCGGGCAGCCGGGCCCGTGGATCATCCGCATCCCGCTGGGCAGCAGCTCGTCGATGCCCTGGCGGACCAGCGTGTGCGTCTGTCCGCCGCAGACCTCCATGATCGCCCACGGCCGGGTCGCGGTCGCCCGCAGTTCGGCCAGCAGCCGCCGCGCCAGCACCGGGTCCCGGTATTCGTCGAGGTATTTCACCGCGCGGCCCCCGGTCCGAGTTCGCTTTCCAGCGCGTCGGGGATCGCGCGGAGCACCGCCAGGGTCTTGGCGGCCTCCGCCTCGTCGACCCGGCTGATCGCGAACCCGACGTGCACGATCACGTAGTCGCCGACGTCCGCGTCGGGCGCGTAGGCCAGGCACACTGGCCGCCGTACGCCGTCGAAGTCGACGGTGCCCATGCGCAGTGCCGCGCCGTCGGCCACCTCGACGATCCGGCCGGGAATTCCCAGGCAGATCGGACTCACCTCCCGCTCATCCGGGCGCAGGCGACCGCCGCCTGGCCGTAGCTGATGCCGCCGTCGTTCATCGGGACTCGCTCGCCCGCGAGCGCGCGCAGCCCAGCGCCCGACAACCCGGCGAGGACGCGAGCAGTCAGGAGGCTGTTCTGGAACACTCCGCCGCCGAGACAGACGATCTCGGTGCCCAATGCGGCGGCTGCCTTGGCTGCCATGGCGACGACGACCTCGGCCACCGTGCGGTGGAACCGGGCGGCGACCTCGCCGGCCGGCGCGTTTCGCGCGGACCGCAGTGCGTCGCACAAGGTGGGCACCGGGTCGTAGACCCAGAGGCCGTCCTGCTCGTGCAATTCCCAATCCAGCGGGGCGCGGGCGTTGTGGCCCGCCGCGGCGGTTTCGAGGCGGACAGCGGCTTCGCCCTCGTAGCTGTTGTCGTCGCAGAGACCGAGAAACGCGCTCATCGCGTCGAAAAGCCGGCCAGCGCTGGAGGCGCGAGGAGAGTTGAGGTCGCGCGCGATGGCGGTCCGGACCACGGACCGTTCGCGATCGTCCACTCTGGACAGCAAGGTCGCGGCGAGGTGTTCCGGGAACGGAGTGCCGAACGATTCTGCCCCGTAGAGGTAGCCCAAGGCCATCCGGGCCGGGCGGCGCACCGCGGCCGCCCCGCCGGGCATCGGGGCGGTCGCGAACCGGCCGAAGCGCTGAAAGCCCTGGTGCTCGGCGAGAAAGACCTCGCCGCCCCAGAACGTTCCGTCGGTGCCGAGCCCGAGCCCGTCGAGCGCGACCCCGACGAACGGCCCAGTCACGCCGTGCTCGGCGGCGGTCGCCGCGACGTGCGCGTGATGGTGCTGCACGGCGATCCGCCGCGTCTCCGGCCAGCGGCGGGCGTACTGGGTGGACAGGTAGCCGGGGTGCAGGTCGTGCGCGCACCACTCCGGCGCGGCCTCGTGCCAGCGGAGCAGATCCCCGGCGTTGCGCTTGAACGCGGTGAACGTCTCGGCGTTCTCCAGATCTCCGGTGTGCGGTCCGAGATGCGCCAGCCCGTCGCGGGCGAGCGTGCACGTGTGCTTCAGTTGGGCGCCGAGAGCCAGCACGGGTTCCGGCGCGGAGAACGGCAAGGGCAGCGCTGCTGGCGCGTATCCCCGCGCGCGGCGGACGAGGCTGGTGCGGCCGACGGAGCTCCGGACGACGGAATCGTCGTAGCGGGACCAGATCGGCCGGTCGTGGGCGAGGATGCCGTCGCAGATCGGCCCGAGCGTCGTGCGCGCGTCGGCGTCGTCGGTGACGATCGGACCGCCGGACCGGTTGCCGCTCGTCACGACCAGCGGCCGGGAAAGCGCGGCCAGCAGCAGGTGGTGCAGCGGAGTCGTCGCGAGGAACACGCCGACCTCGGCGAGCCCCGGCGCGATCCCCTCGGCGAGCGGAGCGCCGGAGCGGCGGGGGAGCAGGACGATCGGAGCCTCGGCCGAGGTCAGCAGCTCCGCCGCCGCACTGTCCACTGAGGACAGAGCACGGGCGCCGGCGAGACCGTCGGCGAGGACCGCGAGCGGTTTGGCCGGCCGTGCTTTGCCGCGGCGGAGCCGCTGGATCGCGGATTCGTCGGCGGCGTCGCACACCAGCTGGTAGCCGCCGAGCCCCTTCACCGCGACGATTCCGCCGTCGGCGAGCACCGCGCACGCCGCGGCGAGGGCGTCCTCGCCGCGGGCCGCGGACCACGCCAGCCGCGGTCCGCAGTCCGGGCAGGCGATCGGCTCGGCGTGGAAACGGCGGTCGGCCGGATCGCCGTACTCGGCCGCGCAGGCCGGGCAGAGCGGGAAGGACCGCATCGAGGTGCGGGACCGGTCGTAGGGCAGCCGCCGGAGGATGGTCGCCCTCGGCCCGCACGCGGTGCAGGACAGAAAGGGGTAACGGTGCCTGCGGTCGGCCGGGTCGAACAGCTCGCGGACGCAGTCCGGGCAGGTCGCCAGGTCCGGCGGGACCTCGCCGCCGCGGCCCGCGGTGCTCGGCGCGATCCGGAACCCGGAGGCGAGCACGTCGCCGTCGGCGAGTCCGGTCACGTCGACCCCGGTGACGCGAGCGTGCGGCGGCGCGGCCGACGCGAGACTCGCGAGGAAGTCGCCGATCCGGCTGCCCGCCAAGCGGATCACGACGCGGCCGCCCGCGTTGCGCACGTCGCCGTCGAGTCCCAGCTCGGTGGCCAGCCGGTGCACGAACGGCCGGAATCCGACGCCCTGCACGGTGCCCCGTACGTCGATCCGCACCCGGCCGCGGCCCGGGATCTCCGCCATCCTGCCCTCCTGCCGCACGCTCCGGCGTCACCGTCTCGCGGCCGCGGTCCCCGCGGACAGGGGCAGGAAGCACCCGGCGAAGTGTCTTTGGTCCCTTGATCGGCTTCCCCGGTGACCTTCGGCTCTAGGCCGCGGCCGGGTCCTCCCGGTTCAGTGGCGGAGTGGAGGCTGAACAGGAAACGGCGGGCGCGGCGACCATCGGCCTCGCCGGACTGGACGCGCTCGTGGGCACGCTGATCGAAGACGGGTACCGGGTGATCGGCCCGACCCTCCGGGACGACGCGATCGTCCTGGCGGAACTGGATTCCGCCGCGCAGCTGCCCGCGGGCTGGGGCGTCGCGACCGGACCCGGGCAGTATCGAGTGCACCGCCGTGCCGACAGCGCGGTGTTCGCCCATTCGGCCGGTCCGCAAGCGTGGAAACGCTATCTGCACCCGCCGCACCGCAAGCTTTTCGAAGCCGCTCCGGACGGCCGGTTCACTGTGGACGAGCCCGAGGACGTCCGCTACGCGTTCCTCGGAGTGCGCGGCTGCGACCTGGCCGCGATCGCGATTCTGGACCGGGTGCTCGGCGCGGGAGCGCATCCGGACGGCGCGTACCGGCGGCGCCGGAGCGAACTGTTCCTGATCGCGGTGAACTGCACCGAACCGGGCGGAGTGTGCTTCTGCGCGTCGATGGGCACCGGACCCGCCGCCGGTCCGGGCTACGACCTCGCCCTGACCGAACGCGCGGGGGACGGCGAGCACCGCTTCGTCGTCGAATCCGGCAGCTCGGCGGGCCAGCGGCTGCTGGAACGGATCAGCACGCGCCCGGCCGCACCGTCCGAGGTGAGCGAAGCCCGGGCGGAGGTGAGCGCGGCGGCGGGCCGGATGGGCCGGGCGATGCCCGGCGCCGACCTGCCCGCGGCGATCCGGGAAGGCCGGGAATCCCCGCAGTGGGAAGAAGTCGCCAGCCGGTGTCTCACCTGCGCGAACTGCACCATGGTGTGCCCTACGTGCTTCTGCACCACCACCGAGGACCACACCGACCTCTCCGGCGGGCTCGCCGGGCGCAGCCAGCGGTGGGCGTCCTGCTTCGAACTCGGCTTCTCTTACGTGCACGGAGGAAGCGTCCGGACGTCCGGGGCGAGCCGGTACCGGCAGTGGTTCAGCCACAAGCTGGGCACCTGGCACGAGCAGTTCGGCTCGTCCGGCTGCGTCGGCTGCGGTCGGTGCATCGCTTGGTGCCCCGCCGGGATCGACATCACCGAGGAAGCGGCGAAGCTGACCGGAGCGGCCGGATGACCGCGGAGCCGATGCTTCCGGTGCCGTACCGGGTGTCCGGCCGCGTCGTGGAGACCGCGGACTCGGTCACTCTGCGGCTGGAGCCGGTGCGCGAAGCGGTGGGCGAGGCGCGGCTCGGGCAGTTCATGATGCTTTACGCGCACGGGGTCGGCGAGGTGGCGATCTCGGTCAGCGGGCCGGGGCCGGAGCACACGATCCGCGCGGTCGGCGCGGTCAGCCGGGCTTTGCACGACCTGGCCCCGGGAAGCGTCGTGGGCGTGCGCGGGCCATACGGCACCAGCTGGGACGTCGAGGACGCGGCGGGGTGCGACGTCGTGATCGTCGCGGGCGGCGCGGGGCTGTGCCCGTTGCGCCCGGTGCTCGCCGCGGTGCTGGAGGAACGCGACCGCTACCGGCGGCTCGTCGTGGTGGCGGGCGCTCGTGCCCCGGAGGAGTTCCTGTTCCCGCACGAGCTGGACTCGTGGACGCGGCGGCACGACGTCGAGGTGATCCGCACCGTCGACCGTCCGGCCGAGGGCTGGTCCGGCCCGGTCGGCTTCGTGACCGCACCGCTCGCGCAGCTGACGCTCGACCCGCCGGCGACCCGGGCGTTCCTGTGCGGCCCGGAGCCGATGATGCGCGCGTGCGCGGAAGTGCTGCGGGACAAGGAGATTCCGCCGGCCGCGATCCGGGTTTCGCTGGAGCGGGCCATGAAATGCGGCATCGGGCTCTGCGGGCACTGCCAGCTCGGGCCGTTGCTGGTCTGCCGGGACGGCCCGGTCGTCGACTACACGGTCGCGGGCCCGCTGCTCGCGGTGAAGGAGCTGTGATGGCCGCCCCGACGCTCGCGGTATGGAAATTCGCCTCCTGCGACGGCTGCCAGCTGACGCTGCTCGACTGCGAGGACGAACTGCTGGAGCTGGCCGAGCAGGTGCGGATCGCGCATTTCCTCGAGGCGTCCAGCGCCGTGCTTCCGGGGCCGTACGACGTGTCGCTGGTCGAAGGATCCGTGACCACGCCGGGAGATCTGGAGCGGATTCAGCACGTCCGGGCGATCTCGAAAGTCCTGGTGACGATCGGGGCCTGTGCCACCGCGGGCGGCGTTCAGGCGTTGCGGAACTTCGCCGACGTGGGGGAGTTCGCGTCCATTGTGTACGCACATCCGGAGTACGTCGAAACCCTGGCGACCTCGACCCCGATCTCGGCGCACGTCCCGGTCGACTACGAGCTGCACGGCTGCCCGATCGACCGCGGCCAGCTGCTCGGCACGATCACCGCGCTGCTGGCCGGGAGACAGCCGGATCTGCCGGACACCAGCGTCTGCACCGAATGCAAACGGCGCGGGCTCACCTGCGTGCTCGTCGCGGGCGGAACGCCGTGCCTCGGCCCGGTCACCCGCGCTGGCTGCGGCGCACTGTGCCCAGGCGTCCGGCGCGGCTGCTTCGGCTGTTTCGGCCCGATGGCGAAGCCGAACACGCCGGTGCTCATCCCGCTGCTGCGGTCGCGGGGGATGAGCGAGGACGACGTGGACCGGGTGTTCAGCACCTTCACCGTCGCGGAGACGCGACGCGAGCCGGGGGAGAAATGAGTCATCGCAGCAGGCAGCTTCAGGTCAGTTCGCTCGCCCGCGTCGAAGGGGAAGGCGCCCTGCGGGTGCGGATCGCCGAGGGGCGGGTGGAGCGCGCGGAGCTGAACATTTACGAACCGCCGCGCTTTTTCGAGGCGTTCCTGCGCGGGCGCGCGCACACCGAACCACCGGACATCACCGCGCGGATCTGCGGGATCTGCCCGGTGGCGTACCAGACCAGCGCGTGCAACGCGATCGAAGACGCCTGCGGGGTCGTCCTGGACGAGCCGCTCGCCGAGATGCGCAGGCTGCTCTACTGCGGCGAATGGATTTCCAGCCACGCGCTGCACATCTACCTGCTGCACGCCCCGGATTTCCTCGGCCTGCCGGACGCGATCGCCCTCGCGACCGGCCACCGGGACCTTCTCGAGCGGGGACTGGCGCTGAAGAAGGCCGGGAACACGCTGATGGAGACCCTCGGCGGGCGCGCGATCCATCCGGTCAACGTCCGGGTCGGCGGGTTCTATTCGCTGCCGGCGCGAGCCGAGTTCCGGCCGCTGGCCGAAACGCTGCGGCGGGCTCTCGACGACGCGATCGCCACCGTGCGGTGGACGGCCGGCTTCGAGTTCCCCGATCTCGAACTCGACCACGATCTGCTCGCCGCGGCGGAGCCGGGAAGGTACGCGATCGCCTCCGGAGACCTGCGGACCGCCGCCGGGCTGGCGTTCCCGCCCGGCGAATTCCCCGTGCACGTCGTGGAAAAGCAGGTCCCGCATTCCACCGCCCTGCACGCTGAACTCGACGGACGCCGCTATCTGACCGGTCCGCTCGCCCGCTACACCCTGAACTCGAACCAGCTCTCCGAAACCGCCCGGCAGGTCGCCGCCGAAGCCGGGCTCGGCCCGGCGTGCCGGAACCCCTTCCGCAGCATCCTCGTCCGCGGCGTCGAGGTCGTGTACGCGATCGAGGAAGCGTTGCGGATTCTCGACAACTACGAACGGCCGTCGCGGGCCTACGTCGACGTTCCGCCGCGCGAAGGGATCGGCCACGGAGTCAGCGAAGCGCCGCGAGGGACGCTCTACCACCGCTATGTTCTCGACGCCGCGGGGTTGATCCAGAGCGCGACGATCATCCCGCCGACCTCGCAGAACCAGGCCGCGATCGAGTCCGATCTGCGGCGCGTGCTCGACGAGTGCCTCGACTCCGACGACGCCGCGCTGACCGCGCTGGCCGAACGCACGATCCGGAACTACGACCCGTGCATCTCCTGCTCGGCGCATTTTCTCGACTTCGTCCGGGAGCGACGATGAGCCGGGCGGTCGTGATCGGTGTCGGCAACGAGTACCGGCGCGACGACGGGGTGGCGCTCGCGGTGCTCAGCGCGCTCGAGGAGGATCCGATCCCGGGCGTCGGCCTGATCCTCTGCGACGGCGAACCCGCGGGCTTGCTCACCGCGTGGTCCGAGGCGGACACCGCGGTCGTGGTCGACGCGGTGCTCTGCGAACCCAGCACGCCCGGCCGGATCTGGAATTCCACTGTGGACCATTGGCCGCACACCGTGACCGCGGGCGGCTCGCACGCGCTCGGCATCCCGGACGCGGTGCGGCTCGGCGCGGCGCTCGGCCGGATGCCGCGGAAACTGGTCGTCTACGCGGTGGAGGCGGCGGACCTCGGGCTGGGCACGGGGCTGACGCCCGCGGTCCGCGCCGCCGTTCCCGAGGTGGTGCGGACCGTGCGGCAGCTGCTGAGCGGTCCGCGGGGTTGACCGTCCCCGCGGACCGCGGTTCAGCCTCCGGTGAGGTCCGAGACCTTCCGCCCGAGCGAGCTTTCCGGGGTCAGTGCGCGAGGCGGCACGACGGCGACCGGACAGGACGCGCGGCGCAGGCACGCGCTGCTCACCGACCCGGTGAGAGCCTGGCGGACCATGCCTTTGCCGTGGCTGCCGACAACGAGCAGGGCCGCGTTGCGGGCACGGTCGATCAGCATGCTCGCGGCGTCGCCCTCCGGTGCCGCACACCGCACTGTCGCTGGCGGGTTCTTGACGGTTTCCGCGACGAAACTCTCCAGTTCGGCCAGATGCGCGGCGCTGGCCTCGTCGAAGTTCCGCCCGATCGAAAGGTCGTCCAGCAGCGGGTCGTGCAGCCAGGCGGCGACGACGTGCAGTTCCGCCCCGCTCGCCGCGGCGGCCGCGGCGGCCCAGATCAATGCTCCGACGCTCGCGGCGGAGCCGTCCACCCCGACCACGACGAACCGTGGTGCGTTCATTGCCGTTCCTCCTTCGTCGCCGGGCCGGTTCAGGACACCAGGCTGGGCGCGACCCGGGCGCGCAGCCTGGCCGCCGCCGTCTCCGGTGCCACGGTGACGACCGGGATGCCGGTGGCGAGTTCGAGGCCCGCGGCGATCTCGAGCCGCGGAACCAGCCGCACCGACCACGCGGCGAACGGGGCGTCCTCGTACCCGGTGGGGGCGGTGTGGACGACGAGGTTGTAAGCGGGGTCGGAGAGTTCGGCGCGCAGCGCGGCCAGCACCGCGCGCAAGGCCCGGGCGAGCGCCTCGACGGTCGGGCGCGGGGCGGCCGCGAAATCCGCGGCGGGGGTCCGCGGCACGAACCACACCTCGTAGCTCGCGGTGCCGGCGAACGGGCTGAGGGCTACGATCTCGTCGTCGGCGCAGACGATCCGGCTCCCGGTGCTCAACTCGACGGTGAGCATGTCCTCGGCGAGGCTGCGCCCGGTTTTGGCGTGGTATTCGCGGGTGACCTCGAGGTTGCGGCGGGCCGGTTCGGACAGCACCGGCAGACCGGCGACCTGGGAATGCGGATGGGAAAGGGAAATCCCGGCCGCGGAACCGTGGTTGCGGAACACCGCGATCTGCGCGGCTCCGGAGCGGAGTTCGCGGTGCCGGGACTGCCACGCGGACAGCACGGCGGCCGCTTCGGCGACGGTCGCGGTCGAAAGATCCCAGTCGTGCCGAGGTGATTCGATGACGATTTCGTGCCGGTCGGACAGCGCGTACCGGTTCGGCACGCTGCGGACGAGCCAGCCGTCGCCGTCGGGCAGCCGCCACGTCTCCGGCGGGGTGTCCTCCCCGGGGCCCGGGCAGAACGGGCAGCCCTCGCGGCCGCTCACGTGCGGCCGGTCCCGCCTGCCGGGCGCCAGGATCGTCCAGGCCTGCGATTCGCTGTTCCAGCGGAGCTGGCCGCCGTGCCACCGACGGGTGGTCATGATCGTCCTTTCGTTGCCGCCGCGAGGAAATCGTCCCGGCATCCGGCCGAGCAGAAGCGGTGCCGCGCGCCGTCGCGGGTCGCGGTGAACGACGCGTCGCCGGGCACGAGCGACAGGCCGCACACGGGGTCCCTGGCGCCGTGGCGGGTCATGAGCGAGCCGGGCGGATCGCCGTGCGCCAGGCCGTCGAGCAGGGTCAGCTCGTCGAGCACGAGCCTCGGGATCAGGAAATGCCTGCGGACGCGCTGGTGCCCGGAGGCGCCGAGGGCCGCCGCGCGGGCGTGGTCGGCGAGCAGCGCCGAGAGTTCCCGGGCGCAGTCCTCCGCGGAATCGACGAGGACGCCGCCGCAGCCGTCGGCGACCTGGAGCGGGATGCCGCCCGCGCGGCCCGCGACCACCGGCGTGTTCTTCCACAGCGCCTCGGACACCACGAGGCCGAAACCTTCGCGGATCGACTTCTGCACCATCGCCTTCGAGGTCCGCTGGAAGGCGTTGACCTCGACGTTGCCCACGCCGGTGAGATTGGTGAAGACGTGCACCTCCGGATCGGCCCGGCTCGCGTCGCTGATGGCGCGGTAGACGTCCCAGGCCTCCGGGTCGTCCAGCGCCATCGACCCGACGAGCGCGAGCTGGAGCCCGGGGACCTCGTCGCGCACCAGCCGGTAGGCCTCGAGCACGCCGAGCGGGTCCTTCCACGGGTCGAACCGCGAGACCTGGGTGATCAGCGGCCGGGCCGGGTCGATGCCGATCCAGTTGAGCACGGCGTGCGCGGTGCGGTCGTCCAGCGACAGGTTTTTCGGGCTGAGCGGGTCGATGGCGGGCGGGATGATGTCGGCCCGCTCGGCGGACATCGAGCGGGGGACGAACGCGGCGAGGGTGAACACGGTCGCGTCGTAGCCGTCGACGAACTTCGCCACGTAGTCCCACGCCTCCGGCTGGGGCTGGGAGGTGTCGATGTGGCAGCGCCACACCCATTTCGCCTTCCCTTTGCCCGCGAAGGCCAGCACGGCGGCGGGCTGGGGATCGTGCACGAACACGAAGTCCCAGTCGCGCAATCCGTCCTCGGCGAGGTCGGCCGCGTTGCGCCGGGCGGTCTCCTCGTAGACGGCGCGCTCGGCGGGCGTGAGCGGAGCGGGCGCGCCCTGCAGCGCGTTGTGCAGCTTCTTGGTGGCCGCGAAGAACGCGGGCTCGCCGCTGATGATCTTCCAGCCGGCGTGCACGCCCAGGTCCCGGTACAGCGGGATCACCGACCGGAGCAGCTCCGAAACCCCGCCGCCGTACGGGGTCGCGCTGAGATGGAGCACCCTGGCCCCGCGCAGCCGTCCGGCGACCGTGCCGAGCGCGTCGAGGATCCAGTCCGGGGCGACCGTGCGGTAGGCCGATACCGCCAGCTCGCCGACGTCCACGGTCTGCATGTCAGGCGCCTCTCGTCGGATCCCGCTCAGCCAACGCGATCGGGGCCGGGCGGGGAAGGGGCCAAAGACCCCAGGGCACGGGCCGGAGGGCGGGCCGGGCGGAACCGGGGACTGTCGACGGCTCGGCGAGGGACTTGCGGCTCTCTCGCGTCCGGCTCTCCCGGCCGCAAGCTGGACGGGGGCCGGCCGGAAAGGGTGGGATCGCGATGAACGCGCTGCGCACGGACCTTTACGAGATCAGGATGGCGGTCAGCTGCCTGCGGCGGGGGATGACCGGCCGCGCGACTTTCAGCCTCTTCGTGCGGAATCTGCCGCCCGGGCGCGGTTTCCTGGTCGCGGCCGGGCTCGACGAGGCGCTCGACGCGCTGCGCGGCTTCCGGTTCGAGCCCGAGGAACTCGGGTACTTGCGCGAGAGTGCAGGCTTGCCCGCCGCCGACGTCGAAGCGCTGTCCCTGCTGAGGTTCACTGGGGACGTGCGCGCGGTGCCGGAGGGGCGCGTGGTGTTCGCGGGCGAGCCGCTGCTGGAGGTCACCGCGCCGCTGCCGGAGGCGCAGCTCGTGGAGACCGTGCTGCTGAACACGACGACGTTCGCCACCGCCATCGCGACGAAGGCGGCTCGGTGCCGGCTGGCCGCACCGGACGCGGAACTGATCGATTTCTCCGCCCGGCGCACGCACGGGGCCGCGGCGGCGCTCGCGGCGGCGAGACTGACCGCTCTCGCGGGATTCAGCACCACCAGCAATGTCGAAGGCGCTTTCCGGCACGGCTTGCGCGCGGCCGGGACGATGGCGCATTCCTACGTGCAGGCGTTCCCCCGCGAAGTCGACGCGTTTCGCGCGTTCGCGGAGGATTTCCCGGCCTCGCCGGTCTTTCTCGTCGACACCGTCGACCCGGTGCGCGGGATCGCGCACGCGATCGAGGTCGCGGGCGAATTGGGCCTGCCGCCCGAGAGCGTCGGCGTCCGGCTGGACTCGGGCGATCTTCTGGAGCTGTCGCGGACTGCCCGCCGGATGCTCGACGACGCGGGGCTTTCGCGGGCGCGGATCATGGCGAGCGGCGGGCTGGACGAGTACGAGATGGCGCGGCTGACCGCTGCCCGAGCGCCGATCGACGCGTACGGCATCGGAACCGCGGTGGGCGTCTCGGCCGATGCGCCGGCGCTGGACACCGCGTACAAGCTGGTCGAGTACGACGGCCGTCCGGTGGTGAAACTTTCGGCGGGGAAACGCACTCTGCCCGGCGCGAAGCAGGTGTACCGGTCTCCGGACGGCGGGCCGGACGTGCTCGCGCTGGCCGCGGAGCCGGTTCGCGGCGGCGAAGCGCTGCTGGTTCCGGTCATGCTGCGCGGCCTTCGGGCCGACCGCTGGGATCTCGCCGCCGCCCGGGACCGGCTCGCGCGCGATCTCGCCTGGCTCCCGCCGTCGGCGCGCCGGCTTCGCGGCCCGCGCCCGGTCGGGGTCCGGCGTTCGGCCGCGCTGTCCCGTCTGGCGGACGAGGTCGCTGCCCGCACAGCCGCCAGCCGCCAGCCCGCACTGCTGCGATGAGGAAGGAGAACGCGATGCACGCGATCGTCGTGTACGAATCGATGTTCGGCAACACCGAGGAAGTCGCCAGGGCGGTCGCCGCCGGGCTGGACACCGAGGCCCTGTACCCGGTGGACGGGGCCCCGCGGAATCTCGACGGCTACGACCTGCTGGTGATCGGGGCTCCGACGCACGCGCACGGGCTCAGCCGCCGGGCGACGCGCAAGGCGGCGGCCGGGCAGCGGCCGGAAGGGGTCCGCACCCGCGAACCCGGGATTCGCGAATGGCTCGGCGAGTTCGGCGTCCTGCCTCCGGCGATGGACACCGCGGTGTTCGACACCCGGCTCGGCAAACCTCGCTGGCTGACCGGTTCGGCTGCCCGCACCGCCGGGAAACTGCTGCGCGACCTCGGGCATCCGCCGCTGGCTCCGGAGGAGAGCTTTTTCGTCGAAGTGCACGGCGACGAGACAGCGCTGGCCGCCGGAGAGGCCGAGCGGGCCCGCGCGTGGGGCGCCGGGCTGCGGTCGCGCGACCGGCAGAGCCGGAAGTGAACGCGAAACCCGGGGACAGCCTGGCGATCCCGGACGGGGCGCTGATCATCGACGACCTGGCCGAGCTGACGGCGCGGGAACCGGCCCGCACCCTCTTCTCCCGCGAGAGCGGCTCCGGCTGGAAAGACGTGCCGGCGGGCGAGTTCTCCGAGGACGTTCGGGCGCTGGCTCGCGGGCTCGTCGCGGCGGGGGTGCGGCCGGGCGCTCGCGTCGCGCTGATGTCCGCGACGAGCTACGAGTGGACCCTGTGCGATTACGCGATCTGGACGGCGGGCGCGGTCTCCGTGCCGATCTACGACACCGCGTCGGCCGTCCAGGCCGCCTGGATTCTGCGGGATTCCGGCGCGATGGCCGTCTTCGTCGGCGACGAGAAATGCGCGCAAGCGGTGACCGGTGCCGGAGTGCGGCACGTCTGGCGGATGGACCGCCAGGGTTTGGCGGCTCTTCGCGCCGGCGGCGCGTGCGTCGATCCCGCCGTGCTGTCCGTCCGGCGGGAGACCAGGACGGCGGCCGACCCGGCGACGATCGTGTACACCTCGGGTACCACCGGCAGGCCCAAAGGCTGTGTGCTCACCCATCGGAATCTGCTCGCCGAGACGCGCGGCACGCTCGCCGCGCCCGGGATCAGCGAAGCGGTGCTGACCCCGGACAGTTCGGTGCTGCTGTTCCTGCCGCTGGCGCATGTGCTGACCAGGGTCGTCCAGCTCGCCGCCGTGCGCGCGGGCGCCCGCATCGGGCACCTCGGCGACTTGACGCGTCTGCCCGCGGCGCTGCGCTCGTTCCGCCCGACTGCCGTCGCCGCCGTGCCCCGGATCTTCGAAAAGCTCCACGACACCGCCGAACGGGAAGCCGGTCACGGAATCGCCGGCCGCGTTTTCCGGGCGGCTGAGCGGACCGCGGTGGCCTGGAGCGAGGCGGAACGGCCGGGGCCGCTGCTGTCGGCGCGCCGGCTCCTGTTCGACCTGCTCGTCTACCGGCGGCTGCGGGCAGCCCTCGGCGGGCGGGTGGAGTACGCGGTGAGCGGCGGCGCACCGCTCGCGCCGCGGCTGGCGCATTTTCTTCGCGGTGCGAGGATCCGGATCCTCGAGGGGTACGGGCTCACCGAAACCACCGCCGGGGTGAGCCTCAACCTTCCCGGCGCGCAACGGATCGGGACGGTCGGACGGCCGCTCCCGACGGCCGAGGTGCGGATCGGAGCCGACGGCGAGATCCTGGTGCGCGGGCCGGTGGTGTTCGCCGGGTACTGGCAGGACGCGGCGGCGACCTCCGAGGCCTTCGACGCCGACGGGTGGTTCCGCACCGGAGACCTCGGTTCGGTCCGCGACGGCTTTCTCACCGTGTCCGGCCGCAAGAAGGACCTGCTCGTCACCGCGAACGGCAAGAATGTCGCGGTAGCCTGGTTCGAGGACACGCTGCGCGCGCACTGGCTGATCGACCAGTGCGTGGTGACCGGGGACCGGAAGCCGTTCGTCGGCGCGCTGCTGGCCCTCGACACCGCGGCGTTCGCCGCGTGGAAGTCCGACCGGGCGAAACCGGCCGGAGCGACTGTCGCCGAACTGCGGGACGACGCGGATCTGCGCGCTGTGCTCCAGGAAGCGGTCGACGAGGTGAACTCGGCGGTGTCGCACGCGGAGGCGATCAAGCGTTTCCGCGTGCTCCCCGCCGAGTTCTCGGTCGGCGACGAACTGACTCCGACGCTGAAAGTCCGCCGCTCGCGGGTGCTGGAGAAGTACGCGGACGACGTGGCCGCGCTCTACGCCGCCCGGCGGTGACCGAAGTCAGCCGTCCTCGCGCCGGTAGGCGTCGAGGGCGCGCTGGCGGGCGTCCTGGGCGATCGTGCGCAGCAGGCCGGCGTGGACCACCTGCGCGAACGGCGACGCCACCCGCCAGTACCGGCGGAACTTGAGCCAGCTCGGCGGGTCGGTCAGCAGCACGCGGGTGTCGAGCGTCAGCAGGCTCCGGTGCGCGCCGTAGGGCCGCACGCTGACGGTGAGGACGAGTTTTCCCCAGCCTGGCTCGGAAAATTCGGCGAACTCGTCCGGCTCGACCCGTCGCCAGGCGATCACCGGCCGCCAGAACTTCCCGGCCACGCCGAGCGCGAACTCGCTGCCGGGATGCTCGCCGAGCAGCGTCCATTCAGTGCTCGCGGAGAGGTCGTCGACCGTCAGCCGGGTCGGGCGGCGGGGCGGGCCGTGCCGTCGCCCACGCCACCAGGCGGGAAGCTGGCGAAGCCGGGCCGCGAGCGTGGCGAGTCCACTGTGGACTTCGGTGAGGTCGAGCGCGCGAGCCGCGGCGTAGGCGTGTTCGACCGGCGCGTCGACGATCGTGTGCCGGACGAGCGAGAAATGCGGCTTCGGAAGGTACCGGTCGCCGAGCAGCTCGCGGGTTTCCTGGGCACTCATGGGACCTCCCTGGCAACGGTGGGAAGTTCAGCGTCGGCCCGCGAGCCGGTGCGCCGCCAGAGCGGCAAGGGGCGTCCCGGAACCGATTTCGTCACCGGGCCGGGGGACTTCCTGCTCTGGCCGGGGACCGGGAGCCCGGCGAATCTTGGCTGATGAGCATCGAAGCGGCGACCGCACCGGTCCGGGTCGAGGCAGATCTGGACGAATCGCTCTCGCGTTGGCTGTGGCTGGTCAAATGGCTGCTGCTGATCCCGCATTTGCTCGTGCTGGCGCTGCTGTGGCTCGTGTTCCCGCTGGTGTGGCTCGGCGCGTTTTTCGCGATCCTGATGACTGGCCGCTATCCGCGCCCGCTGTTCGCGTTCACCGTCGGAGTGCTGCGCTGGAGCTGGCGGGTGCACTACTACGGGTACGCCGCGCTGGGCACCGACCGCTATCCGCCGTTCACCCTCGCCGACGTCCCGGACTATCCGGCTCGGCTCGAAATCGCTTATCCGGAAAAGCTTTCCCGCGGGCTCGTGCTCGTCAAGTGGTGGCTGCTGGCGCTGCCGCACCTGATCGTCGTCGCGGTGTTCGCGGGCGGCGGCTGGTCGCCGTCGCAGTCGTCGGGCGGCTGGGGCGGCGGGCTGATCGCCGTGCTGGTGCTCATCGCCGCGGTCGTGCTGCTGTGCACCGGTGCGTACCCGCGTCCGGTGTTCGATTTCGTGCTCGGCCTGGACCGCTGGGCGCTGCGGGTCGCGGCCTACGTCTCGCTGCTCACCGACGAGTACCCGCCGTTCCGCCTCGACCAGGGCGGGCGGGAGTCGTGACCGGCCTGCCCGCGCCGCGGATCGCGGCGCAGGACGCGCTGTGGCTGCGGCTGGACCGGCCGGAGAACCGGATGACCGTCATCTCGGTGCTGTGGACGGTCACGCCGGTCGACCCGGACCGGCTCCGGTCGGTCGTCGCCGACCGGCTGCTCGCCCGCTATCCGGTCTACCTGCGGCGTCCGGCGGGCGGGCGCTGGGAAACCGACCCGGACTTCGACCTGGACCGGCACCTGCGGGTCTCCGCGCTGCCGAGCCCGGGAACGCGGGCGCGGCTGCAGGAGTTCGTGGCGGCCCGGCGGAGCGGCGCGCTCGATCCGCGTCATCCCTTGTGGACGATCGACCTGCTGCACGGATACGGCCCGGGCAGCGCGGTGGTGGTCTGCACGCACCATGCGATGGCCGACGGGATCCGCTTGACCCAGGTGCTGTTCAGTCTGCTCGACCCGGAGTCCGGAGACGGCTTGCCGCCCGCCCGGGTCGGAGGCGCGGCTCCGCACCGTCCGCCGGGCACGCGCCCGGTCGCGCGTGCCGGAGCGTCGGTCGTGCGCTCGCTCGACGACTTGGGCGCGGCGGTTCAGCGCGGGGTGGCGAAGGCGGGTCCGGTGGCGGAGAGCCTCTTCGCAGTGCCGGTGTACGCAGCGACGGCGGCAGCCGGAATCGCAGCCGCGACAACGGGTTTCGCCGCCGCGGCGACGAGCGGCGGTCCCCGGGAGGCACTCGACCGGGCCGCGACGGCGGTGACCTCGATCCGGCACAGCGCGACCGGACTGGCCGGGCTGATGCTCGCCCGGGACGCGCGGCCGGAGTGGACCGGGCAGCCGGGCACGGAGAAGACCGCGGCCTGGGGAGACCCGGTTCCGCTGGCCGCGCTGGTGAGCCTCGGCCACGCCACCGGAACGACCGTGAACGACGTGTGCACCGCCCTGGTCGCCGGAGCGTTCGACCGGTACCTGGACCGGCACGGGGAGGCCAGCGTGCGCACCGACCTGCCGTGGCTCGTCCCGGTCAGCCTCACCGCGTTCGACGCGGAACTGCCCGACCGGCTGGGCAACCACTTCTCGCTCGTGTTCGCGCGGCTGCCGCGAGGACTGCGCACGTTCGCCGAGCGGCTCGCCGAGACCCACCGCCGCGTCGCGCGGATCCGGGATTCCTACGAGCCGGTGGTGAATTACGGGCTGCAGCACCTCGTCGCCCGCGCACCCGGCCCGCTCGCCGGACGGCTGGGCGATCTCGTGTCGGCGAAAGCGGTCGGCGTGCTGACGAACGTGCCCGGCCCCCGCGAACCGCGGACGCTGGCGGGGGCGCGAGTGGAGGGAATCGTGGGCTGGGCGCCCTGCTCGGGCAGGCAGGCGATCACGGTCTGCGTGTTCAGCTACGCCGGTCAGGTGCGGTTCGGGTTCGGCACCGATCGGCGGTTGCTGCCGGAGCCGAATGCTCTTGTTTCGGCGCTGGAGGAAGAAGTCGCCGAGGCTTTGAGCGCGGCGACGCCCGAGACCACGGAGTCGGCCAGCGGTTGAGCGTCCGCCACGAGCCCGGCGTCGGCAGTCACCCCGACGAAGACCCGGTCGCGGTAGGTCAGCATCGCGACGCCCGTCCGCAGGCGGAGGGCGATCGGGACATACGGATAGAGCGCCAGCACTTCCCGGCCCGCCACGGTGAGCGGTTCGGCGGGCCGGGAACGTTGGTGGTCACAGTGACGATGTTGTGCTGGGGAAGCCGCAGCGCGGCCCGAAGCGCCCACGCGGCAGGGGCGAACGGTCCGCGCGCGGCCGCGGCGATGACGAATTTGCCCGCACTGGCCTCCTTGCCGTTTTTGCAGGCGCGGAGGCGGCGGTGCACCCGGACCAGCCGCTGCGCGGGATCGGGAAGATCCACCGGCAGCAGCGGCAGCAACAGGGAAACCTCGTTGCCGGTCCCGGCGCCGTCCAGCCGAACCGTGACCGGGACCAAGGTCCGCACGCTGTCGGGCGCGGGTTCTTCGCCGCGGCGCACGAGGATTTCCCGGAAACCGCCGGTGACTGCGGCGAGCAGGACGTCGTTGACGGTGACCTCGTATGCGGCGGCCACTGTGGCCACGTCCGCGAGCGGCACTGAGGCGACCGCGTACCCGCGCGGGCCGCTGATCGGACCGCCGAGCGACGACGGCGCGACCGGCATCAACGCCTCGGCCAGGGTGGCGAGACCGTGTGCGACGTCGGTGACGCGCTGCGCGAGAGCACGCGGATGCCACAGACTGCTGGCGATCGCACCGAGCTGGGTGAACGGCCCAGTCACGAGATCGCCGAGCGACGACTTCAGCAGCCGCAGGGTGCCCGGATCGGGTTGCGCGGCGGCGGGTGCGGGCGGCGCGGTCCCGGCGAACAGCAGGTACTGCATCCCGGCCGCGGAAATCCCGTCGGCGAGGCAATGGTGCACTTTGGACAGCAGGGCCCAGCGTCCTTCCGGCAGCCCTTCGAGAATCCAGAACTGCCACAGCGGACGGTCGCGTTCCAGCCGTTCCGCCATGAGGAGCGCGACGAGCTCGCTCAGGGCGGCTTCGTCGTGCGGCGCCGGAACGGAAAGCCGCCGGAGGTGTGCTGTCAGGTCGAAGGAATCGTCGTCGACCCAGACCGGTGCGCCGAGATCGAACGGAACCCGCCGGACTTTCTGCCGGTATCGGGGAACCCGCGCCAGCCCGGCGGTCACCGCGGCGGCGAATTCCTCCTGGCTCGGCGCCGGTCCGCTGGCGATCGCGACCGAAGCGATCGCCAGCGAGGCGTGCGGATCTTCGTCCTCGATCGCGAGGAACGCCGCGTCGAGTGGGCTCAGCCGCTCCACGGCGGCCTCCTTCGGGTCAGTGGGCGAGATCGAGGGCGATGCGCTCGACGTGGTTCACCGGGTCGGGCAGCGAGAGGACGCGGAACGGCAGCTTCGCCCGGGTGCCGACGGCGAAGGTGCACTGGCCCTCGAAGAACCCGGCGAACCGTACTGCCCGCAACGACGGCCAGCTCGCGAGCTGCGCGGACGGGAAGAGGTAGTCGCCGGTGGCGGCGAGGACGCGGCCCGGCTGGTGCCCGCTGGCGTCCGCGCCTTGTTCCGGGGCCCGGATGACGACCTGCAGCACCGCGCCGCCCGGCACGGGCAGCGGTCGGCCGGAGGGATCGGCGGTGACGAGCGGGACGTACCGCACGGAGTACCCGGCCTTGGTCGTTCCGTTGATGGTGAACACGACTCGGTCGAAGCAGTCGTGCTTGCCGACGCGGACGAGGTAGAGCGCGTCGGTGCTCGAACCGGCGGCTTCCTTGGCCCCGGTGCCCCAGGCAGCCGACGGACAGCTCGGCGAGACCGGGGGAGCGCCGGTGCGCGGCGGAGCGGTCGAGCTGGGCGGTGCCACGGTGGTGGCGGGCGGGCTCACCGGCGTCGTGGACGTCGGAAGCGCGCTGGTGGTCGTCGAGGGCACGGGAGAAGCACTCGGCGCGGGCGCGCCGCTGTCGCCGGGCTGGCTGCACGCGGACAGGACCAGAAACCCGGCCGCGGCGACGATCGCGCTGGCAGTTCGGCGCATCGCGGTCCTCCCGGTCAATGCCGGAGCGCTTCGCGGCGGCGGTCGTACTCGTCCTGGTCGATCTCGCCGCGGGCGAAGCGCTGCCGCAGGATGGCGGTGGCCGGGTCGCCCTCCGGAGTGATTCCGCCCGAGCGGCGCAGAAGAAGCGCGGTGACCACGCCGATCGCGGCGAGCAGCGCGACAGCCACGATGCTCAGCACGACTGGGCCAACCCATTCGGCGGCGGTTCCGTAGTGCCAGTACATCATCGTCTGTTCTCCTCGGCTCAGCGACGCTGCCGGATGTCGGCGGCTTCGAGCGGCTGCAGGACGTCGTCGATCTCGCGGCGCGGGGTCGCGGGCAGCGGGTCCGCGTTCGCCGGAGCCCACCCGACGCGCAGGACCATCTGCGGGAAAGCGCCCGAAGTGACTTTCTGCTCGACGGTGCGGCGCACGTCGGGCAGTTCGAGCGGCTCGGTCAGCGGGCAGCTGGCGAGCCCGAAGCGGGTCGCGGTCAGCAGCGCGGCGCTTGTCGCTTCCCCGGCGCGCAGCCGGGACATCCGGTCGTCGGAGGCGGTGCTCAGCACGAGCAGCACCGTTTCGTCGTCCTCCCCGGCCGCTCCAGCGGCTTCGGTCAGGTCCGGATCCGCGAACTGACGGCCGGGCAGCGCGCCGGGCGTCAGATCGGGCAGGGGAGTGTTGCGGGAGGGGACGCCGTCCGGGGAAACGTGCCGTCCGCTCCAAGCGGCGAGTTCGATCCGGTAGGCGGGATCGTGGCGGTGCCGCAGCGACGCTTCCTCGACCGCCGTGGCCAGGTAGTAGCGCTCGGCGTCTTCGGCGACGCGCAGCACGACGCCTTCGTCCGCGACGGTTTCGGCGATGGCTTCGAGATGTCCGCGCGGCACGCGCCAGGAACTGTGCCGGCGGCGGTCGGTGCGGCGGCGGGGAATCGCGGCCGCGAGCGCGACCTCGTCGAGAGTCGGCTCGTGGCGCTGAAGTTCGATGGACGCCAGGTGGTCCGGCTCCGCGGGGTTGGGCAGCCGGCGCACCTCGGCTCGCCAGCCGAGCGCGGCGAAGGCGATGCGCGCGTGGTGCAGCGCGGCGCCGCAGCTGATCATCAGGTCGCGCCCGTCCGGATCGGTCTGGGTGAGCTGCCGCGACGGATCGGCGTAGAGGTGCAGGGACCGGTGCCCGACCGCGAACCGCCACGGCTGGGAGTTGTGCACCGACGGCGCACGGACGGCCATCCCGACCGCTGTGGTGACGGTGTAGTCGTCGGGGAGTCCGCGTTCCATGGCGACCTGCCTTGTCGTCTCGTCCGGTGATGCGTCGACAGTGGCAGTCGCGACGGGAGCCGGGGCAGGGCCGGAATTCCCCGGGAGCAGGGACTTTCGCCGGTCGTCGCTCGCCGCGGCGGCGCGGTGACCTTCGCGGGCGCCCACGGGCCGAAAGACCTCTGCCGCCGCCGGTCGTCGGCGATGTTGCATGACAACCCGATGGGGGTGTCGCGGCGACAGGAGTGAAATGTCCAGAGCACAGGAAACAGACCCGGCCGAGTCCCGGAGCCGGGCGCTCGGCCTGACCTCGGCGACCGGATTGGTGGCGGGCAGCGTGATCGGCACCGGGGTGTTCACCATGCCCGCCGTGCTGGCCGGCGCGGGAACCAGTTCGCTGCTGGTCCTCGGCGTGGTCGCGGCAGGCGCGGCGATCCTGGCTGTCCTTTTCGGACAGCTGACGAAGCGCACCCCGAATTCCGACGGGGGCCTGTACGCCTACGCCCGCCGCGAGTTCGGCGACTTCGCGGGCTATCTCGTCGGCTGGTGCTACTGGGTTTCCGCGTGGGCGGGCAACGCCGCGATCGTCGCGTCGTGGGTGCTCTACGTCGAAGCCCTCTTCGGCATCGACCATCCCACGACGTGGGTGGACCTCGGCATCGCGCTGGCCGGGTTGTGGATCCCGGCCGCGATCAATCTCGCCGGGGTGCGCCAGATGGCGTGGTTCCAGAACACCACTGTGGTGCTGAAATTCCTGCCGTTGCTGTTCGTCGGCGTGGTGGGCTGGTTCTTCGTGTCGAAGGGCAATTTCGGCGCGTTCAACGCTTCCGGCGGAAGCCTCTACACCGCGATCGGCATCGCCGCGGGCGTCGCGCTGTTCGCCTTCATCGGGGTCGAAGTCGCGGCGGTGACGGCGAAACGGGTGCGCGAGCCGGGACGGAACGTCGGCCGGGCCTCGCTGCTGGGCACCGCCGCGAGCGCGGTGGTCTACCTCGCGGTGTCCGCGGCGGTGATGGGTCTCGTGCCGCACGACGTGCTGGTTTCGAGCGGGACCCCGTTCGTGCCCGCGTTCGAAGCGGTCCTGCCGGGCGGCGGCTGGGCCGGGAAACTCGTCGCCGCGCTCGCCGTGATCTCGGGGATCGGCGCACTGAACGGCTGGACCCTGGTGACGACCGAGGTGTCGCGCGCCGCGGCGTCGGACGGGCTGTTCCCGAGGGCGTTCGCCTGGGCCGACCGCAAGGACACTGCGTGGTTCGGAATCATCCTGGCCGCGCTGCTGCCGTCGCTGCTGATGGTGTGGCGCTACACCTCGGGCACCGGGCTGACGGTGTTTTCGTTCTTGGTGAACCTGGCCGTCGTCACGGTCGCCATCCCGTACTTCTTCTCCGCCTGCGCGCAGCTGGCCTACCTGGTGTCCCGGCGGCGGCGGGTGCACGGCTGGCTGCTGGTCCGAGACCTCGGCATCACCGCCGCCGCGGTGCTTTTCTCGCTGTGGGTGACCTTCGCCGCCGGATACGCCGCGGTGTACGAGGCGATGCTTGTGCTGCTGGTGGGTCTCGTCTTGCACGCAGTGCTCAAGGGCCGGGCCGCGGCGCACGGCAAGCGCGAGACGCTCGCCGAGGAAACCGGCGAGCAATGGCCGCGCGCGGCTTGATTCCGACCGATAGCACGAAAGGCACCGCATCCATGAGCTTCGCAGTCGCGTCCGAAACCGGCCGCCTCCGGCAGGTGATCCTGCACCGCCCGGGCGCCGAACTCTCCCGGCTGACCCCGCGCAACATCCACGAACTGCTCTTCGACGACGTCATGTGGGCGAAGAAGGCCAAGGAGGAACACGACGTCTTCGCCGAGGCGCTGCGCGAGCAAGGCGTGCGCGTGCACTACTTCGACCGGCTGCTCGCCGAAACCCTGGACGATCCCGAAGGCCGGGCGTTCGTGCTCGACCGGGTCTGCACGCCGCGGTCGGTCGGCCCGGCGCTGGAGCTGCCGCTGCGGAAAGTGTTCGACGACCTCGACAGCGTGAGCCTCGCCGGATCGTTGATCGGCGGAGTCCTGAAAGCCGACCTGCATCCGCTGCGCACCAGCAGTCTCAAATGGCACACCCTGCGGGCCGACGACTTCGTGCTGCCGCCGTTGCCGAATCACCTGTTCCCGCGCGACAACTCCTGCTGGATCTACGGCGGCGTCTCGATCAACCCGATGGCGAAACCCGCGCGGCAGCGGGAAACCCTGCACGCCCGGGCGATCTACCGCTATCACCCGCTGTTCGCCGGAGCCGGCTTCCGCACGTATTTCGGCGGCGACGACGCCGAGTACTTCCCGGCGACCGTCGAAGGCGGCGACGTGCACGTCCTCGGCGACGGTGCGGTGCTCGTCGGCATGGGGGAGCGGACCACGCCGATGGCTGTCGAACTTCTGTCCCGGGCGTTGTTCGAGAGCGGCCAGGCGCACACCGTGCTCGCAGTCGAACTGCCCCGGTCGCACGCGATGATGCACCTGGACACGCTGATGACCATGGTCGACGCCGCCACGTTCGTGCTCTGCCCGTACTTCGACCCGAAACTGCGTTCGTGGACGGTGACTTCCGGCCCCGAGCCGGGCGCGCTCGAGATCCGGCAGAACGACAGCCTGTGGGACAGCATCGGCCGGGCGCTCGGCGTCGAGCGGGTCACCGTGCTCTCCACCGACGAGGACGCCCGCGCCGCGGAACGGGAACAGTGGGACGACGGCAACAACTACCTCGCCGTCGCGCCGGGCGTCGTCGTCGGCTACGACCGCAACGTCGCCACCAACACCATGCTGCGCAAGCACGGCATCGAGGTGATCACCGTGCCGGGCGGCGAACTCGGCCGCGGCCGGGGCGGGCCGCGCTGCATGAGCTGCCCGATCGAACGCGACCCGGTCCGCTGACCGTCCTTACCCGAACCGCCCGACCGAACAGGAGCACCCGATGAATCTGCAGGGCCGCAACCTGCTGAAGGAAACCGACCTCAGCGCCGCCGAATTCCTTTCCCTGGTGGAGTTCGCCGCCCAGTTGCGCCAGGAGAAGCGAGCGGGCACGCGCAGGCGGCGGCTCGCCGGGCGCAACATCGCGCTGGTCTTCGAGAGAAGCTCGACGCGCACCCGGTCCGGATTCGAGGTCGCCGCCCACGACGAGGGCGCGCACATCACCTACCTCGGCCCCGAGGAATCCCACCTCGGCCACAAGGAATCGGTCAAGGACACCGCCCGCGTGCTCGGCCGGATGTTCGACGGCATCGAATTCCGCGGCTCGTCCCAGGAAGCGGTCGAAGCGCTCGGCGCCTACGCCGGGGTCCCGGTGTGGAACGGGCTGACCGACACCTGGCATCCGACGCAGATGCTGGCCGACGTGCTCACCATGCGCGACCACGCGCCGGGCTCCCTCGGCGACGTGGCGTACTGCTACCTCGGCGACGGACGAAACAACGTCGCCAACTCGCTGCTCGTCACCGGCGCGCTGCTGGGCCTCGACGTCCGCGTCTGCGCTCCGGAACCGTTGTGGCCGAAGGAAGAGATCCAGCGGATCGCCGCTGGCCTGGCGCGCGAATCAGGCGCGAAGATCCTCGTCTCCGACGACGTCGCGAAGGCCGTGCACGGCGTCGATTTCCTTTACACCGACGTCTGGCTGTCGATGGGCGAACCGGAGGAAGCCTGGGGTCCGCGGATCGAACAGCTGCTGCCGTATCAGGTCAACGCCAAGGTTGTCGCCGCGACCGGGAACCAGGCGGTGAAATTCCTGCACTGCCTGCCCGCGCTGCACGGCAGGGACACCGCGGTCGGGCAGCGGCTCGGCGAACGGTACGGGCTCGACGCTCTCGAAGTCACCGACGAGGTCTTCGAATCGGCGGCCTCGGTCGTGTTCGACCAGGCGGAGAACCGGATGCACACGATCAAAGCGGTCATGGCCGCTACGGTGGGAGCATGAGGATCGTCGTCGCCCTCGGCGGGAACGCCCTGCTCGAACGCGGGGAACCGGCCGAGTCCGACATCCAGGAAGAACACGTTCTCGCCGCCGCCGAAGCGCTCGCCCCGGTGGCGCGGGAACACGAACTCGTGCTGACCCATGGCAACGGCCCGCAGGTCGGGCTGCTCGCGGTCGAGAGCGAAAGCAATCCGGCGCTGCGCAGGCCGTATCCGTTCGACGTCCTCGGCGCGCAGACCCAGGGAATGATCGGCTACTGGCTCGCGCAGGCCCTGCAGAACGCTTCCGGACGGCCGGTGGCCGGGCTGGTGAGCCGCACCCTGGTGCGCGCCGACGACCCGGCATTCGCGGACCCGGCCAAGTTCGTCGGCCCGGTGTACGACCGCGCGACCGCGGAGCGGCTCGCCGCCGAGCGAGGCTGGGAAGTCCGCAAGGACGGGGCCGCGTGGCGGCGGGTGGTGCCGTCCCCGGAACCTGTCGAGCTGATCGAACTGCCCTTCGTGAAGACCCTGTTGGAGATCGGTGCGATCGTGGTGTGCGCGGGCGGCGGCGGGATTCCGGTGGCCGCCGCCGGGCCGGGCTTGCGGGGTGTCGAAGCGGTCGTGGACAAGGACCTGACCGCGGCGCTGGTCGCGCGCGAGATCGGGGCCGACGCGCTGGTGCTGCTGACCGACGTCGAGGCGGTGCAGGACGATTACGGCACGCCGCGGGCCCGGCCGATCCGGGATGTCGGCAGCCGTGAGCTGCGGTCCCGGCGATTTCCGGCCGGTTCGATGGGGCCCAAGGTCGACGCCGCCTGCCGGTTCGTCGAGAACGGCGGGAAGTTCGCCGCGATCGGCAGGCTGACCGCGGCGCGCGAGCTGGTGGCGGGAACGGCCGGGACGATCGTCCGCGCGGGAGAGCGGCGATTCAGCTGACGAGCGCCACCGCGAGCACCAGCCCGCCGGAGTTGGTGGCCAGGTGCACCAGCATCGGGGCGAGCAGCCCGCGGCCGGTGTAGCGCCACCAGCAGAGGAACACCCCGGCCCCTGCCGCGGCGACCATCGCCAGCACGGAGATCATCGCGAGCGGAAGACCGCCGAAGGTCTGGTGCACCGCCGCGTTCTGGGTGAGGGCGAGCGAGGGCAGCAGATGCCAGAGCCCGAACAGCGCGGACGCGCCGAGCACGGGCCACCAGCGCCAGCGCTCGCCCGCTCCCAGCAGGGCCGGGAGCACGCCGCGGAACGCGATTTCCTCGATCAGCACGGTGCCGAGCGGGATCCGCACCAGCGCGAGCCACATCAGCTGCCCGAATCCCGGCGAACCGATCCGGCCGTCGTGGAACACCACGCGCAGAGCCGGGATCGCGGCGGCGAGACCGAACGCGAACGCCACGACCGCGAAGCCGCCGAGGCCGAACCACAGCATCCGGCGTGCGTGCTGCCGGCTGAATCCGATTTCGGCCCATCCGACGCCGGCGAACCGGGCGAGAAGCAGGAGCAGGGCAGCGGCGACCGCGCCGCAGACGGGATAGGCCCAGCCGGGCAGCACCCGGTTGGCCAGCACGGTAGCCGTCGCCAGCAGCAGGACCGCGGGAAGCACGGCAAGGGCACGACGCCGGAAAGCGGTGACTTCCGGCAGTTTCGGGACAACAGCGGTAACAGACATCGTGCTTCCAGTGTGCCTGTCGAAAGGGACAATGGCGATGACGACCAAGGAACGCGAACCGTACCTGGACTTTCTGCGGGCGGTCAGCCTGGTCGTCGTCGTGCTGTGGCACTGGGCCTTCACGATCCTGCACTGGACGCCGACCGGGCCGCAGCCCACGAACCCGCTCGCGTACTTCCGGGGCCTGTGGGTGCTCACCTGGTTCCTGCAGGTGCTGCCAGTGTTCTTCTACGTCGGCGGGTCGGTGCACCTGGCGTCCTGGCGGCGCGCCCAGGCCAGCGGGCAGTCCCGGCGGTCCTATGTCTGGCACCACGTCAAGGAACTGGTGGCACCGGCCGGGGTGCTGATCGCGCTCTGGGCCGCGCTCGGGATAGTGCTGGCCGAGGCCTTCGGCGTGCGGTGGATCGGCGGCGCGGTGATGCTGGTCCTCAGCCCGCTGTGGTTCCTCGCGGTCTATGTCGTCCTGCTTGTGCTGCTGCCGGTCATGGCGTGGCTGCACGAACGGTTCGACGTCCTCGTGCTGGTCTGGCTCGGCGGGGCCGCCCTGCTGATCGACGTCCTGCGGCTGCGCTTCGGCTGGGAAGCGGTGAGCTGGGCCAATGTGGCCGCGGTGTGGGGCCTGGCCTACCAGGCGGGTTTCTTCCACCACCGCATCGTCGCCGCGTCGCGGCACGTGGCCGGGGCGCTGTTGTGGGCGGGCTCGTTCGCTCTCGCCGGGCTCGTGCTGTCGGGCTTGTATCCCGGTTCGATGGTCGGAGTGCCGGGGGAGCGGATGTCGAACATGTCTCCGCCGACGTTCGTCATCGTCGCGCTGCTGGCCTTCCAGGTCGGGCTGTGCGAGGTGCTGCGTCCGGCCGTTGAGCGCGTACTGGCCAAACCGCGCTGGCAGCGGGCGACCGCGGTGCTCACCAGATACGCGCTGCCGTTGTTCCTTTTCCACACCACCGGAATGGCTCTGGCCCGTGCGGTCGTGTATTTCGGTTTCGACCGGCAACTGGCCGACGACCGCGCACCGGATTGGATCTGGTGGGCCGAACGCCCGCTGGCGATTGCGGGCCCGCTGCTGTTCACGGTGCCGCTGATCGTCTTTTTCGGGCGGCGGCATGAATTGCGCCGGGCGGTACGGGAATAGCCCGGGCCCGTGGGCGGGACCGGGCTTGCCGACGTGGTTTCTGTCCCGTTCAGGTGGACGGTTGAGTGTCACGCTGCATGTAGTAGACGATTCCGGCGAGCACGACCACGCCCGCCACCGCGGCGGAAATCCACACGATCGCCATCCCGATGCCCGACAGCGAACTCGCGGTGGCGCAGGTGGCCCGGTAGTTCGAACTGAACGCTTTTTCGATGGTGTGGAAGGCGGTGCCGCACGCCTGTACCTGGCTGGCGTTCTTCGCGTGCATCACCAGCCCGACGACGATTCCCACGACGGCGGCGACCAGGAGGACCGGCGCGAATTTGAGGTATCGCTGAATCATGGGCAGTTACCCCTGCTTCTGTGCGGTGCTTTCATCCGGTGTCCAGATGGATTACCCCCACACAGTCGACGCGAAGAGGAATCGCGTTACGGCGGCCCCGGAATACCTGGAATTGACGAAACCGGGGGATTATCCGGCTGCCAATTGCCGGTTGCGCCCGACGGAACCGGCCGATGGCGGGTCAGGCGGCAACATTAAGCTCGCTGCCGCGCCGGTGTAATGAAGGCTTTACCTGTGCCGGGCTGAGTCATTCAGCTGCGCCGCGCGGTCACGCCCCGGCGGAGGTCGCCGGGAAGGGGACGGACGCGCTGGAGGTCGCGGCGTTTGCTCGACCGCAGCTGCCAGGGGACGCTGGTGACCATGACGCCGGGTTCGAACAGCAGCCGTCCCTTGAGCCGCAGCGAGCTCTGGTTGTGCAGGATGTTTTCCCACCAGTGGCCGACGACGTACTCGGGAATGTAGACGCACACCACGTCGCGGGGGCTGGAGCGGGCGAAATTCTTGACGTAGGCGACGACCGGGCGGGTGATTTCGCGGTAGGGCGATTCCACGACCTTCAGCGGGAGTTTGATGCCGCGGCGTTCCCATTGCCGTTGCAGCTCGCGGGTTTCGGTGTCGTCGACGTTGACCGTGATCGCGGTGAGCGTGTCGGGCCGGGTGGCGCGGGCGAAGGCGATCGCGCGCTGGCTCGGTTTGTGCAAAGTGGACACGAGCACGATGGCGTGGACGCGGCTGGGCAGGAGTTCGCTTTCCTCGTCGGGCAGCAGCTCGTCGCGGACGTGGGTGTAGTGCCGGTGGATCGCCCGCATCATCAGGTACAGCGCGGGAATGGCGATGACGACGAGATACGCGCCGTGGGTGAACTTGGTGATCAGCACGACCACGAGGACGATCGCGGTGAGAGTCGCGCCGAGGGCGTTGCTGGCCCGGGAACGCAGGATCGCGTGCCGGGGCCCCGAACCCGCGGCCAGTTCGCGGTTCCAATGCCGCACCATGCCCGCCTGGCACAGGGTGAACGAAGTGAACACGCCGAGGATGTAGAGCTGGATGAGCCGGGTGGTCGAGCCGTCGAAGGCGTAGATCAGGACGGCGGCGATGAGGGCGAGGGCGATGATGCCGTTGGAGAACGCCAGCCGGTCGCCGCGCGTGTGCAGCTGGCGGGGGAGGTAGCGGTCCTTGGCGAGAATCGAGGCCAGCAGCGGGAAACCGTTGAACGCGGTGTTCGCGGCGAGGATCAGGATCAGCGCCGTCGTGGCCTGGAGGAAATAGAACAAGACAGCGTGGTCGCCGCCGAAGACGGCGGCGCCGATCTGGCTGATCACCGTGCGCTGCGGGTCGGTCGCGCACTGGCCGGCGAACCCGGCGAGATCGCAGGCGTTCTCCGCGATGTGCACCTTCGCGATCAGGGCGAGCGCGGTGATGCCGCCGAACATGACGACCGCGATCACGCCCATCGCGGTCATCGTGCGGGCCGCGTTGACGGCCTTCGGCTTGCGGAACGCGGGCACGCCGTTGGAGATGGCCTCGACGCCGGTGAGCGCGGTGCAGCCGGAGGAGAACGACCGCAGCAGCAGGAAAATCAGGGCGAATCCGGTCAGGCCGACCTGTTCGGGCCGGATCGTGTAGCCGGCGCTCTCGGCGACCGGCGCGTGCCCGGCGATCGTGCGGGAGAAACCGACGACGATCATCAGCAGCACCGCGGCCACGAACAGATAGGTCGGCGCGGCGAAGGCTCGCCCGGATTCGCGGAGACCGCGCAGGTTCATCGCGGTCAGGACGAGGATGAAGCCGATGTCGAGAGCGATCCGGTGCTCGTTGAGGTCGGGCACGGCGGAGATGATGTTGTCGACTCCGGAGGCGACCGACACCGCCACCGTCATGATGTAGTCGACCATCAGCGCGCCGGCGACGACGAGCCCGGCGTGGCTTCCGAGGTTGCGGGAGGCGACCTCGTAGGAACCGCCGCCGCTGGGATAGGCCTTCACCACCTGCCGGTAGGAAATGACGACGACGCTGAGCAGCACCGCGACCGCCAGCCCCACCCACGGGGCCAGCGCCAGGTAGGTCAGCCCGCCGATCGAGAGGATCAGCAGGATCTCCTGCGTGGCGTAGGCGACTGAGGACAGCGGGTCGCTGGCGAAGATGGGCAGCGCGAGCCACTTGGGCAGCAGCGTCTCGCCGAGGGTGTCGCTCCGGAACGGCCGCCCGAGCACCAGCCGTTTGAGCCATGACATAGGTGCTGGCACGTACCGCAGCGTCCCCCGGCGGCCTGCCGCGCAGCGTATGGATCTCGTCAGGATCCAGGCCCGCGCGTAGAGATTCCGTTAACGCGCGTCAGAAATCCGTCAAGGACCGACCTGTGGAGCCGGTCGGCGCCTAGCCTCCCGCGCCACGGCGGACGATTAGTCCGGTGGAGGGCGCGGCCGTTTTGCCCGATGAGGACTTCCGGGTTTCGGTCTACGAGGACTGCCTGCGCGGCCAGCACGCCCGCGTTTCCTTCGCCGCCCCGGTTTGCCCGGGGCGATTCTTTGCGGCATCTTTACGCGTGGAGTGCCGGGAAGTCTGGTCGGCCTGCCCGTGCCCAGCCGGGCGACGGGCGGTCGAACCGACCCTGGAGAGTCTGATGGCTGGCGTTCGCGACGGGTTCCACACTGGCCACTGTGGACAGGGCGGCGGCGGAGCATTTCGAGCTGCTGGGGAATCTGCTTTCGGAGATCACGAAGTTCGCCGCGCAGATCACATCGGACCGGCTGTCGCAGATGAGCATCGGGGCGTGGGTGCTCGCAGTGCTGGCGTTGTCGCTGCCGCGGGTCGAGCTGCCGGACAACCTGCCCACCGGCCGCAAAGAGGAAGGAAAGAACGCATGAAATCCGGCACCGCCGCCCGGCCCGCCGTAGCCTGGGGGCATGCGCGCAGCGGACCTGGCCGAGGAGTTCCCGGTCGTCGACCTCGATTCGGACGCGCTGGCGGCCGCGCGCCTGCTGGCCGAGCACCGGTTGCCCGGCCTGGTGGTGACGGAGGCGTCCGGGTGCCCGCACTCGGTGCTGCCCGCCTCGGACGTCGTGCAGTTCTTGGTTCCGCCCTATGTGCGCGACGATCCGTCGCTGGCCGGGGTGCTCAGCGAGTCGATGGCGGACCGGGTCGCGGACAAACTGGGCGGGCGGACGGTGCGCGAACTGCTGCCCGACGAACCGCGCGAACTGCCGAAGGTGGACGCCGACGACACGATCGTGGAGGTCGCCGCGATCATGGCCCGGCTGCGCTGCCCGCTCGTCGCGGTGCTGCGGGACCGGACGCTGCTCGGGGTGGTGTCCGCGTCGCGGCTGCTGGAGCAAGCGCTGACGCCTCGCTGATCCAGACCCGGGCGGCCCGCCGGTGAGCACGGTCATCGCGGTCGTCGTGTTCGTGGTGGCCTACGTGTTCATCGCGACCGAGAAGGTCCCGAAGATGACCGCCGCGCTGGCCGGGGCGGGCGTGGTGCTCGCGACCGGGGTGAGCGGCTCGGCCGACGCGTTCTTCTCCGAGGACACCGGCGTCGACTGGAACGTGCTGTTCCTGCTGCTCGGCATGATGATCATCGTCGGGATCCTGCGCCGCACCGGGGTGTTCGAGTTCGTCGCGATCTGGGCGGCCAAGCGCGCCAAAGGGTCGCCGCTGCGGATCATGCTGCTGCTGGTGCTGATCACCGCGGTCGCCTCGGCGTTCCTGGACAACGTGACCACGGTGCTCCTCATCGCGCCGGTGACGTTGCTGGTGTGCGACCGGCTCGACATCAGCCCGGTCCCGTTCCTGATCGCCGAAGTCTTCGCGTCCAACATCGGCGGCACCGCGACCCTGATCGGCGACCCGCCGAACATCATCATCGGCAGCCGCGCGGGCTTGGCGTTCAACGACTTCCTGCTCAACCTCGCGCCGATCGTCGCGCTCGAACTCGTCGTGCTCGCCCTGGTGCTGCCGTGGCTGTTCCGCGGCTCGTTCGCCGTCGACCCGCAGCGCGTCGAAGACGTCATGGGACTCAACGAACGCGAGGCGATCCGGGACCCGAAGCTGCTGATCAAGGCCGGCGCGGTGCTGCTGGTGGTGTTCGCCGGGTTCGTGCTGCATTCGGTGGTGCACCTGGACCCGTCGGTGGTCGCGCTGCTCGGCGCTGGTCTGCTCGTGCTGCTCTCGGGCACGCCGCCCAAGCAGTATCTGGCCGGGGTCGAATGGGAAACGCTGCTGTTCTTCGCCGGGCTGTTCATCATGATCGGGGCGCTGGTCAAGACCGGCGTGATCGACTGGCTCGCGAAGCTCGCCGCCGACGCCACCGGCGGGAACGCGCTGCTGGCGGTGTTCCTGATCCTCGGGGTGTCCGCGCTGCTGTCCGGCGTCATCGACAACATCCCTTACGTGGCCACGATGAGCCCGCTCGTGCTCGCGCTCACCCACGACATCCCGGACCCCTCGCATTCCGAGGCGCTGTGGTGGTCACTGGCGCTCGGCGCGGACTTCGGCGGCAACATGACGGCGGTCGGGGCCAGCGCGAACGTCGTGGTGCTGGGTCTCGCCGCCCGTGCGGGCGCGCCGATCTCGTTCTGGGAATTCACGAAGAAGGGTGCGGTCGTCACGCTCATCACCGTGCTCGTCGCCGCGCCGTACCTGTGGCTGCGCTACTTCGTGTTCTGACCGGCAGCTTCCCGGCAAAGCGGACAGAAACCCTTGGTGTGCCGAGGAGATCGCCGGATGTGAGCGATCCCGCAACCATGTCCGCGCCCAACTGTTGCATACTGCATCAATGTCGTCGGGAGAGAGTGCGGGGAAGCGCGGGCTGGTCGTGCCGGTGCGTCAGCCGGTGGGCCGGTGGGTGCGGGAGAGCCGGACCGGGATGGTCGGGCTGGCGGTGCTGATCGGGGCGGGCGCGGGACTGGGCGCGGTGGTGTTCCGCTGGCTGATCACCACGTTCACGCACGTGTTCTCCGGGCACGCGGACTATTCGGACGCGGGGCGGGCGGCGCATTCGTGGTTTCCGGCGCTGGGGCCGTGGTTTCTGCTGCTGGCTCCGGTGCTGGCGGGGTTGCTGTACGGGCCGCTGGTGTACCGGTTCGCTCCGGAGGCGCGCGGGCACGGGGTGCCGGAAGTGATGTATGCCGTCGCGGAGCGCGGCGGGCGGATTCCGGTGCAGGTCAGCGTGGTGAAGGCGCTGGCGTCGGCGTTGACGATCGGCTCCGGCGGTTCGGTGGGCCGCGAGGGTCCGATCGTGCAGATCGGATCAGCTTTGGGCTCGGCGCTGGGCCGGGCGGCGCGGTTGCCGGAATCGCGGTTGCGGGTGCTGGTGGCGTGCGGCGCGGCGGGCGGGATCGCGGCGACGTTCAACGCGCCGCTGGCCGGTCCGTTCTTCGCGATGGAGCTGATCCTGCGGGATTTCGCGGCGGAGTCGTTCGGCGCGGTGGTGCTGGCGAGCGTGACGGCGAGCGTCGTCGGGCGTGCGGTGCTGGGGAACGCGCCGTTTTTGGACCTGCCGCCGTTCACGCTGCGGAATCCGGTGGAGTATCTGCTGTTCGTGGCGCTGGGGCTGGTGGTCGGCGCGTGCGGCGTGCTGTTCACCCGGGTGCTGTACTGGATCGAGGATCTGTGCGACCGGCTGTGGCGCGGTCCGGAGTGGCTGCGCCCGGCCGTCGGCGGGGTCTTCCTCGGCGGGCTGTTGCTGGCGCTGCCGCAGATGTACGGCGTCGGGTATCCCGTGCTGCAGAACGCGGTCGAGGGCAAGTACGTGCTCGGGTTTCTGCTGGTGCTGATGCTGGGGAAGATCGTGGCGACCAGCCTGACGATCGGGATCGGCGGGTCGGGCGGGGTGTTCGCGCCGTCGTTGTTCATCGGGGCGATGGCGGGCACGGCGTTCGGGATCGTGGTGCACGCGTGGTTTCCGTCGGTGACCGCGTCGCCGGGCGTGTACGGGCTGATCGGGATGGGCGCGGCGTTCGCGGGTGCGGCGCGGGCTCCGATCACCGCGGTGATCGTGCTGTTCGAACTGACCGGGCAGTACACGGTGATCCTGCCGATGCTGACCGCCATCGTGATCGCCACCGCGACCAGCCGGGTGCTGTCGCGGGACACGATCTACACGCTCAAACTCCGCCGCCGCGGCATCGACCTGGACAAGCACCCCTCCGCGCGACGGCTGGCCGACACGAAGGTCTCCGCGGTCACCGAACCCTTGCCGGAGCCGCTGCGCGAGAACCTTCCGCTGGAGCTGGCCGCGCACGCGCTCGCACTGTCCGGGCACGGAATCCTGCCGGTCGTGGACGACGCTGGCCGGTACCAGGGCTGCGTCACCGCCCGCGCGGTCGCCGAGGCGGTGGGCGAGGATCACGAGGGCACGGTGGGCGACCTGGCCGAGCTTCCTCCGCTGGTCACCGCCGACTCGACCCTGGCCGATGCGCTCGACGCGCTCACCCAGGCGCCCGGCACCGGCCTCCCCGTGCTGACCGGAACCGACGAGCTGACCGGCTGGCTCACCCACCAGTCGGTGCTGAGCGCGCTGGAACCCGCCGCGACCGGCCGGTAAACCGGACCGGTCAGCAATGACCGGCCTCCGGCCTGGTCTTTCCCCGGGTGCGCCGTCATCGTCGGAGCGCTTGACTAGGGGATTCGATCAGCCACCGGAAAGGTTCGCATGAGGAAGAAAAGCATCGCGACGCTGTTGACCGGCCTGCTCGCGACAACCGGGCTTTCGCTCGCCGCCGGCCCGGCCGCGCGAGCCGACACGGCACCGTGCGACGGCACGTACTCGATCGCGGTCGGCGGATGGCGGAGCCATTGGGACACCGACCGCTTCTACAACGTCACGCAGCACGTCGGGTACCCGACGGACATCCCCAACGGCGCCAGCACGCAGGCGGGCGTCAACGAGCTGAACCGCTTGGTCCGCGAGCAGCGCGCCGCGTGCCCGGACCAGCACGTGAAAATGATGGGGTACTCCATGGGCGCCGCGGTGGTGCACGTGTGGGTGACCAACAACTGGATGACGTTCGACAACGTCAACGCCATCCTCGTCGCCGACCCCAAACGCCAGGGACCCCCGGGAGCCGACGGCGGAACCAACGTGTTCGGCCCGGCCGTCGGTGCGCCGCTCGCCGGGGTCGACCGGTTCTTCGGCAACGTGCCGGTGAAGTCGATCTGCACCTTCGACTACGTCTGCGACACCTCCGCCAACCCGCTGGGCTACCCGGCCGACCACATCAACCACTACGACGTCGATTTCGACGGCAACCACCACAACGACAGCGCGAATGAGCAGTGGTACAACGGGGCTTGGATGCCCTGGTAAGCAGAATTCGCCGCGCCGGACGGTGTCGCTGATGCAGTTCGGCGGCGAACTGCTGGAGTGAATTCGCGGGCGGGTGCGGTTCCTGCCTTGGTGGGGCGGGTTCCGCGTTCGCAGCGGAGAAGGTGTCGCCAGGGCGATTCGGGACGCGCTCGCGCTTCGCCGTCGCGGGTGGCGGCTTGGCGGATGCGACGGCGAGCGCGGGCCGGTCCGCGTTCGCCGTCGCGGAGGGGTTTCACCAAAGCGCTCCACCTGCCGACCAACGTTCGCCGTCGCGGTCGGCGGGCGGAGCGAGTTGCTGTCCCACCGTGGGGCAGGTTCCGCCTTCGCGGCGCGGAGGGTTTCACCAAAGCGTCCCAAGACGTGACCACGCTTCGCCGTCGCAGTCGGCGGGCGGCGCGGCATGGCGAATGCGACGGTGAGCGCGGCCCCTATCCCGCCGAGGCGGGTTCCGCGTTCGCGACGCGGAGGGACGGCACCCAAGCACTCCGGGACGCGCCCACACCCGGCAGCCGGGGTCGACGGCTGGCAGACAGAGCGAGCTGTCATCCGGAGCCGGGCACCAGGTCGGCGAGCCCGCCCCTTCCCCAAGCGGACCCCGTCCGCAGCACCAACCACCTCACCCATGCGCCTCCGGAAGCTCGACCACGAACCGCGCCCCGCCGCCCGGTCGTTCCTCCGCCCATACCTGGCCGCCATGGCGGTGCACGTGGTCGGCGACGATCGCCAGTCCCAGGCCGGTTCCCGAATCGGGGTCCCGCCGTCCGGCGTGCAGGCCGCGGGAGAACCGCTCGAAAATGCGTTCCCGGAGTTCGGCGGGCACTCCCGCTCCGGCGTCGTCCACTTCCAGCCGGACCACGCCCTCGCGCGAGCGCGCGGCCACGCGGATCGCGCCGCCGCCGTAGCGGGCCGCGTTGTCGAGCAGGTTCGCCAGTACCCGGTCGAGGCGGCGCCGGTCGGCGGTGACCAGCAGGGGTTCCGGGGAGAGGTCCAGCGCCGGGCGCGGGGCGGGGCTGTTCGCGACCCCGCTGCGGACGAGCGGGCCGAGGTCGACCAGTTCGCGTTCCTCGCCGGGGTCGGCTTGGTCGACGGCGGAGATTTCCAGCAGGTCGAGCACCATGCCGCGGAACCGGTGCAGTTCGGCCAGCAGGAGCTGGAGCGCTTTCTGTGCGGGCGCGGGCATGGCGTCGCGGCGGCGGTCGAGGACTTCCGCGACGGTCGTCATGGTGGTGAGCGGCGAACGGAGTTCGTGGCTGACATCCGCGGCGAACCGGGCGTCGCGGCGGACTCGCTGTTCCAAGGCGTCGGCGGTGGAGTTGAACGTCGCTGCTAGGGGAGCGAGGTCCGGTCCGGCCTGTTCGGGCAGCCGGGCGCTCAGGTCGCCGCGGGCGATCCGGGCGGCGGTCTCGGTGAACGCGGCGAGCGGGCGGAGCGCGCGCTGGGCCGCCCACGCACCGAGGGCGACGCCGAACAGCCCGCACGCCACGGTGCCCGCGACGAGGATCATGCGCAGTTCGCGGAAGGTCCGTTCGAGCCCGAGCAGCGGATGGAGTTCGACGTAGTAGCCGTGCGCGAGCGGCTGGACGACCGCGAGGACCGGGATCCCGTCGGCGGTGAAGCGCTCGTGCGCGGGTGCGTGGGGGTGGGCCCGGGAGAGCAGCCCGCGCGGGAGGGCTTCCGGCGGGATCGGGCGGCCGGCCGTGCGCCAGCCGCTGGGCAGGGACACGAGGATCGTCGAATGGGTCCCGGCGGTGAGGCCGGAGAGCAGCTCGGCGAGCCCGCCGTTCCCTTGGCGGACTTCGTTGTCGACCAGCCGCGCGTTGACCCGCGAATGGCGGTCGGCGCTCTGCTGGCGCTGGTTGAGCAGATAACCGGTGGCGAGGTGCCAGGTCGCCGCGGACAGGGCGCTGACCACCACCAGCAGGCCGAGCCCGAACGCCGCGGAAACCCGGCAGCGCAAGGAAAGCCGGGACATCGAGGCGGGCCTCACGGACGGGGCTCGGCACGGTAGCCGATGCCCCGGACGGTCAGCACGAGACGCGGGCAGTCGGGATCCGGCTCGACTTTGCGCCGCAATCGCCGGATGTGCACGTCGAGCAGCCGCGTGCCGCCGAAGCAGTCGCGCCCCCAGATCCGGTGCAGCAACTGCTCGCGCGTGACGACCTCGCCGTCCGCGGCGGCCAGTTCGGCCAGCAGCCGGAATTCGGTGCGGGTGAGGCGAATCGGGACGCCGTCGCGGGAAACCGTCTCGTCGTGTGTGCTCACCAGCAGGTCGCCGACCTCGAGACAGCACCGCCGGACCGGCGCGGCACGGCGCAGCAGCGCTCGGATGCGCGCCGCCAGTTCAGCCGCGACCAGCGGCTTGGTCACGTAGTCGTCGGCTCCGGCTTCCAGGCCCGCGATGACGTCCTGGCTGTCGGCCCTGGCGGTGATCACGATGACCGGAAGATCGCCGCGCACGCGCAGTTCCTTGCACACCGCGAGCCCGTCCATGCCGGGCAGCATCAGGTCGAGCAGGACGACGTCCACGCTCACCGATTCCAGCATTGCCAGCGCGTCCTCGCCGGAGGCCGCCTGCGTCACCATGCAGCCCTGGTCAGCGAGAGCGAGGGAAAGCGCTTCGCTGATCAGGGCGTCGTCCTCGACCAGCAAGACTCGCACCGTCATCGGGGTCGCCCCTCCGCCGCGGAACATGCCTTAGAAATTGTTCCCTATCGCGGCAAGGGCGGGGCGGCTGCGAAATCCGGAGCGGGGTCCCGGCGGTCAGCGGGATTTCCGAGGGATAAGAGCGGGTTCGCGTCTGACGCTTTCCGGACGATCCGGCCGGTGCCCGCGGTCAGGCGCCGCCGCCCTTTCTCTCGCTCTGGTCTGGTCCGCGGCTTCCCGGAACGGGCTCGGCGAGTCCGGCGACCGCGATATTGGCGTTGTCGAGGCAGTCCTCCAGCCGGGAGCACGTGTCGACCGCCCGGACGAGCCAGAGCCCGGCGGTCCGCACGGCTTCGGCGGTGTCGCCGCTGAACGGGCCGTCGACCGCGGTGAACGCGGCGGACTGTTCCGGGGAAAGGAGCTTGAGCCCGAGGTCGGCGAGCATGTGGTTCATCGCCGACATCGCGGCCGAGAGGTTCGCGAGCGAGGCTCCGATGTCGGAGGGCTGCGACCAGGTGCGGCCGATCGCGCGGCGGAGGTCGTCCCGGGCGGCGGCGGTGGCGTCGGTCAGATTCGGTCGGTGCACGGCGGCGGCTCCCGTGGGTGGGCGGGTCAGACGGTCGAGGAGCGGTCGAGGGTGCCGGGACTGATCCCGGCGAGTTCGCGGCTCCAGATCAGGTGGTAGGCAAGCTCCTCTCGGGTGCGCAGACCGGGGACGACGGCATCCGCCGCGCGACGGAACTCGTCCTCGCTGACGCGGCGGCTCATGGCTTCGCGCAGGACTCCGGACATGCCGGAGCCGTCGCCGAACTGCTCCTTCGCCCGCCATAGCAGCCGGTCGGGGAGCCAGCCGGCGAACGCGGAGCGCAGGAGGTGCTTCTCCATCCGGCCGTGACTGGGGCGGCGGAGGGCGATCGGGACGGACATCGCGGTCGCGATGGCGTCGGAGTCAAGGAACGGCACCCGGGCTTCGAGTCCGAAGGCCATGGTCGTGCGGTCGCACCGCTGCAGATTCAGCGTGTGCAGCGTGGTGACAGTGCGGCGCAGTTCGGTGTCGAGGGCGTCGTCGTCGGCGAAGTCGCGCAGATACCGGTATCCGGCGAAAAGTTCGTCCGCGCCTTCGCCGGTCAGCACCGCTTTGGTGTGCTGAGCGGCGAGTTCGGCGAGAAAATGGTTGGCGACCGAACTGTGCAGCAGCGCGGGGTCGTAATGCTCGACGGCGCGGACGACGTCCGGGACCCGGGACAGCGCGTCCTCGGCGGTGTAAGTGCGTTCGTAGTGCTCGGTGTCCAGGTAGTCGGCGACGCTCCGCGCTGCGGCGAGGTCAGGCGAGTCCGCGGTGCCGACGGAGAACGTGCGGAGCCGGGTCCCGCGCTCTCGGCACCACCTGGCCGCGATGGCCGCGACGACGCTGGAATCCAGTCCGCCGGAGAGCAGCACGCCAGGCGGCTCGTCGCCCATCATCTGCTGGCGGACACTGGAGATCAGGCTCTCGCGGACCGCTCTTTCGTGCTCCGCGCCGGAAACCTCGCGGCCAGGTCGAGGAAGGGCGTGCGCGAATCGCTGGAGACCTTCGTGCGGCGTCCAGTAACAGCCTGGGGGAAAGGGCCGCACCGCCTGGCGGTGTTCGCGGTCGAACGCCTTCATCTCCGAGGCGAATAGCACCGCGCCGCGAACGTGCGCCCAGTACAGCGGTTTCACCCCGACCGGGTCGCGGGCGGCGAGGAACCGGAAGCCCGGACCGGCTGCGGCGAAAGCGAACATTCCCCGCAGCCGGGAAAGCGCGGGTCCGCCGCCGTCGGCGGCCAGATGCAGGGCCGCTTCGTTGTCCGATTCCGTCGACCAGCGGAATTCCGGGTGCTGGGCGCGGAGTTCGGCGTGGTTGTAGATCTCGCCGTTGCCCACGAGACGGTTTCCGCGGTCGTCGGCCAGCGGCTGGCCGCCGCCGCGAACGTCCACAATGGAGAGACGGCGGTGGCCGAGCCACGCGCCGGGCAAGGCGGCGCTGCCCGCGTCGTCCGGGCCGCGGTGGGCGAGGCGGTCGAGCATGCGCCGGCCCAGTCCGGGAGCTGGTTCGCCGAAGACGGCCACGATGCCGCACACGTCAGTTCCGTTCCGCGGCGGCGGCGCGCCTGCTGGTTTTCTCCCACGTCCCGCAGGCGCTCATGCTGCACCAGCGGCGGAGCCCGTTCTTGCTGGTGTCGTAGAACAGCCAGCCGCAGCTGCCGTCGTGCCCGAGGCATTCCTTGATCCGGCCGAAATCGGCGGTGACGGCCGTTTCCGCGGCCGAGCGGGCGATCGGCCAGAGCACGCAGTCGAATTCCCCGCGCGGCGCCCAGCTCCAATCCAGCCCGGCCGGGGTCGAGACCAGATCGGCGTGCCGCATCGCTTCGGCGTAGGCCTGCTGCACGTGGGTCAGCGCGGCCGCTGGCGGCTCGTCGCCGCGGGCGATCGCGAAGAAGACCGCGTAGACTGACTCTCGCAGCAGCTTCGCGCGGTCCAGCGTCTCCTGTGCCGCGCCGGGGTCGCGACGGGCGCGCCGGTGCAGCAGCCGGGCGCGGTTCGTGCCGATCGTGCCCGCGTCGGCCGACCAGTCGACGAGGCTGGCGAAATCGGCGAGGTAGTCGTGCGGTTCCTTGTCGCTGCGGGCGCGGCGGGGCCCGACGGTGTTGGCGAAGTCGAGGCAGACCAGGCCGCCGACGTGGTCGAGCGGTTCAGGCATGGCAGTCCTCTCGTGCGGCGGGCGAAACGCGGCGGGGGAAGGCCGCCAGGGTGCCGAGCGCGAGCAGCGTGGTCACCGCGAAGGCCGCGGGGATACCGAACTGGTCGACCACGAGGCCGAGCACGGCGGGTCCGGTGATCGCGCCGAAGGTGATGCACACGACGACGACGCTGAAGCCGCGGGTGGGGTGGTCGGGAAAGACCGTGGAACTCCAGACCGACAACAGGGTTCCGCCGACCATGAAGCCGCTGCCGTAGAGCACGGCGGAAGCCAGCGCGAAGCCCCAGCCCGAGGGCCACCACCACAGCACCGCCGTCGCCGCGGACAGCACGAGCTGAGCGGCCAGGAACACCGCACGGAGGCCGTGCCGGGCGACGAAGCGGCCGGTGAGGACACCGACCACGCCCACGACCCCGATGACCGTCCACAAGACAGGTGCGACGCGCTGGTCGCCGTGATTCGCCGTCGCGACCGCGACGCCCGCGAACGACCAGTACACCGCACCCACCAGCCCGGACGACGCGGCGGCGGCGAACAGTGGCCAGGCCGTCCGCCGCCGGACCAGTTCGCGCCAGCGCGTGGCCGACCGAGGCCCCGCCGGGCGCACGGGCGCGGACGGCACCGCCCGGAGATTCCAGCCCAGCACGGCGAACGCGCACACCGCCGCGACTGCCCACACCAGCCGCCATCGGGAGTCGGCGGCCAGCAAAGCGGCGGGCCCGGCCAGGATCACCCCGAAAGTCGTGCCCGTGCTGATCATCGAAAGCGCCTGCGCGCGCCGGTTCGCGCGCACGGTGTCCTGCACGACGTCGGAGTACGGCGTCCACACCCAGCCCGGCGACATCCCGGAGACCGCCACCCCCGCGGCCAGGACCGCGGCGTTGGGAGCGAACGAGATCACCGCCATTCCCAGGCCCGCACAGCAGAGCCCGATCGCGATCGGAAGCCGCGGCGACTTCCGTCCGGCCCACCAGCCGACCAGCCCGAGCGCGAGCAGTTCCCCGGCGTACCCGATGCTGGTCACCGCGCCGAGCGCGCCGGCGGAACCGCCGAACTCGGCTTGGAAGCGGGGGAGGAACAGCCCGTACCCGTACCGGGCGAAGCCGTAGGCCACCGCGAGCGTCGCCAGCCCCGGCAGGCCGAGCCGCCACGGCCCGGCCAGGCCGCTGCCCTGCTCCGCGATCGAGGCAGCCGTCGTTCTCGTGTGCATGGTTTGGATCTACCCGGGCTCGTGCTCGACAACCACCGGCTATCGAGATTTCACCGGAACGGACTAGCGGCTCGAGGTGGAAGCGGAGAGGCGCTTATGCAGTCGAAGAGTGGACGTCGCTGACCTGGACTGCTGAGCGCGGACGAGCTCATTGCACCAGTCAAAGTCGATTAGCCGGTGCACTAGCGGCGGACACTCGACTGGCCGTTGCGCCGGACGGACCGGCGACCGCGCTACCCGGGATTCGCGCGGATAAACGATCGTCTTTCCGTATCCGGCCGCAACCCGTTCGGCGGGCGCCTTCATGCCGGTGCCGGTCCCGGCGGTATCTCTCCGTGTTCCGTTGCGACTGAAATAAATACGGTGCTACGTTCGCGATGATCGATTCTCGCGATCGGCTTCGGCAGTGAAAATCTTCGATAACTCGCGCTTCACCTCATTAAGGCGAGGTTTCCGTGACTGATATTCGCAGTGCGCCTGTCGCATTCACGCTCGAGAACAACGGCATCAGTTATGCCGGAAAGCACATCACCGTGGACATCTGGGAGGCCGACGGGCTCGACGAGGAGGAAGTCGTCGAGGCGGCCCTGCGCCGGGCGGCCCGGGACTGCGGTGCCACCCTGCTGGACTTCTTCCTGCACAAGTTCCGCCCGCAGGGCATCACCGCGGTCGCGGTGCTCGGCGAGTCGCACATTTCCATCCACGCGTGGCCCGAGATCCGGTATGCCGCGCTCGACGTGTTCACCTGCGGGTCGTGCGATCCCTACGACGCCATTCCCGCGTTGCAGGAAGCGTTCACTCCGGGGAGGGTCCAGATCGTTGAACAGAAACGTGGCATCTGCTGTCAGTAATTGCCGATAATCGTAGGTGGGTCTAGTCTTGTTTTCGAAAAACGCAACAGAAGAAGTGGGTTTTCCCGCCGAGCCCGCCCATTCGGACCGGCCGGTGCTCCTGACTCCGGGACTGGCCGAGGCGCTGCGGGCCGCGGGATTCGCGCCGCGCGCCGAACGAGGGATCGGCACGCGGGTCGGCATCTCCGACGGCGAACTGGCCGCGGCGGGCGTCCGGTTCGGATCACGCGACGAAGTGCGGGCAGCGCCGCTGCTGCTGAAGTACAAGCCCTTCACCTCCGAAGAGATCTCCGCCTGTACGCCGGAGCAGACTCTCGCCGCTGTCTTCCACGCGGAGGGCAGGCCCGACCTGATCGGACCGCTGCTGCACAGCGGAGTCCGGGCCTACAGCTACGAATTCCTCGCCGAAGACGGCCGGTTTCCGCTGATGCGCGCGGGCGGCGCGATCGCCGGGATCCAAGCCGTTTTCCACGCGGCCCACGCGTTGCAGACCTATCGCGGCGGACGCGGGGTGCTCCTGGCGGCCGTCCCGGGATGCCCGCCGCCGAAGGTCGTCGTCATCGGGTCCGGCAACGTCGGTCTCGCCGCCGCGGACACCGCGGCCGGGCTTGGCGCGGAGACGGTCGTCCTCTGCCGCACCGCGGACGCCCGCGACCGGGTGCTGCGGCGTCCGGGAAACCGGTGCCGGGCGGAGGTGAACTCGCCGCACGCCCTCGCCGCGGAGCTGCCGGACGCCGACGTCCTCATCGGGGCGATCCTCGTCTCCACCTACTCGACCCCGGCCATGGTGACACCGGAGCTGGTGCGCACCATGCGGCCGGGCTCGGTCGTCGTCGACGCGACCGCGGGGTACGGGCCGGGCTACCTCCCGAGCGCGGGCGAGGTCCAGCAGCCGGGAGAACCGCCGCGAGAGGTGCACGGCGTGCTGCACATCAAGATCGACGTCCTCCCCTCCGTAGTGCCGGTGACGGCGTCGCGCGCCTATGCGACCGCCGCGACACCGTATCTGGTCCGGCTGGCCGAACGGGTGCTGCGCGGCGCGCGGGACGACGTGGTCGACACAGCACTCATCGTGGAAGGCGGAGAGATCCGGCATCCGGTGCTGGCCGAGCACGCCGCCTACTACGACACGGCGGTGCGCTGATGGCGCTCGAGTACGCCGAACGCGCCGAGTTCTACGCGGTCGAGACCCGTGGCCTGACGGCTCCGGTCCTGCTGCACCGGTACGTGCGTGCGGGACAGACGGTCGCCGAAGCACCGTCGGGCACTGGGCATTACCTTGCCGACTACGCCCGGCTCTCCACGACGCCGGTGCTGCTCGACGCCGAACCGGCGATGGTGGTCGCGGCCCAGCGCAACCTCGCCGCCGCCGGCATTCACGGAGAAGCCCTGTGTCACCGGATCGGCACCGACCCGCCGCCAGGACGGTTCCCCGCGGTCGTCTGCCCGAACGCGGCGCTCAACCAGCTCGCCGCGGCACTGGGCGTCGAAACCGCATTGAGCGGGCTGGCCGGACTGCTCGAACCAGGCGGGGTGCTGCTCGTGTCGGCCTTGCTTTCCCACGAGGACGGGACTGTCGACACCTCACCCTGCTACGACCCGGCCGCAATGCCCGGCGTCTGGCTGCGCGAGTGGACGAGGCCCGACGGCCGAGGAGGAACGCTCACCCGCTTCCGCAGGCAACGTCGCGACGGCCGCGAGGTGCGGGCCGAGTTCCGCCGGGTGCACGACGGCGTCGATCTCGGGATCTCCGCCGTCCGGCTGGCCCTGCTCACTCTCGGCGAGGTGAAAAGCAAGCGCTGCCGATTGCTCTCGGCCGAACGGCGGCCCGGCGGGATGACGGAAATCGCGCTTCGAAAGGAATCCGCATGACGACGATGGACGCGCACGAATACTGGGACACGTACTACGCGAGCCGGTTCGTCTACGGCATGGGCACCGAAGAGATCCTCGGGATGCTGCGGACGCTCCCGCCGGCCGAGCGGTGGCTCGATCTCGGCAGCGGCTCCGAATCGCTGCTGTGGGCGTGCGCGCTGCGCGCCACCCGGCTCGTCGCCGTCGACCTCGATCCGGCGAGGCTGCGGCTCTTGCGGCAGAACGCGAGCAGGACCGAGCCGCGCGGCGCTTACGAAACCGCGTTGCGGCTCGGCGGCCGGACCTCCGCCGGCTGGGACGAGGTGCGCGGTCTCGTCACCGAGGTTCGCTGCGAGGACTGCCTCGACGGCGACAGCGACGACCTGCCCTCGGCAGACCTGGTCACGCAATTCGGCCTTCTCGGTTTGTGCCGCGACGAGGAGCATTTCACCGAGCGCGTCGGCTGGATGGCGAAGCTGGCCAGCCCCGGAGGCTCGCTCGCGGGGGCGAACTGGATGTCCGCCGTGCATCCTGGACGCCTGCGCCTTCACGAGCGGCTTTATCGGGACGCCTTCGCCAGCGCGGGCGTCGAGCTGACCGAACTCCGCAAGATCTCCAGTTCCGACCCGGACTACCCGGAAATCTGGGCGTACCTAGGGCGGCGGCAGTGACCGGCGGCCGGAGCGCGGAACCGTCACTGCGCTGGGACGGCACCGCTCTGCTCGCTCTCGATCAGCGCCTGCTTCCGCACGTTCGTCGCACGTTGCGGCTCACCAGCGTCGAGGACGTCGCCGAAGCGATCTCCACACTCGCCATCCGGGGTGCTCCCGCCATCGGAGTCGCCGCCGCCTTCGGCGTGGCGCTGTCCGCGCGCCGGCACGGCACCGACTACGAGCGGGTCCGAGCCGACGCCGAAGTGCTCGTCCGCGCGCGGCCGACCGCGATCGCGCCCCGCCGCGCCGTGCACAGCGTCCTCGCGCACGTGGCCGACGGCGACGAGGCGGTGGTCGCCGCGGCGCGGGCGATCCAGTCGGCGGACGTGAAGGTGTGCGAAGACATCGCTGAGCGGGGTGCCCGGCACGTCCTGGCCACCGTCGGACGACGTCCGCTGAGAATTCTCACCCACTGCAACACCGGCGCACTCGCCACCGCCGGAACGGGCACCGCTTTGGCGGTGATCAACCGTCTCGCCGATCTCGGCGCGGTGGACACGGTGCTCGTGGGGGAGACGCGCCCGCTTTTGCAGGGGGCGAGGCTGACCACGTGGGAACTGCGTCAAGCGGGCATCCCGCATCGGCTGTGCGTCGACAGCGCTGGTCCGGCGACGATCGCGGACGGCGAGATCGATCTCGTGCTGGTGGGTGCGGACCGGATCACCGCCGCGGGCGATGTCGTCAACAAGATCGGCAGCTACGCCCTCGCGGTCGCCGCCGAACGGCACGGAGTCCCGTTCCTGGTCGCAGCGCCGGACGAGACGATCGATCCGGCCGCACCGGGCCCCGAAGCGGTCGTCGTGGAACAGCGGTGTGCCGACGAGGTCGTCTTCGTGCACGGGCAGCCAGTCGCCCCGGAGGGAACGCCCGTGCACAACCCCGCGTTCGACGTCACGCCCGCGGAGCTGGTGGGCGCGGTGATCACCGAGTCCCGGGTGTGGCGGCCTTGGGTGGCGAGCGAGCTGTGCTCGGTCGCCACTGGCCTGTACCGCCGCGGCTGGCTCGACGGCACCGCGGGCAACCTCTCCGTGCGGGTCGGCGACGAGGCTCTGATCACCGCCAGCGGCCGCAGCAAGGGAACGCTGCGGCCGCACGATCTGGTCCTCGTCGACGCAACCACCGGAGAACGCCGCCGCGGACCGAAACCGTCCGCGGAGACTGCCATCCACGCGGCGGTCTACGCGTCGTTCCCCGAGGTCGGCGCGGTAGTGCACGCGCATCCGCCCTTCGCCACCATTGTGTCGGCACAGGCGGCGGAAAACGGAGACAGCCACGTCCGTTTCTCCGAGTTCGAAATCATCAAGGGCCTGGGCGGGCGTCCCGACGCGGTGTCGGTGGACGTTCCGCTTTTCCCGAATTTCGCGCGTGTCTCGGAGATCGCCGAGGACGTCGCTCGCCGCGTCACGTCGTTCCCGCCGGCTTTGCTGATCGCCCACCACGGTGCGACCGTCTGGGGACCGACGCTGGAGGTCGCCCGCAACCGCCTTGAAGCGCTGGAAGCCCTCTGCCAGCTTCACCTCCTGACCAGGGCACGGAGTTGAACCACGATGACCTTGCTGCACGTCATGTCGGACAAAGACCGGAATCAGGTGTCGCTCAGCACCCGCGACCGCGACGCGATCGTCGGCCATCTCGCCGCGCACGGGTTCTCGCTGACCGGCTGGGATACCGTGCCGCTCTCGGCCGAACCTTCCCCGGACGAGGTGCTGAGCGCTTACCGCGAGCCGTCGCGTTCATTGGCCGAAGAGGCCGGCTACCAGGTGGTTGACGCCGTTTCGCTGCGACCGGGCCGGACAGCGGCCGCGCGCGAGAAGGCCGCAGCCGCGCGCGAGAAATTCCTGAACGAGCACAGCCACGACGAAGACGAGGTGAGGTTCTTCGCGCACGGCCGCGGCTGTTTCTACCTGCACGTCGGCGAGCACGTCCACGCGGTCGTCTGCGAGCCAGGCGATCTGCTCGCCGTCCCCTCGGGGACGAAGCACTGGTTCGACATGGGCAGCATCCCGGATTTCACCGCGATCCGGTTCTTCCGCACCGCGGAGGGCTGGGTCGGCGATTTCACCGGCGACCGGATCTCGGCCCGGATGCCCACTCTCGACGAACTGGCGGAGCTCCCGTGATTCTCGTCGACATCGAGGGCACCACCAGCAGCGCCGCCTACGTCCGCGAGCATCTCTTTCCCTATGCACGCCAACGCATTCCCGAGTGGATCGGCAGGCCCGAATCCGCTGAACTCGCCGCGACCGTCCGCACGTCGCTGCGCGCACCGGACGCGTCGATCGAAAACGTCGCGGAGGCGCTGCTGGCCTGGCACGACGCCGACCAGAAGGTGACTGCGCTCAAATCGCTGCAAGGGAGGATCTGGCAGGAAGGATTCCGGCGCGGCGAGCTGACCGCGCACGTGTACGACGACGTCCCGCCAGCGTTCCGGCGCTGGATTCGAAGCGGCAGCGAGATCTGGGTTTACTCTTCCGGGTCGGTCACCGCCCAGCGAGCCTGGTTCGGCCACACCCAGCACGGGGATTTGACCTCGCTGCTCAGCGGCTACTTCGACACCGCGAACGCCGGGCCCAAGAAACACCGCGGCTCCTACGCGCACATTCTGGAAGCCGCCGGTGCCGGACAGCCGTCGGAGGTTCTGTTCCTCAGCGACGACCGAGACGAACTGGCAGCAGCCGACGAAGCCGGGCTGTGCACTGTGGAGATCGACCGGACCCCTGGAGGAAAGGCTCGAAACAGTTTCGCCGGTGTTCGCCCGCCGTCAAGCTGATCTGGTGGTGCGCCGCCCGCGATGGCAGCGCACCACCAGACGTGGTCGTGGCCAAATATCGGTGTCGATGAAGACCAGCTGGTGACTGCGACTGCGTCGAAGACGGATCTACGCGGTCAAGGCCGCTTCGTCCGCCAGAGCCGCCGCGAAGGCCGCGTGCACCCTGAGGAATTGCTGAACCGGTAGTTCCGCCGCGATGCCGGGGTACTGCGGGGCCAGCCTCCTCGCCGCCCAAGCGCCCCACCGCACGTGTGCCTCGGCGACGCTTAGGTGGGCTGCTTCGGCCGCATGGCGCGCGTTGACCCCGTCCAGAATCGCTTGGTGGATCAGCGCTGGAGTAGAGCGTTGTTCCCAGGCTCGCAAGGACGCCATCGAGGAAAGCCGGTGCAGCGTCGAGGACACGGTCTGCGGCGCGGAGCGCGGCAGCGGAAAACCGCGTTGGAGCGGCCCTATGCGGGGTGCCGCTCCGTCCACAGTGTCGTCAAGGGTGACCTCCGCCGAAGCGGGCAGGCCACGGCTGTCTGCGTCGTCAGTCATCAAGCTCGTCATCAGAGTTCCTCCGCCGCCCGGTTACCCGGCTCCGGACGGCCGAAACCCTTGATCGTCCGGCGGCCCGGGCGTTGGCGGGGCGCAGCGGGTCGATGTCGACCGGATCCAGGTGCGGGTCGCGCTGCAGGGACCCGAGCGCGGCCTTCGCGACGGCCAGGACCGGCACCACGAGCAGGGCCCCGACGATCCCGGCGACCTCCAGGCCGAGCGCGATGCCCAGCACGACGGCCAGCGGGTGCAGCCGGACCGCGCGCCCGAGCAGGAGCGGCTGCAGCACATGGCTTTCCAGCTGCATCACCCCGATCACGATCGCGAGCACGATGCCCCCGGCGACGAATCCGTTGGCGACCAGTGCGATCAGCACGGCGACCGCGCCGGTCACCACCGCGCCGAGGATCGGCACGAACGCGCCGATGAAGATCAGCGCGGCCAGCGGCACCGCGAGCGGCACGCCGACCAGCCAGATGCCCAGGCCGATGCAGACGGCGTCCACACAGGCCACGGCCACGGTCGCGCGCACGTAGCTGACCAGGGAGGCGAACCCGCGGCGTCCGGCGACGTCGATCTCGTCGCGGGTGGCGGCGGGCACGATCCGCAGCAGGAAGTGCCAGACCTGATTGCCGCTGTAGAGGAAGAAAATCAGCACGAACAGCGTCAGCAGCATCTCGGTCAGCACGCCGCCGACGGTCGCGGCCGTGGAGAGCACGCGCGTGGTGAGTTCGGCGGTGTTGCCCTGGATCGCGCTGACCGCCTTGTCGAGCAGTTGCTGCAGCTGAGGCAGGTGCAGGGGGCCGTGCTGCAGCCAGTTGTTGATGCTCGCGATACTGGCCCCGACCTGGTTGCCCAGCTGCGGGAGGCTCGCGGTGACCGTGGTGATCACCAGCGCGAGAACCCCGCCGAGGACGGCCAGCCCGACGACGACCGCGACCAGCGTCGCCAGCGCGCGGGGCACATGCCAGCGAACCAGACGCTCCACCAGCGGCGCGAACAACGCCGACAGAAGCAGCGCGATCCCGACCGGGACGGTCACCGCGGACAGATAGCCGAGGGTCCACGCGATGACCCCGAGCATGACCAAGACGACCAGGAACCGCCAGCTCGCCGCCGCCGCGACCCGCAGAGACCACGGCACCGCGTCAGCGGCTTCCCGACGGCGATAGCGGCTGGCGCCGGCGATCCGGCGCGGCGGGGCGTCCATCACGCCGCTGCTTTCGCCGACAGCGGCTTCGCGACCGACTCGAGCGAGCGCCGTTCGGCCGCTACTCCCAGCACCGCCTCCGCCACGCCGCCAGCGATCATCATGCCCGCACCCAGGTAGTAGCCGAACGCGACGTTGCCGACGACACCGGTTTCGACCAGGCTGCCGAACAGCACCGGCCCGATGATCCCGCCGAGGCCGGTGCCGACGGAGTAGAAGATGGCGATGGCGAGCGCGCGCACCTCCAGCGGGAAGATCTCCGACACCGTGAGATACGCGGAACTGGCTCCGGCGGAAGCGAGGAAAAACACCGCGCACCAGGCGATCGTCAGAGTGAGCGCGGAGAGCACCCCGGCCTGGAACAGCAGCCCGGTCCCGACGAGCAGCACGCCCGAACCCAGGTAGCTGGTGACGATCATCGGACGGCGGCCGATCGAGTCGAAGAACCGCGCGAGGACCAGCGGGCCGACGAAGCTGCCCGCCGCGAGCGGGACGAGGTAAAGCCCGACGGAGCCGCTGGAAATCCCGAAGAACCGGCTCAGCACCAGACCCTGGGTGAAGTAGACGGCGTTGTAGAGGAACGCCTGCCCGACGAAGAGGGCGAGCCCGAGCAGCGTCCGTCTCGGATAGCTGCGCACGAGGGTGACCGCGACTTCGGCCAGGCTGGTGCGCGTGCGCTCCTCGACCTCGATGGTGTCGTCGACCGGTTCGAGCCGCTCGCCGGTCGCCTTCTGGACGCGGTCTTCGATCCCGGTGACGACCTGGTCGGCCTCGTCGGCGCGTCCGTGGGTGAACAACCAGCGCGGGCTTTCCGGGACTGTCCGGCGGACGATCAGGATGAACAGGCCGAGCACCGCGCCCAGCCCGAACGCCAGCCGCCAGCCCAGCCAGGCCGGGATCAGCCCGACGTCGAGCAGAACGAGGCTGAGCGCCGCGCCGCCGGCCGCGCCGAACCAGTACGAGCCGTTGACCGCGAGGCTGACCGTCGCGCGCCAGCGGGCGGGCACCAGTTCGTCGATCGCGGAGTTGATCGCCGCGTACTCGCCGCCGATGCCCGCTCCGGTGAGGAACCGCATGACGAAGAACCACCATGGGGCAAAGGAAAACGCGGTCAGGACGGTGGCCAGCAGGTAGAGGCCGAGTGTCAGCAGGAACAGTCTTTTGCGGCCCCAGCGGTCGGTCAGATAGCCGAACACCAGCGAACCGCAGACCGCGCCGGTGACGTAACACGAGGTCGCGAGCCCGACCTGGGTCGCGGACAGCACCAGCCCGCTGCCCGGCTCGGTCAGCCGGTCCGACAGCGCGCTGACGATCGTCACCTCGAGCCCGTCGAGAATCCACACGGTGCCCAGCCCGACGAGCATCAGCCAATGCCACGACGACCAGGGCAGCCGGTCCATCCTCGCCGGCACATCGGTTCGCACCACGTTCCATCACCTCGCGGCGCGAATTCCCGGCGGAGATCACTCGCAAACTGCTCGGGTGGAACCAGTTGGCAGGCCGCGGCGGAGGAACGGGCGCAGCGCGCGGTGACACCCGGTACGTCGTCCGGTTCGCGCCCGGGGGCGGTCGCGTTCGGCTGCGTGCTCGCCCCGACCGAAGCGGCGCCGTTGCCGTGTCTTCACATGAGCCACGTCCGGAGCGAGCTGTCGAGTGACTTGGCCGCAGGCCTGAACGTGCTCGGCGGACCTCGCTTATCCTCCGCGCTGCTCATCGATCCCGCGCGGTTGAACAAAATCGTGGCAAAACCGGAGATTTCGTTTCGGGTTAGCGGTTCACCTAATTTCGGGTGTCCGGCAAGGATAACTCGACCGGCGCGGCCAGTGGCATTCGCCGGTGCGAAGTGCGACAGTTTCCCCATGGCTACCGACGAAGATCAGGTCACCGCGGCACAGGCCGAATTCGAGCATCTCGAGGAGAAGATGGCGCAGCACGGGAGCGTGCGCAGCTCCATGTTCGGCAAGCCGTGCCTCAAGACCGGCTCCAAGGCCTACGCGTGCCAATTCCGGGACGGCGTCGCGTTCAAGCTTCCGCCCGGCCCGCACGCCGCCGCGCTGCGGCTCGCCGGTGCGGAGCTGTTCGATCCTTCCGGAAAAGGGCGTCCGATGAAGGAATGGGTGCAGGTTCCGGTGAGACACGCGAAAAAATGGCCGGAATTGGCATTGGACGCCCTCGAGTACGTGGGAGGCTGAAGACCGGGAACACCGCAATCCCTGACAGGTTTCGCCGGGGCCGAACTGGCACACTCATCGTGGTCGAAGGCGTCACACAGGAGGGCTGAGCGGCGATGCCACACCCGTTCGGGTACATGCAGCTCGCGACGACGGACATCGAGAAATCCCGCCAATTCTACGGCGAGCTGTTCGACTGGCAGCTCACGCCGACCGGCGACGCCGATCATCCCTACGTCGAGATCCAGAGCGGAGAGGGCCCTCCGATCGGCGGCATCATGCCGTCCGCGCCGCAGGCGCCGCCGATGTGGGTTCCCTACGTCCAGGTGTCCGGGGTCGAGACGTTCGCCGCCCAGGCCAAGAACCTGGGCGCCGCGGTGCTGCAAGGGCCTACCGAACTGCCCGACCACAGCTGGTACGCGGTGCTCGCGGACCCCACCGGCGCGCCGTTCGCGCTGCACGGGCCCCGGAGCTGAGCCAGGCCGTCACGTCCGATCTCCCGGGGGAGGGGAAATGGCATCTCGCCGCGCCGCGTTCATGGTCGCGCTCACCGGTCTGGCGGCCCTCGGAGCGGGGCTGCTGGCCGGCAGCGCGGGTTCGCTGCGGGCGCAGGCCCCCGCGTCGGGGACTGGCGCGGGGCGGCCCGCCGCCGAGGCGGCTGATCTGCTGGCCCGCGGCCGCTACCTGGCGACAATCGGCGTGTGCGAAGCCTGCCACACGCCGCCGAAGGTGCCGGCGCAGCCTCCGCCGCCCGGCGACGAGAAGGAGATCGCCCGGGAACGCGATTTCCGGACGAACCCCGACTGGAAGCAGTACCTCGACGAGTCCCGGGTCGACGCGGGCGGCGTTCCGTTCATCCTCCGGTTTTCCCCGACCAGCAGCGGAGTCGTGTACAGCCGCAACATCACCCCGGACGTCGAGACCGGGATCGGCCGGTGGTCGGTCGAGGACATCGTGAAGGCGTTGCGCACCGGCGAGACCCCGGACGGCCGAGTGCTGTTCCTGTTCGCGCCGCACACTTTCTTCGCCCACCTCGCCGATTCCGACGCCAAAGCGCTGGCGGTGTACCTCAAGAGCCTGCCGCCGGTGCGCAACCGGATCCCGGACCGGCAGCTGCCGTTCCCGCCCCAGCCCGCGGCCCCGGTGCCGCATCCGGCGGACCCGCCGACGGGACCGTCGCCCGCCCGTGCCGAGTATCTGCTCGCCGCGGTCGTCGGCTGCAAGGAATGCCATTCGCACCACGAAAACGGCGTTCTGCAGGAGTTCACCGGCGGCGATCCGAAGGACGCCTTCGTCGGCGTGTTCCGCCTCGGACCAGACCTGCCGCTGCGGACCGACGAGAAGGGGTTCGCCGCCTTCCCGTACCCGGGCAACGCCGTGCTGTACGGCGGGAACCTCACGAAGTTCGGAGTGGACGGTCCGAGCCGCGACACCTCGGTGTTCGAATTGATGCGCGCGATGCGCCGCGGGATCGCCGTCGAGCCGGACCAGTACGGCAGGCCGCGCCCGCTGGAGCACATCATGCTCTGGCAGTTCTACTCCCAGATGACCGCCTCCGACGCCTACTCCATCGCATCGCTGGTCAAGCGATTGCATTACGTCCCGCACGACGTCCCGCAAGGCCCGATCCGTTTCGGCGAGGACTGGCGCGCGGCGTTCAAACAGGTGTACGGCACCGATCCGTCGCCGCACGACGCGGAGATCTTCGGCAAGCACCTGCCCAACTAGGCGATCGAAACTCAGCGAAAAACCGGCGCGGAAACGCGCCGGACGGTAAAACGCGCGAAAAAAGCCCAGCGAACAGAACGGAGAAGGGGGAACAATGGCGGATTCCGAAGCAGCCGCGGGCGGATCGTACGCGGAGCTCGCTTCGCGGTACCAGGCGCTGAGCGAGGAACACGACGAACTCGTGCGGCAGATGGGAGACCAGATCAAGCCTTTCCCCGGAGCGGGAATAGACGGTTTCCTCAGCCACTTCATCATTTCGCTGGAGATCCGGCAGGGCGACCTGGCCGGGCAGGCGGTCAACTTCACGATGCCGCCGGCGACCCAGACGGTCGCGCGCTCCGAACCGTTCGTCTACCGCCACGGCGGGGACAACCGCGCCGAGATCCCGTTGCCGGACGGTTGCACGCTGCCTTCGGTGATCCGGGAGGAAGACTTCCTCACCCGGCCAGAGGGCTACTTCGACGCCGGCCGCCAGGTCGTCTGGATGCAGATCCTCAACCTGGACGCGCGGGTGGACCACGACCTGCTGGGCCCGGTCCGGATCATCCTCGGCGAGACGCTCAAACGCGAGTATCCCGACGTCTTCCAGCCCTCGCTCGGGGTCGCCCAGGCGCTCGGCCGCCGCGGCGGCTTTCCCGCCTCGTTGTTCTTCAACCCATACGCGCTCATCGAAACGCAGTTCGGCGCGTTCCGGGCGATCCACGGGACGCTGGCCTACGGCCGGGTCACCGACTTCCCGCCGGTCGGCACGCCGGTCAGCATCCGGGACTGCATTCCGCTGGAGAACGTCGAGGACGTCCGCCGGGCAGGCGTGCCACGCACCGCGCACGAGTCCATCGAGCCGTTCGCGCGGCTGATCGCGTTGTCTCACCCGATCGACGTGCCCATGCAGGTTTCCGGCACCGAAGCGTTCCAGTTCGTCGAGAGGGGTATCGCGCGCTCCGGTTCTTCCGATGCCTAGCGATCCTGCCGTTTCGCTCGCCGGGGTGACGCGGTTGTTCGGCCCGGTCGCGGCCCTGCTCCGGGTCGGGCTGCGCGTCGAGCGCGGCGAGTTCGTCGTGCTGCGCGGCCCGAACGGGGCCGGGAAGACCACCTTGCTGCGGCTGCTGGGCACGGCGATCTCGCCCACCTTCGGCACCGGTGCGGTGCTCGGGTTCGACCTAGTGAAGCAGCGGGCCGCGATCCGCGCGCGCACCGAGTTGCTCGGGCATCGCGCACGGCTGTACGACGAGCTGACCGCGGCGGAGAACCTGCGGTTCGTCTGCCGTCTGCACGGCATCAGCACCGCGGGTGTTCCCGCCGCGCTCGACCGGGTCGGGATGGCGAGGACGGCGGACGAACGGGTGCACGGTTTCTCTCCCGGCATGCGGCAGCGGCTCGCGCTGGCCCGGCTGCTGGTGCGGGATCCGGAGCTGCTGCTGCTCGACGAGCCCTTCGCTGCCTGCGACCAGGAGGCGAAACAGCTGGTCGAGGACATCGTGGGCGAGGCTCGGCTGGCCGGACGGACTGTCGTGCTGGCCACGCACGACAGCGAGCGCCCGTTGGGTCCAGACCGAGTCTTTTGGCTGGCCGCGGGCAGTGTGCGGGAATCCGTGCGCACGCCGGTTCCCGTGTCGGGAGAGGGACGGTGAGGATGGGCACGCCGTCAGCTGTCGCGGTGATCGCCGCCAAGGACTTGCGCATCGAGATGCGAGCGCGGCACGCGACTGTCCTCATTGGACCGTTTGTGGCGACGCTGGTGGTCTCCTTCGGACTGTCGCTCGGTCCCGGCGGTGCGGCGGTGGAGCGGCTGGCTCCCGGTCTGCTGTGGCTGACCGCGCTGTTCGGCGCGGTGCTGCTGTGCCGCCGCGCCTACGAGACCGAATTCGACGACGACGCGATACTGGGGCTGCTGCTTTCCCCCAAGCCGAATTCGGTGCTGTACCTCGGAAAGGCCCTCGCCATCGCGATCCAGCTCGCGGTGCTGGAGGCCGGGGTCTTCGGATTGGTCGCGGTGCTCTACGGGCTGCCCGCGGCGGCGTCGCCGGGCGGATTGGCCGTGGCGTTGCTGCTCGGCGCGTTCGGCATGGGCGGGCTGGGCGCGCTGCTCGGAGCGGTCTCGGGCGCGGCTCGGACCCGCGAGTCCGTGCTGCCGCTGCTGTTGTTCCCGCTGTCGGTTCCGCTGCTGATCGCCGGTGCGAAGGCGACCGGGCTCGCGTTGTACGGCCCGCCCGGCGAACTCGGCCGCTGGCTCGAACTGCTGCTCGCCGCGGCGGTGGTGTTCTGGGCGGCAGGCACCTTGCTGTTCGACTACATGGTGGAGGACTGAGATGCGAAGGGCGCGCCGGACCGTCGGGTGGTTCACCAGCGAACGCGGGCGCCGGGTGCTCGGCTTGACGGCCGCCGTCGGCCTGGCGCTCAGCGCGGTGCTCTCGCTGGTCGTCGTGCCAGCCGATGCCGAGCAGGGCGTGGTCCAGCGCCTGATGTACGTGCACGTGCCGACCGCGTGGATCGCTTATCTGGCATTCGCGGTCGTGTTCGCCGCGAGCGTGGCGTATCTGCGGACCGGGCGGACGCGCTGGGACCGGCTCGCCGGGGCGTCGGCCGAGATCGGCGTCGTGTTCACGGCGCTGACCATCGTCCTCGGCGCGATCTGGGGCCGCCCGACCTGGGGCGTGTGGTGGACCTGGGACCCGAGGCTCACCACGACCGCGATCCTGTTCCTGATCTACCTCGGCTACCTCGCGGTGCGGCGGCTGCCCGAGAACCCCGCGCGCGCTTACCGCTGGGCGGCGGTGATCGGGGTGCTGGGTTTTCTGGACGTGCCCGTCGTGCACCTGTCCGTGTTGTGGTGGCGGGGATTGCACCAGCCGCCGTCGGTGCTGAGGGTGCAGGGGCCGGTCGTCGCGCCGTCCATGCTGCTCACTCTCGGGTTCGCGGTCGCCGCGTTCACCCTCGCGTACCTCTGGCTGCTGCTGACGCGCATGCACCTCCGCCGGGTCGAGGAGCGGGCCCTGTCGGAGCGGCTGCGCGAGCCGGTCGCTCGGGTGGGGAACGAGGTGTCGAATTGAGCTACGCAGTGGCCGGGTATCTGCTCACCTTCGTCGTCGTGGCCGGTTACGCGATGTCGCTGCGGCATCGGCTGCGCCGGGCTTCGCGGCCGGGGCCGGGAAAATGAAAAAAGCCGTCGCACTGGTGCCCGCGGGCCTGATCGCCGGCGCGCTGGCTTGGGTAGTGGCCGCGGGAGCGTCCGACAACCTCGTGTACTACCAGACGCCGGGCGAGTTGCGCGCCGGTCCGAGCACGGCGCGGGTCCGGGTCGGCGGGCAGGTGATCCCGCGTTCGATCGTCCAGGACGGCCGGGCGATCCGGTTCTGGCTGCGCGATTCCGGGGTGCAGGTCGCGGTCGAATTTACGGGTACGACGCCGGCGACGTTCAAGGACGGGCAGGGCGCGATCGTCGAAGGCAGCTACGGGCCCGACGGCGTGGTCCACGCGGACACCCTGCTGGTCAAGCACGGCAACCGCTACACCCCGCCGCCGGATACGCGGGGTTAGCCGATGGACGTCTTCGGCCGCACTTCGCTGCTGCTCGCGGTGGCCGCGGCGGCCTGGAGTCTGTTCGCCGCGCTCTTCGGCAGACGGCGTCCGGCCCTGGCCGAAAGCGCCCGCACCAGTTGTTTCGCTGTCCTGCTGGCGATCGTGGCCGCGAGCGCGGCGATGCTGACCGCCTTGCTGACCGACGATTTCTCCGTCCGGTACGTCGCGGCGAGCTCCAGCCGCGCCGCCTCGGTGCTGTACAAAGTGCTGGCCCTGTGGGGCGGGGCCGGAGGTTCGCTCCTGCTGTGGAATCTCGTCCTCGCCGGGTACGCCGCGGCGCTGGCTCTCTATGCCCGCCGCCATCCGCATCCCGCGCTGCGGTGGGTGCTCGCCACGACCGCCGGAGTGCAGCTTTTCTTTCTGTCGCTGGTCGTTGTCGCGACCGACCCGTTCGCTCGCTCGAACCCGGTCCCGGCCGACGGCGGAGGTTTGCAGCCACTGCTCCGGAGCAACGTGCTGATGGCAGTGCACCCGCCGGTGCTCTATCTCGGGCTGATCGGGTTCACGGTGCCGTTCGGGTTCGCCGTCGCCGCGCTGGCCGAACGCGACGCGGACGGCTGGTGGGTCCAGGCCGCGCGCCGCTGGGTGCTGGCGGCCTGGTGCTTCCTCGCTGCCGGCCTGTGCCTGGGCGCGCTGTGGGCGTACACCGTGCTCGGCTGGGGCGGATTCTGGGCGTGGGATCCGGTGGAGAACGCCGCCCTGCTGCCCTGGCTCACCGCGACGGCTTACCTGCACTCCGCCCGGCTTCAGCAACGGCGCGGGGTTCTCAAGATCTGGAATGCCGGGCTGATCCTCGTCACCTTCGTCCTCACGATTCTCGGCACGTTTCTCACCAGGGGCAGCCTGCTGGTTTCCGTGCACGCCTTCGCCGACTCCGCGATCGGGCCGTTTTTCCTGATCTTCCTGGGGATCGTGGTCGCCGCCTCGTTCGCTCTCGTCCTGCGGCGCGCAGGCCGGTGGCGGTCTCACGGAAAGCTGGACGCGACGCTTTCCCGGGAGACGTCCTTCCTGGGCAACAATCTGGTGCTCTCCGCGCTGGCCGCCACCATCGGCGCGGGCCTGCTGTACCCGCTGCTCGTCGAGGCCAGTTCGGGCACGGAGGTCACCGTCGGCAAGCCGTTCTACGAGCGGACGACCACGCCGCTGTTGCTGCTCGTCCTGGCGCTGGCCGGGCTCGCCCCGCTCCTGCCGTGGCGGAAAGGACAGCCGGGTCAGCTTCTCCGCCGCCTCGCGATTCCTGCCGCCGCGGCTGCCGTCGCCGCAGCGGGCATGCGGCTAGCTGGAGCGCCGGGTGTGGCCGTGCCCCTCGGATTTGGCCTCGCGGCGTTCGCCGCGTCAGCCGCCATTGCCGAACTCGTGCGTTCCGCGCGCCGCCGGTACTCCGGTGGAAACGCCGTTCTCCGGTCTCTGTGGACGGCGGTTTTCGGCCATGCGGTGCGCCGCTCGCATGGTGCGTTGTTAGCGCACCTCGGCTTGGCGCTGGCCGCGGCTGGCATCGCCGCGAGCGCGGGGCTTTCCCGGGAAGCCGAAGCGACGGTAGTGCCCGGGCAGTCCGCCGTGCTCGCCGATCATGGACTCACCTACGTGGGAGCCGAGCAGCATTCCGATCCCGAACGCACGACTTTGTCCGCCCGGCTCACGCTCGCCCGCGATGGCGGCTCGACGGTCGAATTGTCGCCGTCGATCACGTCCTACCGGGGCACCACGGACCCGATTGGGGAACCGGCGCTCCAGCGCGGCGTCTGGACCGACCTTTACGCGACCCTGCTCGCGGTGCAGCAGCCCGGAAACCAGGCGACCGTCCGGCTTTACGTCAACCCGGGCGTGTCCTGGTTCTGGGCCGGGGGAGCGCTGGTCGTCGTAGGCGGGTTCCTGAGCGGGTGGCCGGTCCGGCGCCGTTCGCCGTCCCGGCCCAGGCGTGCCACGGCCGTCAGGACAGCGTCGTGAACCGGCGGTACTGGTGGGTCGCGGCTCCGGTTTTCGCGCTGCTGGCCGTCGTGCTCACGGTGCTGACGATCGCGGCCCTGCGGCCGACGGGTGACGCTGAGCCGCAGAAGCGGTCGGCCCCGGATTTCGTCCTGCCGAAGCTCGATGGCAGCGGGTCTCTCCGGCTCGCCGACCTGCGCGGACATCCGGCGGTTCTCAACTTCTGGGCGTCCTGGTGCGGTCCGTGCAAGGACGAGTTCGCGGTGCTGCGCGAGGCGTGGGCACGCTACCGGCAACGGGGGTTCGTGTTCGTCGCGATCGTCTTCGACGACACTCCGGACTCGGCCGCGGAATTCCTGCGGACCGCGGGCGCGGATTGGCCCGCGGTGGTCGACGAGAAGTCCCGGGCCGCGCTGAGCTTCGGCGTGCGCGGCATTCCCCAGACTTATTTCCTCGACCGCGACGGCCGGATCGACCATGTCGAGCGCGGTCCGCTCACTCCGGTGAGCCTGTCGGCCCGGCTGTCCGCGCTGGAGCCCGGATGAAGAGGCGCTGGTACTTCGTGGTCGTGGCCGCGGCGATCCTCGCGCTGGGCGCGGTCGTGCTGTTGACCGAGCGTTCCCCGTCGGTCGACGAGACCGCGCGGCAGCTCGGCACCGCGTTGAGATGTCCCACCTGCCAGGGCATTTCGGTCGCGGACTCGCCTTCGCCGGTGGCCAGGGACATGCGCGACCGGATCGTGGCGGAGCTGCGGGCGGGCCGGACGCCGGACGAGATCCGGCGCGAGTTCGTCGCCGGGTACGGGGACTGGATTCTCCTGGAGCCGCCTCCGCGCGGGCTCGGCCTGCTGCCGTGGGCGATCCCGGCGGTGGTGCTCGTCGCGGGAGGGTTCCGGTGGGCGCTGACGGCCCGCCGGTGGATCCGGCACGACGATGGCACGGGAGGGAGGCCGGAGTGAACTGGTGGATCGCGGCCGGGGTCACGGTACTGGCCTGGGGAGTGTTGTTCGGCGTCGTCCGGCCGCTGCTCGCCGCGAGACCGGCGACGCGGCGGACAGGTCTCGGAGCGGGCCGCCGTCGACGGCTGGCCTTCGCGATCGGCGGCGTTCTCTGCACGGTTCCCTTGCTTGTCACCGCGGTGAATCCGCCCGGCCCCACCGCGCCCGCGGCGGCGGTGTCCCCGCGCGCCGAGGTGGCGGCGAGCTTGGCTCGTGCCCGCGGCTACGCCCAGCAAGGCCGGGCGGACAAGGCGATCGACGAATACGTCGCGGTGCTGCGGGTCGACGGCGGGAACGTCGAAGCGCTGGCGTCGATGGGCTACCTGCTGTATCTCGCTGGGCGACCCGAGGACGGACTGTGGGCGGTGGACGAGGCGCTGCGCTCGGCGCCGGGGTACGCCGAGGCGAAGTACTTCCGCGGCGCCATCCTCATCACGGGGCTCCGGCGAGGGCCGGAGGGAGCGGCCAGCCTGCGGGAGTACCTGGCCGCCGAGCCGGACGGCAACCATCGCCAAGACGCGCTGCGTCTGCTTGAGCTGGCCGGAGAAAAGCCCTGACCGGCCAAGGCTCAGCGACGCGTCAGCAGCAGCGCGGGCAACGGGCTCAGCACCGGCGGATCGCTCGGCCGGACCGAGCGCAGCTTGAGATCGACCGGTGCAGCCGCGGCACCTTCGGCGCGGACCGGTGCGGCTCCGACGAGAAGAGTCTCGGGCACCGGCGTCAGGCAGCTCGAAACGTCGATGCCCGAGGGCAGGCCGACCGCCATCAGCCAGTATCGCCCGTCGGGGACCGGCTCGAGCCGGAACGGACCGCTGCCGAGGCAAGCGGTGCACAGGAGCGGCAATCCCGACGCGAGCCGGGCGGGGAAAAGCCCGATCACGACGGTGCCGGAAAAACACGCCGGAACCGCTACCGTTCCCGGCACCGTGCCGCATTCCTTTTCTCTTTCCGGAGCCGAACACGCCGCTCGAGCAATCATTCCCCGCAATTCGTCCTGACCGCCCACGGAAGCGAGACGGCGCAAATCGCGCGGAGAGAAGCCGGTGTATCTGCGGTACTGGTGGGTGAACGTCGCCGCACTGCTGTATCCGACGGCCGTGCCGACATCCATGACCGCCATTTCGGAAAGCAGCAGCAGCCGGCTGGCCTCGCGCAACCGCAACGCGGTGACGAACCGCGCCGGGGTCAGGCCGGTCACCTCGTGGAAGACCCGGACGAAATGGTATTTGCTCAGACAGGCGATCCGGGCCATCTCGTCGACCGACGGCGGACTGCCCAGGTTCGCCGCTGCCGCCGCCGCCACCGCGTCCACCGCCGCGGTCCACTGCCCGTGCACAGCCGACTGATGTGCGAGCGGCATCGCTCCCCCTTCCGGACGCGCACGACGCATGACCAGATTAGCCCGGTCACACCCTTTCACCTTGGTCCGATCGTGTGGTCGGGGCGGTGTTTCTCTCCGTGGATTTCGCCTCGCACGTGCCGGAGAAGAGGTGCCGCAGCGGCGTGATCGCGTCCGGGTTTCGAGTCCGACGTGAACAGTTTCGCTGTCCTGGCTTTCCTGTCGGCGCGGTGCGCGGCATCAGGAATTCGACCCCTGGCCGTTCCCTTGCCGTGCCTGCCGAAGGACGCGCTGGGCGCGCTCAAGCACCGGCTTGTCGACCATCTGCCCGTTCACCGCTGCCGCGCCGCTCGCGCCGGCGTCGACGATCGACTGCGCCCAGCGGATTTCCTCGCGCGTCGGACGCAGCGCCGCGGCGGCGACCGGGACCTGTTTCGGGTGGATGCACAGCTTTCCGGCGAACCCGAGCCGCCGTGCATAGTGGACTTCGTCGGCGAGGTGAGCCTCGTTGTGCAGATCCGCCGTGACGCCGTCGATCGGCCCGGGAAGACCCGCTGCGGCGGAGGCGAGCACGAGCGCGCCCCGCGCGGCGGCGAACGCGTCCCGGTCCGCCGGATCGGCGCCTAGTTCGGCGGCCAGGTCGAAGCTGCCGAACGCGAGGCGCTGCACGTTCGGCACGGTCGCGGTCTCCCGCGCGTCCAGAACCCCGCGTGCGGTTTCGACCAGTGCGATCACGACGGGCAGGATCCCGAGCTGCCCGGCCGCGGCGCGGGTCGTCGCCGGTTCGGCCTTGGGCAGCATCACGGTGCACCGGCGCCGCCTGAGCACGGCGAGGTCTTCGTCGTGCCAGGCGGTGCCGGCGGCGTTTACCCGCACCGCGCACTCGGGGTTCTCCTCGAGCCACGCGACGGCTTGTTCCCGCGCATACTCCTTGCGCTCAGGCGCGACGGCGTCCTCCAGATCGAGCACGACCAGGCTCGGCCCGGCGGCCATCGCCTTGCCGAAGCGCTCCGGCCGGTCGCCCGGGACGAACAGGAGGGTCGCCGCTTCCCGCGCCCGCGTCGCCGCGCGGGTGGTCATTTCTGTGCTTTCTTCGCCTGGCGGATGAGGCCGCTGCCGATGATGAGGCGTTGGATTTCGCTGGTGCCTTCGTAGAGCCTTAACAGCCGGATGTCGCGGTAGATGCGTTCGACGGGGACGTCGCGCATGTAGCCGGTGCCGCCGTGGATCTGCACCGCGAGGTCCGCGACCGTGCCCGCCATCTCCGTGCAGTAGAGCTTCGCCGCCGACGGCCCGATCCGGCGGTCTTCGCCGGAGACGTACCGCGCCGCGGTCTCCCGCACGAGCGCGCGACCGGCCATCACGCCGGTCTGCTGGTCGGCCAGCATCGCTTGCACCAGCTGGAAATCGCCGATCGGCTGCCCGCCCTGGGTCGCCGAGGCGGCGTAGGCGACGGATTCGTCCAGCGCCCGTTGTGCGGAACCGACGGCGAGCGCGGCGATGTGCACGCGCCCCCGCGCCAGCGAGGTCATCGCGGCGCGATACCCGGCGTCTTCGTCGCCGCCGACGAGCGCGGACGCGGGCACCCGGACGCCGGTGAACGTGACGTCGGCGGTCCAGGCGCCTTCCTGGCCCATTTTCTTGTCTTTGGGTCCGACTTGGAGTCCGGGGGTGTCGGCGGGGACGAGGAACACGGCGATGCCGGGTCCGGTCTGGTCGGCGGGGCGGGTGCGGGCGAACACGACGAACAGGTCCGCCAGGGGTGCGTTGGTGATGAACCGTTTCTGCCCGTCGATGATCCAGTCGTCGCCGTCGCGGACGGCCTTGGTGCGCAGCCCGGCGGGGTTGGATCCGGCTCCGGGTTCGGTGAGGGCGAAGGAGGCGACGACTTCGCCGGAGGCGATGCGTTCCAGCCATCGGCTCTTCTGCTCCTCGGTGCCGAACCCGACCAGCACCTGTCCGGCGATGCCGTTGTTGGTGCCGAACATCGAGCGCAGGGCGAGGGAGGTGTAGCCGAGTTCCATGGCGAGTTCGACGTCCTGGGCCAGGTCGAGGCCGAGGCCGCCCCATTCCTGGGGGATGGCGTAGCCGAACAGGCCCATCTCCGCGGCCTGGGCGCGCAGGTCGTGCGGGATGGCGTCGCCGTCTGCGATCTCCTGCTCGCGGGGGACGACTGTGGTCCGGACGAAGTCGCGCACGAGTTCCAGGATGGGCCGGAAGTCCTCGGGGGTCACCGCTGCTGCCATGCCCTCCACTATGGCCCACCACGCCCGGATGGAAAATACTTTATCAGAAATCATCGAATGGCTCACAGATGAGGAGAGCGCCGAGCCGCGCCGTCGAGGCCGGGTATCTCCAGGTCAGCCGCGTGACGACGCCGACCGGTGGGTCCGGACGGGTGAGCTTCGCGGGATTTGGGCGGGCAGCGGTATGTGATACTTCATCGGACAGGACGTCGGGCGGAGGGGGAGTCGATGCTCGAGAGCGGATCGCGCCGGACCGGTCCGGCGAACCTCAACGCGATGGCCGCGCAGGAAATCCGCCGCCGGGTGTTCTCCGGCCGGTTGCGCGCCGGGGCGAAGATCGACCAGGAGGCGCTGGCCGGGGAACTGGGCATCAGCAAGCTCCCGATCCGCGAAGCCCTGATCACTCTCGACCATGAGGGCGTGGTCGAGCACGTCGCCCGCCGCGGGGCGTTCGTCGCCCGGATGACCCGCGACGACATCCGCGACCACTACCGCGTGTTCGGTGTCGTGTCCGGACTGGCCGCCGAACGCGCCGCGAAAAACCTGTCCCCGGAAAGCTTGCAAGCACTGCACGATCTGGCGGACCGGATGGAGTCCACAGTGGACCGCGCCGAACAGGAACGCCTGAACTTCGAATTCCACCGCCGGATCAACTACGCCGCCGACTCGCGACGGCTCGTCTCCCTCATCGGCATCCTGGGCAAGACCGTGTCGCACGGGTTCTACGAAGCGCACGAGGACTGGCCGGACAAAGCGCGGGACGACCACCGGCGGATCCTGGACGCGCTGTCCGCTCGTTCGGCCGCCCGGGCCCGCAAGCTGGTGGAGAGCCACCTCGCCGACGCGGGCGAGCGCGCGGTGGCTTTGCTGGAGAAGCAAGGGTTCTGGGATCGCTGAGTCCGTTGCGGAAATTGACATTTTATGGCTCCAGGCAAGGGCCGTTACGGTCGAATTCATGGAGTGGAACTTTCAATCGGCCGAAGCTCTCGCGGCTGCTTTGCGGGCCGGTGAAGTGACGTCGGCGGAGCTGACCGACGAGGCGATCGCCCGCATCGAGCGGGAAGACAAGGCGCTCAACGCGATCTGCGTGCCGGACTTCGACCGGGCGCGCGCCGCCGCGCACGAGGCAGACCAGGCTCGCGCCCGCGGCGAGGACCGGCCGCTGCTCGGGATTCCGGTGACGGTCAAGGAGTGCTACAACGTCGCCGGACTGCCCACGACCTGGGGCCTGCCGCAGCACCGGGACTTCGTTCCGGCCGAGGACGCGGTGCAAGTGGCGCGGCTCAAGGAAGCCGGCGCGGTGATAGTCGGCAAGACCAACGTCCCCTTAGGACTGCAGGGTTTGCAGAGTTCCAATCCGGTATACGGCACCACCAACAACCCGTGGGACCACGACCGCACGCCGGGCGGTTCCTCCGGCGGATCGTCGGCGGCTCTGGCGGCGGGCTTCGGCGCGTTGTCCATCGGCTCCGACATCGGCGGTTCGTTGCGCACGCCCGCGCATTTCTGCGGCGTCTACGGGCACAAGCCGTCCCTCGGCTTGGTGGCGAACCGCGGCATGATCCTGCCCGCCGAGCCGCCGCTGCCGGTCGACCTGGATCTCGCGGTCGTCGGCCCGATGGCGCGCACCGCCCGCGACCTCGCGCTCCTGCTCGACGTCATGGCCGGACCGGACCCGCTGACGTACGGCGTGGCACACCAGCTGGCTCTTCCGCCCGCGCGCCACGAGCGGCTGAGCGACTTCCGCGTCCTGGTCCTCGACGAGCATCCGTTCATCCCGACCGGTGCCGCGGTGCGTGCGGGCGTGAACCGGGTAGCCGACGCGCTTGCCGACGGCGGCGCTCAGGTCGAACGGCACAGCGCGCTGCTGCCCGATCTGGCCGAAGCCGCGGCGCTCTATACGAAGTTGCTGTTCTCGGGCTCTGTCGCGCGTTTTCCCGTCGATGCGTACGAGCAGTTGCAGACCCGAGCGGCCGGACTGAGCGCGGACGACCAGAGCCTCGACGCGTCGCGGCTTCGCGGGATGGTGCTCACCCACCGCGATTGGATGGAGGCGAACCACCGCCGCGAACTGCACCGGCACGGCTGGCGGCAGTTCTTCGCCGAATTCGACGCCGTGGTCTGCCCGGTCACGCCGACGCCCGCGTTCCCGCACGACCACAACCCCGATCTGCTGGCCTGCCGGATAGACATCGACGGCGTCGAGTACCCGTTCTTCGACCAGCTCGTCTGGGCAGGCCTGGCCACGATGCCCGGCCTGCCCGCCACCGCCGCGCCCGCGGGACTGTCGCCCGAGGGCCTGCCGGTGGGGGTGCAGATCCTCGGCCCGATGTTCGAGGACCGGACGCCGTTGCGGCTGGCCGAGCTGCTGGAGCAGCGGATCGGCGGTTTTCAGGCGCCCCAGTGAGGCGGTCCGGCAGCTGATCGGCCCCGCTCACCGAGCGGATCCAGCGAAGGCAGCCAGCGCTCACGCGCTCAGCGAGGGCGGCGGATCGACCAGTACCTCGGCGACGGTTCGGCGCGGCGTCCGGGAGACCGGCGTGCCGTAGCCGAGCCGCAGCACGATCTGCGGCCACAATCCGCCGCCGAGCAGGTCTCGCAGCCGGGCGCGGATCGTGGGCACCTCGACTGGCTGGGAAATGAACGAGGCGTCGATCCCGGCCGCGGTCGCGGTGAGCAGCACGCGTTGCATGGCCTGTCCGGCGCGCAGCCGGTCGGTCGGAGCGTCGCCGAAGGTGCCGATCACGACGACCAGGGGCGGGGTGCCCATCGCGCGGGTGCCGTCGCCGAAATCGCGCAGGACCCAGGTGTCGTCGGCGGTCGCGGCTCCGCCCGCGGCGAAGGGCACGCCGTCCCGGCTGTCTTGGGCCCGCCCGGTCCAGCGGCGCCATTCGGCGAGGAACGCGGGGTCGTTCATCTGCAGGCGGTGGCTTTCCCCGACGAGGTCGCGGAGTCCGGCCAGCTGGTCGTCGTCGAGCCGGGGCATCCAGGCGTGCTCGACCTCCGCCGCGTGCCGCAGTCGTCCGACGAATTCAGCGGGAACGGGCTTCGAGGTGAACGGCGTGCGGTTGGTGTGCCGGCGCGGGATTGCCTCGGCGAGGACCACGAGCCTGCGGTCGACGGGCGCGGCGGCCTGCGGCCGGACGACGGCGAGCAGGTCGGGGTCGTCGCGGCGGGGGAAGAGCGTCGTGCTGGGGTGAACGCCGGTCGCGTGGATCGCGGTGCGCAGGTTGAACAGCGCGGCCCCGCAGGACAGCAGCAGCTCGCGCCGGTCGGAGTCGGCGACGGGCAGGATGCGGTCGGCGTCCGCGTACAGTTCGATGCCCGCCGGGCCGCTGCTGAACAGCCACGGCTGGGTGTTGTGCGTGGACGGGGCGAGGGTGGCCGAGCGCAGCACAGAAGCCACCTGGTCGGCGCTGAGCTGCCCGGCGGGCGCCACAGTGACGGTCATCGTTCTCCCCGGACCGCGGAAGGCGGCACAATGATGTAGTACGTAGTCGTTCCGCCAGGATGCGACTTTGTCGCATGAGGACTACAGAGGCGAAAGTCACCTGTCCGGAACAGTGCCGATCAACGGGAGGCCGTGCGGTTCCGATGGCGGACAAGGGAGAAAGCGGCCGAAGGCTGTCAGGGACTCTGTCGCAGCTGAGGCTGCGGGAGACGCTGCGCGATCTGCAAGAGCGGATCGAGGCGCTGATCAGCACCCGGGACAAGATGGACGGGTTGCTCGATGCGGTGCTGGCGGTCGCGTCGGGGCTGGAGCTGGACGCCACGCTGCGGCGGATCGTGCAGGCGGCCGTCGAACTGGTCGAGGCCCGGTACGGCGCGCTCGGAGTGCTCGGCGACGGCGGCGGCCCGCTGGCGGAGTTCGTGTACCTGGGCATTGACGAGCCGACGCGGGCGAAGATCGGGCCGTTGCCGGAGGGCCACGGGCTGCTGGGGCTGGTGATCGACGACGCGAAGCCGTTGCGGCTGCCGGAGATTTCGGCGCACCCGGCGTCGGTGGGGTTTCCGGCGAATCACCCGCCGATGCACTCGTTTCTCGGCGTGCCGGTGCGAGTCCGGGACGAGGTGTTCGGAAACCTCTATCTCACGGAAAAGAAAGACGGAGCGGAGTTCACCGACGACGACGAGGTCATCGTGCAGGCCCTCGCCGCCGCGGCGGGAATCGCCATCGAGAACGCGCACCTCTACGAACAGGCCCGGTTGCGACAGCGCTGGCTCGGCGCGACCAGCGAGATCACCACAGAACTGCTCGGCGGCACCGACCCAGTCGACGCGCTGGAGCTGATCGCGAGCCGCGCACTGGAGCTGACCGGCTCGGACGCCACGATGCTCGCCCTGCCCGGCACCGGCAGGCTCGGCGAAGACGACGAATGGGACACCGACCCTGCGGAACTGACCGTGACGGTGTGCTCGGGAAACGGAGCCGACGAACTCGGCGGAGTGCGGATGGACGTCGCCGGAACCGTTCCCGGCTCGGTCTACCGGGACCGCACGCCGCGGCGGGTGGCGAACCTCGAACTGTCCGAGGACCGCGGCTACGGTCCCGCGCTGGTGGTGCCGCTGCGCGCGGGCGACCACACGTCGGGCGTGCTGATCGCGGTGCGGGAGCCAGGTGCGCCCGTCTTCGAGACGGACCAGCTGCCGGTCCTGGCGTCTTTTGCCGATCAGGCCGCGTTGGCGTTGCAGTTGGCGGCGCAGGCGCGGGCGGCTCGGGAGCGGGATGTGTTGTCGGATCGGGATCGGATCGCGCGGGATTTGCATGATCATGTGATTCAGCGGTTGTTCGCGGTGGGGTTGGCGATGCAGAGCACGCAGCGGCGGGCGAAGGCTGCGGAGTTGCAGTGGCGGTTGCAGGAGAGCATTGATCAGTTGCACGAGATCGTGCATGAGATCCGGACGGCGATTTTCGATTTGCACGGGGGTGCGGCGGGTGAGACGCGGTTGCGGCATCGGTTGCATGACGCGATCGCGGAGTTGACCGATGATGCGCCGTTGCATCCGACGGTGAGCATGTCGGGAACCTTGGACGCGGTGCCCGTACAGCTGGCCGAGCAGGTGGAGGCGGTGGTGCGGGAGGGGGTGAGCAACGCGGTCCGGCACGCGGGTGCGTCGGCGCTGTCGGTGTCGGTGGCGGTGCGGGACGGGGTGGTGCGGGTGTCGGTGACCGATGACGGGCGGGGGCTGGCGGAGGGGGTTTCGCCGAGCGGGCTGGCGAATCTGCGGGAACGGGCCGAATCGGCCGGTGGGGAGTTCAGCCTGGACTCTCCGCCCGGCGGCGGGTTACGGCTGGAGTGGTCGGCGCCGCTGAATTGACCTCGGGTCACCCGGAGGACGAAACCCCGGTCGGACCCGCCGTTTTCCCGCCGCGCCATCGCGACGGTGAACACGAGCGCCGCTGCGGCCAAAGCGTCAAGGTCGGGCGCGCCGTACAGCGCGCCCGTTAGCAGCAGTGGGATAAGGCCGCCGCGCCGACCACACCCGGTCACCGAGGCGAACCCCGCACCGAGCGCGGGCAGCGACGCTGCCGAGGTCGGGAGCCCACCGCCCGTCGCCCTTCGCGCCATAATGGAAGCCAAGGGATCCGTTGGGCCCAACGTTCGCCGGTGACGTCGTCGAGCAGCACGGTCTTGTGTCCGGCACCGGGAGCTACGTCGCCGCTACCGCGCCCGAGCGGAACCGACTCGGCCAGAAAAAACACGACGCCTTCGTGATCGCCTCCACTCCGCCCTGTTCTCTTCGGCGTGAACTGCTTCCGGCGGAACGGGGTTCGGCCAATCAGTCGAAGCGGTCCGAACGAGCCGCCTCGCCGAGCGCCAGCTGCCAGGTGACCACCGTGCCTTCGCCCGCGCGAGCGGCGGGACTGACCGGAGTCCCGTCGTCCTCGACCCGCGCGTAGACGCGGCCCGGTGCCGGTTCGGGGCGCAGTTCGGCGATGACGAGGACGTGCCGGACCCCGGGACGGCCCGCTACGTCGGACAACGCGGTGTTCAGCATGTCCAGCAGCGCCGTCGCGGCCTGCTCGCCGAGTGCGGTGTCCAGGCGGCTGTCGGCCCGGGTGGTGGTCGCGACCCCGAGCGTCGACGCGGCGCTGTCGACGAGATCGTGGATACGCCGGTGCAGGGGGCGTTGCGGGGCGGGTTCGTCCGGTGTCGCGAAGACGGCGGAGTTCAGCCGCCGGATGACGCGGTCCAGCGCTTCGACCGCGTTGTGCACGCGCTCCGCCGCGGCCGGACGCTGGATCAGCTTCAGCGCCGCGCTCAGCTCCATGCCGATGCCGGAGAGCCGCGCGACCACGGACGTGTTGAGCTCGCGCGCGATTCGTTCCCGGTCGTCGAGCAGCGACAACCGCACCGCGTCCGCCCTCCGCTCGGCCAGTTCCAAGGCGATCGCGGCCTGCGCGGCGAACAGCTCCAGCGACCGCACCGCCTGACGCGCGGCGACAGTGCGTCCTGGTTCGTTGACGACCGCGAGGACGCCGCGCACCGCGCCCGGCGATCCCAGCGGCACCCCGAGCGCCGAGCCCACGGCGACTTCCGGGCTCAGTCCAGCGTCACGGCCGGCCTGGGCGGCGTCCTCGTTGACCGCTGACTCGCCGGTCCGGTAGACGCGCACAGCCAGTGGTTCCGCACCGGAGCCCCCGGCGAGCGGCAACCGCAGCGCCCGGTACGCCTGCGACTGCGCGCCAGCCGCGGCCGCCGGGACGAGATGCTCTCCGCTGTCGTCGGGCGCGAAGAGCAGAGTCTGGTCGACTTCGGCGATCTCGCGCGCCCGGGCCGCGATCAGGTCAAGCACCTCGGCCGGCGCGACGTCCGCCAGCAGCGCCGTGGAGATGTCCGCGGCCGCGGAGAGCTGCTGATTGGCCTGGTGCAGTTCCCGGCTGCGCGCGAACACTTCGGCCTGCATCGCCTGCACCTCGCCGGTATCCGGGTCAGACCCGGCCGTGCGCAGCTGACGTACGAAACCCGTCACTTCCTCGACGCGGTGCAGGATGAGCCGCACCGCACCGTCGGGACCGAGAACCGGTGCGTTGACCGGGCTCCAATAACGCTGTTCCACGACGCCGGGGTGCTCGGGGACCTCGACGTCGTACCGCTGCAGCGGCATCGTGTGCCGTAGCCGGGTCGACCGCACCCGTTCGAGCGACGCCCGCAGCGCCCGGGCCCCGCGCGGGTCCTGCGGATCGTCCGGGAACGCCTCGAACACGTTTCGCCCGACCAGGTCGCTCCGGCGGCGCCCGGAGACCGTCTCGTAAGCGTCATTGACCGCGAGAATGACGAAGTCCCGCGACAACACCGCGGTCGGCGACGGCGCGGCCAGGAACACCGCTTCGAAATCGACAGAGTCCGACATCACGCCCCGATCTTCCCTCGCGGGTTGCCTTCGCCGCCCGTCCGGTGCGTCAGCCGCGCGCAACACCGGCGTCCGCCTTCACCCGACAACCATGCCATTCGCGGAGTGACTTTGGTCCCCGTTCGCGGGTCGCATGCCTCTGCCGGTGACGGTGCTCGCCCGGCACCCTCGAAACGGCAGGGATGGGCGTGGGCGAGGGGACGGCCGCGGTGGCAGACGAACAAGGCTTCAGCGGTGCCGACGTCCTGTCGCGCCCCGATTCCCAGCCCGGCGCCGGGGTCTCCGTGCTGGACCGGCCCGCCGCGCGGGAAGCGATTCCCCGGTCCGCCGGACGGCCGGTCGCCGAGGACCTGGACTCACTGGTGCGCGCCGCCAGAGACCACGACCCGATCGCGATCGGCCGCCTGCTCGCGATTCTCCGTCCGGTGGTCACGCGGTACTGCCGGGCCCGGCTGGGCGGGCGGGATCTGCGGTACCTGGCCGCTGACGACGTCGCCCAGGAGGTGTGCGTCGCCGTCCTGGGAGCGCTGCCCGCGTACCAGGACCGCGGCGGCTCGTTCCTGAGCCTGGTGTTCGCGATCGCGGCGAACAAAGTGGCCGACGCCTTCCGCGCCGCGGCCCGCGACCGCCTGCACCCGGTCGCCGAGGTGCCCGAGATCGAGGCGACGGGAAACGAACCCGAAGCGGGAGCACTGCGCCTCGACCTGGGCAGCACCCTGCGAGAACTGCTCGCCCGGCTCGCCCCGGTCCAGCAGGAAGTCCTGACGCTGCGCATCGTGGTCGGCCACAGCGCCGAAGAAACCGCGCAGGCATTGGGCATCTCGGCGGTCAACGTCCGCGTCACCCAGCATCGAGCGCTGGCCAAATTGCGCGAGATGCTCAAGGAACAGGACTGGTGATCGCTGGTCTCGGAACACCGCGTGCGAGCCGGGAGAATCGCCTGCCGTCGATGCTGCTCGCCGCTTGTTCGGAGGTTTTCGTCTGATTCGAATCCGGTGCGCACACCCAGCCCTTCGCTCGTTTCCGGCGGCCCGATAGCATGGCCGTTCACCCGTCTCGAGCTGGAGAGGCATAATGTCACGCCGCTACGTCACCACCGCCATTCCGTATGTGAACTCCAAGCCGCATTTGGGCTTCGCGATGGAACTGGTGCAGACGGACGTCATGGCGCGGCACTGGCGGCACCGGGGCGACGAGGTCCGCTTCCTCACCGGCACCGACGACAATTCCTTGAAGAACGCGATCGCCGCGGAAGCGGAAGGCGTGCCGACGAAGGATTTCGTCGATCGCAACGCCGCCGCGTTCGAAAAACTGCGCGAACCGCTGCAGATCAGCTTCGACGACTTCATCCGCACCAGCGCGGATCCGCGGCACCGGGCGGGCGTCGACCGTCTTTGGCGGGCTGCTGACGCGCGAGGAGACTTGTACCGCAAGGATTTTGAGGGGCTTTACTGCGTTGGCTGCGAGCAGTTCTACGCCGAGGCGGAGCTGGTCGACGGCACCTGCCCGGAACACTTCACTCCGCCGGTCCCGGTGAGCGAGGAGAACTGGTTCTTCAAACTGTCGCGGTACGAAAGCGAACTGCGCGAGCTGATCGAGTCGGGCACGCTGCGGATCGAGCCGGAGAGCCGCCGCAACGAGGTGCTCGGCTTCATCAAGACCGGCCTGCAGGACTTCTCGATCTCCCGCTCGACCGAACGCGCGCGCGGCTGGGGCATCGAGGTTCCCGGCGACCCCGGCCAGGTCGTCTACGTGTGGTGGGACGCGCTGGGCAACTACATCACCGCGCTCGATTACGGGACCGGCGGCGAGAATTACCGGCACTGGTGGGCCGAATCCGACGAACGCACGCACGTCATCGGCAAGGGCATCATCCGGTTCCACGCCGTGTACTGGCCGGCGATGCTGCTCAGTGCGGGGGAGCCGCTGCCGACGACGATCTTCGTGCACGACTACCTGACGGTCGAGGGCCGCAAGCTGGGCAAAAGCCTCGGCAACGCCATCGACCCGGTCGCGATCGTCGACGAATTCGGCGCCGACGCGCTCCGCTGGTGGCTGGTGCGCGACGTCCCGAGGGTCGGCGACGCCGACTACACGACCGACCGGTTGATCGGGCGCTACCACGAAGACCTGGCGAACGGGCTCGGCAACCTGGTCAACCGGACGGTCAGCATGATCCACAAGTACCGCGGCGGCACCGTTCCGCCGCTGGCGGCTCTGCCGGGTCTCCCTCTGACGGACGCCATCGCCGCCGCACCGAAGGCCGTGGACGAGGCGCTGGCCCGCTTCGACCTCCGCACGGCCACCGCAGCGGTGTGGAAAATCGTCGAGGAGGCCAACCGGTACGTCGTCGAGGCCGAGCCGTGGACGCTCGCGAAGGCGGAAAAGGCAGGCGACGCCGAGGCCGGGCAACGGCTCAGCGACACTTTGGCCTTGCTGATCCACGCCGCGCGCGTCGTCGCCGACGAGCTGACGCCGTTCCTGCCCGATGCCGCCGCCCGGGTCGCGGCGCAGCTGGGCGACGGCGGGGACCAGCTGGGCGCGCCGTCGCCGCTGTTCCCGCGCATCGAGACGAGCGGCAGTTAGCGAAACGGCACACCGTCGGCCCAGGCCACGATGATCCACCGCTCGCCGGAGGTCGTCACGCAGCCCCGGTGGTACAGGAACGAGGGGAAGACCACGGCGTCGCCCGCGGGCAGCTTCACCGTCTCCGAGCATCCCGGCCGGGGCCACATGAACTCGGTTCCGCCGCCCTCGTAGCCGGTGTTCAGCGAGATCACCATGGACAGCTTGCGTTCGCGGCCGAGGACCAGTTCGTTGTCCGCGTGCCACGAGTACTCGCCGCCGCTGCGGTAGCGCAGGATCGAGATCCGCTCGACGGTCGAGTACTCGATGCCGGTGAGGTCGGCGGCCCGTTTGAACGCACCGGCGACCGCGTTCTCGACGGCGTCGTCGAGCAGTTGCCTGCCGTCGACGATCCGGGTCTCGCCGGGGCTCGCGTGGGCGCTTTTGTCCTCGAGCTGGTCGGCGTGCAGTGCGATGAGGGACTCGGGGGAGGAGATCACCCCGGGGACGACGACCCACGGCTTGGTCACTTGTCCGCTCCGATCTCGACGGTCGGGTCGATGGTCCGCGACCGCTCATGGCATTCGCGGGCCAGGTCGGGATTGCCGAGCTGCTCGTGGAGCCAGCCCTGGTGGAACGCGGCCGCGGCCGCCGGGAGGCCGCCGAGCGTCTCCATGTGCGCGTAGGCCGCCACGGCCGCTTCGAGTTCGCCCAGTTCGATCAGCGCCCGGCCCCGCGCGGTCCAGGCCCGGTGATCGTGCGGGCTGATCTCCAGCAGCCGATCGGTGGCCGCGAGCGCACGATCCGGGTGCCCGGTCAGCAGGTTCGTCTTCGCCAGGGTCTCGAAGAGCGGAAAGGCGTAGTCGATCCACGCGAGTTCTTCCAGTTCGCCGTGCGGCACGGCGTCGGCCTGCGCCTGCGCTGCCCGGTCGAGCAGTTCGAACGTGCCCGCTTCGTCGCCGCGGAGGAAGGGCAGGAAGGCGAGCCCCCGGTAATAGGACTGCTTCGCCAGGCTCGACGCGCAGTGATTGTCCGGCAGTTCGGACAGGATGGCCTCGGCGAGCACGATGGCCTGGTGCATCTCGGCGGTCTCGGTGCGCAGCTTGCCGTTGCGCACGATCACGAAGGTCGCCAGGCTGAGCCGGGTGTCGGCGTCCAGCCCCGGGTCAGCCGCGCCGCGCAAAGCCAGTTGTTCCAAGGCGAGCGGATCGTGGGGCCGCCAGTAGAGAACGGCGAACTCCTTGATCGCGACCTGCGGGTCGGTGAACTTGTGCGTCGCTGCGTCGACTCCGTCCATGCGGAGCAGCGCTGACGCCCGCTTCACGTATCCCAAGCGCAGCAGCACATCCGCCGCCACCCGGCGTTCGACAGGGGACAAGCCCTCCGGGTCGGCCGTCAGTTCGGCGACCCGCTGCCAGATGGGCGACGCCAGATCGGAGGGGAACTTCGCCATATCCGTCCCCATCGCGTCCGCTCGACCGCGGCTCGCCGCGGCGAGCACTCTGAGCACCGGCGCCGGATTGGTATTCGTCCTCGGCACTTCTTCGGCGACGCCGTTCGCCAGCAGGCGGGCACTGCTGTGCGTGACTACGGCGTGCTTGGGCGAAAGCGGGCCCGGATCCGCCAGGCCCACGTAAACCGGGCATCGCACCGGGGCGTTCGCCGTCAGCAATGCCCGCAGCCGCCGGGCCAAAGCTTCCGCGCCTTTCGGCGGAGCATAGGACGGAGCCGAATAACGCATGAAGTTTCCTCTCCCCCGGGAAAACAGCGGCGAAAGGGGTGGAGGCGACTGGCGCCTCCACCCCTTTCGCGTCGCGTCAGAGCAGGTGCGGCATCTCGCTCAACGTCTCGTGTGCGAATTCTTCTGCCACCTGTTCGATGGTGTCCATTTCTCCGCCTCCCTCACTTGTTTCGATGATTCCGAGGGAGAATGCCCTGCTTATTCCCGCCCCCGGTCTTTTCAAATTACTGAGCGCTGTTTGGGGTAACAAGACCCGAACGGGTGACGCGGGCCCAGGTATTCGAGCGGTTGCCGCATCGGCCGCCGCTCGTACGGGTCCGGCAATTCCGGGGGCCGGGCCGCGCGTCCAGTCGGTGTTAATTCGGCGGTTTTCCGGGCACTGCCCGTTCTGATGCGGGACAGTGGCAACGATGGGGACGAAGATGTGGGTGCGGCTGCAGGCGGTCGCGATGACGGGGGCGACGGGCGAAGGCTTGCTGCTGGCGGCGTTGCCGCTGCTCGCGGTCTCGATCACGACCGATCCCCGCGAGGTGGCGCTGGTCAACGTCGTCGGGGAGGCGCCGTGGCTGTTGTGCTCGCTGTTCGCGGGACTGGTGATCGACCGAGTCCGGCGCGAGACCGTGCTGACGTTTTCCTACGCCGGGCTCGCCTGCACCGCGCTGGTGCTCGCGGCGGCGGGATCGACCGGCGCGCTGACGTTGCCGCTGCTCATGGCGGTCGCGTTCGCGGTGACGACGGCACAGGTCCTCGGCGACGGAGCGAGCGGCGCGCTGGTTCCGGCGATCGTGCCGGAAAGCCGGCTTCCCGCGGCCAACACCCGGCTCCAGGTCATCGACCGCGGGCTGGTGCAGTTCGTGGTGCCGCCCGCCACCGGTGCGCTGATGACTCTCGCCCCGGGCGTGCCGGCCTGGGCCGCCGTCGCGGCGGCGACGGCGGCGTTCGTGCTGACCCGCGGCATCCGCACCGCCGCGTCCGTGCCGGCCCGCAGCCATCCGTTGCGCGATCTGGCAGCGGGGCTCAAGCACCTGGTGGCCACGCCCCTGCTGCGGTCGATCACGATCACCGTCGCGCTAGGCTCCTTCGCTTCCGGCGCGGCCAACACCATGCTCGTGCTCTACGCGACCCAGGAACTGCGCATAGGGCCGACCGGTTACGGCGCCTTGCTCGCCTGCATGGCCGTGGGCTGGGTCGCGTCGTCGTTCGTGGTCGGCCGGATCGTCGCCCGGCTGGACTACTCGATGTCGATGCGGATCGCGCAAACGGCGACCGCGGTGCTGTTGCTGCTGATCGCGATCGCGCCGCCCTGGGCGCCCGCCGTCGGGGCACTGCTGGCGGCGATGACCGCGAACACCCTGGTCTGGAACGTCTGCTCGCAGTCGAGCAGGCAGTTGTACACCCCGTCCGCGCTGCTGGGCCGGGTGCTCACGAGTCATCGCGCGCTCGCCTGGGGCCTGACCCCGCTGGGCGCGCTCGCCGGTGGAATGGTGGCGGCACACCTGGGATTGCGCGAAGTCTGGGTGCTGGCCTCGATCATCCAGGGGGCGGGCGCGGTGATCGTGTGGCGCACGCTGTCGCCCGCGGCGTTCGCCCGAACCGCGAAGAGTCTCGACGCCGCTTCCGGACGCTGACCGCAGCGCAGAGAAAAGCATCGGAAACAAGCCGCCAGGCACCTGCGATTAGGGGAACTCCGGCAACAAGCACAAAGCATCCCGCAAAAACGGAAATAGCTGGCTGTACTCGAGCCTGTCGTCGGATGCTTCTCTCGCCGCCATCACTGGATACAACGTGCCCTGACCGAGTTTCCGAACCACGGCCGGATCCGCGCCGGTCATCGTTATTCTCTCCGCCGCCCCGCACGTGTCCTTCGAGAAAGGCGACTTTCCACAAACCCTCACAGATTCTTGCCGAAGAACTCGCCGAGCTTCTCCACCGCCGCGTCGACCGCCGCGGGCCGGTCGTAAAGGTCCACATGGGACGCTCCGGCGATCCGGACCATTTCCTTCGGGCCGGTCGCCCGCTGGAACGCCTCGATGCTCATCCACGCGGTCTCCGCGCGCTCGCCGATGATCATCAGCAGCGGCCGCGGGCCGAGCAGGGGGAGGGGCGCGAAGGCGTCGAAGAAGGCGAGCCGGTCGATGCTGTCCCAGGTCAGCGTCTTGGCGGAGCGGGGGTGCGCGCCGCGCGGGGTGCAGTAGTACTCCCAGCCTTCGTAGGCGTGCTCGCCGGCGGCGCGAGCTTCGTTTTCGTTCGCGGGGAAGACCGGCAGGCCACCGGAAGCGGTGCGGGACGCGGTCAGCATTCCGTCGAAGACCGCCGGATCCTGGGTTCCGTCGGAGCCCAGGCGCAGCTGGCGGGAGACGTCGGCGGCACTGACCGTGGCGACGGCTCGCACTCGGCGGTCGGTGGAGGCGGCGGTCAGGGTGTAGCCGCCGGACGCGCAGATGCCGAGCAAACCGATCCTGGCGGGGTCGATGTCCTCGCGGCTGGTCAGGTAGCTGACGGCGGCCTTGAAGTCCTCGACCCGCTGAGCCGGGTCTTCGAGTCCGCGCGGCTGGCCTTCGCTTTCGCCCTGGTAGGCGGCGTCGAAGGCGAGGGCGGCGTAGCCGAGCCCGGCCATCAGTTCGGCGTACGTGCCCGCGGTCTGTTCCTTGACACCGGTGCCCGGGTGGCCGACGACCAGCGCGGGATGCGGGCCGGGGGCGTCCGGGAGATAGAGGTGGGCGGCGATGCGGAGGTTGTTGCTGGAGAAGGAGACGTCGTTTCGCATGTCTCCAGTTTCGGCGCGGTCCGGGGCCGCGAACCAGGGACAGTGTTGCCTATGCAGCCTGGTACCAGGCAAGCGGCTGGACCCACCCCGCACACTGGAGGCATGGCAAACGAACTGGGCGACTTCCTGCGCGCCCGCCGAGCGGCGCTCGATCCGCGGCAGGCCGGGTACCCGGACGACGGACGGCGGCGGCGCGTCCCCGGGTTGCGCCGCGAGGAGCTGGCTCAGCTCGCGCACCTCAGCGTCGACTACATCGTGCGTCTCGAACAGGGCCGCACGAACCGCGTGTCCCGGTCGGTGCTCGACGCGCTGGCCGATGCCCTGCAGCTCGCGCCGGACGAACGCGCGTACCTCTTCACGGTCGCCGACGTCGCACCGGTCTCGCCGCGGCCCCCGGTCCGGCCCGAGGTCGCGCCCCGGTTGCGGCAGTTGCTGGACACGATGCGCGACGTTCCGGCCATGGTGCTGCACCGCCGGATGGACGTGCTGGCCTGGAACCGGGGAAGCGCCGCGTTGCTCACCGATTTCGAGAGGCTGCCGGTGGCGGAAAGAAATCTGATCCGGCTGACCTTTGTGGACGAATCGTTCCGCTCGCTGTACGCGGACTGGCCGCGGGCCGCGCGCGAATGCGTTTCGGTGCTGCGGATGGAAGCGGGCCGGACGCCGCACGATCCGGCGTTGACCGCGCTGGTCGGCGAGCTGAGCGTGCGGGACCCGGATTTCCGGCGGTGGTGGGCGGATCACCAGGTGCGTGGGCCGCGTGCGCTGTCGAAGGTCTACTGCCATCCGGTGGCGGGGAAGCTCGAACTCGACGTCCAGCAGTTCACCGTGGACACTCATCCGGAACAGCTGCTGGTCGCCTATACCGCGGAACCGGGTTCGCCGAGCGAGGAGGCGCTGCGGTTTTTGCTGCAGTGGTCTCCGGAGCGAGTCCGCTGAAACTCGGGGCGATCGGGTCGGCCATCGGTGACGTCCGGGCGCGGACAGCCGGACAGTCTGCCGGGCACGGCCGGACAATGCTTCTCGGCCGCCAACTACGCGCATGTGACGGCGGGCCGGGCACACGACAGCTTCGGTTACGCGCTGGCGAACGGCTCCAACCAGGACATGGGCCCGGATTCCTTGTCCGGGAGCACGAAACTCCGCCAAACCGGGCCGAACTACTACGTCATCGACGCGAGCTGCGTTTAGCGGATCCTGCTGCCCCGGCCGAGACAGGCTCCTTCCTCGGCCGGGGCACGGGGGTGCCTGGGAAGTCACCATGCGGGCGCAAAGCCTCGGCGACCGGGCCCGGTTTCCCTGCTTCGCCGACGATGAGGATCTCGTCGCGGCGGTGCAGCTCGTGACGCGCTAGCAAACTTCGCCACCGGCTGACGGCCCGCCGCCTGGCAAAGGCGGCGGGCCGTCCGGGCCTTAGTGCTTCGCGTGCACCACCGCCGCGGAAGTGCCGCCGCGCCGGGTCGGTTCCCCGGCCGCCAGCAGCTGTCCGTGCGGCAGGAATTCGATCCCCGCCGCCACGCCGATGGCACCGGCGTTTTTGAACTTCTGTCCCAGCGCTTCGAGGCCCTTCACCGCGGGTAGGGCGAGGAAGGCCGGTTCGGCGTCGGTGGTCGCCGCGTTGCGCTGGGAGGCGCGCGGGGCGGCGATCGCGTCCGGCAGGGTCATGCCGAGGTCGAGCCGGTTGACCAGGATTTGCAGGACGGTCGTGATGATCGTCGCGCCGCCCGGCGAACCGACCGCGAGGAACGGCTTGCCGTCGTGCAGCACGATCGTCGGCGACATGCTCGACCGCGGCCGCTTGCCCGGCGCGGGCAGGTTCGGGTCGGGAGCCGAACCCTGTGTCGGGGCGAAGTTGAAGTCGGTCAGTTCGTTGTTCAGCAGGAAACCGCGTCCCGGCACGGTGATGCCGCTGCCGGCCAGCTGCTCGATCGTGTTGGTGTAGGACACGATGTTGCCCTGCTTGTCGGTGACGACGAAGTGGTTCGTGTGCTGCTCGTTGCTGTCCGACGACGCGGCCGGAGCGGTGGCGCAGCCCGGGCCGGGGGCGTACGGATCGCCCGGGGCGACGGGGCTCGACCCGGCTTTGCCCGGATCGATCAGGCACGCCCGGCTCGCCGCGAAGCGCTTGGAGAGGAGTTGCTGCTGCGGCACGGCGACGTAGCGCGAGTCGCCGATGTAGCGGTTGCGGTCGGCGAAAGCGAGCCGGCTCGCCTCCAGGTAGTGGTGCAGCGCTTGCGTCCGGTCCATCGTGGACAGCGGGAAGTTGCCCAAGATGTTGAGGGATTCGCCGACGGTGATGCCGCCGCTGGAGGACGGGGCCATGCCGTAGACGTCGTAGCCGCGGTAGTTGATGTGCGTCGGCGCGCCGTCGAGCGCCCGGTACGCGCGCAGGTCGGACAGCTGCATCGGGCCGGTCAGCGGGGTCGCGGTGCCGGGTGCGGCGGGCGGGTTCTGCACGGTCCGGACGAGGTCCCGGCCGACCGGGCCGCCGTAGAACGCGCCGATGCCCTCGCGCTCGATCTGCCGGTAGGTCGCGGCGAGATCGGGGTTTCGCAGCACGGAACCGGCCTTCGGCGCGGCTCCGCCCGGCAGGAACAGCTCGGCGCTGGGGGAGAAGTGGGCCAGCTTCGCCGCCACGGACTGTGTCTGCCGCTCGAACTCGGGCGTGACGACGAACCCGTGCTGCGCGACCTTCTCCGCGGGCTTCAGGTTGTCCGCGAGACTGAACTTGCCCCACCGCTGCAGCGCGCGCTGCCACGTGGCGAGCATTCCCGGCACGCCGACGGAACGGCCGCTCTCGACCGCGGTCTCGAACGCGTACGGCTTGCCGGTGGCCGGGTCGATGAACATCGACGAAGAGTCGCCCGCCGGGGTGGTCTCGCGCCCGTCGATGGTGGACACGGTCTTGGTGCGGGCGTCGTAGTAGACGAAATACCCGCCGCCGCCGAGCCCGGCGACGTACGGGTCGGTCACGCCGAGCGTCGCGGCCACGGCGACCGCGGCGTCCGCAGCGGTGCCGCCGCGGCGCAGCACGTCGATCCCGGCCTGCGTGGACTCGACGGTGTCGGAGACGACCGCGCCCCCGGAGCCCTCCGCTACGGGAGCCGGCGGCGGGGCCGGTCTCGCCGAGGCCGCGGGCGCCGCGGCCAGTGCGCAGACGGCGGCGAGCCCGGTGGCCACAGTGGAGGTGAAGATGCGCTTCACAGGCATGGCAACCCTTTCTCGGCGGTGCGCCCGGAGCCCCGGACCGGGCGCACCGGGTAAGGCGGCGGTGAAACCAGGGAGTCCTGTTTAGCACCCGGAGTGCCGAGATGACAGACGGTTCGCGGTGATCTGCTTACCCGGAGGGTTCCGGCGGGTGCCCGAGCGATCTCGGGGACATGCTTGATTCCTGGGCTCAGCCGCGGTGGAGGCTGGCCGTACGATCGGTGCCCTGATGATCACCAACTTCCTGCTGGACAACTCGGCGCTGGTGCCGCTGGTGCTGCTCCTGATCGCCGTCGTCTGCGTCGTCGTCGGCTACTCGCTCCTGCGCGTCCAGAGGATCAAGCACAGGTACCTGATCCTCTGGACGCTCGTGCTGCTTTCCGTGCTGCCGGTCGTCGCGCTGACCCTCGTCCCAGCCCCGAGCCGAGTGGACTATGTCGCCTGCACGGTCCAGTTCGCCGTGCCCACGTTGACCAGCGTGGAGCCGTTGGCCAACGTCGCGTTGTTCTTCCCGCCGGTGTTTTTCGCCGCGCTGGTCACGCGGCGACCGTGGCTGATCCTCGCGGCCGGAGCGGGACTGTCCGCTGTGATCGAGGCGCTCCAGGCGCTGGTGCCCGCCATCGGACGCGCCTGTGACACCAACGATTGGGCGATGAACACCGTCGGTGCCGTCTTCGCCGTGGTCCTGGCCAGCGGGATCATCGCGCTCGCCAACCGCGCGGCAGTCCGGAAAGCCGCGGACAGTCACGCCGAGATTCCGTCCGGCGGCCGTCCTGGGGTGTGACCGAGCGGTTGACCGGCCACGGACTGAGAGCCCGTTGCCTATACCTTGCTCGCCACCACCGTGTAGTTCTCGGCCTCAAGGGTGAACGTGCTCATTTCCGTCCGGAGTCCGACCCGGTGCAATTCGGCTTCGAGTTCTTCGTATCGGTAGGGCCAGCTCGACAACAGTTCCGAGCGGGCGAGAACCGACCCCGCGGTATCCACTTGCGCGATCGCGATCTCGATGTGGTGCTCGTCCTCCCAGTTCGGCGGAATGTCCCAGCGGTAGACCACGACGGCATCGCGACCGTTCCGGCGGACGAGTCGGTCGCTGATGTCCATCCGGGACCCTCTGGCTCTCACGAGTTCCCACGTGCGGGAGGTGAGCACCAAACGCCCTCCACGGCGCAGAAGCCGTGACATCGACTCCAGAGCAGCAACTCTGCCTCGCGTGCCCTCGGCATGGTGCAGCGAGTTGCCAACGCAGAACACCATGTCGAAGGTGTCGTCATCGAAATGGTCGGGCAACTCTTCCCAGCTCGCCCGCATTGTCCGGACAGATGCCCCGAACTCTGCAGACAATTCCGCGGTCCGACGGACCATCGCTTCGCTGGCGTCAGTTGCGACAACGTGCATGCCACGACCGGCGAGGCCAACTGCCAACTGTCCGGTCCCGCACGAACAATCAAGAACGTGAGCGTTGGACGGCAGAAGACGGAGGACGTCATCAAACGACGCAGCGAACTCAGCCGGAGTCACCTTTGCATCGGAGATGAGCCATTCGTACACCTCGGCAAGCGCGTTATAGCTGCTCACAACTTCTACCTTCGTCACGCGGCGGACTCACGGTGGCCATCAGTACATCAGCGGAGCAAGTCGGTCACCAATGGTTTTCCACAAGGGCAACGCGTCCGCGCGTTCCGCAGCAGCGAGCATCGGCATGCCGACGAACTCCGGCCCAGACAAGCGCCGCACTACGCGCAATCCATGATCGAGACCGCCAGCACCCGGGTCGCCTCGTCGTCGGCAAACCGCCGTTCGTATGCCTGACAGTTCCGTGACGGCGGGGCGGTTCCCGAGCCCCGCCTCCGCGGGAATAACGCTCGGTTCAAATAGCGGTTCTTTCCCAGCTGACGAGGAATTGCCGGAGTAAACCCCGGCCTCGTGTGGCGGCAGTCAGGGTTGATCGAGGCTGGCGCGCGGAAGACCACGTCTGGTTCAGTGCGGCGCGGTGAACGCCGCCCAGAGTGCCTCGGCGGCACGGCGGGCGGCCGGGCCCGGGACGACGGGTGGCTTGTCCACGGGCTGCGGAGCCTTGGCGCGGCTGAGGTATTCGACGAGGGCGACGGCGAGTTCGCGGAGCTTGACGTTGAATTCCTGGCTGGTGCGCCGCAAGGTCTCCCAAGCTTCGTCGGGACTGCAGCGGCGGATCGCGATGATGGCGCCTTTGGCTTCTTCGATGGCGGCGCGGGAGCGAAGCAGGTCGATCATCTGGTCCATGGCTCCGCTGGCGGCTTCGCCGACGACCAGGGTCGCCGCGACGAGCCGCTCGTAGCGGGCCAGGACAGCCAGCGCGGCGTCGGCGGGACGGTCGAGAGTGACCGACAGGACGACCGTTCCGGTGTCGTCCCACGCGGTGGGCAGCGCGGCGATTCCGCGAATGCGGCTCCACTGCTCTTCCATGGCGGGAGCGTGCGTGACGAGGTTGTCGAAGGTGAGCTTGGGCCAGCGCGGGTCGGCGAAGACGTCGTCGGTCCGCACCGGCTGGTCGTGCCAGGCGGCGTCGGGAACCGGACCGCCGAAAAGGTCGACCTGGGCCGGGACGATGCGTTCGCCGATGCCGTGCGTGGCCACCACGAGCAACGGCTCGTCCCCCCGGCGAACACTGATGGCGGCGCCGAGCGCGCCCTCGGTCGCGGCGTAGAGGTTCGTGACCAGCTCGCCCAGCAACGCGTCGAGCGCAGCCGCGGTTTCGGCCGCGGAGGGCCGAGGATCGGTCATCGTCGACCGCACCTGACGTCGACGGGCGTAACGGCGGCTGGCAACCGTGCCATGGTTCCTCCCTTTGTCCTCCTCAATTATGCGGATGCGGGCTGGAGCGGTCGATCGGCCTGCCTGATGCCGCTTCCGACTGGGCATCGCCCCGATCCGCACACCCGGTTCTCCGAAGTGGTTTCGCGTTTCTAGGCCCGCGGGGAAGCATCCGACGGAGTGGTCTAGTTGCTCGATGGCGACGGCCCAACCGCAGGAGTCGGAACCAGAGGATGGAATTCCGCTATCTGCGTCTGGCTTGCTCCGAGCTTCCAGAATTCGACTTCAAGAAAACGGCAGAGAAGTGTTTATCGTCTGTCCACTGCTGGGCGGCATGGGTCGTTTCCGAGGCAATTCAGGGTGCAGTTTTGATCGCGAGCAGCCGGCTGGTCACACAGGAAAACGCTAGGTGGACAGCTTTCGGAATCACGCAAACCTAGCAGTCACGCATTCGGGGCGTGTTCAGCGACGAAGTTCCCTGTCGGCGACACAGACGAACATGAGATGCGACTGCGACCTCGGTGACGACGCGCTCCGCCGGGTCCTGGCGGAGGATCGATCCCGCCGGGGCGGTGAGCGTTGCCTGCACCACTGGTCAGTCCTCAGCGAGGTCTTCGGAGGGCCAGCGGGTGAGGAACGCGCCGAGGGCGTTGTCGATGAGCTTGCCTTGTTCGGTCGGTTCGTGTCCTGGGCCGAAGTGCTCGGTGAAGGCATCGCCCAGGACGTCGATCATTGCCTCTTGCTGGTCGAGGGTGGGTTTCTCTTGCGTTTGAAATGCCGCCAGTAGTTCAGGGTCGTGTTTCTCCAGCAGGCTGGTCACGATCGGCCGGAATCGGTCGGGGAGGCTGTCCATCACTGTGCTCATTCGTGCCTCCAGCCTGCCCGTGTTCGTGCCCACGCTGTCGTGATCTCCCCATGTCGGTTCAGGTTAACTGTGGCGTCTTTGCCGACGTAGCGGTAGCTCCCGCCGTAGTTGTCCATTCTGAACTTGGGCGGTTTGGTCGGGTTGGCGACGGCGTCGTGTGCTGCGGCGTCGCTGACGCCGTGGCCGTCGCGTTCGGCCATCTGCTTGCCGCCGTGGTCGGTCTTGCCGGTGATCTCCTTCGGTGGGGAGAACGGCGGTTCGGCATCCGCCCCCGCGCCACTCGTGCTCTGGTTGGTCTGCATGGGCGAGACGTGGTCGTCGCCTGCAGCGTGGGCTGCGAGACTCCCGATCGCGGTGCCGGCCATCGTGGCACCGGTGGCGATGCCCGCCGCGGACACAACGTTGAGCGGCACGCCGGCGACTGCTCCGATTCCCGTCGCGTCCAGCGCGGCCCCGAGTCCTTCCCCGGCCGAGCTGATGACGGTCAGTCCGATACCGGCGGCGGCAGCGGCGACTTCGCCCGGATGGTTGATCATGGCGTTCCCGAACGACGCCAAGCCGTTGACCAGGTGCCCTCCGGCGTCGGCGAGGAAGTCGCCTGCGTCGTCGAGCCAGCTCGAATTCTCGGGCGCGCCAGCGGCGGCCTCTCTGATGGCCGCGGCTGCGTCATCTCCAGCGTCGGAGAGTTGGCGGCGGGCATTGTCGAGCGTGGCCTGAGCTGCTTTTCGTGTGGCCTCGCCTGGATCGGAGAAGGGTGGTGGTGGCTGGCCGTTAGCGGTTGCCTGAGCCGAGGCCTCGTTATGTTGTTGCTGCGCTTGCTGGGTCGCTGCTTGCGCCTTGTTCCATGCTGTGATGGCCTCGGTGGCTTGGCTTTGAGCCCAGCGGAGTGTGCTGGCGTATCCGGCGAGGGCATCAGCTGCGGACAGCAGGGAGTCGGCGGCGGTATACCACTTCGCGGGTTCGTACGAGAACTTGTCGTGGAAGTCTCGAGCGGCGGGGCCTTGCCACGCCCCGGTGTCGAGGGACTTGAGTCCGTCCGAGGCGCGGCCGGCGCTGTCCGCGCGGCCACGCAGCACGCGGACGTTTTCCTCGATGGCGGCAGGGTTCCCTTTCACAAGTTCGGTCGGCACTTGGGTTTGGCCGAGCTCAGCCACCGGTCACCGCCTCTTCGCCCGGGTCGGCGCTGAACTCGCGTGCTGCGGCCCCGTCGCGGAGACGGTAGGCGACGGCTGCTCTCGCCAGTGTGTCGGCGATGGCTCCTGCGTCGTCGGTGAGAGTGTCGAGTCCGTCGCTCCAGCGGACGCAGAGGTCCATCAGCGCGTCGTGCACGCCGTCGTGACCGTAGAGGTCGGCGTCGCCGCACAACCCGCGCAGCTCAAAGTTCTGCTGGCCGTCGACGCTTTCCCGAATACCCGTCGCGGCTTCTTCCAGCTTGTCCACATCGACGTGAAAGCCGGGTCCGTCCATCGCGTGATCCCTCCCCAAGGTCACAGATCGTGAACGCTAGTGTGCAGCGCGGGAGCAGAGTCTTCAACCTCCTGCAATCCGACTCCCTGTGCCGGCTCCGCGGACGAGCTGCTCGGCGCGGCATCGACCACGGGTTTTGCTGGTGCACGGTTTTACGAGTGTCGCGCCCGCCTCCAGGGGCGGTTGCTGGGCGACCTGGCTTCGCATTTCCGGCACGACGTCGGTCACCAGCAAGGAAGCGGCTCCACTGCCCGGCCTTGTCATGCGCCCCGGGCCGATGACGGCCGCGCACAAGGAGGCTGTCCTGCGGTCTTACCGCAGTCCGGAGATCCTTAAGCTCTGCGAACCGTTTTCCACGCCGTACGAGCTCGCGATCGCCTCCGTGTGCGCCGGTGAGTTGAGCACGTCCATTACCGCGCTGCGTCAGGTTGTTCCGTGTCGCTCCTGCGTCCCGCGCGATTCAGCAGCAGTTCGGCGACAGCTTCGGTGGCGAACACCGCGGACGGGATGCCACGGGGCCAAGGTAGCTAGCCAGTTCGAGGAGGGGACTGGCCGCGGCTACCGTGTCCCGGTGGCCCTCGGGCAGCAACGAGGCTAGGTCGCGGCACTGGTCGGCCAGCCGGTTCCGGAGTAAGCGAAACGCCAAGCCTCGGACAGCTGCACCTGTGCACGCCAAGCGCCTGCGGTTCGGCCGGACCGGGAGTGAGAACTGGTCAGCTCAGCGAACTCCGCATCGTGACGAAACTACTGAGTACTATTGCCATCTTTCAAGGCGAACACTATCGCAGGCACTTCGGAAACGGTCGATGCGGTGGAGCGGACAGTCTCGTTCATTCACTTTGTGCCATCACGCTCGAGCGGCTCGAAATAACCTGCCCCTTGCTTCGAATAGAATCGCGGACGTCCTGGGCGCGTTCTCGCGGCCGAGTCCGGGCTCGAACGGCCGGGCTGGTTGGACTGTTTCACCGCGCCGATGGCGACGCCGCAAACACTTTGACAGGTGCCTGGCCGACGGTATAGCCGCTGGCCAGGCACCACTTCGAGGTCTCCCTGCACGGTTCGCCTACGGCAAGGCGCGGTTCCCGTGACGGTTAGCTGGGGCTTCCGGGGCTGTCGCCCAACCGTGGGCAAGCGCTCGAAATCATGTGCTCGAAATCATATGCTCGGGATCAGCGCGGCTGTTCAGCCCACCACCGCTGCCCAGCCTCGGGCAAGGTCTGGATCGGGTCGTAATACGGGTACTTCCGCTGCAACGCCTCCGGGTCCTCGTGCTCGATCCCGGTCCGATAATTCTTAGTCCAGTACGAAATCCCCAAGTCACGATCGTACTCGGCCAACTGATGCACCCACCGCTTCCCCACGTAAGGCACGTCGCACACAATCCGCGGCGTCGCATACCCCGGCAAGTACCCCATGATCGAATGCTGCAATTCCTGCGCCTCATGCACGGAAACCCGCCAATGCTCCGCATTCGGAATCATGTCGCACATGTAAAAATAATAAGGTAGAATATTGGCCTCGCCCTGCAAAGCAAAGCAAAGATCCAACAGCGCCGTAGGGGTAGCATTGACCCCCCGCATCAGCACGCCCTGGTTCCGCACATCCCGAACCCCCACCTGCAACGCCGTCCGCGCCGCCTCCGCGACCAGGGGCGTCACCGACTGTGCGTGGTTCACGTGCGTGTGGATCGCCAGGTTCACCCCGCGCGCCTGTGCGGTCAAGGCGACCCGCTGCAGGCCTTCGGTCACCTTTGGCTGGAGCCAGTGCTGCGGGAGCGCCGCGAGGGCCTTCGTGGCCAGGCGGATGTCGCGCACCGTCTCGATGTCCATCAGGCGCATCAGGAACGACTCCAGCTGCGGCCACGGCACGTTGGCCACGTCGCCGCCCGACACCACTACGTCGCGGACGCCGGGGGTGCGCTTGAGGTAGTCGATCATGGCGTCCTGGCGGTCGACCGGTTTGAGCGCGAGCTTGTGCTTCTCGACCTGTTCGGTGGAGTTGCCGACGAGGTCCATCCGGGTGCAGTGGCCGCAGTACTGCGGGCAGGTCGAGATCATCTCGGCCAGCACCTTGGTCGGGTAGCGGTGGGTGAGCCCCTCGACCACCCACATCTCGGCCTCGTGGAGCGAGTCTCGTTCGGCGTGCGGGTGGCTGGGCCACCGGTCGTGCCGGTCGCTGCGCACCGGGAGCATGTAGCGGCGGATCGGGTCCGCGTAGAACGCCTCGGTGACCTTCGCCGGGTCGGTGCCCGCGTGCGGGGCCATCGTGTTGATCATCTGCGGCGGCAGCAGCATCGACATCGTGGCCATCTCGCGCTGGTCGGCGAGCAGGTCCTCGTAGAACCGATCCTCCAGCAGGTCGCCCATCAGGGCGCGCAGCTGCTTGACGTTGCGCACGCAGTGCACTCGCTGCCATTGCGCGTCCCTCCACTCCGCCTCGGTCACGTCGTGCCAGCCGGGGAAGCGGCGCCAGTCGGGTTCCACCAGCTCGGCGCGGGCGTACTCGTACGGCTGGTCAAAGGCGGCGGCAGTCGGCACAGGTTCCTGGATCGCAGTCATCTGTACTCCTAGTCGTCGGGAACGCGTGAAAATATCCTGCCATAACGTTAGTCGACCGTAAATATTTCTGCATGACGACCCGGTCGGTCCTGCTCGGAAGACCAGGCGGGAGACTCGGGGAGTGAACGACAGCACCACGCTCCTGCTCGGCGGCCGCGTCTACACCCCGTCCTCCCCGGACGCCACCGCGATGGCGGTCTCCGGCGGCACCGTGGTGTGGGTCGGCCAGGACGCGCCGGCCCGCGCGCTGCACCCGGACGCCGAGGTGGTCGACCTGGACGGGGCCTTCGTCGCGCCGGCGTTCGTGGACGCGCACGTGCACGCCACCTCCACCGGGCTGCACCTGACCGGTCTCGACCTGACCGCCGTCCGCGGCTCCGCCGAACTGCTCGCCGCGGTGCGCGGGGCCGTCGTTCCCGGGCAGGTTCTGCTCGCGCACGGCTGGGACGAGTCGTCCTGGACCGAGCAGCGGCTGCCGAGCCGGGCCGAGCTGGACGACGCCGCTGGTGGCACGCCCGTTTACCTGAGCCGCGTCGACGTCCACTCCGCTTTGGTGTCGAGCGCGCTGGTCGAACTCGCGCCGGGCGTCGAATCCGCCGCCGGATGGTCGGCCGACGGCCCGCTCACCCGCGAAGCCCACCACCGCGTCCGGGGCGCGGCCCGTGCCGCGGTCACCCGGTCGCAGCGCCAGGCGGCCCAGCGCGCGTTCCTTGAGACGGCTGCCGCGCGCGGGATCGTGTCGGTGCACGAATGCGCGGGCCCGGACATCTCCGGCGAGGAAGACTTCGCCGACCTGATGGCGCTCGCCGATCCGAAACTGCCGGAAGTCGTCGGCTACTGGGGGCAGCTCGACGGCCTCGACACTGCCCGCCGCCTGGGCGCGCACGGCGTCGCCGGAGATCTTTTCGTCGACGGAGCGCTCGGCTCCCGCACCGCGGCCCTTACCGCGCCGTACTCCGACGAGCCCGGCACCTCCGGCTCCCTTTACGCCGACGCCGCGGTCATCGCCGACCACCTCGTCGCCTGCACCGAAGCCGGGCTGCAGGCGGGCTTCCACGTCATCGGCGACGCCGCGGTCGGCGAGGTGGTCGAAGGATTCCGCCTTGCCGAGAAGCAGATCGGCCAGCGTTCTCTCGCCGCCCGGCACCACCGGCTGGAGCACTTGGAGATGGTCACTGCGGACCAGGCGCGCGAACTCGCCGGCTGGGGGGTGGTCGCGTCTGTGCAGCCGCTGTTCGACGAAGCCTGGGGCGGCGACTCCGGCATGTACGCGGAACGTCTCGGCGCCCGCGCGGCCGCGCTGAACCCGTTCGCGCAGCTCGCCGCCGAGGGAGTCGTGCTCGCCTTCGGCAGCGACGCGCCGGTCACCGCGGTCGACCCGTGGGCGGCGGTCCGCGCGGCGGTGCACCACCACACTCCCGAAGCTCGGCTCTCCGCCCGTGCCGCGTTCACCGCGCACACGCGCGCCGGACACCGCGCGGCGGGCGTCAACGACGGCGTGACCGGCAGCCTCGTCCCGGGCGCGCCCGCGCACTACGCGATCTGGGACGCGGCCGACCTCGTCGTGGCCACGGCCGACAGCCGCGTGCAGCGCTGGTCCACCGACCCGCGTTCGGGCGTGCCGCCGCTGCCGAGGCTGGAGCCGGGCACGCCGCTGCCGCGCTGCCTGCGCACGGTCCGCGGCGGCACGGTCATCTACGACGAGTTCACACCGGCCGCTTAGAGTTCCGGGTGTGGCAGTGAGCGTGGCGGACGCCGATTCGGGCGTTGCGCACAAGACCAAGCGAAAGCGGGCGTGGAAGCCCTGGCTCGCGCGCGTCGCGGCGACGGCGGCGACGGGCTACGGCTACTACCTCAGCTTCGCGCCGCGCCCGCTGTGGTGGCTGGCCCCGATCGCGTTCGCCGCGTTCGCGCTGGTCCTTCGTGGACGGTCGTTCCGCGGCGCGTTCGGGTACGGCTTCGTGTTCGGCATGGCGTTCTTCGTGCCGCTGCTGGTGTGGCTGCAGGACTTCCTCGGCCGCGACTTCGGGCCGCTGCCGTGGCTGGCGCTGTCGTTCGCGCTGTCGCTCTACTTCGGACTCGCCGGGTGGCTGATCCAGGTTGTGGCGCGGCTGCCGCTGGCGCCGCTCTGGGGCGCGCTGGTGTTCATCGCGCTCGAAACGCCGCGCACCTGGTTTCCGCTCGGCGGGTTCCCCTGGGGGCGCGTCGCGTTCAGCCAGCCCGAGGGCGCGTTCCTGTCGCTGGCGTCGGTCGGCGGCGCGCCGCTGGTCGGTTTCGCCGTCGTGCTCACCGGTTTCGGCCTGGCCGCGCTGATCGCCCGGCTGTGGCGCACGCGCAAGGCCTGGGACCGCGCGCTGGTGTGGCCCGCGGTGTTCACCGTGCTTCCCGCCGTCGCCGGGCTGGCGGTGTGGCCGACGATCGGAACCGAGGCGCAGAACGGCTCGCTCACCGTCGGCTCCGTGCAGGGCAACGCGCCGGACATCGGCCTGGCCCTGCAGGGACAGCGCGGGGTGCTGCGCGCCAACGCCCTCGCCGAGAGCGCCCGCTTGCTGCGGAAAGTCCAATCAGGACAGGCCCCGAAGCCGGATCTGCTGCTGTGGCCGGAAACTTCGACCCCGCTGGACGGTGGCGACCCAGGCGTCGACCAGATGGTGTCGGCCTTCGGCTCGCCCGCGATCATCGGCGCGCTCGTGCGCACGCCGGACGGGGCGGCGGAGAACTCGGCGGTCGTCTGGGATCCGAACACCGGGCCAGGACAGCGGTACGTCAAACGGGATCTCGTGCCGTTCGGCGAATACGTGCCCGCCCGCGCCATCGCGCGGCTCGTGACGCCGTTCATCGACGACACCCGCGACATGCGTCCCGGCGACGGTTCCAACGCCGCGCTGTCGGTCGCGGGCACGAAGGTCGGCGTGTTCATCTGCTACGAGTCGGCCTTCGACGCTCCCGCGCGCGACGCGACGAATGCCGGCGGCGAACTGCTCGTGGTGCCGACGAACAACGCGTGGTACGGCCCGGGGGAGATGAGCTACCAGCAGCTCGCGATGGCGCGGCTGCGGGCGGTCGAGCATGGGCGCGCGGTGGTGGTGTCGGCGGTGTCCGGGGTGAGCGCGTTCGTCGCCCCGGACGGGACGATCACCAGCTCCACCGGCCTTTTCACGGCGGATGCCCTGGTCGGGCGCGTGCCGCTGCGCACGCAGACTACGCTGTCGGATCGAATCGGTGCGTGGACGGAGTACGGACTGCTGGCGTTGGCGGTAGCGGGTGTCGCCGGCGGGTTCGTGCTCCGTTTTCGCACCCGGCGCGGCACAGCAGCGACGGCCGCGAAGACGGGGACCACAGCAGGGGAAGCGGCGGGCTGACCCGCCGGATGCGGAGGAGACGGATGGCGCAGGCGCCGCGGGGGGCCGAAACGATCGAACCGGTGCTGGTGGTGATCCCGACCTACAACGAGCGGGAGAACCTCGGCCCGGTGCTGGACCGGCTCCACAAGGCACTCCCGGACGTCGACGTGCTCGTCGTCGACGACGGCAGCCCGGACGGCACCGGCGAGCTGGCCGACGAGCGCGCGGCCGCGGACAAGCGGGTGCACGTGCTGCACCGCACCGCGAAGGAAGGCCTCGGCAAGGCCTACATCGCCGGGTTCCATTGGGGGATGGAGCGCGGCTACGCGACGTTCGTGGAGATGGACGCCGACGGCTCGCACGCGCCGGAGGACCTGCCTCGGCTGCTGGACGCGGTCGGCGACGCGGACCTGTCGATCGGGTCGCGGTACGTGCCCGGCGGCAGCACGGTGAACTGGCCGCTGCGCCGGACGCTGCTCTCGCGCGGGGCGAACCTGTACTCGCGGATCGCGCTGGGGATCAAGGTCGCGGACATGACCGCCGGGTTCCGCGCGTACCGCAGGCCGGTGTTGGAGAAGCTGGCGCTGAACGAGGTCGCCTCGCACGGCTACTGCTTCCAGATCGACCTCACGCGCCGCACCGCGGACGCCGGGTTCGACATCGTCGAGGTGCCGATCACCTTCACCGACCGGGAGATCGGCGTGTCGAAGATGAGCGGCGGCATCATGTCCGAGGCGTTCTTCCGGGTCGCGGAGTGGGGCGTGCAGCGCCGCCTGGCCCAGCTGAAGAGGCTGCTGGGCCGAGGCTGACTCGCCGCTAGCGCAGCACGCGGTAGGTGAGGTGCTCGGCGCCCGGCGTCGACACCGCACCGAGCGGCTCCAGCCGCACCGGTCCGGGATTTCCGGCGGGGAACAACGGGGTTCCGCCGCCGAGGACGATCGGCGCGAGGTGGATCCGCAGCACGTCCGCGAGCCCGGCGTAGAGGACCTGCGCCGCGATCGACCCGCCGCCGATCACCATGACGTCCTTGCCTCCCGCGGCCGCGCGAGCCTGCTCGACCGCGTCCTCCAGGCCGTCGGTGGCGAACCGGAACCGCTCGCCCAGCCGCACTTTCTCGGGCCGGGAGTGCGTGACGACGAAGACCGGCGGCGCGGGGATCCGGTCCTCGCCCTCGCCGTAGCCGTCCTCGTCGGCCCAGCCGTTCGGGCCGTCCACGACGTCGAACATGGTCCGGCCCATGATCACCGCTCCGGTCTCGGTGAACGACCGGTGCAGGATCTCCGCGTCGCGCGGCGTCGGGTCGGACACCCAGGCGTGCAGCGGTTCGCCGCCGGCGCCGAGCCCGCGGTCGGGACCGGCTCCCGGCGCGGTGACGTAGCCGTCCAGCGACATCGAGATGTCCACGACCACCCGGTTCGCCCCCGGCCGGTCCGCGTCGCGCGCGAGTTCGTCGAGCCGGTCCATCGAATCCCGGAGCCCGCGTTCCATCCCGCTCGCGACCATGGCGTCGCGCACTTCGACACTCGGGAAGACCGACCGGGTCCGCAGCCTCGTGCGGCCGTCCCGTTCCTCGAAGGTCAGGGTGTCCAGGCTGACGTTGCCGGGCGTGCCTTCGTACTCGAAGGTCTGGACGATCCGCTCGGCTCTGTCGACGGAATGGAAGACGCCGCGGAACCCGTGCTCGCCGCCGTCGGCGTCGACGTGCACGTAGCGGTACGCCCCGCCGGAGTGCGCGTCGAACTCGATGAGCCGCATCTCGACGTCGCGCGGGCCAAGCCAGCGGGTGATCAGGTCCGGGTCGGTGAAGGCGCGGAACAGCTGGGCGGCAGTCGCGTCGAAATCGCGGACGACCTCGATGAACGGGCTGCCGGGCTGGGCGGTGATGGTGGTCGGGTTCATCGGTCTTGCTCCTTGGTCTTTTCGGTCTTTTCGGGGGCGCTGGTTTCTTCGAGAAGGCTGTCGAGGCGGCGGTACTCGCGTTCGCGGGTCAGCCGGTAGGTGTCGATCCAGCTGGTCAGCTCTTCGAGCGCGGCCGCGTTGAGGTGGCACGGGCGGCGCTGGCCGTCGCGGCTGCGCGTGATGAGCCCGGCCGCCTCCAGCACCTGGACGTGCCGCGACACGGCTTGCTTCGTCACCGGGAACGGCTCGGCCAGCTCGTTCACCGTCGCTTCGCCGCGCGACAGCCGGGCGATCAGCGCGCGCCGGATCGGGTCGCCCAGCGCGGTGAACGCCCGGTCCAGCCGGTCCTCGACGTTGTCAACGGACATCTTTATCAACCGATCTCTTTATCAAGCGATACGTTGACAATAAGCCCGTCGCGTCCCCAGGGCAAGGGGTCTGGCGGGATTCAGCGCACTTTGCGCACCGAAGTCGTCTCGACGTCGGCCGCCGCGCCGCTCGCCGCGACTGGCCGCAGCGGCGGAATCGGCTGCCCGGTCTCGTCGACCAGCACGGAGTGGGCTTCGCCAGGGGAGAAGGCGTGCCGTTCGCCCCATTGCCGCAGGGCGACGACGACGGTGAACAGGTCGCGTCCGGCCGGGGTGAGCGAGTAGACCTGCCGTTTGCCCGACTCCGCGGTCCGCCGGTCGAGGACGCCGCGCTCGACCAGGCGGCGCAGCCGGTCGGTGAGGATGTTGCGGGCGATGCCGGTGCGCTGCTGGAAGTCGGTGAACGCCCGCGCGCCGTCCATCGCGTCGCGGACGATCAGCAGGCTCCACCGGTCGCCGACGAGGTCCAGGGTGCGGGCCACTGGACACGACGGGTCGGTCCAGGCCGGGGTGCCGTCCACGTGCGCGCCTCCTTGATGAGTTGCTCTTTGAAACCATTCTGCCGTACGGTGCGATCAGTTGCAATTCGCTACTGATTGGGGAGTCATGGGCCTCACTACGGGCCGCCGGACCGTGTTCGCCGCGGTGTGCGCGGTCGCCGTCGCGAGCATTTACGCCGCTCAGCCCGTCCTGGCCCAGGTCGGCGCGGACCTGGGAGTGCCGGACGCCGGCCTGGGCTGGATCGTCGCCGCCGGGCAGCTCGGCTACCTGGCCGGACTCGCCGCCTTGGTCCCGTTGGGCGATCTCGCCGACCGGCGCAAGCTCATCGCCGGGCACCTGCTGCTGACCGCCGTCGGCACTGCGCTGGCCGCGGCCGCCACCCACACCTGGCTGCTGCTGACCGGGCTGGCGCTCGCTGGTCTGTTCGCAGTCGTCGTGCAGACGACCGTCGCCTACGCCGCCGCCCTGTCGACGCCGGAGGAGCGCGGCCGCACCCTCGGCGTCGTGACGTCCGGCGTGGTCATCGGCATCTTGGGTGCCCGCGTCGCCGCCGGTGCGCTGGCCGAGCTGTGGGGCTGGCGCAGCGTCTACGTCGTGCTCGCGGTGCTGCTGGCGATGCTCGCCGGTCTCGTGCTGAAGACGATGCCGCCGGACCCGCGCCGCTCCACTGCCACGTACCCGCAGGTGCTGGCTTCGCTCGGCGGCCTGTTCCGCGAGCCGCTGTTTCTCTCACGGGGGTTGATCGCGTTCTTCCTGTTCGCGTCGTTCGGGACGCTGTGGAGCGGCCTGTCACTGCCGCTCGCGGCGGAGCCGTGGAACCTGAGCCCCGCGCAGATCGGCCTGTTCGGACTGGTGGGCCTGGCCGGTGCACTGGGCGCGGCCCGCGCCGGACGCTGGGCCGACCGGGGACGCGCGAGCCTGGTCACCGGGGGAGCGCTGACCCTGCTGGCGGTGTCCTGGCTGGCGGTCGGGCAGCCGTCGCTGTGGCTGCTGGGCCTGGGCGTGCTGGTGCTCGATTTCGCCGTGCAGGCGGTGCACGTCAGCAACCAGCACCTGCTCACCGCGGCGCATCCGGACCGCACCAGCAGCGTCATCGGCGGCTACATGATCTTCTACTCGCTCGGCTCCGCTCTGGGCGCGGCCACGACGACCACCGCGTTCGCCGCCGCGGGCTGGGCCGGTTCCAGCGTCGTGGGCGCGGCGTTCGCCGGATGCGCGTTCGCGGTCTGGGCGTTGGCTAGGGCCGGTGCTCGGCGGCTGTCGTTGCGAACGCCCTGACCAGAGCGGTTTCCCCGGCGCTGCGCCACATCAATCCCCACTGCGCCGGCGGTGCGTCGCGGAAGGGCACGAAGGCGATGCCCGGACGCGCGAAGTACTCCGCCGCGTGCGCGGCGAGCGGGCAGATTCCTTCGCGCGCTCCGATGACCAGCAGAAGCTCCTGAAAGGTGCGGTAGGCGCGCCCGCGGGTGATGGGGACGCCAGCGGGCGTCGTCCACGGCTCGGGCGGTTCTCGCCAGTAGGCGGGCGGCGGGTGCGCGGCGCGCAGGACCGTGTCGCGGCCGAGATCCTCCAAGGTGACGAACTCGCGGCGGGCGAACGGATGCCCGGACGCGACCGCGAGCACCATCGGCTCGGTGTGCACCACCGGTCCCGTCGTGATCGCGGGGTCGTCAACCGGCAGCAGAACCACGGCCAAGTCGGCCGCGCCGGACCGGAGCGTGGCGAGCGGATCCTCGAACGGCGCCTCGCTGATGTCGATCTCGCAGCCTGGATACCGGGCCCGGAAAGCGGCCGTCGCGGCGGAGATCAGGTCCGCCACCGCCGGAGCTTCGAAAGCGAGCCGCAAGGTGCCTTCGACCCCGCGTCCAGCCGCGACCGCGCGCTCGATGCCGGCGAGCAGCTGCCGGTAGGCGGGCCGGATGTCGGCCTCCAGCGCGCGGCCGATCGGAGTCAGGGAGACCCGTCGGCTGGTGCGGTCGAACAGCCGCGCCCCGATCCGGCGCTCCATCGTCTTGACCGACTGGCTGACCCGGGCCTGCGACACCCGCAGCCGTTCCGCGGTCCGGCCGAAGTGCAGCTCCTCGGCGAGCGCGAGGAAAACCTCGATGTCCCGGCGTTCCACCCGTGCCTCCGATCGATAACCCAGAGCTTATCAACCGATGCGCGGTTCGCCGTTGTTCGCCCAGCTCAGCGGCGGAAAAGTAGCCCTTGTCAAACCCGCGTCCCCCGGAGGAACCGATGTCCGAAACCACGCTGATCCGCTCCGCCGAAGCCGAAGTGCTCTCCGACGCCCCGGGCAGCCTGATCTCCCTGCTGGCCGACTCCGGAACCACCGGCAACCGGTTCACCGCCAACCGAGCCACCCTGAACGAGGGCGTTTTCGGCACGCCGGCCCACTTCCACACCCGCGCGACCGAGTTCTTCTACGTGCTCGGCGGCGCCCTCCAAGTCCTCGCAGGCGACGACCTGCACATCCTGGAAACCGGCGACTTCCTCGCCGTGCCGCCGACCGTCCCGCACGCCTTCGGCCCGGCCGCGGGCTCCGCCGCCGACGTGCTGGTCGTTTTCACGCCCGGCATGGACCGCTTCGACTACTACCGGCTGCTCGACCGCGTCGCCCGCGGCGAGGCGGATCCGAAAGAGATCGCCGCGTCCTCCGAGCAGTACGACAACCACTACGTCGACAGCCCGCGGTGGCGGCAGGCGCGCGCCGACGCGGCAGCCTGACCAGCGGCGACCCCGGCCAGAGACCCGGCGAAAACCGGGGCGAAGCTCGGAAGGCCCGCGGGGCAATCGAACGGCCGCGTTCGGCGAGTGCCCGCCGCGACCTTCGCGCCGGGACCGCCTGGTCGCGCTCCGCGAGCCGCCCCGGCGTTCCGCGGACACGGAAAAGCCCCCGCGGGGGGAGGTCGCGGGGGCTTTTCCGGTTCGGTGATGGGAGCCAGCTACTGGCCGAGGCTCAAGCGGACCGGCTGGTCCGGCGTCCCTTGAGCTCGGCGAGACGTTCGTTCAGCAGGTCCTCGAGCTCGGGGATGGAGCGGCGCTCCAGCAGCATGTCCCAGTGGGTCCTGGGGGGCTTGACCTTTTTCTGCTCGGGCTGCCCGCCGTCGACGATCTCGGATTCGCTGCCGTGCAGGCGGCACTCCCACACCGTCGGGATCTCGGCGTCGTCGGAGAACGGCACCTCGAACTCGTGGTTCTTGGGGCAGGAGTAGCGCACGGTACGGCGCGGAGCGAGGTCGTGATTGCGGTCGGTCTCGTAGCTGACCGCTCCCAGCCGGCTTCCACGGAGAACACGGTCGGCCATAGTGGGATTCCTTTCAGTCAGCTCCGGGTGGAGCCAGGGTGATGCTCACCCTATGCAACGAACGAGGGGCGCGAGGGATTCCCGGCCCGCCATGTCGCTGCTCACGATGAGCTGCGTCACCCGTGGTCATCAGCTTCCTCCAGAGGGAGTCGTTTCGCCCTCTGACGTGACGCGGATACCGCCTTCTTAGTGCGGATATCCCCCAGTCGGGCTAGTTAGGTTAGCTCTAGGACAACCGTAACTGACCGTGCTGGGCGGCGGCGGGTCCCAGATCCCCTGAGCGGAAGTGGCGACGGCACAGTACCTGATAACGGACCGTGACCGTTTCGGCATCAGACCGTGCTGAAGCTGAAGATTCAACTACGGAGTGTTCGGTATCTGCTACCACAACGGTGTCCCCGTCACGGAGAATCACGTCGTCGCGCACCCGCGCGTTGAACCGGCCGGGCAGCCCGCACCAGCAGAGCACCTCGACCTGGACCGGCTGCAGCTCGTCGGCGATCTCGAACAGCCGGGCGGCCCCGGGGAAGAGCCGGCTGCGGAAGTCGGTCGCGATGCCGAAGCAGTACACGTCGATGCCGGCCTCGTCGGCGAGCTCGGCGAGCTGGTCGACCTGCGCGGGGGAGAGGAACTGCGCCTCGTCCACGATCACGTAGTCCACGTGCTGCCCGCGCGCCCACTGCTCGCGCACCAGGTCCCGGATGTCGGTGCTGGTCGCGACCTCGGTCGCGCGCCGGACGATGCCGATCCGGCTGGTGATCTGCGGCGCGCCGGACCGGTCGTGGCGGACCAGCACGAGGCCGCGGCGGCCCTGGCGCGCGTGGTTGTGGTCGATCTGCAGCGCGAGCGTCGACTTCCCGCAGTCCATCGGGCCGTAGCAGAACTTCAACCGCCCCCGCGCCGGACCGTTGCGCCGGGCCCCGGCGGGCGGGGCCGCGGAAAGCGCGTCGGTGGGGTCGTCGAGCACAACGTCGTCTGCAGCGGTCACGACGACCGACCCTATCTGGGCCTCACAGCACCTCCGGCGGACGGTTGCCGGCCGCGGCGATCGCCCGCCGCACCGGCACCAGCGCGACGAACACGAACCCGAGCACGAAGAACACCACGAGCGCGATGATCGCCAGCCGGAACGACCCGGTCGCCTGCCCGACGCCGGCGAACACCAGCGGCCCGAGCCACGACGTGCCCTTCTCTCCGACGACGTAGAGCGAGTAGTACTGCGCGTCCTTCCCGGCCGGGATCATCTGGCTGAACAGCGACCTGGCCAGCGCGTTCGTCCCGCCCAGCACCAGCCCGATGCCGACCGCGACTGCGAAGAACTGCACCGGCTGCCTCGGCTGCACGAAGTACGCCCCGCCCAGCACCACGACCCACAGCACGAGGCTGACCAGGATCGTCCGCTTCGCGCCCAAGCGCCGCGCCACCAGGCCGTGCAGGACGCCGCCGGCGTAGGCGAGGAACTGGATCACCAGCACCGTGACGATCAACACCTCGTCGGTGAAGCGCAGCTCGTCCTTGCCGTACTGCGCCGAGACCGTCACGACGGTGTTGATCCCGTCCGCGAAGAGCAGGTAGGCGCCGAGGAAGGCGAGCGTGAGCGGATACGCCTTCGCCTCGCCGAGGGTCTGGCGCAGCTCGCGGAACCCGGCCCGCAGCACCGAAACCCCGCGCTGGGTCGCGGCCGGCACGTGGACGCGGGGGAGACGGCGCAGCGTCGGGACGGTGAAGACCGCCCACCAGATGCCCGAGGTGAGGAAGCAGATCCGCACCGCGAGACCGGTGTCGATGCCGAGGGATTCGCGGCTGAGATAGAAGGCGAGCTGCAGCGCCAGCGCGAGCCCGCCGCCGAGGTAGCCGAACGCCCAGCCCTTGGCCGAAACGTCGTCGCGCTCGTCCGGAGTCGCGATGTCCACCAGGAACGAGTAGTAGACGACCAGCGAACCGCCGTACCCGATGTTCGCCACGATGAACAGCGCCGCGCCCAGCTGCCAGTCCGAACCGGCCATGAAGAACATCAGCGCCGACGCAGCCGCACCGAGCACGGCGAACCCGCCGAGGATCTTGCGCTTGTTGCGGCTGCGGTCGGCCACCGCGCCCGCGATCGGCAGCACCAGCACCTGCACCACGGTCGCCACCGACAGCAGGTAGCCCCACAGCGAACCGGCGGGGAAGTGGAGGCCGAACAGCGACACGTCGCAGTGGTTAAGCTTGTCGTCCGCCCCGGCCGCGTTGAGGCACGCCCTGTCCCCATTAAGGGTGATGTTCTGCTTCGCGTCCGCGGCCGCCACGGTGCTCATGTAGAGCGCTCCGAACACCGTCGTGACCGACGAGTAGAACGGCGAGTTGGCCCAGTCGTAGAAGTACCAGCCCCACCGTTCCCGCTTGCTGTCCCGGGTCTCGGCCAGCGTCATCCACGGCTCCTCGTTCGGTCGCGAATCTCCAGGTCGCGCCGGACATTACTGGCGCGGACCGGTCCGGTACCGCCGAAGGGGGCAAACCGTGTCCGGTTCGTCGCCTCCGGTTCGCGCCACGCCGCGCGGAGGACCCCGCGACACGCCGGGCCGGGCGTGTCGCTGCGGCGATTTCCGGGCGTGTCATGTGAGACTGCTGAGCGTGGTGTGACTCTTGTGGTCGCTGAGACGCGTGCTTAGTGTGCGTGGCATGACCAACCGCGTTCGCACTGCCAGACGGGCCGCCGCCAGAGCTTTCCTGCTCGTGGTGGCCGTCCTCGGCATGGAACTCGTCGTCACCGGCGCGGCGTCCGCGGACCCCGCCTCGAGCACCTGGGCCAAGCTCCGCATGTGCGAGTCGAGCGACCGCTACTCGATCAACACCGGCAACGGCTACTACGGCGCCTACCAGTTCGACCTCCCCACCTGGCGCAGCGTCGGCGGACAGGGCCGCCCCGACCAGGCCAGCCCCCGCGAACAGGACTACCGCGCGCTCTACCTCTACCGGATGCGCGGCTGGCAGCCGTGGGAATGCGGCGGCATGCTCGGCCTGGCCAACGACGGCGACGCCCGCAGCAAGCGCGTCCCCTCCTGGGAAGAAGCCGCCTACATCGGCGGCGGCGGACTGCCGACCCCGCCCGCGCCCAAACCGCAGCCCGCTCCGCCGCCGGGACCGCCCGGCGCGGCGCCCGCCTGGCCCGGACTCGTCTACGCCTACGGCGACTGCGCGCCCGCGCTGCGGACGTTCCAGCTGCGGATGAATGCCTTCGGCTACGGCTTCAGCGGCACCGGCTGCTACTACGACAAGACCCGCACCGCGGTCCTGGACCTGCAGCGCGCCAACGGAATCAACGACTCGGGCCGCCTGGGTCCGAAGACGTGGAAGGCCGCGTGGGAAGGCAAGGCTCCGCGCTGACCCGCCCCGCTTCGGCATAGCGCGCGGCGAGTTCCCGGAACGCAGTCTTGAGCTCGGCCGGGCCGACGACCTCGAGGCCGGCGTCGACCCGGCCGAACGAGGCCGCCAGCCCGCGCCACGACCAGGCCCCGAGACTCACCCGGCACCGGTCCGGCCCGAGCGCCTCGATCACGCCGTCGGCCAGATAGCTCGCCGCCTCCGACGCGGGCAGACGCAGGATCGCCTCGCCGCGACACGGCCATTCGCCGGACAGATCCGTCCCGCGAAACCGGGCGGCTACGAACGCGGCCACATCGGGCAACCCGCGCCCGGCGAACTTCGGCCCGGTCGGCGTGCGCGGCGTGATCCGGTCCGCGCGGAAGATCCGCCAGTCCTCGCGATCGAGATCCCACGCGACCAGGTACCACCGCTGGCCCCAGGTGACGAGGTGATGCGGCTCGACGCGCCGGGGCGGCGTATCCGTTGGGGCGTAATCGAACCGCAGCACCTCACGCGCCCGCACCGCAGCGCTCAACGCGACCAGAATGTGCGGATCCGCGCTGGGCAGCGGGCGCTCGACGGCGGTGAAGCTCAAGGCGTCCACCCGATGCCTCAGCCGCGCGGGCATCACCTGCCGCACGGTCTGCAACGCCCGCGCGGCCGCCTCCTCGATTCCCGCCCCAGTCGCCGCCTGCAACGCGATAGCCAGCGCGACAGCCTGATCGTCGTCGAACAGCAACGGGGGAAGCTGCGCACCCGCGTCGAGCCGGTAACCGCCCTCCGGACCCTTCGTCGTGACGATCGGATACCCGAGCTCCCGCAACCGGTCGACGTCCCGGCGCACCGTGCGCGGACTTACCTCCAGCCGCTCCGCCAACAGCGCACCCGGCCAATCCCGCCGAGCCTGCAGCAACGAGAGCAGCGACAACAGCCGCGCGGAAGTCTTCGGCACGCCGTCGATCCTGCCTGCAGTAGCGGTCAGGTTCAGTCCGCTACTTCCACGCACCCCGCTCCCGCAACACCTCGCGCAGCAGATCCGGCCGGTCGGTCACGATCCCGTGCACGCCGAGGTCCAGCAGCGTCCGCATCTGGTCCGCGTCGTCGATCGTCCACGTGTGCACCTCGAACCCGCGCCGCACCGCCGACTTCACGAACGAACGGTCGACCACCGTCAACGGCCCCTGCCGCACCGGCACCTGCGCGAGCCACCCGCTCGCGAACCGGCTGACCGGCAGCAACGGGGCCCATCCGTTCGCCCACAGCAGGAACGCCGACCGCGGCCCCATCGCGGTCAGCAGCTTCGGCCCGGCCAGCCGCCGCAGCTTCGCCAGCCGCGAGTCCGAGAAGGACGCCGCCGCGACCCGGTCGATCGCCCCGGCCCGCTGCAACGTCCGGACGAACGGGACCACCGCGCTGTCGGCCTTCACATCGATGTTGAAAAACGCGTCCGGCAGCTCCTCGAGCAGATCCTCCAGCCGGGACAACGGAGCCCGCCCGCCGATCTTGACGTCCTTGAGCTGAGCCCAGGTCTGCGTCGCGATCGCCCCGCGCCCGTCGGTCGTGCGGTCGAGCGTCGCGTCGTGATGGACCACGACCACGCCGTCCGCCGTGGCGTGCACGTCGGTCTCGAGATAGCGGTACCCCTCGGCGACCGCGCGCTGGAAGGCGGGCAGCGAATTCTCCAGCCCCTCCAGGTCGCCGATGTGCCAGCCGCGGTGGGCGAAGGCGCGGGGGAGCGAGTCGGCGAGGTACGGAAACGGTGGGCGCATGCTTCCAGTCTGCGTCATCGGTGTGGCCCCGTCGTGAGAACGTGATGGACAGCTAGAGTCCGGCGGGTGAGGGAACTGGCCGAACACGCTCTGACCGGCGACGAACGCGTCGTGCCCCGCCGCACGAACGCCCCGAAACACTGCGGCTGGTGCGGCCGCCGCCTGCCCGAAGCGGGCAACGTCGGACGCCGCCGGCGCTACTGCGGGCAGTCCTGCCGCCAGCGCGCCTACGAACGCCGGACCGCCCTGCAGCGCAGCGGCCTGCCCGAAGACGCCGTCGTGCTGTCGGACACCGAGATCGCCGCCCTGCAGGACCGGCTTTTCCAGCTCCGCTGCGCCGCGGAGGACATCGTGACCGCCGCCCAGGACGGCGCGTCGGCGGGGGAGCTGAGTCAGCTCGCCGAGGAGATCGCGGCGGCGGCGAAGGATCTCGAACAGCTTCGCTGAGCGCTTTTCCTGTCCGGAAAAGTTGGTCCTGAGCTGCTGTCTATTTTCTGTTATGCCAATCGACACAAGCAGTGCTGTGGCCCTACGGTTCCCGCCATGGACGAACCCCGAGGGCGAGGCAGGCCCCGCAAAAACCCCGCGGCCCCGGCTCGCTGGACGCCCCCGGAAGGCTGGTCGCGGCTCGTCGCCTGGATCTCCCCGGAGGAGAAGAAGGCGCTGAAACACGTCGCGGTCGAAGCGGACGTGTCGGTGGCGGACCTGGTCCGGTCGCTGGCGAGCGGACTGGCCGAGGGCGTCATCAGCCATGAGGAACTACTGGGGCACGTCAAGAGAGGCAAACAAGTCATGGAGAAGATCCCTACGCTCTTCGAACGCGACGAGCGCTTCCAGGTGATCGACCGCCCCCGCGCCGAATGCGCGTGGGTCTTCGACGGCGCCGGCGTGGGTACCGAGAAACTCGACGGCACCAACGTCCGCCTGACCGTCCGCTCCGGGCGTGTGGTCCGCGTCGAAAAGCGCCGCAACCCGAACAAAGCCCAAAAGCAGCAAGGAATCGTGGACGGCTGGTACGTCGACACCGACGAATCGTCCGCCGACGACAAGTGGATCCTCGCCGCCGCCGGAAACACCGACGTCTCGGGATGGCCGGACGGCGAGCACCCATGCGAGGCGCTCGGGCCGCGCATCCAGGGAAACCCGCTGGCGCTGACGGACCACCTGTGCGTCCCGTTCGACTTCCAAGCGCCCACGGTGCTCGACGTGCCGCGCAGCTACCAGGGCTTGCGCGAGTTCCTGACCACTTTGGACAGCAAGTTCTCGCCAGGGCATCTCGCGGAGGGCATCGTCTTCCATCACCCGGACGGGCGAAGGGCGAAGATCAAGCGCAAGGACTTCCCGCGGAGCACGACGGCCGCCTGAGCTCGAGCCAGAGAATCGAGTTGACCTTCCAGCGGGTGGAAGGTGCAGTGTGAAGGCATGGACGAGGGGGCCGAGCGCTACCCGATCGGAGAGCTTGCCCGCCGCACCGGGTTGTCCGCGCGCACGATCCGGTTCTGGTCCGACAGCGGAGTACTACCGCCCGCGGAACGGTCCGCGGGCGGCTACCGGCTTTACCGCGCCGATGCGGTCGCCCGTCTCCATCTGGTCAAGACACTTCGCGAACTTGGCCTTAGCCTGGACGCGGTGCGAGAGGTACTCGACCGGCGGTCCACGCTGGCCGAGGTCGCTGCGAGCCACGTCGAGGCTCTCGAAACCCAGATCCAGCGCCTGCGGCTGAACCGCGCGGTCCTGCGCAGATGGTCCTGCGCGGCGAATCCGACAACCGCATCGAGTTCGGCCTCAACGTCCGACCGCTGGTACTCGAGCACGCGGGCCCCGCGGCCGAGAAGGGAGTCGCTCCGGAATCAGACATCGGCCGCGAGGTCCTCGATCGCATCGTGCCCGCCGATCTTTCCCAGCCCGAGTCGCAAGCACTGCTCGAATGGCTTGACCTTGTCGCCGAACCCCGCGTCGAACGCTACTGGGAGCTGCTGAGCCTGATCGACAATCGCCCGCCGGAACCGCCCAGTGTGCCTGCGTTCGCGTGGCTCGCCACGGCCTTGCGGGCACACCGGCAAAGCGCGGAGCTGGCCCCAAGCCCGTCCGCAGAAGGTTTGCTTCCTGCAGATCGCTGACAAGGTCGGCGACCACCCCGATCGAGTTCCCTCAGGCGTAGGGGAGAGGCCACCACTGGCAGCGGATCACCTTGGCAGGCAGCTGACTTCCGGCTATCCCTGCCGGACTGCACAGTCTGTGCTCGCTGAGCGCCCGAAGGCGGGACTGGAGCGGGCCAGCCCCAAGACCGGGCACAGATTCGAAGACCACCGAACGAGAACGGCGCGAACCCGGCTTACGGCCGCGGAGTTTCCGCCGCCTTAGCCAGATTCTCCAGCGACGCCGCCAGTCCCTCCACGGTCGTGGACCGCGCTCGGGTGTTCCGCCTCGTGTCGTTGGGGTCGAGGTCGGACCAGTCGTAGGTGTGCGTGACCTCGGTGCGCGTCGCGCTGAGCGGATTCAGCTCCCAGCGCCACAAATGCCCGGGCGGTTCGTGGCCTGGTTCCGCGGGCAGCCACGCCATCCGGCGAGCTTCCTCGAACTCCACGACATGGTTGTCCCGGACCTTCCCGGTCACGAGCGTGGTGGTGAAAACGTCGCCGACCGCGTGGACACGCTGACCCGGCTCCGCCTCGGCCAGGTTGTCGTTGCCGTCCCAGCCGGGCTGCCGCGCCGGATCGGCGATCAGCTCGAAGATTCGCTCCGCGGGGGCTTCGATCTCACGGCTGGCACGCAGGACGCGCGAGGGTTCGTCAGTCACGCGCTCATGCAATCACATCGGCCTCCCGCACAGTGCTCTCTCGGGAAGAGTCCGTCCGCGCCAAACCGTCGAGCGCCCGATAGGTCCGGTTGCTCGCCGCGGCGGCCCGCTGTTCGCGGCCGGTCGCTTCGATGTAGTTCTGGCTCGTCGCCAGGCTCGCGTGACCAAGCAGGGACATGATCTCCGAAGCGGTAGCACCGTCCTCGGCCAGTCGCGTGGCGAAGGTGTGCCGCAGAGCGTGGAGATTCGCGCCCGTCGGCACCCGGTCATGCAGGCCCGCCCACCGGTAGCACGACTTCACGAGGTACTCCAGCGCACCGCGGCCGATCGGATTGCCCGCGCGGTCCCGCAGCAGTGGTTCGCTCGCCGGGAAACGCTGTCGAGGGAAGCGCCGACGGCACGAAGCCTGGTAGTCCTCGATCAGTTTCGCCATCGCCGGCTGCACCGGGATCGACCGGTCCCGGCTGCCCTTGCCATGGACGTGCAACCGCAGTTCACCGTCTCGGCCGACCACCGAGCGCGGGGTGAGTGCGCGCATTTCCGCTGCTCGCAGGCCCGCGACCAGCCCGAGAGCCAGGACGAGCACATCCCGCTCCGGCCAGGGATCCCGCGCCCGGCGAGCGCCGTCGGCCGCCGCGGTGAGCAGTTGCTCCGGCGTTTCCTCGCCCCGCAAGGGTTTCGGGGTGAGCGGGGGAGTCTTGGGCCGCGCGACGGCTCCCATCGGATTGCCCGCGAGCAGGCCGTCCGATACGCAGAAGGTGAGGAACTGGTTCCACGTCGACCACGCGCGCAGCACCGAACTTTTCGCGTGATTGTCGGCGAACGCGCCGAAGGCGGCCCGCAGCACCGGCGCTGTCAGCTCTTCGACGTGCACCTCGTCGCGACCCAGCTCCGCCAGCAGGAGAGCGGTGATCCCGGCGAGGTCCCGCCGATAGGCGGCAGTGGTGTGCGGCGAGTCCTTGCGCGGCCGCCGTGCCGCGAAGAACGCTTGCTGTGCCTCGGAAACGAGCATAGTGATCTTGTACCGCACAGCACCGACAATTTCGAAGCTACCCGTTGTCTGATATATGATGCATAATAGCGATTATGCATGAAACACGGCTGCGGAAGGGGTTGTGCGAGGCTTGAGAAGGGGCTGAATCCCCTTGGGGGACAGCGCTTTCCGGTCCATCCATTCGCAGCCGGTTCTTCCCTGCGCGACGGGCAAAGTCTGCCGTCTTGACGTCGTGGACCAGCCTGACGGCGGATCGGATCTGAGGCGCGTTCAGCTGGTCGAGTGGATCTTCGTACCGCCCGAGTTGGTCTCAACGCGTTGGAGAAAGTCGTTGTGCTCCAACCTCAACGTCCAGCCAGTCGTGCTTAATTCGTCACGGTGACGAATTAAGCACGACTGGGCGGCTGTTCCCGTCGGGGATTCGGGTTGCTCTCCGAGGCAATGCCTCAGAGCCCGGCCAGAGGCGTCAGACTGCGACATGCCGCGAGGCGACGGCAGCTGAGGCCTGCGAGCGTCCGCGTGTCACGCCAGCACGGGCACAGATAAGTCGTGCGACACGCTCGAAGGCCTCAGGAAACCTCTCCTCAACCCGCTGATCCGCAGGTCGCTGAAACGCCGATAATGTACATTATGTCAAGTAAGCCGAATCGGGCGCTTCTGCCGACCCCCTGGTCACCACTGCAACGGGCCGTTGATGTCCGAGTACGTGCCAGTCGGCCCGTCTGTGCCGATCTGCGCCATCCGGACGATGATCTCCGCGCCTAGTTCGACTGGCTGTCCGCCGCGGCCTCCGTTGATGTCCGTCCGCGTATAGCCAGGTTCGACGGCGTTGATCCGGATCCCTGGAAACGCCTTCGCGTACTGCACGGTCACCATGTTCACCGCCGCCTTTGACGCCGGGTACGCCACGCCGCGGTACGCGTACTGGTGCGTCGCCTGGTCCGTCATCCGGCCCAGCGACCCCAGCGCGCTGCTGACGTTCACCACCACTGGCGCTGACGAACGCTCCAGGAGCGGCAGAAAAGCGTGCAGTACCCGCACGACGCCGAAGACGTTGGTTTCGAACGTTTCCCGCATCAAGTCGGCAGTGGTTTCGGCCGCACCGACCGATTCCCCGTCGCTCTTGAGCTCGACGGCGATCCCTGCGTTGTTGACGAGAACGTCCAGTCCCCCGTCGGCCTCGACGGTTTTCGCTGCGGCGAGGACCGATGCTTCGTCGGTGACGTCGAGTTGGACGCTTCGCGCGCCGAGTTCCTCCGCGGCTCGCTGGCCTCGAGCGGCGTCGCGGGCTCCAATGTAGACAGTGTGCCCGGCAGCGACCAGGCGGCGGGCGGTTTCGTAGCCGAGTCCTCTGGTGGCACCGGTGATGAGTGTTGTGGTCATGTCTGCGAACGTAGGTGCTGGAGCGTGCACCAGGTCAAGCAGCGGTGGCAGGATTGATGGATGCCGCTGCCTGAGCCGACGACGCACGACTGGTCGCGCGATCATGATCCTGAGCATCTGCGGGCAATTCGCGAGAACCCGGGGCGGTACGCGCCGACCGGGATGTGTCACCTGATTCTCGAGGTGCTCGCCTACGCCGCCGACGAGGCCGAGGATCTGGGCGCGGGGCGCGCGGTGGTCGAATTTCACCCGGACGGTTCGGTTTCGGTGTCGGACGACGGTCGTGGGACGCAGATGGCAGTCGGTGACGACGGGCGGCCGGTGCGGAAGCCGGTGATGGCGACGAAGGACTTCCGGTACTTCGATTCTCCGCCCGCCACTCCCCTCCCGGACGGCCAGCCGCGGTACGGGATGTCGGTGGTCGCGGCGTTGAGCGAGTGGTTGGTGCACACCAATCGCCGGGCTGAGGGTGCGTGGACGCAGCGGTATCAGCACGGTGTTCCGGTAGGTAAACTGGTCGCGGTGCAGCCAGACGGGACTACCGGGACGACGGTTCGTTTCCTCCCGGCCGCCGGGTTGCGTGGCGGCGTGTCGGCTGAGGCGGTGCGGCCGTTGGCGGATCGGTTGAGCCGGGTGCTGGTCGTCGAGGTTTAGTCGACTCCCCTGGGCGGGCCTTGGCTGATGCGGCGCAGGGTGGGTTCGAGGCGGTCGAGGTCGCTGGTGGTGATCAGCTGCCGTTCGTCCCACCAGGTCGCTCCGGCTTCGGCGAGCGGGGCGATCACGTCGCGGGCGCGGGCCGCCTCGCCTGGGGTGGCGCCGCCGACGACGAATTCGAAGTTCTCCCCCGCGCCGTGTTTTCGGGCGTAGGACACGACATCGCGGACGTCCTCCGCGGCCGGGGCTACGCCGTGCGTGGCGTTTTTGAACAGCGGAGCGACGCCGTCCCAGCGCGCGGCGCGGCGGACTGGCTTGCGGTTGGGCCACACGGCGGCCAGCCAGACGGGCGGGCGCGGCTGTTGGACGGTGGCGGGTCGGAGAGTGACATCGCGGACCTGGTAGTGGTTGCCGTCGTGGTCGACGGGGTTTCCGGACCAGTATCGGTCGAGGAGGCCGAGGCTTTCGTCGAGGTGTTCGGCGAGGACGACCGGGTCGGTGGGTTCGCCGAAGCTGCCGAATTCGTCCTCGATCGGTCCGCCGAGGCCGGCTCCGAAGATGACCCGTCCGACGCTGAGGGCGTCGAGGGTGGCGACCTGGCGGGCGAGGTGCTCGGGGCGGCGTCGGGGCACCGCGGTGACGAGCGTGCCGATCTTGAGCGTGGAGGTCGCGAGCGCGGCCGCGGTCAGCAGCATCCAGGGGTCGCCGAACGGCTGGCCGCGGCGGGTTTTCTTGTCGTGGACGACGTGGTCCCAGAGGAACAGTGCGTCCCAGCCTTCTTGTTCGGCTGCTGCGGCCACTCTCGCTACGGTCCGGGCGTCGGCGAAGTCGCCGAAGTTCGGGATGTTGATCGAGAAGCGCATACCGGGCATGGTCCCGGCGAGAGACGTGGTGCGGCAAGCGAATAACCGGTCCGGCACGGAATTCTCGCTAGCCTCCGCTCCCGGTCGAGCCAGGCCAAGAACCCACCCGGAATCAAGCACAACGACAGCACGAAGCTGAACACCATCGCCACCGTGAGCCCCCATGGGTGGTGCGCAGCCGGTCGGGGTCCGCCCGGTCGTACATCACGGTGACCGTGTCCCCGACCCGCGGTACGGGCTCACTCGCTGTCCGGCTGAGCACCCGTACCCGGTCGTCGCCGTCCACCAGGAAACGCACATGGACGAAGCCAGCCCGCGAGGGGTGATCGCCGTTCACCACGACGACCGTGCCTGGCACCCGGACTCCGTTGGCGGCAAGGTCGTACGCGCGGTTTTTCAGGAAGATCACGCTCCCCACGAACGCGCTGAACAGCGCGATGCCGGAGACCGCCAGGAGAGCGCCCACCCGCCGGTAGCGAACGGCCAGTCTTGCCGTCTCGAACCCGCCGACCCGTCTCCCCGCCGTCTTGAACCGGAGAAAGTCTTCCATGCCGCCCCCACGCCGTCCCCGCCCGCGGCCCGCGTCTACAGCGGCTTTCGGGCCTTCGGCCAAGCGTAGGGCTGCTCCACACCCTGGTGGAAGACCGTTGACGCAAGTTGTGAATCGGTGGTTCACTTCTTCCCGTGGCCTACCGCAGAACGCCTAAAGTCCAGGAGCGCCTCGACGCGCTCCGGGAGAGCATCCTGGACGCCACCGTCCAGCAGTTGGCCGAGCACGGGTACTCCGGCTGTTCGGTGGCCGCGGTCGCCGAGCGGGCGGGGGTCGCGGTGGGCACGGTTTACCGGCACTTCCCTACCAAGGCCGACCTGGTGGTGCGCGTGTTCCGGCAGGTGGTGTCGCGCGAGGTGGAGGCGGTGCGCTCGGCGGCGGCTGGGCCGGCCGATCCGGTGGCGCGGGTCGTGGCGGTGTTCGAGACGTTCGCGGGGCGGGCGTTGAAGGCGCCGCGGCTGGCGTATGCCCTGTTGGCCGAGCCGGTGGACGCGGTGATCGACGCGGAGCGGCTGGAGTTCAGGCGGGTGTTCCGGGATGTCGTGGCCGAGCACGTGGCCGAAGGGGTGCGGGCCGGGGTGTTGCCGGCACAGGACGCGGCGGTGAGCGCGGCGGCGTTGGTCGGCGCCGCGGCCGAGGTGTTGATCGGTCCGCTGACCAGCGGCGGGTCGGCGGAAGTCAGCGAGTTGAGCACGTTCGTCGTGCGGTCACTGGGAGGTTCGGATGCCCGCAACGCATGAGGTCGTCAATCAGGTTCCGCCGCTGGAGCACGACACCGCGGCCGATCCGGCGCTGGCGGAAGCCCTCGGGCGCACGGAGGCGTCGTGGGTCGTCGACGAGCTGCACGAGCTCGGGCGGCTGGCGGGCAGCGAGCGGGTGCAGGAGTGGAGCCGGCTGGTCAACGAGAACGAGCCGGTGCTGCGCACGCACGACCGTTACGGGCACCGGATCGACGAGGTCGAGTTCCATCCGCATTGGCACGATTTGATGAACGTCGCGGTGTCGCACGGGTTGCAGGGCGCGCCGTGGCGGGACGAGCGGCCGGGTGCGCACGCGGCGCGGGCGGCGAAGTTCTATGTCTGGAGCCAGTCGGAGGCCGGGCATACTTGCCCGATTTCCATGACTTACGCGGCGGTTCCGGCGTTGCGCGCGAATCCGGAGCTGGCGGCAAAGTACGAGCCGCTGCTGGCGTCGACGGAGTACGACTTCGGGCTCCGCGAGCCGGGCACGAAACGCGGGTTGATCGCGGGCATGTCGATGACCGAAAAGCAGGGCGGTTCGGACGTGCGTGCCAACACGACTGCAGCACGGCCGGCGGGCGACGGCAGCTACCGGCTGGTCGGGCACAAGTGGTTCACCAGCGCGCCGATGTCGGACATGTTCCTCACGCTCGCGCAGGCTCCCGGCGGGCTGTCCTGCTTCCTGCTCCCCCGCGTGCTCCCGGACGGCAGCCGGAACCCTATCCGGTTGCAGCGTTTGAAGGACAAGCTCGGGAACCGGTCGAACGCGTCGTCGGAGATCGAGTACGACGACGCCGTGGGCTGGCTCGTCGGCGAGGAGGGCCGCGGGGTCCGCACGATCATCGAGATGGTCAACAACACCCGGCTCGACTGCGCGCTCGGCAGTGCGTCGGGCATGCGGCTGGGCGCGGTCCGCGCGGTGCACCACGCGACGCACCGGTCGGCGTTCGGCAAGGCGCTCGTGGACCAGCCGTTGATGGCGAATGTGCTGGCGGACCTGGTGATCGAGGCGGAAGCGGCGGTGGCGGCGTCGATGCGGCTCGCGGCCGCGGGCGACCGGCCCGGCGACGAGCAGGAGCAGGCGTTCCGCCGCCTCGGGCTCGCGGTGACCAAGTACTGGGTGTGCAAGCGTGCTCCGATGCACGCCGCCGAGGCGCTGGAATGCTTTGGCGGCAACGGGTATGTCGAGGAATCGGGCATGCCGCGGCTGTACCGGGAGGCGCCGTTGATGTCGATCTGGGAGGGTTCGGGCAACGTCGCCGCGCTCGACGCCTTGCGGGCGATGGGGCGGCAGCCGGAGTCGGTGGCGGCGTTCTTCGCCGAGGTCGAGCTCGCCGCGGGCGGGGACGCGCGCTTGGACGACGCGGTGGACCGGCTCAAGAAGGATCTGTCCGATGTGGACGATCTGGAGTTCAGGGCGCGGCGGGTGGTCGAGTCGATGGCGTTGGTGCTGCAGGGTTCGCTGCTCGTGCGGCACGCTCCGCGCGCGGTGGCGGACGCGTTCTGCGGCACGCGGTTCGGCGGCGACTGGGGCCTGGCTTTCGGCACTTTGCCCGCTGGAACCGACACTTCCGCGATCATCGCCCGCGCCCGCGTCTAGTCCGCGTGTTTCGCCGGACGGGGCGCGGCGGCGGGGGCTACTGTCGCTGCCCGTGACCGAACCTGTTTATGTGACCGAGACGCGGACCGCGTACGACACCGTGGCCGAGAATTACGCCGAATTGCTGAAGGACGCGCTCAAGGCGAGCACGTGGGACCGGGCGATGCTGGGCGCGTTCGCCGAGCGGACCGGAGAGGGTCCGGTGGGCGACCTCGGCTGCGGCCCGGGCCGGCTGACCGGGTACGTCGCCTCGCTGGGCTTGGACGTGTTCGGCGTCGACCTGTCCCCCGCGATGGTCGAGATCGCCCGCCGGACGCATCCGGATCTGCGGTTCGAGGTCGGATCGCTGGCCGCGCTCGACCTCGAAGACGGTTCGCTCGCCGGGGCGCTCGCGTGGTACTCGCTCATCCACACGCCGCTGGAGCAGCTTCCGGTGCTGGCCAAGGAACTCGCCCGGGTGGTGCGTCCGGACGGCTGGCTGCTGACCGCGTTCCAGGTGGGCGACAACGAGCGGAGGCGGATCGAGAACGCGTACGGCCACGCCATCGGGGCCGACGCGTACCGGCTGGACCCGGACTTCGTCGCGCAGCTGCTGACCGACGCCGGTTTCGTGGTGGAGGCACGGCTCGTTCGCGCACCGGAACCGCCGTTCGACGCGACCGACCAGGCGTACTTGATGGCCCGCAAGCAGGGCTGAGAAGCGTCCGAAGGACAGAAGGGGACGGGGACTTCTCCCTGTCCCCTTCAACATATAGCGCACCCCGGGGCTTGCGGCAAGGCCTGGGTCATGCTCCACAATCGTCCGCCGGAGCCGCTGCCTGCGGAAAGACCGCGGAGGGGATCGCGGCTCCGGTACAGGGGACGAGAAGTTCATGGTGGACGTGATCGTGGTGGGGGCCGGGCCGGCGGGCGTCATGCTGGCCGCGGAACTGCGGCTGCACGGGGTGCGCGTGGTCGTGCTGGAGAAGGAGGCGGAGCCGCCGAAGTTCGTGCGCGCGCTGGGGATGCACTCGCGCAGCATGGAGGTCTTGGACCAGCGGGGGATGTTGGAGCCCTTCCTCGCCGAGGGTTCGACGCATCCGGTCGGGGGTTTCTTCGCGGGGATCGCGCGGCCCGCGCCGGAACGGCTCGACACCTCGCATCCGTACGTGCTGGGGCTTCCGCAGCCCATCACCGACCGGCTGCTGGCCGAGCACGCGGTCAAGGCGGGCGCGGAGATCCGGCGCGGCTGCGAGGTCGTCGGGCTGAGCCAGGACGACGACGGGGTGAACGTCTCGCTCGCCGACGGCAGCGAACTGCGGGCGCGCTACGTCGTCGGTTGCGACGGCGGGCGGAGCACGGTGCGCAAGGCGCTCGGTGTCGCGTTCCCGGGTGAGCCCGCGCGGCGCGAGGTCCTGCTGGGCGAGATGGAGGCGACCGCGGATCCCGCCGAAATCGCCGCGCTGGTGATGGAAATCCGCAAGACGCAGCTGTGGTTCGGGGTCGGGCCGCTGCGCGACGGGATGTTCCGCGTGGTCGTGCCCGCGGCCGGGGTGGTCGAGGACCGGGAGGCTCGGACGCCGACGCTGGACGAGGTCAAGCACCAGTTGCGCGAGTACGCCGGGACGGATTTCGGGGTCCACTCCCCTCGCTGGCTCTCGCGGTTCGGCGACGCGACCCGGCAGGCCGAGCACTACCGCGTCGGCCGGGTGCTGCTGGCCGGGGACGCGGCGCACGTGCACCCGCCGCTGGGCGGGCAGGGGCTCAACCTCGGGATCCAGGACGCGTTCAACCTCGGGTGGAAGCTCGCCGCCGAGGTCAACGGCTGGGCGCCGGAGGGGCTGCTGGACACCTACGAGGCCGAACGGCACCCGGTCGCGGACGCCGTGCTGGACAACGTCCGCGCCCAAGGCGTCGTGATGTCGCCGGACCCGGACGGGCGCGCCATGCGGCGGCTGCTGACCGAGCTGATGGCGTTCGACGAGGTCAACAAGCTGCTGCTGGAAAAAGTGTTGGCGCTCGACATCCGCTACGACTTCGGCGAGGGGCATCCGCTGCTCGGCCGGCGGATGCCGGACCTGGCGCTCAAGCGAGGACGGCTGTACGAGCTGATGCACCAGGGCCGCGGGCTGCTGCTGGACCAGACCGGGCAGCTGTCGGCGCGGGGCTGGGCGGACCGGGTCGACCACGTCGTGGACGTGAGCGAGGACCTCGACGTGCCGGCCGCGCTGCTGCGACCGGACGGGCACGTGGTCTGGACGGGCGAAGATCAGCGCGAGCTGGAGATGCGGTTGTTGCATTGGTTCGGCGCCGAGCGATGAGGACGTAGCGGGTGGGGCGGTTTCCCGGCGGCACTGGGGGTGCCGGGAAACCGCCCCACGCCGGTCAGGGGTGCACCGGGCCGCCCCAGCAGTCCTGTTTGCCCAGCCGCACGGACGAATTGGTGTAGACGCCGTCGGCGATGGTGTCCTGCATGATCGACCGCTGGTCGCTGGGTCGCGGCCATTGGTAGCACCAGTGCTGGGCGAAGTAGCCGCCCGCGGCCTGGATCGGGTCGAAATCGCAGATGCCGTCGGTCTGGATGCAGTAGCGGATGGAGCGGACGCCGGCGAAGTCCGGGCGGCCCGCGCCGAAGGACACGTATCCGCCGAACGGCGAGGGCAGGCCGGTGCCCGGCGGGAGGGTCGCGCTGATCCCGGTCCCGGCCGGGCCCGGCGGCTGCATCGGGTCGGCGAACAGTTTCGCGCTGAACTTGGCCTTGTCCACGCCGAGCTGGTCGTCGGCGATGTCGTTCAGCACCATGTTGGCCACGATCGCGCCCTGGGAATAGCCGACGACGGTGAACTCGGCGTTCGGGTTCTCGCGGTAGGCGTCCTGCACGACCTGGCGGCCCCGGTCGTGTCCGATCGCGACGCTGCGGTCCATCGGGGTTTGGTCGCAGTTGGGCGCGCCGGCGGCTCCGGCGGGATAGTCGACGACCCGCGCGATGCCGCCCCGCAGCCATTCCGGACGGTAGACCGATGCCTTCCCGTCGCAGGTGCCGCCGATCAGGATGTAGTAGTGCGCGTCGTCGGCGTAAGCCGGTGCGGCGCTGGCGAATCCCGCGCCGAGCGTGGCGACGATCGCGCCGATCAGCGTGATCCTCGTGCCTTTCTTCACCATCGGATCCCCTCCGCGTCGAATGGTCAGTGCGTTACCGAACGCATACGGGAAGCTACGGAGAAGCCATGAAATCCTGCTGAAAGCATGATCGCCGCCAAGCTGCCGCGTTCGCCGATTCCGCTGGTCAGGCCGCACAGCGAGCGGGCACGGCTCCACCGGATCGGGTGACCGCGGAGGTGCGGCTCAGCGGACGCGCGGCGTGAACTCCGCGAGATCCGGCAACGGCGGCACCTCCCGGGCGTACGCGTCCGCGGCCAGCACTCCGGTGGTGACCCGGGTGGCGGTGCGGCGGCCGAGTTCGTCGAGGATTTCCTGCTCGGTCCGGCCCCGGGCGAGCAGCAGCAGGAACGGGTCGGCGTCGAGCAGCCACGCGACCTGGAACGACAGCGCGGCGGCGTGCCGGCACGGGAGCTCCCAGCCGGGGCAGTCGCAGTCCGGGTCGAGGTCGCCGATGCCGGGCAGCAGCGGGACGACCTCGGCCAGCTCCGGCGGCAGCTGCCGGTCCAGCAGCGCCGCGAGGTGCCCGGAGTGGTCGGCCGCGCGGTCGAGCAGCAGCTCCCAGTCCGCTGTGGACAGTTCGGCCAGGTGCACGCCGGTGCGGTACGGGCCGTCGTCGGCGTCCTCGGTGGTCGCGGTGATCCGGCCCGGGCTGACGGTGATCGGGCCGACCAGGCCTGCCGCGGCGTAGCGGCGGCCTTTCTTGAGCTGCCGCAGGTCGAGCGCGGTGTCCTCCATCGCTTGCAGCCACGCGCGGCCCCACCAGGTGCGGGCGAACGGGCCGCGGCCGGTGCGGGCGGGGAACGCGGGGAATCCGCGGACCCGGTCGGTCATCGAGGCCTCCGGAGGGTGACGAGCTGGGCCAGCTCGGCGTCGGTGAGTTCGGTGAGCGCGGCCTCGCCGGAGGCGAGCACCGCGTCGGCGAGCGCGCGTTTTTCCCGCAGCATCACCGCGATCCGGTCCTCGACGGTGCCTTCGGCGACCAGCCGGTGGACCTGCACCGGCCGGGTCTGCCCGATCCGGTACGCGCGGTCGGTCGCCTGGTCCTCGACCGCCGGGTTCCACCACCGGTCGTAGTGCACGACGTGGTCGGCGCGGGTGAGGGTGAGCCCGGTGCCCGCGGCCTTGAGCGACAGCAGGAACACGGGAAAGTCGCCGTTCTGGAAGCCCCGGACCAGTTCCTCGCGCCGGCCGACCGGAGTGCCGCCGTGCAGCAGCTGCGCTGGAATGGCGCGTGCGGCGAGATGCCGTTCCAGCAGCCGCGCCATTGCCACGTACTGCGTGAACACCAGCACCGCGCCGTCCTCGGCGAGGATCGTGTCGAGCAGCTCGTCGAGCAGTTCGAGCTTTCCGGACCGGCCGGCGAGCGTGCTGTCCTCGGACTCGCCGAGGTAGTGCGCGGGATGGTTGCAGATCTGCTTGAGCGCGGTGAGCAGCTTGACGACCCGGCCGCGGCGGGCCATGCCGTCGCTCTCGGAGATGTCGGCCATCAGCTCGCGCACGGTCGCCTCGTACAGCGCGGCCTGTTCGGCGGTCAGCGGTACCGGCCGGTCGGTCTCGGTTTTGGCGGGCAGCTCGGGCGCGATGCCCGGGTCGGATTTGCGGCGGCGCAACAGGAACGGCCGCAGCAGCCGGGACAGCTGCTCGGCGACCGCCGGGTCGGTCCCGGATTCGACCGGTTTCCCCCACTGCCGGCGGAAGTCGGCGAGCGAGCCGAGCAGTCCGGGCGTGGTCCAGTCGAGGATCGCCCACAGCTCGGTGAGGGTGTTCTCCACCGGCGTGCCGGTGAGCGCGACCTTCGCCGCGGAAGGCAGCAGCCGCAACGCTTTCGCCGTGTCGGAGCGGTGGTTCTTCACGTGCTGCGCCTCGTCGGCGACCAGCAGATCCCAGCTCACCTCGGCCAGCGGCGCGGGATCCGTGCGCAGCGTGCCGTAGGTGGTCAGGACGAAGCCGCCGCCGAGGTCGTCCAGCGACCGCGCGGCGCCGTGGAACCGGCGCACCGGAACCCCGGGCGCGAACCGGCGGATCTCCGTTTCCCAGGTGCCCAGCAGCGAAGCCGGGCACACGACCAGCGTCGGACCGGCGCCGCGGTGCAGGTGCAGCGCGATGAGCGTGACGGTTTTGCCCAGCCCCATGTCGTCGGCGAGACAGCCGCCCAGGCCGAGCCCGGTCACGGTGTCGAGCCAGTGCAGGCCGCGCAGCTGGTAATCGCGCAGGGTCGCGGCGAGACCGGCGGGCTGCGGGACCGGTTCGGGATCGGCCGCCAGCCGCGCGCGCAGCTCGTCCAGCCAGCCGTCGGTGCGGACCTCCACCTCGTCGCCGTCGACCTCGGTGCGGCCGGTGAGCGCGACGCCCAGCGCCTCGATCGCGGTCAGCGGCTTGAGCGTGCGGTCCCGGGCGCGGTCGGCGGTCTTGCGGTCCAGCAGCACCCACCGGTCCCGCAGCCGGACGACCGGACGCTGGGCCTCGGCGAGCGCGTCGAGTTCGGCGACGCTCAGCTCGCTGTCGCCGAGCGCGAGCTGCCAGTCGAACTGCAGCACCCGGTCTCCGCCGAAGAACGTCCTCGCGTCCGACGGCGCGTCGCCCGGCCGGACCACCGCTCGCGCGGCCAGCCCGGTCAGCTCCGAAGGCCAGTGCACCGCCAGCTCCGTCGCGTCGAGCGCGCCCGCGAGCAGTTCGGCGATCTCGCGGTCTCCCAGCGAAACCGACGACGGAACCGCCGCCGACAGCAGCGGAGCCAGCGCGGGCCACACTTCCGCTCCGTGGCGCACCCTCAGCAGGACCTCGTGCCGCGCCTCCTGGCTGCCGGTGCGCCACAGTTCTTCCGCGTCGACCAGCGGCTCGGTCCCGCCGTGCACCTGGACGACCGCGCGGAACCTCCCGCCGGCCAAGTCGTCGGACTCGATCCGCAGCGACACTCCCAGCGCGGGCCGCACCCCGGCGACGTCGCCGAGGAACCGCATCAGCAGCGGATACGGCTCCGGCAGCCGCGCCGGGTCGCCCGGGACCGGCGTCGCGTGGGCGTGCGGCGGCATCGCGTCGGCGAGGCGGCGCAGCCAGGCTTCCTCGGCCGGATCGAGCGGCCCGCTCCACCCCGCCGCGGCGAGCCGTTCCGCGGCTTCCGCGGCCAGCGCCCAGAACCGCGCCGACGGGTCCGTCAGCGAGCGCAGCACCGGCGCCGCCTCCGCGGCTGGCAGCCGCAGGGCGGGAACCGTGCGCACCCCGTCCGGCAGCACGACCTCGACCGTTCCGGACGTCCCCGGACCGTCCGGCACCGTGCCGTCCGGTCGCCAGAACACGACCCGTCCCGGCTCCATCACCACTGAATTCAGTGCTCCGCCCTCCCCTGGCTGGCCTCTGCGGGATAGTCTACCGGAAAACTCTGTACTGCGTACGAGGAGCGAAATGGACACCATGGACACCGAGGAACCGGGCGATCCGCGGCGGACCATCGAACTGCTCTGGGGCGTGCCCGGCCCCCCGCGCCGCGGCCCGAAGCCGAAGCTGTCGGTCGAGCACGTGGTGTTCGCCGGGATCCGGATCGCGGACGCGGACGGGCTGGACGCGGTCACCATGCGCCGGGTCGCCGACGAGCTGGGCGTCGCGCCGATGTCGCTCTACACCTACGTGCCCGGCCGCGCCGAACTGCTGGAGCTGATGCTCGACCACGCGCACGGCGAACTGCCCGGCGAACTGCCCGAGGGCTGGCGGGCCGGGCTCGCCGCGGTCGCCGAGGACCTGTGGCGGCTCTACCACCGGCATCCGTGGCTGCTGGAGATCCGCGTCGGCCGTCCGACGCTGGGCCCGCACACCTTCGCCAAATACGAGCGCGAGCTGGCCGCGATGGACGGACTCGACCTCGACGACGTCCAGCTCGACGCGATCGTTAGCCTGCTCAACGGACTGGTCGCGGGTGCGGCGCGCGGTTCGGTGGACTCGGCGCGCGCAGCGCGGCGCACCGGGATGACCGACCTCGACTGGTGGAACCGCTCCGCACCGGTGCTGGCCGAGATCCCGGCGGCGGATCCGGTGCACTTCCCGCGCGCCAGCCGGGTCGGCACCACCGCGGGGCAGACCTACGGCGGGTCCTCGGATCCCGAGCACCATTTCCGGTTCGGGCTCGACCGCATCCTCGACGGGATCGGGCAGCTCGCCGGAGCCTAGGGCGCGCGAAATTGTCGGAGCCTCGGTTTACCGTGCGGAGGGTGCTGGCGGAACCTGTCCGCCGACACTCGAGAAGGGAGTCCCACGGTGGCTGGGGAGCACGACGCCGCGATCGCGCAGGCGTTCCGCGACGAGTGGGGTTCCGTCGTGGCCACGCTCATCCGCGTCACCGGAGACTGGGACCTGGCCGAGGAATGCGCCCAGGACGCGTTCGCGCTCGCCGTGCGCGCCTGGCCGCGCGACGGCGTGCCCGAGCGGCCCGGGGCGTGGCTGACCACCGCCGCTCGCAACCGCGCGGTCGACCGGATCCGGCGCGAGGCAACGGGAGCGGGCAAACTTCGCGAGGCGGCGCTTCTGGCCGTGCCGGAGGAACCGGCTGTGCACAGTGGAGGAAGCGAGGTTGACGGGCTCGGCGACGACCGGCTCCGGCTCATTTTCACCTGCTGCCATCCCGCGCTCGCCTTCGAAGCGCAGGTCGCGCTCGCGCTGCGCACGCTCGTCGGGCTCAGCACCGCGGAGATCGCCCGCGCGTTCCTGGTGTCCGAATCGACGATGTCGCAGCGCCTCGTCCGGGCGAAACGCAAGATCCGCTCCGCCGGGATCCCGTACCGCGTGCCGCCCGCCCCTCTGCTGCCCGAGCGCACCGCCGCGGTGCTCGGCGTGCTGTATTTGCTGTTCAATGAGGGTTATTCGGCCAGCGAAGGCGACGACCTCCAGCGGCCCGACCTGGCCGTCGAAGCGATCCGGCTGGCCCGGCTGCTGTGTTTCCTGCTGCCGGACGAACCCGAGGCCACCGGTTTGCTCGCGCTTCTCCTGCTGCAGCACGCCCGCCGCGGCACGCGAACCAGTCCCGGCGGCGAGCTGGTCCCGCTCGAAGAACAAGACCGCGGCCAGTGGGACACCGCGGCGATCGCCGAGGGCACCGCGCTTCTGGAAGAAGCGTTGCGGCGGCGCAGTCCCGGGCCGTACCAGGTCCAGGCCGCGATCGCCGCGTGCCACGCCACCGCCGCGCGCGCCGAGGACACCGACTGGGCGCAGATCGCCGCGCTCTACCTCCAACTGCTGCGCTTCCGGCCCGGGCCGGTGGTCGAACTGAACCGCGCGGTCGCGGTCGGGATGGCCTTCGGACCGGAAGCCGGACTCGCCCTCGCCGACCGGCTGGCCGAAGACCTGGCGGGCTACCACCTGCTGCCCGCCACCCGCGCCGATTTCCTCCGCAGGCTCGGCCGCACCGAAGAAGCCCAGGTCGCGTACGCCGAAGCGCTCGCGTTGGCCCGCACCGGAGCCGAACGCAGCTACCTCCGGAGACGACTTTCGGAAATTTCTCCGCCGGAGGTGTCTGTCCGCGTCGCTCCCGTTCGTCGGGAGAGCGAACCGACTCCGGAAGGACAGCCATGATCACCACAACCCTCCCCGTGCCCGGCGCGGAAATCCACTACGACGTCGCGGGTTCCGGGCCGCTGCTGCTCCTGGTGCCCGGCGGCCCCGCGGACGCCACCGGGTTCGCCGCGCTGCGCCCGTTCCTCGCCGACCGCTACACCGTCGTCACCTTCGACCCGCGCGGCATCTCGCGCAGCCGGACCACCGAACTCGACGACGACCTGGTCGGCCAGCACGCCGAGGACGTCCAGCTCCTGCTCGCCGAACTGGACGACGCCGGACCGGTCTCGGTGCTCGCCAACAGCGGCGGCGCGATCACCATGCTCGAACACGCCACCCGCTATCCGGGCGTGGTGCGGACGCTCGTCGCCCACGAACCGCCGGTCAGCCGGTACCTCGGCGAGCTGCTCGCCGACTTCCCGGACATCCCGGCGATCTACCGGGAGCAGGGCGTCGACGCGGCGATCGGGGCGTTCATGGCCGCGAGCGGGTTCGAGATCCCGCCGCCGCCCGAGCACCCGACCGCCGAGGACGTCGAGCAAGGCAAGCGGATGCGCGGCAACTTCGAGGTGTTCTTCGGCAAGCTGATGGCCGCCGTCGGAGCCTGGGAACCCGATCTCGAAGCGCTCGCCGCCGCGAAAACCCGGATCGTCGTCGCGGTGGGCGACGCCGCCGGAACCCCGGCGTACGAGGCGGGCGCCGGGCTGGCCCGCGCGCTCGGCGGCGAGCCCGTGCGGTTTCCGGGCGACCACGGCGGCTTCGCCGCCGAGCCGGAGGCTTTCGCCGCTCGCCTCGCCGAAACCCTCGAGGAGAACTGATGCGCTACCTGCTGATGATCGCCGGCTCCGAGGAGCCGACCGAGGAACAGCTCGCGATGGGCTGCGGCGGCTGGTCCGAAGACCTGCTCGAACGCGGGATCCTGCTCGGCGGCGGGGGCCTGCACCCGCCCGCGACCGCCACCACGGTGCGCGTGCGCGAGGGCGAGGTCCTGCTCACCGACGGGCCGTTCGCCGAGACCAAGGACCAGATCGGCGGCTACGCCGTGCTCGAATGCGCCGACCTCGACGAGGCCGTCGAGCACGCGTCCCGGCATCCGGCCGCCGCCTACGGCACCATCGAAGTCCGCCCGCTTCTCGGCTGATTCCCGCGTCCCGACCCGTAAAGGAACCCCATGCCTTCCATTGTGGACAGAAACGAACAGCGGTACGTCGGCTACCGCGCGACAGTCGCGTTCGACGGAATGCCCGCCGTCGCGCACCGGATCGCCGCGATCGTCGGCAAGCTCGCCGAACGCGGCCTCGAACCCGCCTGCGCGCCGTTCCTGCGCTACGTCGTGCTCGGCACGGACATGCAGGCCGTCACCGTCGAGGCCGGAGTGCCCGTATCCGAGCCGATCGACCTCGGCGACGAATACTTCAACGCCGTCCTGCCTGCCGGGAGGTACGCGCAGGCCACCCACCACGGCACTCCCAGCGGCCTCTTCGCGGCCACCGCCGACCTGCTCGCCTGGGGCGACAAGGAAAACGTGCGATGGGACCGCACGATCGAGGCCGACGGCGAGCACTGGGCCGCCCGGCTCGAGATCTACCGCACCAACCCGCAGGTCGAACCGGACGCCCGCAACTGGGACACCGATCTCTGCTTCCGGCTGGCCGACTGACCCCGCCGGTGGCCCGGGATCACGCGCCCCGGGCCACCACAGCACCGACGAGACAACCGAATCCGGCCGCGGACAGCACTGTCCGCACCACGTTCCACCGCACCCACGGCGCCTCGAACTGGGCCCGCAGCGCGGCGAAGTCCGCCGTGCCCGCGTCGAGGGCGTTGTTCATCGGCACGTTGACCGCGCCGGTCACCACCACGGTCGCCACCAGAAGCGCCGCGCCCGCGATGAGCCACGGCAATCCGCCGGCCGCTCCGCTCGTGAAATGCAGGATCACGGCGGCGACCGCGAGCAGCGGCGCGCCCAGGAACGACAGCATGAACCAGCCGTTGAGGATGGCCTCGTTGATCTGGCGCATCGCGGTCACGAACGTGTGGTCGTCGGCGTGGGCGAGACCCGGCATCACCGACACCGTGTACGCGTAGAACAACCCCGCGATCAGCCCCGCCGCGAGCACCGCCGCCACCAGAACCGCCTTGGAAACGATCACCATCGCCTTGCCTTCCGTCCTGTTTCCCCCAACGCATCCCAGTCAACCCGCGAACCGCGAGACGATCCATCGCTTATCCACTCGGAACCATGCGTCATCGTCTCGCTAGGAGACCCTCGTGCAGCACACGCTTCCCCACGGCGTCACCCTCGGCGCCGAGCACTTCGGCGATCCGGCCGCCCCGCTGGTCCTGCTCGCCGGCGGCGTCACGATGCTGTCCTGGCCGGACGCCCTGTGCGAATCACTCGCCCGCGGCGGACGGCACGTCGTGCGCTACGACCTCCGCGACGCAGGCACCTCCACCACTCTCGACCCGGACGCCCCGGCCTACACCCTGCGCGACCTCGCCGCCGACGCCGCCGCCCTCGCCCGCGAACTCGACGACCGGCCCGCTCACCTGGCCGGGATCGGGGTCAGCGGAATGGTCGCCCAGGTCGCCGCGCTCGACCACCCCGGCGCGTTCTCCGCCCTGACCCTGTACGGAACCCGTCCCGTCGCGCCCGGACCCGTGGACCCGGACCTGCCCGACCACGACGCGAAAGCCATGCGCGAACTGTTCTCCCTGCCGATGCCCGACTGGTCGGACCGCGCCGCCGTGGCCGATCACGCCGCCGCCGGCGCCGCGGTCCTGGGCAACGACCCGGAGGCGGCCCGCACCGTCGCCGTCCGGATCTTCGACCGCGCGGCCAGCACGGCGCCGGTCGTGCAGCTGGCCAACCAGTTGGGAACGGTGTTCTCCAAACTCGACTGCACGCCGCGATGGCGCGAACGCCTCCCGGAACTCAAGCTCCCGACAGTGGTGCTGCACGGCCGCCGGGACGTGTTCTTCCCCGTGGGCAACGGCGAAGCCCTCGCCCGCGAGATTCCTGGCGCGCGCCTGGTCGTTCTGGACGATGCCGCGAGCGCGATCCCGGACAGCGCGGCCGAGAAAATCGCCGAGGCGATGCTCGCCCTCTGAGCCGGGGTTGTGCTGCGAGCCGCCGGAATTCCTTTGCCGCGCACCGCGATGCGGGCCCTTCCTGTCACAGAAACAGCGGAGCCTTCGCTTGCCGCGGCGCTAGTCTCGGCGAGGTGGACCCGCTCACCGCGTTGCTCGAAGGACCCCGTGCGCACGGCGCGTTCCTGCTCCGGTCCGTGCTGTGCCCGCCGTGGTCGCTGCGAATCGAAGACGAAGCGCCGCTGACCGTGCTCGCCGTGGTCCGCGGCGACGCCTGGCTGGCGCCCGACAACGCCGACGCCGTCCACCTGAACACCGGTGACGTGGCGGTCGTCCGCGGCCCCGAGCCGTACCTCGTCGCCGACGATCCGGGGACGCCGCCGCAAGCGGTGATCCTCCCGGGGCAGGAGTGCGTCACCCCGGACGGCGGCCACCTCACCGACCTGACCGAACTCGGCGTCCGCACCTGGGGCGCCGGCGCCGACGGTCCGACAGTGCTGCTCACCGGCACCTACCCGACCGTCGGCGAGGTCTCACGACGGTTGCTCGCCGCGGTGCCGGGCGTCGTCACCGCCCGCGCCGGGAACGCTCCGGACCCGCTCGTCGCGATGCTCGCCGACGAAATCGAACGCGACGTTCCCGGGCAGGAAGCCGTCCTCGACCGGGTGCTGGACCTCCTGCTCGTCCGCGTCCTGCGGGAATGGCTCGGCCGACCGGCCGCGCCCGCCTGGTACCGCGCGCACGGCGACCCGGTGGCCGGGCACGCCCTGCGCCTGCTGCAGGACCGGCCCGAACAGCCGTGGACCGTCGCCAGCCTGGCGAGCGCGACCGGAGTTTCCCGCGCCGCGCTCGCCAGGCGGTTCACCGACGCGGTCGGCGAACCGCCGATGACCTACCTCGCCGCCTGGCGGCTCGCCCTCGCCGCCGACCTCCTGCGCCAGCAACCCGACGCGACGCTCGCCGCGATCGCCCGGCAGGTCGGCTACCGCAGCCCCTTCACGCTGAGCGCCGCGTTCAAACGCGAGTACGGGCGGAGCCCCCAGCATTACCGGCTGCGCGAACCCGCCTGACCATCCACCAGGCGCGACCGAACCGGTCGCTGCGCGTGCCGCCGCCGACCGCGGCCACGGCGGTGAGTTCCCCGATCGGCCAACCGCCCCGGGAACTCACCGCGCGAACGCCCGGCTCCACCCGGCGAAGTCCGGTCAGACTTGCTCCCCGGGAACTCACCGCGCGAACGCCTGACACCACCCGGCCAAAGCCGGTCAGACTTCTTCCCCGGGAACTCACGGCGCGAACGCCCGGCTCGACTCGGCCAAAGCGGTCAGGCTTCCTCCCCGGACATCGTCGCGAACATGGTCCGCACCTTCTCCCCGGCGCCTTCGGACAGGAACAGCTCCAGGTTGTCCGCCGACATCTGCGCCGCCGGCTGGGCGCGGTCGAACATCGCCTCCTCGAACTTCCGCACGTCGCCGCCTTCGGTGAGGCTCAGTGCGAGATCCGCGCCGTCGCGCATCGCGAGGTTCGCGCCCTGCCCGGCGAACGGCGACATCAGATGCGCGGCGTCCCCGATCAGCGTCACCCCGGGCGTGTGGTCCCACCGCACCCCGATCGGCAGCGCGTTCAGCGGATACACCAGGATCGGCCCGGACGTCGCGTCCAGCAACGCCAGGAACTCCGCCGGCCACCCGGCGTACAGCTCTTTCAGCGCGACGCGGGCGCGATCCGGGTCGTCGAACGGAATCCCCGACGTCTCCGGCCAGTCCTCGGCGCACCGCAGTGCCATGTGGACTCGGATGGTGCCGTCCCCGTTGCGCTGCGCGGAAAGCGTCTGGTGGTCCCCGAGCGCGGAGAAGCTGCCCCGCCCGACGAGCGCCGACTCCGCCGGATGCGCCCGGTCCGCGTCGCGGATGACCAGTTCCATCCCGTGCACGCCGCAGTACGCCGGTTTCGCGTCGGTCAGCAGCGGGCGGATCCTCGACCGGCCGCCGTCCGCGCCGACGAGGAAATCGCACTCCAGGGTTTCGCCGCCGGACAGGTGAATCCGGTGCCGTCCGTCGCCGAGCGGCTCCGCCCGCGTCACCGCGCGCCCCCAGCGGACGGTGTCCTCGGGAAGCGCGTCGAGCAGCAGTTTCCGCAGCGCGGGCCGGTCCGCCTCGGGACGGCCCCACCGCGCGTCGCCTTCCTCCGGGGCGACTTCCCGCCGCAGCAGGGTTCCCGCGGAGTCGTAGAGAACCATGTCCTGGCCTTCGGGACGGGCGATCGCGCGGTACCCGGCCTCCAGACCGGCCTCGCGCAGCGCCCACTGGCCCCCGTCCACCGTCAGGTCCAGCGTGCCGCCTTGGACCCGGGCTCCCGGACCGGCGTCGCGCTCGCAGACCACGGCGTCGACGCCGTGCGCCTTCAGCACCCGCGCACAGGTCAGGCCGCCGAGCCCGCCCCCGGCAATGACGATTCGCATGACGACATCCCCTCGATACACTGTATTGACGAAATACACTGTATCGAAGACGCCCCGGTACTGTCACCCGAAAAAGGAGCGAGCATGGACGAAGTGGTGTGGGAACGGCCCGAACCGCCGGCGCGCGCGGCGCCGACGCCGCTGAGCCGCGCCCGCATCGTCGAGACCGCCTGCGCGCTCGCCGACGAAGGCGGGCTGGAAGCGGTGTCGCTGCGCAAGGTCGCGGCCGCGCTCGGAGCCGGGCCGATGCGGCTGTACGGCTACCTCGACACCAAAGAAGAACTGCTCGACCTGATGACCGACGCCGTCTACGGCGAGATTCCGCTGCCCGACCCGGACACCGAAGGAGCGGCCGCCCTCCGCGCGCTCGCGCACGGCTGCCGCGCCGCCGTCCAGCGGCACGAATGGTTCGCGGACCTCATCGGCGGACGTCCCGGGCTCGGCCCGAACGCGCTCGCGTACCTCGAGGCGTCGCTGGCCGCCGCGGCCGGGACGGGCCCGATCGAGGACGCCATGGTCACGGTGTTCACCGTGCACGCCTACGTGTCCGGCGCGGTGCGCAGCGAGATCCGCGAGCGGCGGCTCGTCAGCGACACCGGCCTCGACGAGGAAGGCTGGCAGCGCACCGCCGGGCCGTACCTGCGGCGGATGTTCGACACCGGCCGCTACCCCACCCTGCTGCGCACCGCGCGCGACGCCGTCCACCCGGACAGCGACACCGTCTTCGCCGCCGGCCTCGACCGGGTGCTCTCCGGACTCTCCCTGAGCTGATTACCGCTTAAGCGGCAAGATGGGTCCATGGACACCGCCGCACTGGGCCCGACGACCCGCGTCATGCACGCGATGGAGCAGCTCTGGGCCGAAATCCGGCGGCGGCACGCGGACGTTCCCGAGGCGATCCTGGTGCTGGCCTCGGGAACGATGGGCACCGCCACCGAGATCCACGGCCACTTCGCGCGCTCCCGCTGGCACGTCGGCGACGGCGTCGAACCGCGCGCCGAGTTCTTCCTCGGCGCGGAAGGACTGCGGCGCGGCGCGGCCGAGATCCTCTCCACCACGCTGCACGAGGCCGCGCACGGACTCGCCGCCACGCGCGACATCGTCGACGTCAGCGACGGCCGCTACCACAACAAACGCTTCGCCGCGCTGGCCGCCGAACTCGGCCTGCGCGCCGAACAGGCTGACCGGATCGGCTGGTCCGCGACCACCGCGCTCCCCGCGACTCTCCAGGCCTACCAAGGAGAACTGTCCCGGCTCGAAGCGGCGCTGACCGTGTGGCGGCACAGCGAGCAAGAAGTCGCCCGCCGCGCCGTCGCGGCACCGCCGGACGACCCGGAAACACCGGGCGAGGTCGCCGAACCGCTCGCGCCGCCGGTGGTGATCGCCCCGGTCGACGGGCGCGGCGCGCATCGCGGCGGGCCGAACTACGTCGCGGCGATCTGCCGGTGCGAGCCCCCGCGCCGGATCCGCGCGGCCCGGTCGATCCTGGAGCTGGGGCCGATCACGTGCACGCTCTGCGCCGAGCCGTTCATCGAGGCTTAACCGGTTCCGCGGCACCCGTTCGGTTAGCTCGCCTTCTCCGGCGCGGAAAACCGGCGATCAGCACCGAGCACAAGCGGTACTAGCCGAGCCAGCCGCGGTGCAGCGCCGGGGCGAGTTCGTGCGCGGCCGAGTCCCGGATGGCGTTCTCGTCGTGGAGATAGCCCTCCGTGGTCGACAACGCGGCGTGCCCGAGATCGCGCTGCACCTGCCGCGGCGGGACCCCTCGCTCGATCGCGTGCGTCGCGTAGGAGTGGCGCGCCGAATGCGGATGGATGGTGTCGCACAACGGCTGCAGGTGCGTCGCGACGAACCGGGCCTCGGCGGTGTCGAGCACTTCCCGCAGGCGCGCGGTCTTGGGCGGCTGGCAGAACGTCGCGCACAGCCTCCGCAGCAACGCTGTCACGTGCGAAACGTGCACGCGCGCCCCGGTGCTCGTCACGAACAGCGGCTCGGCCCGGTTCGCGCCGACCTGCCCGCGCAGCGCCGGGACTCGCGGCGTGACCCGCTCCGCCAGATAAGCGTCGAGCGCGTCCGCCACCGGCGCGGCCAGCGCGACCTCGCGGTCCTTGGACCCCTTGCCGTGCACGCGAAGCACGCCGAAGCCGCCTGCGGTCGGACGCCGGTAGTCGCCGAGATCGACGCCGACGAGTTCCTCCGCGCGCACCCCGGTGCCGATCAGGATCTCGACCATCGCCCGGTCCCGGAGGCCGTTCCGGCTGTGCTCGACCAGCAGCCATGCCGCGAGCAGCAGCGCCCGGCACGCCTCGAACGACCAGCGCGCGGTCTGCGACGGGACGCCGGAAGGCCGGTTGAGATGCTGCGCGCGCCGGTCCACGAGCGCGGCGGGATTGTGCCCGGCCAAGCCTTCCCGCAGCAGGTACTTGCGGTAGAACGCGGACACCGCCGACAGCATCCGGCCGCGCGTCGCGTCGCGGTACCCGGCCCGCGCCAGCTCGTCCAGCCACTGCTCGACGTGCTCCACCCGGACGTCGGCGAACGACGTGAACCCGTTGCGCAGGCACCACGGCAGCCACGCGAGCGCGTCCGGATCCGTCCGCCGCGCACGGCCTCGGCGGCGTCCCGGATCGGGCGGCTGGTAGCCGGGCACCCAGTCGAGCGGGATGCCGAGATCGGTCGCGTACGCGACGCGGGTGTTGAGCGAGGCGTACACGCGCAGGAATTCCGCGAATCGTTCCCGCGCGTCTTTGCCCGCTCCCCCGGCATCGGCGATCGCGAGGGTCATGCGCGCCCGCCCGGATACAGCGCCGCCACCCCGGCGAGCACGAGATCGATTCCGGCGAGGAACTGCTCGCGGTCGTCGTGCTCGCGCATCTGGCTCGCCATCATGCGGGTCGTCTCGTAGTCCCCGGGGTCGAGCGCCGCCCACGCTTCCGCTGTGGCGGCGAGGAATTCGGCACGGTCCGCGTCCGGCGAGGCGACCTGGCTGTTCGCCGCGTTCTGCCCGGCCGCGCCCAGGACGTAGTGCATCAGCACCGACGTCGCGGTGAACCAGTGCTCCTCCGGCACGCCCAGCGCGCGGACACGGCGGCCGAGGCTTTCGAGGATGCGCGGCGCCACCGGCCCGCCCGGGCTCCGCGACAGTTGAAGCAGAAGCTGCGCGGCGAGCCACGGATGCGCGTCGATCGCGGAGAACAGCCCGAGCGCTACCGCGTGCACGTCTTCCCGCGGCGATCCGGTCGGCTCCGCCGCCAGCGCGTCCGCCACCACCGCGTCGGTCGCGGCGACCAGCAGCTCGCCCTTGTTCGCGACGTGCCAGTAGATCGCCCCGGGCCCGGTCGCGAGCCGTTCGGTGAGCACCCGGAACGTCAGGCCGCCCTCGCCGGCCGCGTCCAGCAGTTCCACCGCCGCCTCGACGATGCGCTCCCGCGAGAGCGCCTCCGTGCGCCGCTGTGCCCGGCGCGTCCCCGTAGCCATGGGTCCATCTTGACACATCTGGAGCGCCGTTCCAATATGGAATGGCGTACCAGTCCTCATTTGAGAAGGAGTTTTGTCATGACCACACCCGTCACGATCGTCGGCGCCGGGCTCGGCGGCCTCACCCTCGCCCGCGTCCTGCACGTCCACGGCATCCCGGCCGCGGTCTACGAGGCCGAACCGTCCCCGACCTCGCGCGCCCAGGGCGGCCTGCTCGACATCCACGACTACAACGGCCAGCTCGCCGTCGAAGCCGCCGGGCTCGCCGCGGAATTCCGCACCCTGATCCTCGAAGGGAGACAAGAGATCCGGCTGCTGAGCCGCGACGGGACAGTGCTGTTCAAACAACCCGACGACGGCACCGGCGGCCGTCCCGAAGTCCACCGCGGCGAGCTGCGGCAACTGCTGATCGACTCGCTGCCCGACGGCACTGTCCACTGGGGACACAAGGTCAGCGGCGTGCGCGCCGTCGGCGACGGCTACGAGGTCGCCTTCGGCAACGGAAGGACGGTCACCACGGAGCTGCTGGTGGGCGCGGACGGCGCGTGGTCGAAGGTCCGGCCGCTGCTTTCCCCGGCGAAACCGGAATACGCCGGCGCGGCGGCCATCGAGACCTTCGTCCACGACTCCGATCGCCGCTTCCCCGCCGCGGCCGAAGCGGTCGGCGGCGGGATGCTGCTGGTGCCCGCGCCGGGCCAGTGCATCACCGCGCACCGCGAGCGGAACGGGACCCTGCACGCCTACATCGGGCTCACGCGACCGCTGGAATGGTTCGGCGGCATCGATTTCGCCGACCCCGCCGCCGCGACGGCCCGGATCGCGGCAGAGTTCGCGGGCTGGGCGAGCGCGTTGACCACGCTGATCACCGAAACCGACACCGCACCGGTCTTCCGGCCGTACTACGGCTTGCCGATCGGGCACCGGTGGGAGCGCGTGCCGGGCGTGACGCTGGTCGGCGACGCCGCGCACCTCGCCCCGCCGAACGGGGAAGGCGCGAACCTGGCCATGCTCGACGGCGCCGAACTCGGGATCGCTCTCGCCGCGCGTCCCGGCGACGTCGAGGCCGCGTTCGCCGAGTACGAGCAGGCGATGTTCCCGCGTGCGGCGGAAACCGCGGCCGACGGCGCACACCTGCAGAAGCAGATGTTCGGCCCCGACGCACCGCACGGCCTGCTCGCCGAGTTCGCCGCCGGGACGTAGGAATCCTGGGGGTGCGGGCGCGTCCCGCACCCCCAGGCCGCTCAGGCCACCGCCTCCCGCAGCGACGCCGACAGCGCGCGGGCCTCGTGCTCGGTCATCCGGCCGGTCTCGTACGGCACGCCGTTGACCCACCGCTGCGTCAGCCGGGCGATCCGCTCGCCGTACCGCTGCGCGGTGACCCGGTCGCCGAGCGAGCCCGCGTCCTCCGGGCCGAGGTCGGCGTGGCTCTGGCTCATCAGCCCCAGCCACGAGCCGAGCCGGTTGACGTCGTCGCGGGTGCCGCCGCTCCAGTTGTTGCCCGGCATGTCGCCCACGCCGATCCACTGCATGCCCAGCTGTGCCGCGAACACCGACAACTGCTGCAGCACCGCCAGCTTGTCGCCGCTCTGCGACGCGGACATGGTGAACCCGCCGGCCAGTTTGTCCTTCCACGCCTGCGTCGTGAAGACCGTGAACGCGGCCTCCATGAACGCCTTGAACACCGCGGACACGCTGCCCATCAGCGTCGGGCAGCCGAACACGATCGCGTCGGAACGGTCCAGCAGCGCCATGACCTCGCTGTCGTGCCAGCGGCCCGCGTTCACGTCCTCGGCCCGCAGTTCGACGAGACGCACCCGCACCCCTGGCACTTGCCGCGCACCCTCGGCAAGGTGCTCGGCCAGCAGGCGGGTGTGCCCGTGCACCGAATGGCAGACGACGGTCACGGTGGCTTCGGGTGTGCGGTCAACGGCAGTGGCTGTCATGCGAGAACTTCTTCCGGTCGTGGGGAAATCCCCTGCTTGCTCCCCATCTCATCCCTCCCGCCCGGCCCCATCAACGCCGTTCTCCGGCACCCAGCGATCGGTGCCACCGATCGATCGGGCTAGCCTGCTCCGGTGGACCGGATCGAGCTGGAAGCGTTCGTCGCGGTCGCGGAGGAGCTGCATTTCGGCCGCGCGGCCGAACGGCTGCACCGCGGACAGCCGACAGTCAGCGACGCCGTCCGCCGTCTCGAGAAAAGCTTGGGCGGCAAGCTGTTCCACCGCACCAGCCGCCGAGTCGCGCTGACCGACCTCGGCGAAGCCCTCCTGCCCGACGCGCACGCCGCCCTCGCCCAGCTGCGCCGCTTTCAGCACCGCGGCCGCGCCCTGGCCAACGGCGACCGGAAACGCACCACGCTCGTCGTCGCCCACGCCGAATACACCGCGCACCAGGTACTGCTGCGCTGCCTGCCGCCACTGCGCGAGCGGTTCCCGGACGTCACGATCGTGCCCGAGGCGATGCCGACCACCGCTCAGCTCGCCGCCCTGCGCGCGGAAACCGTCGGGCTCGGCATCGGCTGGGCGACCGGCGGGATCAACGGCGTGCGGGCGAGAGTGCTGTCCGCCGAACGGTTCGTCGCACTGGTTCCCGCGGCACATCCCCTTGCCGGGCATACGGAACTGAGCGCGGCCGAACTGTCCTCGACCGCGCTGCTGACCTGGCCGCACCAGATCAACAGCGGGCTCTGCGACCGGCTGCTGTCCGCGTTCCGGATCAGCGGCGCGGACCTGCGGATCATCCGGACCGCCGACAGCGTCCAGGCGATCGCCGCCCACGTCGCGGCCGGAACGGGCATCGGGATCACCGTCGGCTCAGCGCTGGACCACCAGCCGCCGGGACTGCGGATCATCCCGCTGACCGGGCCGTCGACGACTGCCGACCAGGTCGTCCTGCTGCCCGAGACACCGTCGGAAGTCGCACTCGCGCTGCGGGATCTGCTGCTGCGGGCGGCCGAGCCGGGTTAAGGGCACGCACCGGACAGGATCCGGCAGTGCAGCTCCGCCAGCCGTGCGCCGGGATCGACGCCCAGCTCGTCGCGGAGACGACGGCTCAGCCCGGCGTACCGGCGAAGCGCGTCCGCCTGACGGCCATGCCGGCACAGCACCGTCATCAGCTGTGCGGCGATCCGTTCGTCCAGCGGATGTTCGGCGGCGTAGTCGTTCAACGGGCCGAGCAGGTCCGAGGATCTGCCTTCCCGCAGGCAGATGTCGAACAGATCCAGCTCCGCACCGAGGCGTTCGGCCGCGAACCGGGCGCGCAGCTCGACCAGCCACGCGGCGTCGACCTCGGCGAACGGAACGCCGCGGCACAACGACAACGCCCTCTCGTAGGCCAGTTTCGCCCGCCGCCGGTCGGTGCCGGCCTGCCGCGCCCGCGACACCAGGCCGCGAAACCGGCACAGGTCGATGTCGTCCTCGTCCACGAGCGGCACATATCCGCGGTGCCCGCGCGTCAGCACCAGTCGATCACTGCACTGGAACACCGCGCGGAGCCGGGAAACGTAGCTGTAGAGCGCGGTGTGCACGCGAGCCGGCGGAGAGCCGTTCCAGACCCGGCTGATCAGCTCGCCGGTCGAGATCTGGACGTTCGGCTGGACGAGCAGCGCCGCCAGAAGCCGGCGCTGCCGGGGCGGGCCGAGGCCGAGAATCCGCCCGCCGACCCGTATTTCGACCTCTCCGAGAACCCTGACCTCGGTGCCGCACACGGAACCTCCCTGGGTCATTTCCGGGATACCAGCCCCGCCGCCGCGGTTTCAAGGTCGCTGCAAGGTTTCGACAAGGCGGCCCGGCCACGATGGGCCACAGCCCGGGCGGCGCGGCCGCACGCCGAGAACGCGCCCGCTGGCTTTCGCCCGCCGCGGGCGCGGTTTTCCGCTGCCGGGAACGCGAATCGGGAGGTGAAAAGCTGATGCTGTACGTCCACTGATCCGGCCCACCCGCGGGCGCGTCGCGACCCGATCGGCCGCAACGCGCCCGCTCCCATCCCACCCGACCGCGGCGTGCTTCGCCGGGGAACCGGAGGACGTTGTGACCTCGCCCGACGACCCGTACTACGAGCCGCTCGACCCGCGCGTGCTCGCCGATCCGCATCCGTACTACCGCTCGCTGCGCGAGGCGCATCCGGTGTACTGGCACGGAATGCTGGGCTCCTGGGTCGTCACCGAGCACGCCGCCGGACGCCAGGTGCTCGCCGATCCCGCCCGCTACGCCTCGGATTTCCGCCGGGCCGGGATCGACGTCCCCGCCGCGTCGCTGAGCCTGCAACGGCTGGACCCGCCGGAGCACACCGGGATCCGTCGCCTGCTGGTCTCCGCGCTGCGCCAAACGCCACAGCGCGCCATGGCCGAACATCTGCGCACGACCATGACCTCCCGACTGCTCGCCTTGGCCGACGACAGCCCCGCCGACCTGGTGCGCGGCTTCGCCCGCCCGGTCGCGCTCGACACGATCAGCCGGTATCTCGGCGTGCAACCGCCGGGTGGCGAAGAGTTCGAGCGTTACTCCAACGCTATCGTGCGCAGCATGGACGCCGGTCTCGACCCGTCCCGCGCGGCGGCCGGGAACCAGGCCCGGGCCAAGCTGAGCGAACTCGTCTCGAGCTGGCTGGAATCTCCAGCCCAGACCGGCTTGATCGCCGCCGCCAGCCGCGCCCGCTGCGTCCGCCCGGGCATTTCGGCGGACCTGCTGGCCAACTCGCTCCGCGCGGTCCTGCACGCCGGGTACGAATCGTCCAGCCGCCTGCTCGGAGCCGCTTTGCTGCGCCTGGCCCGCCGACCCGGCCTGCTGTCCACTTCGGACGGACCGGACGACCTCGCCGACGAACTGGTCCGCCTCGACGGTTCCGTTCAGGCCGACGGCCGGATGTGCGTCGCCGACGCTGAACTGGGCGGCCGGCGCATCCGGCGCGGCGACGTGGTGATCGTGCTGCTGGCCGCGGCGAACCGGGATCCCGCTGTTTTTCCTTGCCCAGACGAGGTGAATCCGCGGCCCCGGCGCGGCCTGCACCTCGGATTCGGCCGCGGCGCGCACTCCTGCCTCGGTGCCGCCCTGGTCGGGCTTCAACTGCGGACGCTTTTCGACTGCCTGCGGGACAACGAAATCACGCTCACCTTGGCCGGAAGTCCGGCTTGGGAGGACACCGCGACCCTGCGCGGGCTTACGGCACTGCCGGTCCAGGTCTCAATTCGGCGGCAAACCCCACTGCATCGGCGCTAACTTTCTCCAGAGGGTTTCCGATCTGGAGGGGGCGGCAGTGCTGGAGGTACGGCTTTTCGACGCCGACCGGGCGAGCGACGCGGACTGGGACGAGCTGCACGAGCTGCAGTTCGCCGCCTATCGGCTGGACACCCCGGAACGTCCGCCGATGACGCGGCAGGAGACGATCTCCGGAGTGCGCGCACCGCAGATCCAGGCGGGCGAACAGCTGGTGTGGACCGCGCACCGGGACGAGCGGCTCGTCGCCCGAGCAGTCGTGGTCCTGCCCGCCGACGGGAACGACCAGCTCGCCCTCGTGCGGATCCACGTGCACCCGGACGTGCGGCGGCAGGGCATCGGGACGGAACTGCTGCACGCGCTGGAGCCGATGCTGCGGGAGCGCGGCCGGACGCGGGTGGAGGGATGGAACCTGACGCTCGGCGGTCCCGGCGAGAGCTGGGCACTGGGGCTCGGCTTCCGGATCGTGCATTCCGCGGTCCTGCAGATCATGGAGCTGGACGAGGTCGACCGCGGACGGTGGGAAGCGGCGGCTCCTTCGGGATACCGGCTGGTGCGATGGGTCGGGGCGGCACCGGAGAAGCTGGTCGAGGCGTACGCGAAGGCTCGCGCGGCGATCGGCGACGCGCCGCTGGGCGAGTCCGGCCTTGAAGCGCCGGATTGGTCGGTGGACCGGGTCCGGCGGGTCGAGGCCTCGTATCGCTCGCGGGACATCGAGCATCGGACGGTCGTGGCGGTCGCAGCCGGGGGCGAGGTTGTCGGGTTGACGGAGATGGAGTCGCGGCCGCTGCTGCCGGAGCGGTTGCAGCAAGGCGACACCGCGGTGCTGGCCGCGCATCGCGGGCACGGCTTGGGGTTGGCGATGAAGTCGGAGATGCTGCGGTGGTTCACGGCGGACCGGCCTGGCGTCAAGCAGGTCTGGACCGCCACCGGGGCGGGCAACGCGCACATGATCGCGGTCAATCACCGGCTGGGGTTCGCGACGGTGCGGACGGGCAGCGTGGTGAACCGGGAGTTGTAAGGATTCAGCGCCAAAGGGCGATGACAGCGATCGCGCTTCTCCGCCTCTCGGGGCGCTGAGGCGAGCGGAGCACGGGCGAAATCACCCGTGCCCGACTTTCGGGCCTACAGGCCGGTGCGCCGGAAACCCTACCGTGGGGTGGTCTAGACCTCTCAAGAGAGGAACCCCGCGATGAGGTTTTCCCGCTCCGCCGTCAAAGTCGCGATCCTGACCGCCGTGCTCGGCACGACCTCGGTGTTCACCGCCGTCCCCGCCCTCGCGCACGGCTCGATGGGCAATCCGGTCAGCCGGATCATGCAGTGTTTCCAGGAGGGTCCGGAGAATCCGCAGTCCGCCGCGTGCAAGGCCGCCGTCGCGGTGGGCGACAGCTGGCCGATCTACGACTGGGACGAGGTCAACATCGGCGACGCCAGCGGCCGCAGCCGCGAGATCATCCCGGACGGCAAGCTGTGCAGCGCCGGCCGGGACAAGTACAAGGGCCTCGACCTGGCCCGCGACGACTGGCCGGCGACCCCGCTGCCGAGCAGCGGCCCGTACACCTTCCAGTACCAGCTGACCGCCGCGCACGAGGGCACCTTCGAGCTGTACGTCACCAAACCGGGCTACGACCCCACGAAACCGCTCAAGTGGTCCGACCTGGAAGACACCCCGTTCTACAAGCAGGACAACCCGCCCATCGCCGGGAACGCCTACCAGCTCCAGGCGAACCTGCCCGGCGGGCGCACCGGCAGGCACCTGATCTACTCGATCTGGCAGCGCCACTGGCCCGACTCCGGCGAGGCCTTCTACTCCTGCTCGGACGTGATCTTCTCCTGATCTCCGCGGCCCGGCAGCGGTCGCTGCCGGGCCGACGGCCGGGATTCTGAGGCCTCTGGGCGTCAGAATGCGTCATCGCGGCGGTCTGACGCATGACTATATGAATAATCTCAGTTATCCATATAGTTCATGCAGTATCATCATTCTCAGTAGTTTCAGTTTGCTATCCGATACCTAGTGATTCAGTATTGAAACTCTAACTGTATAGTGGTCTCCACCTGCGGAAAGGGGCACAGATGGAGACGGCGACGCCACCGATGCGGCGTGGGAGCCGGGACGAGCGCCGGGAGGCGACCGTGCGCGCGATGGCTTCCGGAGACGAGGCGGGGTGTGCGTACTGCGGCCAGCCGCTCCCCCCGATCCCCCGGCAGGGCGGGCGGCCGACGCCGTACTGCCCGGCCGATCCGGAGCGGTACGGCAGGTGGGGCGCGAAGGTCATCACCTGCGCGATGCTCGACGAGCAGCGAGAGATCTGGGTGACCGTCTACGGCCCCGACCAGCCGATGACCCAGCTCGACACCCGGGTGCTCGACGAGCAGCTCGGCGCGGCGCTCTCCGCGCTGGACCCGCTGCACGCGGAGTTGACCGCGCTGCGCACGCACGTCAACGACCAGACCGCGGCCGCCCTCAAAGCGCGGGAGGAAGCCGAGGCTGCGCGCGACGAGGCGAGGGAACAGGCCCGGGCGGCGAAGGCGGAACGGGACCGCGCGGTGGCCGCCGCGGATGAAGCGCGTGAGGCGGAGGCAGAGGCCAAGAAACAGTCCGAAGTGGACCGGGCGGAGCGCGACGCTGCGCTCGCGAACGCTTCTGAGGCAAGGAAAGCGCAGGAAGCCGCGCTGGCTGTCCGTGATGAAGCCGAGAACAACCGGCAGCGGGCGCTCGAACAGGCGGCGGCCGCGCACGATCGGGTCACGGCGTTGCAGCGTGAGATTTCCGCGTTGCGCGCGACGGCGGTCGAGGATCTGGAGCAGGCGCGGCGCACCGCGGCGGAGGCGCAGCAGGAGCTTCGGGCGTCGCTGGTCGCCGAGCACGAAAATCGGATGCGTGAGCAGGAGCAGCGGCTGCGTATCCAGGCTGACGAACGGCTGCGTGAACAGGCTGCGGAGGCCGACGAACGGGTGCGCGGCGTGCAGGCGGCGGCCGATCAGCGGGTCGCCGAGGCGGCGGTGCAGTTGAGTCAGGCGACCAAGACGTATGCCGAGACGCTCGCACCGCTGCACGCTGAGCTGGGAGAACTGCGCGCTCGCGTCAGTGCCCAGCAGGCGGAGCTGGACGAGTTGCGGCGGCTTCGCGAGGCGGAGAAGGAAGAGGCCGAGTAGCCGGGTGTGGTGGCTGTTGCCGAAGCAGCCACCACACCCGGCAGGGTTGTGGTTGAATACCGGTCGGTCACCGGGTCTTCCCGGCTGACGGTCATCGCTCGCGGTGCCTTTCCTGGCCCGCGCAGGCGCGCTCCCCTAGTGAGCACACTTCACCGATCCCGGCCTCGTCCAGGCCGTCCCAGCCATGCCCGAGAACGGAGTACAACCATGCCCACCGAACGCCTCACCAACGGCACCGAGCGAGAACTTCTCGAGAACACGCTCGACCGCAACCGCGAAGCGCTGGTCGAGACCCTCCGCGGCCTGTCCGAGGCCGATGCCCGCCGACGGCTCGTCGCGTCGCTGTCGACGCCGATTTCCGTGGTCAAGCACGCCGCCGCCGCGGAACGCATTTGGTTTCAGCGGTTCTGGGCGGGTCTCGACGAGTCCGAATGCGACGGATACTCCAAGCGCGACGTAGGCACCTTCGCGGTCGCCGACGACGAAACCGTGGCCGACGTGATCGCCGAGTACGAGCGCGCCAGCCAGCGGTCACGGGAGATCGCCGCGCGGTTCGACCTCGACGACACCAAAGAGTTCCCGGGCGAGGGAACCGTCAGCATGCGCTGGACGCTGCTCGCCATGATCCAGGAATTCGCCCGGCACGCCGGACACGGCGACATCCTGCGCGAGCAGATCGACCAGCCCCTCTCCTGACGCCCGGCGCTACTGGTGCTTGGCGAGGAACGGAAGGAGCGCGTCGGCCATCTCGTCGGGCACTTCCTCGGCGAGGTCGTGCCCGGCGTCGAAAACGAGGCCGGTGACGTCGTCGGCCATGATCCGCATCTGGGATTCGGCGCGTTCGCCGAGGAACGCCGAGCCGCCGAGCGCGAGGACGGGCAGGTCCAGTTTCCGTTGCGCCGCTTGCCGGTTCTGCTCGGCGTCGACGAGCATCGCCCGGTAGATCGCGAGCATCGCGCGGATGCCGCCGGGCATGGAGTAGCAGCGCACGTACTCCTCGATCGCGTCCGGCGTGGCGCTGTCCGGGCGGCTGCGTTCGAACTTGATCATATAGGTGATCAGCTCGCGCTCGTGACCGGCGATGAGCATTTCGGGGACGTCCGGCTGGAAGTAGAAGCCGAGGTGCCACAGATGCATGCCGCTCGCGACGTTCTCGGCGGTGAGCGCGGTGTGGTCCTCGAAACCGAACCCGGGGAACAACGCCTCGGCGAACACCAGAGACGTGACGCGGTCTCGGTGGCGGGCGGCGAGCTGGTAGCCGATCACCGCTCCCCAATCCTCCCCCACGACGGCGTAAGTCTCGTGACCGAGGCTGGCCATCAGGTCGGCGACGTCCTCGCTCATGGTCGCGGAGTCGTACCCGTCCGCGGGGCGCGCGGAATCGCCGAGGCCGCGCAGGTCCGGGACGACGACCGTGTAGTGCGGCGTGAGTTTCGGGACGAGGTGCCGCCAGTGGTACCCCGTCTTGGGCACGCCGTGCAGCAGCACCACCGCGGGTCCGGATCCGGCGGTTCGGTAGTGCAGGCTCGTTCCGTTGACCGCGGCGCGGCCGGTGCGGACCGGGGTTCCGTTGTGGTCGTGCATCATCTTCCTTTCTTGAGCGACCGATCCAGATTGAAGGCGGCAAAGCTCAGCCGAGGGCAGCCAGAGCTACCTCCACGAGTGGTTCGAGGGCGCCGGCGTCCGGAGTGATCTTCGCGGTGACCAGCAGTCCGTTGAGGAACGTGACCAGAAAGGCCGCCAGCGCAGACGGATCGTGCCGCAGCGCGAGTTCGCCACGTTCCGCCGCGACGCGCAGCACCTCGGCGATCGCTTCCTGGCTGGCGTCCTGCATGTCCCGCACCGTGCGCCGGGTCGCGGTGTCTCCCGGCAGGCGCTCGCAGACGGCGTTGACCGCCAGGCAGCCTCGGCCGCCATCGGACGTGGCGATCCGGATCCGCTCGACCAGGAGCGTCCGGATCGCCGAGCGGGCGTCGGCGCCGTTTTTCAGGCCGTCCAGGGCGGTCGCCGCGAGAGTCGTGCGGTAGTGCTCCAGCGCGGCTCGGTACAGGCCGTCCTTGTCGCCGAAGGCGGCATACAGCGATCCCTGTCCGATTCCCAGGTGCTGGGTCAGATCGCGCACCGAGGTCGCCTCGTAGCCACGCGACCAGAACAGTTCCATCGCACGGCTCACTGCGGCTTCGGTATCGAACTCGCGAGTGCGGACCATGAGGTGATCGTACCTCTTTCTGGATCGATCGCTCAAGAATGAGGTGCGGCAGTCCAGGGTGTTCCGGCGTACGCGCCGACTACGCTGGACAGGTTCGCCCGCCTTCGCTGGAGAGACCTTGCCCGACCGTCGCGCCCTGACCGCCGACTGCGCGAGCTGTTTCGCGCTCTGCTGCGTCGCGCTCACCTTCACGAAGTCCGCCGACTTCGCCATCGACAAGCGAGCTGGCGACCCGTGCCCGAACCTGGAAGACGACTACCGCTGCGGGATCCACGATCGGTTGCGCCCCAAGGGTTTCTCGGGCTGCACCGCGTACGACTGCTTCGGTGCCGGACAGCAGGTGTCACAAGTGACCTTCGGCGGCCGGAGCTGGCGGCAGGCTCCCGAAACGCGCGCGCAGATGTTCGCCGCGCTGCCGGTGATGCGGGATCTGCACGAACTGCTCTGGTATCTCGCCGAGGCTCGTTCGCTGGCCGTAACCCGCGAGATCCACGCGGAACTGGACGCGGAGATCGCCGAACTCGAACAGGCGACTGACGGAGACGTGGACGCGGTGCTGGCCATTGACGTCAACGCCCGCCGAGCGCAGGTGAACCCGCTGCTGGTGCGCGCCAGCGAGCTGGTCCGCGCCGGGGCCGGGCGCAAGAAAGACCGCCGCGGCGCCGACCTGATCGGCGCGAAACTCGCCGGAGCGGATCTGCGCGGCACGAACCTCCGCGGCGCCTACCTGATCGCGGCCAACCTCCGGGGCGCGGACCTGCGCCGCGCCGACCTCATCGGTGCGGACCTGCGCGACGCCGACGTCCGCGGCGCTGATTTCACCGACAGCATTTTCCTTACCCAGTCCCAGGTAAACGCCGCCCGCGGCGATGCCGAGACCAAGCTCCCCGCCCGGCTGGCCCGCCCCGAGCACTGGTAGTCAGCGCGGCCGGGTGGACCCCACGACGACCCCGCCGAGCCGGGCGATCCAGCTGCCGCAGACGCAACGCACGTAGTCGGCCCGGCTGCCCGCCGACGCGGGCACGACAGCGGAGGCGGGCAGTTCGGCCAAGGGCCAGCCACAGCGGGGGCAACGGTTTTCTTCCATGGACGCCATCGTGCGGTAATGGTTCAGTGCAGTTCAACCCTTACGGATTCCGGTGGTGCCGAGCGTCGAAGGGGCCCGGCTGGGAGTCCACGGCTTCGCCCGTCGCGCCACGACTGTGGTGAGGCGGGGTCGACTATCGCTGGGCTCTTGCGTTCGGTGAAGAGATTCCCCATCCGTTGCTAGGCGACCGCACGGGGGCGCGTCCAAGTCGACGGCGCAACCGCTTGAGCAGTTGCTCAAAACTCGTTTATGCTTCGATTTGAGCAACTGCTCAAAGACGGCTTGGGCGGTCGTGCGAACGACCGGAGCGGGGGTAGCGATGACCAGCGTTCGTCCCGATCGCGGCTGGGCCCACTGTCGTGATCGCTGGTACAAGGCGGTCACCCGGCTACTGGCAATAGCGTTGTTGCCATTGGCGTTCCTGATCACGCCGCGCCGCGCTCGTCGTACTGCCTGTCAATGGGCCCTGGCTGTGCGTTTCCCCGCCGAAGACCTCACTGGCCTGACACCGGCGACCCGTGCCGCCTTCATCGCAGCGCGCACGCAGGCGTTGTGGCGAGACGGTGAACTCATCGGGCTCACCTCTGGCCACCGGGACGCCGGGGAACAGGAACGCTTGTTCGCCGAGGAGGTCCGTCGGAGCGGGTCGCCGGCGGAGGCCCGGTTGCGCGCGCTGCCGGCGAACGAGTCCCGGCACGTCGCGGGAACTGCCCTGGACGTGCGGCCGGTCGAGGGTTCGCGCTGGCTGGAGCGGCATGGCGCGTGCCATCACCTGTACCGGGTGTACGACAACGAGTGGTGGCACTTCGAGTACTGGCCCGCCGGTCCTCCGGAGCGACTGCCTCACCCGGGCGCCGTCGGTGGCCGGCTGCCAGGGCCTCTACGGTGATGCCGTGGCCGACACCCGACAACGCCTGATCGATGGCACGATCGAGACGATCCGCACGCACGGGCTCAACGGCACCACGGCGCGAAGCATCGCGGCCACCGCCGGAATCAACCAGGCCCTGGTCTTCTACCACTTCGGCACCGTCCACGACCTGCTCCAGGCCGCGTGCCTCGCCGCGACCGAGGCCAGGGTGGCACCGTTCGCCGAACGTCTCGACCAGGTCACCGATCTGCGGCAGCTGCTTGAGCTCGGCCGCTCCCTGCATGCCGAGGAACGCGCCCAAGGCAACGTCACGGTGCTCGCCCAGATGCTGGCCGGAGCCCAGGCCGACCCCGAACTCGCCGAGGCCACGGCGACGGCCCTGCAGCTGTGGATCACCCCGATCGAGCATGCCCTGACCAGGTTGCTGGCCGACTCGCCGGTATCCGAGGTGATCGACACCGCGGGCCTCGCACGCGCGGTGAGCGCCGGGTTCGTCGGACTGGAGCTCTACGAAGGCGTCGACCCGGACGGGGCCGAGGCGGCCCTGGACGCACTCGAACGGCTGGCTGTGCTCATCGAGGTGGTCGACGATCTCGGACCGATCGCACTCCGCGCACTGCGCGGCAAACTCCGCAGGACCACCAAGAAAGCGCGGTAGCGCGAACGCCGCTCCGGTCGCCTGAGGTCTCCGCACATATCGGCTATCGCCATGGTGCCCATGACGAGAACCGTCTCCATGAGCCGTCGCAAGCCATCGCGTCGCCGAGAAACCAGCCTAAACCTTGTCCCGCGGAGTGTTCTGATACGCGGCCAGTTTCCACTCGCCACCCTCCCGCACTGCCGTCCACGTGGCCCGGATCGCGTTGCGGTCGGCTACTTCCGACTCGCCTGGGTAAAGGACGCCTCCCGCGGTCAGCAGGATTGCCGTGTCCGGGCTCAGGAAGCGCAGGTCGATCGGTTTGCCGGTGACCTGGGTATCGCGGTACTCGCCGGCGTAGGCGTCCTTCAGAAAGACCCGGATCTCCTCGCGGCCTTTGGCGAAGTGCCCGGCCAGGATCATCGTGCCGTCGTCGGTGAAAAGGTCGGCGAAGGCGTCGCCGTCGTGGTAGGCCCAGGCTGCCATGACCCGCTGGGTCAGCGAGGCGATCGCGGCCTTGTCGGCGTCGGTTCCGGTGCTGGTCATCGTGTTCGTCCTCCCGTGCTCAGACGTAGAGCGTGTTGGGTTCCAGGCCGCACAGGACCCGGCCGTAGAGCTCGTTGTTGGTGTCCGGGTGCATCAGGGCGTGCTGATTGACGGCATGGACGTCGCGCGCGATCCGCTGGATCGGCACGTCCAGGAAAATGGAGGAACCGCCGCTGGCGTTGGCGAAGATGTCCACCGACTCGCGGCCCAGCGCGACGACGGCGCCCAGGTCGGCACGCGCCCGCGCGCACTCCTCCAGCTTCCACGGCGTGTTTTCCGCGCCTTTGCTGTCCACCAGGGACGCCAGGCGGTGCGCGTGGAACTCGGCCTGGTCCAGTTTGAGCGTCGCGGCCGCGACCTGGTGGTGGGTCAGCGGCGCGGCGCTCTGGCTTTCGTAGTCGGTGTAGGTGATCTTCCGGTTGGGCAGGCGCCGGTGGAAGGTGTCCCGCGCGCCCCGGGCCAGGCCGAGCACAGTGCCGACCGACGAGGCGGAGGCGACTGGCAGCAGCGGGGCGCGGAACATCGGCAGTTCGGAATTGCGCACCGAAGCGTACTGGCCCTGCAGGACGGCGGGCAGCGGGAGAATGCGCGCACTCGGCACGAATACGCCCTTGGCGACCGTGCTGACGCTGCCCGAGCCGCGCAGGCCCGAGGTGTGCCAGTCGTCGACCGTCAGCAGGTCGGACATCGGGGCCATGGCCATGATCGGGTACGGCTCGCCTTCCGGTTCGACCAGCACCGCGATGATCACCTGCCACTGGGCGTGCAGGGCGCCGCTGATGAAACCCCATTTGCCGTCGACGACGACGCCGCCGTCGACCGGTTTGGCCATCGCGGTCGGGCTCAGCGTTCCGCACACCCGCACTTCGCCGTCGCCGAACACTTCGTCTTGCACCTCGTCCGGGAACAGCCCGGCCATCCACGTGGTGATCCAGCAGACCGACGCGGTCCAGGCGGTCGCGCCGTCCGCGGCGCCCAGTGCGGCGCCGACCTCGACGAGGGTGCGGGCGTCCGCCTCGAAGCCGCCGTAACGGCGGGGCACGCGCAGCCGGAACAGCCCGGCGTCGGCGACCGCGTCGACCACCTCGTCGTGCAAGCGCCGGTTTTCGTCGTGCCACACCGCGTGTTTGCGCAGCAGCGGGGCCAGTTCGGCGGCACCGCGGACGAGCTGTTCGCGGGCCACTTCTCGGGTGGTCGACACCATTTCTCCTCACGGTGGTGGGCTCGTGTTCCGGGCGGGCGGTTTTCGCCGGTCCGGCGCGGTTCTGTCGTTCAGCGTCGCAGCGGAGCCCGGCCGGCGGCGTCCTCCCGATTGCGCGCGGAGCCCGCGCGCGGCTGGGCCACGAAAACCCCGCAGTACAGGACGTCGCCGACGTACTCGACGTCGCAATCAGCCGCGTCGAACGCCTGCTCGTACTCCGCACGCGACCACAGGCCGAAGTCGTGCTCCTCGGCGAAGAACCGGATGCCGTCGTCCTCGGCGACCAGGTAGTCGATCTGCATGTGCGCCCGTTCGGCGCGGCGGTTGGTGTGCGACATCCGGGCGATCGTCCGGCCGGGCACCTCGACGATGTCGGTGGCGACGTAGCCGTCGATGAAGCGTTCGGCGAACCACCACGGTTCGACCAGGAGCACGCCGCCCGGATTGAGGTGGTCGGCCATCCGGCGAATGGCCGTGCGCAGCGCACTGGCCGAGGGCAGGTAGCCGACGACGGTGTACAGCGACACCACCGCGTCGAACCGGCGGCCCAGCTCGAGGTCGCACATATCGCCGACGTGCACCGGGGTGCCGGGCGACTTCGCGGCGGCGATCGCGGCCATCGCCGGAGACAGGTCGATCCCCTCGGCGTGCCGGAACTGCTTCGCCAGCGTGGCCAGATGCCCGCCGGTGCCGCAGCCGACGTCGAGCACGCTGTCCGCGGCGGGCGCCAGCCGCCGGATCGTGTCGGCGACCCACAGCGCCTCGTCGTGGTAGTCCTTGCCCCGGCCGTTCTCGTACACCAGGTCCCAGACCTCGGCCAGTTCCGGGTCGAACACGTCCCTCACCGGGCCCGGGCGAACTCGGCGAGGGACGCGGCGACGTAGTCGATCATCTCGTCGGACAGCCCCGGGTACACGCCGAGCCAGAACGACTGCTCGGTGATCACGTCGCTCGCCGTCAGGTCGCCGGAGACCCGGTAGCGCACGCCCTGGTAAGCCGGTTGCCGGATCAGGTTGCCCGCGAACAGCTGCCGGGTGCCGATCTTGCGGCCCTCCAGGAACTGGATCAGCTCCCGCCGCTCGAACGGCGCGCCGGGTTCGACCGTGACGGCGAACCCGAACCAGCTCGGATCGCTGCCCGGGGTGGCCTCGGGCAGGATCAGGTGCGGCACGCCGTCCAGCGCGTCGCGCAGCCGTCGCCAGTTGCGCCGCCGCACCGAGGTGAAATAGTCCAGTTTGGACAGCTGGGACAAGCCAAGCGCCGCTTGCAGATCGGTGGTTTTCAGGTTGTAGCCGACGTGCGAGTAGATGTACTTGTGGTCGTAGCCCGCCGGGAGATCGCCCATCTGGCAGGAGAACCGCTTGCGGCAGGTGTCGCTTTCGCCCGGGGCGCACCAGCAGTCCCGGCCCCAGTCCCGCATGGACTCGACCACGCGGGCCAGCGACAGGTTGGCGGTCAGCACGCAGCCGCCCTCGCCCATGGTGAGGTGGTGGGCGGGATAGAAGCTCACGGTCGAAAGGTCGCCGAACCCGCCGGTGACCCGGCCGCGGTAGGTGGAGCCGACGGCGTCGCAGTTGTCCTCGACGAGGAACAGCCCGCGGTCCTCGGCCAGTTCGGCCATTTCCCGCACCTGGTACGGATTGCCCAGGGTGTGCGCCAGCATGATGGCGCGCGTCTTCGGGCCGATCGCCGCGGCGACCCGCTCCGGCGTGGTGTTGTACGTGCCCAGTTCGACGTCGACGAAGACCGGGACGAGGCCGTTCTGCACGATCGGGTTCACCGTCGTCGGGAACCCGGCGGCCACGGTGACGACCTCGTCGCCGGGACGCAGCGCGTGCTCCTCGAGCGTGGGCGAGGTCAGCGCGGACAGCGCCAGGAGATTGGCCGAAGACCCGGAATTGGTCAGATGTGCCTTGCGCACGCCCAGTTTCCGCGCGAACTTCGACTCGAACACCTGCGCCTTCGCCCCGGCGGCGATGCGCAGTTCCAGCGCCGCCTCGACCAGTGCCGCGCGGTCGTCGGCGTCCAGAACCGCGCCGGAGGGCCAGATTTCGCTCACGCCGGGCACGAACGCCTGGAAGTGGCTCTTGTCCTGGTGGTACTTCATCACCTCGTCGAGCAACAGTTCCTTGCGGTCACCCATGTCGCATCCCTCCTGGAGCCGTCGCCGCACCGGTGCCTCCCCGCCATCACATACCGGGGCGCGCCCGCGCGGCATCTCCTGCTCTGCTCTGGACCGCCGCGCAATCGGCAGGAGGACGCGGCCGCGCCGCGGATCTACCTTCGGGAGACGCGACGCGTGTCGAACCGAGGAGCGCTCATGCGGTGGAAAGTGCACGGAGAACGCGAGCTCTACCACAGCGACTGGGTCCAGCTGTGCCTGTCCGAAATCGAGTTCGACAGCGAACGGCGGGAACACCACCTGATCCGGCTGGGGCCGTCGGTCGGGATCCTGATCCTGGACGACCGGGACCGGGTGCTGATGCTGTGGCGGCACCGGTTCACCACCAACACCTGGAACTGGGAGCTGCCCGGCGGGTGGATGGAAAGCGGCGAGAGCCCGGCGCGGGCGGCGGCCCGGGAGGCCGAGGAGGAGACCGGCTGGCGGCCCCGGTCCCTGCGCGAAATCGGCTACCTGCAGCCGATCGCCGGGATCACCGACGCCGAGCAGTACATCTTCCTCGCCGAGGGGGCCGACCGGATCGGGCCGCCGCCGGACGCCTACGAGTCCGACCGCGTCGACTGGGTGCCGCTGGCGGAGGTCCCCGGCCTGATCCGGCGACGGCAGATCGTCGGCGGCGTGTCGGTCGCGGGCCTGCTGCAGCTGCTGACCGAACGCGAACCGGGAAGGGACCGGCAGTGATCAACATTTTTCAGCCCAGCCTTGGCCAGGAGGAACTCGCCGCGGTGGCGGAGGTGTTCGAGAGCAACTGGGTCGGCAAGGGCGAGCGGACGGCCAAGTTCGAGGCCGCGTTCGCCGGCCACCTCGGGATCGGGCAGGACCGGGTGATGACGGTCAACTCGTGCACCGAGGGCCTGTTCCTGTCGATGCAGCTGGCCGAAGTCGGCCCGGGCGACGACGTCGTCCTGCCCACGGTCAGCTTCGTCGGCGCGGGCAACGCGATCGCCTCGCTCGGCGCCCGCCCGGTGTTCTGCGACGTCGACCCGCGCACGCTCAACCCGACCGCGGCCGACGTGGCGGCCGCGCTGACGCCGGCCACCAAAGCGGTGATCGTGCTGCACTACGGCGGCCGGGCCGGGGACGTGGTGGCCATCGCGCGGCTGTGCCGGGAGCGCGGCGTCCTGCTCGTCGAGGACGCGGCCTGCGCGCCGTCGTCCCGGGTGGACGGTCAGGCCTGCGGCACCGTCGGCGACCTCGGCGTGTGGAGCTTCGACGGAGCCAAGATCCTGGTCACCGGGGACGGCGGAATGCTCGCCGCGCGCGATCCCGGGCTGATCGAGCGCGGCCGCAAGCTGGCGTATTTCGGACTGGAGCAGTTCAGCGGGTTCTCCCAGGCCAAGCAGGCCGGTTCGCGGTGGTGGGAATTCCAGATCTCGTCGTTCTCCCGGCGGTCGGTGATGAACGACATGCAGTCCGCCGTCGGGCTGGTGCAATTGGGCAGGCTGGACGAGTTCATCCGGCGCCGCCAGGAAATCGTCGACCACTACGACCGGCGGCTGCGCGGCGCGGTCGGGATCGCGACCCCTCCGCCGCTGCCCGCCGGTCAGACCTCGTCGCACTACATGTACTGGATCCAGGTGGACCCGGGCCAGCGCGACCGGATCGCCGCCGACCTGTACGCGGCCGGGATTTACACCACGTTCCGCTACGCCGCGCTGCACGAGGTGGAGGCCTACGGCTGGACCGGCTGGCTGCCGAATGCCGCGCACGCGGTGTCCGCGACGCTGTGCCTGCCGCTGCATCAGGCCCTCACCGACGACGAGGTCGACTTCGTGGCCGACACCTTGCTCGAGTCGGTGAGCGTGCGGTGAGCGCGGTCTACGACGAGGACGTCAGCACGGTCTACGAAGCGTTCTACGCCGGCCGCGGCCAAGACTTCGAGGCGGACGCGGCGGTCCTCGCGGAGATCGCGCGCGCTCGTGGCCGCACCGGGTCCGTCCTGGACGTCGCCTGCGGCACCGGCGCGCACCTGCGCGGCCTGGCCGCCCACTTCACCGAACTGGCCGGGGTGGAGCTGTCGCCGTCCATGTGCGCCCTCGCGCGGGAAAACCTCGACGGGATCCCGGTGCACCAGGGCGACATGCGCGATTTCGACCTGGGCCGGACGTTCGACGTGGTGTGCTGCCTGACCAGTTCCATCGGCTACATGGCCGGCGAGGCCGAACTGGCCGCCGCGTGCCGCCGCATGGCCGCGCACCTGGCTCCCGGAGGCCTGCTGGCGGTGGACCCGTGGTGGTCGCCTGAGTCCTTTTTGGATGGTCACGTGGCCGGGGACGTGGTGCGCGAACCCGGCCGGGTCATCCTGCGGCTGTCCCATTCCCGCCGGACCGGAGCCGCGGTGCGCCATCAGGCCGACTACCTGGTGGCCGGGCCGGGCGGGATCCGCCACCTGCGGCACGTCCAGCCGCTGCACCTCTTCACCGCCGACCAGTACCGCACGGCGATCGAGCGGGCGGGCTGCGCGGCCGAACACGTCGCCGCGGACGGCGGGTTCGCCGCCCGCGGGCTGTTCCTCGGCACGAAGAAACCCTGACGGCACAACGAAAGGGGCCGCCCCGGAGCTTCCGGAGCGGCCCCTTTCGTTGTGCGATCAGGCGGCCGAGTCGCCAGCCAGCAATTGCTCGAACGACGCGGCGACCGGCGCCAGCGCCTCGGACTGGGTGGAGTACATCCCGGCGAACCGGTCCGGCCGCCACGGTTCCAGGTCCCCGACCAGTTCCGTGCGGCCCAGCGCGATGCGCTCGGCCAGCGCCCGGCCGAAACCGGGGCCGTGGGTGACGCCGAGTTCGTTGTCGCCGCCCACCACGTACAGGCCGTCGAGGCCGGGCACCTGGCCGAGCAGCGCCATGTCGTCCGGGGTGTAGCAGGGTGCGCCGTGCTTGACCCGGATGCTGCTCGGCTGGCACAGCGCGGGCAGGTAGCGGGCGGCCCGGGCGACCCGCTGGTTTTCCAGCACGCCGTCGGTGGGCAGTTCGTCCAGCCGGTCGGGCACCGGCTGGTCGACCAGGACATTGCGCGGATACGTGGTGTACATGCCGCCCCAGAGGAGGCCGCCGTCGTGCCAGCGCACCCACAGCACGGTGCCGCCGCCGGGCTCGTCCGGGAGCGTGCCCATGAGCATCATCACTGGCAGGGTCTCCGGCAGCCCGAGCGGCTCGGTGATGATCCGCGAGGTGATCTGCGGGACGGCGGGCAGGAAATACCCGTGCGGCCGCAGCAGTTCGGTGTTCCAGGCGCCGGCCGCGACCACCACGCTGTCGCACTCCACCGGCCCGGAAGGCGTGTCCACGCCGGTCGCCCGGCCGCCGCTGACCCGGATGCCGGTGACCGGCCGCCGGGTGTCGATCACGCCGCCCGCCCGGGTGATGCGGTCGGCCATGGCGGCCGCGACCTTGGCGGTCGTGACCTGGGCTCCGCTGGGCAGGTACTGGGCCGCCCGCACCAGATCGCCGTTCACCACGCCGCCGGTGAGCTCGGTGATCCGGTCGCCGGCCAGCGGGACGCTGTCCGGGTCGGCCGCCGTCCAGGCGAGGCCGCGGTTGTGTTCCCACGCGTCTTCGCTGGCGCAGACCCACAGCAGGCCGTTGCGGCGGTAGTCGACGTCGTAGCCTGCCTCGTGCAGACCGGCGTAGAACTCCAGGCCGTAGCGCTCCACCGGCAGCATCGGCGAGGTCGCGCCGTGCAGCGGCGACAGCGTGGTCCACGGGGCCAGGAAGCCGCCGCCCGCGCCGGTCGTGCCCTCGAACAAGCCGTCCCGCTCCAGCAGCCGCACCCGCGGCACCCCGGCCTCCAGCAAATGCAGCGCGGCCGAACTGCCGAAGATCCCGCCGCCCACGACGACGACATCGGCGCTGTCAGTCATGCCAACCTCCTCGGAAAGGTTTCGTCATCAGGAGGCGGCGCGCTTCGCCGCCTCCTCCCGGACCGCGTCGGCCTCGCGCACCAGGCAGAACTTGACCGCCTCGTTGGCCGAACGGGCCGCGGCGGACGCCGTCCGCAGATCCTCGACCGCTTCCCGCCGTCGGCCCACCCGGCGGTGCCGCACGGCCGCGTCGAGCAAGCGGCGGACCTCGGCGCAGGCGTTCAACGCGTGCTGCAGCGCGTCGTCGCCGTACGGGGCGCGGTGCTGGCTGGGAACGGACACCAGAGCACCTACCGAACCCTCGGCGTCAACGTGAACATCCGGTCCTGCCACCGGGAGTGCAGCTCCCGCCGCAGCTCCTCGTCCAGGGAATGGCCCGCGCGCGCGGCCAGTTCCCCGACGGTCCGGTGTCCGTCCACTTCGGACAGAAGGTCGTGCAGCCGGGCGGAAATCTCCCGCCGCGGGCCGGTCGCGTAGTCCAGCGCGATCTCGCAGCGGCGCGTCGCGGCCCCGGACCCGTCGGTCGCGACGGTGCGGGAGACCCGGGTGACCGGCCGGAAGCGCAGCACGAAATCGTCGAAGTCCAGGTCGGCCCCTGGCTTGCGGCGCACCACGAAATCCCCCGCGACGAGGACGTCCAGCCCGGTGGTCAGGAAACCGGCGAGCACGTCGGTGAGGTCCTGCACGATCGGCTCGGCGTTGTTGTTGAACGAGGTGTTCAGCAGCACCGGGGTTCCGGTCAGGTCCCCGAACCTGGTCACCAGACGGGAGAATTTCGGGTTGGCCTCCTCGTCGACGACCTGCACCCGGGCGGTCCCGTCGACGTGCGTCACGGCGCCGAGCTGGCTCCGCCGCTCCTCGCGGACCGGGACCACGAAGGACATGAAGTCGTAGTTCGCCGCGGTGGCCGGGAGCTCGAAGTAGACGTCCGCGTCCCGGCTGGTCACCACCGGGGCGAACGGCCGGAAGCTCTCCCGCTTCTTCACCATCGCGTTGATCCGGGTCTGGTTCTCCTTCGGCCGCGGGTCGGCGAGGATGCTGCGGTTGCCCAGGGCTCGGGGACCGAATTCCGATCGGCCCTGTGCCCAGGCGACGACCGCCCCGCCCGCCAGCAGTTCCGCCGTCGCGCCGACCACGTCCTCCGGCCGCTCGTAGTCGACGAGATCGCCCCACGCCTTCAGCGCGCGTTCGATCTGGTAGCTGTCGCCAAGGCCCGGTCCGAGGCTGGCGCTGCGCATCCGGGCGACCGGCGGCGGTGCCGCGCCGAGGCTCCGAGCGGCGGAGAGGGCAGCGCCCTCGGCGGCTCCCGCGTCGTGCGAAGCCGGGTGCACGAACACCTCGTCGAACAGCCCGGACCGCAGAATCAGCCCGTTCAGGCTGCTGTTGTGCGCGACGCCGCCGGTGAAGCACAGCTTGCGCAGGCCGGTGGTCCGGGCCCAGTGCCCCAGCACGTGCAGCACGATCCGTTCCAGCGCGTCCTGCAGACCGGCCGCGAAATCCATGTGCTGCTGGGTCAGCGGTTCGCCCTTGCGCCGGGGCAGGAATCCGTTCGCGAAGAACGCGGGACAGACCAGGTTCATCTCCGGGGAGCCCGGGTTGAGCTCGTAGCCGCCGTCCCGTTCGAGCCGGCACAGCTCGTCGAACACCTCGCGATAGCGTCCGGGATCTCCGTAGGGGGCCAGGCCCATCACCTTGTACTCGTCGCCGAACCGGTAGCCGATCAGGTTGATCGCCGATTCGTAGAACGTGCCCAGCGACTGCGCGATCGAGTACCGGCCGAGCGTGGCCAGATCCGCGCCGGCGCCGTGGAAAACGGTGCCGGAATGCTCCTCGCCCCGTGCGTCGAGCACCACGACGAGGGCTTCGTCCATTCCGGACTGGGCCAGCGCCGAAGCGGCGTGGCAGACGTGGTGCTCGGTGAACACCAGCCGGTCGTCCGGGGGCCGCCAGCCGAGCCGCCCGTGCAGCCGGTCCCCGATCAGGTCGCTCGCGTAGCGCAGCGGCGTCGCCGGGTTCTCCACGTACCAGTTGTTGAGGGCCTGGTCGGTGAACTCGCGGTCGAAGTAGTAGCCGACCGCGTCCACGTCCCCGGGCGCCGCCCCGGCGAGATCCAGGCAGGCCTGGACGGCGTTGACCGGGAACTTGGTCGTCTTCTTGATCCGGTTGAGCCGCTCCTCCTCCACCGCGGCGACCAGTTCCCCGTCGCGGACCAGGCAGGCGGCGGCGTCGTGGAAGTAGTAGTCCGGCATGCCGGGGACCAGGTCCGCGCTTTCGGTCCCGAAGTTGCCGTTGATCCCGAGTACCAGCATCGAGCCCCCATCGAGGATGCGTCGTCGTCCTGGAATGTCGTCCTGGAATGCGGCCGGAGAGGTCCGCGCGGTGCCATTGTCGGCACGCGACGCCGGTCGCCGACAGTGACCGGTGAACCCGCTCCGCATGGGTTTTGCACGACTTCCGCCGCGAGCGCGGGCGAGGCAAGGCAGGAGTGGTACCCCGTTCGCGGCGGGTGCGACTCTCGGCCGGGTTTGGACACTCGGCGCTGGACGTAGGAGGCGACCTGGATGGAGACGCGCAATCGCGACCGGGCGGTAGTGCTCGGCGGCAGCATGGCCGGCCTGCTGGCCGCCCGGGTGCTGTCGGAAAGCTTCGCCGAAGTGCTGGTCCTCGACCGGGACGACGTCGACGGGGTCGCCGGCGCCCGCCGGGGCGTGCCGCAGGGGCGGCACGTGCACGGCCTGCTGGCCCGCGGCCAGCAGATCCTCGAGGAACTGTTCCCCGGGTTCACCCGGCAGATGGTCGGAGCCGGGGTGCCGACCGCCGATCTCGGCGGCCTGCGCTGGTTCTTCGACGGCAGGCGGCTCTGCCCCGGCGACACCGGCCTGACCTGTGTCTCGGCCAGCCGGCCGGTGCTGGAGCACCACGTGCGGGAACGGGTCCGGGCGATCCCGAACGTCCGCCTGGAGCACCGCGAGGTCCTCGGCCTGGTCGCCTCCCCTCGCCGGGATCGGGTGACCGGCGTGCGCACGACGGCCGGGGACGAGCCGTCCGCGCTCGAAGCCGACCTGATCGTGGACGCCACTGGGCGCGGTTCGCGCACGCCCGCCTGGCTGGCCGAGCTCGGTTACGAGCGTCCCGCGGAGGACCGGATCCCCATCAAGCTGAGCTACACCACCCGGCACTTCGCCGTTGCCTCGCCGGACGTGCTGCGAGGCGACCTGTCCATCAACCCGGTGTCCACCCCGGCGAGCCCGCGCGGCGCGTTCCTCAGCGACATCGGCGGCGGACGGTGCGTCGTCTCGCTGACCGGCGTGCTGGGCGACAGCGCCCCGGTCGACTCTGAGGGGTTCCTGGAGTTCGCCCGGTCGCTGCCGGTCCCGGACGTGTACGAGGTGATCCGGGACGCCGAACCGCTCGACGACGCCGTCGCGTTCCGGTATCCCGCCAGCGTCCGCCGCCGTTACGAACGGCTGGACCGCTTCCCGGAAGGATTCCTGGTGCTGGGCGACGCCGCGTGCAGCTTCAACCCGGTGTACGGCCAGGGAATGACCGTCGCCGCCCTGGAGGCGCTCGTGCTGCGGTCGCGCCTGGAATCGGGAGGAGCCGTGCCCGCCCGGGCGTTCTTCGCCGACCTCGCCGAGGTCATCGACGTGCCATGGGGGATGTCCGCGGCGGGTGACCTGGGGTTCGCCGGGGTACCCGGCAAGCGCACCGCCCAGGTGAAATTCCTCAACGCCTATCTGGCGCGGCTGCGGGCGGCCGCGGTCCGGGACGGCAGGCTCACCAGCACGTTCATGCGGGTCGCGGGACTGGTCGACCCGCCGTCGGCGCTGCTGAGCCCGTCGACCGCGCTGCGCGTGCTGCGCAACGGCTGGCGCGCGGCCCCGGCGCCGGTGGCCGCCGCGCCGGAGCGGCCGGACAATCGGCTGGCCGCGTGACGCCCGGCGAACGGCGCCCGATGAGTTTCCCCTCCGGCGGCCGTCACATGAGTACAAGGGTCCGAAGAACAGGGAGGCGACGACCATGACCATGCGGGTGGATCCGGGCGGCGGGGCCGAGAACACCGACCTGGTGAGCGCGGCGCGGGCGGGCGACGAGTCCGCCTTCGGCGAACTGACCGCGCGGTACCGCCTCGAACTGCAGGCGCACTGCTACCGGATGCTCGGCTCGTACCACGAGTCCGAGGACATGGTGCAGGAGACGTTCCTGCGGGCGTGGCGCAAACGCGAGGGCTACGAGGGCCGGGCCACCTTCCGGGCCTGGCTCTACCGGATCGCCACCAACGCCTGCCTCGACCTGCTGGACCAGCGCTCCCGCACGCCGCTCGCCGGCGACGGCGCGCTCCCGGGCGACCCGGACGCGGCGCCGCTGCCCGCGGTGGCGGTCCCCTGGCTGCAACCGTGCCCGGAGCCGCTCGTCGAGGCGGTCGAGGCCAAGGAAACCCTCGAACTGGCGTTCCTGGCGGCCATCCAGCACCTGTCGCCGCAGCAGCGCGCGGTGCTGATCCTGCGAGACGTGCTCGGCTGGTCCGCCAAGGAGACGGCCTCGGTGCTGAACACGACGCTCGCGTCGGTCAACAGCACCTTGCAGCGGGCCCGGCCGGCGATGAAGAAACACCTGCCGCGACGGCGCATCGACTGGACGTCGCCGCCGGGCAGTTCCGAGCAGGACCTCGCGGTGCTGCGCCGCTACATGGCCGCCCTGGACAACTCCGATGCCAACGCGCTGGGCGACCTGCTGCGCGCCGACGCGCGCTGCGGCCAGCAGTCCGGCGCCGGCGGCAACATGGGCCCGGACCCGATCTGGTACTCCGGCCGCGACACGATCCTGCGCGCCTGGTCCCCGGCGCTGCGCGGCGACGACGCCGTCGAGTTCGCCACCCGCGCCACGTCGGCCAACGGGCAGCTCGCGGTCGCGACCTACGCCCGCAAGCCGGGAACCGGCGCCTACCAGGCGTTCGGGCTGACCGTGCTCGAAGTGGCCGACGGCCTGATCGCCGAACTGGGCGTGTTCACCCCCGAGCTGTACCCGGCGTTCGGCCTGCCGCGGAGCGTCTGATGGCCTCGCGGTGGCTGTTCTCGCAGTCCACTGTGGACCTCGCGCCGGGCCAGTGCTGGCCCGGCCGCGGGCGCTCGGGCGAGCGTTCTTCGCTGGTGGTGGTGGAACGCGGCCGCGTGCAGATCCGCTGCCCCGGCGGCGCCGGCGCGGACTTCGACGAGCACTCCGTGCTGACACTGGCCGGTCTGGGCGAGGAATGCGCGGTGTACAACCGCGGCCCCGGCGACGCGGTGCTGGTGGTCGTGCGCCGGCGGGCCTGGCGCTCTCTTCTCGCGCGGATCCGGCGTTTTTTCCGCGCACCCGATGATTCCCGACCGGCTCGGCCGTCGTAGTAGGTACCGAAGCCGATCTCCGAGACGAAAAGAGGCCGGACAATGACCGATCACGTGCCTGCCGCCGGGCGGCGCGAGTGGACCGGGCTGCTGGTGCTGCTGCTGCCCACGCTTTTGCTCGGCGTCGACCTGAGCGTGCTGTACCTGGCGCTGCCGCGGCTGAGCGAGAGCCTGCACGTGGACACCGTGCAGCAGCTGTGGATCACCGACATCTTCGGGTTCATGATCGCCGGTTTCCTGGTGACGATGGGAACTTTGGGCAATCGCATCGGCCGCCGCAAGCTCATCGTCCTCGGCGCGGCCGCGTTCACCGTGGCCACGCTGGTCGCGGCGTTCTCGGTCAACGCGGGCATGCTGATCGCGGCCCGCGCGGCGATGGGCATCGCCGGCGCGACGATGGCCCCGTCCACCATGGCGCTGATCAGCACGATGTTCCGCCAGCCCAAGCAGCAGGCGTTCGCGGTGGGCGCCTGGATGAGCTGCTTCGTCGGCGGCAACGCGGTGGGGCCGCTCGTCGGCGGGCTGCTGCTGCGGTCGTTCGGCTGGGGCTCGGTGTTCCTGATCGGCGCGCCGGTCATGGTGCTGCTCATCGTGCTGGCCCCCTTCGTGCTGCCGGAGTTCCGGGACGAGAACCCGGCCCCGCTGGACCTGATCAGCGTCGCCCTCTCGCTGTTCGCGGTGCTCGGCACCATCTACGGCATCACCGAAATGGCCCGCAACGGCGTGGAATTCCCCTACGTCGCCGCGGTCGTCGCGGGCCTGGCCGTCGGCGTGCTGTTCGTGCGCCGTCAGCGCCGCGTGGACCACCCGCTGCTGGATCTGGGACTGTTCGGCAACCGCACGCTGCGCAACGCGCTGACCATCAGCGTGATCGGCGCGGTGTTCCTGGGCGGCACCACCTACCTGGTCACCCAGTTCCTCCAGCTGGTGACCGGACTGGATCCGCTGCGCGCCGGGCTGCTGCTGGTCCCGTCCATCGCGGCGATGACCGCCGGTTCGCTCGGCGCCCCGGCGCTGGCCCGGCGGATCCGCCCGGGCTATGTGATGGCGGCTGGAATGTTCCTCGCCGCGGCCGGGTATCTGATGCTCACGCAGGTGCCGAGCACCGGAAGCCCGTGGCTGCTGGTGGTGGGCTGGGCGGTCACGCTCGGCGGCAACGGGCTGCCCGCCGGGCTGGGCGCGGCGCTGGTGGTCGGTTCGGTGCGGCCGGACCAGGCGGGCTCGGCCTCGGGGCTGTCCCAGGCGTTCAGCGAACTCGGCCTGGCCGCGGGCATCGCACTGGTCGGCAGCCTGGGCGCGGCGGTGTACCGCGCCGGCCTTTCCGACGTGCCGGCGTCCGAGCAGACCACCGCGGCGCGGCGGAGCCTGAGCGAACTGCTGGCCACCGGCCATCCCGAACCCGGGCTGCTGGCCACTGCGCGCGCGGCCTACACCGACGGGCTGAACGTGGCGGTCGGGGTGAGCGTGGGCGTGTTCGCGGTGCTCGGCGTGCTGTGCCTGCTCACCTTGCGCCACGTCCCGGCCTACAACCAGGCCGAAGCAGGATCCGGCCCAGCGGAGGAAAGCGCGGGTTCCGGCGAACTGGTGGGCCACTGACGGCTCCCGCCGCCATCGACCGTAAGGAGACAGAGATGCTCAACGACAGCAAGGCTTTCAGCGGAATCGCCGTCGACGACCTCGACGCGGCCCGGACCTTCTACTCCGAGACTCTCGGCTTGGCCGTCCGCGTGGTCGACGAGAAGTACGGCCTGCTCGGGCTCGACGTGTCCGGCGACCGGGAGGTGCTCATCTACCAGCACCCGGACCACCAGCCGGGCAACTACACGGTCCTCAACTTCCCGGTGCCCGACATCGAGTCCGTTGTGGACTGGCTGACCGGCCGGGGCGTGAAGTTCCTGCGGTACGACGGCTTCGACGCCGACGAACGCGGCATCTACCGCGGCGGCGGCCCGCTGATCGCGTGGTTCGCCGACCCCGCGGGCAACACGCTTTCGGTCCTGCAAGACCAGGGCTGAGCGAACCCACCGGCCGCCTCCGCGAACGCGGGGGCGGCCTTTCGCTGCGCGCGTTTTCCTCGTGCCGTCAGCATTACAACCCGCTCACCGACAAGACCGGCACCGCGGCCGACGACCGCCGTCGATCTCCGGAGAACCCCTCTCCCCCATGCCGCACAGGCGAAAGCCGCTGACAATGCCGCCGTCATGGCACTGTCAGCGGCTTTCGCCTTCTTGGGGGCCGAGGAGCTAGGCGGTCAGACGGACCGGCAGGCTGCGGTGGCCGTTCATGATGAACGTGGGCAGCGGCTCCAGGTCTTCGGCGGGCACTGCCAGGGACAGCTCCGGGAATCGGCGGAACAGAGCGGACAGGCCGATCGTGGCGACCGCGCGGGCGATGCCGGCGCCGAGGCAGAAGTGCGGCCCGAAGCCGAAGGACAGGTGATCCTTGTCCTCCCGGGTCGTGTCGAACTCGCAGGCGCTCTCGCCGTGCCGGGCCGGGTCGCGGCCGACGCCGCTGTAGTTCACCAGAATCGGGTCGCCCTGCGGGATCCGCACGCCGTCCAGCTCGATGTCGGTCACCGCGTACCGCAGCGGAAGGTGCGCCAGCGGCGACTGCACCCGCAGCGTCTCGTCGATGACCGCGTCCCAGCTGATCTCTCCGCTGGTCACCAGAGCAAGCTGGCCGGGATGGCTGAGCAGCGCGGTGATCGCGTTGTCGAAGAAGTTGATCGTGGTCTCCGAACCCGCGCCGAGGATGGCGAAAATGGTGTCGGTCAGCTCGTCCTCGGACAGCCGCGAGCCGTCCTCGTCCCGGGCCGCGATCAGGTCGGTGGTGATGTCCGCGCCGGGCTCGCGCCGCTTGTGCTCGATCAGCGTCCGCATCGCCCCCCGCCACCCTTGCAGGGTCTTCTGGGCCTGCTCCGGCGTGACCGTGGTGTCGACCATCATGTCGATCACCTTCGCCGTCTCGGCCCGGGCCTGTTCGGACATCCCGATCAGGTCGGCCACGAGCATGGCGGGCAGCGGATAGGCGAACTCCTGCCGGAGGTCCACGACCTCGCCCGGCCCGGTGGTGGCGAGCTTGTCCAGCAACTGGTCCGCCAGCTTCGCGATGTGCGGGCGGATCGCCTGGGTGCGGCGCGGGGTGAACGCCTTGCCGACCAGGCGGCGCAGGCGGACGTGGTCGGCGCCGAAGGCGGTCACCATGTTGTCCATGGCGACCCAGCTGATCATTTCCCAGTCCGGCGGGATCTCGCCGTTGATGAACCTCGGCCAGTGGTTGCGGGCGCTCTTCGTGACCCGCGGGTCGGCGAGCACCTTCTTCACCGCGGCGTAGCTGTTGATCGACCACGCCTGGACGCCGCCGGGCAGCTCCACCCGGACCGCGGGCCCGAGTCCGCGCAGCCGGGCCGTTTCGCCGTGGAGGTCGCGACCGCTCGGGTCGAGGACAGGACAGCCTTCGTGCATCGGATCTCTCCCTGCTCCGTTTGTCGGTCCCTTCCCGTCCAACTTCGCACCGGCACGGCGGCGGATCGCCTTCTCGGTTGCCTTCATCGCGCAAGCACGGAGGCGCTGCGCGCACCCCGCCGGACGAGGATTCGTCCCGCTCGGACCGCTCCGGTCCGGCGCGTACTGAGGGGAGCTTCCGTGTCCGCAGTCAATCCGACCGTTCCCGCCGCGGTGAAGCCGGAGCCGGCCTCGCCGGCCTGTCCGTCCTTGACCGGGCTTCGCTTCGCGGCCGCTGGTCTGGTCTTCGCCTTCCACAGCTCGCTGACCGCGTCGCCGGTGACGCCGGGCCAGCCGGTGAACCTGTTCGCCGATCCGGCCGTCGCCGTCCCGTACGCCGAGGTGCTCAACACCAGCGGTTTCGCCGCCGTGTCGTTTTTCTTCGTGCTCAGCGGGTTCGTCCTGACCTGGTCCCACCGGCCCGGCGAATCCGGACGCTCGTTCGTGCGGCGCCGGCTGCTCAAGATCTATCCCAACCACGCGGTCACCTGGGCGCTGACGATGATCTTGTTCGCCGGTGCGGCGACGCCGATATCCCGCTGGCTGCCCAACCTTCTGCTCGTGCATTCCTTCTCGCCCGATCCGGGCGCGTCGATCAGCGTCAACTCGCCGAGCTGGTCGCTGTGCTCGGAACTGTTGTTCTACTTGCTGTTCCCGTTGCTGATCGGCCCGGTTTCGCGGTTGCCGGAGCGCCGGTTGTGGCCGGCGGCTGGCGTCGTGGTCGCGATTGTGGCCGCAGTGGCGCTGCTGGTGCAGTTCGCGCTGCCCGCGGTGACCGGCGGGCCGGGCGCGGGCGGATCCCCCTCCACCGCGCAGTTCTGGCTGGGCTACTTCTTCCCGCCGACCCGGCTGCCGGACTTCGTGCTCGGCATGCTGATCGCCCGCATCGTGCGCACCGGCCGGTGGCGGCACGCCGGAATCGGCCGGTCTTCGCTCGCGTTCGCCGTCTGCTACGCCCTGTCCCTCTGGCTGCCGCCGGTGTTCCGGTTCGACGCGGTGATGATCGTGCCCCTGGGGCTGCTGGTCGGTTCCTTCGCGTCCGCGGACGTGCGCGGCGCGCGCACCGGCGGGCTGCGCAGCCGCCCGATGGTCTGGCTCGGCGAGGTGTCCTTCGCGTTCTACCTCTGTCAGGGCCTCGTCCTGCTGTACGGCCGGACGCTGATGGGCGGCCGTCAGTTCTCCACCGGAGTCGCGATCCTCGTGCTGATCGGGTTCTTCGTGACCACCGTGCTGGCCGGCTGGCTGCTCCACATCGGCGTCGAACGCCCCGTCATGCGACGCTGGGGCCGCCGCCGAGCCGGACTTCCCGCCGCCTGACCGATGACACACCGGCGCCCCTCAGCGGCTCTGCCGAGGGGCGCCGTCCGCCGTTCAGCCGCGAACGGGAACCGGGGCCGGGCGGCGAGCCGTCCGGCCGAGCCACCACTGGGCCAGCAGCAGATTGACGGTGAACCCGATCCAGGTCGCGGTCTGCCCGGCCATGATCGCCCACGGCGGCGAGTAGCCGGGAACGAACGGCAGAGCCACCAGCACGAGGCGGCCCCACACGACCGAGTAGGTCAGCGCGACGCTGTAAATCATCCACTGCCGGTGCCTGGCGAACCTGCGCCCGCGAGCGTGCGCGTAGGCGACCACCGTGGCGGCCAGCCACAGCACGCCGGTGACCAGATTTCCGGGCGGGTACAGCGAAACCGGCATGATCACGAAGGACAGCAGGGCCGCCGGGATCACCCCGGCGAACACGTACACCCGGCCCAGAACGCGGTGCAAAGCCGGACGCCGCCGCCGGAGCCGGCCCCAAACCTGCACTGGCGCGGTGGCGATGGCGATCGTCCCGCACGCGATGTGCGCGACGAGCAACCCGTAGTGCTCCGGGAAACCAGGTGTCATCGGGAGCCGGGACAGCCGCGGGTTCAGCGTCAGGTACGGCGGCAGCGCGTAGGCCAGGAAAGCCACCGAGATCGCCGCGCCCACGAGCCACCAGGCCCGGTCGCGCGGACGCCTGGTCCGCCCCGCCGCGGTGCGGTCGCTCTCTTCCAGAGTGCGGGTCACGGCGCCTCCGTCCGGTGAGCCGCGGTGAGCCGTTCCAGCTCCGGCACGATGTCGTTCGGAGTCGGCGTAGCCAGCGCTTCCTCGCGCAGCCGCGCGGCGTTCGCCTGGTAGGAAGGGTCGTCCACCAGCCGGACCAGCGCACCGCGCAGCGCGTCCGGGGTGATCACGTCGGAGTCGCCGACGTAGATTCCGGCCCCGCGCTTCTCCAGGCCGTTGGCCATCGCCACCGGGCCGTACCACTTCTCGGTCCACCAGCAGCTGGGCGTGATGAGCTGCGGAACGCCGTGCTCGACGGCGGAGGCGAACGTGCCCGCCCCGCCGTGGTGGATGATCGCGCTGCAGCTGGGAAGCAGGAAGTTGAGCGGGACGAAGTCCACGGCGCGGACGTTGTCCGGCAGCGCCGCCTCGCCGGCCTGCTCCTTGGTCAGGGTCGCGACCACCTCGACGTCGAGGTCGGCGACCGCGGAGAGCAGATCGCGGGAGCTGGCCTCGACCCGGCCCGCCTCGCGGTGGGAGTTGCCGAGGGTCAGGCAGACCCGGCGGCCCTCCGGCGGCTCCCGCAGCCAGTCCGGCAGCATCGCCGGCCCGTTGAACGGGATGTGCCGCACCGGAAGGTAGGTCACCCCCGGCGGATGCCAGGTCCAGGACGGCATCAGGTCCAGCGTCCACTGGCCCAGCACGGTCTCCTCGCTGAACTCCCCGCCGAAGCGGGCCAGCTTGGGGCCGAGCCAGTCGCGCATCGGGTCGCGGTCCGCGCCGCGGCGCCCGGCCAGGAACGCCGACCGGACCTGGGCGACGCCGTCGGTGGCCAGCACGAGCCGGGCGTGCGCCGCGCCGCAGGCCTGGGCCACCACCGGGCCCGCGTAGGTCAGCATGTCCCAGACGACCAGGTCCGGCCGCCAGGTCCGGGCGAACCCGATCAGGTCGTCGAACAGGGAATCCGGGCACATCAGCGGGTACAGCCGCTCGACCAGCGTCTCGAACTCGGCCGCCGGATCGTCCTCGGCGTACTGGGTCTGCACCGGGTTGGGCCGCGGCCCGCCCGGGGCCGCGGTGCCCGGAGCGGGCTCGGCCTCGTTCATGCCGCCGATGACCTCGACCAGGTCGCCGGCCGCCACCCCGGTCAGCCCGGTGGCTCCGATCGAGCCGGCCAGATCCGGCTGGGCGGCGACCAGGACCTCGTGGCCCGCGGTCCGCAGCGCCCAGGCGAACGGGGTCGCGATGTGCAGGTGGGAGCGGTTCGCCACGGTGAGGAACAGAACACGCATCGTCGCCTCCGATCACCGGCGCAGCGAGCGCGCGAACGCCCGGATGTCGCCGACCAGTTTTTCGGGCTGTTCGAGCGCGGCGAAGTGGCCGCCGTGCTCGAACTCGGTCCAGCGCGCCAGGGTGGGCAGCGCGCGTTCGGCCAGCGCCCGCACCGGCCGCGTCGCGTCGGCCGGGAACACCGCGACCCCCACCGGCACGGTCAGCGGCCACGGACCGCCCCAGGTGCGGATGAAGTCCGGCGTGGTGCGCGTGGTCTCGAAGTACAGCTGCGCGCTGGGGCCCGCGGTCGCGGTCAGCCAGTACACCGTCACGTTGGTCAGCAGCCGGTCTCTCGAAACCGCGTCCTCCGGCGTCTTCTCCGAATCGGTCCACTCCTTGAACTTCTCCACGATCCAGGCCAGCTGGCCCGCCGGGGAATCGGTGAGGCCGTAGGCGAGCGTCTGCGGCCGGGTGGACTGGATCTTCTGCCAGCCGGTGCCGTCCTCGGCGAAGTGCAGGCCGTGCGCCACGCGCGCCCGGTCCTCGTCGCTCAGCTCCAGGTCCGGAGCCGGGAAGGTGACCAGCATGTTGACGTGCACCCCGAGGACGTGCTCGGGGTCGGTCCGGCCCAGCTCCAGCGAAATGACCTCGCCCCAGTCGCCGCCTTGGGCCAAGTACCGGTCGTAGCCCAGCCGGCGCATCAGTTCGGCCCAGGCGCGGGCCACTCGCGGCACGTCCCAGCCGCTCTCCCGGACGGGACCGGAGAAGCCGTAGCCGGGGATGGAGGGGATGACGACGTGAAAGGCGTCGGAGGCGTCGCCGCCGTGCGCGGGCGGGTCGGTCAGCGGCCCGACGACGTCGAGGAATTCGGTGAACGAACCGGGCCAGCCGTGCGTGAGGAGCACCGGCGTGGCGTCCGGGTGCGGCGAGCGGGCATGCGCGAAGTGCACCGAGACGCCGTCGATTTCGGTGGTGTACTGGGGAAGCCGGTTGAGCTCGGCCTCGGCGGCGCGCCAGTCGTATTCTGTGCGCCAGTACTCGGCCAGCTCCCGGAGGTAGGTCAGCGGGACCCCGCGTTCCCAGCCGGAGTCCGGGATCTCGGCGGGCCACCGGGTTTCGGCCAGCCGCCGCCGGAGGTCGTCGAGGTCGGCTTCGGGGATGTCGATGCGGAACGGTCGCATGGCGGAACCTCTCCTCTACGGTCGAAGGACATGCCCGGCCGACGGGCCCGGCTCGCCCGCCAGCAGCGAGCGGAAGACGTCGGCCGCCGCGTCCGGCCCTTTCCCGGCGGACATGCGCAGCCACGAGGTGCTGCTCCGGACGAACTGTTCCTCGGCGGCCGTGTACCGCCCGCGGTAGGCCGGTTGTCCTTCGGCCCGCGCGGTTTCCTCCTCGTAGGCCGGGGTGAAGAAGATCTCCGGCTCCGGGCCGGGCAGTTCCGGCGGCTCCAGCTGGGCGTCGGGGTGGGTGTATCCGACGAGGGCGGTGTACACCAGCCGGTCCGCGAGGAGCTCGTAGGCGGCGGCGAGCCGCTTGGCGTCGCCGGTGAAGTCGACCAGCACGGCCGTCCCCTTGCCGGCCGCCAGCGCGGCGAGCTCGTCGTAGGAGACGACCTCGTCGTAGCGGTCCAGCGCGGTCAGGAACGGCTTGTCGGCGGTGACGCCCACGGTCCGGAACTGCCCGTTGCCCGCCAGCAGCCCGGCCATGCCGATCGCGGTCTTGCTGGAGGCGCTGGTGACCACCACGGTGTCCGCGCCGTGTGCGCCGGTCCGCCGCAGATAGTCGTTCAGCACCATGGACGCCGGGAAGATCGGCCACAGCAGCGCGCGGCGGTCGTCCAGCTCGTCCTCGGCCGGCGCGGGCCGGTAGGTGCGGTACCAGACGTGCATGAAATCGCGGACGCCGGAAACGTCCAGCAGGCCGTCGCCGTCCGGCTCGGCCGCGAGGGTGAAATGGCTGGCCATCGGCAGGTAGCCGAAATACCGGCGGCCCGCCTCGATCTCCGGGTGCCGGGACTCCTCGACGTGCGCGAACCCCCAGACCGGGAGCCGGCCGTACCCCTCCGGGGCGGGGAAGGCGTTCCAGAAGGGCAGCGCGGAATCCCCGAGCCGCGCGTAGGTGACGTTGTTCATGCTCAGCCCGAACTTCTCGACCGCCAGCCGGATCTGGCCCGGCTCGAGCGGCCGGTCCGGTCCCGGCCGGAGCACGAGGTCGGCGGGGTCGGAGCGGTCGACCAAGAGGTCCCAGGTGTCTGGTGTGCGCACGATGTCTCCTCGGCAGCTCGCGGTTGTCGTCGTCGCCGCTGTCGATGGTCGTCTCCCGCCCCGGGGGTTCAGCGCCTCATCGATTGCGGGATCGGGGCGGCCGCGAAGGTTTCGGGAACCCAACCGAACTGGCCGCGCGCCGCTCAAGCCGCTTCTCTGCGCCGCACGACGGCGGCGTCCCGCTCGATCTCGGCGACGATGTCCGCCCACACGATTCCGCGGCTGAGAGCGGCACACGTCCGGATCCTGGTTTCCACCGGCTCGTCGGCGGTTTCCGGCCGGGGTTTCGCAGGCGCCGCCGGTCGGCCGATGGGTCCGTTCGCGGTCATGCCGGTCCTCCTCGCTCCGGTCGGCACCGACCACGTCGATTCCGGCCTGCTGTGCGGTTTTCGCCCGGACCGGCGGCCCGGCGCGATCGGCGGCGCTGTCTTCACGCCGCGCGGGCGTGCCCGTCGACGTGGTGGTAGCGGCCGCCGTAGAAGACGAGCGCGTGCTCGCCGGAGCCGCGGCTGGCGGCGACCACCCGGCCCAGGAAGATCGAATGGTCGCCGCCGGCCACTACCTGCTCCAGCTCGCATTCCAGCCACGCCAGCGTGCCTTCCAGCAGCGGTGCGCCGGTTTCGCTGCCCGCCGTCCAGGCGACCGCGTCGAACTGGCCCATCCCCGCGGGACGCCGCCAATCGGCGAAGTACTTCGACAGTTCCTGCTGCCCGGCGGCAAGGATGTTCACCGCGAAGGAACCCGCGCTGACGATGGCGGTGTGCATCCGTGCCGCCCGAGAGACGCAGCAGAGCAGCAGCGGCGGTTCCAGCGAGACGGAAGACAGCGCGTTCGCGGTCATCCCGTGCGCGTCCGCTCCGCCCGCGGTCAGCACCGTGACTCCCGTCGCGAACTGGCCCAGCACTTGGCGCAGGCCGTGCTTTTCGGGAAGCGTGGGCCGTGCGGATGACGCTGACAGGCGGGCGAGCACCCCTTGGTCGGCGAACCTGTCCTGTTCCCCGGCCACGTCAGATGCCCTTGCCGTCCGCCGCGCCGTCGATCGTGTACGCGGCGAGCGCTTCCCGCAGGTGCTCGGGAACCCGGGACGGCGCGGTTTCCCGGTTGGGGCCGCGCATGCACGCGATCCGCTGCCGTCCGCGCGCGACCAGCCGATCGCCGTCCGGGTGCAGGTGCACGTAGTCGAACGCGAACTGGAGCTGGGTCTGCGTAAGCTCTTCCAGCCGCATCCGGATCGACAGTTCGTCGAACGCCGTGATCTCGGCGAAGAACTCGCATTCGACCTTGAGCGTGAACAGCTTCAGGTCGTCGCGGAGTTCTTCCAGCACGGCCGGGGCTTTTTCCTTGAGGAACAGCTCGCGGCAGCGGCCTTGCCAGCGCACGTAATTGACGTAGTAGACGTTGCCCACCAGGTTGGTCTCTTCGAAGCCGACTGTGTGGCGGATCTCGTAGTAGTCGGTCATCTTCAGCTCTCCTCTCCCTGGAGCACGGCGAAGACGATCGGGTCCGGCCGGTCGCCGACCGTCGTCGCCCAGGTGGCGATCCGCGCGGCGCCGCAGGCCAGCAGCGCCCAACCGTCCTCGGCTGTCTCGCGCACGGTGAGCGTGCCGGTCATCTCGCCGGTCTTGCGGACGCATTCCAGCGCACTCCACACCCGGGTGTTGGCCACGGCGAGCGGTTCGCCGAGGTCCGCGGCCAGCAGGTGCCCCGCGGTGCGCAGTTCTTCGCCCAGCAGCCCGGACCAGTCCTCTTCGGACCGTTCGACCGCGGTTTCGATGTCGCAGGCGAGCGGACCGGTTCCGGTCACTGCGAGCGTCAGCTGCGCGGTGTGCGACGCGGTGACGGCAGTGCCGCTGTCGCCGTCCAATTCCGGTTTGCCGTCCGGGCGGTAGCGGATCGAGACGGGCCGGTCGAGCGTCCGGCCCGCGGCGAGCGCCGTCTGTGCACGCCGTCCGGCGATCCCCCTGGCCGGGCTGCCCGCCGGGTCCGGCTCCAGCGCCACCGCCCGGCTTCCGCCGAGCACTCGCTCGCAGGCACGTTCCACATAGGACCCGAGCATGGCCGGGACCCACGGCCCGGCCCCGGACCGCTTCCGGACCGCGCGGAGCTTGAGCCCTTCCCAGCGCTCCACCAGCGTCCCGTCCGGATTGCGGACGTCGAGGTCGTAGACGTAGCTGTCTCCTTCCTGGGACCGTTCCCGCGCGTCCAGCACGACGTAGTCCTCGTGCTGGCTTCCCGGTTCGGCCAGGTACAGCCGCTCGACCGCTTGCGGGAGCAAGGTCGCGTCCGGCACGCAGCACTGGATGGCGTGCATCATCGCGTCGCGGGCGCCGGGGTCGGCGAGCAGCAGGTCCTGCGGCAGGAACGGGGCGAACCAGTCCACGTTGGCGGTCGTGGCGATCTCGGCGACGGCGTGCCGGGCGGACGCGCGGCGGTAGCCCAGCACGCGCTGGAACCGCTTGCCCTGGAACAGAACCGACCCGTACAGCTCGCTCACCGGCTCCACCGGCACCGGCGGAAGGGCGGCTTCGCAGGACGTCCGCTCGCCCAGCACGTCCTGCCGCGCGAAGCTCAGCCGGGCGCGGAAATGGTCGGCGCTGAACCCGGTCTCCCCGCTGCGCAGCGCCACGTCGACGGTGTCGGCGTCGCGGGCGAGCGCGGCCAGCCGGATCGTCGTCGTCCCGCCGGGCGGCACGATGACCGGCCGGAGGAACTCGACGTCCTCGAACACCGGCGTGCCGGAACGGCCGAGCACGGCCGCGGCCGCCTGCGTCATCGCCTCCATGCCGAGCACCGCGGGGAACAGCAGCTGGCCGTCGAGCAGATGGTCGGCCAGGTAGGGATCGCTGCCCGCGGACAGGTCCGCCTCGGTGACCAGTTCGACGCCCGGGTAGTGCACGACCGCGCGATCGACGAACCGGGTCAGCGGCAGCTCCCGCTTCCGGATCGGCAGGGTGGCCAGCCCGGCCGTGCGCCCGCAGACCACCAGCACCGGCGGCGCGGAGGGATCGGCCAGCACCTGGCGCAGGACGGCGATCCCCTCCTCGGTCGGGACCGGCGTGATGCCCTCGCGCGTCAGCGCGCCGACCACGCCGAGCTTCTCCCCCATCCCGGCGCCCGACCAGACCGACCATTCCAGCGCGACCGCCCGCGCCGCCGGGTGTTCCCGGCCGAAACGCAGGGTCAGCTCGGTCATCCAGTCGTTCGCCGTGGCGTAGTGCGCTTCCCCGCGCAGCCCTGCTCTGCCGATGATGCTGCCGAAGGTGACCAGCAGCTTGATCCGGTCCTGGTCCACCGCGTCCAGCACCGCGGCCAATCCGCCGACCTTGGGGGCGAGCGTCTCGCGAAAGCTGTCCTCGGTGAGGCTGGACAGGGCGGCCGGTTCGTTGCGGCCCGCGCCGTGCAGGATCGCGGTCACCGGGCCGAGTTCGGCTTCCAGCCTGCGGACGGCGTCGGCTGTCCGCGCCGGATCGGTGACGTCGGCGCGCTCGTAGCGGCAGCGGATGCCGACGGCTTCCATCCGGTCGAGGTTCTCGGCGAGTTCGGTGTCGGCCTCGGGGTCGCTGCGCCCGAGCAAGGCGAGCCGGGCGCCGGAGTCCTTGGCGAGCGCCAAGGCGCACTCCGCGGTGATCCCCTTGCCGCCGCCGGTGACCAGCAGCACGTCGCCGCGGTCCAGCGACTCCTGGACCGGACCGGCCGGAGCGGGAGGCAGCGCGGTGAGCCGGGGTACGGTCCGGTCGCCGTGGGCGTCGTAGCGGACTTCGGCGAAGTCCGAGGTCGCGGCTACCTCGGCTGCCACCGTGGCCACCGCGGCGGCGACTGCGGCCGGATCGGCGGGCTCGGGGTCGGCCAGGTCGACGAGCGTGGTCTTCGCTGACGGGTCCTCCAAATGCAAGGTCTTGGCCAGGCCGGACGCGCCGTAACCGTGGTGCACCACGACGAACCGCGTACCGGCCGGTGCGGCCAGCGCCGCGCGTCCGGCCTCGAGGAACAGCCCGGCGTGCTCGGGGCCGCAGTCCGACGGCAGGCACAGCAGCACGCCGTCGCCCACCCCAGCGCTCGCCAGCGCGGTCCGCAACGGTGCGGCCAAAGGATTTCCCGGAGTCGTGAACACCTGCCACTGGGCGTCGCCTTCGCTGGTGTGCTCCGCCGCGGCCGGGCGCGGCGCGGGCACGTGCTCGACTGCGAACGGCCGGACCCAGGGTCCGATCCCCGGCGCTTCTCCCCGGGCCGCCGAGTCCGCGCCGCCCTCGGTCGCCGCCAGCTCGTCGATCATCTCGGCCAGTTCGCCGAGGCGGACGGTCGCGAAGTTCGGCATGCCCGCCAGCGCCGGACGGTCCAGCACCCGGGTGACGTCGTTGACCAGCTGGCCCACGGTGATCGACGAGAGGTGCAGATCGTCCAGCGGATGGGTGTCGGCGGTGACTGTCTCCAGCGGAAGCTCGACACGGTCGGCGGCGACCTCGCGCAGAAGGTCCAAAGTGGACTTTCCGGAGCCGTCGCCCGCGGCACTGGTGTTCTCGTCCGCCTCGGCCTTCTTCGCGGCCAGTTCGGCGGCGAGTTCCGCGTCGATCTTCGGCGCGGCCTCGCACGGGCTGGACAGGAACCGGTACCGGCCGTCCTCGGGCAGCGGCCGGACTGCCCGGCCCTCGAACAGTGCCCCGGCCGCGATCGGAGTGCCCAGGGCGAACGCGGCGCCGAGCACTCGCAGCAGCGTTGCCAGCGACCCGTCGTCGGTGTCGATCGACAGCACCGGAGTCTCCGGGGCGGTCTCCTCGAACAGCCCGGCGAGCACGCGGCCCGGGCCGACCTCGACGGCCAGGTCGCTGCGCTCGGCCACCCGGGTCGCGGCCTCCCGGAAGCGGACCGGCAGCACGATCTGCTCGCACAGCAGCGCGGGCAGGTCCTCGGCGGCGTGCAGCACGTCCCCGCTGACCGTCGAAACCACCGGCCGTTCGAGCCGGGCGAAGGAGAATTCGCCGAGCCGGGCGGTCATCGCGCGCGCGGCGGGCGCGACCGCCGGCGAATGGAACGCGTGCGACACCTTGAGCCGGGCCGCGCCGAGGCCTTCCGCCTTCGCCCGCGCCACGATCCGGTCGATCGCCTCGGCCGAGCCGGACAGCACGGTCTGCTGAGGCGCGTTGTACCCGGCGATGACCACCTCGTCGCCCAGGCCCAGTTCCTCGACGCGGTCGGGCGACGCGGCGATCCCGGCCATCGCCCCGGAGCCGTCCGCCGTCCTGGCCATCACCTCGCCCCGCACCTTCGCGAGTTCGAGCAGCGCCCGCTCGTCCAGCGCACCGGCCCAGTGCAGGGCGGTCAGCTCGCCGAGGCTGTGCCCGGTCGCCGAATCCGCCTCGATCCCGAACTGGCGCAGCACGCGCAGCCCGGCGAGGGAACCGGCGACGATGCGCGGCTGCGCCACCTCGGTGGCCATCTGGTCGCCGCCCGCGGGCAGCCCGGCCGCGCGGTGGAGGTCGGCAGCCGCGGCGAACCGCCGCCGCAGCGCGCTTTCCCCGCCCCGGCCCGATCCCTGGCCGGGGAACAGGAAGCCGATCTTCGGCGGCGAGGTGCGGCTGCTCGCGAAGACGCCGTCGGCGGCGGAGAACACGGAGTCGCCGGACTCCAGTCCGGCCAGCAGTTTCGCGAGTTTCCGTTCGGCCTGCTCGGGATCGGCGGCGACGACCGCGGCGCGCACCGGCCGTCCCGCGAGCTCGCCGGCGAGCTGCCCGGCCAGGTCGGTCAGTTCCGCGAACGACAGCTTCGGCACGAACTGCAGCACCGCCGCGATCCGGGCGCGCAGCGCGGCGAGGTCGTCGGCATCGAACAGCAGCAGTTCGGCGTCCTGCCGTCCGGCGACCAGCGCGCAGGAGCGGTCGTCGACCTCGCGGCGGCGCGCGGCCGCCGGCGCCTCGGTGACCGTGACGTGGGAGTTGACCCCGCCGAAACCCATCGCCGAAACACCGGCGCGCACGGGCTGGTCCGGCGGCCACAGCGTCGCTTCCCGGGGGACGAACATCCGCGCCGAGGCTCCGGTGAGCGATTCGTGCGGCTCGTGATGCGCGGTGCCCGGCGGGATGATCTGGTGGTGCACGGCGAGCGTCGCCTTGATCAGCCCGGCGACGCCCGCCGCTGCCTTGGTGTGGCCGATGTTGCCCTTGATAGTCGAGAGCGCCGCGGGCGCGGCGAGCGGATCGGCGTCGCGCCGGGCGGACGACAGCGCCTCGATCTCGGTGGCGTCGCCCAGCGCGGTGCCCGTGCCGTGCCCCTCGAAGTAGGAAACGGTCTCGACGCCGTAGCCGGCGCGCCGGTAAGCGCGTTCGAGCGCGAGCCGGTGTCCGCCCGCTTCCGGCCGGGTGATGCCGCCCTTCCCGTCCGAGGACACTCCCCAGCCGCCGAGCGAAGCGTAGATCCGCCTGCCCTGCTCGACCGCGTCGCTTTCCCGCATCAGCACGAGCATTCCGGAGCCTTCACCGGGCCAGAAACCGTTCGAATCGGCGTCGTAGACCTTCATCTCCCGCGCGGCCAGCGCGCCGGTCTTCGCGAAACCGATCACCTCGAACGGGTCGATGGACAGGTCGACCCCGCCGGCGACGGCCAGGTCGAGGTCGCCTTGCACGAGCGCGTTGGCCGCGGTGACCACCGACAGCAGCGAGGACGAGCAGGCTCCGTCGACGGTGAACCCGCCGCCGCCGAAGTCGAAGTAGTTGCACACGCGCCCGGCGATGGTGTTGGCCAGCCCGCCGGCGAGGGAGTCCTCGTTGATCTCCGGGAACGGCTCCTTGTACTGGATCTCCAGTGCCCGCAGGAATTCCGCGGTCTCCGCGTCGCCCCAGCCGCGCCCGGCCAGCGCCGCGGCGACCGTCCGGCGCACGTAGGGCCAGCGCAGCCGCATGAGGTTGGCGCGGGTGAACTCGCCGGCGAGGCTGTTGCCGACGACCACGCCGGTGGACGCCTTCGGCGCGCCCTCGCCGCCGGCGAACCCCGCGTCGGCCAGTGCCGCGGCCGCGACCTCCAGCGCCAGCCAGTGGGTGGTGTCGGTGGCGCGGAAAGTGCTTCCGGCGACCTTGTGCTTCACCCGGTCGAATTCCCAGCCCCGCAGGACCGCCGCCTTCTGCGCGTAGAACCGGTCCGGAGCCTGCGGATCCGGCGAGTAGTAGTCCTCGCGGTTCATCCGCTCGTCGGGCAGCCGGCGGAAAGCTCGGCGGCCGGCCAGCACGTTCTCCCAGAGCTGCTCCGGGGAATCCGCGTCGGGGTACTTCAGGCCGATCCCGACGATCGAAATTCGCTCAACGCTCATGCCACCGCACTCCCACTTGCTCTTCAACGCCGTTCACTGGAATCGCCTCCGTCCCAGCATGGCCGCCCGCGCGCCCACGGTCTTCTCTGTTCCTGCCCGCGGGCCGGACCGAAAAGATTCCTTGCCGCGAAACCGAAATCGCCAAGGCCGACGTTTCCCGTCACGGGTGCAATGCCAGGCGGCCGCCCATTTCCGCCGCGGCGGTGAACGCGGCCCACGAGGCCGCTTCGACCAACGCGCGGTCGTCTGTCCCGTCGAGACGGACGGCCTCGATCACCCCGGCGTCCACTTGGTACGCCGCTTTGGCCACCAGCAAAGCGAATCGCGCCGCAGCACGCTCGGACGCGGGCAGCTCGGTCAGCGCCTGCTCGGCCCAGTTCCGGCTCAGTCCGGGCGGTTCGCCGTTCCACGCCTTGAGTTCGCGGCGGACCAGCTCGCGCACGCGCGGAGCCAGCACCCGTTCCCCCGCCGCCTCGAACACCACCGCGGCCCGGACGAAGCCGTCGGCGAGAACGCTGCCCGGCACTGTCCACTCCGGACTGTCTCCTGCCGCCGGTCGCAGCCGCGCCAGCGACCCGCCCGCGACCGGCGCTTCGCCCGGCTTGAGGAAGAACCCGAGCAGTGCCTTCGCTTTCGCTCGCGCGGGAGCGGGGACGTTGTCCGGCAGCGGCGAAGGTTTGAGGAAGACTCCCACCATCCGGTTCAGGTAGTGAAAGGCCACGGCGACCGCGGCCAGTTCGGCCAGCTCGCCCGACGACACTGCCGGAGGCAGCCGAGCACCGCGCGACCACGCGGCAAGCGCGCGGGCGCCCGGGTCGTCGATCGCGACGTCCGCCTCGATCGACGCCGCCGTGCCCGGACGGCCGAGCGCGCTCAGCGCCATCCCGTGCACCTCGACGCAGTACGGGCACGAGTTGGCCGCCGACACCGCCGCCGCGACGGTCTCGCGGTCGGCCCGGCCGGCTCGGCCGCCGGCGACCAGCGACTCCCGCAGCAGCACCCAGGCCGCGGCGAGCACGTCGGGCGCGGGCGAGTGCAGCGCGATCGGCGGCGCGAGAATGCCGAAGTCTCGCTCGACCTCTCGGTAGACGTCCCGGACCAGGCCGCGTGCTCGCCGCGGCCGCACCGCCTCGACGTACTGGACGTCCCGCAGCGCCCGCCGGAGCGCGGCCCGGACCGGACCCGGCGCCACGGTCAGATCCTCGCGACGAGGTCGAGTTTGGACACTGCCCGCCTGCCGGTGGTCGAACCGTCCGGAGCCGGGGCGCCGTAGCTGACGTCCACGCCCCGGTCCCGCAGCGCCCGCACGATCCCGGGGACGGACCGCTCGGCGAGCGCGGCGATCGTCATGGCCGGGTTCACCGTGAGCGCACCCGGCACCGAAGCGCTGTCGGTGACGAAAATGCCGGGGTGGTCGCGCAGTTCGTGGTTCGGGTGCAGCGCGGAGGTCGCCGGGTCGTCCCCGATCCGGCACGACGCCAGCGGATGGACGGTGTAGGCGCCGACGAGGTCGTTGGTCCAGGGCGCGACCTTCGCCAGGCCGTCCTTCTCGATGATCGCCCGGCAGTCGGCGTCCGCGAGATTCCAGCCGCGCCGGGTGTTTTCGGTCGGCTCGTAGCGCAGCGGCCCCCGGCCGAGCATCTGCTGCGAGATCCGGTAGGCGTTGCCGGTGGGCGGCGGCGCGCCGAAAACGCCCTCGTTGTCGTCCTCGGTCATCAGGAAGATCGTCAGCCAGTTGGCCCACTGCTTGAGCATTTCCTTCTTTTCCGGCCCGAACCAGCGCGGCTCCGCTCCCCCGGGAACCTGCGCGAGGATCGTGCCCAGGCCGGGCGGGAAGTACAGCTGCTCCAGCGAATACCGCTCGTACTCCGGCAGCGAGCCGTCGAGCTTGTCCCAGTTCGCCACGGTCGGGCCCTTGCCGATGTGGTTCGCGGAGTAGACCGGGCCGTCCTCGCGGGACAGGCCGAGCACCTCGCGCACCCGGTCCTCGTCGACGACCGCGGTGTTGAGCCGTTCGCCGTTGCCCGAGAAGTACCGGCCGACCCCGTGCGGCATCCGGCCGAGCGCCTCTTCCGACCGCTGCAGGATGACCGGCGTCGCGCCCGCGCCGGCGGCGATGACGACGACCTTCGCCTCGATCACGCCACTGCCGGTGTGCACGCGGTAGTCCTCGTCGTCCACGATGGCGAAGTGGACCCGGTAGCCGCCGTCCGCGGTGCGTTCCAGCCGCTGGACCTCGTGCAGCGGCCGGATCCGCGCGCCGTGCGCGAGCGCGGCGGGCAGATAGTTCGTCAGCATCGACCGTTTGGCGTCGAACTTGCAGCCGGCCATCATGAAGTTGCAGTTGACGCACTGGTCGTTGTCCACCGCGACCGGGGCCGGGTTCGCCGTCCGGCCGGAGTGGCGGCAGGCGGCGGCCCACAGCCCGCCGGCGTAGGACACGTCGTTCCAGTCCTGTGTGGACACCGGGAGCGATTCGTCGACGCGGTCGTACCACGGGTCGAGCGAATCCCGGGTGATGGCTGACGGCCACATCCGCCGCCCGATGCTCCCGTGCCGTTCGAAGACGAACCTCGGTGCCCGCGGCATCGCGGCGAAGTACACCACGCTGCCGCCGCCGACGCAGTTGCCGCCCAGCACGCTCATCCCGTCGCCGACGACGAAATCGAACACTCGCGTGTAAGACGAGCCGAGCAGGTAGTCGTGTTCGAAGTCGTTCGCGGCCAGCCACGGCCCGCGCTCCAGCACGGTCACCTCGGCCCCGCCCGCGGCGAGGTGATAGGCGGGGATGGACCCGCCGAATCCGCTGCCGACGATGACGACGTCGGTCTTCTCGACGGCGGTCACGACGGGCTCCCCATGGGTGTGGTGTCCGGGTGGATCTCGGCCAGCTCGCGCCCGTAGCCGTACTTCGGGAACCGCCAGGCCCCGTCGGCGTCCGGCGGCCGGTACCCCAGGGCCAGCAGGCCGGGATGGCCGTCGCGGATCGCTTCGGCGGTGTGCCGGTGCGCGGCGCTGTCGAAGGCCATGTTGCAGAACAGCGCCAGGCTGACCCAGCCGTCCTTCTCCGGATGGCCGGGCGTGGTGAGGCGCCGCACCAGTTCGCGGCGGTGCTCGTACGGGAGGGCGACGAACGGCGGGAGCCCGGTGTCGAGTTCCAGCTCCGCCTCGGACGCGTAAGCCTTCGCGTGGTCGTTCACCGACTGCGCGAGGAACGGAAGTCCGGCTGTCACGCCGGTCGCGTCGAAGTTCAGCAGTTCGAGCGCGCCCGCCGCCACGGCGCCCGGGCCGGGCGCGGCTCCCGCGACCGCCCGGTCCCCGGGGAACCGCTTCTCCCCCGGCACGATCGTGTCCGCGTAGGCCTCCAGGGTCAGGTCCCGGAAGCGTTCTTCCTCGGTAGTCTGGGGTTCCACTCGGTTACCTCCTCATCGAATGTCCGCCGCGGCTCAGGCGGCGGCCCGGCGTTCCCGCGCCGGGCGCGGGCGCACCGTCATCGGCAGTCCGCCGCGCACGCGCAGCGAGAGCATCGCCTCGGGTTCGACCGGGCGGCCGGGCACTTTGCGCAGTTCCAGGTCCCGCGCGGTCATCGCGAGCACGAACACCGCCTCCAGCAGCCCGAGGCTGTTGCCGACGCAGAACCTCGGCCCGGCTCCGAACGGGAGGTAGGTGTAGCGCGGCGGCCGTCCCGCGTGCCCGGCCGGGTCGAACCGCCCGGGGTCGAAGCGCTCCGGGTCGGCCCAGAACGCCGGGTGCCGGTGCAGCGTGTAGGGCACCACGACGACGTCAGACCCGGCCGGCACGCGGTATCCGCCGATCTCGTCGTCGGCCTGCGCCACCCGCGGAAGCAGCCACACCGGCGGGTACAGGCGCATGACCTCTTCGACGACCGCCGTGGTGTAGGTCAGCCGCCGCAGGTCGTCGTAGCCGGGCAGCCGGTCGCCGAGCACGTCGACGGCCTCCGCGTGCAATCGCGCGGCGACGTCGGGGTGCTCGTCGACGAGGTGGAACGCCCAGCCGAGCGTGCTCGCCGTCGTTTCGTGTCCCGCCAGCAGCAAGGTGATCAGCTCGTCCCGCACGCGCTCGCGCGACGACCCGTCCTCTGTCCCGGAGTCGACCAGCCGCGAGAGGACGTCTTCGCCGCCCGCGACCGGATTCGCGAGCCGTTGGTCGATCAGTTCGTCGGCGATCCGGCGCAGATCGTCGCGGGCGGCGCGGAAGCGGGTCTGCTTCCTGAGCGGCACCCATCCCGGCACCGCGCCCAGCGTGATCGCCTCGAACATGGCCTGGTCCTGCACGGCCTCGAAGGAGTGGCCGAGAGTGCCGTACCCGCCGAGTTCCGCGTCGAGCAGCGTCTTGCCGAGCACGCCGAGCGTCAGCCCGGTCATCTCGTGCAGGATGTCGACCGGACCCGGATGCGCGGCGAGCCGCTTGACGAGACGGTCCGCCTCGGCCGCCACCAGACCCGCCTGCCGGGCGATCCGCTTGGGCTGGAACGCCGGCTGGATCGTCCGCCGCTGCCGGTGCCAGACCTCCCCGTCGCTGGTGAGAAGACCGTCGCCGAGCGCCCGGCGGGCCTCCTGCAGCCCGATTCCCTTGTGGTAGTTCGCGGCGTTGTCGGCGAGCACGTGCTTCGCCAGGTCCGGGTGGTTGACGAGGTACATCGTCTTCGGGCCGATGGCGATGCGCACGAGGTCGCCGTACTCCTCGGCGTTGTCGCCCATCAGTGCGAGCCGGTCGGTGAAAAGCTGTTTCAGCAACCGGAAAGTCGTTCGCCGCGGCGGTCCGGGCGGTGCGCCGCCAGTCATGCCGCGACCGCCCCGGGCCGCTCGTCGTCCGCCGGCGGGGAGACTTCCAGCTTCGCCTTCCGCGCGGCCTGGTCGGCTTCGAACTTGACGCGCGCCTTGTTCGAAAAGTGCAGGCTCCACAGGAACGCCCCGCGGATCAGGCACACGCTCGCCGTGGCGAGGAACAGGCCGTAAGCCACGTGCACCGCCATGAAGAAGCCGTACGCGAGCGCCACCCCGGCCCCGAAGGCGAACTGCGAAACCGGTTTCGACGGCGTCGTGCCCGGGTCGGTGACCATGTAGTTCGTGTAGAGCACGAAAGCGATGCCGGTGGCCATGCCCAGCGCGCCGGGAATAGCGGTGCCGAAGAGCAGGCCGCGGACCACGGCCTGGACCGCGAAGAACCCGAGCCACCCCGCGATGAGCCACATCCGGTTGGTCAGCATGGCGTTGAGCACCGTGCCCGACACGAGGATCACGCCGACGATCAGCCAGCCGCCCCAGGTGTCGATCTTCTCGCTGAAATGGTACGGCGGGGCGATGCTGGCCCACGGGAACAGCAGCAGGATGATCGTGATGCCGAAGTTCGACGGGTTCATGTAGTGCCGCATCCGGCCGTACACCGGAGCCTGCAGCACCCATTTCGCCCCGACCGCCACCACGACGCCGAAGACCATCACGAGGATCCGGTCGTTGACGTAGGTCAGCATGTTCAGCGCGAGACCCGTGATGTGGGCGGGCAGGAGGAACTCCGCGAGCCCCTTGAACCCGTTGCCGGCGAACCGGACCCGCCGCTTGGTCACGCGTGCGTTGACGGTCTCCAGGAGCAGTTCCGTGGCGTAGGCGGTCGCCAGCGCGACGAGCGGGTACAGCCACGGCTGCTCGAAACCGAGGATCGTGTAGCCGAGGATGTTGAAGACCGTGATCGAGATCGCGAACCGCCGGAGCGCGGTGACGACCTTGTTCGGCCGCTTCGGCGGCGCACTGTCCACTTTGGTCAGAGCCGGGGTCGTCACGGCGTCACCTCTCCTTCGCTTCGGAGCCGAGCTGGTAGCTGTAGCGGCCGGGGCGCAGTTTCAGGTCCTGCGTGCGGAGCTGCCCGGTCCGGTCGCGCCACTGCAGATGCACGTCGAGCGGGCCGCTGACGTCGCGCCCGAGGCCGATCTGGACGTCGAAGCTGCGCCTGCCCGCCTCGCCGCTGCTGCCGTCGACCCGGCCCAGGTATTTCTTGCCGTCCTGCGTCGTCACGGTCGCTTCGGCTCCGATCGCGGGCGGGCCTGCCGCGGGCAGCGGCCCGGGCGCCACCGGGGCGTCGGTGGTCAGCTTCAGCTGCAGGAACTTGCCGGGGTTGGGGCTGTCGTTGTGGTAGAAGATCGGCTCCGCCCACTGCCGGGCCACCGCCATCTCGGGCAGGCCGTCTCCGTTCGTGTCGCCCACGGCGATGCCCCGGGTGGGCACCGGCACCGCCAGCCCCAACCGCGGGGCGAGGTCGGTGTAGCGGCCGTCCTGGCTCTTCACGAAGAAATGCAGGGTCTGGTCGCCCGCGATGTCGTCCCCGGCCCGCGCGTTGGGCCACCAGAACGGATTGCTCACCAGCCCGTCGTTCGCGGTGGCGAGTTCCTGCAGGTTCGGCCAGCGGTTGGTCTGCCCCTTCACGAATCCGGTCGACTGCGCGATCTGGTTCTCGCCGCTGTTGTCGAAATCCTGGATCTTGACGTCCCAGCCCCAGCCGGACCACGCGGTCCCGGCGGCGCCGCTCTCGTCGTGGAAGGGTGCGACTCCCTTCTTGAGCTGCCCGGTGAGGTCGGCGTTGTCCTTCGCGGTGTTCATGAACTGGAAGTTCGATTCCTCGATGCCCCACGAGGTGGTGATGTTGCTGACGAACAGGTCGTAGAGGCCGTCGTGGTTCAAGTCGCCGAAGTCGACGCCCATCCCCTTGAAGGAGTCGTTGCCCAGCACCTTCGACTTCGGATCAGCGGCTCCCCGGACCCCGGTGACCTCGCCGAACTGCACGTGTCCCGGTGTGGACTTGTTGTACAGCAGGTGATCGTGCCCGAAGTCGTTGGCGAGGTAGAGCTCTGGCAGGCCGTCGTGGTCGATGTCGGTCGCGCTGGAGGCGAGCGTCCATCCGAAGCGCGCGGTCGGCGGAATCCCTTGGGAGGCATCAGCGAATCGTGCGCTCGGATGCGCGCCGGAGGTGGCTCCGGTCCAGCGGTAGAGGTACTTGCCGCCCGAGTTGGTGGCGTGCGACATCGACTGGTTCATCGCGATGCCGCCGTCCGCCTCCGGGTCCAGCACCTTGCTGTCCGGGAAGTAGTTGCCGATGAAGATGTCGGTGTGCCCGTCGCCGTCGAAGTCGCCGATGGTCGCGGAATCGGTGTTCCACATCGGACCGGCGTATTTGCCGTCCGGGCCGCGATGGTCGCCGGGCACGAGTTCGGTCGGCTCGAAGGCCGAGGCGTCGAACTTCGCCGCTGTGGGCTTCTGCATGAACAGGACCGGGGTGCGGCCCCAGTAGTAGACGAGCAGGTCGGTCCGGCCGTCCTCGTTGAAGTCGCCGGGTGTGCAGCCCATCGGTGCCATGTGGTCCCACGTCGGCAGCGCTGGCGCCGGGTCGAGCGCGAAAGGCGCGTAGCGCGGGCCGGAGTCCGGGGTCGGCGTCACGACGACCTGGTCGCTGCGCGGGTCGACCAGGCAGAGGTCGTTGGCCTTCCCGCTGCCGCTGATGTCGTTCATCGCGGCGCCGGCGCCGACCGAGGAGATCCACGCGGCGATGTCCTTGTACTGCTTGTTCACCGTGCGGATCGACTGCGATTTCTTCGCCGCCGGCAGCGCGATCGTCATCGGGGTGAAGTGGAATCTCCCCGCCATCGCGTCCTGCTCGGCGGCGGAGACGCCCGGCAACCGCGCGACCAGGAACAGGCCGAGGACCAGCACCAGCGCCACGATGCCCGCCAGCTGTTTGCGCAGCCAGCCGAAGGTCGCGGTCATTTCTTCTTCCCTCCGTGGGTCAGCACTTCTTCGGCGATCCGCTGCCGCCAGGTTTCGAACGCGGGCACGTCGGGGCCGTCGGCGACGGCCGCCGGGCGGACCTCCTGGGTGATCGCGGCGGCTCGCTCGGCGGGCAGCCCGCAGATCGCGCGGGTGGCGACGTCGGTCTCCGGGATCAGCAGGCCGGCGCGCACCCGGGCTTCGGCCGCGAAGGCGCTTCCCTGCGCGAGCTGGCCGTGGTGGATTCCGGACCGGTCGACGAGTTCCGCCAGTTCCTCGGCCGTTGCGCCGCACGCGTAGGTCGAGGCGAGCCCGATCCCGGCGTACAAATCGCCGTGGCGGGATTCGGGGAACTCTTCGACCGTCTTGCCCACCAGCGAAACATCGGTCCCGCAGACGAACCAGAGCGCCCGGCCGATGCCCTGGTCGATGGCTCGCGACGCGTAGCCCTCGTAGCGCTGGTCCGGCCAGGGGAAATGCGGCTCCTGATAGTGGTGGCGCACGTACTTGTCGGTCTTGAAGTACGCCTGGTGGAAGCCGTACCCGTCGAGCACGAGCCAGCGCAGCAGCGGGTCGAAGGCCTCGGCTTTCGGCCACGCGAACCGCGGCAGGCGCGCCATCGCCCAGCCGACCCCGACGTAGATGATGTAGCCGTGCTTCTGGCCGGGGCCGGCGAGGAACTCGGCGATGTTCGTCCGCTTGCCCAGCGGAAGCCCGTCGAGGACGCCGTAGCCCATTCCGGCGCCCTCGTACGCGAATCCGCGGAATTTCGGCGGAATTCGTTCAAGCCATTCTCCGGCCTCGACGGCGGAACGCGCCTCGACGGCGTTCGCGTAACCGAGAAGGAATTTTTCCCCGACCGTCTCGAGCAATTCCTGAGCGGCTGGGCTCTTGCGGTGAAAACCGCGTTTGACCAGCGATGTCTCCGAGACGTCCGGAGTCAGGATACGGCGTCTGAGCGCGCGCCAACCAATACCCAACGCACTCTCCCCCTTCAGGGTCGAATAGGTGCTTGAACTCGCCTCTTTTACGGTCACAGACTCGGCTGTCGGCGGTCTACTCCACGGTTGCGTGCGAGTGCCGCCGGTTCAGCCCGCGCGGCGGGCGACCGCCTGGAATTCCATCCGGATCCGTTCCCGCCACAGCTCGTATGGCGGCAACGGGCCGTCGTCGGAGTCCGGTTGCTCGGTGCGGTCCGCGAGATCTTGGGCCCCGGCAACGGAAAGACCGGTGAGAACACCGCACGCGAGGTGGGTGTGGACCGGCACGTGCGCGGCGTACGTCCGCGCTTTCACCGCGAACACCGCGCCGAGCGCGAGCTCGGCGGAGTACGAGCCCGCCGCCCGGCGCAGTTCTGCCAGCCCTCGCTGATCGCTGCCGCCGGCGAACGTCGCGGCGAGCCCGAGTCCGCTCCACAGGTCGGCGCGGCGGTCTTCGGCGAAGCGCCCGGCCGCGGCGGCCGCCGCGGCCGGATTTCCTCCGTGGACGAACCACAATGCCCGGCCGACGCCTTGGTCGAAAGCACGCTGGAAGTAGTCCGCCCGCCCAGCCCAGGGGTACGGCTCCGGCACCTCCTGCTCGTCGACCCAGCGGCGAGTGTCGAAATAGGCCCGGTCGAAGCCGTACCCGTCCACCGCGAGCCAGCTCATCACCGGGTGGTACCGGACGCCGGCCAGCTGGGGCAGGACGTTTTTCCACAGTGGACGCGGCAGCCGGGCCATCGCGAAGCCGATTCCGATGTAGGCGAGGAAAATGTGCGGCTCGCCGGGACCTTCCAGCAGCGCCTTCGCCCGGCCGCGGCCGCCCGGCAGCGCGTCGAGGATCGTGTACCCCATGGCCGCGCCTTCGCAGGCGAATCCGCGCTGCTCGGGCTCGACCAGCGCGAGACGCCGCTCCGCCTCCCAGAGCGAGGCGCCCTCGATCGCCCATTCGAACCCGCACACCACGGCCTGCGGCACCGCCTCCAGCCGGGCCGTGGCGTCCGTGGGAGTGACGGGGAACCCGCGTTCCGAGAAACCCACGGACGCCAGCGAAGGCGCGAGGAGCCGTCGGCGCAGCAAACCCAAGAAAGTCGACATCGGAGTCCTCCGGATCAGGGAAGCGGTCACGCGACGGCGCGCAGACGGGACAGCTCCGACGCCGCCCTCTGCTGCCGCGCGGGCGTTTGCCGGGAAGCGAGGGTGATGGCCACGGGCGGGTCGGTGAGGGACCGCGGGCTCATCCGCATCGTCACGTGCGCGGGCCTGAACTCCGTCACCGTCGCTCGCTGCGTGGCGATCGTGAACGCGGGCCTGCCCCGCGCTTCGCGCCCCGCACCGTGGTGGGCCATGGCGATCACCGTCCAGGTGCCCTCGGGCACCCCGTCGATGGTGAGGTCCGCGGACAGGGTGTCCGATATTCCGCCGCAGGCCACCGGCCCCCGCTGCGGCACCGCGTCGGCGAACACCCCGACGAGCGCGGTGGCCGGTGCCGCGTTCTCCGGCATCCGCAGCCGCACGGTCAGCTGTCCGGGCCCCGGATTCGGCGCCGCGGACGAACTGCCGGAGTCCCGCAGGGACCGCAGCGACGGCAGCCGCTGGAAGTTCGCCGAGTGCGCCACGAGCAGTTCGCCGACTTCGGGGTTGCGGTATTCGGTCGGCGTCATGCCCACCGCGCGGAGGAACCGGCTGGTGAACGTGCCCACGCTGCTGTAGCCGACGCTGCAGACGATGTCCGACACGGTGAGCGAGCTAGTCAGGAGCAGGCGCTTCGCCTCGAAAAGCCGGACGGCCGTGAGGAACCGCCCTGGCGTCACCCCGGTCGCCTTGGCGAAGATCCGCGAGAAGTGGAACGGGCTCACGTACACCTCGGACGCCAGCGCCGACAGCGTTATCGGCTCGGCGTAGCGCTTCAGCATCAGCTCGATCGCACGGAGGACGGCCGGCTGGACCACCTTTCCTTCGGGCTGCCGCTTCCGCGCCGGCCCGTACGGCTCCACGCCTGCCGACAGTTCGGTCACACCGGTTTCCCGGGACGCAACGGATCGCAAGACCATGAGTCCAACCTCGAATTCCTGCCGACGTCAATTGCCTCGCCACCCAGGTAAGGCGGAACGTCTTGGGCTCCGTTGGACGTCCGATTGAGCCTCGGACGAGCCGCCGCGCGCAGCGGACGGCACCGGTGCGGGCGTCACCGGCCGGGCATGCGTTCCGCATACCTCACGTGCTTCACGCAAACAAAAGCATTGCGGGATAACAACTCTCGGCGGGCGACGGCAGCCGCGCCACACAGTCCGGAGACTGCCGGAAAGATCGAGACCGGCGGGCCTGCCCGGCCGCGGCGGCGCTCCGGGGCGTGCCCGGCGCCCGGAGAGGATGTGCAGAACGCAGGTGCCGCCCGGAGAAACACATCTCGGCTCTGGTGGACGGCTCACTGGATCCGGCTCCGCCCGATCTGTCACATTCGGACACGGAAGGCCCGGGCAGGCTGTCCGGGCCGCCCGGCTTCGCCGCGGAACTCGGGAAATCGATGCGGAACCACTGGAGGCGCCCGGCATGTACTCCGCGAAAAACCAGGCCATTGTGGATCACCGAGGCGCAGAACCGGCCGGCGCCGGCGTCCGGTTCACCGTGCTCGGGCCGCTGGACGTGCTCCGGGACGGCGTCGGCCACGCCCCCACCACGCCGAAACTCCTGCAACTGCTGGCTTTGCTGGTCCTGCGGCCCGGCAAACTGGTGCACGTCGACGCCATCGCCCAAGAGCTGTGGGCGAGCACGCCGCCTCGCACGATGCGGACGACCATGCACACCTACGTCTACCACCTGCGCCGGTGCCTTGAGGAGAACTGCCTGGACAGCGGCATCGAATCGGTGCTGGTCACCAAAACGCCCGGGTATGTGCTCCGGATCGACCCGGCGCAGGTCGACGTCTTCCGCTTCGCCCAACTCCAGCGGGAGGGGCAGGAACTCCTGCGCGAAGAGCGGCACGCGGAAGCCGTGCCGCGGTTGCGCGCGGCACTCGACGTGTGGACCGGTCCGCCGCTGGCCAATGTCCCTTGTGGACCCGTGCTCGCGCCTTACACGATCGAACTGCTCGAACAGCGGCGCACCACGCTGCACATGCTGATCGAGGCCGAGATCGCCAGCGGCCACCACCGCGAACTGATCGGGGAACTGCGCTCGCTGGCCGCGGGCAACCCGCTCGACGAGACGTTGCACGGCCAGCTGATGCGCGTGCTGGGCCGCAGCGGACGGCGCAGCGACGCGATGTCGGTCTACCGCGACCTGCGCACTCGGCTGAACGAAGAACTCGGCGTCGAACCGTGCGACGAGATCCAGTTGCTGCACCGTGATCTCATCTCCGAAGGCGACCACCGCTGACGAGGCGCTCGGCCCGAAACACCGCGCCCAACGACAAACCAGATGGCTAAAGATTCCGTCGCGTTGCGCTTTCCGTGCGGCACAACGAGGTGGAGGCGGCCAAGTGCTCCGCCTCCACCTCGTTGTGCGCTCAACGCGCGAACTGACCGGCCCGGCGCCCTTCGCCTGCCGGGCCCCGATAAGCCTGAGCGATATCCAGCCACCGCATGGCTTCGGCGCCCTCAGCGGCGACCGCGACATCCGCCGGATGCCGACGCCGCGTGGCCAGCAGGCAGAAGTCGACCGCGGGGCCGGTGATCCGTTGCGCCGCGTCGTCGGGTCCGAACGTCCACACCGCGCCCGACGGCGCGGTGATCTCGAAGCGGAATTCGTCCGGCGGCGGGGTGAGGCCGTGCGTCTGATAGCCGAAGTCCTTGGTCCGCACGACGAACTCCGTCAGATGGCGGATCCGGTCGGTGTGCTCCCGCTCGACGCCGAGCGCGTCGGCGATGTCCTGGCCGTGGGCGAACAGTTCCATCATCCCCGCCGCGGCGAGCACGGCCGGCGGCAGCGGAGCGACCAGCCACGGCACGGTCCGGTCCTCGGGCACCGCGGCGAGAGCCTTGACCGCGGTGTCGCGCTCGGCGCGCCAGCGACCGGCCAAGACCTCGGGCGGGTCGTCCAGGTAGTCGGCCAGTGCCGCGTTGACCGCGTGGTCGAATCCCGTCTTGCTGGCGGCCTCGGCGATCCGGCCGAACGCGGCGGGATCGCCCGCGGCCAGTCCCGCGACCCGGAAGATGAAGGTCAGGTGGGCCACCTGGTGCTTGACCGTCCAGCCGGGCGCCGGGGTTTCCGCGGCCCAGCCGTCCGCGCCGAGGCCGGCGAATAGTGCGTGGAAATCCTCGCTGTCCGCGGTCAGGTCGTCGATCACGTCCTGCGTCTTCGTCACACGTCTGCCCTCGCTCGCACGCCGATGGGTTCCTTTCCGTGCCAGTGTGGGCGCCGGGACGGAGGCCGGTCCTCTCCTGAACTGCACGATCGCGACCGGCGCGGCGGCGGAATCAGGATCGGCCCGCGGAACCGCCCAAAACGCATTCGCCGATGCTCACCTCGGCAGGCCACCGCAATCGCAGCACACGGTCGACCCGGTCGCTCGCGTCGACGGGTACCGCGTGCGCGGTCACCCTCATCGCCCTGGCGACGAGGTAGAGCGTCTGCTGCAACGCACCGAGGTGCATCAGAGCGATCGCGTAGGCAGCCCCGCCCAGCGCCCATGGCACGCGCCCGATGCGGACAGTCACCGTGAGCAAAGCCGACGGGCGGCGCGGACTGCCCGCCGCCGCCTTCGCCATGTCCAGCAGTTCGCGGCGATCGGCTTCGGCGGTGGTGACGGCGGTGAGCGCGTGCCCGACCGGGTCGTAGCGGTGGATTCCGTCCGGCAGGTCGGCACAGCCTTCGAGGCTGACGTAAAGCTCGAGTTCGTACAGCCCCGCGATGGCGAAGTAAGGGCGCTGCGGAGTCCGGTACCCCCGCGGGCAGGCCGCGGCGCCCGACCGCACCCGGGCACTGCGGAAGAGCAGTTCGCTGAGCTGGTCGGCATTGATCGAGGGGCCGGAGAACTCCGGCCAGACGTGGTCCTGTTCGAGCAGTTCGGTCAGCGACCGCCGGTCCGCGGGCAGCTTGCCCGGCTCTGGCCGCCGCAACGGGTGCCGCTGTCCGCCCTCGCCGGGTTTGCCTGCCGTTTCCGGCGGGAGCTCGCCCGCCGGGGGTTCGGCCGCGAACTCCGGATGCCGGACGCGGCTGTGCACGTGGAACAGCAGTTCGTGGTGCGACCATTGCCGCAGCGCCGGATCGGTGTCCTCGGCGAACCTCCGGTCGCCGCCCGCGGTCAGCACCATGCCCGCGGCGATCAGGTAGCCCACGATGTCGGCCACCACCGACACCGGGGAAGCCACTCGCTCGGCGACTTCGGCGGCGGTGACCGGCGCGGCCAGCGACGCGGCCACCTGGGCGGCCACCGGCTGGGTCAGCACGACCCGGAAATCCGCCCGCGGCGACTCCAGCAGCAGTGCGTCGTCCGCGGAGCGCAGCGCGGCGAACCGCGAGAGCCGGACCGTCCGCCGGGGCGCGATCGGCCGGGGCGCGAACATCGGCGAGCCCACGGCGGGAATCGCCGACAGCAGCGGCCGCTTCCCGTTCGCGAGTCCGAGCGAGTGGACGACCGACCCGCTGAGGCGCTCCAGCACCTGCTCGACTCCGGCCGGGCCGCCGGGCGCACTGCCGCCCGCCGCGGAGTCGCCGCCGACCGCGATTCCGGTGACGTTCCCGAGGAAGACCGGGCCGAGCTCCATCCGCCGCAGCAGTTCCCGCGCGGGCGCGTCCGCGTCGCTGACGTCGAACTCTCCCCACCGCGTGACCACGAGCAGCGCGGCGCCCGCCGCGTCGGTCTCCAGCAGCGAATCCTCGCTGAGCGACCACAGCCGGATCGTGGCCGTCTCGTCGCCGGGGAATTCGGACCTCACCCCGCAACTCCTTCGCGCATCCGGGACAAACCCTGGAAGGGGCTCCGGATGCCGTCGGCAGGCGGCATCGGCGCTGCCGCGAGACCGGGCCGCATCCCGCCGGTCTGTCCGGGCCAGGGCTACATTCTGCACCGCCCGCGCCGCCGGACCCAGTGACCCAGACACCTGTCGATCATGATTCCCTCCCCCGCGACCAGGAAATTCTCACGCCGGCCGGGCCGGGTGCGGCGCGGAAACGATCACGCGCCGAGGCCGCCGGGCCGCCCTGGCAGGCACTCCGGTCCACCAGTCGGAGCAGTGAGGGCCCATCCGTCCCGCCGCGCTCGTCGGTCCTCCGAAATCCCGGCCGATCGGCAGCGCCGACCGGGGGAAACGCGCTGCTCCGTCTGAGCTACCTGGCCCGGCAAGACACGGTTCCGGCCGCCGGGCGCGCGCTATATTGCGGTGCCTCTGGCGACCGCGGCGCGGGAAACCGCGTCCGGAGCCGGCCGGCCGCAGAGATGGGGACCCGATGTCACGGTCTGAGGGGAATGTCGTGGTGCCCGTGGAGAACGCGCGAGGGTCTGCCACGGGGCCGGGCACCGCCGCGACAGTCGAAGAGTGGCCGCGGCTGGCACGGCACATGTCCCACACCATCGTCAGCGTGGCGTTCGGCTGCCTGGTGCTGATCGGCCTCGTCGCGATGATCGCCGAGGGTCTCGCGCCCGGCCTGATCCTGCTGTGCGCCACCGGCAGCGTCGCGCTGCTCGCGGTCCAGCTGCTCTACTTCGGGCGTCCGGGAACCGCACTGCACTCCCCGCTGAGCCACTGGATGCTGCTGGCCCAGCTGGTGCTGGCTTATCTGCCGCTCATCCCCGCCGCCACCGCGCTGGACAACATGCTGGCCTTCCCAGCGGGCACCGCCTTGCTGGTCCTCGGCCGACGCGCGGGCTTGCTGGCCTACGCCGCGGTGAACGCCAGCGTCGCGGTGATCTACACGGCGCTGGGCGTCTCGCCGCTGCTGACGATCTACGAGACGCTGGCGAACGCGAGCATGGGTTTCGTGGTTTTCCTCCTTACTGGGCTGGCCCGCACCGTCTCCGAACTGCACGCGGCCCGCGCCGAACTGGCCAACGGAGCGGTCGCCGAGGAGCGGCTGCACTTCGCCCGCGAACTGCACGACCTGCTCGGGCTGAGCCTGTCGGCGATCGCGCTCAAGGGCGAACTCATCCGGCGCCTGGTGCACACCGCTCCGGCCAAGGCTCGCGGCGAACTCTCCGAGATCGCCCAGATCAGCCGCCGTGCCCTGGCCGACGTCCGCTCCGTCGCCAGCGGGTACCGGGAGCTGTCGCTGGAACAGGAGTTCCGGGCGGCCAAATCGCTGCTCGCCGATGCTGAGGTCGACCTCTCCCTCGAACTCGACCAGCGCGAGCTGCCGGTGGAGATCCGGACGGCCTTGACCGCGGTACTGCGCGAGAGCGTCGCGAACATCCTGCGGCACAGCGACGCCACCCACTGCCAGATCACTGTCCGGCAGGAAGCGGGCCGGGTGTCGCTCGACGTGGTCAACGACGGCGTTCTCGCCGGGAACGACGGCGAGACCGGCGGGAAGGGCCTGGCGGACGTCGCCGCGCGGGTGGCCGCCCTCAGCGGCGAGGTCACCGCCCGGCCCGAGCCGAACGGGCGCTTCCACGTCCACGCCGGGCTGCCGATGGAGGGCCAGCGACCTCCTCCGGCCGTGCGGAAGGCCGCTCGCTCCGAGGAATCCCCGGCTCGGCTCAACACCCGGCTCGCGGGTGCCGGCGTCGCCGCGGTGCTGGTGAGCTTCGCGAGCGGGGCGGTCCTCCACGCCATGGTGCTGACCAGCGCGCCCTGGCAGATCGCGCTGACGGCCGGCTGCCTCGGCGCACTGGTCGCGCTGCAGTTGGCGTTCTTCAGCCGCACGAGCGCCCGGCTGCCCGTCCGGCGGGCGTACGCGCTGCTCTTCGTCCAGGCGTGCCTGGTCTACCTGCCGCTCATCGAACTGCGCGAGGTGTGGGTCAGCTTCCCCGGCCTGCTGATCTGCAACGCGCATCTGATCATGCGCCCGGCGGCGGCGTGGGCCACGACCGCGACCGTGCTGGCGAGCATGGCCGGGGTGCACGCGGGGTTCGATTCCGACATCAGCGGCATCCCGTTCAACGTCCTCGCCACCGTCAACACCGGGTTCGTCGTGTTCGGGCTGACCTGGCTGAGCAGGCTGGTGGCCGAACTGGACGGCGTTCGCCGCAAGCTGGCCGACGTCGCGGTCGCCGAAGAACGCCTTCGGTTCGCCCGCGATCTGCACGACCTGCTCGGCTTGAGCCTCTCCGCGATCGTGCTGAAAACCGAACTCGCCGAGAAGCTGCTCCAGGCCGACCCCGCCCAGGCGGGCGCCGAAGTGGCCGAAATCCTGACCCTGTCCCGGCAGGCCCTCGCCGATGTGCGGTCGGTCGCCGACGGCTACCGCGAACTGTCCCTGGACAGCGAATCCCGGTCGGCGGAGGCCGTGCTGACGGCGGCGGACGTCCACGTCAGGATGGAAGTCGAGGAGGAGGCCGCCGCGGCACTGGCCGGACCGGTGCGGACCGTGCTCGCCGTCGTGCTGCGCGAGGGCGTGACCAACATGCTGCGGCACAGCAAGGTCGAAAACTGCGAAATCGCGGTCCGGCAGTCCGGCAAGACGGTCTGCCTCGAAATCGTCAACGACGGCGTCGAGAACGGCAATCCGGTGCTCGACGAGACCGCCCCGCCCGAAGCGACCCGCGGCAACGGCATCTCGAACCTTTCGGACCGGATGAGCACGCTGGGCGGCGAACTGACCGCCGGAGTGCAGCCCGACGGCCGGTTCCGGTTGTGCGCCAAGGTTCCTGCGGCCGCGTAATCCTCCGCGTGCCCCGCGCACCCCAGACGCATGCGGACGTCTCAGATCCAGCCCGCTTCGCGAGCGATGCGGACAGCGTCCACCCGGTTGCGGGCACCGAGTTTCGCGACGATCGTCGTGAGGTAGTTGCGCACTGTCCCGGCCGAAAGGTACAGCCGCGCGGCGATTTCGGCGGGTTCGGAACCGTCGGCGGCCAGTCGCAGCACCTGGGCCTCCCGGACGGTCAGCGGGCTGCCGTCGGTGTCCCAGGCGGCGAGAGCGAGGTCGCCGTCGACCATCCGCCTGCCCGCGGCGACCCCGCGCACGGCGTTGGCGAGCTTGTCCGCCGGCGCGTCTTTCAACAGGAATCCGCCGACTTTCGCGGCAAGCGCCCGGCGGAGCGTTCCGGGACTGCCGAGACTCGTGAGGATGAGTGTCCGGGTGCCGGGCAGCCGTTCCTGCAGTTCGGCCGCGGCGGTGAGGCCGTCCTTCCCGGGAAGGTCGATGTCGATGATGGCGACCTCGGGCGCCGTGGTCGCGGCGAGCGGCAGGATTTCCGTGCCGTCGGCACAATCGCCGACCACCTCGATGTCGTTTTCCAGCCCGAGCAAAGCCACCAAGGCGCCGCGGACGACGTGCATGTCCTCGGCGACCAGAACCCGGATCATCGGTCATTCCGCCTTCCCTCGACCACGCGAGCACCGAAGATACCGGGCGGCGCTCGGGAAGTGATCGAGTTCGGCTCAGCGGACCGGAATGGCGGACATCGATCGATCCAGTGCCGCACGCGGTGTCCGCGGAATGCTCACGCCGCCTCCGGCATAGCGGCGACGGTGATGGTCATGGCGGAGAGCCCGCCTGCCGCCGACGCATCGTCGGTCCAGTTGTCGAAATGTTCGATGACCAGGTCGGAGGGGGCATCGGCGGCGCTGGGGTCGAGGCCCAGCTCGGCGAAGAAGGAGTGGACGTGCTCCGAAGCGGTGTCGCTCATGACTGGCTCCCAGTAATTCTCACAGTCGAATTGCTCGTCTGCCGAATGGTGCTCTCTCGTCCGGGAACCAGACAGTGCGGCGCACACCTTAATTACCATGCCTTTCGCATACACCGGTCGGACGATTTTCTGGCGGCGGAAGCGTGGTACAATTTCGCGGCTAAAGACGCGCGGTGCTGTGCAGCCGTTTCCGTTCTCTTATTCCTCCGCTCACCGGCCGGGTTCGCGCGACGGGGAAGCAACCTGGAAGTTGCTCGGGGCGCCGCCGAGGAGTCACCTGGAGAGGTCACGTCCCGGCCGGCATGGAGCGCGATATGACCGAACGCCTCGACCCCTACGAGCTCATCGCCGACGACGATGTGGAACTCTTCGGCGGGCCCACCGGCGTCCTCCCGCGCGAGGCACGGTCCACATCGGACGCGGCCAGCCGTGACCGCGACCAGCGACCCGGCTCGGCTGACGGTGACGCTCCGCCCGAAGGCAGCGAAGCCGCCTGATCTTCCTTTGCTGGCAGGGCTTCCGCTCGGCTCCATCAGCAACAGCTCTCCAGGACCGCGGACAGGCCGCGAAAGATTTCGTGATCACAATGGACTGTTCCGGCCGCGGCCGCGAAATTCGCGGGAACGTCCGGTGCGGCAGAACAAAACCGGCCCGCCGGGTGCGATTGGAGCAACGGACCTTCGCACGATCGGCCCAAGAACGTGGCATCTGGCCCACTTTCGCCAGCAGTCCCGGAATGCCGGTGCGCGCGGAGAGAACGGAGCCACTGGCTTCCGGCCGCATTCTGTGCGGGATCGGCGAGGACGAGTAAACTCGCGTACCGACGGACCGGGGGGTCTGGAGTGATTCGGGGGAATCTGGGGTGATTCGTGTTCTGCTGGCCGAAGACATGCACATGGTGCGGGGCGCGCTCGTCGCACTGCTCAACCTGGAACCGGACATCGAGGTAGTCGTGGAGGTCGCGTCCGGCGACGAGATCCTGCCGCAGGCTCGCGCGCGCCATCCGCACGTCGCCGTCATCGACATCGACCTGCCTGGGAAGGACGGTCTCACCGCCGCGGCCGAGCTGTACGAGCAGCTGCCGGACTGCCGGACCCTCATCCTCACCTCGCTCGGCCGGCCCGGCACCGTCCGGCGGGCTCTCGACGCCAAGGTCACCGGCTTCATGCTGAAGGACGCGCCTTCGGACAAACTGGCCAACGCGGTGCGTTCGGTGTCGGTCGGGCACCGGGTGATCGACAGCGATCTCGCGCTTTCGGCCTGGGACACCGACGAATGCCCGCTCACTCCGCGGGAGGTGGAGGTTCTCCGCCTGGCCGCTCGCGGCCGGACGGTCGCCGACATCGCCGCAGAACTGTTCCTCTCCCCCGGAACCGTGCGCAACTACCTCGCCACGATCGTGACCAAGCTCAACGCGCGCAACCGCGTCGACGCCATCCGCATCGCCACCGACTCGGCCTGGCTGTAGAGACTCCCGCGCGAGCGTTCCCTTTCCCTGCCTGACTTCTACAGGAACAGCGGGAACGGGTTGAGCCGGTCGTAGGCGGTCGGCCGGGCCAGCCGGCCCAGCCGCACCGGGACGTCGAAGAGCCTGCCCGGCGCGAACCTCGCCCAGAACGGCCGCAGGCCGGGCACCACGGCCTTGACCACCGGCAAGGCGAGGTCCGGCCGGGTCTGATCCAGCACCAGCGTTTCCATCCCGTGCCGGTCCAGCAGCCGGACGAGGCCGGTGACGTCGTCGCGAACGTCCGCGCTTGGGAGGCAGCCGAAGTCGGCCCGCGTCCGCGCTGGCGCTCCGGCAGCGGGCTTGAGGTACGGCTGGTTCGCCACGGTCGCCTGCGCCAGCCACCGCTCGGCGTCGGGGTCCTCGTTTCGCTGGCGGTCCAGCACGCCGGGCAGCATCTGGTTCAGCTCGCTCACCGCGCGCCGGAGCGCGGTCCGAGGGTCGAGATGCGCGCCGAAGCCGAAGATCACCCGCTCATCGCCTGACCGCGCTCGCGAGACCGCCGCCATCGCGGGCACTCCGAGGTCCGACGTCACGTCCAGAGCCCACACCTCACGATCGGCTTCCGCGTACCGCACGGTCATCTCCGCCACCCACGGATCGCCGAAGGCGGCCAGATCGACGCCCGGCACAGGCGTGCGGTTGTACCACCACAGCGCGACCGCGTCCCGCTCGATCAATTCGAGGATGGCGTGGAGCACGGCGTCCTCGATGCTGCCGCCCGCGGCGTTTCCGTTGGAGTCCGGCCGGACGAAACCGTGCCGGTCCGGATCGGGCGCGCCGAAGTACAGCGAACCGGTCGGCAGCAGCCGGTGCCGCGACCGGGTGAGCGACCATAGCGGGGTCCAGTCCAGCTCGGCGTCGGCGTCGAACTCTCGGCACACGTGCTGGAAGCTCCCGTGTTCGGCGTTCCAGCCCGTCCGGGTCTCGTACTGCCGCGCCGCGTAAAGCATGCAGTCGTTCGGGTGGACCGCGTCCGAGCCAAGCGAGCGCAACGATCCCCGCAGCCGCAGTTCGTCCCCGTGGTAATTGCCGCTGTGCCGCTCCACCGCCTCGCAGAGAGCGCTGGCTTCAGCTTCGACCGGCGTGGCGCCTTTGCCGCCGCTCTGGCCGCGGAGGCTGGCCTGCAACGCTTCCATCCCCGTCAAGCTGCGGACGACGTTCGGGCCGGACCGGCAGGCATTGACGAACGCCGGACCGCGCGTATCCCGCACGATTTCCTTCACCACTCCGGTGACCGGCCCGACCAGGTGGCGGTAGCGCTCAAGCATCTGGCCGGGCGGGAGAGCGCGGTGGCCGCCGCTAGCCGCTTTCCTGGTCGGCCGCAGCATCACCGGCTCGGCCGAACGAGCCGCCACCAGGGAGTCGTCCCCGCACTCCGGGCACTGCGGCCGGCGCCGCACCTCATGGAATTTCCCTTGCAGGTCAAAAGAATCGAGGACCCATACGCAGCGCTGGCCGCGATAGCGGTACCCGCTCAGCCATTTGGTGACTTCCAACGCGATCAGGTGCGACGCCGCCGAAGTCAGCGGTGCCACTCCCGAAACCGGCCGCCGCGCGGGACCGTCGTGCCCGAGCATCGCCTGCACGCACGCTTCGCCGTGCCGATGCGTCCACAGCCGATGCGCGAGACAGTGCCAGCAAGCCGACTCCCCCGGCTCGAAGAACGGCCCCAGCCACACCTGCGAACCCACCGGTTTCGCCAGCAGCCACGGGCTCCCGTTGGCCCGATGCGCGGCATCGATCTCGCCGAGCCGGGGGTCGAGGTAGTCGTCGCAGAGAACAACCGACAGGTCGGCACCACCCGCGGAGTTCTCGCCTAAGGTCAGGCCCGCGTCCCGGATCGCCTGTCCGACGCGCTCGGCCTCGATCTCTTCGTGGAGGTTCACCAGCACGACCCGCGCCGGCTGGATCCGCGATTCGGCCGCGCTCGCGTCAACCCCGCACGCGTCCCAGAAAGCAAGCGCACGCTCGTCGGTCTCCGGCGCGTCGTCGGCACAGACCGTGACCAGCCCCGCCTCCGCGAGCCGCGCGAGAAGCCCGGCGAGCTGCTCGCTGCCCAGACCGGCGGGCAGATCCCGCACCAGCTCGGGGAAATCCCGGGTCCCGTCCAGCAAGGCCGCCACCGCGGCGATGTCGGCGCCCCGCATGGCGGTTACTCCGCGTTCGGAGAACAGGTACGCGCCCTCTCCCTCGTTGATCTCCGCGCGCAGGTGCCGCTTGAAGGTGAGAAATCGTTTTCTCGCACTCATCTTTCCCCATCGGAAGCCCGTGCCGCCGCGGGCCGGGCAGGTTCGGCGAACTCCCGCATCGTCCCTCGCGGCCGCGGCGGGCGGCCAGTGCTTCGCGCATGACCAGGGGTATGTGATTCTCACTGTCGGCCCCGATGTTCGGCGGTTCCCGGGTTTCGCGACGGCGAAGGCGGCGAATTCCAGCGGATCAGCGCCTCCGCTCCGCCTCCCTCGGACGTCGCGGATGAGACCACAATGGACAGTGCGAACGCAGGAGAAAGACGTCCTGACAGCACGAAACCCCAGACCGCCGTTTCCGGCGACCTGGGGTTCGCGAGTGGGCCGCCAGGGACTCGAACCCTGAACCCGCCGGGTAAAAGCCGGCTGCTCTGCGCGATTGAGCTAACGGCCCGCGGTGCTGACGCGCTGCCCGTCGAGGGTTCGAACCTCGGTTTCCGCGTCCAGAGCGTGGCGTCCTGCCAGTGGGACGAACGGGCACGGGCTCCCGGTCCAGGATTCGAACCTGGGCTTGCGGATCCAAAGTCCGCGGTGCTGCCGGTTACACCAACCGGGACGGGGGAAGTCGGATGCCCGCGGGTCGAACGCGGTGTCTCCTGGTCCCGAACCAGGCGGGGTCGCCGGTGCCCCTCGCATCCGGGAGCTCACGAGGGGTGATACTGAGCCCCGTCGTGAGCGGGCAGGCGCCGGCGCCCCCTCGGCGCCGGGCCCGTACCCCTGCCAGGAATCGAACCTGGGGCCTCCGCATTCGTAGTGCGGCGCTCTCTCCTGCTGAGCTACAGGGGTGTGCGCGTCCGGCACCGAACCAGGTGCCAGCGCGCGAACGGACGGAGGGCATCGAACCCTCTTCTTCGGTGGGGACGACCGCGGGACGCGCCCGGCCTGGGCGCGAGTGGTGAAGGAGGGAGTCGAACCCTCAATGCCCTCGACGGGCGCCCGGGTTACAGCCGGGTGAGGCAGCCACCGCCTCGTCTTCACCGTGCCGGTCCGGCCGCGTTCGGCTGCCGGACCCGGCGCTCGTCCTGGCCGCGGGTGAGGCGACGGGGACGAGTCTCGGAAATGTCTTGTTCCGCTGTGCAGTTGTCAAATAACCGCGCCCATCGCGAAATGGGCAGCAGGGAAATACCGGCGCGAAAACAACCGCGTCGACTGGGATTTATCGCGCGAAAAGAAGAGCCGCCCTGATCGGTTTCCCGACGGGCGGCTCCCGGTGACTGACGACCGGTGCGTCAGGTCAGGGAGCGGACACCGCCTGGGAAACCGCCTTTTCGGCCGGTGTGGCGCTGAGCGACCGGGGAATATTGGACAGCGCGGAGGGCGGCCTGATAACGGCCTCGCATCTCCCGCGTCCGCATGTTCGCCATGATCGCTCCTTCATCCGCTGTGGTGGATTCATCTTCACCTACGGCGAAGCGGTGCGTCAATCTTATTTTCCGGAGAAATAGCCCGGCCGGGCTTTCCGTGGTTCCGAGAAGATGCTGTAATGGGAGAATGCACTTCAACCCTTACGGTGGCGCGGGTGCGCAAGTAGCCGCCGACCTGGCGACTCTCGCCCAGCGCGACGACGTCACGGCCGCCGAGGTGCGGGCAGCGGGGCAGGCGCGCGACATGGTGCTGCCACGCATCGCCGCGGACGAGGCCGAGCGGATTCTCGCGTGGGGGCGGCGGCTGCACCGGGTGTTCGTCGCGGAGACGACGGCTGAGCGGATCGATCTTCTGAACGAGTTGCTCGCCGTCGCCGCGTGCCGGCCGAACATCGCCAGCCATGACGGGAAAGGGCCGCACCTGCACTACTCCAGCGAAGGCGCGGGCGTGGTCGAGCGGTTCTACGCCTACACCGCGGGCGGTCTCGCGCATCTGGTGTGCGAAGAGCCGCACCGCCTCGGCGTCTGCGCGCGGGAGGGGTGCCGCGTCGCGTTCGTGGACACCTCGCGCAACGGCCGGCGGCGGTTCTGTTCCACGCGCTGCGGCACGCGGGTCAACGTCGCCGACCATCGCGCGCGGCAGGTCGCTGGCTAGGCCGTCAGTCGATCGCTTTGCCGGTCTCGTCGAACGAACGCAGTTCCGGGTACTTCGGGGCGATCGTGTCGCCGGAGGATTCGCCGCGCAGGCGACGGCCGATCCACGGCAGTGCGTGTTCCCGGCCCCAGCGGAGGTTCGCCGCACGCTGTTCCCGCGCGGACAGGCGCGGGCGCGGCCCGAGGGTCGCGTGCGCGAGGCTGTGCTGCACGCCGAGCGCGTCGAGGACCGCGATGGCGATTTCGGTGTGCCCGGCCGCGTTGAGGTGCAGGCGGTCCGGGGACCACATGCGACGGTCGCGCAGCTGGCGCATCGACCACATGTCCACCAGCAGCGTCTCGTGCCGCGCCGCGATGCCGCGCACGTGCTCGTTGTAGATCGCGACCCGCCCGCGGATCTGCCGGAACAGCGCGTCCTCCACGCCGTCGACGCCGGTGAACAGCAGCACCTGCGCTCCGGCCGCGCGGAACCGGGCCACCGCGCGCTCGTAGGAATCGGCGAGGCTGTCGATGTCGACCCGCGGCCGCATCAGGTCGTTGCCGCCCGCGTAGAGGGTCACGAGATCCGGCTTCATCGCCAACGCCGGTTCGACCTGCTCGTTCAGCACCTGCGGCAGGAGCTTCCCGCGCACCGCCAGGTTGGCGTAGCGAAAGCCCGGCTCCCCGGCGGCCAGCACCTCGGCGACCCGGTCGGCCCATCCGCGCACCCCGTTGCGCGCGGACGCGTCGTCGTCCCCGACGCCTTCGGTGAACGAATCGCCAATACAGACTAAGCGGTTGGTCATTGCCTTAGTTTAGGCCCGGCTCCCCTGCCTCGGTCACGGTGCCTGAGGACAGCGGCGAGGGCGCACCGGGAAGCGAACGGCGAGCACTGCCGGGTCTGAACGGGAGCGCGGGGAACGGGCTCGAACCGCCGACCTTCGGCGCAAGCGAGGCGTGGTGCGGTGCAAGGAATCCACGCTGCACTCGACGTGCTCAGCAAGCTTCGGCCTGCGGATTGCTGACCTGATTCAGGGCCGAAGGCCGTCGAACAGGATCGCGATCGTGCGGTCGCGCAGCTCGCGATCGGACCCGACGTGCTCGGCTGCCTTCGCGGTGCCGATGATCACCGGGATCAGCTCGGTGGTGGTGACGTCGCGCCGTACCGCGCCGCTGTCCTGGGCGCGGCGCAGGAGCACGCCGAGGGACCCGCGCAGCCGCTCCCCGATCACCGAACCCGTGCTGGGAACGCACACGCCGGCGGAGGTCAGCGCTTCGAAGTAGGCGTTTTTGGCGCTGGACATCTCGATCCAGCTGGTGAGGAAGGTGAAGAACGCGGCCCCGGCGTCCTCGGCGTTCTGCGCGACGACGGCGTCCGCCTCGTCGACGAACCGGTGGAGGCGCGCGTAGAGCACGGCTTCGAGCAGTGCCTCTTTCGTGGGGAAGTGCCGGAACACCGTGCCGATGCCCACGCCCGCCTCGCGCGCGACCTCCTCGGTCGGCGCGCCGGTGCCCTTCGCCGCGAAGACCGTCTCGGCGGCTTCGAGCACTTTCGCGCGGTTTCGCCGCGCGTCGGCGCGCAGCGGTTTGTCCTCCGTCACGGCTGTGATGGTAGTCGCGCGTCCTGGCCGCGCGGCGCCCGATCCAGGTCGGTGCGGCGGGGCGGAAGGGCGGAAACAACCCGTCCGGAGCAAGCGTCGGGAATCGTCAAACCTTTGCCGGTCCCTCACACTATGGTGTGACGACCGTCACGAGAGGTGCACGACCATGACTCTAGGCGACAACGAGGTCACCCAGTCAGTCCACGCTTCCTCCGGCGACCGCCGGGTGCAGGTACGCCGGGCTGCCCTGGCCGGTTCGATCGGCACCACCATCGAGTGGTACGACTTTTTTCTCTACAACACCGCCGCGGCGTTGGTCTTTCCCCATCTGTTCTTCCCCGCGTCGTCGTCCTACGCCGGGGTCATGCAGTCGTTCGCGACCTACGCGGTCGGTTTCGCGGCCCGCCCGATCGGCGCGGCGATCTTCGGCCATTGGGGCGACCGCCTCGGCCGCAAGGCGACGCTCATCGTGACGCTCCTGCTGATGGGCTTGTCCTCGGCGGTGGTCGGTCTCCTGCCCGGCGCGGCGACCATCGGCATCGCGGCTCCGCTGATTCTCGTGCTGCTGCGCCTGGTGCAAGGCATCGCGATCGGCGGCGAATGGAGCGGATCGGTGCTGCTGGCCATGGAATGGGGCGACCAGCGCCGCCGCGGCCTGCTGGCGAGTTTCGCACAGGTCGGCGTTCCCGTCGGACTCGTCCTCGGCACCGGCGGAATGACCCTGTTGTCCGCGACGCTGTCTCCGGCCGCCTTCTCATCGTGGGGCTGGCGGATCCCGTTCCTGCTGAGCCTCGTGCTGGTGGCGATCGGCCTGGTCATCCGGCTGCGCATCTTGGAAAGCCCGATGTTCGCCGCGGCAGTCGCCGCCAACCGCACTTCGAAAGCCCCCGTGAAAGACGTGGTCCGGCACCACTGGCGGGAAATCCTGCTGTCCGCCGGTTTGCGGTTCAGCGAGCAAATGCCGTTCTACCTGTTCACCAGCTACGTCCTGGTCTATGTGGTGCAACGCCCGGAATTCAGCAAAACGTTCGTCCTCAACGCAGTTCTCGTAGGCGCCGCCGCGGAACTGCTGCTGATCCCGTTGTTCTCCCAATTGTCCGACCGAATCGGCCGCAAACAGGTCTATTTGACCGGCGCAGTGCTCACCGGCGTGCTCGCGTTCCCGTACTTCACCGTGCTTACCCACAGCGGCCACGCCATGATCTTCCTGGCCATCATCGTGTCCCTGGCCGCGCACTCAATGCAGTACGGCCCGCAAGCAGCACTAATCGGCGAAAGCTTCCCCACCCACCTGCGCTACGGCGGTGCGGGCCTGGGATACCAGCTGGCATCTGTGTTCGCAGGCGGCCCCGCCCCGCTTCTGGCGACCTGGCTGCTCCACACCACTGGCACGCCCTACTCGATTTCGATCTACATCGTCGCCTCGGTAGCAGTAACCGTCATCTGCGTACTAGCCCTCCCGGACCGCTCGAAAGCGAACATCGACGACCTCACCGTCTACACCCGCTGACCCGCTCCGCGACGAGCAGGAAAAAGGGGCTGCCGCACCGAACCCGGTGCGGCAGCCCCTTTGAAACTCACCACTTCACCGCTGCGGCGGCGGCCCGCCCTGCGGTCCGCCAAACGGCCCTTGCTGCGGGAACGGACCCTGTCCCTGCGGCCCCGGCCCTTGCGGCCCGCCGAACTGCTGCGGCGGCGGCCCTTGATACGGCCCGCCCGGCGGCGGACCGGCCGGAGCCTGCGGCTGCGGCAGCGACTGCTGCTGAGCAGGCGGCGGCGTGCTGGGCTGCTGCGGCCGCTCCGGCGGCGCGGGCGGCTCTTCCTCCACCGGCTCCGGAGCCTGAGCCTGCGGCTGAGCCGGAGCCTTGCTGGCCCCGCCGATCGCCCGGCGCGGGTGCTCGGACGAAGTCCCCAGCGGCCCCTCGACCTCCTTGCGCGCCACCGCTTCCGCGGCCGCCACCGCTTCGGCGACCTTCGGGTCGCTGCTGGTGTCGAACCAGCCAGCCACCTCGTCGTCGTCGAGGTCCGGCTTCTCCGGGGTGTCGTCCTTCGGCGGCTCGTACCGGAACACGCCGTCGTCGCCCGGCGCACCCAGCGCCCGGGCGAAGCCTTCGAGCGCCTTCCCGTAGTCGCTGGGAATCATCCAGACCTTGTTCGCGTCGCCCTGCGCCATCTGCGGCAACGTCTGCAGGTACTGGTACGCCAGCACCTCCGGCGTCGGACGGCCGGCCTTGATCGCCGCGAACACCTTCTCGATCGCCTTCGCCTGCCCCTGCGCCTGCAGGTAGCGGGCGGCTCGTTCACCTTGCGCGCGCAGGATCCGCGACTGGCGTTCCGCTTCGGCGGCGAGGATCGCGGCCTGCTTCTGGCCTTCCGCGGCGAGGATCTGGCTCTGCTTCTGGCCTTCCGCGGTCTTGATCGACGATTCCCGCTGGCCTTCGGCGGTGAGGATCATCGCGCGCTTCTCCCGGTCGGCGCGCATCTGCTTCTCCATCGAGTCCTGGATGGAGGCGGGCGGCTCGATCGCTTTCAGCTCGACGCGGGCGACGCGGATGCCCCAGCGGCCGGTGGCCTCGTCGAGCACGCCGCGCAGCTGGGTGTTGATCGAGTCGCGGGAGGTCAGCGTCTCTTCCAGGCTCATGCCGCCGACCACGTTGCGGAGCGTGGTGGTGGTGAGCTGCTCGACGCCGATGATGTAGTTCGAGATCTCGTAGACCGCCGCGCGCGAGTCGGTGACCTGGAAGTACACGACGGTGTCGATGTTCACCGTCAGGTTGTCCTCGGTGATCACCGGCTGCGGCGGGAACGAAACGACCTGCTCGCGCAGGTCGATCCGCGCGCGCACCTTGTCCAGGAACGGGACGAGGAAGGTCAGGCCGGGCGAAGCGACCGTGCGGAACCGGCCGAGCCGCTCGATCACCGCCGACTGGGCCTGTGGCACCACCATGATCGCCTTGACCACTGTGATGATGACGAACAGGGCCAGCAGTGCGACCACGACGATCGCTATTGTCGACAAGAGCGTTTCCCCTTACCTAGTACCGTTTTTCTCGGACGGCGCCTCACGAGACGATGTCCACCACGGCCGTGGCGCCGGAGATCTCGACGACCGTGACGCTGGTGCCCGGGGCGATCGGCGGCTGGGATTCGTGCACGGCGCGCGCCGACCACACCTCGCCGCCGATTTTCACCTGGCCGGCATCGTAGTCCACAGTGGACACCACGACGGCCCGGGTTCCGACCAGCGCGTCGATGCCGGTGGGGATGCCCGAACCGGACAGGAAGCGGCGTTTGAGCGCCGGGCGGACCAGCGCGAGCAGCCCGACCGAGCTGATCGCGAACACCGCGACGTCGATGAAGATGTTGCCGGTGAGCGCTTCCGAACCGGCTCCGAGCAACGCGCCGATGCCGAGCATGATCAGCACGAAGTCCCCGGAGATCACCTCCGCGATCATCAGGACGATGCCGATGATCAGCCAGATCAGAGCCGCTGCCATGCCCTCATGCTCTCAGATCGCGTCGTTTCGCACCGGGCAAACTACCCGCCGTGACCGACGCGTGACCTTGGATTTTCCCGGCAAACCGGACACTACGGAGCGTCGTCTCCCGGTTCGGTCACGAAGTCGATGAGCCGTTCGACCGCGCCGATCAGCGGCGTTTCGAGATCGCGGAAGCTGCGCACCCCGGCGAGCACCCGCTGCCATCCCTCGTACGGCTCGCCCCAGCCGAGCTCGGCGCAGATGCCGGCCTTCCATTCGGTGCCGCGTGGGATCTCGGGCCAGGCGCGGATGCCGACCGACGCCGGTTTCACCGCCTGCCAGACGTCGATGTACGGGTGGCCGGTGACCAGCACGTTCTCGTCGTGGATCTGCCCGACCAGCCGGGATTCCTTGCTGCCTTCGACCAAGTGGTCGACGAGCACGCCGAGCCTGCGGCCGGGCCCGGTGCCGAATTCCGCGATCCGGTCGGCCAGGACGTCGACCCCGTCGAGGGGTTCCACGACGACGCCCTCGACGCGCAGGTCGTGTCCCCAGACGCGTTCGACCAGTTCGGCGTCGTGCTTGCCCTCGACCCAGATCCGGGAGTCGCGGGCGACCCGCGCCTGCAGGCCCTGCACGCGGACCGAGCCGGACGCCGAGACCTGCCGCGCGGGGGCGGCGGCCTTCTTGACCGGCACGAGCGTGACCGGCTTGCCTTCCAGCAGGAACGCGGCGGGCGCGAGCGGGAACACCCGGTGGCGGCCCTTGGCGTCCTCGAGGACGACATTGCCGTACTCAATCTTCACCACCGCGCCGCAGTAGCCGCTGGCCGGGTCTTCGACCACGAGCCCTGGCTCGGCCGGGACCTCCGGCACTTTCCGCTTGCGGGGGCCGGACAGCACGTCGTGATAGCGCACGGTCGGGCACGTTATCGGCGTGGCGCCAGGGCGTCCCGCCGCCACGCCGGGGACTCCCCGGCCGATGCGCCCGGCTTGACGTGGAGCGCGCTCCAGCTCCTAGCGTCGGCGACGTCAGCCGTCGAGGTGCCGCCCGCGTCCGCCGGGCAGGAGGAGCAACAGCATGATCGCCCGAACCACGCTCGGCTCGTCCGGTCTTCGCGTCAGCGCGATGGGACTGGGGTGCATGGGAATGAGCGAGAGCTACGGCGCCGCCGACTGGGACGGCGGCCTCGCCACCATCGAGCGCGCCCTGGAGCTGGGCGTCACTTTCCTGGACACCGCCGACGCGTACGGCGCCGGGCACAACGAGGTGCTGGTGGGCCGCGCTGTTCACGGTCGCCGGGACCAGGTGCAGCTGGCCACGAAGTTCGGCATCGACCGCAGCGCCGGGGACCGCTCGCGCCGCATCCGCGGTGCCCGGGACTTCGTGTTGCGCTCCTGCGACGCGTCGCTGCTGCGGCTGGGGGTCGACGTGATCGACCTGTACTACGCGCACCGCCCGCCCCAGGACGTCGCGATCGAGGAGACCGTCGGGGCGATGGCCGAGCTGGTCGAGGCGGGCAAGGTCCGGCATCTGGGTCTGTCCGAGGTCGACGGCGAGCTGCTGCGCCGGGCGCATTCGGTGCACCCGATCACCGCGGTGCAGAGCGAGTACTCGCTGTGGACCCGCGACGTCGAGGCGGTCGCCCCGGTGATGGCGGAGCTGGGGGTCGGGCTGGTGCCGTACTCGCCGCTGGGGCGGGGGTTCCTGACCGGTGCCCTGGACCGCTCCGCGTTGGGCGAGAAGGACTTCCGGCGCGCCAATCCCCGGTTCTCCGGCGAGGCGGGCGACGCCAACGAGAAGATCGCGCAGACCGTGCGCGAGGTGGCCGCCCGGTTGGCCGCCACTCCGGCTCAGGTGGCGCTGGCCTGGGTGTATGCCCAGGCCGAGCGGCTCGGGGTGGCGGTGGCGGCGATTCCGGGCACTCGCAGTCCGGCCCGGCTGGAGCAGAACGCGGCCGCGCTGGAGCTCGCTCTGGATGCCGAGGCGCTGGCCGCGCTGGAGCCGCTGAGCGACCAGGTGAGGGGCGAGCGCTATACCCCCGCGCACACCGCCGAGGTCGCCCGGGGCTAGCCGCCGATCGCGAATGGAGGCCGCTCGGGCCGGTCCTTTCGGTGGCGTCCTGGCGGGAGTCTTTGGGCCGAACTGCCCAGCTCAGCGAGCCATCCGCAGCACCGCGTCGGTGAAGGGCGTCGGCCCGCCGCGGCGGAGCGGGCCCATCGCGACCAGCGGGGCGAGCGCGACGCACCACGCACGGACCCGGTCGCCGTCCAGCTGCGGCAGTTTCGCGATCCCGTCCTCGACCGCGCCGCCGTGGGCCATCGGCAGCACCGCCCAGTCGACCGCGTCGAACGCCGGGTCGCCGACGCACGGGCGCGGGTCGATCGCGACGGCTCCGCGGTCCGGCCCGGCGTCCAGGACGTTGCCGGGGTGCAGGTCGCCGTGCACGAGGGCGATGGGTCCGGTGGCGGCCAGTTCCTCGGACCGGGCGAGGCCGGTGCGCAGCGATTCCACCGGCAGGTGCGCTTCGGCCGGGGAACCGGCGAGGCGCTGCTCGGCGAGGCCGAACATGAACCGGACGCGTTCGAGCTGGGTCGGGAACGGCCCGGCGGCCGGGACGCCGTGCAGGTCGGCGAGCAGTTCGCCGATCTGGTCCCACGGGACGTCGGCGCCGCGTCCGGTGAGGGTGTCCCCGGGTTCGAGTCCTTCGAGCAGCACGGCGCCGTGGTCGAGGTCGGCGTCGAGGATCTGCACGACCCGCGCCAATCCGGCCCACGAGCCGAGCGCGGTGGCCTCCGCGGTCGCGATCGCGCGGTCCGGGCAGAGTTTGAGCACTTTCAGCGTGCCGTCGGCGTCCCGGCAGAGCAGGGTGCGGCCGGTGTTGCCGGGCCGGGCCTCGGACACGGTGAGGCCCCACTGGCGGCAGAGCCGGTCGACGAGGGCGGGCAGCGCGTCGCACCAGGCTTGCGCGGCCGGGCCGAAGCGGTTGACGAGCCGGGCGCGGGCGGCGGAGTCCATCAGGACGGTGTCCGCGGTGTGTTCGGCCATCAGAACAGCGGCCAGGGGATCGCGCGCCAGTCGTCGCCGGGCTCGGGGAACACCGCCTCGGCGAGCAGATAGTCCGTGCGCTGCGAAAGCGCCTGGATTTCGAAGGCGGTCAGGTGTTCGCCGAGTTCCGCGCCGAGGCGGCCGTCGAGGTCCGCGCGGAGCTTGCGCAGTTTCTCGACGGCGTCTTCGGGCAGCTGCTCGCCGATCCAGCCCCACAGCACGGTGCGCAGCTTCGGGTCGGTGTGCAGGCAGATGCCGTGATCCACGCCGTAGACGCGGCCGTCGGAGCCGGCCAGCAGGTGCCCGCCCTTGCGGTCGGTGTTGTTGACGACGATGTCGAGAACGGCCAGTTCGCGCAGGTCCGGGTGGTCGGCGTGGACGAGCACCGCCGGGTCGCCGAGCCGGTCGTGCGCGTGCAGCACGGTGCGCCAGCCCTCGGGAACCTCGTCCGGCGGGCAGACGTCGACGACCTCGGCGTCCTCGTCGGTCTCGACCCACAGCTGCACCATGCCGGGCCCGAACGGGCCGTCGCGCAGCACGGTCGGCGGGATCGCGCCGAGGCCGCAGGCGTCGGAGATCATCGCGGTGGCCACCTCGCGGCCGGCGAGGGTGCCGTCCGGGAAGTCCCAGAGCGGCCGCTCCCCCGACACCGGCTTGTACACGACGCGGCCGGTGACGCCGTCGAGCTCGATCGCGCAGAACAGCGTGACGTTGGAGGCGTCGACCAGCCTGCCCTCGACGTCGATGCGGCCGCGGGAGACGAAATCGCGGGCGGCGGGGTCGGCCGGTCCTGGCGCGGTGTTCGCCACGGGCGCCCTCAGTCCTCGGTCACGTCGACGTCGCGCCGGTACCCGTTCTGCCGCGGGCAGATGTGCCCGGCCGGGTCGAGCGGTTCGCCGCACAGCGGGCACGGCTTGCGGCCGGCGTTCACGACGCGGTCGGCGCGCTCGGCGAATGCGCGGGCGGCGACCGGGGTGAGGAACACGCGGACCGCGTCCGGGCCTTCCTCGGTGTCGTCGAGCACGACCGTCTCGTCGACTTCGCCCTCGGTGATCGCGAGCAGCTCCACGACGACCGCGCCGGAGTCGGCGTCCCAGCCGAGCCCCATCGTGCCGACCCGGAACTCCTCCTCGACGGGCACCGAGAGCGGGTCCACGTCGACCTCGTCGTCGGGGGCGTGGGCGGGCACGTCGGCGCCGAACCGGCTGGCGACCTCCTCCAGGAGCGCCCCCAGCCGCTCCGCGAGAACGACGACCTGCTGTTTTTCGATCGTGACGCTGATCGTCCGCACGTCCTCCGTCGCCTGGAGGTAGAAGGTGCGGTCGCCGGGCTCGCCGACCGTGCCGGCCACGAACCGGTCGGGCTTGCGGAAGACGTGGATTACGCGTGACATAGCGTCTTCGACCCTAGGCCACGGACGCATGATCGGCATCCGCCGCCCCGGGTTCAGGGGAGTTCGGGCGCGATTCCTGCGCGGTGCGTGCGGATCCGGACACGCAGCGGATCCTCGTTACGCTTCCCGGGTGCCTCGCATCTCTCCTCATGGAACCTGGACCTCTCCCGTCACCGCGGCCGGCGCGGCGGCCGCCGGCGGCGGCGCGCAATGGCTCGCCGCGGTCGACGGCGCGCTCTGGTGGGCGGAGGCGCGTCCGGCCGAAGGCGGTCGCGTCGCGCTCGTGCGCGCCCTTCCCGGCGGCGGCGTCGAGGACGTGCTTCCCGCGCCGTGGAACGTGCGGAACCGGGTGCACGAGTACGGCGGACGGCCGTGGCTCGCCCTCGGCGGCGTCGTAGTGTTCACGCACTGGGCCGATCAGCGGGTGTACGCGTTCGAGAACGGCGAGGCCACCGCGCTGACGCCGGAACCGGCCACGCCGCAAGGCGTCCGATACGGCGATCTGCGGCCCGGCCGCGAGGGCGAGGTGTGGGCGGTCCGCGAGCGCAGCACCGGGCCGCGGCGCACGGACATCTCGCGCGAGCTGGTCGCGATCCCGCTGAACGGCTCCGCCGAACGGGTGCTCGTCGAAGGACACCGGTTCTTCACCGCGCCGCAGCTGTCGCCGGACGGCGCGCACGCCGCGTGGCTCGCTTGGGACCATCCGGCAATGCCGTGGGACGGGACCGAGCTGTTCGTCGCGCCGGTGGCGGCCGACGGGTCGTTCGGGGAGGCGCGCGTGCTGGCGGGCGGGCCGAAGGTCGCGGTGTGCGAGGTGGCGTGGGAGACCGCGGATCAGCTGCTCGTGCTCGCCGACCCGGACGGCTGGTGGAATCTGCACCGGGTCGGGCTCGACGGTTCGGCGGTCAACCTCGCGCCAGTGGAGCGGGAGCTGGGCGGGCCGATGTGGAAGCTCGGCGCCAGCTGGTTCGCCCCGCTCGGCGGCGGGAAGCACGCGGTGCTCGACTCCGGCAAGCTGGCGATCCTGGACGAGAGCGACGGTTCGGTGACGCGCGTCGACACCGAACTGACCGTGTGGTCGTCGAACGGGCTGGTCCCGACCGCGGACGGGATCGCCGGGATCGCGGGCGGGCCGCGGCACGACAGCGCGGTCGTCGTGCTGGACCCGGCCACCGGAAAGTGGCGCGCGCTCACGCCGCAGCCGGCCTCGCTGCCGCCCGCGGAGTACCTGCCGGTGCCGCAGGAGCGCGTGTTCACCGGGCCGGACGGGGCGGAGATCCCGGCGTACGTGTTCCCGCCGACGAACCCGGATTTCGCCGCGCCGGAAGGCGAACTGCCGCCGTACATCGTGCATGTGCACGGCGGGCCGACCGGGCACGCCGACGAATCCCTCGACCTCGACTTCGCGTACTTCACCAGCCGCGGCATCGGCGTCGTCGCGGTGAACTACGGCGGATCCACCGGATACGGGCGGGCGTTCCGCGAGCGGCTGCGGGAGCAGTGGGGCGTGGTGGATGTGCGCGACTGCGCGGCGGTCGCCGAAGCGCTGGCCGCGGAAGGGATCGCCGACCGGGACCGGCTGGGCATCCGCGGTGGCAGCGCGGGCGGGTTCACCTCGGCGGCGTCGATCACGATGACCCGCACCTACGCGGCGGCGACGGTGAAGTTCCCGATCCTCGACTTCACCGGATGGACCGGCGAGGGCGGCGAGACCCACGACTTCGAGTCGCAGTACCTGGTCAGCATGGTCGGCCCGTATCCGGAAGCCGCCGGCCGGTACCGGGAGCGCTCGCCGATGACGCACGTGGGCTCGCTGGCCGGGCCGGTGCTGTTCCTGCAGGGCCTGGAGGACGAGATCTGCCCGCCGGAGCAGGCGGACCGGTTCGTCTCCGAAATCGACGGCAGCGGGATCCCGCACGCGTACCTGCGGTTCGAGGGCGAGCAGCACGGGTTCCGGAAGGCGGAGACGATCGTCGCCGCGCTGGAGGCGGAGCTTTCCTTCTACGGCCAGGTGTTCGGCTTCGAGACGCCGGGCGTGCCGCGGCTGGAGCTGTCCCGGTGAGGCCCGCCAGACTCTCCGCCGGGGACACGATCGCGCTCGTCGCGCCGTCCGGGCCGGTGCCGCGGGACCTGCTGGACGCCGCGCTGCCGGTGCTGCGCGACTGGGGCGTGAAGGTGCGGATCGGCCCGGGAGTGCGGGCTTCGAGCGGGTCGTACCTGTCCGCGCCGGACCAGGCGCGGGCGGCGGAGTTCACCGAGGCGTGGCTGGACCCGGAAGTCCGGTGCGTGCTGGCGGCGCGCGGGGGCTACGGGACGCAGCGGATGATCGATCTGGTGGATTGGCCGGTGTTGCGGGCCGCGGGGCCGAAGGTGCTGGCCGGGTCGAGCGACGTGACCGCGCTGCACCGGGCCGCGCACACGCATCTGGACCTCGCGACGCTGCTTTCGCCGATGCCCGCGAGCGTCCTGTTCGACGAGGCCGCGTCGGAACACTTGCGGCGCACGTTGTTCGAGCCGGACCACACGCGGGTGCTCCGTGCCCGGGAACCGGACGTGGTGGTGCCCGGCCGTGCGCTGGGCGTGCTGGTGGGCGGGAACCTGTCGCTGCTCGCGTCCGGTGTCGGCACGGCCGAGCAGGGGTCCGCGCGCGGCGGGATCGTGCTGCTGGAGGACGTGACCGAGAGCCCGTACCGGATCGACCGGATGGTGACGCAACTGCTGCGTTCCGGCTGGTTCGACGGCGTGCGCGGGATCGTGCTGGGTTCGTGGGCCGCGTGCGGCGATCCGGCGGAGGTTCGCGAACTGCTGGCGGAACGGTTGTCGCCGCTGGAGGTTCCGGTGCTGAGCGGGTTCGGCTTCGGGCACGTGGCGGGGTCGCCGACGCTGCCGCTGGGGGTTTCGGCCTCGCTCGACACCGAACTGGGCACGCTCACCCTCGACTCCCCCGCGCTGGACTGAGTCCCGATGCGACTGTCCACTGTGGAAACCCGGGCGCGGTTCGCGGCCGCGCGGGTGGCCCGGCTGGCCACAGTGGACGGTCGCGGAGTCCCGCACCTGGTGCCGGTGACGTTCGTGGTGCGCGGCGACCGGATCGTGTTCGCGGTCGACCACAAACCGAAGAGCACGACGTCGTTGCGGCGGCTGGCGAACATCGCGGAGAACCCGGCGGTGTCCTTCCTGGCTGACGAATACGACGAGGACTGGTCGCGCCTGTGGTGGGCCCGCGCGGACGGGGTGGCGCGGGTGGTCGCGGACCGGGACCCGTACGTCGGGTGGCTCGCCGAGAAGTACCCGCAGTACGCGGAGCGGCCGCCGGAGCACGCGGTGGTCGTGACAGAGGTCCAGACCTGGCGGGGCTGGGCGGGTTCGTAACGCTGGGCCGCAGGTTGGCGATCTTCCTCCCGTGCTGGGGAAGATCATGCGGGTTGCGGTTGCGGTGAGCGGGTTTGTTTTGCTGGTCGCGGGGTGCGCGGCCGAGGTTCCGGCGGCTCCGGCGCCGAGTTCCGCGCCGCCGTCGAGTTCCGTCGTCTCCGCGACGCCGCCGGTCGCGAAAGACCTCACGAAGTACTTGCCGAGCGCCGACGATCTGACGAAGGCCGGTCTCACTGCTGGGCGGGATCGGCTGCCGTATGTCGTCGGTCCGAACACGCCGCTGCGCATCGTGCGGGCGTGCGGTGCCGACCAGCCCTGGGATCCCGCCGCGCGCGATGGCGCGCAGGCGTACTCCACGACGGACAAGCTCTGGATCCGGCAACGGCTCGCGGCGTACGAGGGCTATTCCGGCGAGCAGGTCGTGTCTGGTCTGGACGAAGCGCTCGCCTGCGGAAAAACGGTGTCCGGGGACCACGACCTCGCTGTCGTGAGCCGGTTCTCCACGCACGGGAAAGGGCTGGCCGAGGACGCTGAGCTGACGGTGAAGACGAGGTTCTCGGTTCCTGGCGCCGCCGATCCGCAACTCGGGTTCTGCGGGCAGTTCGCGCAGACGCGCATGGCAGGCTGCGTGCTGGTTCTCGCCCGCGGCAATCGCGTTCTCGCGGTCACGACCACCGACTACCAGGCGGGCCAGGTGAGCATGGCGGCGCAGCAGGCCGAACTGACGCGGCTGGTCCCGGTCTTCGCTGCCGCGTTCGACCAGAGCTGAACGTCTGGGCGGCGAAGCGGTGAGCCGGGTCAGCGAGTCTGGGCCAGGTCGCCGAAATACCCGGTGCGCCACAGGATCCGGGTGCGGACTTCGGTGATGCGCCAGTCGTCCCCGAATCGGCGCAGGTCCGCGGTGACGACGCCGCCCGCGGTGAACGCGCGGTCCTCCATCCGGACGGTGATCGGGCGGTCTTTCCACAGGTGGATCGCGACGAGATTCGCGCGCACCTCGGCGGTGGCGCCGTCGAGGTCGACGTCGTGGCCGGTGAGCAGGTGCTGGCTCGCTTCGAAGCGGGCGAAGCTGCGGGCGTGGCTGTCGGCGATGTCGGCCGGGCCGGAGATCTCGGCTCCGTTCGGGCGCACGATCTTGCCGTCCGGCGCGAAGACGCGGCGGAATCGCGGGGCGTCGAACCGCTGCTCGTCGACGGCGCGGTAGTAGCTGTTGAGCGTGCGGACGATCCGGGCCGTGGCGAGCAACGCGTCCAGTTCGCGCTGATCCGATTCCTGCACCGGTTTCTCCCCTCGCGCTTGCGCTGTCCGGATCATCGTCCCGTGTCCGGCCTGCATGGCATCATGCTGTGACGGCGGTCGCACTCCCAGCGCGGTCGCGGTGCGCGTCGGGGGGAGGCGTTGTGGGATGTGCGATCGCGGTGGTGATTGTCGTGGTGCTGATCGCCGCGGCTGCCGACAGCGGGGTCGACCATGCGGTGACCGGCGGGTTCACCGTCGTCGTCTGGATCGCGTTGATCGGCGGCGGGCTCTGGCTGGCGTCGAAGGCCTACGAGAAGAACAAGGCGACGGTCGCGGCGAACGCCAAGTCCGCGAAGGACAAGACGCTGGGCGAGCGGTCTTCTCGGGCCGCTGAATGGCAGCGAGCCACCCGGCAGGCCAAGCTGCGGGAGGCCCGGCATCCGGGCCCGCTGAAGCTGTCGCTGGACGGCACGGTGCGCGAAGCCGTGTCCGGGGCCGATCGGGCCCGGCGGGCGATCCGGGAGGCGATCGGCGCGCTTCCGGTCCGGATCGCCGAGGAAGCCCGTGCGCATGCGCGGACGGTGCGGCCGCCGGTCGAGCGGTTGTGCAAGCCGGGGCGGTACTTCGAGGAAGAGCAAGACTACGGCCGCTATCACACGTGGTGGGGTCCGGAGCGCACCGGTTCACGTCCGACCCGCGAGGTGGCGGGCCAGGTCAAGGACATTTTCGCCTGGGCGTCGGCTCGCCGGAATCTGGTGTCCGACGTCCATCCCGGGGCCGAGCGTGTGCTGGCGACGCTCACCGGCGAGCTGGCGCAGCGGTTCCGGGACAGCCTGCACACCCGCTACGGGCGGGCCGACGACGGCGCCGGGATCGCGGTGCTCCCGGCCGGCGAATGGGAGAGCTTCCTCAAGGATCTGCACGCCGCGCTCGTCGCGGTCGCGGGCGGGCTGGCCGCGCTCCCCCAGCCCAAGCTGCTTCCGCTCATGCACCGGCCGCACGAAGCCCGGTTCAAGGAACACGTCTCGGGCGAGGCGATGGAACAGGATCTGAGGGAGTTTCTCGAGGAAGTCGCCGAGTTGAAGGAAAGGGCGGTCACCGGGGCGTGGCCCGCCGAGTTCCACGCGAGCTGGCGGTTGGACGGCGGGGTGCTGGGCGGGTTCGTGACCGAGGAGATCCGCCGCCGGCTGGCCAAGGCCACCGAGGGGTTCCAGTGGATCGCGCAGTGGAACACCGACCAGATCAGCGCCAGGAGCTTCGCCCGCGTCTACCTGGCGTACGTCACCATCGCTTTCGAATATCTGACGGAGGTGCTCGGCAATATGGCCGACTACAAACGGGATTCCGCGCCGCAGTCCGGTCACCGCATCGAAATCGGCGGCGACGTGACGCACAGCAACTTCATTCTCAACAGCACGGTCCGGGACATCACGACCGTGCTGGCTCCGGTCGCCGGGAGGGACGACCGGCTCGCCGAGGCGATCGAAGCGCTGTCGGCCGCGGTGCGCGAGGATCCGGATCTGCCGGACGGCGAACGCGAGGAACTTCTCTACCACGTCAAGGACATCGCCGAGGCCGCCGCCGAGCCCGGCGAGAAGCAGAAGCGCGGCCGGGCGAAACTGGCGTGGAGCGCGGTGACCGAAGCCGCCAAGACCGGAGCGCAGCTCGCGCAGGCCGTCACCGCGTGGCACGACGTAGTGAGCAAGATGTTCTGACCGGGGTATCCCGGACAGGGGCAGGCGGCGGGCTCGGCCGCGCGCCAGGATGGCCTGGTGAGCAACGGAAGCAACGAACTCGGCGGTTTCCTGCGCAGCCGTCGCGAGCGGCTGGCGCCGGAGGCCGCGGGCATCGCGCCCGGCGGAACGCGGCGCGCGGTTCCCGGGCTGCGCCGGGAGGAACTGGCGGAGCTGGCCGGGGTCAGCGTCAGCTACTACACGCGGCTTGAGCAGGGTGCCAGCAGCAGCGCGTCGGACGCGGTGCTCGACGCGCTGGCTTCGGCGCTGCGGCTGGATCCCGCCGAGCACGAGCATTTGCGGAACCTCGCGGCGCCGCGGCGAGCAGTGCGTCCGCGGGCCCGGAGAACGAAGCTGAGGCCCGCGGTGCGGGACCTGCTCGCAGCGATGCCGACGATGCCCGCGGTGGTGGTCGATCACCGGGCGGATGTCCTGGCGTGGAACCGGCTCGGGCACGTGCTGCTGGCCGGGCACGTCGCGTTCGAGGCTCCGGACGAGCGGGTGCGCCCGAACATCGCGAGGATGCTGTTCCTCGACCCGCATCACCGCGCGCTGTACCGGGATTGGGCGGACAAGGCGTCCGTCACGGTCGCGGCGTTGCATCAGGCGGTCGCACGGCATCGGGACGATCCGGTGCTGGAACAGCTCGTCGGCCGGTTGGCGGTGGAGAGTCCGGAGTTCGCGCGGATGTGGGCGAAGCGGCCCGTCCGGACGTGCTCGTACTACGTGCGCGAACTGGACCATCCAGTGGTCGGACGTCTGACGCTCGCGAACGAGACGGTCGCGCTGCCCGACGACGATCAGCAGCTCGGGCTGTTCTACGCGTTTCCCGGCACTCCGGACGCTGACGCGCTCGCCTTGCTGGGCCGGAGTTGTGCGGAATCCTTGGCGAAGGAGAAGGTGCAGTGAGAATTCTTGTGGTCGGCGGCGCCGGGACGATCGGGCGGCGGCTGGTGCCGGAGCTGCGGTCGCGCGGGCACCAGGTGGTCGTGGCCGGACGGACGTCGGGCGAGGTGCGCGTGGATTTGGCCGAGCCGGAGACGATCGCGGCGATGTACCGCGAGGTCGGCGCTGTGGACGCGGTGGTGAGCGTCGCCGCGCACGGGACGTTGGACGACTTCGCGAAGCTCACTTCGGCGGAGCTGCACGAGAACATGCGGGCCAAGTTCTACGGTCAGGCTGAGCTCGTCCTGCAAGGGCAGCATCGCGCCGCCGACGGGGCTTCGTTCACGCTGACGTCCGGGATTTTCGCCGACGAGGCGTGGCCGCACGTGACCGGCGGCGGGGTGATCAGCGGTGCGCTGCACAGTTTCGTGCTGTCGGCGGCGATCGAGCTCCCGCGCGGGATGCGGGTCAACGCGGTCAGCCCGACGATGGTCGGCGATTCGGCGGACGAGTTCGGCGCGCAGTTCCCGGGAATGCGGCCGGTGCCGATGGACGAACTGGTGCGGCACTACCTGAACTGCGTGGAAAGCGACGTTACGGGCACTGTGGTCCGCGCCTACCGATGACGCTTGACCGCGTTCGGAAAGGCTCTTACCTTTGAGCTGCCAGACATCGGATGTACGACGCCGCCGGCCGATGTGCCCCTTTCGTTCCTGTTCGGAAAGGACACTCCGCAATGCCGGAATCCCCTGGTTTCCCGCGCCGGACGGCGCTGCGCACGCTCGCCGGTGCGGCGCTCGCGCTCCCGGCGCTGGCCGGTCCGCTCAGCCAGTTCGCGTCGGCCGCGAGCCCCTTCGCGAGGCCTTTTGCGAGCCCGCTGTGGCATCCCGATCCGGTGAAGGACGGGCTCAAGGCGTTCGAAGGCGTCGAGGCTGATCGCGGCGGTCTGCACCCGGACCGGAAGTACGTGGTGGTGGAAGGGAATCACTACCGGTTCAACATCTGGCGCGACGACCGGGACACCACTGGCGGCGGGGACCGGCAGCGGACCGAGACGAAGGGCATGGTGCAGAACGGCACCGCGCTGAAGATGCATGACGGCGAGACGTGGACGCTCTCGTACGAGATGTACATCCCGGCGAGCCTGCACGGCACGAGCCGGTTCACGCACATCTTCCAGACGAAGACCCCGGCGACGAACGCCGGTCCGTGGGTGACGATCGACCTGGTTCGCGACGGCGGCGTGGAGATGATTTCCGCTCGCGCGTACGCGAATCCGGGTTCGCCGTCGATCGCGGCGGCGAAGCTGGCTCCGTTGCGGGACAAGTGGATCACGATCGAGTGGACGCTCACCCCGGGCGATTCGGGCGCGGCGGCGTGCGTGATCCGCAGCGGCGCCGGTGCGGGTGCGCCGATCGCGGCGCAGGGCCGCAAGACCGGGGTGAAGCTGCCGGACCAGGGCGATTACGTGCGGCCGAAGTGGGGCATCTACCGGTCGGTCGAGAGCGCGCCGGAGGACATTCTCGACACGTACCTGTTGTTCCGGAATTACCGCGCGGACCGCAAGTAGCCCTGGAGCGCGGTGGTCCCGGCGCGGAGCCGGGACCACCGCCTCAGGAGGACTTGGCGGGGGTTTCCGGGAGGAAGTCCTCGTCCTTCGGCTTCTTCCGCCAGGCGGCGACGAGGCCGAGCGGGTCGGGGCGCAGCAGGGACGCGGCGGCGTAGAGGCTGACCACGACGACGATCGCGATGAACCACCAGTCGTAGAGCGCTTGCTCCCCGGTCGGGTAGTACACGAGCGTCACGAACACCGAGATCGCCACGATCGCCGACAGGTTCCGCCGTTCCCACGGGAACGCGGAGATCAGCACGAAGCCCCAGGTGAGGTACCACGGCAGGGTCGGCGGCATGAGGATCGCGACGGCCAGCAGGGTGATCGCGGCCCGGTAGACGGCTTCCTTGCCGCCGCCGCGGGCGAGCCACCACTGGCGGACGCCGAACACGACGAGGCCGACCATCGCGATGGCGCGGGCGACGGTGACGAACGGCGAGGGCTGGACGTTGGCGATGAGGTGGACGAGGTTGTAGACCGCCTCGCCGATGCCGCTGGGGAAGTTCAGCCAGTTGGTGATGAGCTGCGGGGCCTTGAGGCCGGACCACCAGCCGAGGTTGAGCGAGCCGAGCGAGACCCAGGTGCCGACGACGAACACCGGCAGGAACAGCCCGACCGCGGCGGCTCCGGCCTTGAAGAAGTTCTTGGTCTTCGAGGGGCCGGCCATGTCGGCGGCCCACATCCAGACCATGAACGGCAGCGCGACGGCGGCGGTCGGCTTGATCAGCATGCCGATGGTGACGAGCACGACCGCGACGACGTGCTTGCGCTCGAGCGCGGCGAGCATCCCGATGGTGAGGAAGCCGAGCATCATCAGGTCGTTGTGCGGGCCGCCGAAGAGGTGGATGACCATCATCGGGCTGGCGACCGCGACCCACAGCGCGACCGGGAGTTTCCCGCCGAGGTGCTTGACGAGCCGGGGCAGCGCCCACAGCGTCATGCCGAGCCCGACGAGCAGGACGAGCCGGGTGAGGATGACGCCGGCGATCATGTGGTCCTGGGTGATCGCGACGATGCCCTTGGAGATCAGCAGGAACAGCGGCCCGTACGGGGCGGGCGTGGTCTGCCACAGCGGGTGCACGTTCTGCACGACGTTGGGCAGCACGGGCAGCTCGGCGGGGCCGTTGGCGTACGGGTCGAGCCCGTAGAGCAGCTGCGCGCCCTGGCCGAGGTAGGAGAAGACGTCGCGGGTGAACAGCGGCGGCGACACGATCAGCGGCGCCATCCAGCACAGCGCGGCGATCAGGATCGGCTTGCTGCCGATGCGCCCGGCGAGCGCGTAGCGGCCGAGCCGGACCCATGCCCACACGATGAGGCCGAAGCCGCTGTAGAGCAGCGCGTTGGCGAGCGCCCGGCCGTGGCCGTAGCGGATCCAGGACAGCGGGCCGTGGCCGATGACAGGGTCGCGGATGAGGATGCCGCCCGCGCCGAGCGCGGCGAGCATGAGAAGGGCGCTTCCGACCGTGCCCATCGCGATGGTCCGGTAGGGGAAGCGCGCGGGCGCCAGGTTCTGCCGGTCGATACTGCCGGCGTTCGGCTGCGCGTTGTCGGTAGTGGTGGCCATTTCGATCCAGGAGATTACCGGGTGCAGTCGGCCCGCCCCGCACGGGCTCCGGGCGCGCGCCGGTCCGCGCGCGCCCGGAGGGCCCGCGGTCAGCGGTCGGCCGCGGTCCGCTGCGCGGTGCCCCCGGGGAGCGCCGCGAGCAGCGACTTCGTGTACTCGTGCTGCGGGTCGAGCAGGACCTGTTCGACGGTACCGGTCTCCACGAGTTCGCCGCGGTACATCACCGCGACCCGGTCGGCGATGTTCCAGGCCAGGCCCAGGTCGTGGGTGATGACGAGCGCGGAGAGCCCGAGCTGGCGGCGCAGCCGCAGCAGCAGCGCGAGGATTTCTCCGCGCACGGACGCGTCCAGCGACGCCACCGGCTCGTCGGCGAGCAGCAATGCCGGTTCGAGCGCGAGGGCTCCGGCGATGACGACGCGCTGGCGCTGGCCGCCGGACAGCTCGTGCGGGAGCCGGTCGAGGTATTTCTCCGGCGGGCGCAGTTCGGCGGATTCGAGCGCTCTGAGCACGATGTCGCGTTCGCTGCGCAATCCATGGATGCGCGGGCCTTCGGCGACCGCCTCGTACACCGTGTGGGCGGGGTTGAGCGCGCTCGTCGGGTCTTGGAGCACGAGCTGGACTTCCCGCCGGTACGCGCGCAGCCCGGCCCCGCCCGACGGCACCGGTTTGCCCGCGTAGCGGATCGCGCCGGAGTCGGGTTTCTGCAGGCCGAGCAGGGTGCGGGCGAGGGTGGTCTTGCCGGAGCCGGACTGGCCGACCAGCGCGACGATCTCGTCCCGGCGGACCTGCAGGTTCACCCCGTTGACCGCGTGGATCCGCTTGCCCTTGCGGTCGCGGAACGAGACGTGCAGGTTCTCGGCCGCGAGCAACGGCGCCTCGTCCGCGCCCGCGCGTTCCTCCGGCTCTGGCGGCAGCGGTGTCGCGGTGGCCGGGGCGTAGCGGGACACCGGGTCGCCGACCGTCGGGAAGGCCGCGGCGAGGGCGCGGCTGTGTTCGTGCCGCGGGGAGGACATCAGCTCGGCGCTCGGGCGTTCTTCGACGAGTTCGCCGTCGTACATCACCGCGATGCGTTCGCAGGTGGCGGCGAGCACCGACAGGTCGTGGCTGATCATGATCAGCCCGATGCCGCGTTCGGCGACCAGTTTCGACAGCACGCCCAGCACTTGGGCCTGGACGATGACGTCGAGGGCGGTGGTCGGTTCGTCGGCGATCACCAGCCGCGGTTCGCACGCCAGCGCCATCGCGATCATCACGCGCTGTTTCTGGCCGCCGGACAGCTCGTGCGGATACGCGCCGGCCCGCGAGCGGGGCAGGTCGACCTGTTCGAGCAGTTCCGTGACCCGGGCCTGCACCTGCGCTTCGGACGGCGTCTTGCCCTCGGGCGCGTGCAGCCGGATCGGTTCGGCGATCTGCTCGCCGATGCGGCGGACCGGGTTGAGCGCGTGCATCGCGCCCTGGAACACCACCGACGCCTCGGCCCAGCGGACCGCGCGCAGCCGTCCCCAGCGCATCTCGCCGACGTTCTCGCCGTCGAGCAGGATCTCGCCGGTGATCTCCGCGCTGCGCGGCAGGAGCCGGAGCACGCTCATCGCGACGGTGGATTTCCCGGAGCCGGACTCCCCCGCGACGCCGAGCGTGCCGCCCGCGTCCAGGCGCAGGTCGACGCCGCGGACCGCGGGGACGTCGCCGCCGCCGGTGCGGTAGGTGACGCCGAGGTTTTTCAGTTCGAGCAGCGCGGTCACGAATGCCGTCCTTTGAGCCGCGGGTTCAGCACGGTTTCCAGCCCGCGGCCGACGAGGGTGAACATCAGCACGACGAGCACGATCGCGATGCCCGGCGGGAGCAGGTTCCACCAGGCGCCACGGGTGACCGCGCCGTTGTTGAGAGCGGTTTCGAGCATTCCGCCCCAGGAGATCGCGGTGGGGTCGCCGACGCCGAGGAACGACAGGGTGGCGTCGGCGATGACCGCGTTGCCGACCACGAGGGTGGTGTTGGCGAGCACGAGCGGGGCGACGCCGGGCAGCACGTGTTTGGCGATGACGTGCAGGTGGCCGCCGCCGAGCGCGCGGGCGCGTTCGATGTAGGGGCGGCTTTCGATGGTGAGCGTCTGGGCGCGGACCAGCCGGGCGGTGCTCGGCCAGGCGGTGACGCCGATGGCGAGCACGATCGTCCAGATCCCGCGCGGCAGCACGGCCGACAGCGCGATCGCCAGCACCAGCGACGGCAGCACCAGGAAGAAGTCGGTGAACCGCAGCAGGACCGCCGACACCCAGCCGCCGAAGTGCGCGGCGGAGATGCCGATCAGGGTGCCGATGAACACGCTGAGCACGGTCGCGCAGAAGCCGACGAGCAGCGAGATCCTGGTGCCCCACAACGTCATCAGCAGCACCGAGCGGCCGTCGATGTCGGTGCCGAGCCAGAACTGGCTGTCCGGCGGGCTGAGCGGTTTCCCGGTGACGCGGGTGACGTCGAGCCCGCTGGGGTCGCTGATCAGCGGCAGCGCCAGGGCGAGCAGGACGGTGAGCACGAGCAGGAAAAGCCCGGCGAGCGCGGCTTTCTGCGTGGCGAATTCGTGCCAGGTGCGGGCGATTCCGGCGCGGCGGCGGCGCCACGCGATCGCGCGGGCGCTTTCGGCGGCGGTTGCGGCTGTGGTCATGCGGCACGCACCCTCGGGTCGAGCACGCGGTAGAGCAGCTCCGCGAACAGGTTCATCAGGACGACGGCGCTGGCCAGGACGATGAACACCCCTTGCAGCACCGGCAGGTCCGGGCCGTGCAGCGCGTCGTAGGTCAGCTGGCCGAGTCCGGGCCAGCTGAACACCGCTTCGACGGTGACCGCGCCGGCGACCACCATGCCGAACTGCATGAAGATCAGCGTCACGGTGGGCAGCAGCGCGTTCGGGACCGCGTGGCGGCGCCGGACGAGGTCGTCGCGGAGGCCTTTCGCGCGGGCGGTGGTGAGGTAGTCGGCGTTCATTTCGCCGAGCAGCGACGAGCGCATCACCAGCATGTACTGCGCGTAGAACACCGCGAGCAGCGTCAGGCACGGCAGGAACAGGTGGTGCAGCACGTCGAGGCTCTGGGCGAGGAAGCCGGGCCCGGCGTCGGGCGAGTGCATGCCGCGGCTGGGGAACAGCCCGTTGGTGGCGACAAGCAGCAGCAGGCCGAGCCAGAACTGCGGGACCGACCAGAGCGTCAGCGCGATCCCGGTCTGCGCGCGGTCGAAGAAGCTGTCGCGCTTCCACGCCGCGCGGATGCCGAGCCAGAGACCGAGCGCGACGGCCAGGATCGTCGCGCTGCCGACGAGCAGCACGGTCGGCCACAGCCGTTCGCCGATCATGTCCAGCACCGGGCGGCGTTCGATGTAGGACTCGCCGAAGTCGCCCTGGAACAGTCCGGCGAAGTAGTTGCCGAACTGGGCGAGGACCGGCTTGTCGATGCCGAGCCGTTCGCGCAGCTCGGCGATCTGTCCGGGGTCGGTGGGGCGTTCTCGGGCCATGAACGCGACCGGGTCGCCGGGCAGCAGCCGGAAGAGGAAGAAGCCGAGGACGATCACGAGGAAGACGCTGGCGGCCGCCTCGGCGATCTTGGTCAGGACGAACCGGAGGGTCCCGGTCCCGCCTCGGTGCTCGTCGGGGTCGGCGAGCACCGAGGCCTGGTCGGGCGCGAGGGCTTGGCTCACGTTCTCCTACTCCCGGTCGTCGGCGGACTTGCCGCGGCGCGACAGCGCGACGCCGCCGCCCACGAGCACGACGAGCACGACCGCGCCGACGACGATCCACACCGTCGTGCCGGAGCCGCTGTCGGACGAAGCGGCCGAAGCGTCGGCCGGGACCGCGCCGTACACGCCCCAGTAGGCGGTCTGCTCGAGGATCGAGCCTTCGGGCTGCGGCTGCTTGGTGAACGAGGAGAACCTGTCGGAGCGGTAGGCCTCGAGCGCGTTGTCGTAGTCGTAGACGACGTTCACGGCCTGGCTGTACAGCCGCGCCTGGGCCTGCTTGACGTAGCCGGCGCGGACGGCCGGGTCGGTTTCGGCGAGCTGCTTGGCGTAGAGCGCGTCGTACTGCGGGTCGCAGAAGAACGTGTCGGTGGTGCCTCCCTTGCCTTCGGCGTTGGGCCGCGCGGCGCAGGTGTGCAGGGCCAGCGAGTAGTCCGGGTCCGGGTTGTTCGCGTAGCCGGAGATCGCCAGGTCGTAGTTGCCGGCGTTGGTGCGGTCGTTGAGCTCGTCGTCGGAGACGAGTTCCTGCTTCACCGAAATGCCGATGTCGTGCAGCCAGCCGGTGAGGTACTGGGCGAGCCGCTGGTCCTGCGCGCGGTTGGCGTGCCCGGTGAGGCGCAGTTCCAGGCGCGCGCCGCCGGGCGCGGTGCGGATGCCGTCGCGGCCCTTCGGGTAGCCGGCGGCGTCGAGCGCGGCGTTGGCGGCGGCGAGGTCGAACTTGCGCTCCTCCCCCGGAGCTGGATCCCAGTGGTAGGCCGAGTAGATCGGCGGGATCACGCCGCCGCCGGGCTGGGCGTAGCCGCCGGCGACCTTGTCCACGATCGTCTTCGCGTCGATCGACTGCGCGATCGCCTGGCGCACCCGGATGTCCTTGAGCACCGGGTTGCCGTTTCCGATCGGCTTGTTCTCCGAGTTCTGGACGCCGAAGTTGAGGTTGAGCGCGTTGTAGCGGCGGCCGGGAGCCTTGTTCAGCGCGATGTTCGGCTGGTCCTTGAGCGCGTCGAACTGCGTCGGGGTGAGCCGGTTGATCACGTCGACCTCGCCCTGCTTGAGGGCGTTCACCGCGGCCTCGACGTCCTTGAACACCAGCAGCTGCAGCTCGTCGACCTTCGGCGCGCCGCGCCAGTAGTTCTTGTTGGCCTTGAACTTGACGTATTCGTTCTGCTTGTACTCGGTGATCTGGTACGGCCCGTCGTCGACGCCGACGACCGGGATCGTGTCGGTCTTCGGGTCGCTCAGGTCCTTGATCTGCGACCACACGTGCTCGGGCACGATCGGGACGTCGAGGAGCGTCATCGACGACTGTACGGTCTTGGTCTTGATCACCAGCGTCGTGTCGTCCGGCGCGTTCACCGACTCGAAGCTCGCGACGTAGTTGCCGTTCGCGGTGCGCGCGGTGGCGTCGGTGAGCATCCGGTTGAAGGTGAACGCGGCGTCCTTGGCGGTGACCGGCTGCCCGTCGGACCACTTCGCGCCCTGGCGGATCTTGAACGTCCAGGTCAGCTTGTCAGGCGAGGTCGTCCACGATTCGGCGAGCGCCGGGGCGGCCTCGGCCTTGTCCGCCGACGGGGTCGTGAGGAATTCGTAGATGAACCGGCCGACCTGGGTCGACGCGGCGAGCCCGGCGGTGAACGGGTTCAAGTGGTCGATACCAGTGGTCAGCGCGACCCGCAGCACCTTCGGCTGCGCCTGCTGCTGCGCCGCTTGTGCGGTCGCGGTCCCCGCCAACGGCAGAATCGCCAGTGTTCCTGCCGTCACGACACCGAAAACGCGGCGCAACCCGTGCCGCCTGTGCTTGATCCGCACTTGAGAACCACCCCATCGTCAATCCCCGACCCCAGAGACGAAAAGTAACCACATACCGCGGGAAGCGCGCAATATGTGACGGCGCCGGTGCGTGTCCGATCGTTATGCGCGCGGCGCGGATCACTAGAGTGCCCGGCATGCGGATCCTGATCTCGGCCGACATGGAAGGCGCCACGGGAGTCACCTGGACCGACGACGTCGTGCCCGGGAGCCCGCAGTGGCAGCGGTTCCGGGGCATGTTCACCGGCGACGTCAACGCGGTGCTGGCCGGCCTGTACGCCGCGGGCGCGACCGACGTGCTCGTCAACGAGGCGCATTCGTCGCAGCGCAACCTGCTGCTGGAAGACCTCGACGAACGCGCGCGGATGCTGACCGGGCGGCACAAGCCGCTGTCGATGATGCAGGGCATCGATTCCGGTGTGGACGGTGTGGTGTTCCTCGGCTACCACGCCGGGGCCGGGTTCGACGGCGTGCTGTCGCACACCTATCTGGAGAACCAGATCACCGGCGTGTGGCTGGACGACGTGCCGGCCAGCGAGGGCAGGCTGAACGCGGCGATGGCGGGCGAGTACGGCGTGCCGGTGCTGCTGGTCAGCGGCGACGACCAGACCTGCGAGGACGCGCGCGACTACGCGCCGGACGCGGAACTGGTGCAGGTCAAGGAATGCGTGAGCCGGTATGCGGCGATCTGCCTGCCGCCCGCGCGCACCGCGCGGCTGCTGGAAGCCGGCGCGCGCGAGGCGATGGCGCGCGCCGGGCGGGCCGAGCGGACGCCGGGGCGGCACCGGATCGAGGTCGAGTTCGACGCGAGCCATCTTGCGCAGGCGACCGCGGTGATCCCGACCGTGGAGCAGACCGGGACGCGGCGGGTCGCGTTCGAGGCGCCGAGCATGACCGAGGCGATGAAGGCGTTCAAGGTGGTCACGGCCATCGCGGCGGGGGCGGTGCAGGGCATCTATGGCTGAGGTCGACGTGGTTTCGCTGTGCGCGGACCTGATCCGGTTCGACACCACCAACTACGGGAACGGAGAGGCCGCGGGCGAACGCCTCGCCGCCGAGTACGTCGCCGAATTGCTTGGCCAGTACGGGGTTTCGGCGCGGATCCTGGAGTCCGAACCGCAGCGGGCGAATGTCGTCGCGCGGATACCGGGCTCCGATCCGACGCTGCCCGCGCTGCTCGTGCAGGGACATCTGGACGTGGTGCCCGCGGATGCGGCGGATTGGTCTGTACCGCCGTTTTCCGGCGAGGTGCGCGACGGGTTCCTGTGGGGCCGGGGCGCGGTCGACATGAAGGATTTCTGCGCGATGGTGCTGGCCGCCGTCGCGTCCGGGCTGCGTCCGCGGCGGGATCTCGTGCTGGCGTTCGTCGCCGACGAGGAGGACCGCGGCGACTACGGCGCGCACTGGCTGGTCAAGGAGCACCCAGACCTCTTCGAGGGCTGCGCGGCGGCGATCAGCGAATCCGGCGGGTACAGCTATCACGTGCCCGCCGCAGACGGTCGCAAAGTGCGGCTGTACCCGGTCGGCACGGCTGAGCGCGGCACCGCGCATCTGCGGCTCACCGCGCGCGGGCGTGCCGGGCACGGGTCGCGGCCGAACGCGGAGAACGCGGTGGTGCGGCTGGTCGGAGCGTTGCAGCGGATCGCGGAGCATCGCTGGCCGGTGCAGCTGACGCCGACTGTGCGCGCGTTCTTGGAGCGGACCGGTGCGGCGTTGGGCGTGCCGGTGGACCTGTCGTCCGGGGACGCGGTCGACGCGACCGTGGCGCGGCTGGGCACGGCCGGGTCGCTGGTGGTGCCGACGGTGCGCAACAGCACCACGCCGACGATGCTCGACGCCGGGTACAAGGTGAACGTGATCCCGTCGACCGCGACCGCGCAGGTCGATGTCCGGGTGCTGCCGGGGACCGAGGACGACCTGTTCGCGGTGGTGGATTCGTTGCTGGGCGAGGGAGTCACGCGGGAATTCGTGGCGCATCAGCCGCCGGTGCAGGCTCCGGTGGATTCGCCGTGGTTCGACGCGATGGCCGGGGCGCTGCGGGCGGAGGACCCGGAGGCGGTCGTGGTGCCGTACTGCATGGGCGGCGGGACGGACGCGAAGGCGTTCACCCAGCTGGGAATGGCGTGCTACGGCTTCGCTCCCCTGGCGCTGCCGGAAGGCTTCCCGTACCGGGCGATGGCGCACGGCGTGGACGAACGGGTGCCGGTGGACGGGCTGCGGTTCGGAACGCGGGTGCTGACCCGGTTCCTGGAGACGTGCTGAGGCCTCAGGCGTTGACGCGCTGGATCGTCGCCAGCCAGGCGGGAAGCCCGTCCGGCGCGAAGCTGGCGACGATCCGGCTGTCGCGCACGGTCTCGATCCGCCACCCGGTTTCGCGCTGGAACGGTGCTTCCAGTTCGGCTCGGGCGACCGGGTGCGGGCCTGATTCGGTTCCGGCGTCGCGGAAGCACAGGACGTGCAGCGTCGCGCCCGGTTCGGTGACGGCCGCGAGGCTGGCGACGTAGGTCTGGCGTTCCCGGTCGTCGAAGGTGTGGAACAGGCCGCAGTCGAGGACGGTGTCGAAGGTGCGGTCCAAAGCGGACAGCCGGAAGGCGTCGCCGACCGCGAACTCGGCCGCGAGACCGCGCTCGCGGGCTTTCTCTTTCGCTCGCGCGATCGCGGTCTCGGCGACGTCGATGCCCACAATGGACAGTCCGCCCGCGGCGAGGTGCAGCGCGTTCTCGCCGGTGCCGCATCCGGCGTCGAGGACCGTGCCGCGGAACGCGCCCTCGGCGGCGAGTTCCGCGATCGCCGGTTGCGGGCGGCCGAGGTCCCACGGCGGGCGACCGTCCTGATAGGACTCGTCCCACGGACGCCCGGCTTCGCGTTCGTGGCTGGTCTCGGGACGGTCCGGCGGCATCAGCGGGTGAACTCCGCCCACCAGCGGCTGTCGTCGCGGACGCGCCGCAGCGAGGTCAGGGTGACCCCGTCGCGGGCGAAGGATTCGATCTCGGCTTCGCTGAGCGGCCACGGCGGGCCCTCCCAGGTGGCGAGGTCGATGCTTTCCTCGGCGACCGCGCCGACGACGAGCGTTCCGCCCGGGGCGACGAAACCGGAGACCGAGGCGATGGCCGGGTCGTGGACGTCTTTCGGCATCGACTGGACGGTCATGATCTCCACGACCAGGTCGAAGGCGTAGTGGAATTCCGCGGGCGGGGTGAGCAGGTCCGCGGTGCGGTAGGAGACGACGGTGTCCGGGAAGCGGTTGAGCACGGCCTTGATCGCGCTGGGCGAGACGTCGAAGGCGGACGTCTCGTATCCGGCGGCGGCGAGGAGTTCGGCGTCGTCGGCCATCCCGCAGCCGACGACCAGCGCCCGGCGTCCGTTTCCGGGCCGGTCGGCGATCCAGGCGGCGAGTTCCGGCGAGGGCTCGCCGCGGTACCACGGCAGGACGGCCTCGCCCGCTTCCGCCGCGGCGTAGAGGGGCTCGAACCACCCGGTGGGGTCGCCGTTGGCGAGGGCGAGTCCGGCCCGGCGGCGGGCTTCCTCGTCGGGATCGATGGCGTCGTCTGGCATGGACTCCGTTATACCCGCAGGGCCGGCGCTCCCGTGCGGCGCGCGGCAGCAGTCGTCCGGCTCGCGCGCCGCGGGGGCGGGCACCCGGTTGCCGTAGCGGGGCGGTCGCGGGTTGTCCGTTTCCGGTCAGGTTTCCGGGGCGGCCTTGACATCGATGTCACCCGCGCGTTGAGCTTCCGGCACCCCGGGATTTCGCGAAGTCCCGGACCCCCGATCCCCTGACCACCTTGGGAGCAATGATGCCCCGAAGCGCCAGACCGTTGCACGCCGTGCTCGCCGCGGCGGTGGCGGCGGCGGGCCTGGTCGTCTTGCCCGCCGCGGCCGGTGCCGCGCCGGGCGAGGCCGCCCCGCCGGACTTCGTTTCCTCGTTCGAGCCGACCGATCCGCAACCGATCCAGGACGCTGTCGACACCGATGCCGCCGGGAAGCCGCGGGCTTCGGGCGTCGACGGCGCGAACGGGACGTCGATCCCCGGCGACATCCGGGGCAAGATCACTGACATCAGCGCGACCAGCGAGAACACCGGCGGCGGCGAGGTCGCCGCGAACCTGGTCGACGGCAGCACCGGCACGAAGTGGCTGTCGTGGGACCCGGCCGCGTCGGTGACGTTCACGCTTTCCGCGCCGACGTCGATCACGCATTACGCGGTCAGTTCGGCCAACGACTTCCCCGGCCGGGACCCGCGGGACTGGACGCTGCAGGGCTCGAACGACGCGCAGCAGTGGACGGACCTGGACAAGCAGTCCGGGCAGTCGTTCGACAAGCGGTTCCAGCAGAACGACTACAAGCTGGCCTCGCCCAGCGCCGCGTACGCCTATTACCGGCTGAATGTCACGCGCAACAACGGCGACGACATCATGCAGATGTCCGAGCTGCTGCTGGCCAACGACGATCCGGCCCCGCCGCCGCTGCCGAACATGCGCAGCGTCGTGGACTCCGGCCCGAACCAGGGCTACACCAGCAAGAACCGGGTCGGGTTCACCGGCAAGAAGGCGTTCCGGTATTCCGGGAGCCAGCCCAAGGCCGGGCACGGCTATTCCTACAACAAGGTCTACGACGTCGACATCCCGGTGACGGGGACGACCGAGCTGTCCTACAAGGTGCAGCCGCAGTTCGTCGAGGGCGATCTCAAGTACCCGAGCACGAACGTCGCGGTCGACCTGGACTTCACCGACGGCACGCATCTGCGCGATCTCGGCGCGACCGACCAGTACGGGTTCCCGCTGACGCCGGAGGGCCAGGGCGCGAGCAAGGTCCTCTACGCCAACCAGTGGAACCTGGTGCGTTCGGCGATCGGGCGGGTCGCGGCGGGCAAGACGATCGACCGGATCGCGGTCGGCTACGACAATCCGGACGGCCCCGCGCAGTTCGCGGGCTGGCTGGACGATCTGAAGATCTCCGCGACCCCGACGCCGCCGGCGAGCAAGCGGCCCAGCGACAACGTGCTCACCACCCGCGGCACGCTCGCGAACGGCACGTTCTCGCGCGGCAACAACTTCCCGGCGACCGCGGTGCCGCACGGCTTCAACTTCTGGACGCCGGTGACCGACGCGGGTTCGGCGAGCTGGCTGTACAACTACCATTCGCAGAACAACGCGGACAATCTCCCGCAGCTGCAGGCGTTCAGCGTGAGCCACGAGCCGAGCCCGTGGATGGGCGACCGGCAGAGCTTCCAGGTGATGCCTTCGGCCGCGAGCGGGGTGCCGGACGCGAACCGCGACAAGCGGGCGCTGCCGTTCACGCACGACAACGAGGTGGCGCGGGCGCATTACTACGGCGTCACGTTCCAGAACGGGATCAAGACCGAGATCGCGCCGGCCGATCACGCGGCGATGATGCGGTTCTCCTTCCCGGGCACCGATTCCAGCCTGATCTTCGACAACGTCAACAACTCCGGCGGGCTCACGCTCGACCCGGCACACGGCACGCTCACGGGGTACTCCGACGCCAAGAGCGGCCTGTCCGCGGGCGCCGGGCGGCTGTTCGTGTACGCGACGTTCGACAAGCCGGTGACCAACGGCGGGAAGCTGACCGGGCAGAACCGGGACAACGTGACCGGTTACCTGCGGTTCGACGCGGGCGCGGACAAGACCGTGACGATGCGGATCGCGACGTCGCTGATCAGCGTGGACCAGGCGAAGAAGAACCTGGAGCAGGAGATCGCCCCGAACGCCGGGTTCGACCAGGTGCGGGACGCGGCGCAGCAGGCGTGGGACAAGCAGCTCGGCGTGATCGAGGTCGAGGGCGCGTCGAAGGACCAGCTGGAGACGCTGTACTCCAACCTGTACCGGTTGTTCCTGTACCCGAACGAGGGTTTCGAGAACGTCGGCACGAAGGAAACGCCGAAGTACCAGTACGCCAGCCCGGTGTCGCCGAAGACCGGCGCGGACACCGCGACGAAAACGGGATCGAAGATCGTCGACGGGCAGACGTATGTGAACAACGGGTTCTGGGACACCTACCGCACGACGTGGCCGGCGTACTCGCTGCTCACGCCGGACATGGCGGGCAAGATGGTGGACGGTTTCGTGCAGCAGTACCGCGACGGCGGCTGGATCGCGCGCTGGTCCTCCCCCGGTTACGCGGACCTGATGACCGGGACCAGTTCGGACGTCGCGTTCGCCGACGCCTACCAGAAGGGCGTGACGAACTTCGACGTCAAGTCGGCCTATGACGCGGCGCTCAAGAACGCCACGGTGACGCCGCCGAACTCGGCGGTCGGCCGCAAGGGTCTGGACCAGTCGATTTTCCTCGGCTACACGCCGAATTCGACCGGCGAGGGCTTCTCGTGGGCGATCGAGGGCTACGTCAACGACTTCGGCGTCGCGAACCTGTCGAAGAAGATGTACGACCAGGCCGCGGCGAACGATCCGCGCAAGGCGGAGTACCTGGAGAACTACCAGTACTTCACCAGCCGGGCGCAGCAGTACGTGAACCTGTTCGATCCGAGCACCGGGTTCTTCCAGGGCAAAGACGCGAGCGGGAAGTTCACCAAGGACAAGGCGTCCTACGACCCGCGGGTGTGGGGCGGGGACTACACCGAGACCGACGGCTGGAACATGGCCTTCACCGTGCCGCAGGACGGACAGGGGCTGGCGAATCTCTACGGCGGCAAGGACAAGCTGGGCGCGAAGCTCGACGCGTTCTTCGCCGACCAGGAGACCGCGAACTTCCCGGGCAGCTACGGCGGCACGATCCACGAGATGCGGGAGGCGCGGGACGTGCGGATGGGCCAGTACGGCCACTCCAACCAGCCTTCGCACCACATCCTGTACATGTACGACTACGCGGGCCAGCCGGCGAAGACGCAGGCGAAGGTGCGCGAAGCGGTGTCGCGGCTCTACACCGGCAGTGAGTTGGGCCAGGGCTACGCGGGCGACGAGGACAACGGCGAGATGTCCGCGTGGTACGTGTTCAGCTCGCTGGGCTTCTACCCGCTGCAGATGGGCAGCCCGAACTACGCGATCGGGTCGCCGCTGTTCACCAAGGCGACCGTGCACCTTCCCGGCGGGGACCTGGTGATCAACGCGCCGAAGAACTCGGCGAAGAACGTCTACGTGCAAGGGTTGAAGGTCAACGGCAAGGCGTGGACCTCGACGTCGCTGCCGCACGACCTGCTCGCCCACGGCGCCACGCTCGACTTCGACATGGGCCCGAACCCGTCGGCGTGGGGCACCGGGGCGAACGACGCGCCGAAGTCGATCACCACGGGCGACGCGGCGCCGACGCCGCTGCACGACGAGACCGGGCCGGGGCTGGGCACGCTGTCCACTTCGGACGGTTCGGACGCGTCGGCGTTGCTGGACAACACCTCGCGCACGCAGGCGAAGGTGACCGGCGCGGTGCAGTACCAGCTCAAGTCGACCGACGAGGCGGTCACGCACTACACGCTCACCTCCGGCTCCGGTGCGGGCGACGCGAAGAGCTGGACGTTGAAGGGTTCGTACGACGGGAAGAACTGGACGGTCGCCGATCAGCAGACCGACCAGGCGTTCCCGTGGCGGCAGCAGACCCGGGCGTTCGCGGTGAAGAACCCGGCGCACTACGCCTACTACCGGCTGGAGGTCACCGCGACCACCGGCGGACCGGCGACGCTGGCGGAGTTCGAGCTGCTGGGCCGTCCGGACGCCTCGTGCACCAAGACGCTGACCGGCGTGCAGAACGGCCCGCTGACCGTGTCGAGCGGCGTGGTGTGCCTGAACGGCGCGACGGTGTCGGGCCCGGTGAACGTGGCCCGCGGCGCTTCGCTGATCGTGCGGGGCGGCCAGATCACCGGCCCGCTCGCGGCGGCCGGTGCGGCGCAGGTGGTGCTGAACCGGACGAAGGTGGCCGGTCCGGTGTCGATCACCGGCAGCACCGGCCCGGTGTCGATCGAGCTGACCGACGTCTCCGGCCCGGTGAACCTGACCGGCAACCAGGGGCCGCTGATCGCGAGCAGCACCGTGGGCGGGCCGCTGGCCTGCACGGGCAACTCCCCCGCCCCGACCGATCACGACCTCGCCAACACGGTTCGCGGCCCGGCCGCGGGGCAGTGCGCGAAGCTTTGATCGGCTGATTCTCCGGAGATAGGCGCAGGCCAGGGGCTCGGATTCGTTCCGGGCTCCTGGCCTGCGGTGTCTGCGGGGTCAGGCGCCGGGCCTGTTGTCCGGGCAGTCGGCTTCGGTCCAGGTCGCGGTCAAGTCGCGGCTGACGACGGTGAGGGATCCGGCGAGGAAGCCGATCTCGTGACTGCATCCGTGGTCGTGAGGAAGGATCTCGTCCAGCGTGACCGGGCCGAAGCCGGTCCGGTCCGCCGGGTCGTGGGTGAGAGCGCGGACCCCCTGGTACCGGATGCTCAGGTCTTCTTCGTGTTTCCAGCAGTTGTGGCGGAAGCCGAGCTGCAGCCAGTCCTCGCCGTCCGTCGTTCCGCGCAGCAGCGTGTCGAGCACGAGGTCTTTCACGCACCGCTTGCCGGGGAAGCAGTAGTGCTCCGGGTCGGCGGCGAACGCCCGGGCGCCGGGCGGGAGCTCGGCCGAGAGCGCGTGCAGCAGACGGAGATATGCCTGGGCATCGAGGTAGTTGCCCGTCCCGGTCGCTTCCACTCTGACGTACTTCATCGCGGCACCAGCTTATTCGGTGGCTCGCGCACCCGGCCCCATGCAACCGTCGCGGACATGGAGATCAACTACGCCTGGCGAGCCGACCTGACCGACGCGCAGCTCGTCGCCCTCACCGAAGCGCACGGCGGCAACGCCGAACCCGGCTGGTGGGACCGGGCGCGGCAGCACAGTCTCGGCTGGGTCAGCGCGTACGACGGGACCGAACTCGTCGGCTTCGCGAACGTCGCGTGGGATGGCGCGGACCACGCCTTCCTCCTCGACCCGAAGGTGCACTCCGGCTGGCAGCACCGCGGCATCGGCACCGAACTCGTCCGGCGCGCCCGCGACGCCGCCCGGGACGCGGGCTGCGAGTGGCTGCACGTGGATTTCGAACCGCACCTTCGGCCGTTCTACTTCGGTGCCTGCGGGTTCGCCTCCACCGACGCGGGGTTGATCCGGCTCACGGCGAGCTGATCCGGCGCGGCCGGTCCGGGAACGATTACCGTGGGGACCGTGACCACGGCTGCGTTCTTCTCCTCGTTCGAAGCGGGCGATCCGCAGCCGGTCGCGGGGGCGCGGGTGGACAGCGGGCCGCGCCGGTCGCCGACGGCGAAGACGGGTGTCGGGTTCACCGGGGCGAAAGCCCTTCGGTACCAGGCAGGGCCGACGGTCACGCTGTTCGAGGTGGACATTCCGGTCACCGGCCACAGTGCACTGTCGTATGTGGTCTTCCCGGCGTCCGACGGCCCGGTGCCGAGCTATCGCAGCACGTACGTCGCGCTCGATCTCGAGTTCGACGACGGCAGCCGCGCCGGGTTCTCCCCTGAGCCGAAGAGGCTCTACGTCGATCAGTGGAACCTGGTGCGTCGTCCGCTGAAAGCGTTCGCGGGACGGCGAGTGCGGCGGATTCTGCTGACCACCGGCTTCGACGGCGACGCGACGGGCTGGCTGGACGACGTCCGGATCGCCGAGCATCCGCCACAGCGCAAGGATCCGGTCGACTGGGTCCGCACGACGCGCGGCACGCATTCCAGCAACGAGTTCTCGCGCGGCAACACGTTCCCGGCCACCGCGGTCCCGCACGGGTTCACCTTCTGGACCCCAGTCACCGACGCGCGGGCGCTGAACTGGTTCTATTCCTACCACCGGCACAACGACGACCGGAACGAGCCGCGGCTGCAGGCGTTCGGGCTCAGCCACCAGCCGAGCCCGTGGATGGGCGACCGGCACACCTTCCACCTGATGCCCGGCACCGGCGCGGTCGAGCCGGATCGCGGGCGGCGTTCGCTGGCGTTCAGCCACGACGACGAGACCGACCGGCCGCACCATTACCGCGTCCGGTTCCGCGGCGGCATCACCGCCGAGGTCGCACCGGCCGAGCACGCGGCGATGTTCCGGTTCGCCTTCCCTGCGGAGCGGGGCTGGGTGCTGTTCGACAACGCCCGCAACCGCGGCGGGATCCGGATCGACGCCGAGCACGGGATCGTCACCGGCCACACCTGGGTGCGGAGCGGGCTGTCGACCGGTGCGCGGCGGATGTTCGTCTACGCGGAGGCTGATCAACGGCCCTCCGGCGGCGGGCGGATCCGGCGGCCGTTCTGGCGGACGGTGACCGGAAGCCTGGAGTTCGCCGAGCCCGAGGTGACGCTGCGGATCGCGACGTCGCTGATCAGCCTCGCGCAGGCGAAACGCAACCTGGCACTGGAAATCCCGGCGGGCACTGCCTTCGGCCAAGTCCGGGACCAGGCCCGCGAACGCTGGCAGGAGGTGCTCGGCCGGGTCGAGTTGGAGGGCGCGTCCGAGGACGAGCTGACCACCTTCTACTCCAGCCTCTACCGGCTGTTCCTGTACCCCAACGTCGCCCACGAGAACACCCCGCGCGGCATCCGGCACGCGAGCCCGGTCGTGCGGAGTTTCCGGCCGAGCACCCGGCGGCGCACCGGCGCGAAGGTCGTGGACGGCGAGTTGTACGTCAACAACGGCTTCTGGGACACCTACCGCACCGCCTGGCCCGCGTACGCGCTGCTCGCGCCGCGCCAGTGCGGCCGGATGATCGACGGTTTCGTGCAGCAGTACCGCGAAGGCGGCTGGATCGCCCGCTGGTCCTCCCCCGGCTACGCCGACCTGATGACCGGCACCAGCTCCGATGTCGCGTTCGCCGACGCGTATCTGAAAGGCGTCACGAACTTCGACGTCGAGGCCGCCTACGACGCCGCGCTCAAGAACGCCACCGTCGCCCCGCCGCGCGCGGGCGTCGGCCGCAAAGGACTCCACCGCTCCCCGTTCCTCGGCTACACCCCGACCTCGACGCGAGGCGGCCTGTCCTGGGCGCTCGAAGGCTGTCTCAACGACTTCGGCCTCGCCAACCTGTCCGACGCGCTAGCCCGGGAAAGCAGCGGCGCACGCGCGCGGCGGTTCGCCGACAACGCCGTCTACTTCCGCCGGCGCGCCCAGCACTACGTCAACCATTTCGACGAACGGATCGGCTTTTTCCAGGGCCGCACCCTCGACGGCGGCTGGCGGCACCCGGCCGCCGGGTTCGACCCGCGGGCGTGGGGACCGGATTTCGTGGAGACGAACGCCTGGAACACCGCGTTCCCCGTGTCTCACGACGGTCCCGGCCTCGCCGCGCTCCACGGCGGCCCGTCGGCGCTGGAAGCGAAGCTGGACGAGTTCTTCCGCACCCCGGAGACCGGACAGGACGGCCGGATCCACGAGATGACCGAGGCCCGGGACGTGCGGATGGGCCAGTACGGGCATTCCAACCAGCCCTCGCACCACATCCCGTTCGTCTACGCCTTCGCCGGGGCGCAGGCGAAACTGCAGCGGACCGTGCGCGAAGTGCTGCGCCGGCTGTACCTCGGCAGCGAACTCGGCCAGGGCTATCCCGGGGACGAGGACAACGGGGAAATGTCGGCCTGGTATGTCTTCACCGCCCTCGGTCTCTACCCGCTGACCGTCGGCAGCCCGCGGTACGCGGTGTGCGCGCCGCTGTTCCGCTCCGCCACCGTGCATCTCGACAACGGAAAGGACCTGGTGATCCGAGCACCCCGCGCCGCGACCGCCGACAGCGCGACCGACACGCCGTACGTCCACGGCCTGACTGTCGACGGCGAACCGCACCCTTCGGCCACTCTCGCGCACGCAGTCCTAGCCCGCGGCGCAGTACTGGAGTTCGACGTCCGCGCCGAGCCCGGCGACTGGGGCGCCGAACCGGTCACCCCGGTCGCCCCCGCCCCGCTGCGCGACCTCTCCGGCAACGGGATCGCCGCTCTGACGGACAACACCAGCCGCACCCAGGCCGTCTTCCGCACGCCCCGGCCCACCATCGCTTTCACCGCGGAAGGCGAGCCGCGCGAGGTCGTCCTCTACACGCTCACCTCCGGCAGCAGCGCCGGCGATCCGCAGGACTGGGTGCTCGAAGGCTCCGACGACGGCCACCAGTGGCGGACGCTCGACGAACGCTCCGGCGAGGTGTTCCGCTGGCGGCGCCAGACCCGGCCGTTCGTGCTCGCCGAGCCCGCCGCCTGCCTGCACTACCGGCTGCGGGTCCGCGCCTCGACCCGGCGGCGCGTCGCCCTCGCCCAGTGGGAGCTGCTGGCCCGATGATCACCGACGTACGCAACGCCTTCCTCGACCGGCTGGCGGCGGCCGACCCCGGTCTCGTCCGGCTGCGGCTCGCCGCTTCGGCGGTGCTCGGCATCGTCCTCGCGGTCCTCGCGATGCAACCGCTGCATTTCCCGCTCACCACCACGCTCGTCGCGGCCATCGCGGCGATGATGAGCGCGTTCACCGTCAACGACGCCACCAGCGGCGGCCAGGCCGTCACGCTGCTGCTCGCGCTCGTGGTCGGGGCGGCGTCGATCACCGCCGCCTGTTTCGGCTCCGCCTACGCGCCGCTCGACAGCGTCGTGTTCGTGCTGCTGATCTTCGTCGCGGTGTACGTGCAGCGGTTCGGCGCACGCGGCATCGCGCTCGGGTCGATGGCGTTCTTCCTGTTCTTCTTCCCGATGTTCCTGCAGGCGCATCTCGCGCAGGTGCCGCACCTGCTGATCGCGCTGGCCATCGGCGTCGCGGCGAACGCGGTCGTGCGGTTCCTTCTCCTGCGCCGCAACGCCGAAAGCGAGCTGATCCGCTACCGGCAGGCGTTCCGGGCGCGGCTCGGCGCGGCGGTGCGCGCGACCGAGGCCTACATCTCCTCCGGCGGTTCGGACCGCAGCGACCGGCAGATCCGCACCGCGGTGGAACGCCTGCACGAGGTGGTCCTCCTCATCGAGGACCACGCTCCCGACGTGGTCGACGACCGCCGCGCGGACCAGCTGCGCCGCCGGGTGATCGAGGTGGAACTGGCCGTGCAGTGGCTGGTGATCACCGTGCGGCGGACGTGCTCGCAGCCGCTGCCCGAGGGCGTCGCCGACGATCTCGTGGCCCGGCTGGCCCGGTTCCGGTCGCTGATGGAACGCGACCCGCGCGACCTGCCGCTGATCAGCGAGACCGGCGAGTACAGCCGGATGCTCGTGGAAGGCAGCCGGATCGACGAGCGCGCGCACCCCGGCGACGGCGTCCGCCGCGCGATCGCCGAACTGGCGGTCGCGGACGACCGGGCGCAGCGGATCGCCAGCCGCCAGGCGGAAGTGGACTTCGCCGTCGAGGAGGACGACGAAGACGAGCCGACCAAGGCGTTCGCCTACGACAACCAGACGCGCGGCGCGATCCAGGCCGTCCTCGGCGGCGGGCTCGCCGTGCTGGCCGGGCAGCTGATCTCGCCGCAGCGCTGGTATTGGGCGGTGCTGACGGTGTTCGTCGTGTTCATCGGCACCTCAAGCGCGGGCGCGCGGTTCGTCAAAGGCATGCGCCGCACCGGCGGGACCCTGCTGGGCATCGTCGGCGGCGTCGCGCTGGCGCTGCTGGTCAGCGGGAACACCCCGGCGATTCTCGCGCTGCTGCTGGTCTGCGTCTTCGGCATGGTCTACACCGCGCGGGTCTCGCAGTTCCTGATGGCGTTCTTCGTGACGAGCATGCTGGGGCTGCTCTACAGCCTGCTCGGCACGTTCAGCATCGAGGTGCTGTGGATCCGCGTCGCCGAAACCGCGGTCGGCGCGGCGTGCGGACTGCTCGCCGCCGTCGTCGTGCTGCCGGTCCGCACCCGCGCGGTGATGCTGGACGACATCGCGATCGCGCTCGACGAACTGCACGAATTCGTCGAGTCGGCCGCGACGCTGCTTTCCGGACGCGAGAACGTCAACATCATCGAGATGTCCCGCGATCTCGACCGCGCGGTCGAGCAGGTGCGGCTCACGATCGAACCGCTCACCCACCCGATCAACCTGCGCAGCGCCCGCCGCGACTACGGCTGGCACGTGCTGACCACCTTGGAGGGCATCGCCTTCCGCGCCCGGCACGTGGCCGCCCGCGCGCAGCCCGGCCAGCTCGCCGGCCCGGTCTCCGAGCGGCTGGACCAGTTCGCCGGCCGGATCATCGCGAACGTCGACCTCGTCCACGAGGCGGTCAGCAACCCGGGCGGCGCGCGGCCGCGCAAACTCGTCCGCGACGACGGGACCCCGGTCGCCGACCGGATCGACGAGGCCGAGACCCGCGCGGTGCTGTCCAGCCTGAGCCACCTCGACGAGGGGCTCATCGCGCTCGGCCGGGTTTTAGGCGTCGGCGCGCAGGACCCGCCGCGGCACAGCTGACCTACGCGGAGGCCGCGTCGAGCGTGCGCAGCTCGTCGTCGCTCAGCTCCACGTCGTGGATCGCGACCAGCGCCGGGACCTGCTCGACCGTGCGCGCGGACGCGATCGGCGCGGTCACCGTCGGCTGCTGCGCCAGCCAGGCCAGCGCGACCGTCGCCATCTCCACCCCACGCGCCTTCGCGACCTCCTCCAGCGCCGCGAGCACCTTCACGCCCAGCTCGGTGTCCGCGTAACCGCCCGCCAGCCCGGGCAGGTTGCGGACGTTGTCCACCTGCTGACCGGGCCGGTACTTGCCGGTCAGAAACCCGGACGCCAGACCGAAATACGGCACGCAGGACAGCCCGTGCCGCTCCACGATCGGACGCTTCCCGCTCTCGTACTCTTCCCGCGCCACCAGGTTGTATTTCGGCTGCAGCGCGACGTACTTGGCCAGCCCCTCGCGATCGGAGAACTCCAGCGACGCGGACAGCCGCTCCGGGCTGATGTTGGACGCCGCGATCGCCCGGACCTTGCCTTCCTTCACCAAGCCGTCGAGCGCGGCGACGATGTCCTCGACCGAAACCGACTCGTCGTCGAAATGCGTGTAGTACAGGTCGATCCGCTCGATCCCCAGCCGCCGCAACGATTCCTCGGCCGCGGCCTTGATGTTCGCCGGCGCGAGCCCCTTGAACCGCGGGTTGTCCCCCACCTTCGTCGCGACGACCACGCCGTCCCGGTTCCCGCGCGAGGCGAGCCATTTGCCGATGATGCGCTCGGACTGCCCCGCCTCGTTGCCCGGGAAGTGGTACATGTACGAATCCGCCGTGTCGAGGAAGTTCCCGCCCGCCTCGGCGTAGGCGTCCAGCACGGCGAACGACACCGATTCGTCGGCGGTCCAGCCGAACACGTTCCCGCCAAGGCACAGCGGGGAGACGGCCACGTCGGATGAGCCCAATGTGCGAAGTGCGACCATGATCGCATTCAAGCACTCCGCAGCGGGCAAATGCCCGTGGCGGCACGACATTCTGCCCGCCCGTACCTGAACTCCACAGCGCCGGACTGGCGCACGGGGACCTGACTTCGTCCCAAGTCCGGCTCACCGCCCGCGCGCCCGGCGCCGAACCGTCCGACGACGCGCTCGCGCTCTCGCTCGGCAACCTGCTCGCCGCTGTGGCACAAGCCGCTTCGACCCGGCCGTCGTCGTTCAGCGGGCGAACGCGGGCGGAGCCCCCATCGGACTGAGGTGCATCCCAGCGATCTGCCAGCCGTCCTCCCCTCGGACAAGCACCTGCGTCGCCCGGAACGTCCCGTCCACGCGGTTGCCCTGGTGCGTCGCTTCCTGATCGTGCACGCCGATCGCTATCGCCGTGTCGCCGTGCACGCGGACCTCGACGTCGCGCCAGTCGAGCCGCTGGGTCGCCAGCGCGCCGGACCGGTAGCGGTCCAGCCACTGCTCCCGGTCGAGCACGAACCCGAGCGGTCCGACGAGCCGGAACCCGTCGGCGACCAGGCCGCCCAGCGTGTCCGCGTCGCCCGCCATTTCCGCTGCTGCCCAGCGTTTGCCCAGCTCAGAGATCTCCGTGACGGTCATGGCGCCCTCCAGTACTCGCTCGATGAGACACCACAAACGTTAGATATCTAATCGTTCGTCGTCAAATGGTTAGAGTTCGACGACCCTGCGGTACCGTCCTGACCGTGCCCCGACCCGCCACCCCGCCGCTCGGCGTCCTCCTCGCCCGCACCGCCAAGACCGCAGGCCAGGCATTCGACCGCGCCCTCGCCGAGGTCGGCGGATCCCAGCCGGTCTGGCAGATCCTCATCGCGCTCAAAACCCGCCGGCACGCGAGCCAGCGCGAACTCGCCGACGCCGTCGGCATCCAGGGCGCGACGCTCACCCACCACCTCAACGGCATGGAAACCGCGGGCCTGCTCACCCGCACCCGCGACCCGGAAAACCGGCGCGTGCACCAGGTCGAACTCACCGACCACGGCGAACGGACCTTCCACCGCCTCGCCGACGCCGCGATCGCCCACGACAAGCGGATGCGCCGCGGATTCACCGACGACGAGATCGCGACCCTGGCCGCATTGCTGACCCGGCTCGCGGAAAACGTCACGCCGACGGACCCGTGAGCGTCCGAGGAAACGCTCACGGGTCCGGATCGGGCGGTTACCGGACTCCCGGGCAGGTCTTCCACGCGAAGTGGTAGACGGTCTGGACGCTGCCGTCCGTCGAGTCCATCGTCAGGAAACTCGTCGTCTTCGCCGGATCGGAACTTCCGGCATACGTCCGCAATTCCGTGTTGATGTTCAGGTTGCGCTCCTGGCCGCACGGCTCGTAGATAATCGCATCGATATCCGTCGAATCCGAGAACTGCCAGTCATTGTCGTAGAATCCGTCGAGCCGATGCGTCACGAACGCCGTCGGCGAGTTTCCCTGGAAATAGTAGTTCGCCCGCTCCACGCCGTACGCGCCCTTTTCCAGATGTCCGAACCCGCGGTAGTCCGCCGAGGCGATTCCGTAGGTGAACCCCTGCGGCACGTGCACGCGCAGGCCGATCTGGCAGTTCTTGCGGAAGTCCGTCGGCTGCGCGCCGACGCCGACCTGCGCGGTGTACTGGCTGTAGGTGACGGTGAAAGCGGTGTTGTCCGCCGAAACGGAAACCGCGGCCGTGTCCGGCGGGCAGCCGGTGCCGTTCACCGTCGCCACGTCGATGATAATTTTGTCCGGCGGGGGATTCTGCGGCCAAGAATGCGGGGTAATAGTCGAAGAAAGCGCCAAAAGTGCAGCGGTCATCGTGGTAAGCATGGGTTCCTTCCCATTACTTCCGGGTGGGTGGGGGTTTCGACAGGGTAGCGCAAGAACTGCGGGCAGAGTCCCACTGAATGGAGCAACGCCACTGCTTAGCTGTACACAGCAACGTGTTCACAATCCGTTGACAAAAGCTATTATGGACAATTGACGAATCAACAAAAATGATTCAAAAATACACGAGACAGAACCACCCGCCCGGCTGGTCCGGACAATCCGGCGAAAACGACCGGGAAAACCTGGCAATCGGGACAGTTCGCGCGTCGCCCCCGGTTCCGCGCCGACCCGGCATTCCCGGGGCAATCCGGCGGGCCGCCCCGGCTCCGCACCACCTCGCGAAACGCGGCGGCCCCGCACCCGCCGCGCCCGCGCGCACCCGCAACTCGATCGTGATCTCGAGTTACGCCCTTCGCCCCACGACTTAAGGCGGATCGCCCCGGGCCGCGAACGTGATCCTGGCTACCGTGACTGGACGCACCCGGACGACGCCCGCCGGTAGGGCTAGCATCCTCGGTACTAGCCAAAGTCGTCTCAAGCTGGAGAAGCGCAATGACCCAAGCCCCTGTCAACGTCACCGTCACCGGTGCGGCCGGCCAGATCGGCTACGCGCTGCTGTTCCGCATCGCGTCCGGTCAGCTGCTCGGCGCCGACACCCCGGTGAAGCTGCGGCTCCTGGAGATCCCCCAGGCGGTCAAGGCGGCTGAGGGCACCGCGATGGAGCTGGACGACGGCGCGTTCCCGCTGCTGGCCGGCATCGACATCTTCGACGACCCGAAGCAGGCCTTCTCCGGCGCGAACATCGGCCTGCTGGTCGGAGCCCGCCCGCGCAGCAAGGGCATGGAGCGCGGCGACCTGCTCGAGGCCAACGGCGGCATCTTCAAACCCCAGGGCGAGGCCATCAACGCCGGCGCGGCCGACGACATCAAGGTCCTGGTGGTCGGCAACCCGGCCAACACCAACGCGCTGATCGCCCAGCAGCACGCCCCCGACGTGCCCGCCGACCGCTTCACCGCGATGACCCGCCTCGACCACAACCGCGCGCTGGCCCAGCTGGCCAAGAAGCTCGGCGTCGCCGTGACCGACCTCAAGAAGGTCGCGATCTGGGGCAACCACTCGGCCACGCAGTACCCGTCGGTGCAGCACGCCGAGGTCAACGGCAAGAACGTCGCCGAGGCCATCAACGACCAGGCGTGGCTCGCCGACACCTTCATCCCGACCGTCGCCAAGCGCGGCGCCGCGATCATCGAGGCCCGCGGCCTGTCTTCGGCCGCGTCCGCCGCGTCCGCCGCGATCGACCACGTCTACACCTGGGTCAACGGCACCCCCGAGGGCGACTGGACCTCGGCCGGCGTCGTCTCCGACGGCTCCTACGGCGTCCCGGAGGGCCTCATCTCCTCCTTCCCGGTCACCGCGAAGGACGGCAAGTACGAGATCGTGCAGGGCCTGGAGATCGACGAGTTCTCCCGCCCGCGCATCGACGCCTCCGTGGCCGAACTCGCCGAGGAGCGCGACGCGGTCCGCAAGCTGGGCCTGATCTGAGGTTCGTTTTCCGCGATGGCCGTCCCGGTTTCGGGGCGGCCATCGTTCGTTTTCGCGTCTGTAGCGATGTTTGAGTAGTGCGCGACGTCCGAGATTGGACGACCAGTGAAGTCTCTTCTCATCGCCGACCGTATAGGTCGTTATACAGTTGAGAGTAGCTCGTGGACGCGGTGGGCGACGCCGAAGTCGGGCACCGTGCGGGTGCCGTTCCGGAGGTCCGCGGCCAACCGTTCGTAGACCCGGCCCACATTCGCGGCCTGGACGGGCAATGCGCTGGTCTCGTCGACCGGGACCACTGTCCACTCCGGACTCCCCGGACGCGACAGGCGAAGGTCGAGCCTGCCGATCTGCAGTTGCGCGGCCCACTGATCAGTCTCCGGCGCCGAGGTCAGCGCGAGATTCCCTGCGGTGCCCGCGATCTCGAGCCGTGTCCGGGGCAGCGCCGCTTCCCCGTCGTGCAGATGAACGGACACCACTGCCCCGCCGTCGAGTTCGGCGTGGGCGAGAAAATGGTCCGGTGCCGTGACCACGAGCCGCTCCCCTGTCTCGGCGACGCGATGCGCGCCATTGCGGATCGCGGTCCGGGCGGTCAGTTGGCGGATCGGCCCGAGCAGGTACTGCACCAGGTCGAGCGCGTGTCCGCCGAGGACTTCGACCAATCCGGCACCGCTGCGGCGGTCGTAGGTGTAGGCCGTCCAACCGGGAACATCCCGGGTATTTCCCTTGCTGCGCGAGCTATAGAGGGTCGCGGACTGGACGGTGCCGACCTCGCCCTCGGCGAGCATCGCGCGGGCCCGGGAAACAGCGGGCGAGAACCGCGCCTGCAGCCCTACCGCCGTGTGCACCCCAGCCCGCTCCCCCGCCTCCGCCAGTGCGGCAGCTTCCGCCGCGGTCGTCGTTAACGGCCACTCACAGTAGACGTGCTTGCCCGCCGCCAGCGCGGCTGTCACCAGCTCGACATGCGCAGGCACCTTCACCGTGACCACGACCAGGTCGACCTCAGGATGTTCGGCGAGACTCCGCGCGTCGGTAAAGGCGTGTCGTGCTCCGAAGCGTTCGCGCGCCTCTTCCGCACTGCTGATGCGAGTGGTCGCGACGGCGACGAGCGAGAAATCGGGCGACGCCGCGATGGCGGGGACGTGCGCCCGCCCGGCCCAGCCCCGGTCGGGGTTCGCGCCGAGGATTCCGACGCCGATCGGCTTGGTCAAGTCCCCACCTCCATTAAGCGGGTCATGATGTTCCGGTTACGTCACGCTAGCAGAATCGGAACACCATGACCCGCTTGGTTTAGACTGCGGGAATGCCGGACTCCGCCGTCGCCGCCCTGCTCGCCCAAGGCCGTCCGCGCGCTGACGCCCAGCGCAACGTCGAGCGGCTGGTCGCGGCGACCCGCGAAGCGCTCGACGAACTGGGGCTGGCGGTCACGACCCGCGACATCGCCCAGCGCGCGGGCGTCGGCCTCGGCACGCTGTACCGGCGAGTTCCGTCGCTGGACGCGCTCCTCGCGGCGATCCTCACCGACACCATCGACGAGATGACCGACCGTGCCGCGCACGCGCTCGACTCCCCCGACTCGTGGCAGGGCTTCGCCGACTTCGCTGCGACCTACGTCCAGCTGCGTGCGTCCAGCTGCGGGCTGCACGACGCCCTGTCCGGCCGCGGCGAGCGACTTGAGCTGGAGCCGCACGTCAACCGGCTGCAGCGGGCGATGCGTCAGCTCGTCCAGCGGGCGAAAAAGGCCGGCGTGCTCCGCGCCGACCTCGACTGGCGGGACGTGCCGTTCGCGCTCGCCACCGCGATCCCGCCGGACCACACGATCGGTCTCGTCCCGGGCGACGACCAGTGGCGGCGGAATCTGCGCATCATCCTCGACGGCCTGCGCGAATCCCGGGGCGGCCGTTCGAAGGGCAGCGACCGCTAGGGTCGGGCGCATGGCCCGGCTGATCCACCTCAACGGCCCCAGCGGCATCGGGAAATCCACCGTCGCCCGGCGCTACGCCGATCTGCACCCGGGAGTGCTCGATCTCGAAGCCGACCAGGTGATCACGATGATCGGCGGCTGGCAGGCCGCGTTCTGGGACACGCTGACCGCCGCGCGACGGCTCGCGCTCGCCATGGCGGAAACGCATCTGCGGGCCGGATCCGACGTGGTGATGCCGCAGCTGGTGACCCGCCTCGACCAGGCCGAGCGATTCGAGGCGGCAGCTCGTGCGGCAGGCGGCGAGTACGTGGAAATCATGCTCACCGCGCCCCGGGCGCAGGCGAAGGCCCGGTACACCGCGCGCGGTGACCACGCGTCGGACGACGCGATGGCCGAACGGGGCGGACCGGCCGTGCTCGATCGGATCCACGACCACGTCGCGGAGTACCTCCCGCTCCGTCCACAGTGCACAGTGCTGGACACCGAACACCTCGGCCCGGACGAAACGTGCGTGAAAGTCGCGGAGATCGTCGCACGCCGAGCAACGGCCAAGGCCCCGCGTGCACGGAACGGGGACCAAACGGGAAACCCGCCGCCCGGCCCGGCCTGAGCGCGGTATATGTCGAGGAGTGCCAGGACACAGAGCCGACGCGGTCCGGCCGCCGCTTGCCGGGCGGACCGCACTCGCCGCGGCTGATTCCCGCGAACTCCCGCGGACAGCGCCCTTCGCCAGGCCGCCAGCCGATCCCGCGCGGGTCCTTCCGGAAGGGACTCCCATGCCAGAACTCCCGGACTTCCGCATGCCCTGGCTGCTCAGCGCGACCGACGGCGTCGCCCTGCGCGCCCTCGCCGCGGGCCTCCTCGAGAGCACGGCGTCCGACCTCGACCTCGCCTATACCCTCGCGACCCGCACCCCGCTCCCGCTCCGTGTCCTGGTCCCGGCGGGAGACCGAACCGCTCTCGAAGCGGTCGCGAGCGGCGAGACGACCGGCCAGACGGTAGCCGAGCGCCCCGGGCTGACCTTCGTCTCCCGCGGCTCCGAACTCCCGCCGAGAGCGGAAACCGAGCTCTGCCAACGGTTTCCGGTCTTCTCCGAAACCTTCGGCGCGATATTCGGCGACTACCAGGACCGGCTTTTCGCCTTCCAAGCCGCACTCTGCTGTCTGCTGGAGTCTTGGGGCCTGCGCCCGGAGGCCGTCGCCCGCGTGACCAACCGGCCTTGGGACAGCACCAACCTCGTCCTGGACCTCACCCCGTCCTCATTCCGAGATTTGCTCGCCGAACTCGCCTCGTTGCACACCGCGGGCATTCCGGTCGCCTGGAACGAGGTGCTCGCCGGAAGCGGTGCTCAGCAAGTGGATCTGCCCACCGAAACCCTGCTCTACCGCCCTCGGTGGATCCCCGTCCCCGCCAAGCCCGGCAAGGCCGAGATCCTCGAAATCCCCGCCAGCAACGACGTCCACGCCCTCACCGCCTGCACCCTGGACGCTTTGCGCCACCGGCAAAATCACCTCGTCGTCGTCACGACCAACGCCACCGGTCCCGACCCCGATCTCGCGCACGCCGCGGTCTGGGGCCTGCTCACCGCCACCCATCCGGCCAAGATCACCGCCGTCGACCTCGACCGGCCAACCCCCGCCGCCGCGATCCTCGACCTTGCCGGCGGCAGCACCGAACCCCAGCTCGCCCTCCGCGACGGAGCCCCGCACGCCTTCCGGATCTCCCCCGCCACCTGCACCGCCCGGCCGCTCGCTCCGTCCGGCACCGTCCTCGTCACCGGCGGCACCGGCCGGATCGGCGCGCTGCTGGCCGAGCACCTCGTCGCCGAGCACGGCGTCCGGCACCTCGTGCTCGCGAGCCGCAGCGGTCCGGCCGCACCCGCCGCCGAATACCTTCAGACCAGCCTCGACGCGGACGTCCGCATCGCCGCCATCGACGTCGCCGACCCGGACCAAGTGGAAAGCCTCATCGCCTCCTGCGACCCGCCGCTGACCGCCGTCGTCCACTGCGCCGCCGCATGCGACGAACACCTCTATCCGGTTCTGCGCGCCAAAGCCGACTCGGCCTGGATCCTCCACGAAGCGACTAAACACCTGCCGCTGTCGGCGTTCGTGCTCTTCTCTTCCTTCGGCGAAGCTGGACCAGCGAATGCCGCCGCCAACCGGTTCCTCGACGCACTCGCCACCCACCGGCGCGCGAACGGGCTGCCCGCGGTGTCGATCGCGTGGGGCCGATGGGATACCGCTGTCTTCGACGCGGCTCTCGGCAGCGACGAACCGGTCGTCCTCAGCCCCGGCATCGCCGCGGACACGCCGCACCGGGGCACTTTTCCCGCGCTGCTGACGAGTGTCCCGGCCGGAAGATGACATCCGTCATCGGGTCAGGCCGTCGCGAGCCTGAATACTCGGTGCCATGAACAAGATCCGGACCGCCGCCGCGGCCGCCGCCCTCGTCGCGGGATTCTCCGTGCTGGCCCCGGCCGCCGCCGACGCCACCCCCTCGGCACTGACCTTCGGCATCTACCCGCAAGGCTACGCGGGCGGCGGTTCCACCACCGGCAAACCCGACGATCCGGCCAAGGTGCGCAACGCGTTGGCACACCTGCAATCCGGACGCCAGCCGTTCCTGCTCCGCGACTACCTCGGCTGCGACAGCGCCTTCCCGGACCCCGAAATGCAGTACCTCGCACCCGGCCGCCGGCTCGACGTGGTGCTCAGCTACTCCGGCGAAACCATGCCGGAATGGCAGACCTGCGTGGAGAACGCAGTCCACCGCTACGGCCCGGTCGCCGACACGATCTCGGTGACGCTCGAACAGAACGTCCTCCCCCAGCCGAACGGCGACACCGCCTTGGTGCAAGGGGTGATCGCGGGCAAGAAGGCAGCCGACCGGGACGGGTTCGACCGGCTGCAGGTCGGCTTCGACGAGGTCGCCTTCACCCAGCCGTTCACCCAATTCTGGCAGCATCTCGCCGAGCTCGGCGGTGCCGAGTTCAGCCGCTCGGTCGGGTTCGTCGGCATCGACCTCTACCCGGACTCCGGCTTGCCCGGCATCCCGCCCCAGTCCGATCTCGCCGGGTTCGTCCACCAGACCCTGCACACCGTCCGCACCCAGGAGATGCCGATCGCGGGCCTCGGCCGCGACGTCCCGATCCGCGTGTCGGAGAACGGCTGGGCGACGCACACCGCCGACCGCACTCCCGCCGACCAGGCTCGCGCGCTCACCACGGAAATCCTGGCGATCAACCAGGACCGCGTCACCGAGAACGTGGCCAGCTACGAGATGTTCGGCCTGCGGGACGACGTCACCGGCTCCCCCAGCCCGTTCGACAACTTCGGCCTCATGACCGACGACTACACCCCGAAGCCGATGTACTGGCTGTACCGCGGCCTGATCGCGGCCCTCGGCCGCTCCTGAGCGTTTTTTCGCGGTGAACGCGAGCCGGGCGTTAGGCGATTTTTCGCCTAACGCCCGGCCGTATAGGTCGTTATACACTCATCATGCGACGGAAATGTCGTCCGCGTAGATCGGGCTTTGGCCGTACCAGCCGTGGACGTACACCGTCACCGCGCCGGACGAGCCGGTCGTGAACGGGATCGAGAGCTTGGTCCAGCTGGAGTTGGCGGTCCACGAACTGGCCGTCGCTCCCCCGCGGACCCCGGCGTAGGCGTATCCGCCCTGGACCCACGCCGTCAGCGTGTAGGCGTGGTTCGGGGCGAGCGTCAGGTTCTGCGCCGCTTCCCCGGTGGTCGACGCCGTCGGCGACACCTGCAGGGCGTGACTGCCGCCGTGCACCGGCGAGGACACGATCTTGCCGCCGCTCCACGGGCTCAGCGCACCGGTTTCGAAGTTGCCGTTGATGACGCTGCCGGTCGGGCTGGTTCCGTTGACAGTCAACGTGTACGTCGCGGTGTGGCTGCCGCCGCCGGTCACCGAGCCGGTGATGGTCAGCGGGTAGACGCCGGGCTGCGTCGCGGCGGTCGTGGTGATCGACAGGTTCGCGCTCTCCCCCGCCTTTACCGTCGACGGGCTGATCGAAGCGGTCACTCCGCCCGGCGCGCCGCTCACCGAAAGCGAAACCTGCTGCGCCGTACCGGAAGTCACCGCGGTGGCCACCTTCGCGGTCGCCGAACCGCCGGGGTCGACCGAAGCCGAGCCCGGGCTCGCCGACACCGAGAAGTCGTTGCCCGGCACCGGGGCCCCGCCGGTGAACGGGGCGAACGTGTGGCTGAAATACCACTGGTCCTGCGGGATGCCGGAGCACGTGTCCTGCGCGCCGGTGCCGGGGCAGCTGCCGTTGTCGCGCTGCAGCGCCCAGAACGACAGCAGGTTGATGCCCTTGGACACGGCCCAGTTGTAGACGGTGGTCGCGTCGGCGGTGGTGAACGTTTCGGCCGCGCCGAAGTCGTCGATGCCCGGCATCTCGGTGACGCCGACCATCCCCCACAGCTGTTGCTGCGTCTTGTCCGGGTACAGCGACGCCAGCTGCGACACCAGCCCGGTCGCGGCGGTCTGGGTGTCCTGCGCCATGTTGTGGGTGGCGTTGTCGTAGTAGTCGAAGGTCATCAGGTTGACCACGTCGACCTTGGCCCCGTTGGACACCGCGTTCCGCAGCACGTCCAGCGCGCTGGTCAGGCCGCTGGTGGTGGTCGGCAGCGTGTAGGAGATCTGCACCTGCCGCCCGTTGGCCGCGGCCCAGTCCTGGACCTTCTTGATCGCCTTGTTCCGGCGGTCGATGCCGGCGGAGTTGGTCAGCGAGTTGTCCTCGATGTCCATGTCCAGGCGCGGCACGTCGTAGGTGGTGATCAGCGATTCGTACGCCGCGGCGATCTGGTCGACGTTCGTGCAGCTGTCGGCGATCTCGGTGGCGTTGTGGTCGGCGGTGTAGCCGCCGAACGACGGGATCACGTCGCCGCCGCGCGAGCGGATGGTGCGGAAGTCCGCGCCGAAGGAGGAGTCCGCCACCGGCAGGCTCGCATCGCCGTTCCAGAGGACGGTGCACGAACCCGAGGAGGCGGTCTGCAGGAAGGCCATCGTCAGGTGCTTGACGCCGGCTTCCTGGGCCATCGCGGCGGGGCTCTGGCCGTTCCAGGATTCGAAGTAGGGCGCGAACACGTGATTCGGCAGCGGGGTCGCGGCGGCGTGCGCGGGCGCCGCGGCGGCGACCAGCACGCCGAGCGGAGCCGCGGCGGCGGCCAGGACAGCGGACAATCGGGACAAGTGACTTCTTCGTCGCATGCGGGCTCCAGTGCCGAAAAGGGGGCCGTGCGGCGGCGGGCACGGCCGGAACCTCCTCAGAATTGGACTGGACCAGTTCACCCGTCAAGGTCTAGACCACTAATGCGGCCGAACGGCCCGGTCGGATCGTCGGGCGCCACCGGGGCCCGGTGGTCCGGTCCGGTGAGTGCCGGTCCCGGTTCCACCTGGGACGAACACTCACCGGAACCGCTGGTCAGCCCACCTGTTCCCGGGCCGGAGCCGGCGCGCCGAGCGCGAGTTTCGTCGACCGCGTGGTCAGCGAAATCATCGCCGCGGCCAGCGTCGACACCGCCAGGAAGCCGAACGCCGCGGCGAAGCCGAACCTGTCCGCGAGCCAGCCCATCACCAGCGGCGCGAGCACTCCGGCGAGCTGCCCGCCGGTGTTGACCAGGCCCATCCCCGCCCCGACCAGGTCGCGCGGCAGCACCCGCAGCGGCAGCCCGACGATGCCGATCGACGCGAGGCCGCTGATGAACATCGCGACGGTCTGCAGCACGGTGAACCCGGTCGCCGAATCCGACAGCAGCATCGCGACGAGCACCCCGGCCGCGGCGACGAGCGCGGGCACCACGAGCCAGCGCGGCCGGTGGTCGAAGTACCGGCTCATCAGCCAGCCGCCGAGCAGCACCGCCGCGGCGCTGACCAGCTGCGGGATCGCCGCCGAGACCCCCGCCGCGACCAGCGAAAGCCCCTTCGTCTCCACCAGGTACGACGGGACCCAGGTGATCATCCCGTAGGCGAGCATGTTGAAGCAGGCGAACATCGCCGCGCAGCGGATCACCAGCCGGTTCCGCAGCACCTGCGACACCGGCACCTTCACTGGAGCGACGTGTGCCTCCGGCTCGGTCAGCTCGCGCGGCAGCGCCGCCGGCAGCAGCCGCCACAACGCCAGCCCGACGATCAGCCCGGCCACCGCGACGATCCAGAACGTGTGCCGCCATCCCGCCGCGACCACCAGCGGCGCGACCAGCAGCGGCCCGAGCCCGGCTCCGACCGAGTTGGACGCCAGCAGCAGCCCCGCGCCGCGGCTGCGTCCTTCCTGCGTCGTGCGTTCGGCCAGCGCCTTGAACGCCGCGCCGGGGAACAACGCCTGCGCGAACCCGAACGCCGCGCGCAGCACCAGCAGCACGACCAGCCCGGGCGCGAACCCGGTGGCGGCGGTGAAGACCGACCAGGCCACCAGCGAAATCACCAGCAACGGCCGCGCGCCGACCCGGTCCGCGAGCAGCCCGCCGGGCATCTGCCCGACCAGATAGGCGATCGCGAACGCGGAAACGACCAGCCCTTGCGTGGTCTTGGAAAGCCCGAACTCGGCGCCGATCAGCGGCAGCGCGACCGCGATCATGACCCGGTCGATGTAATCGATGATGAAGACGCCGACCAGCAGCGCCAACGTGGTCCGTTCGGTCCGCCGCACCACCGGCGCGGAACTGCGAATGCTCACCGTCGGATCCTCCTTGATTCGGCGATGCCGCATTGTGCGGTCATGCACCCCCTCCGCGGCTTCGTCGGATCCACCGACAGTCCGGGCCGGGATTGCGCCGATCCGACGAAGAGGCGGTTCCGCCGCGCGTCAAGCCCGGCTGCGGCGCAGGTCAGCGCATCCGGGCAAGGAGAATCGGCCGTTCGCCTCCGGAAGTTGATCGGACCGGTGAAACGCCAACGGCGGGGCTGGTCATCCCAGCCCCGCCGTATAGGTCGTTATACACCCAGCTTACGCTCCGGCGAGCCCCCGTCGCTTGAGCAGCGGCTCGATCTCCGGGGCGCGGCCGCGGAAGGTCGCGAACGCCTCCATCGGGTCGACGCTGCCGCCGAGGCCCAGCAGGGTCGAGCGGAAGTGGTCGCCGTTTTCCCGCTTCAAGCCGCCGTTCTCGGTGAACCATTCGACGGTGTCCGCGTCGAGCACCTCGCTCCAGATGTAGGAGTAATACCCGGCGCTGTAGCCGCCCGAGAACACGTGGTTGAAGTACGTCGTCCGGTAGCGCGGCGGGACGCTCTCCAATGCCACGCCCGCCTTTTCCAGCGCCTCGGCCTCGAACCGCTGCACGTCCTCCACCCGGTCGTCCGGGCCGAGGCGGTGCCAGGCGAGGTCGAGCAGCGCCGCGGCGAGGTACTCGGTCGTGCGGAAGCCCTCGCCGTACTGCTGCGCGGCCTCCAGCAGCTCGACCTGCCCGGCCGGGAGCGGCTCCCCCGTCTCGTGGTGCTTGGCGTAGTTGGCCAGGATTTCCGGCCAGAACATCCACATCTCGTTGACCTGCGACGGGTACTCGACGAAGTCGCGCGGCACGTTGGTGCCGGTGAACGTCGGGAACTCGACGCCGGACAGCAGCGAGTGCAGCGCGTGCCCGAACTCGTGGAACGCGGTGCGCACCTCGTCGAGCGAGAGCAGGGTCGGCTCCCCCTCGCGCGGTTTGGTCACGTTCAGCACGTTGACCACGACCGTGCGCCGCCCGAGCAGCCGCGACTGGTCCACGAAGTTGTTCATCCACGCGCCGCCGCGCTTGGAATCGCGGGTGTAGTAGTCCATCAGGAACAGGCCGAGCCCGCTGCCGTCGGCGTCGAAGACCTCGAAGATCCGCACCTGCGGGTGGTACTTCGGCAGGTCGTGCCGTTCGGTGAAAGTCAAGCCGTACAACCGGTTCGCGGCCACGAACACGCCGTCGTGCAGCACCCGGTCCAGCTCGAAGTACGGCCGCAGCGCCGCGGCGTCCAGCTGGAACCGCTCGCGCTCCACCTTCGCCGCGTAGAACGCCCAGTCCCACGGCTGCAGCGTCGCGCCCGGCACGTCCGCTTCCAGCAGCTGCTGCAGTTCCGCGGCCTCGGTCCGCGCGTTCGCGACCGCCACCGGCGCGAGCCGCTCCAGCAGCCCGCCAGCGGCCTCGACGGTCTTGGCCGTCTCGTCCGCGATCACGTACGCCGCGTGGTTCGGGTAGCCCAGCAGCGCGGCCCGCTCGGCCCGCAACCGCGTGATCTCCTCGACGATCGCGTTGTTGTCGTACTCGTTGCCGCGGTTGCCGCGCGAGACCGAAGCGGTGAAGACCCGCTCGCGCACCGAGCGGTTCTCCAGCGACGCCACGGCCGCCTGCGCGGTGGGCAGCGTCAGGGTCAGCACGTACTTGCCTTCGAGGCCGCGTTCGGCGGCCGTCTGCGCCGCCGCCGCGATCGCGCTTTCGCCGAGCCCGGCCAGTTCCGCCGCGTCGTCGAGCACGACGGCGAGATCATTGGTGTCCCGCAGCAGGTTCTGCGAAAAACGGGTCTGCAGCGTCGAAAGCTGCTCGTTCAGCGCGCGCAGCTTCGCCTGGTCCGCCTCGGGCAGCCCGGCGCCGGCCCGGCTGAAATCGGTGTAGCGCCGTTCCAGCAGCCGCAGTTCCTCCGGGTTCAGGCCCAGCTCGGCACGCTTTTGGTACAGCGCCTCGATCCGGGCGAACAGCCGGGGGTTCAGGTGGATCGCGTCCTGGTGCGCGGCCAGCTTCGGGGCCAGCTCGGCCTGGATCTCCTGGACCTCGTCGGTCGCGTTCGAGCCCGAGATGTTGAAGAACGTGCCGGACACCCGGGTCAGCAGCGCTCCGGCCCGCTCGAGCGCCGCGATGGTGTTCTCGAAGGTCGGCTCGGCCGGGTCCTCGGCGATCCGCTCCACGTCGGCGGCGTGCTCGGCGAGCCCGGCCTCGAAGGCGGGCCGGTAGTGCTCGTCGGCGATCCGGTCGAACGGCGGCAGCTCGTAGGGCAGGTCGCTGGGGGCGGCGAACGGGTTGTCCGGGGAAATCATTCGGGTTTGCGCTCCTGGTTCTCCACAGGGTTCTCCACGTGGTTCCGCCCACCCTACGGGGTCTGGCATCCGACGGAAGGACTGTCGGCCGTCAGCGGCCCGTGCTTCCGCCCACGACCGCGTCGCTGGAAGCCTTCTTGCCCCGGCCGCGTTTCTTCGGCGGGGGCGGCACGATCCCGGCCAGGTCGCCGCCGTGCTCGTTCACCCGGAGCACGAACGGCCGCGTTTCGGTGTAGCGCACGACCGACACCGCGGCCGGGTCCACGACGATCCGCTGGAAGGCGTCGAGGTGCTGGCCCAGCGCGTCGGCCAGGATCGACTTGATCACGTCGCCGTGGCTGCACGCAACCCACACCGCGTGGTCGCCGTGCTCGGCGGTGATCCGGGCGTCGTGCGCGCGGATCGCGGCCACCGCCCGCGCCTGCATCTCGGCGAGCCCCTCCCCGCCCGGGAACACCGCCGCCGACGGATGCGCCTGCACCACGCGCCACAGCGGTTCCTTCACCAGGTTTTTCAGTTCCCGGCCGGTCCATTCGCCGTAGTCCACTTCGGACAGCCGAGGTTCGACGACCTTCGCCAGGCCCCGCGCGGCGGCCAGCGGGGCGACGGTCTGCTTGCAGCGCAGCATCGGCGACACCACCAGCTCCGCGACCGGCACCCCGGCGAAACGCTCGACGAGGGCGGCGGCCTGGGCCCGGCCGGTGTCGTCCAGCCCGACCTTCGGGGTGCGCCCGGCGAGGACGCCCGAGCCGTTGGCCGTGGACTTCCCGTGCCGGAGCAAGATGACCGTACTCACGACGCCACCCTAACCGGTGATCCGCGCGCTCAGCCGCCCGCGGGTCCCGCGTTCGGGTCCAGCACCCCGCCGAAGACCAGGCCGAACAGCACGGCGCCGAGCACCACGCGGTAGATCACGAATGGCACGAAGCTGCGCTTCTTGATGTAGGCCATCAGCCACGCGATCACCAGGTAGCCCACGCCGAAGGCGACCAGCGTGGCCAGGATCGTCGGCCCCCACTGCGCGTTCTCGCCGTTCTTGCCGATGTCGGTCAGCTTGTAGAGCCCCGACCCGAACACGGCGGGCACCGCGAGCAGGAAGGAGTACTCCGCGGCTTCCGAACGCGTGTAGCCCATCAGCAGGCCGGCGCTCGTCGTGCCGCCCGAGCGCGAGACGCCCGGGATCAGCGCGAGCGCCTGCGCGAAGCCGTAGGCCAGGCCGTGCGGCACGTTCAGGTGGTCCAGCGTCCGCTGCTGCTTCGCGGTCCGGTCGGCGAACAGCAGGATCAGGCCGAACACGATCAGCGTCGTCGCGGTGATCCGCAGGTCGCGGAACGCCCGGTCGATCTCGTCCTGCAGCAGCAGGCCGAGCACGACGATCGGCAGCGAGCCGACGATGATCAGCCAGCCCAGCCGCGCGTCCGGGTCGCGGCGCCAGTCCGGGCGGTACAGGGAAAAGAACCAGGCGCGCAGGATCCGGCCGATCTTCGGTCCGAAGTAGAGGATCACCGCCAGCTCGGTGCCGATCTGGGTGACCGCGGTGAACGCCGCGCCCGGATCGCCCCAGCCCGCCAGCGCGGCGACGATCCGCACGTGCGCGCTCGAGGAGATCGGCAGGAACTCCGTGAGCCCCTGCACCAGCCCCAGGATCAGGGCCTCGAACCATCCCATCAGGCCGCTCCCGCCGCTTCGCCCGCCCGCACGGGGCGCCGTCCGATTCGCACGAGTCGGGAACCTATCGGGTGGTTCCTGAGAACTCCCGCGAGGGCGCCGGTCCGACACGGGGTCACCTTGGTCGGGTCGCGGCGGGTGCGCCCACTAGGCTCGGCGGTCGTGGAAAAGCGACAGCTCGGCCGGTCGGGACTGCGGATATCGCGGATGGCCCTCGGCACCATGACCTGGGGCGGCGACACCGATCCGGACGAAGCGGCCAGCCAGCTGGTCGCGTTCGTCGACGCGGGCGGCACGCTCGTGGACACCGCCGACCTCTACGCCGGCGGCGAGGCCGAGCGGATGCTCGGCGAACTGCTGTCGGACCTGGTGCCGCGCGAGGACGTCGTGCTGGCCACCAAGACTGTCGCCCGCCGCACCGACGGCCCGTTCGGCGGCGGCGCTTCGCGCGGCGCGCTGCTGTCCGCGCTCGAAGGATCGCTGAAGCGGCTTCGCACCGACCACCTCGACCTGTGGCAGCTGCACGCGTGGGATTCCTGCGTGCCGATCGAGGAAACGCTGTCCGCGCTCGAGTACGCGGTCACGAGCGGCAAGGTCCGCTACGTCGGCGTGTCCAATTACGCGGGCTGGCAGCTCGCCACCGCCGCTTCGCTCGCCAAGGTGCCGTTCGTGTCCGGGCAGTTCGAATACTCCTTGCTGGAGCGCGGCGTCGAACGCGAAGTCGTCCCGGCCGCGGCCCACCACGGGATCGGCCTGCTGCCGTGGGCCCCGCTCGGCCGCGGCGTGCTCACCGGGAAGTACCGCACCGGAACGCCAGCGGACTCGCGCGGCGCCTCCGCCGAGTACGCCGGATACGTCGAACACCACCGCACCGAACGCGCCGCGCGGATCGTCCAGGCCGTCGTGACCGCCGCCGAAGGCCTCGGCACGTCGCCGCTCGCGGTGGCCCTGGCCTGGGTCCGCGACCGGCCCGGCGTGGCCGCCCCGGTCGTCGGGGCCCGCGACACCGGCCAGCTCACCGGGTCGCTCGCCGCCGAGGACCTGACGCTCCCGCCCGCCATCCGCAGCGCGCTCGACGACGTCAGCGGCATCGAGTTCGGCTATCCGGAACGGGGCACCCGGTGAGCCGCGGGTGTCGGCCAGGTGACACGGGCGTGACGGTTCGGCGATCCTGGAGGATGCTGGGGGGACCCGCCCGCCGGAGCTTTGCTGGAGGTTTCAAGGTGCGTCGGCTCACCGCCGCCTCGCGGATCGCGATCCCGCTGGCCGGTGCGCTCGCGCTCTCGGCCTGCTCGTCCTCGGCCGAGCCGAAGGACAGTCTGCAGGTCGTGGCCAATCCGACGGCCGCGCAACCGGCCGTCTCCCCCGCACGCGCGGTGCCCGCCGCCGGGCAGGTGCTGCCGATGCCGGTGGTGTCCGCGATCGCCGCCGACCAGCAGAGCCACACCCTCGTCATCGCCCTCAAACAGCCCGCTGAGCTGCGTCTTTACGATCTCGGCTCGCTCGGTGCACCGAAGAAGACCGTCCTGCTGCCCGGCCCGGCGGAATCGCTCAGCGTGTCCGCGGGCCAGGCGCTCGCCGGGATCCCGGGCAAGGGCGTGCTCGCCCGCGTCGCGCTGCCGAGCGGGCAGCTGACCACCGACAAAGTCGCCGGGCAACCGGCCGCCGGGATCGCCGACGGCCCGGACACCCTCGTCGCGGTCCGCGACCGCAAGGCCGTCGAGGTTTTGGCGAACGGCTCGGTGGCGAAGACGATCACCGGACAGCTCTACAGCGCCGACGACGTGGTCAACACCGGCAACGGCGTCGTGGTCCTCGACCGGCTGCGCACCGCTGTGTTCAGCGTGGACGTCCAGGCCGGGACCATGGACGAGGGCCTGCGCGCGGGCGACGGCGCGGCCAACGCCGTCGCGGACTCCTACGGCCGCGTGCTGGTCACCGACGCTCGCGCGGGCGCGCTGCTCGCGTTCTCCACCAACCCGCTGATCCTGCGCCAGCGCTACCCCGTGCCGGGCGGCGCGTACGGCCTCGCCTACGACGCGAAGCGCAGCCTGGCGTGGGTCACCCTGACCGCCCGCAACGAGGTGGTCGGCTACGACGTCCGCGGCGGAGAGCCCGTCGAGAAGTACCGATTCCCGACCGTGCGCCAGCCGGACACGGTGGGCGTCGACGACCAGAGCGGCCGCGTGTTCGTCGGCTCGGCCGCCGGAGAAGGGACCCAGGTGATCCAGCCATGACGACAGTCGACGAGGCGGTGGTCGAAGGGGATTGGGAGTATCGCCGCCTGCGCCTGCCCCCGGCGGTGTCCCGGCGCGCGGCGATGATCCAGCTCTCCATCCACGCGGAGTTCGCGGGCTGGGAACTGCGCACGGTCCGGCTGTACGCGGACGGGACGCGGCGGGTGTGGCTGCGGCGGAAGCGGACCGCGGCGGACCATTCGACGGGACTGCCCGTTTGACGTGTCCTTGTGCGTGGCTAGGCCGGTTAGAACCGGCCTAGCCACGCACCAGGGCGGGCGACTCGGCTCAGCCGAGCGCGGACATCCACTCCGCCCACTTGGCTTCCTCCGCCGCCACGTCCACGTCCGGCGCGACGATGTGGTGCGTCGCCACCAGCGGCCCGCGGAAGCCTTGCATGAAGCAGAAAAGCCCTTCCTCGGTCCGGATCCCGACGGTCTGGTCATTCACCGCGTAAACCACGCCGTCCGCCCCGGCCAGCCGGACTTTCGCCCCGACGGTCAGTTCTTCGACGCCGACCTCCTTCGCGAACGCGGCCCACAACGCAGGCCAGTCCGCGATCACCTCCGACCCGAACGCGGTGACCGGTTTCGCCGTCCGGCCCGGGAAATGCCGCACGAATTCCACCAGGTTGCGGAAGAACAGCGCGCCACCAGCCTGCATGGCCTCGAACTCGTCCGCCCAGTCGTCGCCGGGGAGGAAGCCGCTCGTGACGCAGCGGATCACCGAGCTGCCGCCGTCCCGCCCCTCAACGAGGAATTCGTACGCGATCCGCCGCCCGTCCGGTTCCGGTTCTCCGCCGTAGGCCAGCCGGTTCGGCGGGTCCCACGCCGTGATCGTGTGCGTCGGCTCGTAGGCCGCGAACGCGCCGCGCACCGCGCCGCCAACCCCGCCCTCGACCTCGTTGCGGCCCATGAACCACGAGTCGATGCCCGGCCCGGTCGCGATCGCCGCCCAGACCTGCTCCGGCTCGACCGGGACCTCGGCGACGTCGGCTTCCCGGAATTCCTTACCCACGCTCGTTTTCCTCCCCCATCGGCACGCTTGGGTGCACCGCAAGCACCACCCGGTGCGCGCGGCCGTTCTCGGCTTTTTCGTCGTGGTACTTCCCCACCAGCGTGGTCACGGCCGTCGCCAGTTCCTCCGCGAACGCGGCCCGGTCGGCGGCCGAAGCGAATCGGACCTCGCCGTCGAGCGCGAAGGTGGCGACGCGCTTTTTCGCTTTCGCCGCACCGGTGATCAGGATTCCGACGTCGCGCACCAGCCGTCCGGCGACGGCCAGCAGCCAGCGCGCGGACAGCCGGTCCGGCGACTGCGCCGGGTCGGGCTGCACGGCCGCGAGCGCGGACGGCGAGATCACGTACGACGCCGCGGTCGCCCGCATCATCCGCTCCGTGACGTTGCCCTTGCGCCGCTCCTCGACCAGCTCCACGAGCCCGTGCTTTTCCAGCGCGCGCAGGTGGTAGTTCACCTTCTGCCGGGGCAGGTCGACGCGGGCGGCCAGCATCGTCGCCGACGCCGGCTGCGCCAGTTCGGCCAGCAGCCGGGCGCGAACGGGGTCCAGCGACACCTCGGCCGCGGCCGCGTCCTCGATCACCGCAACGGGAAACATGCGCCCATCGTCGCGGCTGACTACTCAGGTTGTCAAGACAGGTTTTGTTGTCGGTAGACCTCGTGCACCACCGCGGCGATCCGCGGGACCACCTGCGCGGCGGCCTCCAGCGGGACGACGTGCCCGACGCCGGGCAGCACCACGGCGTGCCCCTGGGCCAATCCGCGCACGAACTGCTCGACGTCCGAGGGCGCGACGATCCGGTCCCGCTCCCCCACGATCGCCGTCACCGGCAGGTCGCCGGCGAGCGTCAGCGCGGCCTCGCGGGCGTAGGCGTCGAGCGCGGGCCGGAACTGCGCGATGGTGTGCGGCCAGTTCCCGCGGATCATCTGCACGGTCAGCTCGACCAGGTCCGGGTCGGGATCGTCGCCGAACAGCCACCAGCGCAGCCCGGCGCTCACCGCGCGGCTGGTGTGCTCGCGGAACACGCCGTACAGCTTCGCGCCGAGCACCATTTCCAGGTCTTGCGCGAGCTTGCCGAGCGCGTTGGGCCAGGCCGCGGACGCCTCGGTGGCGATCCGCCCGGACGACGTCGACAGCAGCACCAGCCCGCCGGCGCGCGCGGCGAACAGCTCCGGATGCCGCTGGGTCAGCGACATGACCGCGAGCCCGCCCATGTCGTGGCCGACGAGCACGACGCGGCCGTGCGGGACGGCACGTTCGAGTACCTCGGCGAGGTCGTCGGCGAGCTGGCCCATTTTCGCGGTGCCGCGCGCGGCCCGGCCGGATTCGCCGTGCCCGCGGTGGTCGTAGCTGACCACCGCGAGCGGCTGTTCCACCGCGTCCGGCAGCAGCGGGGCGATCCGGCCCCAGCTGCGCTGGTCGAGCGCGTAGCCGTGCAGCAGCACGACGGTCACGGCCGCCGCCGGATCGCCCCTGCGCACGAGGTGCAGGGGCGATCCGTCGGCGAGCCGGAACGCGGGCATCAGGACGAACGGAGGAACCGGTCCAGCACGCGGACGCCGAACTTGAGCGCGTCGACCGGAACGCGCTCGTCGACGCCGTGGAACAGCCCGGAGAAGTCGAGGTCGGCGGGCAGTTTCAGCGGAGCGAAGCCGAAGTTGCGGATGCCGAGCTGCTGGAAGGACTTCGCGTCGGTGCCGCCGGACAGCATGTACGGCAGGGTTCGCGCGCCCGGGTCCTCGGCGAGCACGGCGGCGGTCATGGCATCGACGAGCGCACCGTCGAACGTGGTCTCGACCGGCGGCAGCTCCATCCACTCCTTCTCGATGTCCGGCCCGAGCAACTCGTCCAGTTCGCGATCGAACGCCTCGATCCGCCCCGGCAGGATCCGGCAGTCCACCGCCGCCTCGGCCACCGAAGGGATCACGTTCGACTTGTAGCCCGCGGTCAGCATCGTCGGGTTCGCGGTGTCGCGAAGGGTCGCACCGATCATCCGGGAGATGTTGCCCAGCTTCGCGACCGCGCCCTCAAGGTCGTCCTCCGGAAAGTCCCAGCCGGTGATCTCAGTGACCCCCGCGAGGAACTCCCGAACGGAATCGGTCAGCACCAACGGAAACTGGTGCTGCCCCAGCTTCGCCACGGCCTCGGCCAGCTTGGTGACCGCGTTGTCGCGATGGATCATCGACCCGTGGCCCGCCGTGCCGCGCACGCGCAGCTTCATCCAGCGGATGCCCTTCTCGGCCGTCTCGATCACGTACGCGCGGACGTTGTCCTTCAACGTGATCGAGAACCCGCCGACCTCGCTGATCGCCTCAGTGACGCCCTCGAACAACTCCGGCCGGTTCTCGACGAGCCACTGCGCCCCGTACTTGCCGCCCGCCTCCTCGTCAGCGACGAACAGGAACACGAGATCACGCGGCGGGACGATATTGTTGATCTTGTAGTGCCGGGCCAAGGCCAGCGTCATGCCGACCATGTCCTTCATGTCGACCGCGCCGCGCCCCCACACGTACCCGTCCTGGACCGCCCCGGAGAACGGGTGCACCGACCACTCGGCCGGATCAGCGGGCACCACGTCGAGATGCCCGTGGATCAGCAACGCCCCACGACTCGGATCGGCCCCGGGCAGCCGCACGATCACGTTGTGCCGATCCTTGCCCCCGGACTCGACGTAAGTGATCTCATACCCGGCGTCAGTCAGCTTCTCCGCGACATACTCAGCCGCGACCCGCTCCCCCACGAGGGTTTCGGGGTCGCCGGTATTGGTGGTGTCGATGCGGATCAGCTCGCTGGTAAGCGTGACAGCCTCGTCCGCGGCGGCGTCGATCAAGTTCGCTTGGGTCACCGGCCATTCCTATCATCCGCGGAACCAACACGCCGCCGTCCCGCCGAGTGGACCCCACACCAGCGCACCACGCAGCACCACCGCACCGCCCCCTCCCAGCCATCGAGGCACCCACTCCCTCCCCCTCACCCCGATACGAAGCCTCCCTGCGGTCGACGGGTGCTTGTCAAGGCATCTTTCCCGCCTTGACAAGCACCCGTCGACCGTCAGCACAATCAAGCTTCGGGGTGCCCCACGCCACCCCCCGCATGCAATGTCGCCCCCAGGCGACGAGCTCCAGCGAAAGATCACAACGGCGGCTGACGCGTGATCCCCAGATCGATCCGCATCGCCAGCCGCGCCTTGGCGTGCAGCTTCACCAGCTTGTCGAGAAGATCGATGACGTCGTCGAGAATGCGCGCCCGTGCGTTCTCGTCCGGCTCGTGCTCAGCCGACCTGAGCATCCGGTAGGCGACGGTCAGCTGCCGGTTCATCCCCTTCTCCGCGGCCAGCACGTCGTCGCTCGCCGTCATCTGCGCTTCGGCCCGGGTGTCGCGCTGTGCGCGGCGGGCAGTCTGCACCTCGGCGGCCTCGGCCTCGGCCGGAATTCCCGCCTTGAGTGCGTGCGCGTAGGTCAGCATCGCGCCCCGGTAGTTCCGGTTGTTCGCCGTCAGCTGGATGTAGCACTCGCGCAACTGCTCAGCTTTCCGCTGTTTCTCCGCGGCTTCGAGCTCCGCGCTGCGCAAGCGATCAGCGTGTTCCAGCTCCTGCAGTTTCGCTCGCAGACCGAGCCGCTGGGTGAGAACCGCGGAAGCGAGCGTCCCGCACACGCCGACGACTCCGATGATCAACGCGACGACAGTGGCGAACACCCGGACCTCATCGAATTCGATCGGCTGACGGACGGACACGTTCGGCTTTCCGGCACAGCACGTTAGCGGCAAGCCCGGCTCCGGGGACCAGTGCCGCGCACGATCGCGACCCCCGGCCGGACGTGGCGAGCCCCGCCGCACCGACTGATCCGCCAGTCAACCCAAGATCGCAACTCCTTGGCATACAACCATCCTGTTAAACCGTTACACCCCAACCCCCACAAGAGTTGCGATTTTCGCAACGCAGAGCTACCGTCCCCACCCATGGACGAGACGGACCAGCTGCGAGACCGGGTACGCCAGCTCATCCGCTCCCTCCCCGTCCCCCAACGCGAATTCGCCGCCGCCATCGGCCTCGACCAGACGAAACTCTCCAAAGCCCTCAACGGCGCCCGCCGCTTCTCCCCGCACGAACTCGTCCGCGTAGCCGAATACTCCGGCGTCACCGTGAACTGGCTGCTCAACGGCAGCGACGACGCCAAGACCGTCACCGCCGTCCCCGCCCCCGCCGCGGGCACCACGAGCGACCCCGACGACCCCGCCCACTCCGAACCCCGGCGCCGGATCCTCGAAACCGCCTGGCGGCTCATCGCCGAACGCGGCTACCACCGGGTCCGCATCGCCGACATCGCCCAGGCATGCGGCACCAGCACCGCGGCCATCCACTACCACTTCCCCACCAAAACCGAAGTCCTCGACGAAGCGTTGCGGCGCAACGTGAAGCTCGCCTTCGACCGGCAGGTCGCCGAGCTGCACGCGGTGCCCGGCGCGCACGACCGGCTGCTGCGGCTGGTCGAACTGCAGCTGCCGACCGAGGGCTTGCTGCGCGCCGAATGGTCGGTGTGGCTGCAGGTCTGGAACGAGGTCGCGCTCGACCCTCGGCTGCGTTCGCTCTACACCGATTCCTACGACCGCTGGTACCAGACCATTCTCATGACCATCCGCACCGGCCAGGAGCAGGGCGTGTTCCGCCTGGCCGACCCCGAGGCCGCCACCGCGCAGCTCACCGCGCTGATCGACGGCCTCGGCATCCAGGTGCTGACCGGGCGCCCCGGCAGCACGGTGGGCGCGATGCGCGCGCACCTGCACGACTTCATCGACCGCTCGATCGTCCAAGGAGCCTGATGAACCACGAGGTCATCGTCACCTGCGCGCTCACCGGCGCGGGGGACACCACCCGCCGGAGCCCGCACGTCCCGGTCAGCCCGGCGCAGATCGCCGAAAGCGCCGTCGAGGCCGCCAACGCCGGCGCGGCCGTGGTGCACATCCACGTGCGCGAGCCGGAAACCGGTGCTCCGTCCCGGGACGTCGCGCTGTATCGCGAGGCGGTGCGGCTGGTCAAAGAGTCCGGGGTGGACGTGGTCGTCAACCTCACCGCGGGCATGGGCGGCGATCTGGTCATCGACGCCGAGGACCCGCTCAAACCGGTCGACGGCACCGATCTGGTCAACGCGCTCGACCGGCTCCCGCACGTCGAGGACCTGCTGCCGGACATCTGCACGCTCGACTGCGGTTCGCTGAACTTCGGCGAGGGCAACCAGCTTTACGTGTCCACTCCGGACATGCTGCGCACCGGCGCGAAACGCATCCAGGAGCTGGGCGTGAAGCCGGAGCTGGAGATCTTCGACACCGGGAACCTCTGGTTCGCCACGAAAATGGTCGAAGAAGGCCTGATCGACCCGCCGCCGCTGTTCCAGCTCTGCATGGGCATCCCGTACGGCGCGCCGCCGGATCCCGGGCTGCTGCAGGCGATGGTGCATCTGCTGCCCGAAGGCGCGCAGTGGGCGTCGTTCGCCATCGGCCGCGACCAGATGCCGTGGGTCGCGCAGTCGGTGCTGCTGGGCGGGCACGTCCGGGTCGGGCTGGAGGACAACCTCTACCTGGCTCGCGGCGTCAAGGCCACCAACGGCCAGCTGGTCGAGCGCGCGGTGGACATCGTGCAGAAGCTCGGCGCGGACATCGCCACCCCGGACCGCGCGAGGGAAATCCTCGGTTTGAAGGAGCGCGCCCATGCCTGAGGCATCCACTGTGGACACTGTCGCGTGCGTCGGGGCCGGAGTCATCGGCGGCGGCTGGGTCGCGCACTTCCTCGCCCAGGGCTTCGACGTCCGCGCCTGGGACCCCGCGCCGGACGCGGCGGAGAAGCTCGCCCGGCTCGTCGACGCGGCCTGGCCCGCGCTCACCGAACTGGGCCTCGAACCGGGCGCGAGCCGCGACCGCCTCACTGTCACCGAGACGCTCGCGGAAGCCGTCGAGGGCGTGGGCTTCGTCCAGGAAAGCGCCCCGGAAGACTTGGCACTCAAGCAAAAGCTGCTCGCCGACATCGACGCGGTCACCGCGCCGGACGTCGTGATCGCCTCGTCCACCTCCGGCTACGGCATGACCGAAATGCAGGTCGCCGCGAAGACGCCGGAGCGGCTCGTGGTCGGGCACCCGTTCAACCCGCCGTACCTGATCCCGCTGGTCGAGGTCGCGGGCGGGAAGCTCAGCGCGCCGTGGGCGGTCGAACGGGCCGCCGCGTTCTACCGGCGCGTCGGCAAATCCGTCATCACCATGGACCGCGAGGTGCCCGGGTTCATCGCGAACCGGCTCCAGGAAGCGCTGTGGCGGGAAGCCCTGCACATGGTCGCGAACGGCGAGGCGACGGTCGAGCAGATCGACCTCGCGATCACCGACGGGCCGGGCCTGCGCTGGCCGGTCCAGGGCCCGATGCTCACCTTCCACCTGGCCGGCGGCGAGGGCGGCATGGCGCACATGCTCGACCACTTCGGGCCGTCGCTGAAATCGCCGTGGACGCGGCTCGAAGCCCCGGAACTCACCCAGGAACTGCGCGACGCCGTGGTCGCCGGATGCGACGACGAGGCGGACGGGCGGACCATCGCCGACCTCGTCGCCGAACGCGACCGGGCGGTCATCGCGATCCAGCGCGCCGTCGGGCGGGCCCGTCGTGGCTGACTACCGCGACCGGGTCCGTCCGGAGTGGATCGACTACAACGGCCACCTCTCCGAGCCCTATTACGTGCTCGTCTTCGGCGACGCGACCACCGCGCTGATGGACATCGCCGGCCTCGGCCCCGGCTACCGCGAGAGAACCGGGGCGTCGCTGTACACAGTGGAGGCTCACGTGCGGTACCTGCGCGAGGTCGGCGCGGACGCCGAACTTCACGTGCGCACCTCCGTGCTGTCAGTCGGCGCGAAAAAGGTGCGGCTGTGCCACGAAATGCGGGTCGGCGGCGAACTGGTCGCCACCGAAGAGCTGCTGTGCCTGCACGTTTCCGGGGGCCGCGCGACGCCGTTCCCCGCCGAAGTCGCCACCGCGCTCGAGACGCATCTCGCCCCGGTCCCGGACTACGCGGGACGTGCCATCGCCTGATCCCCTCCCCTCCCCCGTGAACGGCGGTCCCGGTCCGCGCCGGGATCGCCGCTCACCCGCTCGAAAGTCACCCATGGAAGCCCGATGTAAACCGACCAACGTTTCCCGCCGCCGATTCCTCACCACAGCCCTCGCCGGCGCCGCGCTCGCCGGTGCCGCTCCCCTGCTGGCCGCCTGCGGCTCCACCGTCGCCGCGGCCGTGCCCTCCGGGCCGCCCCGACGGGGCGGCATCCTCCGCGTCGGCCTCACGGGCGGCGGAGCGTCGGACACGCTCGACCCGCACATCCCCGCCACGAACCCGGACATCGCGCGGGTGCTCAACCTCTACGAACCGCTCCTGATGCGCGACCACGACTACCGGCTCGAAATGCTGGTGGCCGAATCGCTGAAACCCTCGCCGGACGCGCGCACCTGGACCGCCGTGCTGCGCTCCGGCGTCCGCTTCCACGACGGCCGCCCGGTGACCCCGGCCGACGTCGTCGCGACCTTCCGCCGGATCACCGACCCGAAGGACCCGAAGAGCGGCGCGGCTGGGCTGACCATGCTCGGCGAGGTGGCCGCCACCGGTGACCGGACCGTCGAATTCCGGCTCACCGCCCCGAATTCCGGCTTCGACGACCTGCTCGGGCAGTACAGCCTCGGCATCGTGCCCGCCGATTTCGACGTCAAACGCCCGATCGGCACCGGTCCGTTCAAAGCGGACACCTTCACCGCGGGGCTGCAGAGCACGTTCGTGCGCAACGAGCACTACTGGCGGCCGGGCCAGCCGTACCTGGACCGGTTGTCGCTCATCAACTTCGCCGACGACGACGCCCGGATCAACGCGTTGCTCTCGTCCCAAGTGGACGCGATCGACCAGGTCCCGGTGGCGCTCGTGGACGTGCTGCGCAGCGATCCGCGCATCCAGGTGCTTCGGTCGGAAACCGGGACCTGGCTGCCGTTCACCATGCGCGTCGACCGGCCGCCGTTCAACGACGTCCGCGTGCGCCAAGCGCTGCGTCTGGTGGTCGACCGCGAGCAGATGATCAACCAGGTGCTCAGCGGGCAGGGCCGGGTCGGCAACGACCTGTACGCGCCGTTCGACCCCGCCTACAACCGGCAGCTGCCGCAGCGGAAGCAGAACATCGCCGAGGCGAAACGGCTGCTCGCCGAGGCGGGCAAACCGAATCTCGACATCGAACTGGTCACCGCGCCGATCCAGGCCGGTGCGGTCGAGGCGGCGCAGGTGTTCCAGCAGCAGGCCAAGGCGGCCGGAGTGAACGTGCGGATCCGGAAGATCGACACCACCACGTTCTACGGCGAGAACTACCTGTCCTGGGATTTCGCGCAGGACTTCTGGTACACGCGCAATTACCTGCCGCAGGTCGCGTCCGGCGCACTGCCGAAAGCGCCCTACAACGAAACCCATTGGAACGACCCGGAATTCACCGACCTCGTCACGCGGGCGAGCGCCACCGTGGACCCGAAGGCGCGCACGGAGCTGCTTCATCGCGCGCAGCAGATCGAGTACGAACGCGGCGGCCTGATCGTCTGGGGCTTCGTCGACCAGGTCGACGCCTACCAGTCCTATGTGGCCGGTCTGGTGCCGGACCGCACCGGGATCTCGCTGTCGGGCTACCAGTTCCGCCAGGTCTGGCTCGGCACCGCGGAAGGGGGCGCGGCATGACCCGGCTGATCCTCAAGCGGCTGCTCGTGAGCCTCGTGGTGCTGTGGCTGGTCACGCTGCTGGTGTTCGTCGCGACGCTGCTGCTGCCGGGCGATCCGGCGCGGGCCATCCTCGGCCAGCAGGCGACCCCGGAGCGGATCGCCGCGCTGCAGCACCAGCTGCACCTCGACGAACCGGTCTGGCAGCGCTACCTCTCCTGGCTGGGCGGCCTGTTCACCGGCGACCTCGGCACCTCCACCTCGGCTCAGGGCCCGGTCACGACGCTGCTGGCGGACCGGGTGTCGGCCTCGCTCGTGCTGCTCGTGCTCGCCGCGGCGATCGCCACGCCGCTCGGGCTCGCGCTCGGCACCTGGAGCGCGATGCGGCGCGGCCGCGCCACCGACCAGGTGGTGTCCGGCGTCAGCCTGGTGATCGCCGCCTTGCCGGAGTTCGTGATCGGCGTGGCGCTCATCGTCCTCTTCGCCACGACAGTGTTCCGCGTCCTGCCATCGGTCACCCTCACGCCGCCGGGCGAAGCGGTTTGGGCGCAACCGAGCCAGCTCGTCCTGCCGGTGCTCACTCTCGTGCTCGTCGTGACGCCGTACATCACGCGGATGATGCGCGCGACGATGAGCGAAGTCCTCGATTCCGGCTACGTGGAAATGGCGCGGCTCAAGGGAATGCGGGAGCGGACGGTGCTGCTGCGGCACGCTCTGCCGCACGCGGTCGGGCCGGTGGCGCAGGTCGTCGCGATCCAGCTCGCCTGGCTCGCGGGCGGCGTCGTGGTGGTCGAATTCCTGTTCCGCTACCCCGGCATCGGCCAGGCGCTCATCGACGCGGTCGGCAAACGCGACGTCGCCGTGGTCCAGGCGGTGACGCTGCTGATCGCGGCGGTCTACATCGTGGTGAACCTGCTGGCCGACGTGATCGGCATCCTCGCCGACCCCAAGCTCCGGACGGAGACAGTGCGATGACCGCGGTCGAAGAAGAACAGGTGGTGCCCGCCGTCCCGGAAGCCCCGCCGCGCGCGTCCGGGCTGATCCGCACCGCCTGGACGTTCCCGCAGGCCAAGGTCGGCGCTGTGCTGGCCGGGGTGGTGATTCTCGTGGCGCTGCTGGGGCCGTGGCTCGGTCCGGTCCTCACCGGGCACAGCACCACGGACTTCGCCGGGAAACCGTTCAAGCCCGACGGTTTCATGGGCACCGACGGCATTGGCCGGGACGTCCTCACGCGTTTCCTGGCAGGCGGCACCACACTGCTGCTGTACGCGGTTCTGGCCACCGCGCTCGGCATCGTGCTCGGCGCGCTGCTCGGCATGATCGCCGGATACGGCGGCGGCTGGCTGGACGGCCTGCTGATGCGCGGCAACGACGTGCTGCTGTCGTTCCCGCAGCTGGTCATCGCGCTGCTGGCGATCGCGGTCATCGGCCCGAAAGGCTGGCTGCTGGTGCTGGTCATTGGGCTGACGCACGCGCCGCGGACCGCACGGGTCGCCCGCCAGGCCACCGTTTCGGTGCGCAACCACGACTACATCCGCGCGGCCGAGATGTACGCCGTGCCGCGCAGCCGGATCCTGCTGCGCGAGATCCTGCCGAACATCACCGGACCGCTGATGGTGGAGCTGGGCCTGCGGCTGACCTATTCGATCGGCTACATCGCCTCGCTGTCGTTCCTCGGCCTCGGCATCCAGCCGCCCGCCGCGGACTGGGGCCTGATGATCAACGAGAACCGGATCGCGCTCGTCGTGCAGCCGTGGGGCGTGCTCCTGCCGGTCGCCGCGATCGCGGTGCTGGCCGTCGGCACGAACCTCGTCGCCGATTCGCTCGCCTCGGCCGCGGCCGGGCGGACCCGGGAGGTCCGAGCATGACCCCAGCGCTAGAGGTGACCGGGCTGGCCGTGCGCACGGCGGCGGGCCGCCCGGTGCTGCATTCGGTGTCCTACGAGATCGCGCCCGGCGAAGTGCTCGCGCTCGTCGGGGAATCCGGCTCCGGCAAGACGACCGCCGGATTGGCCGCGCTCGGCCATTTCCGCCGCGGGCTGGTGTCCGGCGGCGGCAAGGTGGTGCTGCACCCGCGCGACGGCGAACCGGTCGACGTCCTGGCACTCGACGACGCCGCGCGCCGCCAGCTGCGGGGCAGCGCTGTCGCGTACATCCCGCAAGACCCGGCGTTGTCGCTGAACCCGGCGCTGCGGATCGGCCGGCAGATCGCGGAAGTGCTGGAGACGCACGGCTTTCCCGGCGTGGTCGACGAACGAGTGGCCGAGGTGCTCGCCGAGGTGGGACTGCCGTCCGACGAGGCGTACCAGCGCCGGTACCCGCATCAGCTGTCCGGCGGTCAGCAGCAGCGGGTCGGCATCGCGATGGCTTTCGCGTGCCGCCCGAGCGTCGTCGTGCTGGACGAGCCGACCACCGGCTTGGACGTGAAGACGCAGGCCTTGGTGCTTCAGACGGTCCGGCAGCTGACGTCCGAACACGGGGTCGCGGCGCTCTACATCACGCACGACCTCGCCGTCGTGGCACAGCTCGCTGATCGGGTCGCCGTGATGTACCAAGGGAATCTGGTCGAATGCGGCGTCGCCGACGACGTGTTGCGACGGCCCGAGCACGCGTACACGAAACGCCTCCTCGCCGCGGTGCCGGACCTCGGCGCGAAGCCTGCCGCCGCTCCCCCGCCGGACGACGCGGTGCTGGCCGCGCGCGACATCCGGCTGGCCTACGGGCAGCAGCAGGTGTTGCGCGGCATCGACTTGGCCGTGACGCGCGGGGAAAGCGTGATGCTGCTAGGCGAATCCGGCTCCGGCAAAACCACGCTGTCGCAGTGCATCGCCGGGCTGAACCGGGGGTTCACCGGGACCGTCGCGCTCGAAGGCACCCCGCTGGCTCCGGCGGCCCGGCAGCGCAGCACCGACGAGCTGCGGCGGATCCAGTACGTGTTCCAGAGCCCGTTCTCGTCGCTGAACCCGCGCAAGACGATCGCACAGTCGATCGAAGTTCCGTTGGTGCGCTTGACTTCCCTTTCCCGCATCGAACGGCGCAAACGCGTCGCCGAGACACTCGACCGGGTACGCCTGCGGGCTGACCTCGCGAACCGGCTGCCGGACCAGCTCAGCGGCGGTGAACGCCAGCGAGCCGCGATCGCCCGCGCGCTCGTGACCACGCCGGACGTCCTCGTGTGCGACGAGGTCACGTCGGCGTTGGACGTGTCCGTGCAGGCCACCATCGTCGAACTTCTCGGCGAACTGCGCCGCGAACTCGGCATGGCGATGCTCTTCGTAACGCACAACATCGCCCTCGCCCCGGAGGTGGCCGACCGGATCGCGGTCCTGCGCGGCGGCGAGATCGTCGAAGAGGGCACCGTCGAATCGGTGCTGAACTCCCCGGCGCACGAGTACACCAGCGAACTTCTCGCGACGACGCCGAGGCTGTGAGGAGCCGGATGACTGTGCACGGTGCGGTAAAGCCTGGTTACGAGGGCGTGCGAGAGGCGTTCGGTGAGATCATCGCGGCGAGCACCGGCGGAGCCGCGTTCAGCGTGTTCCGCGACGGTGCCCCGGTGGTCGAGCTGTGGGGCGGCTCTGCGGCGGACGGTGTCCTGTGGACCGAGGACACCCGCGCCGTTTTGTTCAGCGGCACCAAAGGCGTCGTCGCGACCGTCCTGGCGATGCTGACCGCGCAGGGCAAGCTGGACCCGGACGAACGCGTCGCCCGCTACTGGCCAGAGTTCACCGCGGCGGGCAAGGAAAACGTACCGGTCTCGCAGGTCCTTTCGCACACTGTCGGACTGCCCTACGTCGAACCCGACCTGCCGATGCTGGACAACTCCGCCAACGCCGCCGCCCTCGCCGCTCAGCGTCCATTGTGGACACCAGGCACGAAGGTCGCGTACCACGCGCTCACCTACGGCTACCTCGCCACCGAACTGGCCCGGCGCGTCGCCGGTGCGGACCTCGGCGTCCTCGTCCGCGACCTGCTCGCCGAGCCGCATGGCCTCGACCTTCGGCTCGGCACCCCGCCGACCGTCCCGGTCGCGACCCTCCGCCGCGCTTCCGGGTACCGGATCAGCACGTTCCTCCAGGACGAGGAGCGCCGCCGGATCGTCGAGCGGATGTACCGCGGCCTGCTCGATTCGGGCGACTCGATGAATTCGCCGGAGTACCGCGGCGCGACGCTCGCCGCTGGCGGGGCCGTCGGCACCGCGACCGCGATGGCCCGCCTGTACGACCTGCTGCGTTCGGGCAAGCTCGTCCCCGCCGACATCCTCGCCCAGGCCACTCGCACCTGGTCCGAAGGCATCGACGCGATCAACGACCGTCCGCTGCGCTTCGGCCTCGGCTTCGAACTGGCCGACCCGATCGGCACCTACGGCCCCGCCGAGGCCGATCCCGCCGCCTTCGGCCATTCCGGTGCCGGCGGCGGACGGCACGGGGCCTGGCCGACCCGGGGCCTGGCGTTCTCGTTCGTCACGAACGAACTCCAGGCCGAGGACGTCGACCACCGGGCGTCCTCGCTGCTGGCGGCGCTGCACGAGGCAGCCTGACCTACCGTGGAGGGATGCGGATCGTGTCCCTGCTGCCCGCCGCCACCGATCTCGTCGCCGTGCTCGGCAAGGCGGGCGACCTGGTCGGCCGCACTCACGAATGCGACTGGCCTGCCGAGGTCGCGAACGTGCCGGTGGTGACTGCCGCGGACCTGGACTCCGACACCCTGACCAGCCGCGAAATCTCCACCGCGGTCGGCTCGTCCCACCAGGGATCGTCGCTCTACTCGGTCGACCTTGACCAGCTCGCCGCCCTCGCGCCAGACCTCGTGCTCACCCAAGACCTGTGCGAGGTCTGCGCCGTGTCCTACACCCGCGTCGCGGTGGCGGTGCGGATGCTCGACGCCGGACCGCGCGTGCTCAGCCTCGAACCACGCACCCTGGACGAAGTCCTCGGCTGCCTGACCACTCTCGGCGACGCGCTCGGCGTGCCGGACGTCGCCGCCGCCCGGGCAGCCGAACTCCGCTCCCGGCTCGCCGCTGTCCGCCGCCAGGTCGCCGGACTCCCGCGACCGCGCGTCGTCGCCTTGGAGTGGCTTGACCCCCTCTGGCCTGCCGGACACTGGGTGCCCGAACAGATCTCCGCCGCCGGTGGCACCCCGTTGCTCGCGGAACCGGGCGAGCACACCCAACCGATGTCGTGGGACGCCGTGGTCGCCGCCGGCCCGGACGTCCTGCTCGTCCTCCCCTGCGGCTTCTCCCCCGACCGGACCGAGGCCGAACTGGACGTCCTCACCTCGCTGCCCGGCTGGACCGGCCTGCCCGCGGTCCGGAACGGCCGGGTCTGGCTGCTGGACGGCCCGGCGTACTTCAACCGCCCCGGCCCCCGGGTGGTGCGCGGCGCGGAGATTCTCGCGACCGTCCTGCACGGCATTCCCGCCGATCCCCCGGCCAGCCGCGCCGAAGCCCGGCGGATCTGAGGGCTGTCGCTGAAGACCCTGACAACCGAAAAGATCGCCCGTCCGGGAAGCCCGTCGCCCCCTTTCGTGTTGTCCCCCATGCAGGACTGGCACGGAATGGGGTGGGTCGCTTGAGTTCTCCCGAACGCCACGCGGCGGACTACCCGGTGCCGCGGCTCGCCGTCGACATCCCGATCGCCGCTCTCCTGATCGCCTCGCTCGCCCACTGGATCCGCGGAGCCCCGGCCGACGGCGTGATCTTCTTCGCCGCCGCGACCCTGCTTCTGTTCACCGAACGCCACCACACGGCCGCCGACGCCCTTCTCGTCCCGTCCGCCCGCCTGCCCGGAACCTCGCTGATCGCCGCCGTCGCTTTGGTCGCGCTGGTTTTCGGCCGCCAGTCCGTGCCGATGTTCCTCGCCGTCACCGCGATCGGCGTCGGCGCGCTGGTCGTGGAATGGCGGGAACCCTCGCTCGCGCCGCGACCGGTTCCGCGGCACGGCTGGCTGTGGGTCGCGCTGGCGATCTCCTGGTGTCTCTGGGAACTGATCTCCTTCGTCTACGAGCAGGCCGCGGGCGGACTTTCGCTGACGCATCCGACGATGAGCGACCTCGTCGACCCGATGCTCGACAACCGGGTCGTGCAAGCTCTCGCGCTCGGCGTCTGGGCCGCCGCCGGGCTGGCGATGCTGCGCGCGGCCGCGGCGGCGAGGAGAACAGCGTGAGCAGCAGGCTGATCACGGAAATCGGCTTCGGCGCGATCGTGGCCGCCGCTCTCCTGCTCTGGCTGGGCAGCCACCTGTTCCCGAAGAAGATCCCGCCGCTGACCAGCGTGCTCTCCGCGCTGATGCGCAAACGGTCGGCCCGGATCGCGCTCGTGCTGGCCTGGTGGTGGGTCGGCTGGCACTTCTTCGTCCAGAGTTGACCCAGTCCCCGATAATCATCGATTATTTCTGCTATAGTCGATGATATGAACGAACGCATCGAGGTCTCCCGGCTGATTCCCGCCGCCCCCGGCGACATCTTCGCGGTGCTGGCCGACCCACAGGGGCACGTCGACATCGACGCGTCCGGCATGCTCATGGACGCCGAGGGCGAACCCGTCACCCAGGCCGGCGACCGGTTCGTGGTCCACATGGACCGGGAAGCGCTCGGCGACCGGCCCCTGGGCAAGTACGACGTCGAGGTCGTCATCACGAAACTCGTGCCGGACGAGGAGATCGCCTGGACCGTCGAAGGCAGGCTCCGCCCGCCGGTCCGGCACATCTACGGCTACCGGCTGGAGCCCGCCGAGGACGGCACCCGCGTCACGTCCTATTACGACTGGTCGGAACTCAGCGAGGAATGGAAGGAGAAGCTGACCTTCCCCGTGGTCCCCGAGTCCGCCCTCAAGGCGACGCTCGGCATCCTGGAGCGCACCGTCCGCCGCCGGGCCAAGACGGCGTAACCCTCAGCGGTACCGCAGCGCGGTCGGCTTGCCCTGCTCCGCCAGATACTGCTCGAAGGTGACCACGCCGTCGGCGTGCTCCGGCGCCAGATTCGCGCCGGACGCGTAGCCCCGGGCGATCCGCCCGGGCACGGGCACCGAAACCAGCCGTTTGTCCTTCCCGGACGCGGCGAGCAGGGCACGCGCCAGATCGGCCGTCGTCCGCACCTCCGGCCCGCCGAAGTCCGCGACCCGCCCGCGCGGTTCGCCTTGAGCCAGCTCCACGAGCCGCGCCGCGACGTCGCGCACGTCGACGGGCTGGAAGCGGAACTTCGGCACCGGCACCACCGGCAGCCGCGCGGCTCCGGCGAGGATCGTCCGCACCAGCGAGTGGAACTGCGTCGCCCGCAGGATCGTGTACGGCATCCCGGAGTCCGCGACCAGCGTCTCGGCCGCCAGTTTCGCCTGGTAGTAGCCCAGCGGGATCCGGTCGGCTCCGACGATCGAGACGTACAGCAGATGCGGTGCCTGCCCGCTCCACCGCGCCGCCTCGACGAGCGTGCGGACGGTCTCGACTTCCCGGCGATAGTCCGTCGCGCAATGGATCACGGCGCCGACTCCGGCCACCGCGACATCGATGCCGCGCCCGGTGCGCAGGTCTCCGGCCGTCCAGTGCACGCCTTCGCTCGACCGCCTTCGCCGGCTCAGCGCCCGCACCGGCACTTCCGCGGCCCGGAGCCGTTCCACCACCACCCGGCCCAGTTGTCCGGTCCCGCCGGTGACGAGGATCTGCTCGGCCACGTGGTCTCCTCCCGCTGCCGCACCGCCCGGGCTCAGCCAGCTTCCGCCCGCCATCCTGGCATGCCCCGCGCCGCGGGCGGGCGAAACTTCGAGCGGGTCAGAACTTCGAGCGCCACCGCACCGTCGGCTCGTCCGCGCAGTCCCGGCGCGGGGTGTCTTTCCGCAGCAGCACCGACAGCCGCCCGTACGCGGTGATCAGCTCCGACGTCGCCTCGTTGCCCCGGCCCGACTTGGCGTGTTCGAACCCCTGCCGCAACGCCGACAGCGCCGCCGGTTCCGCGGTCGCGAGCAGGGCCGCGGCTTCGGAAACCGTCTCGGCGAGGCCCTCGAGCATGGCCCTCGTTTCCGGCCGCCCGGGCGCGACGGTCAGCACCGGCGACAGCACGCGCAGCTGGTGGTGCAGCCGGTAGAGCACGGCAAGAGGACCGTTCTGCCCCGCACTGTCCATCGTGCTCTCCTCCGCCTCGTCCCCGGGGAGACGCGGCGGGGGCTCCCCCATGACGCCAGGCGCCTGATTGACTTCGCTCAGGAGTCTTCTGCCTCCAACCCGTCCCGGTCGGCCCACTCCAGCAACGGCTCGAGCGAATACGCCGTGTCGTCAATGCCCGCGTGCAGGTCGCCGAGTTCGGCGAAGCGCGCGGGCACGGTCGCGATCGTGCAGTCGTGCGGGTCGACGTCGTCGACCTCGTCCCAGCGGATCGGCGTGGACACCAGCGCCTCGGGCACGCCGCGCACCGAATAGGCGCTGGCGATCGTGTGGTCCCTGGCGTTCTGGTTGTAGTCCACGAACAGCTTCTTCGGGTCGCGGTCCTTGCGCCACCACGTGGTCGTGACATCGTCCGGAGCACGCCGCTCCACCTCGTGCGCGAACGCCAGCGCCGCGCGGCGGACGTCGGCGAACCCCCAGCGCGGTTCGATCCGGACGTAGATGTGCATCCCACTGCCGCCGGACGTCTTCGGCCAGCCCCGGATGCCCAGCTCGTCGAGGATCTCCTCGGCGACGTGCGCGACCCGGCGGACCGTCTCGAACCCGCATTCCGGCATCGGGTCGAGGTCGATCCGCCATTCGTCCGGCCGCTCGGTGTCCGCGCGGCGCGAGTTCCACGGATGAAACTCCACAGTGGACATCTGCACCGCCCACGCGACGTGCGCCAGCTCGGTCACGCACAGCTCGTCGGCATGCCGGTTGTAGCGCGGGAACTGCACCCGCACCGTCTCCAGCCACGGCGGCGCACCGTTCGGCACGCGCTTCTGGTGCACCTTCTCCCCGGTCACCCCGGACGGGAACCGGTGCAGCATGCACGGCCGCTCCCGCAGCGCGCGCACGATCCCGTCGCCGACCGCGAGGTAGTAGCGGACGAGATCGAGCTTCGTCTCGCCGCGCGCCGGGAAGTAGACCCGGTCCGGGTTGGACACCCGGACCGTCCGGTCCCCCACCTCGAGCTCGACGGCCTCGCCCTTAGCCATGGCACCGACCGTATCCGGAAATCGCGCGGCGCGTCAGCGATCGAACGGCACGAGGGTGAAATGCCCGACGCCCTTGGCCGCGGAGTAGACCGTCCACTGGTCCGGACCATGGCCCGGGCCCTTGTCGTAGAGCAGCCGGTAGTCCGGTTTGCGCAGCGGCAGCCGCTTGAACCAGTGGTAGTTGATCCGCAGGATCGTCTTGCTGACGAACCCGTCCTCGGCGAGCCGCTTGTTCACGATCATCGTGACCTGGCTGCGGTCGGAGAAGACGTCGAGGATCTGGCAGTCGCAGTAGTACGCGAGCGTGCCGATCTCGCCCGGCCCGGCCACGGACTTGCCCTGCAGCCGCGCGCCGAGCTCCTTGCCGACGCGGGCGTAGTCGGTCGAGCTGGCCCAGTTGCCGAAGATGACCGGCGACGGCCACGGCACGCCCTGCGCGAGGTCGACGCCCACGTTGGCGAGCGCGACCGCGCCGCCGAGGCCGAGCGCGACGAGCGGCGGGACCCGGTTCAGCTTCGGCCGCTTCACGGTTTCGGCGTGCCAGACGCCGATCATCAGGACCGCGAACGACGCCGTGCTGACGATCGGGGTCACGTAGTACCAGTGGTACGGGCCGACGCCGAGGGTCGAGTAGACGATGTAGTAGACGACGCCGCCCGCGCCGAGCGCGACGACCGGGGCCAGCTGCGGGAAGTCGTCCCAGCGGCGCGCGAAGCGCAGCGCGAGCCAGCCGAGCAGCACGGTCACGCCGACCAGTGCCGAGGCGAACGCGACCATCACGGTGAAGGGCAGGTAGAGGAAGTACATCATCGGGCCGCTGAAATAGCCCCAGGCGCCGAACAGGCCTTCCTGGTCCTGCTTGATCACCAGCGTGTCGGGGATGAACGAGCCGAGCGCGAACCAGCTGGTGAGGAACCACGGCGCGGACACGACGACCGCCGTCGCGACCGCGGTCCAGAACTTCTTCCGGATCGCCGCCGTCGAGAACGCGATGACGAGGACGAACACCACCAGGTCGAGCCGGGTCAGCACGGTCAGCGCGGCGACCGCGCCGAACAGCACCGGCCGCTTCTCCAGCGCGGCCACCACGAGCCACAGCAGCATCGTCGGGACGAGCAGCACCTCGAGGCCGGTGGCCGACAGCAGGAACGGGTTGGCGATCACCAGCAGCAGGCCGAGCGCGCCGACCCAGGGCGACAGGCCGAAGCGGCGGGTCAGCCGCGCCCACGCCCAGCCGATCGCGGCGCTGCTGAGCACGGTGAGCGCGCCGAGCGCGAGCACCGGGTGCGCGGAGCCGCTGATCCGGGTGACGAAGGTCAGGAACCCGAGCAGCAGGACGTCGAGCGGCGAGGTCGCCGAGTTCGCGACCGAACCGGGGACGAGCGCCCATTCGCCGTGCAGCGCGAGATTCTTCGCGTAGGACAGGGTGATGTACCCGTCGTCGGTGAGGCTCCCGCGCACGAGCAGGAACGAGAGCAGGCCGAGCACCGCGGCGGCCAGGGGCAGCACCGCGGCGAGGCGGGACCGGACGGGTGCGCCATCGGCATCGGCAGTGCCGTTCGCGTCGTCCGAAGTCGTGAGCACAGATTCATCCACCGACATGATCCCGGAACAGTAGAGGGTGTCCGACGAGCAGATGCTAACGGGCTGTCCGAAACGTCGGCGCCGCCGCACCCGGCCGGACGGCGGTACCGGTTTCGCAACGGTTTCCCGTCGGGCGGGGGAATTTGCCCCGATTTCACGTCAGCGCGTGGCGTCCGCCGGCGCGGTCGGCGCCCTGGTCGAGGATCCGGGTCGCCACGCGGGTGATCGCGGCGTCCAGTTCGGTCCGGTCGCCGCCCCAGTCGCCGAGCCGTTCGGCGATCCAGTCGTGCCACGCGCGGACGAGCTTGTCCCATTCGCGCGTCCCGGATTCGGTGAGCGACCAGCTGTCGCGGGCGTAGGTCAGGTGCCCGGTCAGCTCCAGCCGCGCGAACGCCGGCTCGAGCACCTGCGCCGGGACGCCGTGGTCCTCGCCGATCGCTTCGAGCGTCGCCGCCCGTCCGGCGCGCTGCCGGAGCCGGACCTGCAGCACGCACCAGAGGCCGCCGACGTCCAGTTCCGAGCTGGCGCGCGCGACGATCGCGGGCGCGGCTTTGCGCCGTTCCCGGAACAGCAAGGTCGCGATGGCTCGTTCGAGTTCCCGGTCGTGCTCATGCGCTTCGGGCATCGCGAATCCGTCGCCGAGATCCGGTGCGGCGGCGCGGGCGGTGTCGCGCAACGGCATTTCCTTGAGGAAGAACGAGAGCACGAAAGCGACCAGCCCGACCGGCGCGGCGTAAAGGAAGACGACGTGCAGCGAATCGGCGTACGCGCTGATGACAGGTTCCGAAACTGTCGCGGGCAAATGGTGCAGGGCCAGCGGAACCTGGACCGCTTTCGGGTCGACGCCCGGCGGAAGCGGATGTTCCGCGAGCGCCTTGGCCAGATTCGGGCCGAGCTGATTCGCGTAAATGGTGCCGAAAATGGCCGCGCCGAACGAACTCCCGATCGAACGCAGGAAGGTCACCCCGGATGTCGCGACGCCGAGGTCCTTGTAGTCCACGGTGTTCTGCACCGCGATGGTCAGCACCTGCATGCCGAGCCCGATCCCGAGGCCGAGGACCGCCATGTAGAGCGCGGATTCCCAGAACCCGGTGTGCGCGCCGAGCCGCGACAGCAGATACAGCCCGACGGTCATCACCGCGGATCCGGCGAGCGGGTAGATCTTGTACTTCCCGGTGCGGCTCACCAGCGTGCCGGACAGGATCGAGGCGACCAGCAGCGCGAGCACCATCGGCAGCAGCCGCACACCGGACGTCGTCGCCGAGACGCCCTGGACGTACTGCATGTAGGTGGGCAGATAGGACAACGCGCCCAGCATCGCGAAGCCGACGACGAAGCTCATGATCCCGGCGACGGTGAACACCGGGTTCCGGAACAGCCGCATCGGCAGCATCGGCTCCGGCGCGCGCAGTTCGACCGCGACGAACGCGCCGAGCAGCACCACCGAACCCGCGGCCATGCCGATGATCACCGGCGAACCCCACGCATACGTGGTGCCGCCCCAGCTCGTGACGAGCGTCAGCCCGGTCGCGGCCAGGCCGATCAGCAGGATGCCGAGGTAGTCGATCACCGGTTTGACCGCCGCGCGCACGCTCGGCATCGCCGAGGCCGCCACCGCGAGCACCACCACGGCGAGCGGGATGTTGACGTAGAACGCCCAGCGCCAGGACAGATGGTCGACGAACAGCCCGCCCAGCATCGGCCCGGCCACCGTGACGACGCCGAAGACCGAACCGAGCGCACCCTGGTACTTGCCGCGCTCGCGCAGCGGGACGACGTCGGCGATCAGCGCGGTCGAGGTGACCATCAGCCCGCCGCCGCCGAGACCTTGCACCGCGCGCCAGACGATCAGCCAGGTCATGCTGTCGGCGAATCCGCAGAAGAACGAGCCCAGGCCGAACACGACGACGGAAAGCTGGAACATCAGCTTGCGGCCGAACAGGTCGCCCAGCTTGCCGACGACGACCGTCATGATCGTCTCGGCCAGCAGGTACGCGGTGACGACCCAGGACAGGTGCCCGGCCCCGCCGAGGTCGCCGACGATCGTGGGCAGCGCGGTCCCGACGATCGTCTGGTCCAGCGCGGCGAGCAGCATGCCGAGCAGCACCGCGCCGAACACCGCGCGGATCCTGCGCCGGGACAGCGCCGCCGGCGCCGGTTCCTCCCGGATCTCCTCCGCAGTGGCCGTCATCGGGTCCTCCTCGCGCGCCCGCGCCGGGCCGCTCCCGGCGCGTCCACGTAAGCACCTGAGTCCACTGTGGAATAGCCGCCCGGCCGCAGGGTCGCCCGTTCCGGTGACTGCCGCGGTCCTCCGTGCCCGGATACCCTCGGGGGACGCCCCGGTTGCCCGAAAGTCTCCGGCCGGACCGTCCACGGTGGACGTCCGCGCAGCTCCGGCGCGATTTCCGGAAGTCAAACGGGTCCTGCCCGATTTACCCGGTTCCTCCACGGTGATCTGGAGCACACCTTAAGTCCAGCCTAGGTGTGCTGCGTCACGCGGGGCGGTACCGCTAGCGTCACGCAACCATGGAATCCACAGTGGTCGCCAAAGAGGGCGACAACTACACCAAGGCACTGGGCAACCGCCAGGTGCAGATGATCGCGATCGGCGGGGCGATCGGGGTCGGGCTCTTCCTCGGCGCGGGCGGGCGGCTCCACGAAGCGGGACCGTCTCTGGTCCTTTCCTACGCGCTGTGCGGCGTCGCGGCCTACTTCGTGATGCGGGCGCTCGGCGAACTCGTGCTGCACCAGCCCAGCTCCGGCAGTTTCGTCACCTACGCCCGGAAGTTCATCGGGCCGTGGGCCGGGTTCGTCTCCGGCTGGATGTACTGGCTGAACTGGGCGATGACCGGGATCGCGGAGATCACCGCGGTCGCGATCTACGTGCACAAGTGGCTGCCGGACGTGCCGCAGTGGATCACCGCGCTGGTCGCGCTCGGCGTGCTCATGGCGGTCAACCTGCTGAGCGTGAAGCTGTTCGGGGAACTGGAGTTCTGGTTCTCCGTCGTCAAGGTCCTCGCGATCATCGTGTTCCTGGTGACCGCGCTCGGGCTCGTGTTCACCGGCGCGAACATCGGCGGCACCACCGCGGGCGTGCACAACCTGACCGACCACGGCGGGTTCTTCCCGGCCGGCGTCGGCATCGCGCTGATGACGCTGCAGGCAGTCGTGTTCGCCTACTCCGCGATCGAGGTCGTCGGCATCGCGGCCGGCGAGACCAAGGACGCGCGCAAGGTGCTGCCGAAGGCGATCAACGGCGTCGTCTGGCGGATCGGCGTGTTCTACGTCGGTTCGGTGCTGCTGCTGGCGATGCTGATGCCGTGGCCGTTCTACAACGGCGGCGAGAGCCCGTTCGTCACGGTGTTCTCGCGCCTGGGCATCGGCGGCATCGGCGACGTGATGAACGCCGTCGTCCTCACCGCCGCGCTGTCCTCGTGCAACTCAGGGCTGTACTCCACCGGCCGCATCCTCCGCGCGCTCGCCGACGAGGGCGAAGCGCCGAAGTTCGTCGGCAAGATGAACTCGCGGCACGTGCCCTACGGCGGAATCCTCTTCACGTCGATCGCCTACGTGCTCGGCGTGGTGCTGAACTACCTGGTGCCGAAGGAAGCCTTCGACATCGCCACCGCGGTCGCCTCGCTCGGCGTGGTCGCGACCTGGGCGACCCTGGTGTTCTCGCAGATGCGCATGCGCCAGGCGGCGTTGCGCGGCGAGTTGGAGCGGCCGAGCTACCGCATGCCCGGCGCGCCCTACACCGGCTGGGCCACGCTCGGATTCCTCGTGCTGGTCGTTGTGCTGATGGGCTTCTCCGACGGGGCCGAGAAGATCGCGTTCTACTCGATCCCGGCGATCGTCGTGGTGCTCGCCGTCGGCTGGCGGCTGGTGTCCCGCAAACGGCAGGCGCGCACCGGCGCCTGAGCGGAGCCCGCGTCCCTCATCCCCGCGGACGCGGCGCCTGGCCCGGCCGCCCCTTCCGGTACCACCGGAGCGGGCGGCCGGGTTCTTTCACCACAGCGGAAAATCGACCCCGTGCTCCGACTCCGGACGCGGCCCGAAGATCCGCCGTTCGGTTTCCTCGATGCGCCGGTCGTTGATCGACGCCTCGCGCCGGCTCATCAGGCCGTTCTCGGCGAACTCCCACAGCTCGTTGCCGTAGCTGCGCCACCATTGCCCGTCCGCGTCGCGGCTCTCGTACTGGAACCGGACCGCCATGCGGTTCCCGCGGAATCCCCACAGTCCTTTGCGCAGCGCGTAATCCCGCTCCCGTTCCCACTTCGCGGTGAGGAACTCGACGATGGCGGCCCGGCCGACCACGTGGGTATCGCGGTTGCGCCACACGGAATCCGGCGTGTACGCGAGCGAGACCTTCTCGGGGTCCCGGGTGTTCCACGCGTCCTCGGCAGCCTGAACCTTCTGCAGCGCGGAGGCGAGGTCGAACGGCGGGAACGGCGGCCGCGATTCGGTCATGAGGGGAGTCCTTTTCCTTGATTCACTTGATGAGCTGGGGATTGCGCGGATAGGGCGCGTGCGCGACTTGCCGCGCCACCGGACGGCCGGAGACGACGCGCTGCACCGTGAACCGGACGATCCGGCCGGTGTAGCCGTCGTCGCCGGAACGGCCCGCTTCTCCCCATTCGATCGCCGCGGTGCCGGAAAGCTGGAGGATCCGGCCGCTGGCGAAGTCGAAGAAGAGCAGCGCCGCTTCCGGGTTCGCGGCGAGGTTGCCGAGGCTGTTGAACAGGTTGTTGCCGGGATAATCGGGCCACCACAAGGTATTTCCCTCGACCCGGACGAATCCGGGCGCGCCGCCGCGATGGGAGGCGTCCGCCCCGTGGCCGGGGTTGATGGTGCCGAGGAAGAACGTGTCCGCTTGCCGGATCAACTCGATGTCGCCGGGAGTCAGTCCGGTGCGCGTTTCGGGTTGTCTCGCTGGCTCGACGTCCTCGGACAACACCCGCTGCTGGATGTACTGCGGGCAGTTGCCGTACGCCTGCTCGACCTCCACGATCAGGTGATCTTTCGCGGTGCTCGACAGGCTGCCGTTGATCCGGACCCGGCGGCGGGTGGCGAACTCGACGCTGGTGAGGCCGATCTGCTGTCCGGCGGCAAGCCCGTGCAGCGGGTCGCCCTCCGGGATCGCGCGGCCGATCGCGAGCGTCGTCGCGGACCTGGTTTCCAGGAATCCTGGCGGGCCGACGATCGGCGAGGTCCACAGCCTGCCGCCGGTGTCGCGCGCGGTCGCGACCAGGAACGTCCGCTCGGCCAGGAATGCCGCCATGCCCGCGGAAATCCCGGCGGGTTCGGCCATCCGGGACAGGCGCGCGGCCTGGCGTTCGACTCCGGCCTCGCGCTGGACGGCCAGCTCTCCCTCGTGGAAGGCCCGTCCGATCGCCGTGCTCATGCCGTCTCCTTTCTCACGGGTTGTTCCGTGAGGTTCCGTGAGAAGTTGTAGCAGCCGGTTCTCACGGATGCAACCCGTTCCATCCGTGATACGGTCTCGGCCATGGGGATGCTGCCGGACGAAGTCGTGCCGGTCCGCCTGATGGCGACCGTGTGGGCCGACACGAGCGGGCTCCACGACGACCTCCGCACCCGCGAAGATCTCGATTCCTGGCTGGACGACGTCGGCATCGAGCGCGGGCCGCGGCAGTCGTCCGCCGCCGAACTCGCGCTGGCGCGCCGCCTTCGCGACGCCGTCCGCCGCCTCGCCGCTCAAGTCACCGCCGACGATCGCCAGCCCCCGCAGATTGACCTGGAAACCGCGCTCGGCGATCTGAACGACCTCGTGACCCACCTGCCAGTCCCCCAACTGACCTTCGCGGGCGGGAAATTGCGGGAGAGTTCCTCGCGCGGCGCTTCGCCGATCGTCACCGGGCTAGCCCGCGTAGCCCGGGAATCGATCGCCCTATTGGGCGGACCGGAAGCGGCGAAACTGCGCGCCTGTTACGCGCCGGGCTGCGTGCTCTACTTCATGAAGACGCATCCGCGCCGCGAATGGTGCTCCGTCGCCTGCGGCAACCGAGCGCGCGCCGCACGGCATTACGAGAAAATCCGCTCGACGCGCTGAAAGCTCAGCCCAGCAGCATCACCGCCGTTTCCGCCGCCCGCGCGAACACGTCGTCCGCGACTCGCATCCCGGCCATCACGACCGCGCCTTCGTGCAGCAACATGATCTGCTCGGCGACCTTGTGCGGATCCGGAACGCCCGCCGACTCGGCCAGTTCGACGAAGACGCCGAGCATCCACCGCTTGCTCTCGGTGACCACGGCGTACGCCGGATGCGCGGGATCGCTGATCTCCGCGTGTGCGTTGATCATGCTGCAGCCCTTGCCGCCGTACTTCTTCGCCCAAGCCTCCGAAGCGCCGAACGCCGCCGCCAACCGGTCGCGCGGCACCGTTCCGGCCTTCTCCAGCCACTCGCCCAGGAACTCCCGCCAGCGTGCGTCCCGGGCGGACAAATACTCCACGACCAGCCGGTCTTTGGACCCGAACCGGTCGTAGAGCGTCTTCTTCGTGACCCCTGCCTTCGCCGCGATGACGTCGACACCGACCGCGTGGATGCCGCGCTCGTAGAACAGCTCCGACGCGGCTGCCAGCACCGCTTGCGCTTTCGGGGTCCAGTCGATCGCCATGGCCCCAGTGTATACCGATCTGTATAGTCCGGACCCATGAGTAAACAGATCGGTATAGTCGGCGCGGCGGTCCTCTTCGTCGCGTGCTGGTCGTCCGGGTTCATCGGCGCGAAACTCGGTGCGGCGGACGCGCCCGTGCCGACCGTGCTGATGTGGCGGTTCGTGCCGCTCGCCGTGCTGCTGGCCCCGTTCCTGCGCGCCCTCCCGGCACGCGAACTGGGCCGGCACGTACTGATCGGCCTGCTGTCCCAGTCGGGCTATCTGCTCACCGTCTACTGGGCCATCGGCGAAGGCGTCAGCACCGGCACGACCGCGCTGATCGACGGCGTGCAACCGCTCGTCGCCGCCTCGGTCGCCGGTCCGTTGCTCGGCGTCGCCGCGACCGGGCGGCAATGGATCGGGCTCGGGCTGGGTCTCGTCGGCGTGGTCCTGGTCAGCTGGTCGGACGCCGCTTCGCACGCCCCGGCCTGGGCGTACCTGATCCCGTTCGCCGGGATGCTCGGGCTGGTCGCCTCCACCGTGCTCGAACGCCGGGCGCGCGTCGCCGCACCCCCGATGCGCGCGCTGGCCATCCATTGCGCCGCCTCAGCGGCCGTCTTCACCACCGTCGCACTGGCGACCGGGAGCGCGGCACCGCCCGCGTCCGGGCATTTCTGGTTCGCGATGACGTGGCTGATCGTGCTCGCGACCTTCGGCGGGTACGGGTTGTACTGGCTGCTCGTCGGGCGGATCGGCATGACCGCGGTGAACAGCCTGATGTTCCTGATCGCGCCGGTCACGTCTGTGTGGGGCACGGTGCTGTTCGGCGAGCCGTTCACCGTGCTGACCGGCGTGGGGCTCGGCTTGGCCCTGGTCGCCGCCGTCGTCGCGAACGGGAGGTTCAGCCGCCGTAGCGCTGCCGGACCACCTCCGGAGTCTCCAGGTTCTTCCCCGCGTCCATGTTCTGCGCGAGCCGGAGGTACTGGCCTTCCGCCCACATCAGCGGGGCCGCGCTCCCGGTCGGACGGCCCAGCCCGAAGCACGGGGCGTCGGCGCGATCCCACACCTGCTCGGGAATGAAGTAGCCGTCGTTCGCCGCGTCCGCCATCGATTTCAGGTACACCGCCGCCGGCCGCCCGTTGGCCAGCTCGTACTCGCCGCGCTCGCCGGACAGGACCGGCCAGAGCCGCCCGAACCGCTGCGGCCCGTTCGCCGGCCAGCCGGTGCAGGTCGTGGTGCTCTCGCCGTAGTTGTCGTGCGGGTAGCGATGGAAGTAGATGTCGCCGTCCGGGGTCGTCACCTGCATCGGCGCGTTGCCGTCGCGGGCTTGTCCGGTAGGCCCCAGCGATTCCGCGACCTCGGGGTCCGCCGGGCCGCGAACCCCGAGCCGGACGAGGTCGAGGAAGCCGAAGTCGACTACGTCGTGTTCGTAGAAGCAGCCCTCGTCGAAACAGATCTGGCCGGTGTCGTTCGGGTCGGTTCCCTTGTCGATCCGCTCGAAATACGTGTGGTCGCCCCAATAGCCGGAAGTCGTCCGCGTCCAGCTGTCGAGCTGCGCCCGCCACGAATCCGCAGTGGACTCCCATTGCTGCGCCGACGCCGGGTCGCCGTTGGCCCGCGCGATCGCCCCGGCCGTCACGAGCCCGGCGACCTCAGCCGCGATCGACGACGGCGACCGGCCGTACTGCTCTTCCCACCGCTCGGTGGTCGCAGGCCCGCTCGTGCGGATGTGCTCGGCCGTCACCTTGACCCGCGCGTACGTCGCCGCGTCGGTCAGGCCGGTCGTCCAGGCGAGAATGATCGCGTCGGAGTCCTGGTCGAGCTGTTCGCAGCAGCCCAGCTGCTGCGGCGTGGCCCCCTGGACCCCGCTGACCGGGCTGTACCGCGGAAACGCACCGGCCGGGTACGTCGTCCCGTCGCCTTGCGTGGGCGAGGAAATCCATTGCGAGGACCACAAAAACTGCGCCATCCGCTTCGCCTGCGCCGCGTCGCCCGCCGCGAGCAGCCCGGTCGCCTGCTGGTACAGATCCCGGCCCCATACGCGGTGGTAGCCGTCGTTGAGAACGTCGCCGCTCACGACGTCGCCCCACGGCGTGGCCAGCCCCGCGACGCTCGCGCCGCGGTGCGTCTTGTCCTCCGCCGCGTGCAACGCCATCAGCGCTACGTAATACGCCCTCCGCCGCCGCTCGTCACCCGCCACGCTGCCCGGCGCCGCTTTCAGGCTGCCGACATACTCCTCCCAGCCTCGCCGATACGCCTGCTCCAGGTTGGCGAACCCGCTCGCCAGAGATCCGTCCGCGGCCGCCGCCGCGCCCTGGACGTCGCTTCCGTAGCCGAGCGCGACCGAGAACGTCGTGTCCTGCCCGGCCGGGATCTGTCCACACTGGACTACATTCCCCAAGCCGGTGGTATCGAACTGATTCGTAAGACGTTTATGTGCCCGCAAGTCTACCAGGCAATCGCTCGCCGCACCGGAATATCCGTTGTCGTGCGCGACGAATCCGGTCGAGGCGCGCAATGCCGACGCAACTGTGGTCTTGGCCCCGAACAAGTCTTCCGTTCCGCTGGCTGTCAGCCCGCTTCCATCCCAGGCGGCAGTGTCATTCGCCGCGCCGCCCGCCATTGACGGATTCGCCAGCAGGTAAACCTGATACTGGCCGCCGTCAAGTGACTGAAACCGCGTTCGGGTAAGAAGAGTCGGCCTTCCGGCGTCAGTGACGTACGTGGTGGTGATGCGGTAATGTCCGTTCTTAGCGGTGTTCGTGACCGTGTATTCGAGCGCCTTCTCGTCCGGCATCGAGACGCCGTGCTCCGTCGCGTCGCGCTCAAGGTCCACAAAGGACTTCCCGTCGGTGACCACGTACTGCATGTCCTGCATATTGGCCAGGTCGGCGCGCGGATAAAACACTTCCGACGCGACCCCGCCCGCGACGGTGAACCACACTGGGCTGGCGGTCCCGGCCGCAGTCCCGAGGGCGGTTTTGTCCCCCGTTGTCCAGGATGACGGCCCACCGCAGCAATCTCCCGGCGCGCCGCCCGTCGTCGACCGCGTTCCCAGCGCCGTTCCGCGCCCTTCCCCTTGCGCCGCCGCTCCACTGCCCGCGGCTACCCCGCTGCCTGCCGCTGCTCCACTCCGCGCGGCCGCCCCGCCGCCCGGCACTGCTCCGCTTTCGGTTGCACTGCCTCCGGCCGCCGGACCCACCCTCGCCCCGCCCCCGGCCTCCGCAGCCGCCATCCCCTGCCCCGCCACCGAAATCCCCACGACCGCGACCACCGCCGCCGCCCGTCCCCACTTCCCACCGACCATGCCGCTCATGCTGCCCGCCCCCTCTCCCCTCCGACAACAGCCGAACGGTGGGAACCGCCCCTCGGCAGTCCCACCCGATGGAGTGACCGAGAACCCCCGGAAACTGTCGTACCCGGATGGTCTCCTGATGATCGAAGCGGCGCCCGCACCGGGACCGCACCGAACCGAGGAGCGTCACCATGGCCGGAGAAACCGTCCTCACCGTCATCGGAAACCTGACCGCCGACCCGGAACTCACCTTCACCCCGTCCGGTGCCGCGGTCGCGAACTTCACCGTCGCCAGCACCCCGAGGATCCTGGACCGCCAAACCAACGAATTCACCGACGGCGACCCTTTGTTCCTGCGCTGCAGCCTGTGGAAAAACCCAGCGGAAAACGTCGCGGAAAGCCTGAGCCGCGGCACCCGGGTAATAGTGCAGGGCAGATTGCGGCAACGTTCGTACGAAACGAGAGAGGGCGAACGCCGAACCGTGGTGGAACTGCAGGTCGATGAAATCGGCCCGTCCTTGCGCTATGCGACGGCGAAGGTCGTCAAGGCCACCCGCACCGCCGACGGCCCTCTGCCGGGCAACGGCTGGATCACCGATACCCCGGTAACCGCAGGCGACGCCCCGCCCTTCTGACCCCCGGCAACCAATCCCCCGCCACGACCGGCCGCCGGACGCCCCGCGTCACCGCGCCCGACGGCCGGTGTCGTGCGATTCGTGGCGCACCCAGCCACCTGCCGCGGCCCGGGACTCGACAGCCAACCACCGCCGCCAATCACTCAACAGGAGGTGAATGCCCGGCCTGCCGCACGCCTGACTACCTCGTCAGCCGTGCGACTGCCCGCCAACCCCGCCCGCACGCCTAGCTACCTCGTCAGCCATGCGGTTGCCCTCGGCTCTGCACCGCGATCAGCAACCATGGCTGAGGTCGCCGCGCCCTGGCCACCCGCACGCCACGCGGCACGTCACCGACGCTGATCATCAGGTCGCCGCGCCCTGGCCACCTACACGCCACGCGGCACGTCACCGACGCTCGTCATCAGGTCGCCGCGTCCCGGCAACAGGCAGGCGGCGCGGCACGTCACCGACACTGGTCATCAGGCCGCTGCGTCCCGGCCACCTACACGCCGCGCGGCACGTCACCGACGCTGATCGTCAGGCCGCTGCGTCCCGGCCACCTGCAGGCGGCGCGGCGCTGGCGCTGGTCATCAGGTCGACGATGCACGCGCAGCCGTCAACCGGCGAGCACCCATCCGTCCCGTGCCCGGCCACCGACCGCCATCCCGCGGTTGTTTCGCCGCGCCGTTCCTCTCCACAGCCGTGCCGCACACGCTGGTTCGAGGCTCAAGCCGAGATCCCTGGCCCCGCACCCTCTCGGCTGACCCAAGTGGTCTGGTCCTTTCTCGCAAAGGTTCATACCACTGCACGATCGGACGCGACGAGAAGCCGACTATCGGCCCTGACCAACCGGGAATCCCGCTGGTAGCTTCCGAATCATGCCCGCATCTCGCCGGACCAAGGCCGGAATCCCAGTCCTCACCGCGATTTCCGTATTGCTGCTGGCTCCGCTGTCCGCACCGGCGGCCCAGGCCGCCCCCGCCAGTGTCAGCATGCGAGACGAATGCAGCACCCCGTCGATCAACCAGTACCAGAAGTGGCTGGCCAGCGGCGAAGGAACGACCATCCCGGCCACCGGCAGCCTCCTCGTCCCGGAAGGCGACGGCTACGCCGCGAAGATCGTCTTCCAGAACAACGAATGGCACGTCGCGGTGGTCTGGCTGGGCAACCAGTTCGACGCCCAGGCCGACCTCAGCCATTCCTCCGGATTCTGGCTGACCTACTCCGCCGACGACGACCTGTACGTCCAACTGCGCCCCGCCTCCCACTGGAGCGGCGGCGACAAATGGCTCACCCGCATCCCCGCCACCGGCGGCCAGCTGGTCCGCAAGTTCTTTCCCTTCGACGCCGATGCCTGGACCTGGCTCCCCGAACTCGGCCAGCCGCAGTACTCGTTCGCCTCCGCCCTGACCGAAGCCCGCGGCCTCGTCTTCGTCGGCAAGACCCCCAACACGCTCGACTTCCGAGAACTCCTCATCGACGGCTACCAGCCGCCCTGCCTCTGACCCCTGCCCGGTCCACCCGCACCGAAGGTTCCGAACACACCGGCAAAGCTCCGGAAACAGCGAGTTGCGCACCTACCGGCAAGCGCGCACCGCTCTTCCTCCCACCGCGGCCCCTCATCCCGCCGAATCAGACAGACCGCGCCACCGACATAATCCCCGCACGCTGACACGACGACCGCAGCCATTCGGCCCGGCCAGCCGACCGTTAAGCATTCCCGGCCGAGCCGGCCCTGGCCAAGCACCAGCCTCCGCCAAACCCGCCCCGGCGAACCACAGGCCCCGAAACCCCGCCGCATCCGAATCTCGGCCGGTCGAACCCCAAGCCCGCCGAGCCTGCGGCCCGGCCGGACCAGCCCGCCAAGCCCGTTGACGAGCCGCCGACCCGGCTGCTCTCCCCGAGCCCTCCGCCGGACCCTGAGTCGGCCGAATCAGACCGCCTGGCCTCGACCCGCCCGGAGCCCTCCGCCAAACCCACCCCGCGCTCGCACGCGGACCGTGCGAACCGCTCCGCCGAATCCCCACTCAGCCCAACCGCTCCACTAGACCCCGGCCCGGTCGCCCCTCGCCAAACCCCGCCCCGCGCTTGCACTCGGAGCGTGCGAACCCTTCTGCCGACTCCCCCTGCTCGGCCGAACCGATCCGCCAAACCCGGCCCGGTCGCCCCTCGCCAAACCCCGGCCCCACACTCGCACGCGGAGCACGCGAACCCCTCTACCGAATCCCCCGCTCGGGCCGAACCGCTGGCCAAACCCGGCGCGGTCGCCCCTCCGCAAATCCTCGTCCCACACTCGCACGCGAAGCGCGCGAGCCCGCCCCCGCCACTCCACCGAAACCTGGTTCCGCCGAAGCCAAACCCCCTCCGCCGCAAAAACCCCTCCCTAATTCTGCACAGCAGGCCGGATCGTGATCTCACCGATCTCCACGTCCTCCGGCTGCTCGATCGCGAACGCGATCGCCCGCGCCACCGCCTCCGGATCCAGCGCGACCTCCTCGAACTTCTCCCGAATCCGTTCTCGTTCCGCCGGATCGCCGATCGAATCCGCAAGCTCCGTCCGGACGAAGCCGGGTGAAACCGACGTCGTCCGGAGCACACCGTCCGTCGATTCCTGTCGGAGCGCCTCCAGCACGGTCCGCACCGCGTTCTTCGTCCCGGCGTAGACCGCCTGTCCGGGCACGATCTTCAACCCGGACGTCGACACGGTCGTCACCAGATGGCCCCGCCCTTGCCGACGGAAAACCGGGAGTGCGGCGGCGATTCCGTGCAGCACCCCGCGGACGTTCACGTCGATCATCGCCGACCAGCCCTCGACATCCCCATCCTCGACCGGGCCCAGTTTGGCGACCCCGGCGTTGCCGACCAGGACGTCGAGGCGGCCGAATTCTTCGACTGCCCGCCGCACGAGGCGGTCCAGGTCGTCGCGCCGGGTCACGTCGGTGACGCACGCGACCGCGCGGCCTCCGCCCGAGAGGATTTCCTTCGTCAGCGCAGCGAGCCGGTCTTCGCGGCGCGCGCCTAGGACCACCGCCGCGCCACGGGAGGCGAGCAGTCGGCTGGTCGCCTCGCCGATTCCGCTGCTCGCTCCGGTGATCGCGACGACTTTCCCGGTCAGATCTGACATTTCCGCTCCCAGCTAGTTATCCGGACACGTGTCCGGATAGTTTAGCGGACATGTGTCCGGATAGCAGAGCGGGCAGGAGGGCATCAACATCGGCTGGAGTGCAGTCAAGGAAGCGTGAGCGCGGAAGGACTTCGTCGCCGCCCGGGGTGATGCTCCAACGAGACAACCCACGGGAGAAAGGCCTACCAAGGTGAGCGACCTAGCCGCCGCACTGATGTTGATCGGCGTGTTCATCGCGCTGGCCATGACATTGCGCGCCATCCAGCAGCGCATGGCCCGCGATCAGCAGCAGTGCTCGCCCCGCCAGGCCTCGAGCCCCTCGCGGACCGCGACCGCCGCGATCGCCAGCGCTGCGACCGGGTCTGCCCAGTACCAGCCGAACAGCGCGTTCACCAGCAACCCGGCCAGCAGGACGCCGGAAAGGTAGGTGCAGAGAAGAGTTTGGTTGGAGTCGGCCACCGCGCTCGCCGAACCGAGTTCCCGCCCGGCTCGGCGTTGCGCCGCGGAAAGCACCGGCATCACGACCAGGGATACCGCGGCGAGCACGATTCCGGCCGTCGAAGGCGAAGGCTCGCTGTCGAACAACGACCGCACCGAATCGACTGCGACGTAGGCGGCCAGGAGGAAGAACGACAGCGCGATCACCCGCAGCGCGACTCGCTCCCGACGCTCCGGGTCCGCGGTGGCGAACTGCCACGCTACCGCGACCGCGGACAGCACCTCGGCCACCGAGTCGAGCCCGAACGCGACCAGCGCCGACGAGGACGCGACAGTTCCGGCCGACACCGCGATGATCGCCTCGACCACGTTGTACGTGATCGTTCCGGCGACCAGCCACCGCACTCGCCGCCGCAGAACCGCTTTCCGGGCAACGTCCACCGCCGGAGACGCGACACCCGACCCAGCTGGAGACTGGCAGCCGGAGCAATCCGGTTGGGTCATCGCGCCGCGTGCGTTTCCTCGGCACACGCCTCCGTCGGCGCGACGGCCAGAACCACCTGCGTCAGCTCCGCCAAGGCTTGCGCGAGATGCGGATCTGCGATCGCGTACCGGACTTGCCGACCCTCGTAGGTCGCGATCACCAGCCCGCACCCGCGCAGGCAGGCGAGGTGGTTCGAGACATTCGACCTGCTCAGCTCCAGCTCCGCGGCCAGTTGCGCCGGATACACGACGCCGTCCAGCAGCGCCACGAGAATCCGGCAGCGCGTCGGGTCCGCCAGCGCGCGGCCGAGGCGGGCGAGTGCCAGTTCGCGAGTCTCTGAGGTCAGCACAGCCGCAACAGTACAGCCTTCGCTGAATCAAATACACTGGCGAAGTGGACAACCTCCTCGGCGATTTCCTCCGCGCCCGGCGAGAGCGGATCTCCCCCGCAGACGTCGGGCTGCCGGACAACGGACGCCGCCGCGTGCGAGGACTGCGCCGCGAGGAACTCGCACTGCTCGCGGGGATCAGCAGCGACTACTACATCCGGCTCGAGCAGGGCCGCGACCAGAACCCGTCAGCACAGGTCCTCGACGCACTGGCCCGCGCACTCAGCCTGGACGAAGCCTCCCGCCAGCACTTGCATCAGCTGGCGGCCCCCGTCCGGCCGGGTCAAGCCGAGCCGGAGGTGCCCGCGAGCATTGTCGAACTCATCTCCACCTGGGCGACGAATCCGGCGTACGTCCAGGACCGGCTCACCAACGTCCTCGCCGCGAATTCTGTCGCCGCGGCGGTTTCGCCGAACTACGCGGTGGGCCGGAACTTGCTCCGGGCGGTCTTCCTCGACCCGGCCGAACGCGAACTCCGCCGCGATTGGGACCAGATGGCGGCCGACGGCGTCGCGGGCCTGCGCGCCGCGCTCGGCCCCGGCATCGCGGACCCCGCGGCCGCCGAACTCATCGCCGACCTGACCGCGCGCAGCGACCGGTTCCGGGATCTCTGGGCCGCGCACGACGTCAAACCGAGGACCGGCCACCTCGTCCGCTTCCGCCATCCGGCCGTCGGAGATTTGGAGCTGCACAGCGACAAGCTCGACATCCCCGGCCCGGCGAGCTTGCAATTGGTGGTCTTCCACGCGACGCCGGGCACCCGCGACGCCGAGGCACTCGCCTCCCTCGCAGACCTGATTTCCGCGCGGTAGCAACGGAAACCGGGCCGAAGCGCCAAAGGCCCCGGCCCGGTTCCGGTCAGTCCACCGCTTCGAACTCGCGCACCGCGTCCAGTGCGGCGCCCATCGCGGCGTTGCCCTCACGTTCGATCATGATCTCGACGAGCACCGGCCGCCGGGTGCGCTCGGCTTCCTTCCGCGCCCATTCGAGCGACGACCGGATCTCGCCCGGGTCCTCCACGCGGGTGCCCGAACAGCCGTAGGCCTCCATGATCTTGACGTTGTCCGTGCCGCGGTCGTCGTAGTGGATGTCGACCTGGTAGTTCATCTCGTACGGCAGCTCGGACTGGCGGATCAGGCCCAGGTACTCGTTGTTGAGCATGACCAGCACGAACCCGACGTCGTACTGCGCGGCGACCGCCAGTTCCTCGACCAGGAACTGGAACGAGTAGTCGCCGACCACGCCGACGACCTCCGCGTCCGGGCGGGCCTTCTTGACGCCGATCGCGGCCGGGATCTCCCAGCCGAGCGGGCCGGCCTGGCCGCACACCTGGTAGTGGCGCGGCAGGTGCGCGCGCTGGAACTGGCCGGACCAGATCTGGTACAGCCCGATCGCGGTGACGAAGTACGTCTCGGGGCCGTAGAACTCGTTGAGTTCCTTGAACACCCGAGGCGCCTTGATCGGCGTGCAGTCGAAGTCCTCTTTGCGCGGCAGTTCCGCTTTGAGGTCGCCGAGCCGCTTGACCCACGCGCGGTCCCGGGCGGGCGCCTCGCGCGCGTCGAGCGCGGCCAGCAGCGCTTCCAGGAACTCCCGCGTGTCCGACACGACGCCGAGGTCCGGGCCGAACACCTTGCCCAGCTGCGTGGGCTCGATGTCGACGTGGATGAACTTCCGGTCGCCGCGGTACACCGACAGCTCGCCGGTATGCCGGTCGCCGAACCGCGCGCCCAGCGCCAGGACCAGGTCCGACTCCAGGAACGCCGCGTTGGCCCAGCGCTGCGAGGTCTGAATGCCCGCCATGCCCGCGAAAAGCTCGTGATCCTCGGGGAAACTGCCCTTGCCCATCAGCGTGACGCCGACCGGCACGCCGAGCCGTTCCGCCAGCCGCCGCAACGGTTCGTGCGCCTCGCCGAGCACGACGCCGCCACCGGCCAGGAGCAGCGGGCGTTCGGCGGCGAGCAGCATGTCCAGCGCCCGCTCGACCCGCGCCGGGGACGGTTTGACCGTGCTGACCGGCAGCGCCGAGTCGATCGAGGAATCCCATTCGATCGTCTGCTTCTGGACGTCGATCGGGAGGTCGATGAGCACCGGGCCCGGCCGCCCGGACCGCGCGATCCGGAACGCCTCGCGGAAGATCCACGGCAGCTGCGCGGCTTCCTTCACCTGGACCGCCCATTTCGTGACCGGCCGCGCGATTTCGACGATGTCGACCGCCTGGAACGCTTCCTGGTGCAGTTTCGTCGTCGCGGCCTGCCCGGTGATGCACAGGATCGGGACGGAGTCCGCGTGCGCGGTGTAAAGCCCGGTGATCATGTTGGTGCCGGCCGGACCGGACGTGCCGATCGCGACGCCGACGTTGCCGGTGGTGCGCGCCCAGCCGTCGGCCATGTGCGTCGCGCCCTCTTCGTGGCGGACCACGAGATGGTCGATGCCGCGCCCTTGCATCGCGTCGTACAGCGGCAGGATCGCCGCTCCTGGGCAGCCGAAGGCGACGTCGATTCCCTCGTCGACCAGCACGTCGACGACTGCCTGCATAGCGGGGACCCGGGCCATGGTCAAACCTCCTCGGACGAGCGGCCGGACAGTTCTTCGACGACCTTGAGCAGCGCGGAGTGGTCCAGCGAGCCGTAGCCCATCGCGCGCCCGGCCGCGACCAGCTGCGCGACCAGGCCGGTCAGCGGGAGCGCCACGTCGGACTGCCGGGCCGCGGCGAGCGCGATGCCCATGTCCTTGTGGTGCAGGTCGATCCGGAAGCCCGGCTCGAACTGCCGCGCGACCATCGACTTCCGTTTCAGTTCCAGGATCCGGCTGCCGGCGAGCCCGCCGGCCAGCACGTCGAGGCCGGTGCCCGCGTCCACCCCGGACGCTTCCAGCAGCACGATCGCCTCGGCCACCAGGCCGTAGATCCCGCCGACCACCAGCTGGTTGGCCGCCTTCACGACCTGACCCGCGCCGTGCGGTCCGACGTGCACCACGGTCTTGCCGAGCGTGTCGAAAACCGGCTTCGCCGCGGCGAAATCGGCCTCGTCGCCACCGACCATAATGGACAGTGTGGCCTGCTCGGCTCCGGCTTGACCGCCGGAGACCGGCGCGTCCAGCACCCGGATCCCCTTGGCCGCACCGGCTTTCGCCACCTCGATCGACGTCTCCGGCCGGATGGTGCTCATGTCGGCCAGCAGCGTGCCGGGCGCGATCGTGTCGAGCACGCCGCCGGGGGCGAGCACGACCTGCTCGACCTGCGGGTGGTTCGGCAGCATGGTGATCACGACCTCGGCCCCGGACACCGCGTCCGCGACGTCGCTCGCCGCGCGGCCGCCCGCCGCTTCCAGTTTGGCCAGCGCGCCGGCGTTGAGGTCGAACCCGCTCACCTCGTGTCCGGCGGCGGCCAGGTGCGCGGCCATCGGCGTGCCCATCACGCCCAGTCCGATGAACCCGATCCTGCTCATCAGTTTCCCCTTCGCTCGTACGGCAGCCAGGCCAGCGAGTCCACGGTGGAACCGTCCGGTTTGTACTCGACGCCCACCGGTCCGGCGTAGCCCGCCGCCTGCAGTTTTTCCAGATATGCTTCGAGATCCAGCTCCCCCGTGCCCGGCTGGTGCCGGCCCGGCGCGTCGGCGATCTGCACGTGCCCGGTGCGCGGGGTGTAGCGGGCGATCACGGTGTCGAGGTCTTCGCCGTTGACCGCGAGGTGGTAGAGGTCCGCGAGCAGCCGGACGTTGTCCAGGCCCAGCTCGTCGAGCACCGCGACCGCGTCGGCCGCGGTTTTCAGCGGGTACGCCGGGGTGCCGGACAGCGGTTCGAGCACCAGCTGCGCACCGATGCCTTCGGCGGCCTTGGCCGCAGTGGCGAGGTGTGCGCGGGCTAGATCGTCCTGTTCGGACGGTGCGATCCCGTCGATCCGGTTGCCGTACAGCGCGTTGAAGCTGCGGCAGCCGAGCCGTTCGGCGAGCCCGAGCGCCACCGTCAGGCTCGTCGCGAACTCCGCTTCGCGGCCGACCCACGACACGAGCCCGCGCTCGCCCGCGGCCATGTCGCCCGCGTAGAAGTTCAGCCCGGTCAGCTGGACGCCCGCCTGTTCGATCGACCGCGCGAACCGGTCGACCTCGGTTCCCGACGGGTCGGCGCTGTCGAACGGCCACCAGTACTCCACCCTCGTGAAGCCCGCTGCCCGAGCGGCCTGCGCGCGCTCGAGCAGCGGGAGTTCGGTGAACAGGATCGACAGGTTGGCGGTGTAGGGCAGCGAGTGCCGCTCCCCGGCGGGACCGGTCATGAGTACCTCGGCTCCTCACATCTCGATCAGCTAATTTCGCTTTGTGAAAGTTTTCTTCCGTAGTTCGAGAATAGCTGGACGCGGAGGCTTCGGTCAACGGGAAGCGGGCAGGTTTCGCCGGGGCGCGCGGGCAGCAAGATCCACTGCGACGCGCGCCGGCAAGGGCGCGCAAACCTTGGTTCGACACCACTCGCGCAGGCGCGCGAAGTCGAACCGATCCTGTCTGTCCACAATGGAATTACTTTGATCCACAGTAGACAGACGGAAGATTTCTACTTCAGGTGAACAAAATCGCCACGGTGACGGGAGGGAGAAATGCGATCACTGGACCGCATCTCGAGGTCAGACCTCGCGCACCGACTCCGCCGCGAACCCGGCCAGCACCAGCCGCGCCGTGCACCGGCTGTGCACGGAGGCCGTCGGCGCCGTCCGCCGCACCACGACCTCGTAGCGCCGTCCGCCCGCGTCGACCAGAACGTTGCGGGCGTCGCCGTCGGGTTCCTCCGCCACGGCCAGCACCGCGTCGAGGCCGCGCAGGCCGGTGCGGCCGCGGATCTCGATCTCCGCGAACTGCGACCACGCGCTCTCCGCGGAGGTGCGGCCGCGCAGGTTCTCCAGCCGGACGTTGCCGCTGAGCGCTTCCTTGGCCGCCAGTTCGGCGTCGGGCGCCGCGAGGCTGCCGTGGAGGAAGCCGTCCGGGACGGTCAGGAGGTTTCCGGCCCAGCGGTCCCCGCCGACGTGGCTGACTTCCCACACCCGTCCGGGATGGTTTTGCGCGAGGCTGGTGGCCAGCGGACGGCCGAAAACGGCGCAGCACATGTCCTTGCTGCCGTGCGTGCACACGAGGAAGAGCGGGCCGGACACCGGTTCGCCGTGCCCGCAGCGTCCGGCGGCGACCGCTTCGAGGTCGAGATGGGCGAGTTCGACCAGGTCGGCGACGTCGAGCTGTTCCGTCCAGCGGTTGCCGGGCTCTCCGCTGGCGACGTAGACCGTGCGCGGGGCACCGGGCGTCCGCACGTGCCGTCCCGGTTTCCGGATCAGCAGGGGGCGCAGGCCCGCGGCGCGCGCGGCGTCGAGACGGTCGGGCGGGAACACGGCGGCCAGCACGTCCTCGAGTGCGTCCGGGCCCCACGAACCGGGCTGCTCGACCAGCAGCCAGGAGGTCATGCGCGCGGCGGTCCCGGCGGGCTCGCCGCCCAGCTCGCGAGTCAGCGCGGCGCATCCGGGCGCGGCATTCCGGCCCGGGAAGCACACTCCCGGACCCGAGTGCGGCACGTCGGCCTTAGGCATGCCTAAGTATAGCTGACGCCCTGCCAGGCCTTTTCGACACGACCGCTCCCGTCGCGCGGCGTCACTCGATCGGGTGGCACTCCGGGATGGCTCAGGAACACCAGCTCGCCCGAGGGCACCCGGTCCGTCGGCCGCCCGAAGCAGAGCTCACATCGAGCGACAGGCCCTCAGCGAAGTCACGCCAGCCCTGCGAGAGTCCGCCGCTCGACGCCGAAACCACCCGGCCCTCGCCAGCAGAGGCCCGAGGGAAATCCGCCGCTCAAGCCCGCGCCACGAGCCCCTGGACCACCAGCTCCTTCACCAGCGCCCGCACCGTGGCCGGAGGCAGGTCCGGCGCGGCGTCGGCCAGCACCTTGAACGGCTGCGGGCCGCAGCCGAGCAACGCGGCGAGGACTGGCCGCGCGGCCTTGGCGAAGACCAGCCGTTTCCCCGCTCCGACCAGTGCCACCGTGTCCTCGTCGTCGGCCAGCGCGGCGCGCGGGACGAGCAGCCGGACCTCGAAGTCGTCGTCCGGCGGCAGCAGCTCCGCCGTCGCCGCCCACGGCAGGCCGATCCGGGTCTGGGCCGGGGCCTGCGCGTCCCGGTCGGCGAGGAACCGGTCGACCACGTCGCCCGCGGTCAGCTCGGCGATTCGGCTGCGGAGGGCTTCGGCTCGCTCGGCTCGCGCGTCCGGGCCGGCGAACCGGGGCAGGTCGGCGCGGAACAGCTCGTCGGAGCGCAGCTGGTCGGCCAGCCACGCCACGAGGTCGACGCCGGTGGCGGCGTTGAAGCCGATCGTCAGGTGCAGGGACTCCTCGCCGACGGCGGACACGTCGTGCCAGTGCCCGCGCGGCAGGTAGAGGGCGTCGCCGTCTTCGAGCAGGAAGTCGTCGTACGGCTCGCCCTCCGGACGTGCCGGAAGCTCGACGTCCCGCTGCAGCGGCGAGGGCCGGGTGACCCCGTGCAGGCGCCACCGTTTCCGGCCGGAGAGCTGGATGATGAACGCGTCGTGGTCGTCCCAGTGCACGTCGAAGCCATGCGTGGTGCCCCAACCCGCGTACAGGTTGACCTGGATCCGCTCGCGCAGGTCGTGTTCGAGTTTGCCCGCCAGCTCGCCGACTTCGCCGACCAGTTCGTTGACCGAATCGAGCACGAGCGTCGCGCCCGCGCGCAGGTGTTCGGCGAACGGGGCCGGCAGCACGCGCGGGACGAGGCCGTTGCGCCGCGTCGACACCATTTCGGTGTAGGTGTGCGCGGGGACGACGTCGCCGTCGAGCGCGAGCCGCAGCCGGGGGAACTCCAGCCGGTGCTGGCGCAGCACCCGGTCCAGTTCCGGCCATGGGAGCAGGGAGGCGAACCGGCCCTTCTCCCCAGGGAACCGGCGCGGGGCCTTGCCGAGGACGTCCGCGAAGAACTGGCCGGTCTCGAGCGGTGCCACGAGACCGGCCAGTCCGGGAATCTCCGTCATGGAGCGCGACGGCTAGTCGTTGCCGTCGTTGTCGGCCACGGCGCCGTTCGCCTTGCCGCGGTCCACCGCGGCGGTCAGCGGTTCCACGCTCAGCAGCAGGCCGCTGGCGGCGGTGTCGGTGTCGGTTGTCATGCGTTCTTGAGCCATCCGGACCTCGCAACGTCGACGACTGGGCCCGGCCCACGCTACGTGCAGATCGGCGGGGCGGACATCGGTCATTTGAGTTATGTTGGCCCGCCCGGTGATCACGCTGGGGCGAACCGGCCGCTCACAGATTCCGCCGGTAGTCGTCGTCGAGACCGGCTCGCAGCAGCCGCTCGTCCACTCCGGACCGGACCAGCTTCGCGGCCGCGCCTGCGGTCTCGTTCAGCTTGAGGTGATCGGTCCAGATCGCCGACGGCCTCGGCAGATACGCGGGATCGGCCTGCCGGTCGGGATCCCATAATCCAGCCTCGCGCACGGCAGCGTTCTGCTTGAGCCGGACGGTCTCGATTTCCACCTTCAGCACCGCTTTCGGGGTGCGGTTGCGTTCGGTCATCGACTCGCGCAGGTCGGCGTCGGTGCTGATGACCGCGCGCCCGGTGATCTCCAGAGTGCGGGTGTCGCCGGGGGCGATGGCGACGACAGCGACCTCGGGGCATTCGACAACGTTGTGGAACGTGTCCGTGCGCCGGTTGCCTGGCCGGTCGGCGAGCGCGACCGTCGACGGCCCGATCATCCGTGCCACGCCGGGCGGATCGCCTTTGGGACTGGCGTCCGCGCGCCCGGAGCTGTCTCGCGATGCGATCACCGCGAACGGTGCGGCAGCGAGGAAAGCAGCCACGGCAGGGCCGAGGACAGAACTTTCCTCGACGGCGTTCTCCGGCTCGGGGGCGGGTCCCCACAGGTTCGAGCGGATCACTGCTTTGCCGCAGTGCAGGAACGCTTCCTCGACCAGAAGTCCTTCCTCGGAGATGGTTCCGTTGATCCGCAATGTCTCGCGCCATCCGGGGATGAGCACCAGCAGCGCGGCGCCGGTGCCCGGGGCGACCGCTGGCGGGAGCGGGAGCCGCAGCCGCGACTCGGTCTCCACCGCGGCGAACCCGGCGGTTCCGCCAATTAGTTCGGCCCGCTGGCGGCCTTCGGCGTCGACATAGCCGAGCGCGGCGGCGGGGCTGCGGGCGAGCAGAGCGCGGCAATGCGGGTCGAGATGGTCGATCGACTTCATCATGACCGGCAGCGGCCGTTCGCCCACGACGCGTTCCAGGTCCGGCACGGCACGGAGGATCCCCATGGAGTTAGGCTAGCCTAAGAAGCGATGGAGGGATCCGGGGCGGTTCAGCCGGAAGCCCAATCCGCCCGCGTGTGCTTCAAATGCGCCTTGACCTGCCCTTCCAGCCGGACCCAATCCCGGTCCGCGATCGTCGCCAGCATTTCCCGGTGTTCCCGGGCCGACTCCGCCAACCGGCCTTTTCCGGCGAGCTTTTCCAAGCCGTACAACCGCGTCTGGTCGCGCAGGGTGGCGATGGCGTCCCTCAGCCGCCCGTTTCCGGCGAGAGCCAGCAGATCCAGGTGGAACCGCCGGTCAGCTTCGAGGAAACGCGCGATGTCGCCCGCGTCGGCAGCCGACTCGATCTCGGCGGCGAGGCCGTCCAGCCGGGCGAGGTCGTCGGGGCTGGCGGCCGCCGCGGCGGCCAGAGTTGCCGGGACCTCCAGCAGCAAGCGCATTTCGTAAATCTCGTCCAGATCGCCTTCGGTCATCTCGACGACCCGGTAGCCGCGGTTGCGGACCGGTTCCAGCAGACCCTGGTTGACCAGCGTCAGCAGCGCCTCGCGCACCGGACTGCTCGACACGCCGAGGCGCGTCGCGAGCGCGGCGGCCGAATAGATGTCGCCGGGGCGCAGTTCGCCGGACACCATCGCCTGCCGCACCACTTCGAGGACTTGCTCGCGCAGGTTCGTGCGCTGCAACTGGGGCATCGAAAGCTCCTCCGGACTTGACTCCGCCTGCTTGAGTCCCGCATCGTAGCTTAGTAACCGGTAGCCGGTTACTAAGGAGTAACTTATGCTTGAGGTCCAGGGTTACTGCACGTTGTGCCGGTCGCGCTGCGGCGCGGTCTACACGGTCGAGAACGGTGCGCTGCGCGGTGTGCGGCCGGATCCCGAGCACCCGACCGGCGCCGCGTTGTGCCCGAAGGGGCGGGCCGCGCCTGAGCTGGTGCACTCCCCCGAACGGCTGCGCACGCCGTTGCGCCGCACGACGCCCAAGTCGGATCCGGACCCGGGCTGGCGCGAGATCGGCTGGGACGAAGCGCTGGCCGAGATCGCGGAGCGGCTCGGCGGCATCCGCGCGGCCAGCGGCGCCGAGGCGGTCGCGTTCTCGGTCACCTCGCCCAGCGGCACGCCGATGTCCGACGCGATCGACTGGGTCGAACGGTTCATCCGGCTCTTCGGCAGTCCGAACACCATGTACTCGACCGAGATCTGCAACTGGCACAAGGACTTCGCCCACGCGTTCACGTTCGGCTCCGGGTTGCCCGCCCCGGATTACGCGGGTACGGAGTTCGCCGTGTTGTGGGGGCACAATCCGGCCAAGGCGTGGCTCGCGCAGTCCTCGGCGCTGGCCGGCGCCCAGCCGCCGAAACTGGCCGTCGTGGACCCGCGGCGGACGGCCACTGCGATGCGCGCCGAGCACTGGCTGCGCGTCCGGCCGGGGACGGACGGCGCGCTCGCGCTCGGCGTCGCGCGGGCGCTGCTGGAGCGGCATGGGCAGGACGAGGGGTTCGTGCGATCGTGGACGAACGCGCCATTGCTGGTCCGGGCCGACACCGGCCGGTTTCTCCGGGCGGCGGAGGTCGATCCCGCAGCGACCGGTTTCGCGGTGTGGGACGAAATCGCTGGCCAGGCCGAGCCGTACGACACGAATTATCCAGCAGCGGGACCGGAAAGGTTCGCGCTGCACGGAAGGCGCCGCGTGCGCACGGTGGCCGGTTTGGTCGATTGTGTTCCCGCGTTCGAGCATTACGCGCAAGCCTGTGCCGCCTGGCCGCTCGATCGGACTGAGGCGGTGACGACTGTCGAGGCTTCGGCGATCGAAGCGTTCGCGGCCGACCTCGCCGAGGCGAAGTCGGTGACGTACGCGGCTTGGTCGGGTGTCGGTCAGCACGCGAACGCGACGCAGACCGAGCGCGCGATCGCCACGCTCTATGCGCTCACCGGCAGCTACGACTCCCCTGGTGGCAACGTCGTGCTGCCAAAACTTCCGGTCGCACCGGTCACCTCGCCGGACCAGCTCGCCCCGGAGCAGCGCGCGAAAGCTCTTGGCCTGAAGGAGTTCCCGCTCGGTCCGCCAGCACAGGGCTGGGTGACCGCGCGCGACTTCTGCCGCGCGGTCCTCGACGAGGAGCCCTATCCGGTCCGGGCGCTGGTGTCGTTCGGCGGCAATCTGCTGCTTTCTCAACCGGACCCGCGCCGTACCGCGGAAGCTTTGCGGCGCTTGGAGTTCGCGGTGCATCTCGACCTGTTCGAGAACCCGACGGCGCGGTTCGCCGACCTGCTTCTGCCCGTTCAGACGCCGTGGGAGCACGAGGCGGTCAAGGCGGGTTTCGAGATCAGCCAGGCAGCGCAGGAGCATGTGCAGCTTCGCCCGCGGATGACTGTCCCGGTTGGAGAGTCGCGTTCGGACACTGAGGTCGTGTTCGAACTGGCCGGCCGACTCGGGCTGGGTGCGGAATTCTTCGACGGCAGCATCGAGGACGGCTGGGATCATCAGCTGGCCCCGCTTGGCCTCACGGCAGCGCAGTTGCGCGAGCGCCCCGGCGGCGTCGATCTGCCGTTGCAGACTGAATACCGCAAGTATGCTCAACGCACGGAAGACGGTGTGATCGCAGGGTTCGCGACGCCGACTCGGCGAGTCGAGCTGTATTCCGAACGGCTCGCCGAGCATGGCCAGCCCGCGGTCCCGGACGCTGAGCCGCCGGTTCCGGACGCCCGGCACCCGCTGGTGTTGACCTGCGCGAAGAACGGATACTTCTGCCACAGCCAGCATCGCGGGATTTCGTCGTTGCGGAAGCGGTTTCCCGAACCGGTCGTCGAGCTGAGCGCGGAACTCGCCGCGGAGCGCGGGATCGAGGACGGGCAGTGGGTGCGCATCACGACCGCCGCCGCCAGCGTCCGGATGCGGGCGCGGATCGATCCCGCGCTGCATCGCGACGTGGTCGTGGCGGAGTACGGCTGGTGGCAACCCGCTCCGGACCTCGCGCTGCCCGGTTCGGACCCGCTCCAGGACGGCGGGACCAACTACAACCTGCTCGTCGGCGACGACGCCCACGACCCGGTGAGCGGCTCGATCCCGTTGCGCTCGACGTTCTGCGACGTCCGGCGGGACGAGGCGGAGCCGTGGACCGGGCAGCGGGAGTTCGTGGTGGAGAGCGCGGAGTTCGAGACCGAGGACATCCGCTCGGTGCGGCTCGAACCGGCCGGCGACGGGCCGGTGCCGGAGTTCCGCGCGGGGCAGCACATCACTGTCGCCTGGCCGGACGAGCCCGGGCTGACCCGCAGTTATTCGCTCACGGGACCGGCGAAAGCCCCGGACGGCGGGTACGCGATCGCGGTGCGGCGGGTGCCGGGCGGGCAGTTCTCGCCTGCGGTGCACGATCGGCTGCGGCCGGGAACGCGGTTGCTGGTCACGGCTCCGTCCGGCGGGTTCGCGCTGCCGGCTGTTCATTCGCGGCCGATCGTGCTGCTGGCCGCGGGGATCGGGATCACGCCGTTCCTGAGCTATCTGGAATCCCTCGATCCCGCGTCCGCACCGGAGATCGTGCTGCACCACGGCAGCCGGGACCGTTCGCGGCACGCGTTCCGCGAGCGCATCGCCGGATTGGCGGCCCGCCTGCCGAGCGTCCGGATCGTGAACCACTACAGTCGCCCCGGCCCGGACGGGTCCGGCGACTTCACCGGCCGCGTCACCGCCGACTGTGTTGACTCGGAGCTGATCCGGCGGCGGGCCCGGTTTTACTTGTGCCGCCCGGAAAACATGCTCGACGAGCTGACCGCCGGGTTGACGGAGCGGGGTGTGCCACGCTTCGACATCTTCACCGAGAAGTTCCACGCCGCACCCGCGCCGGTCGAGATTCCGGACGACGCCACGGCCACCGTGCGGTTCGCGCGGTCCGGCCGGGAGGCCACCTGGCGGGCTGCGGACGGAGATCTGCTCCGGTTCGCCGAGGCTTCCGGGGTCGCGCTGCCCAGCGGGTGCCGGCTCGGGCAGTGCGAAAGCTGCGCCGTGCCGGTACTGGAGGGAACCGTCGCACACCTGGTCGCCGTCGCCGACGATCTGCCCGACGGCCACTGTCTCGCCTGCCAGGCGGTGCCCACTTCGGACGTGGTGCTCGACGCGTGAACCTGGGCGACCCCTAGCCGCGCGAATCCGGTCAGGGGTGCGAAATCCGGAATCCCGGCGGCATCATCGGCGGATGCCTCTCGACCAGACATCGCGCGAAGTGTACGAGGAACTCGTCCGGAGGAATCCGGCCGAGCCGGAGTTCCACCAGGCCGTGTACGAGGTGCTCGAAGCGATCCGGCCCGCCCTGCGGCGGGACCCGGGCCTGCGCGACGCGGCGATGCTGGAACGGCTGTGCGAGCCGGAGCGGCAGGTGATGTTCCGGGTGGTCTGGACCGACGACGCGGGCGCGGTGCGCGTCAACCGCGGCTTCCGGGTCGGGTTCAGCTCGGCGCTCGGGCCGTACAAGGGCGGGCTGCGCTTCCGTGGCGACGTCACGCTCGGCACGGTCAAATTCCTCGCCTTCGAGCAGATCTTCAAGAACGCGCTCACCGGCCTCGGCATCGGCGCGGGCAAGGGCGGGTCCGATTTCGACCCGGCCGGCCGCAGCGACGGCGAGATCATGCGGTTCTGCCAGGCGTTCATGACCGAACTGGTCCGGCACATCGGCCCGGACACCGACGTCCCGGCCGGGGACATCGGCGTCGGCGGGCGCGAGATCGGCTATCTGTTCGGCCAGTACAAGCGGCTCGCCAACCGCTACGACTCGGGCACGATCACCGGGAAGAACCCGTTGCTGGGCGGAATTCCGGCACGTCCGGAGGCCACCGGCTACGGCACGGTGTACTTCCTCGAAGCGATGCTCGGCGGCTCGTTCTCCGGCCGCACCGCGGTGGTGTCCGGTTCGGGCAACGTCGCTTACCACGCGATCGCGAAACTGCGCGAACTCGGAGCGAAGCCGATCGTGTGCTCGGACTCCGGCGGGTATGTCCACGATCCGCGCGGGATCGACCTGGAAGTGCTGCACGACTTGAAGATCGCGCGGCGCGGGCGGCTTTCCGAGTACGTCGACCAGGTGCCGTCCGCGAAGTACGTCACCGACGGCACGCCGTGGGACGTCCCGTGCGACCTCGCGCTTCCGTGCGCGACGCAGAACGAACTGGACGAGCAGTCCGCGCTGCGGCTGGTGAAGAACAACGTCCGCGCGGTCGCCGAGGGCGCGAACATGCCGTGCACACCCGGTTCGCTGCAGATCTTCCGCGAGGCCGGGGTCGCGGTCGGGCCAGGCAAAGCCGCGAACGCGGGCGGGGTCGCGGTGTCGGCATTGGAGATGCGGCAGAACGCGGCGCGCGAGCAGTGGACGTTCGAGCGCACCGACGGGGCCTTGCGCGACATCATGACCGGCATCCACCGGACTTGCCTGGAAACCGCCGACGAGCACGGAGTCGCCGGGGATTACGTGAGCGGGGCGAATATCGCCGGCTTCCGGAAGGTCGTCGCGGCGATGGACGCCTGCGGGTACGTCTGAGCGGAAGCCGTCCGGCGGACCGGCCGCGAGCCGGGACCGCCGGACCGCCGGTCACCGCGTCGAGGACATGACGACCAGCAGGTAGAGCAGGAGCAGCAGCCCCGCGACCCCGACCACCGCGGCGAACGCGCTGCGCACCCAGGTGATCAGGCCGGTGGTGGTCCGCTGGCGGTAGCCGGTGAAGCGGGCGTGGGTCTGGCTCGCTCTGTCGACCAGTCCTCCCACGAACAGGCCCGCGCCCAGGACAAGCAAGATGATGAGCAACGTCGGCATGACCGGGCGCCTCCTTCGGTGGCGTGCTGTTTCCTGGTCCAGGCAACGAGAATCCCGGGAACGGCGGCCAGCGGCTACAGGAGAAGGTCTTCCGGTCCAGGGACTTGTGGCCCGCCAGCGCAAGGCCGCTCGGCGACATTTCCCGCGCTGGGGTTTCCTCCGGAAAAGCGGCGCCGGGCAAGGAGACGGTGTGTTCGTGCTTGACGCACGCCCGGCGGACCGCTTCGGTACGGGAGTGACCGCGTATGTGGAGAGCCCGCCGGTGCCTGGCCTGAGTTCGGTGGTGCGCACGGTCTGGGTCCAGCGCACCGGCGACATGCCGTACGCGCAGCGGCATCTGCCGACCGGCGGGGTCGAGATCCACTTCCCGGTGGGCGGTCGTCCGCAGTTGCTCGGGCCGTTGACCGGGCCGCAGATCGAGGTCCTCCCTGCGCGGACGACCGTGGTCGGCGTGCGGTTCCGGCCCGGAGCCGCGCCTCCCCTGCCCGCGGGGCTCGACGAGCTGGCCGACCAGCGCGTCAGGCTGGCCGAGCTGTGGGGCCGGGTCGCGGACCGGCTCGTCGAGGACGTGGCCCTCGCCGCGACGCCCGAGCTGGGACTCGTCGCGCTGCAGGCGCATCTTCTGCGCGAGTACCGCCGGACCGGCGGGCTGGATTCGCTGATCGGGGAAGCGGTGCGGGTGCTGATGCCCTGGGATCCGGTCGGGGTCGACACGGTCGCCGCGCACCTGGCGTTGTCGGCGAGCCAGTTGCGGCGCCGATGCCTGCAGACGGTCGGGATGAGCCCGAAGGTGCTCCAGCGGACGTTGCGGTTCCAGGGTTTTCTGGCGCTGGCCCAGTCCGGGGCGAGCGCGACCGGGCGGCGGGGCGCGGACGGGATGGCGGGCCTGGCCGTGGACGCGGGGTACGCCGACCAAGCGCATCTGAGCCGGGAATGCCTCCGGCTGACCGGGGTCACGCCGAGGCAGCTCCTCGGGGGCGATCTCGACCGGTGCGCATGCGGGCACGACCATTCCGCGTCCTACGCGCCGTTTCTCGCCGGTCGCGGGCGTTCGCGGCCGCGCGGGTGAACAGCCCCGCGGGGCCTACAGCGCGTCGCGGCCGCGTTCCCCGGTGCGGACGCGCACGACCGTCTCCACCGGGGTCACCCAGATCTTGCCGTCGCCGATCTTACCGGTGTGCGCGGTGTCCAGCACGGTCCGCAGCGCCGCTTCGACCTGGTCGTCGTCCAGCAGGATCTCCAGCCGGTACTTGGTGATGAAATCGACCTCGTACTCCGCGCCGCGGTAGATCTCGGTGTGCCCCTTCTGCCTGCCGTAGCCGCGGACCTCGCTCACCGTCATCCCGGCGATGCCCAGCTCCTGCAGGGCGATCCGGACGTCGTCCAGCACGAACGGCTTGACGACGGCGGTCAGCAACTTCATCGGGTCTCCTCGCGCGCGGGCCGGTGCGATCCCGGTCCGCCGGAGAGCGCGCTCCCCCGGCGTCCGGACTGGACTGCCAGCTCGTACGCGCCTTCGGCGTGCTCTGCCTCGTCGACGCCGTCGATCTCGGCTTCGCGGTCGATCCGGAATCCCATGAACTTGTGCATGACCCAGCCGAGCAGGAGGGTCATCGCCAGCGAATACCCTAGTACCGCCAGCGTCGCGACCGTCTGCCGCCACAGCTGGTCGAATCCGCCGCCGTAGAACAGGCCGTTCGCGCCGCCGGGAGCCACGCCGGCGGTCGCGAAGAAGCCGATCAGGAGTGTCCCGGCGAACCCGCCGAGGCCGTGCACCGCGACCACGTCCAGCGAGTCGTCGAAGCCGAACCGGTATTTGAGGCTCACCGCGAACGAGCACACGACCCCGGCCACGATGCCGATCGCGGCCGCTCCGAGCGGTTCGACGTAAGCGCAGCCGGGCGTGATCCCGACCAGCCCGGCCACCGCGCCGGACGCCGCGCCGAGGGTGGTCGGCTTCCCGTCGCGGAACTGCTCGACGAGCAGCCAGCCCAGCACCGCGGCCGCCCCCGCGACGGTGGTGTTCAGGAACGACGTCGCCGCCGAGCCCTTCGCCGCCAGCGCGGACCCGGCGTTGAACCCGAACCAGCCGAACCACAGCAGCCCGGCCCCGAACATCACGAACGGCAGGTTGTGCGGCCGGACGGCCTGCTTCGGCCAGCCGTGCCGCCTGCCGAGCACCAGCGCCAGCGCGAGCGCGGCCGCGCCGGAGTTCACCTCGACGACCGTGCCGCCCGCGAAGTCCAGCACATGCAGCTTGGCCGCGATCCACCCGTCCGGGGCGAACACCCAGTGCGCCACCGGCAGGTAGACCACGGTGGTCCACACGACGGAGAACACCGTCCACGTCCAGAACCGCGCCCGCTCGGCGATCGCGCCGGCCAGCAGCGCGACCGTGATGACCGCGAACATCATCTGGAAGGCCACGAAAGCGAACAGCGGCACCTGGTTCCCGGCCGGCCCGACCGTCTGCTCGGCGAGCCCGTGCAGCCCGGCCAGCCGCAGAGTGCCGAGCAGCCCGCCGAACCAATCGGGACCGAACGCGAGCGAATAGCCGTAGAACACCCAGATGAGCCCGACCGTGGCGAGGCAGACGAACGTCATCGCCATCACGTTGAGCACGCTCCGCGCGCGCACCATCCCGCCGTAGAACAACGCGAGTCCCGGCGTCATCAGCATGACCAGTGCCGCGCTGCCCAGCAACCACGCCGTGCTTCCGGTATCGACCACGGTCGGACACTCCTCGTCTCATCGCCCGGCCGGTGGAAGTTAACTCCGGGGTGTTACCGGAGTGTTTCCGTCGTGCTTCCGGAACCGACCCTCGGTCCGGCGAAACGGGCGAAACGGAACGAAAGGCCGGCACCTGTCCGGGCGGTGACCGGAAATACCGCGCAGAGCGGATAAACCGGGTTGCGCGTTTTGTTCAAGAACGCCGCTCCCGCGCGCCCTAGCGTCGACCCCGTGATCGACCAGACCTCGCGAGCCGTCCGCCCCCGGCTCGTCCTCCCCTGCCGCTCGGTCTCCGACGTCGTCCAAGCCCTGGCTCACGCGGCGGAAACCGGCGAACACCTCGTGCCCCGGGGCGGCGGGCACTGCTTCGCGAACCGGTCCTCGACCGACGGGATCGTGGCGGACCTGTCCGGCCTCGACGGGATCACGGTCGACGACGACGGCGTGGCGACGATCGGCGCCGGTGCTCGGCTAGGCGCGGTGTACGCGACGCTGCACGAGTCCGCCCGGACGATTCCCGCCGGATGCGGGGACACGGTCGGCATCGCGGGGCTGACGCTCGGCGGCGGGATCGGGCTGCTCGGCCGCCAGTACGGGCTGACCTGCGACCGGCTTGTCGGCGCGCGGGTGGTCCTCGCCGACCGGAGCGTCGTCGACTGCGACGAACATCGGGAAGCCGACCTGTTCTGGGCGTTGCGCGGCGCGGGCGGCGGGCAGTTCGGCATCGTCACGGAGTTGCGGTTCGCGACGGTGCCGGAGCCGCCGGTCTGCCGGATCGAAGGGCGCTGGGCCGAGCCGGAAGACCTCGTCCCCGCTTGGCAGGACTGGGCGGCCGACGCGCCGGACGGACTGACCGTGAACCTCACTGTCCAAAAGGGACAGGCGACGCTCTTCGGCGCTTCCACCCTGCCTCCGGCGGACACCGAGGGCCTGCTCAGGGAGTTCACCGCGCGGGCCGGTGTTCGGTATGCGATGGACATCCGGCCGGATGTTCCCTACAGCAAGGTGAAGCCGACCTTCGCCGACCTCGACCCGGAGGCGGGGAGCCGCCGGATCCGGTCGGAGTTCTTCGCGCGCACGCTGTCCGAGCCCACCACGGCCGAACTGCTGCAGCGACTCGAAGGCAACCGGCGGCTGGCGTTCACGGCGATGGGCGGGGCGTACAACCGGGTCGCGGCGGACGAGACCGCATTTGCCCACCGGGGCGAGCGGTTCCTGCTGGAGCTGGTCGGCGATCCGCACGATCCCTGGGTGGACGAGGCATGGCGCACGGCCCACCGAGAAGGCTCCGGCCGCGTTTACCCGAACTTCCCCGACCTAGCGCTCGAGAATCCGGCCCAGGCGTATCACGCGGGCAATCACCCGAAACTCGCCGAGCTCAAGAACCGCTACGACCCGAACCGGGTCTTCCACTTCCCCCAAGCTCTGTGAGCGACTACGAAGGAGCGTCATGACCAAAGTGTTCAGTGCTCTGTCCGTCTCGGTCGACGGATACATCAGCGGCCGCCGGCCGGAAGGGGCCGACGAGGCCGGGAGCGGGCTCGGCGACGCCGGGGCGCTGTTCGACTGGTACTTCACCGGCGACACGCCCAGCACAGTCTTCGACGGGTTCAAGCTTTCCGAACCCAGCGCCCGGGTTTTCGACTCGCTCGCGAACCGCGTCGGGGCGACCGTGGTCGGGCACGCCACTTACGACCACTCAAGCCACTTCGGCGGTGGCGGCCCGCATCCGACCGCTCCGTTGTTCGTCGTCAGCCGCCAGCCGGTGCCGGAGCTGAGCGAGGCCCAAACCCAGGCGAAGAGTGTCGAAGAGGCCATCGCCGCCGCGCGGGCGGCGGCGGGCGGCAAGGATGTCGCGCTCATGGGCGGCGTCCTGGTCACCGAGGCGATCAAGGCCGGGCTGGTCGACGAAGTCGTGCTCCACCAGGTGCCGATCCTGCTGGGCGGCGGGCGCAGCTTCTTCGGCGAACTGCCCGGGCACGTCCAGCTCCGGCTGGTCGAGGCCGTCCCGGCGCCCGGCGTCACCCACCTGCACTACGAAATCCTCCGCTGAAAGGAATCCCCATGCTGCACCCCGACGTCCGCCGCGTCCTCGACGGCACCCCGATCGCCCACCTCGCCACCCTGCTCCCGGACGGGTCGCCGCACGTCGTCCCGGTGTGGATCGGCACGCACGGCGACCGGATCGTCTTTTTCACCGGCCCGGACAGCCGCAAGGCCCGCAACCTCCGCCGCGACCCCCGCGTGGCGATTTCCCTTACCTCGCCGGACAATCCGTTCGAACCGGTGGCCATCCGCGGCCGCGTAACCGAGTGGATCGAGGGCGACCCGGCCTGGGAGATCATCGACGAGGTGGCCAAGAAGTACATCGGACAGCCGTATACGCGGGAGCAGGTGCGGATCGCGGGGTTGATCGAGCCGGAAACCCAGTCGGTGGGGATGTAATCCGCTCGTCGGCTGGCACGACCGGCGCGGTCAGCCGACGAGCGGACGCGTGCCTGGCGGCAGGCGAGCCACGCCGCCGCCCAGGTACCGCACCACCGCTTCCTGCAGCGCTCGCACGGCGCGCGGCTGCTCGACGTCCCGCCGGTACGCGAGCCGCACCACGCGGCTGAGCCCGGGTTCGGTGAAGCGCGTGCGGCGGAACCGGTCCCCGACCACGGTGCTCGGCACGACCGCCAGCCCCAGCCCGGCCCGGACCAGTTCCAGCACCGCGTCCATCTCGCCGCCTTCGATCGCGAAGAGCGGGTCGAAGCCTTCGGCGCGGCAGGCGGCCACGGTCGCCTCGCGCAGGTCGTAGCCCTGCCGGAACATCACCAGCGGCCGGTCCCGCAGCGCGGAGATCGGCATCCGGCCGCGCACCGGCGCGGGCGCGTCCTTCGGCGAGATCACCACCAGGTCCTCGACGAACAGCGCGCGGCTGGACAGCCGGGAATCGTCGTGCACCCGGCTGTCCACGATCATCGCCAGGTCCAGGCCGCCTTCCGACAGCGCGGTCTGCAGGTCGCGGGACCCGCTTTCGTGCAGCACCAGCTCGATCCCCGGATAGTCGCGGCGGAACGCGGCGAGCATCGCCGGCAGCAGGCCGGTGCACAGGCTCGGGGTCGCGCCGAGCCGCACCCGGCCGCGGCCCAGTTCGTCCAGCTCGCGGATCGCCCGGTACGCCGTTTCTGTCTCGGCGAGGATCCGGCGCGCGATCGGCAGCAGCGTCTCCCCCGCCTCGGTGAGCGTGACGTTTCCGCGGATCCGGTGGAACAGCCCCGCGCCGACATCCCGTTCCAGTGCGCGGATCTGCTGCGACAGTGAGGGCTGCGCCACTCGCATCCGTTCCGCGGCGCGGGTGAAATGCCGCGTCTCGGCCACTGCCAGGAAATACGCCAGCTGCTGGAACTGCATGAGCGCCATCATAGGCGTTGCCTCTCGTTTCGAGAGAAATCATGTGTTTGCCCTCTCGTCAGGCCCGGCTTACCGTCGGTTGCGTGGCACTCGCACCCGCTCCGCCCCGCCGTCGCCCGGCCTTGGCGGCCTTCTGGCGTTCGACCATCGGCAAGAAGGTCGTCATGGCCGTCACCGGGCTGATGTTCGTCGCGTTCCTCTTCGTGCACATGGCCGGGAACCTCAAGGTTTTCCTGGGACCTCAGCATTTCGACGATTACGCGGCTTGGCTGCGCACCATCGGCGAGCCGGTGCTGCAGAATGCCTGGTACCTCTCGATCCAACGCGTCGTGCTGGTGATCGCGCTGGTGCTGCACGTGGTCGCGGCCGTGCAACTGTCCAAACGGGACCGTCAGGCGCGCCCGGTGAAGTACGCGCACGGCCAGCGGCGCAAGGCCAGTTTCGCGACGCACACCATGCGCTGGGGCGGCGCGACACTCGCGCTGTACATCGTGTGGCACATCCTGGATCTCACCGTCGGCGTGGCCAATCAGGACTTCCGCGACGGCCAGCCGTACCACAACATCGTCGCGGACTTCCAGGTTTGGTGGGTCAACCTGATCTACATCGTCGCGCTGCTGATGCTCGGCCTGCACATCAACCACGGGTTCTGGAGCGCGGCGCAGACCCTCGGCATCACCAGCAAGGCGCGCGACCGGGCGCTGAAAACCGTGGGCTCCGTGCTCGCCGTCGTGATCACCGGCGGCTTCCTGATCGTGCCGATCGCCGTGATGGCGGGATGGGTGGCCTGACATGAGCGACTACACGCTGGGCGAGCCGATCGCCGACACCCGGGCGCCGGACGGCCCGATCGAGGACCGCTGGGACAGCCGCCGGTTCGGCGCGAAACTGGTCAACCCGGCCAACCGGCGGCGGCACCGGATCATCGTGGTCGGCACCGGTCTCGCGGGTGCGTCCGCCGGGGCGACGCTCGCCGAACAGGGCTACCACGTGGTCCAGTTCTGCTTCCAGGACTCGCCGCGGCGCGCGCATTCGGTCGCCGCGCAGGGCGGGATCAACGCGGCGAAGAACTACCGCAACGACGGCGATTCGGTCTACCGGCTCTTCTACGACACGGTGAAGGGCGGCGACTTCCGGTCCCGGGAGTCCAATGTGTACCGGCTGGCTCAGGTGTCCACGCAGATCATCGACCAGGCGGTCGCCCAGGGCGTGCCGTTCGCGCGCGAGTACGGCGGGCTGCTCGACACCCGCTCGTTCGGCGGCGTCCAGGTGCAGCGCACGTTCTACGCGCGCGGCCAGACGGGACAGCAACTGCTGCTCGGCGCGTACCAGGCGCTGGCGCGGCAGATCGACGCCGGCAGCGTGGAGATGCACCCGCGTACGGAGATGCTCGACCTCGTCGTGTCCGGCGGCAAGGCGCGCGGGATCGTCGCGCGCGACCTGGTGACCGGCGAGGTGACCACGCATCTCGCGGACGCCGTCGTGCTCGCGACCGGCGGCTACGGCAACGTCTTCTACCTGTCCACCAACGCGAAAGGCTCCAACGCCACCGCGATCTGGCGGGCGCACAAGCGCGGCGCGTACTTCGCGAACCCCTGCTTCACGCAGATCCATCCGACCTGCATCCCGCGCTCGGGCGAGCACCAGTCGAAGCTGACGCTGATGAGCGAATCGCTGCGCAACGACGGCCGGATCTGGGTCCCGAAGCAGCCGCGCGATCCGCGTCCGCCGCGCGAGATCCCGGAGTCCGAACGGGACTACTACCTGGAGCGGATGTACCCCAGCTTCGGCAACCTGGTCCCGCGCGACATCGCTTCGCGGGCGGCGAAGAACGTCTGCGACGCCGGGTTCGGCGTCGGCCCCGGCGGGCTCGGCGTGTACCTGGACTTCGCGGACGCGATCGAGCGGATGGGCCGTCCGGCGGTGGAAGCCAAGTACGGCAACCTTTTCGACATGTACGAGCGGATCACCGCGGAGAATCCGTACGAGGTCCCGATGCGGATCTACCCGGCGATCCACTACACGATGGGCGGGCTGTGGGTCGACTACGACCTGCAGAGCACGGTGCCCGGCCTGTTCGTGATCGGCGAGGCGAACTTCTCCGACCACGGCGCGAACCGGCTCGGCGCGTCCGCGCTCATGCAGGGTCTCGCCGACGGCTACTTCGTGCTTCCGGCCACGCTCAACGACTACATCGCCCGCGGCGGTTTCCCCGAGCTCGACCCGGCCGATCCGGCGGTCGCCGAGGCGGAAAGCGCGGTGCGCGACCGGCTGGACCGCCTGCTGTCCGTGCGCGGCACCCGCAGCGTCGATTCGTTCCACCGCGAGCTGGGCCATCTGATGTGGGACCACTGCGGGATGTCCCGGTCCGCCGAAGGCCTGCGGAAAGCGCTGGAGCGCATTCCGGAACTGCGGGCCGAATTCTGGCGGGACGTCCGCGTTCCCGGCACCGGCGCGGAACTGAACCAGGAACTCGAAAAGGCCGGTCGCGTCGCCGATTTCCTCGAACTCGCCGAACTGCTGCTGCTCGACGCCCTGGTGCGCGAGGAATCGTGCGGCGGCCATTTCCGCGAGGAACACCAGACCGAGGACGGCGAGGCGCAGCGCGACGACGAACGGTTTTCCCATGTCTCGGCCTGGGAGTACGGCGAAAAGCCGGTGCTGCACCAGGAAATCCTGAACTTCGAGCACGTCCACCCCACCCAGCGGAGCTACACGTGAAACTCACCCTGCGGGTCTGGCGCCAGTCCGGCCCGGACGACGAAGGCGGGCTGGTCGACTACCCGGTCGACGACGCCAGCCCGGACATGTCTTTTCTGGAGCTTCTCGACGTCCTCAACCAGCACCTCATCGAGGACGGAGCCGAGCCGATCGCGTTCGACCACGACTGCCGCGAGGGCATCTGCGGCTCGTGCGGCGTGGTGATCAACGGACGGGCGCACGGCCCCGAACGCACCACGACCTGCCAGCTGCACCTGCGCTCCTTCCGCGACGGCGACGTGCTGGACGTCGAACCGTGGCGCGCCAAGGGTTTCCCGGTGATCAAGGACCTGGTGGTCGACCGCTCGGCGTTCGACCGGATCATCGAAGCGGGCGGCTACGTCACCGCGCCGACCGGCAGCGCTCCCGAAGCGCACGCGACGCCGGTGCCCAAACCGGACGCGGATCTCGCCTTCGACAACGCGACCTGCATCGGCTGCGGCGCGTGCGTGGCGGCCTGCCCGAACGGGTCGGCGATGCTGTTCACCTCGGCGAAGGTCGCACACCTGAACTCCCTGCCGCAGGGGCAGCCGGAGCGCGCCCAGCGGGTGCTGGACATGGTGGACACCATGGACGCGGCGGACTTCGGCGGCTGCACGAACACCGGCGAATGCGTCGCGTCGTGTCCCAAGGGGATTCCGCTCACCAGCATCGCGAACCTCAACCGCGAGTTCCTGAAGGCCAGCCGCTCGCGGCGGTAGCACGCGCGCTGTCTCCCGCCCTTGCACGGCGGGAGACAGCTGCGCGAACGGGGTCAGGACTTCTTGCCCCGCCGGGTGTCGTCGTCGATGTCGATCTGCTCCTTGCGGACCTTGCCCTGGACGGTCTGCTCTTCGGTGACCTGCTCGGTGCCGAGGCGCACCCGCTCCACCGGCACGGTTTCCTTCTGCACCACCGGCTTTTCGGCGTGCAGCACGACGTCCTGCTCCGCCTCGCCGATCTCGCTCCGGCCGACCGCCTTGGCGTCGGTGATCGGCTCCCGCTCGATGCGGACTTCCTCGTGCGTGACCGGCACGGTCACCTGCTGGTCCTCGGTCACCACGTACTTGCGCAGCCGGACATGGCCGGTTTCGACCTGCTCGGTGCCGACCCGCAGGCGTTCCTCCGACCGCACCACGTCGCCCGAGGCGGACGTGTCATGCCGTCCGCCCTTGGCCGCGGCAGCGTCCTGGCCGGTCATCCGGTCCCGGCCCGCGGCGGTGTCCTGGCCGGTCGTGCGGCCCCGGCCCGCGACGCCGCCCGCCGCCGCGTCGCGCCCACGATCCGGCATGTTCTCGCCATGGGCGCGCGGAGTGGGCAGGCCGTAGTACTTGTACAACTCGACGCTTTCCTTTTCGGAAAGGTGGCCGTCGGCGTCGATCCGGGGCGCGTCGGACACCTGGTCCTTCGCGACCTGGACGTGCAGGCCGTCGCTCTCCATGCCCGCACCCGACAGCGGCACGAAGCTTTCCTTCTGGCCGAACAGCCCGGTTTTCACCGTCACCCACTCCGGCCGTCGCGTGTCGTCGGAGAGGTAAACCGTGCCCACCTTGCCGATCTTGCTGCCGGAATTGTCCATCACGGTGCTGTCGACGAGGTCCTGCGGCTGGATTGCGCGTACCATGGATCCACTCCATTTCCCGAATCGGAATTTCTCCTCCGGCTCCCACTCTCCGGCTGGTCACAGCGCCGCGCAAGGCTCGTACCCCTCAGCCGAGCGACCCCGTTTCGTGTCAGTTTGCCGACCGGAAACAGCGGGTATCTCCTGTCCTGAGAGGACCGTTCGCCGGGCCCCGGAAATGGGCGGAAAAAGCGCTCCCACCGGGGCGGGAATGGGTGCGGCCGCATTCTCCGAAGCGCGGGGGAAAGCCCCGTCCCGTCCCGCCGGGAAAACCGGATGCGTCCCGCCGGGACAGTCGGCTACGCTCCCGCCCATGGGTGCCTTTTTCGCCGCGTACGCCTTGACTCGCCTGCGCAACGCCTGAGCGCCGGAAGCACACCGCTCCGCCGCGCTCTCCCGTTGTCCGTCCGGGCTGCCTTTCTGGTGCCCGGGTCGCTTTCTCACGCGCGGAGTACGCACCCCATGTCTGCCCGACCTTTCGGCGGACGGCACGAGCTCGGCCAGAACTTCCTGGCAGACCCTGCCGTCATCGCCGCTGTCTGCACCGCCGCCGCCCGCACGAGCAGTCCCCTCGTGGAACTGGCCGCGGGCGACGGCGCGCTCACCCTCCCGCTCAGCCGCACCGGCCGTCCGCTGACCGCGGTCGAACTCGACCCCCGCCGCGCCCGCCGCCTGGCCCGGCGGACCGGCGGCCACGTGCGGGTCGTCTGCGGCGACCTGCTCCGGCACCGGCTGCCCGACGTTCCGCACACCGTCGTCGGCAACCTTCCCTTCCACCTCACCACCGCGGCCCTGCGCCGGCTGTTCCGGCAGCCGCACTGGGAACTCGCGGTGCTGCTGGTGCAATGGGAGGTCGCCCGCCGCCGCGCCGGGATCGGCGGCGCGTCCCAGATGACCGCCGCCTGGTGGCCGTGGTTCGAGTTCGCCGTCCCGGCCCGGGTCCCGGCGCACGCGTTCCGTCCCCGCCCGGCGGTGGACGGCGGGATCCTCGTCATCACCCGCCGCCCGGAACCGCTCGTCGACGGCCAGGCGGAGTACCAGCAGTTCGTCCGCGAAGTCTTCACCGGACGAGGCCGAGGGCTGGGCGGGATCCTGCCCCGCACCGGCCGCGTCAGCGCTCGCGCCGCTCGCGGCTGGCTGGACCGGAATCGCCTTGCGCCGCAAGCACTTCCCCGCGATCTGACCGCCGGGCAGTGGGCGTCGTTGTGGGAGCTGGCGCGGTGACCCTGCATCGATCCGCCCGATGCAGGGCAGCGAAAAGCTCCGCTTTCCTGTGCTCTCGCGTCTGGCGATAGTGGACGGAAGCGAGGAAAGGCGGTTCCGGGAATGAACCACGGCGACTGGGTGCGCGAGGCCGCGCGACTGCGTCCGCGCACCGCGGCCTTTGTGGACGGCGACTGGCTCGAAGCCAAGTCCGGCAAGACTTTCGCCGACGTCAACCCGGCCACCGGGCACCCAGTCGCGCACGTGGCCGAAGGCGGCCCGGACGAGATCGACGCCGCGGTCGCCGCCGCGCGACGTGCGTTCGAGGACGGCCGCTGGTCCCGGCTCGCCGCCACCGAACGCAAGAAACGCCTGCTCCGGCTGGCCGGGCTCATCAATGCGCACGGACGGGAACTGGCGCTCTGCGACACCCTGGACGTCGGCCGTCCGATCTCGGACACCTTCGGCCAGGACGTGCCCGCGACCGCCGAGTGCTTCGCCTGGTACGCCGAGGCGCTCGACAAGCGCTACGACGAGGTCGCGCCCACCCCGCCGGGCAGCTTCGCCGCGATCCGGCGCGTACCGCTCGGGGTCGTGGGCGCGGTGGTGCCGTGGAATTTCCCGCTCGACATCGCCGGGTGGAAGCTCGCCCCGGCGCTGGCCGCGGGCAACAGCGTGGTCCTCAAGCCCGCCGAACAGTCGCCGCTTTCCGCGCTGCGGCTGGGAGAACTGGCCGCCGAGGCGGGAATCCCGGACGGGGTGCTCAACGTCGTGCCGGGCTTCGGCGAGACCGCGGGCCAGGCGCTCGGCCGCCACCCGGACGTCGACGTCCTCGCCTTCACCGGGTCGACGCCGGTCGGCGGGCTGTTCCTGCGCTTCGCCGGGGAGTCGAACCTCAAGCAGGTCTGGCTGGAATGCGGCGGCAAGAGCCCGGTCGCGGTGTTCGCCGACGCCGACCTCGACGCCGCGGCGGACCTGGTCGCGTTCGGCTTCTGCGCGAACTCCGGCCAGGTCTGCTCGGCCACCACCCGCCTGCTTGTCCAGGCGCCGGTCGCCGACGCGTTCCTCGCGAGGCTGCGGGAAAAGGTCGCCGGGTGGGTGCCCGGGGATCCGCTGGACCCGGCCACGAAACTCGGTCCGATGATCGACGAGAACGCGGCGGCGCGGGTGCTGGCCGCCGTCGAAGCCAGCGCCGGAACCGTCGTCGCCGGCGGCACCCGCCGAGGCGCGTTCCTGGACCCGACCATCGTGACCGGCCTGGCCGCCGACGACCCGCTGGTCACCGACGAACTGTTCGGGCCAGTGCTCGCGGCCCGGACGTTCGAGACCGAAGCCGAAGCGATCCGGCTGGCGAACGACACGCCGTACGGCCTCGCCGCGTCGGTCTGGACCCGCGACCTCGCCCGCGCGCATCGGGTCTCCGACGGCATCCGCGCCGGGACGATCTCGGTGAACACAGTGGACGCGCTCAGCACCGCGACCCCGTTCGGCGGCTTCAAGCAGTCCGGATTCGGCCGCGACCTCTCGCTGCATTCGTTCGACAAGTACACCGGCCTCAAGACGGTCTGGACGGCCTACGCCTGACCGAGGTCCACCCCGGTTTCCGCGGCCAGATATCCCAGGAGCAGCTCCCGCGTCCTGGTCGCGGACAAGCTGGTGTTGCGCCCGGCGAGATGCAGGCCGTAAGCGTCCTCCAGCGCCACCGCGTTCGCCGCGATGTCCGCCGCGGGCGAGCGCAACCGGAACACGCCGAGGTCCCGGCCGTGCGCGAGCGCGGCCGAGTACAGCGACACCTCCCGATCCCACAACGCGGTCATCAGCACCGCATGCGCCGGATTGCGCGCGGCGTGGACGTGCATTTCGTACAGCACCCGGCTCTGCGGGTCTCCCTCCCCGGCGGGGAGCCCCGCGTCGACCAGCCGCACGAGCCGCCGGACCGGATCGTCCTCCGCCTCCGCCGCGCGCGCCCGCGCCCAGTAGAACCGGTCGACCGCGTCGCGGTGCAACTCGAACAGCAGATCGTCGAGGTCCGGGTAGTAATAGCTGACCGAGCCCGCCGACAGCCCGGCTTCCTCGGCGACGTCGCGGACGCGGAGCCCGGCCAGCCCGCGCGTCCGGACCGCGCGCCCGGCCGCCGCCACCAGCTCGTCGCGCCGCTTCGCCTGGTCCTTGGGTCGTGCCACGTCCAGGATTATTGATGACGTGCATCGAAAAACCCAGTACCGGCTCCGGGAAACGCACCCCCTAAGGGCCTTGTTTCCCGGGCTCCCAGGACGCATTCTTTGCGACAGACCGCAAAGAACGAGGAGACGCGCATGGCCCACCCTCTCTCGCGCCTGACCGGAGCCGAGGTCGCCCGCAACCGCGAACTGCTGGCCGAGGCCGGAATCGCGACCGCCACCACCCGGTTCTCGCTCGTCTCCCTGCTCGAACCGGCGAAGGCGGCCGTGCTGGCGTGGCAGCCGGGCGACCCGGTGGACCGCCGCGTCCGCTCGCTGCTGCTGGACCGCCAGAGCGGCGCGGTGCGCGAGGTGGTGGTGTCGCTGACCAGCGGCGAGGTCGTGGCGGACCGGGCGGTGGACGTGGTCGCCGAGGGCCAGCCGCCGATCCTGCACGAGGAGTTCGACCTGGTCGAGGAGATCCTCTGGAAGGACGAGGCGTGGAACGCGGCCATGCGCCGCCGCGGGATCGACGAACCCCGTTCGGTGCGCATCTCCGCGCTCAGCGCCGGATGCTTCGACATCCCCGGCGAAACCGGGCTCCGGCTCGTGCGCTGCCTGGCCTTCCTGCAGCTGAACAAGGACGACCTCTGGGCGCATCCGATCGACGGCGTCGTGGCCTACGTCGACCTCATCGCCGGGCGCGTGCACGACCTCGTCGACGACGGCCCGGCCGACATCCCGCGCACCGCCTGCGACTACCACCTCGACGGCCCGGCCCGGACGACGCAGAAGCCCATCGTGATCACCCAGCCCGAGGGACCGAGCTTCACCGTCGACGGCGACGTCGTCACGTGGGAGAAGTGGCAGTTCCGGATCGGCTTCAACGCGGTGGAAGGCCTTACCCTGCACCAAATCGGCTTCCAGGACGGCGACCGGCCGCGTCCGGTCGTCTACCGCGCTTCGGTCGCCGAGATGGTCGTGCCCTACGGCGATCCGAGCCCGGTCCGGTTCTGGCAGAACTACTTCGACGCCGGCGAGTACTCGCTGGGCAAGGAAGCCAACTCGCTCGCTCTCGGCTGCGACTGCCTCGGCGAGATCCGCTATTTCGACGCTGTCGTACACGATGACGACGGCCAGCCGCACACCATCACGAACGCGATCTGCCTGCACGAGGAAGACGCTGGCGTGCTGTGGAAGCACACCGATCACTACAACGGAAGCGTCTCCACCCGGCGGCAGCGCCGGCTGGTCGTCTCGTTCTTCGTCACGGTCGGCAACTACGACTACGGCTTCTACTGGTATCTCTACCTCGACGGCACGATCGAACTCGAATGCAAGGCCACCGGCGTCGTCTTCGCGTCCGCTTTCCCGGGCGGGGACGAGTATCCGTGGGCCGCTGAAATCGCCCCGGGCGTCGGCGCGCCGTTCCACCAGCATTTGTTCTGCGCGCGGCTGGACATGATGGTCGACGGCCTGTCGAACGCCGTCGACGAGATCGACGCGCAGCGCGTCCCGATCGGCCCGGGCAACCCGTACGGCAACGCCTTCACCCGGAAAATCACCAGGCTGGCCAAGGAATCCGAGGCGGCCCGGCTCGCCGACGGCACCCTCGGCCGCACCTGGCGCATCAGCAATCCCGAATCCCGCAACGCGCTCGGTAAACCGGTCGGCTACACCCTGCACCCCGAAGGCCAGCCGCCGTTGCTGGCCGACGACGCGTCGTCCATCGCCCGCCGCGCCGCCTTCACCCGCAAGCACCTGTGGGTCACCGCGTACTCCGAGGACGAGCGCTTCCCGGCGGGCGAGTACGTCAACCAGAACGACGGCAGAACCGGCATCGACACCTGGATCCAGGCCGACCGCGATCTCGACGGGGCCGACCTCGTCGTCTGGCACACCTTCGGCCTCACGCACTACCCGCGGACCGAGGACTGGCCGGTCATGCCCGTCGACCGCACCGGCTTCACGCTCAAGCCGAGCGGATTCTTCGACGCCAACCCGGCGCTGGACACGCCCGCGCCGAAACCGCAGCATCCCGGCTGCTGCGGCTGAGGCAGGATGTCGGCATGAGCGAGCCTTCCTTCACCCTCGTGCAGCTGCGCTACTTCGAGGCGGCGGCGCGGCACCTGAGCATGACGGCCGCGTCGAGGGAGCTGATGGTGTCGCAGTCGGCCGTTTCGACGGCGATCGCGCAGTTGGAGAAGGAAATGGGCGTGCAATTCCTGCTGCGCCACCACGCCCGGGGGCTCAGCTTGACCACGGCAGGCGAGGAGTTCTACAAGCGGGTGCTGGATTTCCTGGCGCACGGCGCGGAGCTGGTCGAAACCGCGCGGCAATCCGGCACCGACCTGGTCGGCACCCTCACCGTCGGCTGCTTCACCACGCTCGCGCCGTTCCGTTTGCCGAGCTTGCTGGCCGAGTTCGAGAGCAGGCATCCGCGCGTCCACGTGTCCCTGCGCGAGGGCGAGCACAAAGCGCTCAAAGCTGCGCTGCGGGCGGGTGAGACCGAGCTGGCGATGCTGTACGGCTACGACCTGGACGACGACATCGACCGCGAGGTGGTCGGCACCGCCGCTCCCTACGCTCTCGTCGCCGAGGACCACCCGCTCGCCCGGCGGAAGAGCCGAAAGGTGTCGCTGCGGGAGCTCGCCGAGGAACCGATGGTGCTGCTCGACCTGCCGCACAGCCGGGAATACCTGCAGTCGATCCTGAGCGACGCCGGAGTGGCGCCGCGGATCCGGCATCGGACGAGCGGGTACGAGACGGTGCGGGCGCTGGTGGCTTCGGGGCACGGGTTCGCGTTGCTCAACCAGCGCCCGCCCGCCGACACGACTTACGCGGGGGCCAGCGTCGTGCCGCTGACGCTGACCGACGACGTTCCGTCGCTGGAGATCGTCCTCGCCGCGATGCGGGGCGTCCGGCTCACCCGGCGGGCACAGGAGTTCCGGGAGCTGTGCCGCGCGATGTACTCGCGATAGCGGCGCGGGCGAACCCGCGCCGCCCCCACGATCAGTAGCTCTGGTACCCGCGCTGGATCGCGATGTGGTCGGCGACGAACTTCGCGTCGTGCCACACGCCCCAGATGAAACTCGACCCGCGCCGCGCCAGCCACGGCAGGCCGAGGAAGTACACGCCCGGTTCCACCGACACCCCGCGGCGGTGCTTCGGCCGTCCCTTCTCGTCGAAGGCGTCGACCTGGAGCCAGCTGTAGTCGACGGCGAATCCGGTCGCCCAGACGATCGAGGTCACTCCGGCGGCGGCCAAGTCCAGTTCCAGCACCGGGTCGGTGACGCACGCCGGGGCCGGGCCCAGTTCCCGGGCGGACGGTTCCTCGGGCAGGTCGAGGCCGTTGCGTGCCACGTAGGCGTCGGCTTCGTCAAGCAGGGCAAGGTAATTCTCGTCGCCCGCCGCGATGTTCTTCGCCAGGTCCGTCGCGAAGCTGAGATTGCCGTCGGCGTACGCGCCGGTCATGCCGACGAGTGTGATGCCGAGTCCGGCCAGCGCCCGGAAGTCCACGGTGTGCCCGCCGCGCGCGCCGCTGACCGCGATGGTCACGTGTTCCGCGCCGGCGGGCGGCGTCTCGGCGTCCCACTTGCCCAGAACGCCGAGCCACCAGCAGAAGTCGCGGTCGCGGTAGCTGCGCGGCGGACGGTCGTGCGGCCCGACCGACAGGTACACCTCGCGCCCGGCGCGACGCAGTTCCTCGGCGATCTGCACGCCCGACGAACCCGCGCCGACCACCAGCACCGCGCCTTCGGGAAGCTGGCCCGGGTTCCGGTAGCCGCTGGAGTGCAGCTGCACCGGCCCCGCGTCGGCGGGCACGATCGGCGGGATCACCGGGCGCTGGAACGGGCCGGTCGCCGCGACGACGAACCGGGCGTCGATGGTTCCTTCCGAGGTTTCGGCGCGGAATCCGGGTTTGCCCTCGTGCCGCCGCACCGAGGTCACCTCGACTCCGGTGCGGATCGGCGCGGCGATTTTCTCCGCGTAGGCCTCGAAATAATCCGCGACCTGGTCCTTCGACGCGAATTCGCCCGGCGCCACATCGGGGAATTCCAGGCCCGGGAACCGGTCGTGCCACGCGGGACCGTTCGCCACCAGCGAGTCCCACCGCTGCGTTCGCCAGCGTTCGGCGATCCGGTCCCGTTCCAGGACGACGTGCGGCACGCCGCATTCGCTCAGGTGCTCGCTCATCGCCAGGCCGGCCTGACCCCCGCCCACGACGAGGGCCTCCACCTGTTCGCTCGACATCCAGACCTCCGCTCCGGCTCCAGCGCGGTTCAGCGCCGTCTCCCCCGGATCCTCACGGCCCCGCACTGCCCGTGTCCAACAGATGTTTCCGGCACTCAAGATCTGTTTCGCCGATGCAGAGTGCATCAAGGGAACCGATGCATTGGTCCAGAAACATCTACTGGACAGAACCTCGGCGGCGCGGTCAGGCTGAGGCGTCCGACGACCGCCGCAGGGAAGGCCACGCAGTGACTGTCCACCGTCGCATCCGCCCGTTCAACACGCGGGACACCTACCCGGAGCAGAACCTCGACAACGACCTCTGCCAGGCCGTCGTCGCCAACGGCACGGTCTACGTCCGCGGCCAGATCGGGCAGGACCTCGACACGAGCGAATCGGTGGGGATCGGCGACGTCGCCGCGCAGGCCGAACAGGCGATGGCGAACATCAAGATGCTGCTCGAAGAAGCGGGCAGCCGGATGGAGCACCTGGTCAAGCTCACGATCTACCTGGTCGACCCGCGTTACCGCGAGGCCGTCTACCGCACCGTCGGACGCTGGACCAAAGGCGTGCACCCGATCTCGACCGGCGTGGTCGTGTCCGCGCTCGCCCGGCCGGAATGGCTGTGCGAGATCGACGCCATCGCGGTGATCCCGGAGGAGGAGAAGTGACCTTTTCGATCGTCGCCCGCGACACTTCCGGCGGGACCGTCCGGTTCGGCATCGCGGCCAGCTCGTCCAGCCCAGCGGTCGTCGCCCGCGTCGCGCATCTGCGCCCAAACCTCGGTGCGGCTTCCTCGCAGAACATCACCGACCCGCGCCTCGGCGGACGCTTACTGGACCGCCTTGCCGAGCACGGCGATCCGGAGAAAGCGCTCGCCGAGGTCACGTCGGCGGCGGAGCACATCGAGTACCGGCAGCTGACCGTGCTCGGCCGCTCGGGACCCGGTTTCGCCTACAGCGGCTCGAAAACCCTCGGCACCCACGCGTCGGCGACGGCGGACGGCGTGGTCGCGGCGGGCAACATGCTGGCCGGCGACCACATTCCGCAGTCCATGGTGGACGCTTTCGCCGAGGCGACCGGCGAGCTGGAACAGCGCCTCGTCGCGGCGATGCGAGCCGGGCTCGCGGCGGGCGGCGAGAAAGGCCCGGTTCGGTCCGCCGGCCTGGTCGTGGTGTCCGGCGCAGAGTGGCCGGTCACGGATCTGCGCGTGGACTGGGCGGACGAGCCGATCGAGCACCTCGCCGAACTCCTCGACGTCTGGCTCCCCCAGCGCGACGACTACGTCACCCGCGGCCTCAACCCGGCAGCGGCGCCGTCCTACGGCGTGCCGGGAGACGAATGATGGCAGCGAGCAAAGCGGCCGCCCGCGCCGCGGTCGAAAAGCACGCCGACGAGCTGATCCGGCTGTCCGAGCGGCTGCACGCCGACCCGGAAACCGCGTGGGAGGAGCATCGCGCGGCTGCCGCGGTGCCCGAGCTGCTCGATCGGGCCGGGTTCGCGGTCACGGCCCAGTACCTCGGGCTCGCCACCGCGTTCCACGCCAGTTTCGGCTCCGGGCCGACGCGGATCGCGCTGTGCGCCGAGTACGACGCGCTTCCCGGCCTCGGCCACGCCTGCGGGCACAACCTCATCGCGGCCAGCTCCGTCGGCGCGGCGCTGGGGCTCGCCGCGGTCGCCGACGACCTCGGGATCACCGTCGAGGTCTACGGCACCCCGGCGGAAGAGGGCGGCGGCGGCAAGATCGAACTGCTGGAACGCGGCGCGTTCGCTGGCGTGGACCTCGCGATGATGGCGCATCCGGCACCGGTGGACGTCGCCGAAGCGCGGCCGTTCGCCGTCAGCCACTCGAAGATCTCCTACACCGGCAAGTCCGCGCATGCCGCGGCTTATCCAGAGGCCGGGGTCAACGCGGCCGACGCGTTCACCGTCGCCCAAGTCGCGATCGGCCTTCTGCGACAGCAACTTCCAGCGTCAGCCCGAGTACACGGCATCGTCACGCACGCCGGGGACGCGCCCAACGCGATTCCCGAACACGCGTCCGGCCGGTGGTACGTACGAGCCGAGACGCTGGCGGAACTGTCCGAAGTGGAACCGCGCGTCATGCGGGCCTTCGAGGCCGGTGCGCTGGCCACTGGCTGCGAGCTGAGCGTCGAACCGGAAAGCAAACCGTACGCCGAATTCCGGGCCGACGAAACGGCTTTGGCCACCTACCGCGCCAACGCGCTCGAACTCGGCCGCGAGTTCGCCCCGGACGGCACCGCGTCCCGGATGAACCGCGCGTCCACCGACATGGGCAACGTCTCGCAGGTCGTTCCCGCGATTCACCCCTATATCGGGATCGGGTCGCTGCCCGCGATCAACCACCAGCGCGAGTTCGCCGCGCACTGCGTCGGCGGCACGGCGGAACGGGCCCTGCTGGACGGCGCGATCGCGCTGGCGTGGACCGGCGTCGACCGCACCTCCTGAACCCACTCCTTCCGGGAAGGACACCGATGTCCAGCACCCGTTCCGAGCACGACATGCTCGGCGAGATCAGCGTGCCCGGCCACGTCTACTACGGCGCGCACACCGCCCGTGCGCTGGTCAATTTCCCGATCACGCGGGAAACCCTCGCCGACCGGCCGCATCTCGTCGCCGCGCTCGTCACCGTCAAGGAGGCCGCCGCGCGCGCCAACGCGGAAGTCGGCGCCCTCTCGCCGGACCGGGCCGAGGCGATCGGGCAGGCGTGCGCGGAGATCAGGGACGGGCGCCTGCACGACCAGTTCGTCGTCGACCTCATCCAAGGCGGAGCCGGGACCTCGACGAACATGAACGCCAACGAGGTCGTCGCCAACCGCGCCCTGGAGCTGCTCGGCCACGCCCGCGGCGAGTACTCGCACCTGCATCCGCTCGACCACGTCAATCTCGGCCAGAGCACCAACGACGTCTACCCCACCGCGGTCAAGCTCGCCCTCGACCGGCATCTCGCCGAACTGCTCGCCGCGCTCGCCGGGCTGCGGGAAGCGTTCGCGGACAAGGCGGCCGAGTTCGCCGACGTCCTCAAAATGGGCCGCACGCAGCTGCAGGACGCCGTTCCGATGACGCTCGGCCAAGAGTTCGGCGCGTTCGCCGCCACGCTCGGCGAGGACGAGCAACGGCTCGCCGAGGCCCGGCTGCTGCTGCACGAGCTGAACCTCGGCGGCACGGCGATCGGCACCGGCCTCAACGCCCGTCCCGGCTACCGGGAGAGAGCCGTCGAGCACCTGCGCGAGCTGACCGGCATCGCGACGCTCGTGTCCGCGCCCGACCTGATCGAGGCGACCCAGGATGTCGGCGTGTTCGTGCAGCTCTCTGGGGTGCTGAAACGCGTGGCGGTCAAAGTGTCCAAGATCTGCAACGATCTCCGGCTGCTCTCGTCCGGGCCGCAGGCCGGGTTCGGCGAGATCGCCCTGCCCGCGCGCCAAGCCGGGTCGTCGATCATGCCGGGCAAGGTCAACCCGGTGATCCCGGAGGCGGTCAACCAGATCGCCTTCGAAATCATCGGCCACGATGTCACGATCACGCTCGCCGCTGAGGGCGGGCAGTTGCAGCTCAACGCCTTCGAGCCGATCATCGCGCGGGCGCTGACCGCCGGGCTCGACCATCTCACCGCCGGTGTCCGGGTGCTCGCCGACCAGTGCGTCCGCGGCATCACCGCGCGCCGGGAACACCTCGCCGACCTCGTCGCCACCTCGACCGGTGTGGTCACCGCGTTGAGCCCCGCGCTCGGTTACGAAACTGCGTGCACACTCGCCCTGGAAGCACACCGCACCGGCCGTCCCGCGCTGGAACTCGTGCGGGAACGAAGGCTGCTGCCCGACGAACACCTCCGAGCGCTGATCACTCCGCAGGCCCTCACCGGCGGCCCGTCCCGCTCGTGAACGCTGTGTTTCGCCGCCGTCAGGCCCTCGTGTCGGCACAGCTCAGCGCTTCTGCATAAACCGAACAGATGCATTGCTTTGCTTATTACTTCTTGTTAGATGCCGTGGGCCGCTCTTAGCGTCCTCCCGGAGAACCGGTCCAAGGAGGCCACCCATGACCGCACCCGACGCCTCTCCGGCGCCAGACCTCGCCGACCAGAGCGCCGATCCCGCCACCCTGCGCCGCAGCGTCGCCGCCGGCGCCGTCGGCGTCTTCGTGCACTGGTTCGACTGGGCCGCCTACGCCTACCTCGCCAGCACCATCGCGTCGGTGTTCTTCCCGGCGGGCGACTCGACCGCGGGACTGCTCGCGGTGTTCGGCGTCTTCGCGGTGTCGTTCGGCATCCGGCCGATCGGCGCGCTGATCTTCGGCCCGCTGGGCGACAAGATCGGCCGCAAGCGCACGCTCTCGGTGGTCATTTTCGTGATGTCCGGGGCCACGCTCGTGATCGGCCTGCTGCCGGGCTACTCCACGATCGGCATCGCGGCCCCGGTCCTGCTGGTGCTGCTGCGCCTGCTGCAGGGCCTCGCCGCGGGCGGCGAATTCGGCAGCGCGGCGAGCTTCCTCGCCGAGTACGCGCCGCGCCGGCGCCGCGGTTTCGGCGTCAGCTGGCTGGAAGTCGGCTCGCTGCTGGGATTCCTCGCCGGCTCGTTCGTCTTCCTGCTGCTGTCGATCGGCCTGACGGACGCGCAGCTCGCGTCGTGGGGCTGGCGCGTCCCGTTCCTGATCGCCGCGCCGCTGGGCGTCGTAGGGTTCGTCATCCGCAGCAAGATCGAGGACACCCCCGAGTACCGCGCCCTCGAAGCGACCGACAACGTGCCGCGCAGCCCGGTCCGGGAACTGTTCCGCCACAACAAGAAACAGCTGCTGCAGGCGGCCGGGCTGATGACCATGATGCACGTGCCGTTCTACGCCGTGCTCACCTACCTGGTCACGTACGAGACCGACTACCTCGGCCACTCGTCCGGCAGCGCCGCCGCACTGTCCACAGTGATCTCGCTCGTCGGGCTGGTCCTGGTGCCCTTCTTCGGCCGGCTTTCCGACCGGGTCGGCCGCCGTCCGGTCCTGATCGGCGCGGGCGTCGCGCTTTTCGTCCTCGCCACTCCTGCCTACCTGCTGATGCGCACCGGCCTCGTCGGCACCTGGATCGGCGGGCTCGTCCTCGGCGCGATCCTGGCGGCGATTCTCGGCACCTACGCGGTGTGGTCCGCGGAGATCTTCCCGACCCGCACCCGGCAAAGCGGACTTTCGATCGCGTACAACATCACCGCCGCGCTGTTCGCCGGCACCGTGCCGTACCTGATGACTGTCCTGATTTCCGCCACCGGCAGCACGCTCGTGCCCGGGCCGTACCTGATGGCCGCGGCCGCCGTCGGCCTCATCGCCGCTTTCTCGATGCGCGAGACGGCCGGAACCCCGTTGCTGCACAAGGAAGACCTGGAGAACACCGAAGCCTGACTCCCCCCCTCGATTCACCAAAGGCGGTGAAGCGTGTCCGAGCCCCAGTTCGTCAACAGCGAATCCGGAAACCTGCGGCGGAATCTGCGCCGGATCGACTCGATCTTCCTCGCGATCGCGGCCATCATCTCGGTGGACACCATCGGCCAGATCGCGACTTCCGGGGCGGAGGCGGTCACCTGGACCGCCGTGCTCCTGGTGCTGTTCCTGTTCCCGTACGGACTGGTCATGGCCGAACTGGGCAGCGCGTTCCCGGCGGAGGGCGGCCCGTTCGTGTGGCTGCGGCTCGCGTTCGGGAAGCTGCCCGCGGCGCTCGGCACACTGCTGTACTGGATCACCAACCCGGTGTGGCTGGGCGGATCGATCACCTTCCTCGCCGCCGCGACCTGGCAGCAATACCTGGTCCCGGCTTCGCCGGGCGGGTTCGCGGACTACGTGTTCAAGCTGGTCTTCATCTGGCTGGCGATCCTCGGCGCGGTGGTGAGCCTGCGGTACGGCAAGTGGTTCATCGCCGCCGGAGCTTTGCTGAAAGTCGGGCTCGTGGTGCTTTTCGCCGTCACCGCGGCGATCTACGCGGCCCGCAACGGCGTGCACGGCTCGCTCGCGTTTTCCCCGACGATCGGCGGCTTCCTCGCCGTGGTCCCGGTTCTGATGTTCGCCCTGGTCGGGTTCGAGGCCCCCAACGGCGCCGCCGAGGAAATGCACAACCCGCGGCGCGACGTCCCGGTCACCGTGGGCGTTTCCGGCCTGGTGTCGGCGTTGTGCTATCTGGTGCCGGTTTTCGGCATCGTGCTGGTGATGCCGCCGGACAAGATCAACGGGCTCGGCGGTTTCCTCGACGCGGTGCGCCAGGTGTTCTCCGTCTACGGCGGCGCTTCGGACACCATGCTGACGCTCGCCGCCGTCGTGTTCGTTTTCGTCCTGCTGAACCAGGGCTGCTCGTGGATGATCGCTTCGGACCGCATCCAGGCGATGGCCGCCGTCGACGGAGCCTTCCCGCGCTGGTTCGGCGCGTTCCATCCGAAGCTGAACACGCCGCTGCGGGTCAACCTGCTCTCGGGCGTGGTCGCGACCGCGTTCACCGTGGTCGCCACGATCGTGCAGAGCAGTTCGGCCTCGGCGGTGTTCGCGGTGGTGCTCAACATCGCGGTGAGCACGCTGCTGCTGTCGTACCTGCTGATCTTCCCGACAATTCTGGTGCTGCGGCGGAAATATCCCGCGGCGGACCGTCCGTTCCGGGTGCCCGGCGGACGGGCCGGGCTCTGGGTCAGCTCGGTGCTGATCTACGCGTGGATTCTGCTCGGCGCGTGGCAGACGGTGGTGCCCGGGGTGCTCGACCAAGCGCTCGGCGTGCCGTACGACTTCGAGGCGACCTGGGGCGTGTCGCGGCTGACCTTCGAGCTGTTCACCGCCGGGACGCTGGCCGTGCTGATCGGGTTCGGGTTCGTCGGCTACCTCGTCGCGCGCAGGCGACCCGCGCCGGTCGCGGAAGTCCCGCGACCGGCGTAGCGATCAGGGCTTCCGCCCCACCACACCCGCGACACACCGGGCCGCGTCGCTGAGCGGCTTGAGCCTCGGCCCGTCCTGCCACCACTCGTCGGCGACCGACAACCCGGGACCGTCCGTGCTGCTCGGCGGGAGCAGCTCCAGGCCGGGCAGCATCGCTTCGATCTCCGCGCGGGTGCGGAACCGGCCGGCGCCCAGCGGTCCGGACACGAGGATTTCCTCGATCCGCTTCGCGACCGCGGTCAGCTCCGGCACTTCGGGGTCGTAGAAATGCGCGAGGGCGACGTACGAACCGGGCGCGAGGGCGTCGATGTACTCGCGCATCACCTCGACCGCGCCGTCGCCCTCGTAGTGGTGCATCGTGCCGATGTGCAGCAGCGCCACCGGCTCCGAGAAGTCGATGTACTCGCGCACGGTTTCGTTCCCCAGCACAGCCTGCGGCTGGAAGATGTCGGCCTCGACCATGTGCGTGAACTCGTTGTCCTCCAGCAGCGCGCGGCCGTGCGCGAGCACCACCGGGTCGTTGTCGACGTACACCACCGTCGCGTCGCGGTGGTAGCGCTGCACGATCTGGTGGGTGTTCTCCGCCGTGGGCAGCCCGGAACCGCAGTCGAGGAACTGCCGGATGTCGGTCTGGCTCGCCAGCATCCGCAGCACGCGGTTGTGGAAACCGCGGTTGCCGCGGGCGATGTGCACCGCCTCCGGGACCGCCGCGCTGATCTTCTCCATCACCGCGCGGTCCACCTCGTAGTGGTGGTTCCCGCCGAGGAACCCGTCGTAGATCCGCGCGATGCTCGGGCGGTTCGGGTCCACCCCCACCGGCACCTGGCTGGGCGACAACGGGGACGACGAGCCGGTCATGGACACCTCGCGGAGCGGTCGGTCGGCAGTGGCCTACTCAGAGTAGTACTGCCGCCGCTCAGCCGTGCCAGCGGCGCGGCCGGTCGCCCTCGTCGCCGCCCCATTGCTCCATGTACGAGCTGACCGCCGAGCGGAACGCGTCTTCGAGCGAGTCGTGCGAGCCGGTGCCGCTGTCCTGCCGCGGGGTCGGCGTCTGCTCGACGCGCGGCGGCGGCGCGGTCGTCGCGGGACGGCTGCTGGCCCGGACGACCGTGTCGCGGACCTGGCCGCTGGCCGGGGCCGGGGACGCGCTGAGCGTGCTCACCGCGGGCGGCGCCGACGACGAGGTGAGAGCCGGAGCGGGCGGCGGCTGCACCGGCTGCGGGTCCGTCCCGCCGGAAGCCGACGGCCACAACGCCCACGAGCCCAGCCCCGCGCACACCACCACCGCAGCACCGGCGAAGAGGCCGTAGCGCCTCGGACGCCGCTGGACCGGCGGCGCGGTCTGGGCTGGAGGCGCGGGCGGGTCGGCGACGGGCACCGGACCGCGTTTGGCGAGCTGTTCGGCCGCTGAGCCGCTCGAGACGTCGAGGACCCCGCCGAACGCCGACGCAGCGTCTTCGGCGCTGTCGGCCCGGGGACGCACCAGCGGCGGGGGTTCGCTGCCGTCGATCCGGGGCATCGGCGCCGTCTCGGACAGCCGCACGAGCTTCGCGACCGATTCGAGGTCGCTGCCGGATTCCGGGTTCCCCATCCAGACCTCCACCCCGCCGGGGCCGCGCGTCCGCGGCGCTTCCGGCGCGCCAGATCCTAGGGACCCCCGGTCCGCGCTGTAAACCCGCCTCGAGCGTGATCCAGTACGCTCGACGGGTTTCCGCACGGGGAGGAGGCCCGCGATGCGGCCGTTTTCGGTCGAACCCGACGCCGCCGGCATGCTCGACGCCGGCGACGGACAGCAGATCTACTGGGACGCCAGCGGCACCGGCAAACCGGTGCTGTGCGTGCACGGCGGGCCCGGCGGAGGCGGCAGCGGCTTCGGCCGCACCGGATTCGACCCGGCGAAATTCCGCGTCGTGACGTTCGACCAGCGCGGCTGCGGACGGAGCACGCCGAACGTCGCGGACCCGGCGGTCAGCCTGGAGCACCAGACCACCGAGCACCTGATCGCCGACATGGAGAAACTGCGCGTCCATCTCGGTGTCGAACAATGGCTGCTCTACGGCGGTTCCTGGGGCGCGACGCTCGCACTGGCCTACGCGCAGCGGCATCCGGAACGGGTCAGCGCCATCGTGCTGGTCGCCGCCTTCACCTCGTCGCCGGACGAGATCGACTGGCTCTACCGCGGCGTCCGGCGGCTGCTGCCCGCGCAATGGGAAGCGTTCCGCGCGGGCGCCCCCGACCCGGACGGCGACCTCCTCGCCGGGTACTCGCGGCTGCTCGCGAGTACCGACCGCGCGGTGCAGCTCCAGGCCGCGCGGGACTGGTGCGCGTGGGAGGACGCGGTGATCTCGCACGAATGGGTCGGCGGCCGGACCGGCCAGTTCAGCGCGGGCACCGACGAGGAGCTGATCACGCTCGCCCGCCTCTGCGCGCACTACTACAGCCACCACGCCTGGCTCGAAGACGACCAGCTGCTCCGCGACATCGACCGGCTGCACGGCATCCCGGCGGTGCTGATCCACGGCCGCGCCGACCTGAGCGCGCCGCTGCGGAAGGCCTGGCAGCTCGCCCAGGCCTGGCCGGACGCCGAACTGGTCGTGATCGACGACGCGGGGCACACCGGCAGCCCGTCGATGAGGACGGCGGTGCTGGAGGCGATCGCACGGTTCGAGGACCGCTGACTCCCTCAGCGCGACGCGGAAAGTCCGGCAGCGCAAGCCATTCCGCCCGACGACCGCTGCCCCCTCAACGCAGCACGCGGTACCGAAGGCTCGTCCCCCGCTGCGCCGCCAACTCCAGCCGCACCGGCGGACCCGGCCGCTCGAACAGCCGGACCCCGCCGCCGAGCAGCACCGGCTCCACCACGACCGCCACCTCGTCCAGCAGACCGGCCTCCAGGCAAGCCCGCCCGACCGAAGCCCCCAGCACGTTCACCGTCTTCTCCCCCGCCGCCGCCCGGGCCGCCGCGACGCCTTCCTCCAGCGAGGAGCAAAACGTCACCCCGGGCACCGCCGGAGCGTCCTGGCGGGTCAGCACCACCTGCGGTCCTTCCCAGCCGCCGCCGAAAGGCTTGCCCTCGCCCTCCGTGCCGCGATACGGGTCGTCGCCGCGGAAAGTCCGGCGGCCGACGAGCAGCGCCCCGACCTCCGCGGCCAGACCGTCGGCGGCGCCGCCGGTGTACGGCGCGAGCCACCCCATGTCGCCGCCAGGCCTGGCGATGAACCCGTCCAGCGACATCGCAGCGGAGTACAGCAGTGTTCCCATGGCGATCCCCTTCCGTTTTCCGTACCGACTCCCGGAAGGGAGGAAACTCATCGGTCAGCCGGACAGCGCGCGCCAAGCCTCCCGGCGTTCCCGCTGCAGGTCCGGATCGGCCACCGGCGCCGCGGCGACCAGCCGCCGCGTGTAGTCCTCGCGCGGCGAGCCGAGCACCGACGCCACCGGGCCCTCCTCGACGACCTTCCCGCGGTGCAGCACGACCACCCGGTCCGCGACCCGCTCCACCACCGCCAGGTCGTGGCTGATGAACAGGCACGCGAACGCCAGTTCCCGCTGCAGGTCCGCCAGCAGGTCCAGCACCGACGCCTGCACCGAGACGTCCAGCGCGCTCGTCGGCTCGTCCGCGATCAGCAGCCGCGGGCGCAGCGCCAGCGCCCGCGCGATCCCGACCCGCTGCCGCTGCCCGCCGGACAGTTCGTGCGGGTACCGGCCGCTCCAGCCGGGATCGAGCCGCACGGCGCTGAGCAGTTCCGCGACCCGCTCCCGGTGCTCGCCGCGTTCGCCGTGCACCACCAGCGGTTCGGCGATGCTCGCGCCGATCGTCGCGCGCGGGTTCAGCGCGGACGCCGGGTTCTGGAACACGATCCCGATCTGCCGCCGGATCTCCCGCCGCTGCCGGGCCGACGCGCGCACGACGTCCGCTCCGCCGATCCGCACGGAACCCGCCGAGGGCGCGACCAATCCGGTCAGCACGGACGAGATCGTGCTTTTGCCGGAACCGGATTCGCCGACGAGGCCGAGCACTTCGTCGGTCCCGATCGTCAGCGACACTCCGTCGACCGCGCGCACCGGCGGGGCGCCGCCGCCGGCCCGGTAGGTCACCGCCAGATCCGTCACCGAAACCAGCGGAGCCGACGTCGGCCGCACCGCCCCGCCCGGCTCGGAACCCAGCGACAGCACCGAATACAGCAGTTCCCGCGTGTAGTCCGCTCGCGGCGCGGCGAACAACCCGGCCGCGGTGTTCTGCTCGACCACCTCGCCGTCGCGCAGCACCACGACGCGGTCCGCGACGTCCGCGACCACGCCCATGTCGTGGGTCACCAGCAGGATCGCCGTGCCCAGCCGGTCCCGCAGCGACCGCAGCAGCTGCAGGATCCCGGCTTGCACGGTGACGTCCAGCGCGGTCGTCGGCTCGTCCGCGATCAGCAGCTTCGGGTCGTGCAGCAGCGCGATCGCGATGACCACCCGCTGCAGCTGGCCGCCGGACAGCTCATGCGGGTACGCGCGCAGCACCCGCCGCGCGTCCAGCTCCACGAGTTCCAGCAGTTCCCTCGCCCGGTCCCGAGCGACCGCCCGCGAAACCTTCCGGTGCGCCCGCACCGCGTCCACGAGCTGCGTGCCGATCCGGAACACCGGGTTCAGCGCGCTCATCGGCTCCTGGAACACCATGCCGATCTCGCCGCCGCGCACCGCGCGCAGCGCCGGACCGTCCACTGTGTACAGATCGCGGCCGTCGAGGATCGCGGAGCCGGTCACCGTGGCGGTGTCCGGCAGCAGGCCGAGCAGCGACAGCGCGGTGACCGACTTGCCGGAACCGGATTCCCCGACGAGGGCGACGACCTCGCCGGGGTTCACCTCGAAGCTCACCTCTCGAACCGCGGCGGCGCCGCCGAACCGGATCGAGACGTCGCGCAGGGAAAGCAGCTGCTCGGACACGGGATTACTTCGCCAGGCCCATCTGGAGGTAGTTCGGGTACGCCGGGAACGCGCCGATCGCGAAGTTGCCGACCTTCGCGCCGTGCAGGAACGAGTTGCGGGTGTAGATCAGCGGGACCACCGGCGAGTCCTGCATGATCCGCTTGTCCGCCTTGGCCCACAGCTTCCCGGCCGCGACCGGGTCGACCGTCCCCTGCGCCTGCGCGATCAGCGCGTCCACCTCGGGCGCCGAATAGCGCGCCTGGTTGTACCCGCCGTTGCCGATCTCCGAGGTGCCGAACAGCGGCTCGATGTTGGCGTTGGCGCTCGGGAAGTCCGGCTGCCACGAACCCAGCGTGAGGTCGTAGTTGCCGTCGTTGCCGGTGACGAGCGTGGTCCACGCCTCGTCGTCGAGCGGGCGCAGCTTGGTGCGGATTCCCGCCCGCTGCAATGCGGCCTGGATCGCCTGCGCCTTGTCCGCCTCGTTGTTCGCCGTCGACACCGGGAAGTCCAGATTGTCGATGCCGTTCGGGAAACCCGCTTCGGCGAGCAGCTGCTTGGCCTTAGCGACGTCGCCGGACGGCGGGGCCGGATAGAGGTCGTACACCTCGCGCCCGGCGATGCCCTCGGTGATCAGCGTCGTCGCGATCGGGCCCGCCAGATCCGCGCTGCCCGCGGCGGCGACCTGATAGGCGGTCTTGTCCACGGCGTACTGGAACGCCTGGCGCACCTTGGGATTCGCCAGCGGACCGCGCTTGGTGTTCAGCGCGAGGTAGGCCAGCGCACCGGACTTCGACGTGACGAGCTGGTTCTTCGCCGCCGGGTTCGTGCGGATCTGCGCCAGCTGCGCCGGGTTCACGAACGACGAGCCGAACGCGAACGCGTCGTTGCCCTGGCTGGCCAGCAGCCGCTTCGCGACGACACCGGTGTCCTGGCCCATCTGGATCACGACCGCGTCGGGCAGGCCGGTGCGGGCGAGGTCGGTCTTCGCGTCCCAGTTCGGGTTCCGGACGAACTTGACCTGCACGCCCTTCTGGTACGACTCGACCTGGTACGGGCCGGACGCGACCGGCTTCGTGTCGTAGGTCGCGTCGGTGCCCTTGCCCTTCGGCACCGGGGCGAACGCGGGCATGCTGGCGATCCACGGCCAGTCGCCGTACGGGCGGGCCAGGTGGAACACGATCGTCTTCGGGTCCGGGGTCTCGATCGACGCCAGTTCCCCGCCCTTGAACGGGCCCTTGTAGTCGGAGCCGCCGGCGAGCAGGTTCTTGTGGTAGCTCAGGCCGCCGGAGAACGCCGAATCGAACGACCGCTCGATGCCGTACTTGATCTCGGCGCTGGTGATCGGCGTGCCGTCGGCCATCTTGAGGCCGTCCTTGAGCGTGTAGGTCCAGGTCTTGCCGTCCGCGCTTGCCCGGCCGGTGTCGGTGGCGAGGTCCGGGACGACGGTGGCCGGGCCGTCCGCGGCGGTCTTCCACGCGGTGAGCCGCCGGTGGATCAGGCTGATCGTGGTGATCGCGAGGTTCTGGCTCTTCGCCGGGTCGAGGTGCTGCGACGTGGTGTCGCTGAGGATGTAGAGCGTCCCGCCGGACGCCACCGCGACCGCTCCCCCGCCGCCGGACTGCTCGTTCGCGTTGCACGCGGCGAGGAACGCCCCCGCACCGGTGACCGTGGCGGTGATGCCCAGCGCCTTCAGGAAGTCCCTGCGATCCATGGTTTTTTCCGTTCCCTTTCTCAAGAACCGAGCCGAGCACGGGGGTCGAGGACCCCGTAGAGCACGTCCACCGCGAAGTTCGCGAGGACGACGAAGAAAGCGGCGAACAGGCTGACGCCCATCAGCACCGGCAGGTCGACCTGATGCACGGCGTCGACGAGCAGCCCGCCGAGACCGGGCAGCGCGAACACCCGCTCGGTGATCACCGCGCCGCCGAGCAGCGCGCCGAGGTCGACCGCGAACACCGTCACCACCGGCAGCAACACGTTGCGCAGCGCGTACTTCCCGATGACGGTCCGCTCCGGCAGGCCGACCGCCCGCGCGGTGCGGATGAAGTCCTCGCCCAGGATTTCGAGCATCTGGCCGCGCGAGAGCCGGGCGTACACCGCGGCGTTGATGAACGCCAGCACCAGCCACGGCAGCACGAGGTGCCACGCCCAGTCGACCGGGCTCTGCGCGAACGTCACGTAACCGCTCACCGGCACCACGTCGAGCGTGAAGCCGAACAGCAGGATTCCCAGCAGCCCCACCAGATACGCGGGCGCGGACACCCCGGCGAGCGTCACCGTCATCGCGGCCCGGTCGGCGAACTTCCCGCGGCGCAGCGCGGAGAACACCCCGGTCGCGACACCGGCGATCAGCCAGATCACCGACGCGCCGACGGCCAGCGAAACCGTGATCGGCAGCCGGTCGCCGATCAGCGTCAGCACCGGTTCGCTCTGCTGGAACGAATAGCCGAAGCAGGGCGCGGAGCAGACGATCGCCGTGACGCCGGTGCCGAACGTGCGGCCGGTGAAGATGCCGCCGAGGAAGTCGAAGTACTGCTGGACCCACGGCTTGTCGAAGCCCATGAACTCCCGGGCCAGCGCCAGGTTCTCCGGCGTGCACGGCTTGCCGCACGACATGTACGCCGGGTCGGTGGGCAGCAGGTAGAACACCGCGAAGGTGCCGAAGCTGACCACGAGCAGCACGCCGAGCATGCCCAGCAGGCGGATGCCCACGAAACGCAGGGTGCGGTTCACCGGCGTACCGCCGTCTTCGGGTCGAGCGCGTCGCGCAGCCCGTCGCCGAGCATGTTGAACGCCAGCGTCGCGATGAACAGCGCGGCGCCGGGGAAAATGAGGAACATCGGATCGGTCTGCACCCAGTTGATCGCGTCGCTGATGGAACGGCCCCAGCTCGGCGTGGGCGGCGGGATGCCGACGCCGAGGAACGACAGCGCGGCTTCCAGTCCGATGTTGGCCGGGATGCTCACCGTCGCCAGCACGATGATCGGCGCCCACAGGTTCGGCAGCAGCTCGCGGCGGAACACGTGCACGCCGCCCGCGCCGAGCGCCCGGGCCGCCTTGACGAAGTCGCGGTTGCGCAGGCTCAGCGTCTGGGCGCGGACCACCCGGGCCACGCGCGGCCAGCCGAACAGGCCGATCACCGCGATCAGTAGTAATGGCCGCGGGATCGACTGCGGGGCGACCGCGCCGAGCGCGATCATGAAGATCAGCTGCGGGAACCCGAGCAGCACGTCGGTCACCCGGCTCACCGCGGTGTCCCACCAGCCGCCGGCGTATCCGGCGCTCGCCCCGAGCAGCACGCCCAGCAGCATCGACACCGCGGTCGCGGCGAGCCCGATCAGGAACGACGTGCGCGCGCCGTACGCGACGACCGCGAAGAGGTCGCGTCCGGTCAGCGGTTCGACGCCGAACCAGTGGCTTCCGCTGATCCCGCCGAGGAATCCCGCGCCGGTGCCGTCGGCGGGATTCAGCAGTTCAGTGTGGTAGGTGTAGGGATCCTGGCCCTCGATCAGGGCGAGCACAGGAGCCGCGAGAGCGGTGACGATCACCAGCACGATGACGACCGCGCTGGCCTGGGCCCAGCGGTCGTGCCGCAGCGCGCGCCACAGGCTCCGGGAGGCCGGAGCGGCCGCCGGGACGCCGGCGCTGCCGGGAGACAGGATGTCGGACAACGGTTCCCTATGCAGATTCAGCGTTACTTGACGACGTGACAGTAAAGAACCCGAAGGAAATTCACCACGACGGCGGCGCCCGTCCCGGATCGTGAGACGACACCGGCGTCGTCCCTCCCTCCGCGATTCGGGTGGTCCGCGCAGGTCACCGGCGGTTCGGCGGCCCGGCCCAGTGTGCCGTGCCGCCGTTGGTCCGGCCACCCTTGTTATCACCCGTTCGGACGTAGTCCCGGGACGGTCGGCTGACTCGGTTTGTGCCGCCGTGCGCCCGGCACTGGACTGGCCGCACGTAGTCAGTCTCTTGTGGACGGAAGGACCCGCCGATGTTTCGCTGCTCGCGCCGCAAGGTGGCCGGAGTGCTGTTTTCCGCGGCCGCTGCCGCCCTTCTGCTCAGCCCGTCCGCCTCGGCAGCCGGCGCGACGGTCAACGGCGGCGACGCGATGTACACCGTTTCACCGGGACCCGGCCGTGCGCCGTACTACTGCTCAGCGGGGTTCGCGATCCTCGTCAAGGACGTCCGGTACATCCTCACCGGCGGACACTGCACCGAGCACGGGCTCGACTGGAAAGACATCGGCCCCAACGTCGACACCCACTTCCCGGTGACCGACTACGGCCGCGTCCAGGACCCGTCCGGCTCCGGGCACGCCCGGGTCGACCTCTACGACGGCAGCACCCAGCGGATCCTGCGCGCGGGCACCCCGCAGGTGGGCCAGCTGGTGTGCAAGAGCGGCATGACCACGAAGAAGACCTGCGGAAAGGTCCTCGGCCTGAACCAGACCGTGAACTACGGAGACGGCAAGCAGGTCGTCGGGACGATCGCCACCGACATCCCGGTCGACAGCGGCGACAGCGGCGGCCCGTTGTTCTACGCCGGGGTCGGCTACGGGGTGCTGTCCGGCGGGAACAGCCAGGTCAGCTTCTTCCAGCCGCTGCCGCCCGTGCTCGCCGCCTACGGGGCCACGCTCGCCTGAGCGAGGTCGATCCAGAACCGGTCTTCGCCGCGCTTCCGGCCGTCCGGCACGCCGCCGTTGGAGAGGATCACCCGGCGCGAAGGTTCGTTGTCCGGCGCGCAGGTCAGGAGGACGCGGGCGAGGCCGAGGCTCCGGCATTCCGCGAGCCCGGCCGCCAGCATCCGCGTGGCATGGCCTTGCCCGCGCCACGGGGACACCACGTGGTAGCCGATGTGCCCGCCGGCCTCGGCGAGTTCGGCGGTGAGCTCGTGCCGGACAACCAAGCTGCCCAGGTAGTACTCGCCGGAGACGTACCAGAAGAGCGTGGAAGGCACTCCCCACCGTTGCCGTACCCCGCGGCGAGCGGCGACGAACTCGGCGAAGTCGGCGCTCGCCGCGTCCAGCCATTCGGTCGGGCGGCCTTCCAGCAGGCAGTCCGCCTGCTCGCCGACCAGATACGACGTCCGCACGTCCACTGCGGGCAGGACCAGACGAGGCGGTTCGACGAGACGGATCACCGGCCCAGTCTTCCCGCCGAGCGCCCCGCGCACAGCTCATTTTCGAGCGTTAGCCCTGCGCCAGGTCCGCGTGCCCCTCCCGCAGCGCGCGCTTGACGATCTTCCCGCTGGGGTTTTTCGGCAGCGCGTCCACGAACACCACGTACTTCGGGCACTTGTACCCGGCCAGGTGCTTCCGGGCGTGCGCGAGCACCTCGGCCTCAGTGAGCGTGACGCCTTCGCGCGGCACGACCGCCGCGGTGACCGCCTCGATCCAATGTGGATGCGCGACGCCGAACACCGCGACCTCGGCGATCCCGTCGAGCAGGTACAGCGCTTCCTCGACCTCGCGGCTCGCGACGTTCTCGCCGCCGGTCTTGATCATGTCTTTTTTCCGGTCCACTACGGACAGATAACCCTCTTCGTCGAGCACCCCGAGGTCGCCGGAATGGAACCAGCCGCCCGCGAAAGCCGCGGCGGTCTTCTCCTCGTCCTCGTAGTAACCGAGCGTCGCGTGCGGGCTGCGGTGCACGATCTCGCCGACCTCGCCCGGCGGCAGCTCGCGGCCGTCCTCGTCCACGATCCGGGTCTCGACGTTGACCGACGCCCGGCCCGCCGAACCCGCCTTCGCGAGCTGTTCGTGCGGGCGCAGGATCGTGGCGAGCGGGGCCATTTCGGTCTGGCCGTAGAAGTTCCACAGCTGCACGTCCGGCAGCCGGCGCGCGAGTTCGCGCAGCACTTCGACCGGCATCGCCGCCGCGCCGTAGTAACCCTTGCGCAGGCTGGACAAGTCCGTCGTGTCGAACGCCGGGTGCCGCAGCAGGGAGATCCACACCGTCGGCGGAGCGAACAGCTTCGTCGCGCGTTCGCGTTCCACCGCGGCCAGCAGCGCCGCCGGATCCGGGCCGGGCAGGATCACGCTCGTCGCACCGAGATAGACGTCGACCGACAGGAAACAGTCCAGCTGCGCGCAGTGGTAGAGCGGCAGCGAATGCACCTCGATGTCGTCGCCGGTCATGTTCCCGTCGATCGCGGCCGAGACGTACTGGGCGATCAGCGACCGGCTCGACAGCAGCACGCCCTTCGGCCGCGATTCGGTGCCGGAGGTGTACATCAGCCGCAGCGGATCGTCGTCCGCCACGAGCACCGCGGGCGCGGTTTCGTCGCCGGGCTGGTCGATCCAGTCCGCGACGCTCTCCCATTCGCCGCCGCTGCCGCCGATCCGTCCGCGCACGACGTCGGTACGGCCAGTGCGCTTCAACGCCTCGGCCGCGGTGTCGAGCAACGTGTCCTCGGCGATCAGCCCGGACACTCCGGCGTGGCCGAGGATGAACGCGACTTCTTCCGCGCCGAGCATGAAATTCACCGGCACCAGCACCACACCCAGTTTCGCCGCGGCGAACACGAGCACCGCGTACTCCCAGCAGTTGTGGCTGAGCAGCGCGAGCCGGTCGCCCTTCGCGAGACCGCGTTCGGCGAGCCGGTGCGCACAGCGGTTCACCGCCGCGTCGAACTCGCGGTAGGTCGCCCGGCGCTCCCCGGAGACGATCGCGAGCTTGTCCGGCAGGCGCGCCGCGGTGCGCCGCAGAAGATCCCCGACGGAATGCTGGCGGGCTTGCTGGATCGCTTCCGCCGTTTCGGCGCTGAACGGGCTCGGCATAGCGGGAGTCTCATCCACCGGCGCGGCGCGCGCAAGCACGACCCGGCGCCGCTGTCGCAAGTGGACCCGCAGGAACCGGCACCCGCCCGGGAAAACCGCTCAGCCGTCCTTCGCCCACACTCGCACCGCGACCGCCACCGCGATCCCGGCGACGCCCAGCACGATCCCCGCGACCAGCAACCCGGACGCGATCAGCCCGAGCGCCGCCACCGCGAACAGCCCGGTCTCAAGGAAAAACCGCGTCGGCTCCGGGCAGCGCCGCTTCGCCTTCGGGGCGATGACGAGCGCCCAGATCGCTCCGGCCAGCGCCGGCCACGCCACGGCGGCCAGGATGTCGAGGAACACGCTCCCGCCGAGGCGCGCACCGGCGACCGCGAGCCCGGCCAGCAGCGCCAGTTCGGTCAGGAAGCGGAGGACGAGCACCGCGCCGGGGAAACCGCGCAATTCGGGTCGAGTGGTGGTCACGCCGGGAAGCCTAACGGCCGGGCCCGCGTTTCGTGCGCGGAGTGCGGACCCGGCCGGGATCAGCGGCGGGCGACCATCCGGGACAGCGTCATCAGGATCGCGCCGAACACCAGCAGCGCCGCCCCGAACACGGCGAGCCGCGGGGTGTTCACGCCGGTTTTCGCGAGTGCCTGCTGCTTCGGCTGACTGGCTTCCGGCGCGGAGGTCTGCGTCGGCTGGCTCGTCGTGACCTTCTGCGAAGCTGTCTTCTGAGCCGCTGGGACCTTCGGCGTCACCTTCGCGACTTCGTGCACTCGAGCGGTGAGCGAGTCGGCGTGGCTTGCGTCCGACAGCGAGCCCGGCGGATTCGCCTGCTTGCCGCCCGCCCAGACGAGACCGCTGATGTCCTTCTTCGCCGCCGGCGACGAAGTGGAGGCAGGCGGCTTCGTGGCCGAGGACGTCGGGTTGCTGGACGTCGTCGGGCTCGCCTTCGGGGTCGTCGTCGGCGAAGGCGTGGCCGAACTGGTCGGCGTCTTGGTCGCCGAGGAGGTCGGCGGCGCGCTCGGCTTCGGCGAAGTCGGCGGCTTCGTGGACATGGTCGGCTTCGGCGGCGCCGGAGCCTCGCTCTTCGGAGCGTCGCCGCCAGCGAGCTTGATCAACTGCTCCATCGAGCCGTTGAACGAATCCTGGTCACCGGGCTTGTTGCCGGAGTCGGAGTACTGCCAGATCGTGTAGTACCGCCAGCCCGAAGGCAGCGGGCCCGCGCTCTGCGCGTAGCGGGCGATGAACAGCGGATGCGTGTCGCCGAACGCCGCCGAGTTGCCGGTGCAGGTCTTCCACCAGTCGGTGGTGGTGTAGAGCATCGGCCAGCGCGACGTTTTCGCGTGCACGCGCTCGGAAAACGACCGCACCCACGACACCATCGCCGGCTGCGACAGGCCGAAGCAGGTGGAGCCGTACGGGTTGTATTCGATGTCCAGCATCGGCGGCATCGTGCGGCCGTCCGCGGACCAGCCGCCGCCGTGCGCGACGAAATAGTCCGCCTGCGTCGCGCCGTCGGACACGTCCGGCCGCGCGAAATGGTACGCGCCGCGGATCATCCCGACGTCGTAAGAACCGTTGTACTGCTGCGCGAAATACGGGTTTCGGTACCCCGTGCCCTCGGTCGCCTTGACGTACGCGAAGCGCGCGCCGGCGTTCCAGGCCGCTTTCCAGTCCACATTGCCCTGGTGCCCGGACACGTCCATGCCCGGCACCTCGGCGGGCGCCGCCACCGCCTGGGGCGCGTGCAGCAGCCCCAGCGCTCCGGCGGCAGCCACCGCTGCCGCCGCTACGACCGCACCCGCCCGAGCCGCTATCCGCCCGGAGCCCGTCATCGTCTACTCCCTCTTCTTTTCCCGCCCGGGGAGCGTTCCGGCCGTCCGAGTCTCTTCCCCAAGATCGGCACCGGATCACCTGGGCGAGCCTCAGTGTGTGTGACACGCGGGACGCCTGTAAACCACTGGGAGTGATGTGACGCGTGGTACACAAGAGGTTTTCCCAGGTCACTGGGGATGCGCGCACTGCCCGGCGGGACGAAACTCACCCACCCCGGGTCACCGGCCCGCCACTGCTCGCAGCGGGTAACCACTCTTCGCGGTGCCGCCGACCGGACAACAAAAGCGCCGCGAATCCGCCCCAGCGGTCTCGCGCAAGGGCCGAAAGTCGGCGGCGCGGAACCCCTTCGCGGACACGACACGCCCGGGATGGCAATCCGTTCACGAACAACTCCCCCGCGCCGGAAACCGTTGCCCGCACTGCGGAAATCAGGCTCTACCAGCGCTTTTCCCCGGAACTGCGGTAACCGCGCGGACACACAGCGTCAACCCGGCCGCCGTCTTCGCAACATCTTGGCAACCGGCTTGACACCGGCTGTGGTCCGGACCACCCTGCAGGACATTGGTCTACACCATTTGTCATTCAGCCCCGGTCGCCGACGACCGGGCACCGAAAGGACGAGACACGTGAAGCGCTGGCTCAAGCTGGCGGCGGGAGCCGCCGCCATCACGCTCGCCACGGCCGGGTGCGCCGGCTCCGGCGGGAGTGAGAACGCCTCGAGCGCTGGGGGCGCGCAGGACGGCAAGCTGACGGTCTGGCTGATGACCGGCTCCGCGCCGGACAGCCTGACCTCCGCCCTGAACAAGGAATTCGAGGCCGCCCACCCCGGCGTCAAGGTCGACTACCAGATCCAGCAGTGGAACGGCATCCAGCAGAAGCTGACCACCGCGCTGGCGAGCGACACCCCGCCCGACGTCATCGAGGTCGGCAACACCCAGACGCCCGCGTTCGCCGCGCAGGGCGTGCTGGCCGACCTGTCCGGCGACGTCAACAACCTCAACGGCGGACAGTGGCTCGCCGGGCTCAAGGCGTCCGGCCAGTACGACGGCAAAACCGTCGGCGTGCCGTTCTACGCTGCGAACCGCGTCGTGATGTACCGCAAGGACATGTTCGAGCAGGCGGGCATCGCGAAGCCGCCCGCCTCGAACGACGAATGGCTCGAGGACATCGGGAAGCTGAAGGCGAAGTTCGGCAGCGACCCGCAGTTCCAGCCGCTCTACATGCCGGGCCAGAACTGGTACGCGCTGTCGTCGTTCATCTGGGACAACGGCGGCGACATCGCCAAGGGCGAGGGCAAGTCCTTCAAGTCCTCGCTGAACACGCCGGAAGCCAAGGCGGGCCTCGAGTTCTACAAGAAGCTCGTGGACGTCTCCGGCACCACCGCGCCGAAGGACAACGACGAGGCCACGCCGCAGCAGGCGGGCATCTACGCCGCGGGCAAGGTCGCCATGTTCATCGGCACCCCGAACGAGGTCGCGACCGCGGCCAAGACCGACCCGGGCATCACCGCCAAGACCGGCGCGTTCCCGATCCCGTCGAAGACTTCCGGGCAGACCGCCCCGGTGTTCCTCGGCGGCTCCAACCTGGTCGTCCCGCTCAACAGCAAGCACCAGGACCTCGCCAAGGACTACCTCAAGCTGCTGACCGGCACCAAGTACATGACGCAGCTCGCCGCGGGCGGCTACGTGCCGGGCACCTCCACCGACCTCAGCGCGCTCGACAAGGACCCGCTGGGCTCGGTGATGGCGAAGGCGTCGAAGAACGGCCACGCGATGCCGGCCAGCCCGAAGTGGGGCGAGGTCGAATCCGGCCAGAACCCGCTCAAGGACATGCTGACCGCGTACCTGACCGGGAAGAAGACCCTCGACCAGGCCGCGGCCGACGCGAACACGGCCCTCGACAAGATCATCGGCGGATGACCGCGACGAAGGACAAGCCGATGCCGGCGGGGGCGACCCCGCCGGCATCGGCGCACGTCGGGGCGGCGCGGAAGCGGGCGACCGGCTGGTTCAGCGAACGGCTCATGCCGTACCTGCTGCTCCTGCCCGCGCTCGCCGCCGTGCTGGTGCTGCTCGGCTGGCCCACCGTCCAGATGCTCGGCATCAGCCTCCGCCAGCTCGACCTGCGCGAGCTGGTGACCGGGAAGATGGTGTGGATCGGCTTCAAGAACTACACCGACGTGCTGTCCGACCCCGAGTTCTGGGCAGTCGCGATCCGCACGGTCCTCTTCACCGCCGCGCTCGTCGCCGCGACCTTGCTCGTGGCGCTGCTGATCGCGGTGCTGATGCGGCATCTCCACCCGGTGCTGCGGATCTTCGTGCAGATTTCGCTGGTGCTCGCGTGGGCGGTGCCGGTCATCGCCACCACCACGGTGTTCCAGTGGATCTTCGACCAGCAGTACGGCATCCTCAACAAAACCCTGGACCGGCTGGGCTTCCACTCGTTCATCGGCTACTCGTGGTTCTCCACCGGCACGAGCACGCTCGTGGTGATCGGGCTGCTGGTGCTGTGGCAGGCCGTGCCGTTCGTCGCGTTCACGCTCTACGCGGGCCTGATCGGCGTGCCGCGCGAGCACTACGAGGCGGCGGGCATCGACGGGGCCGGTCCGTGGCAGACGTTCCGCGCGGTCAGCTGGCCGGCGATCCGGCCGATCCTGACGATGGTGACGTTCCTGTCGATGCTGTGGGACTTCAACATGTTCGCCCAGGTGTGGGCCATCCGCCAGGGCGGCCCGGACGGCGCGAGCACCACGCTGGCGATCCTGCAGTACCTCAAGGGCATCGCGGGCAGCCACTTCGGCTCCGCCGCGGCCATCGCCACCATCATGCTGGTGCTGCTCCTGCTGGTCACCGGCCGGTACGTGCAGCTGCTGGTCCGGACCAAGGACGGGGAGATCGCGTGAAAAAGTCCCTGCCCGCCCGGGTGCTGGTGTCGGTCGCCGGCATCCTCGTGGCGCTGCTGTTCCTCTTCCCGACGTACTGGATGTTCACGACGTCGCTGAAGACCCCGGGCGACGTGCTGTCGCCGAAGTACGACCTGATCCCGACCTCGGCGACGCTGTCGAACTTCGCGTCGGCGCTGACCAAGCCCGGGTTCGTCACGTACCTGACCAACAGCCTGATCGTGACGCTAGGCGCGGTGCTGGCCGCGCTGATCGTGGGCGTGCTCGCGGCGATCCCGCTGGCGCGCTTCCGGTTCCGCGGCCGCAAGGGGTTCCTGCTGCTGATCCTGGTGGCGCAGCTGGCCCCGCTCTCGGCGCTGTTCATCCCGATGTACCTGCTCATGCGCGACATCGGGCTGCTGAACACGCTGCCGTCGCTGCTGCTGGTCTACTTCGCGACGTCGCTGCCGTTCACCGTGTGGATGCTCTACGGGTTCGTCAACGGCATCCCGTACGACCTCGAAGAGGCCGCGATGATCGACGGCTGCAGCCGGGTCGGCGCGTTCCGCCGGGTCACGCTCCCGCTGCTCGGCCCGGGCCTGGTCACCACGTCGGTGTTCAGCTTCATCACGGCGTGGAACGAATTCCTCTTCGCCCTGGTGTTCATGCGGGACCAGTCGAAGCAGACGCTGCCGGTGTGGCTGTCGTCGTTCAAGACGGCGTTCTCGATCGACTGGGGCGGCGTCATGGCGGCGTCGGTGATCTACGCGATCCCCGCGGTGGTCTTCTTCCTGATCGTGCAACGGAAACTCGTGTCCGGCATGACCGCCGGCGCGGTGAAGGGATGATGGTGTCCGAGCCCCGCAAGCTGGCCGAAGCCGTGCTGCTGCCCGGATTCTCCGGGACGACGGCTCCGGACTGGGTGCGCCGCCGCCTCGCCGAGGGGCTGGGCGGCGTGATCCTGTTCGGCCGCAACGTGGTCGACGACGAGCAGGTCGCCGCGCTCACGTCCGAGCTGCGGTCCGAGCGGGACGGCGTGGTCGTCGGGATCGACGAGGAGGGCGGCGACGTCACCCGTCTCGACGTCGGCAAGGGCTCGTTCGTGCCCGGCCCGCTCGCGCTGGGCTCGGCCGGGGATCCGGAGCTGACCGCGTCCGTCGCGGCCGCGCTCGGCGAGCGCCTGGCGGCGTGCGGGGTCACGGTGAACCTCGCGCCGTGCGCGGATCTCACGCTCGCCGCGGAGGATCCGGGCATCGGCGTCCGGGCATTCGGTTCGGACCCCGTCGCGGCTTCGCCGCACGTCGCGGCTTTCGTGACCGGCATGCAGAAGTACGGCGTCGCCGCGTGCGCGAAGCACTTCCCCGGGCACGGCGCGGCGACCGAGGATTCGCACCTCTCGCTGCCCGTGCTGCCGCGGACCGCGGCCGAGCTGCGGGAGGTCGAACTGGTCCCGTTCGCCGCGGCGATCGAGGCGGGCGTCCGGACGGTCATGTCCGGGCATCTCGTCGTGCCGGAATGGGGCGAGGAACCGGCGACGTTCAACCGCACCGCGCTCGTCGACGTGCTGCGCGGCGAACTGGGCTTCACCGGAGCGGTCATCACCGACGCGTTGGAGATGGGGGCGGTTTCCGGAGCGTACGGGCGGCACGACGGTCTCGGCGAGGCTTCGGTCCGGGCGCTCCTGGGCGGTGCGGACGCGCTGTGCCTCGGCGGCGCGGCGTTCGACGCGGAGACGCTGGATCGGACCGCGGAAGCGATTGTCGCCGCGGTGGCCGAGGGACGGCTTCCGTTGGCGCGCTTGGCCGACGCTGCCGCTCGGACGGCTTCGCTGGGGGTTTCCCCGGCTCCGGCGACGGTGCGGCCGGTGGACTACTCGCTCGGCCTGTCCGCCGCGCGGGCCGCCCTGCGCGTTACCGGCACGCCTCGGCTCACCGGCCGCTCGCTGGTAGTCGACGTGCAGACCGAACCGGGCATCGCGGCCGGGCCGATGCCGTGGGGGCTGGGGACGCACCTGGCGGACCTGGTTCCGGGCACCCGGACGCTTTCGGTCTCCCCCGACGACGTCCCGACGGTCTTGGCCGAAGCCTCGGCAGCGGACAGCGTCGTGGTGGTGACCCGGGAAGCGCACCGGCATCCGGCGGTCCGGGAATTCCTGGCCGGTCTGTCCACTGTGGACTACATCCGGGTCGAGACCGGGGTTCCCGGGCCGGAAACCGGTGCCGGGCCGCGGATCGACACTTTCAGCGGCTCCTACGTGAGCCTGCGCGCCGCCGCGGAGTACCTGGCCCGCTCCTGACGCCGTCCGTGCGGGGAATCCTGCTGGCTCCGGCCGGATTCCCCGCACGGAAACCGCTCAGGTGCGAGGACCGGCGGCGCGGCGAAGGCGGTTCGCGATCGCGAGGCCGAGCCCCTTCTCCTCGGGCAGCGACGCGACGATCAGGTCGCAGCCTCGCCGGTCCAGCTCGCGCAGGAAACCGTAGAGGCCGCGGGCGTACTCGGCCAGCGAAGCCGGAACCTCCACCACGGCATGGGCTTCCGGCGGCGTGCTGTCCTGCGAGGGCGGCAGGAAAACGCCCACCCGGTGCCCGAGTCCTCGCGCGCGTTCCGCTTCGGCCGCCACCTCGCCGGGCTCGACAAGAATGACCCGCGCCCGCGGCGCGTAATGCGACGGATGCTGGCCGGGGACCCGGATCGGGCTCGACGAAGGCACTTCGAGCGAATAGCCGAGCACGGCTTCGAGGTCCTCCCGGGGCACCCCTCCGGGCCGGAGCACGCTGAGCGTGTCCCCGGTGGCGTCGACGATGGTGGACTCGACCCCGACCTGGCAGGGTCCGCCGTCCAGCACGAAATCGACGGCCTCGCCCAGCTCCGCGCGGACGTGCTCGGCGGTAGTCGGGCTGACTGAGCCGAACCGGTTCGCCGACGGGGCCGCCGCGCCGCCGCCGAACGCCGACAACAGCGCGAGCGCGACCGGATGGTCCGGGACGCGCACCCCTACCGTCTCGAGCCCGCCGGTCGCCGCCGACGACACCCGAGGGCCGCGGCGCAACACCAGCGTGAGCGGGCCCGGCCAGAACCGCTCGGCCAGCAGCCGCGCCGGTTCGGGCACCTTCTCGACCCAGCCGTCCAGGAACTCCGCACCGGCGACGTGGACGATCAGCGGATGCGTGGGCGGGCGGCCTTTGGCCTGGAAGATGCGGGAAACGGCGGCCGGGTCCGAGGCGTCGGCGCCGAGGCCGTAGACCGTCTCGGTCGGGAAGGCCACCAAACCCCCGCCGCGCAGCACCTCGGCCGCCTTCTCGATGTCGCCAGCTGCCGCGGTCACCTTCGCACTCTCCTGCCAGACGGATCGCTTTCCCGCCCGTCAGCCTAAGACGCGCGTGCCGAGCGGCTGCGCCCGTCCCCTCACCCGGCGGCGAACCGCGCCTCCACCGTCGACCCGGCCGGGTCCGCATGGATCCGCACCAGGTCCGCGAGATGGTTCACCAGCAGCAATCCCCGGCCGCGGACCTGGTCCGGGGAGGCCGGGACGCGACCGGCCATCGGATCCGCCAGCCACGCCTCGTCCCGGACCTGGCAGACCAGCTCGCCGTCGGCGAAACCCAGGCTCACCCACGCGGTGCCGCTGCCGTGCTCCACGCTGTTGACCGCCAGCTCCGTCACCGCCATCACCACGTCCTCGACCCGGTCCTCGGAGAGGCCGTGCCGCCGCGCGGTCTCGGCGGTCACCCGGCGGAGCTCGACGAGGTCGGGTTCGGCGACGGCGAAGGACCAGGCGCCGGGCGGGGGCGGCAGCTCGCGGTTGTAGTCGGCGACCACGGCGTCCGGCGCGTAGTCCGCGCTCGCGCGCCACTGCCCCGCGCCGTCGATCAGCCAGGGATGGGTCCGGACCGCGTCGGCCAGCTCGGTCGCGCCGAGCGCTTCGGCGTCGTACGGGCACAGGATCGTCGCCCAGCGGCCCTCGAACGCCACGTTGATCAGCGCCTCGTGCTGAGCGCACGCCGGGTACTCCGCCGCCGACCGGCCGGCCCAGATCGGCTCCCCGACGATCCGCACGTGCCGGTCCGGGTGCTGGTCGGCGAACGCGCGCAGCACTCCCGGGATGATCCGGCCCGGATTGCGGCCCGCCTCGGTCATGTCCACCAGCAGCACCCGCTCCGCGTCGGCGCCCAGCCCGTCCCGGACCAGGCGCACGTGCTCCGGCGGCGCGGCGACCGCGACCGGTTCGCCCGCGGCCAGCCCGTCGCGCACGAACTGCCCCACGCCGGACGAGAACTCCTCGGCACTCCGGTAGAACAGCGCCGGATGCAGAAAGCCCCGGGGCGCGGCCGTCACGGCCGCCCCGCCGGAAACAGCGGCTTCTCCGCGGCCATCACGATCACTACCTCACCCCTGCTGCCCGCCGGACAGCTCGGTTCACCTTGCCGGCCAAGGCTACCCAGTCTCCGGGCGACCACGCAGCGCCGACGGCATCCTTCTCGCGCGACCTGCGTCCCGGCCCGTGTTATGACGTGTTGACAGATTTCGCCAACTCGTCAAACATGGCACCGTGAGCGCGCGCGAAACCGAACGGGAACAGGCGATCCTCGACGCCGCGGCCGGGCTGCTGCTGCGGTTCGGCTACGCCAAGCTGACGATGGGCGACGTCGCCGGCGCTGTCGACCTGCACCGCGGTCTGGTCTATCTGTGCTTCAAGTCGAAGGACGACCTCGTCGACGCGGTCGTCGCCCGGGAACTCGACCGGTACGCGGTGGCGTGGCGGACCCGGCTGGAGGCCGATCCCGAGGGCGGCAGCGTCGGGAGCATGGCCCGGGCCATGCTGGGCGCGCTCAAGACGCTGCCGCTCGCCGCGGCGGTCGTGGCCAGGGACGAGGAGGTCTTCGGCAAGTACCTGCGCAAGGCCGGGAGCCATTTCCAGCGCAGTCCGGCGCCGTCGAGGACCCGCGAATTCCTCGACGCGATGCGCGACGCGGGGGTGGTCCGGCCCGAGGTCGACACCCGCGCCATGGCCTTCCTCACCGATGCGCTGACACCCGCCATCCGGCGCGCGTTTCTCCGCGGCGGCGACGCTCCGCCGGACCCCGAGCAGCCTTCGTGGGAGCAGGTGCTGGAGACGCTGGTGGACCTGCTCGACCGCACGCTCACCCCGCCCGGCGCGGACTTCGCCGCGGGCAAGGCGGTCCTGGTGGACGGCCTGGAAAAAGCCCGGGCCGGATTCGTGCGGCACGGCAACCAGATCGACGACCCCGGGGGTGCGGACGAAGATGACTGAACCAGTGTCGTGGCTGAGGCGAGACGCCCGGCAGGCCCGCAAGGATGCCCGAACGCACGGGACGGCTCCGCTCACGCGGCGGCAGCGGGAACGGCTCGCCGATCTCGTCGCCTACGCGCGCGACCGGTCGCCCTGCTACGCCAAGCTGTACCAAGAACTGCCCGAGCGCGTGGACGATCCCGCCCTCCTGCCGGTCACCGACAAGAAAACCCTGACCGCGCGCTTCGACGACTGGGTGACCGACCGCGAGGTCAGGTTCTCCGACGTGACCGCGTTCGTCGGCAACCCGGATCTGATCGGGCGGCGGTTCCTCGGCAAGTACTCGATCGCGACGACCTCGGGCACGAGCGGGCAGCGCGGCGTCTTCGTGCTCGACGAGCGGTACCAGAACGTCGCGGGCGCGCTGGGGCTCGTCGCGTATTCCTCGCTCGGGCTGGGTCCCGTAGCGGGGATGCTGGCCAAGGGGTTCCGGCTCGCGCTCATCGGCGCGACCGGCGGGCACTACGTCAGTTTCGCCGGGTACACCCAGGCGACCCGGGAAAGTGCTTGGCGCAGAAGGATTCTGCGGGTGTTCTCGGTGCACCTGCCGATGCCGGAGCTGGTCGCCCGGCTCAACGCCTACCGGCCCGCCGCCGTGATCGGGTACGCCAGCGTCATCCGGCTGCTCGCCGCCGAACAGGAGGCCGGGCGGCTGCGCATCCGGCCGGCGCTGGTACAGCCCGCCGGCGACACGATGACCACCGCCGACACCGAGCGCATCGCGGCCGCGTTCCGCACCACCGTCCGCCCCATCTACTCCTGCACCGAATGCACCTATCTCAGCAACGGCTGCGCCCACGGCTGGTACCACGTCAACAGCGACTGGGCCGTCCTGGAGCCGGTCGACGCCGAGTTCCGGCCGACCCCGCCCGGGCAGCTGTCCCACACCGTCCTGCTGACCAATCTAGCCAACCGGGTCCAGCCGTTCCTGCGCTACAACCTCGGCGACGCCGTGGTGCTGCGGCCCGACCCCTGTCCGTGCGGCAACCCGCTCCCCGCGGTCCGGGTGCACGGCCGCGCCGGGGACACGCTCTCATTCCCCTCCGGAAGAGGCGAGCCCGTCACGCTCGCGCCGATGGTGTTCAGCACGTTGTTCGATCGGGTTCCGGGGGTCGAGCTGTTCCAGATCGAGCAGACCGCCCCAGCGGCCCTGCGCGTCCGCATGCTGCTCGCCGACGACGCCGAAGCCGAGAGCGTCTGGCACCGCGTCCGGACCGACCTGGAACGCCTGCTCGCCGAGAACGGGCTCCGCGCCGTCGCCCTCGAACGGGCCGACGAACCTCCCCGGCAGGAGCCCGGCGGAGGAAAGTACCGGGCGGTGATCCCGCACCGCTGAGCCGCGATTCGCGCTCCCCCACCAGGTTTCGCGGCAGCGTCGGCCGAACTGCTTGCCCCGCAACGGCTTCCGCCTCCGCAGTGGCAAGACCTTCCTGACCGGCTGGCTATTCTTCCGGGCAGAGCGCCAGTTCGGCCCACACGGTCTTCCCGCCCGCCCGGGGCGTCTGGCCCCAGCGGTCGGCGATCGCGGCGATCAGGGCCAGCCCGCGTCCCCCGCCGTCGTATCCCTCGCGGACCCGGGCGAGGTCGGGAAGGGAGTCGGAAACCTCGATCAGGATCCGGTCCCCGCGCATCGACAAAGCCAGCCCGCACGGCGGACGGGCGTGCCGCAGCGCGTTGCACACGATCTCGTCCAGCACGAGGCGCACGTCGGCCACCGCGTCCCGGTCCGCGTGCGGGCAGTGCTGGCGCACGAAGACCACCGCTTGCTCCCGGATCAGCCCCAGCGCCGAGAAATCCTGGTCCAGCTCCATGTCCAGCCGTGCGGCGGTCCCCGGCGTCTCCGCTCCTGGGGGCAAGCGGCTGTGCTGAAACTCGTCCACACTCACGCTTGACCTCCTCCTCGGCCTGCATTGTGCCCGCCCGCGGCCTCGAGGCCCGACGCAGACGGTCCGGCGCGGCCCTTTCCCCGCGCCTCTGCGCCGCTGCGCAGCCCCAGTCATCTGTCGAGAAACACAAGTACCCGCTGACGGAAACGGCAAACCAGGATGAGTTCCGCATTCTCCTCTTCGCGGTTTCCGGCGCCTGTGGCGCGCGGCACAGATCCCGCGGCGGCTCGTTTGGCCTCCGCCCCGCGCGGGAATCCGGCGATCGTCGCACCGGTTTCGGAAAACACCGTGCACGGAAAGAGGTTATCGACGTGAGCGACACCACGGGGAACAAGGCAGAGGAAATCAAGGGCAAGGCCAAGGAAGCGCTCGGCAAGGCCACCGGGAACGAGCAGTGGCAGGCCGAGGGGAAAGCTGACCAGGCCAAGGGCGCGCTGAAGCAGGCGGGGGAAAAGGTCAAAGACGCCGCCAAGAGCGTGAAAGACTGACCAGCGGACAGGCCGGCGGCCGGGACTTCGGTTCCGGCCGCCGGCCTTTCGCGTGTCTCGCCGGGCCAGTCCTGCCCCAGCCGCACCCGCCGCGACCTGCGGGTGTCTCCCTGAAAGACCGGAAAACCCGGCCGCGCGCGGGAATCCCCGCCCCTCGTCGTGAGGTGACGCGCGGCACGGGCCGTCGTCAGCCCTCCGGGCCGGTTTCGCCTCCCGGTAGAGTTCACCGGTGCTGCCAGGCGACTGGGCAGGGAAACAGGAGGCTCAGGTGACTGACGTCGGCACGCGGGACGCCGAAGACTGGGAGGCCGACCGCGTCGCGTTCTGCGCGGAACCGGCCGGCGACGGCTGGACCCGGTGCGGAGTGGCCGCGGAAGGGCCGCTGGCACAGCGGTTCGGCGCGCTCGCGGCCGTCCTGCTCGACGCGGATTCCCTGCACGAATCGATGGAACGCGTCGTGTCCGCCGCGCTGCGGATCGTGCCCGAGGCCGATCTCGCCAGCATCACCCTGCGCTCGTCCGACGGCGGGTTCCACACCCCGGTCTGCACGAGCGCGACCGCCGAGGAACTCGACCGGATCCAGTACGAGACCGACGAAGGCCCCTGCGTGGAAGCCGCGCGGCAGGGCCGCCCCGGGCACGCGCTGGCCAACAACCTCCCGGTCTCGGACGCGTTCCCCGAGTTCGGCAGGCGCGCCGGAGACTTCGGGTTCGGCTCCTTGCTGGCCGTGACCCTGCTGCCGGATCGCTCCTCCGACCTGCCGCCCGGCGCGATCAACCTCTACAGCCGCCGGGCCGGAATGTTCGACGAAAACGCCGTCGACACCGCGCTCGTCCTGGCCTCCCACGCGTCGCTCGCCCTCGCCGGGTCCGCCGCGCACACCGCGGCCGCGCTCAAGGAAGCCCACCTCAAGCGCGCCGTCGACAGCCGCGACCTCATCGGCCAGGCCAAAGGAATACTGATGAACCGCCGCGGGATCTCCGCCGACGAGGCGTTCGACATCCTGCGCCGCACCTCGCAGGACCTCAACGTCAAACTCGTCGAACTCGCCCACACGCTGACCGAACGGCACCAGGAACTCGACGTCTGACGCCTCGCCGGGCCGGGCGGGCCGCGTGAACCGCCCGCGAACGGGTAGCCGATGATCAGGTCCGGGACTCCGGCGCGCAGGAGACCGGGACCAGGCTCCGCCGGTCGAGACTCGCGGCCGGCGGAGCCGTCCGCGGTTGGAGTCCGTCCCGGACGGGTATCCCGACCCTGTCGTCGCTGGCGGCGTGGCGGTCCCGAGGAGGGCAAGGGACACTGGGAACATCGAGTGACCGCCCCTGACGCGAAAACGAGGTGAAGGACCGCTCTGCGAGTCCCTGAGTGTGGTGGATGTGAAGCGAGCGGCCTCCGCGGCGGCAGACGCCGGAACGCGCTGGAGTTCCGCCCCGGGCCCGGTGCTGGTCACGGATTCCGACGGTGCGGTTGTCGCGCTCAACGCCGCCGCGAAGCGGTTGTTCCCGCGAGTCGCGGAGGGCGTGGTGCTCGCCGAAGCGGTGCCCGGCTGGCCCGCCGGGCCGCACGACGGGATCGTCGAGGGCTTGTCCGGCGGCGGAGAACAGTGGGAGCGCAGCTACGCGGTGCACCCGGCGGCGCACGATGACGGGACAGTCACGTGGTGGCTGACCGAGAACACCGCCGCGCACTTCGCCGAGGCGGCTTTGCGGACTGAGCGGCGGCGAGCGCAGTTTCTGGCCGAAGCGTCGACGGCGTTGCTGGGGTCGCTGAACCTGCAACGCTGCATGCAGGTCGCCGGGAAGCTCGCCGTGCAGCATCTCGCCGACGCCGCGCTTCTGATCACCCCGGCCGCACACCGTGATGTCCCGGCGGTGCTGTGCGTACGGGACCGCGAGCCCGAGGAAGTCGAACTGGCGGCGGATCTTTCCGAGGTGCCCGGGCTCGCCGAGGCGCTCCAAGGCTTTCCGCCGGTCCCGTCGCGCTGGATCGACCCGGCGTCCGCGCCGAAATGGCTTATTCCCGCGGATTTCGGCGACGTGGGCTCGATCGTGGTGACGCCGTTGCCCGGGCACGGCGTGCCCGCCGGGGCGCTTGTTCTCCTGCGGAAGGCCGAACGCGCGGCGTTCACCGAGGACGAGGAGATCTTCGCCCGGTTGTTCGCGGCCCGGTCCGGGGTGGCGATGTCCGCCGCGCGGATGTTCGCGCAGCAGTCGGCGATGACCGAAACGCTGATGCGCGAACTGCTTCCGCCCACGCTGCGCGAGGTCGCGGGCGCGGAATTCGCGGGCCGGTACCGCGCCGCGCTGGACGCCGAACGCGTGGGCGGCGACTTCTACGACGTCTACCCGGCGGCCGAAGAAAGCCAGGAGTCGCTCGTCGTGCTGGGCGACGTGTGCGGCAAGGGCATCGAGGCCGCGGTGCTCACCGGCAAGGTCCGCAACACCCTGCACGCGCTGGCTCCGCTGGCCTCGGACCATCACCGGGTGCTGAGCATGCTCAACGACGCTCTGCTCAGTTCGCACCACACCCGCTTCGTCACCCTCGCGCTCGCGTCCGTGTCGCGGACGGCCTCGGGCCTGCGGCTGCGCCTGACCTGCGCGGGGCATCTGCCGCCGCTGATCGTCCGCGCGAACGGAGAGGTCGAAGTCGCGGACACCGTCGGCACCGTGGTCGGGGTCCTGCCCGCGATCGAGACGCGGACCGTCGAGGTCGTGCTCGCGCCCGGCGAGACCTGCCTGCTCTATACCGACGGCATCACCGAAGCGCGCGGCGGGCCGCTCGGAGACCAGATGTTCGGCGAGGACCGCCTGCACGAAGCCCTGACCCGGTGCGCGGGAATGCCCGCGGAAGCCATCGTCGAGCACGTCCACATGCTCGCGGCCGAATGGGCCGGCGAGCGCAGCCACGACGACATGGCGATCGTGGCGGTCACCGCGCCTCGCGGCCAGCGGCTGTCCGCAGTCGGCGGTTCGGGCCGCGGGAGGTACACCGCCGCATGACCGCCTCGAGCACACCCCGTGACGCTGTTCGCGACGGCGGGCCGACGCCGGTCGAGCACGTCGCAGATCAGCTCTGGAACGCGGCGGTCGACGGCGACGAGCACGAGGCGGGCGGCATCGTGCTGCGGGCTCTCGAAGCCGGGATGGACACCGAAACCGTCCTGCTGGACGTCATCGCCGCCGTGCAGCGGAAGGTCGGCGAGGAATGGGCGGCCAACCGCCTGAGCGTGACCCAGGAACACGCCGTCACCGCGATCAACGACCGCGTGATCGCCGCCGTAAGCCACGCCGCCGGTCCCCTGGCACGGCCGCCGCTGGCCCGGGTGACAGTCGCCTGCGTGGACGGGGAATGGCACGCGCTGCCCGCCCGGCTGCTGGCCGAAGTGCTGCGCTCGCGCGGTTTCCGGGTCGACTACCTCGGCGCGCAGGTCCCGGCGTCGCACCTGATCGCCGACCTGCACCGCACCGGCCCGGACGCAGTCGCGCTGTCGAGCTCGATCCCGACCCGGCTGCCCGCCGCGCACGCCACGATCACCGCCTGCCAGGCCGCCGGCGTCCCGGTCATCGCGGGCGGGGCGGCGTTCGGGCCTGACGGCCGCTACGCCCGCTTGTTCGGCGCTGACGCCTGGGCGCCCGACGCCCGTACCGCGGCCGACCTGCTCGCCGGGAAGCCGCTGGGCCCGCCCCGCAGCGCCCACCAGGCCGTGGACGATCTGCCGCACCTGCTCGACCAGGAATACACCATGATCTCGCGGACCTCGGCGCAGTTGGTGAAAGCCGTCTTCGCGGGGCTGCGAGAGCAGATCCCGGCCTTGGCCCGCTACACCGAACTCCAGCTGCAGCACACCGTCGAGGACCTCGCGAGCATCGTCGACTACCTGAAAACGTCGGTGTACGTCGACGATCCCGGCTTGTTCTCGGGTTTTCTCCGCTGGACCGCCGCAATCCTCGCCGCGCGCGGAGTCCCGGCCGGATACCTGACTCCGGCCCTGGACCTCCTCGCCGAAGAGCTGAGGGACTTCCCCCGCGCCTCCGGCACCCTCGCCCGCGCGCGGGCCGCGCTCCCCCGCCCCGATGCCGAAAGCGGGTCCTGATGCCGCCCCACCCGCTCGCCTGCACGTGGACGACGCCGGATCCGCGCGCGGCCCGGCTCGTCGTGACCGGCGAACTCGATTACGAGAGCCAGCCCCTGCTCGTCCGCACGGCCCGCGAAATGCTGGCGGCGCACCCGGATTGCCGCGTCGTCCACCTCGACTGCGGCGCGCTGGACTTCTGCGATTCCTCCGGCCTGTCCGCCCTGCTCATGCTCAGCAGGCTGGTCCGCTCCACGGGAGCGGCGCTGCGGCTGGACGCCCGCTCCGCCTCGCTCGACCGGCTGCTCCGGCGCACGAACCTGCTGGCCCATTTCACCGGGGAAGCCGCCGAAACCGCCCAGCAGCAGGATTCCTGACCGGGTCCGGAACTGTTTGCTCCGCCGAGCGGCCGGGTAGCCGGGGAGGACCGCGAGATTCCATTGCGATCCAAGGAAAGGCACCATGGCTGCTGCAGCGCATTACATCGAGGTCAACGCTCCCGCACAGGCTTGCTACGACTGGTGGCGTCCGCTGACCCGGCTGCCGGAGCTGTTCTCCGACGTCCGCTCGGTCGAGGCACTGGACGCCGACGGGACGCGCACCCGGTGGAAGGTCGACGGACCGGCGGGGTCCACAGTGGAATGGGAGGCCCGGATCGTCGAGGACGCGCCGCCGCGCAAGATCGCCTGGACCACGGTCGACGACGCCGACCCCGACGTGCGCAACTCCGGCGTCGTCCGGTTCGAGGACAAGGGAAACAGCCGCACCGGGGTGGAGATCTCCCTCGAATACGAGCCCCCGGCGGGCAAACTGGGAGAAGCGGTCGCGTCGCTGCTGGCCGACCCGCAGAAGAAGGTCGAGCGGGCCGCCGCGCAGTTCCAGACCGTCATCGAAGCCCGCTGAGCGCCCCGTGACCACGGTCTCCCGCACCTTCGCGGTGAACCCTCGCCCGGACGCGGTTCTCGCCTACCTGGCCGACTTCGGGAACGCCGAAGAATGGGACCCCGGAACGGAACGCTGCGTCCGCGAGGACGACGGGCCGGTCCGCGTCGGCTCGTCGTGGCACAACACCTCGAAGATCGCGGGGATCACCACGGAGCTGACGTACACCCTCGAAAGCCTCGACGCCGATCGCGTCGTGCTGGTGGGGCGCAACGACACCGCCACCTCCACCGAAACCATCGAGGCCGCCCCGAGCGGTGCCGGGTCGCGCGTCACCTACACCAACGAGCTGCGGTTCGACGGTGTGGCCAAACTCGCCGCCCCGCTGGCCAAAGCCGTGTTCGAGAAACTGGGCAACGACACCGAACGACAGCTCACGGACGCGCTCAACCGCCTGGCCGGGTGAGCCGAGGGGCCAGCTTCCCCGGCCCCGCGACTTACCCGGCCGTTCAGCGTTTCCGCGCCGTGCGGATCACGTCGAGGACGTGATCCGCCTCGTCGCCCACGAACAGCGCCAGCGGGGCGATCAACGCTCCGCTGGCGCGGTGCCCGGCGAGTTCGCGTTTCTCGCGGTCCCCGAACTCGACCGCCCGGCCGCCCCGATAGCCGGTGATAGCGCCAGATCGGCCGTCCCCAGGACGCAGCAGAGAAAGACCAGCCGCAGCAAGCGGATCCTCCCCCGACGCGCGCCGGATCCGCGCTCCGCCGGAAGTCAGGCCGCGTCGGCGAGGCTGCGGGTGAACGCGACCCGGTCCAGGCCGGGCCCGTCGTAGTCCGGGAGCACGTCGGAGACCTCGAACCCGAGCCGGGCGTGGTAGGCGCACGAGGCGGTGTTCTGCGGGCTGGTGATGCACTTGACCGTCCGCACTCCCAAATCCCGCACTGTCGCGAAGAACCATTCGTAGAGCGACCGCCCGAGTCCCTGCCCGTGCAGCTCCGGGTCGACGCCGACGAAGTGGATGTACGCGGTCTCCGGATCGGTCTGCGAGACGAAGCCGATCAGGAACGCCGCCAGCGTCCCGTCCGGGCGCTCGACCAGGCGGCTCGTCGTGGTGAAGTGCTGGAGGAACAGGCGCGGCACCAGCAGCGCCCGTTCCCTCGCCCCGGCTTCGCCTTTCAGCCCGCCCCACCACGGGCCCAGCGCGGCGAGCACGCGCGGATGGTCGTCTTCGGTCGGCTGGCGGAAAGTCAGGTCGGCGTTCATGCTCCGACCCTCTCGTTTTCGCGCCCGCTGGGCAACCACGTTATCGCCGCGGGTCGACGTGGATCTTCGGCGCGCCCGGCGGCCGCTTCCCGCCGAGCACCGCCGCGACCTCGCCCAGACCGACCGTCGCCGCTACCAGCGGCCGCGGATCCACCTCGCCGGACGCGTACGCGTCGATCGCCGCCGCCAGCCCTGGCGATCCGCTCAGCACGCCGATCGCCGTGACGTCCTTCAATGCCAACACCCGCGTGTCGAGCAGGCTCGGCCGCCCCGACAGTCCGATGTAGACGATCCGCCCCGCCGGTTCGACCACTTCGGCCGCGAGCGCCGGAGCCGCGGGATCGCCGGTCGCGTCGACCACCGCGTCGAAGGGCGGCTCCGGAACGCTCGTCCCCGCGGAAAAACCCAAGCCGCGCGCGAAATCCACCGACCACGGCGTCGAGCCCACCAGATGGACCTCGCTGCCCGCGGCCCTGAGGAACAGCGCGGTCAGCAGCCCGATTGTCCCCGGGCCGAGAACCAGCACCCGCTCCCCTGCCGCCGCCCGCGCCGCGCGGCAGGCGTTGCCGCCCGGTTCGGCCAGCGCGCCCGCGACCGGATCCACGGTGTCCGGCAGTTCGTGCAGCGAGCGCACCGGCACCGCGAGGCGTTCGGCGAGCGCTCCCGCCCGGCCGCCGCGGATGCCGACCTCCTGCCGATCCGCGCAGACGTGCTGGCGGCCGCCCCGGCACCGGCGGCAGTCCCCGCAGCCGAGCATGGTGTCGCCGGTGACGCGGCGGCCGACCCACGCCGGATGCACGCCGGGACCGGCTTCCGACACCGTGCCGCACCATTCGTGGCCGAGCCGCATCGGGTACCGGGCGTGCCCGTCGGCGAGGTACTGCATCTCGCCGGTGAAGAACTCGACGTCGGTGCCGCACACCCCGGCCCGCTCCACGTCGACGACGACCTCGCCGACCCCGGCGACCGGCTCCGGCACCTCGGCCGGACCGGCCTCCCCCGGTCCGGTCACCACGAACGCCCGCATGATCCCGATCGTAGCGGCGCTCAGCCGGTCACGCGCTCGCGCAGGAACGCGGCCGTCGCCTGATCGGCCGGATAGAACGACTCGATCACCAGCTCGGCGACCGTCACGTCCAGCGGGGTCCCGAACGTCGCGACCGTGCTGAAGAACGTCAGCTCCCGCTCGCCGTGCCGGTACCGCAGCGGCACGAAAATATCGCCCGGGCCGGGGATCTCCACCTCCGGAACCTCGTCGTCGCACGGATATCCGCGCAGTTCCTCCAGCAGCTCGGCCAGCCCGGCGTCCGCGGTCTGCTCGACCTGGCGGCGCAGCCGGCCCAGCAGATGCGCCCGCCACTCCCCCAGGTTCAGCACGCGCGGGGCCATCCCGTCCGGGTGCAGCGTGGCGCGCAGGACGTTCACCGGCCCGGTCAGCAGCGACGGCGAGACGCCCTCGGTGAGCACGCCGAGGCTGAGGTTGGCGTCGACGAGATTCCAGCCGCGGTCGACGACCGCCGCCGGATACGGGTCGTGCCCGGCGAGCAGCCGCCGGACGGCTTCGCGGATCACGGTCATCTCCGGCGCCCCGATGTCGGACTCGCCGTAGGCCGGCGCGTAGCCCGCGGCGAGCAGGAGGCGGTTGCGTTCGCGCAGCGGGATGTCGAGGTGCTCGCCCAGCCGCAGCACCATGTCCCGGCTCGGCTTGGACCGGCCGGTCTCCACGAAGCTCAGGTGCCGCGTCGAGATGTCCGCCGAGATCGCGAGGTCGAGCTGGCTGATGCGGCGGCGGTCGCGCCATTCCCGGAGCAGCTCGCCCACCGGGGCCTTCACCGTAGTCGTCACCCGTCCGAAGCTACGGGGTCGCCGGGCGCGAGACCATTACCCCCGAGGTAACGGCGCGTGCACCACCAGCGCCTCGGCGAGCGGTTTGCGGTCGAGGTCGGGCACTTCGCAGTCCGGCGCGGGATAGCCGACCGGGAACAGGATGTAGGGCCGTTCGGTGACCGGGCGTTCGAAGACCTCGTTCAGGAAGCCCATCGGGTTCGGCGTGTGCGTGAGCGTGGCCAGGCCCATCGTGTGCAGCGCGGTGATGAACATGCCGCACGCGATGCCGACGCTTTCGTTGACGTAGTAGTTCTTCCGCAGCGATCCGTCCGCCCGCGGCGTGCTTTTCTGCGCGAACGCGACCACCAGCCACGGCGCGACTTCCAGGAATTCCTTGTGCTCGTCGGTTTCGAGCCGGGCGAGCGCCGCGTGCCAGTCCGGCGCGGTGCGCTCCCGGTAGAACTTCCGCTCCTCGACCTCGGCTGCCTCGCGCACCGCGCGCTTCACGTCCGGGTCGGCCGTCGCGACGAACGTCCACGGCTGATGGTGTGCCCCGCTCGGCGCGGTGTTCGCGATCCGCACCGCCGTCTCGATCGCTTCGAGCGGCACCGGGTCGGGCGAGAACCAGCGGACCGACCGGCGCCGGTCGAGCAGCCGGTACAGCTCCTGCCCGCGCGCGAGGCTTTCCTCCGGGGACAGCCGCGGCGGCGCGTACGGGACGAAAGGGTGCTGATGCCGGGTCATGCCCCGACCCTGCCGCGTCGGCGGTCATCGGTCCAGTTCACATTTCTGGTGAAGGACATAAGCTGAACTCATGTCCCCTTCGTTGCGCCAGCTCGAGTATCTGGTCGCGGTCGCCGACACCGGCGGACTCACCGCCGCCGCGGAAAGCTGCCATGTCTCGCAATCGGCGGTGTCGCTGGCGCTCGCTTCGCTGGAACGCACCTGGGGCGTGCAGCTCATCCTCCGCGGCCCCGGCCGGACGACCGCGCTGACCGACGCCGGCCGCCAGGTCGTCGGCGAGGCCCGCGCGGTGCTCACCTCGGTCGCCGAGCTCGGCGCCGCCGCCCGCGACTACGGCCACGACCTCGCCGGACGCCTGAATTTCGGCTGCTACACCCCGCTCGCCCCGCTGCACGTGCCCGCCGCGCTGGCGACCTTCCGCACCCGGCACCCGGAGGTCGACGTCGCCTTCACCGAAGGCACCCTGCCCGACCTGCAGCACCTTCTGCTGGAGGGCCGCTGCGACCTCGCCGTGCTGTACCGGCAGGACCTCGTGCCCGGGATCGCGGTGGACAAGCTGTACGACCAGCCGCCGAGCGTGCTCCTCCCGCCGGACCATCCCCTCGCGCGCCGCAAGACGGTTTCGTTGCGCGCCTTGGCCGACGAGCCGTTCATCCTCCTGGACGTGCCGCCGTCCGAGCGTTATTTCCGGGACGTCTTCGCCGCGGTCGGCCTCCCCATGCCGGTCGCGCACCGCACGACCAGCTTCGAACTGGCGCGCGCGTTGGTCGCCCGGGGCCTGGGGTACACGCTCTCCGTACAGCGGCCGCCGCTGGAACTTTCCGTCGAAGGAACGCCTTTCGCGGTACGCCCGCTGCGCGAGCGAGTCCCGACGACGCCGGTCGTGCTGGCCCGCGCGGAGGGGGCGCGGCTGACCCGGAGAGCGGAAACGTTCCGCGCGTTCTGCCGGGAGTTCTTCGGGTCTAGAGCGTAATGCCGCGCGGTTCGCGACCGAGAAGCTCGGCCAGCAGCGGACTTGTCCCGGCGAAGTGGCCTTGGCGGGCCGCCTGGAAGAAGGCGAGCTTCATCCGCGCGATCTCCTCCGGTTCGCCCGCGGTCCACTCCTCGTCCGCCACGACTGCCCGCTGCACCCTTTTTCCGCTGGCCCGCGAGGCGAGCTCGGCGACGTCGTCGAACGTCACCGCCCGTGGCGCGGTCAGCGTCACCGGCCCGTCGAATGCCTTGTCCCCGGCGAGAATCACCGCCGCCGCTTCGGCGACGTCGGCCCGCTCGGTCCAGGAGACCGGCCCGTCCGCCGGGGCCTTGATCACCCCTTCCTCCCGCCAGTTCCCGAGCAACCAGCCGAGGCTGTGCGCGTAAAACCCGTTGCGCAGCGCCGTCCACGCGACGCCGGACTCGGCGAGAAGCCGCTCGGTGGCCGCATGATCCGGCCCCGGCGGGAACGGAGTGTCCATCCGGGAATTCTGATGACTGGTGTACAGAATTCGTTGCGCCCCGGCCGCTACCGCCGCCTCGATGCCCGCGCGATGCAAGCCCACCCCGTCCGCTCGCGGATCGTTCGAGGACACCAGCAGGACTTTTTCCGCCCCCTCAAACGAATTCCTCAATGCCCTCGGGTCCTCGTAGGACCCTTGCCGCACCCGTACCCCACGGTCGGCGAAGTGCCGCGCCTTGGCCACATCCCGGACGCTGACGCCGACCTCCCCCGCCGGGACGCGCTTGAGCAGGTGCTCCACCGTCGCCCCGTTGAGCGCGCCCGTGGCTCCCGTGATCACGATCATCCCCGAACCTCCTTCTGTTCCAGCAATGGCAGCAGGATGTCGTCCACGAGATGCCGCAGAAACCGGTCGTCGCAAGACTCTCCGACGAAAACGATCCGGTGCACGATCACCGCCGGTGCGACCTCGGTGAACAGTTCCGCCGCGCCAGGCGCTATTTCCTCGCCCCGCAACGACTCCGTCATCGCCGCTCCGTCGCGGCGCAGAATCCCGCGCATCTCGTCGGCGAGCCGGGAATCACCGCGCATTCCCGCGAACAAAGCACCCAGCACGCCGATCTCCTGCTCGGCGATCTCGCGCGCCAGCCACTGCGCGACGGCCAGCAGATTCTCCCGGAGCCCACCAGGCCCCGGCATGGGCGGAGCCGAGGCCTGCCGCTGCTCCACCGCCGCCGCGACGAGGGCCGCTTTGTCGCGGTACCGGCGGTAAATCGTCGTCTTGGCCACGCCCGCCCGCGCCGCGACGGCCTCGATGGACAGCTGGTCGTAGCCCACCTCGGTCAGCAGAGCCAAGGCTGCCTCGTGAATCGCGGCATCCCTTCGGGCATCACGCGGCCTGCCCACGCTCGAGGTTTCCACCGGTGCCCCATTTCGCTACGCTACCGTTTCGTATCGAAACTACGCCGCGGTCGAGACCGCCGTCAACCCGGCCACGGCAGCACGGTCAGCTCCGGCCATTGTTCCTGCCAGCGCCGGGCTTTCGCCTCGTAACTGCTTCGCGGCGCCTGCCCGGGATTGGGCCGCACAACGAGGTTGAACACGTCCGCGAACCCGTGCGGCGCGTAGACCTGCCACTCCCCTTCGCTGTCCAGCCGGATCCCGAGACAAGGCGTCGTGGACGGAAAGGAGTCGATGGCCGCTTCGGTCGACGGGTACGGCGCGCACGGCACCCCGAAGCGGTCCTCGTACCAGAGATGCACCCGGGCCTCGTTGCGGATTTCGACCACGGCCGGAAGATCCCCGAACTTCCGCGCTCCCGCCTCGATCACCGAGTTCTCCGCCTCCCAGCTGAGATCGGAGTCGTCGAAGTAGAACAGGTCGTAATCCTTGATGCCTTCGGCGGGCGGGCGTCCGGTCACCACGTTCCACACGGTCTGGCACAGGCAGCCCGCGGTCAGGTACCAGCCGGGAAGAGCCAGCTCCGCCGCGCGCGCCAGCACCTCCGGCACCAGGTCGTTGCGAGTCACGATCTCGCGGAATTTCCCGAGTTGCCTGTCGATCGCCAGGCGGCCGTAGTCCATGCCCCGGTTTAGCACAGCGAACCGATTACCTCCCGCGTAATCGACCAGCCGCCGATCGTCGGCCAGGCTTGGCCCTACCGAAAACGGGACGACACAAGGAGAACCCGAAATGACCGCCATCGCACCGACCGCCGCCGACCTCGCCCGCCGTTACCTCGAGGTCTGGAACGAGACCGACCCGCAGCGGCGCCGCCAGCTCGTCTCGGAGGTCTTCGCGCCGGGAGCGACCTACACCGATCCGCTCGGCGCGGCCGTCGGCCAGGACGAGATCGACGGGTTCATCGGCGGCGCGCAGGCGCAGTTCGCCGGGCTCGTCTTCACCCTGCCCGCCGAGCCGGACGCGCACCACGATCTCGCGCGGTTCCAGTGGCACCTCTCGGCTCCGGGCAGCCCCGAGCCGATCGCGATCGGGTTCGACGTCGTGGAGATCGCCGACGGCCGGATCGCCAAGGTGCACGGCTTCCTGGACAAGATCCCGGGCTGACCCGCCGGGACTGTGGTCTTGACCACAGCGTGAGGTTCAGACCTCCCGGGAGGTCTGAACCTCACCGGCGCGGGGGGGGGGGGGGGGGGGGGGGGCGCCCCCCCCCCCCCCCCCCCGGGGGCACGGGGGGGTCGTGCGCATGTGCCTGCACGGGGTTCCGCTGTGCCGCGCCGGCCGGAGTCGCTACGCG
>NZ_JBVJOE010000006.1:0-27188 GCF_055583325.1 Amycolatopsis sp. NPDC104775
CCCCCCCCCCCCCCCCCCCCCCCCCCCCCCCCCCCCCCCCCCCCCCCCCCCCCCCCCCCCCCCCCCCCCCCCCCCCCCCCCCCCCCCCCCCCACCACCCGGTTCGGATACTCCCCGTACACGGGGGACACTGATTCGCCGTGACGGCTCCAGCTTGGCTCGAAGTGCTCGCAGAGACCTCGGAGGCTTGCCGGACGCACGGCCGCGAAGACCTGGCGCAACGCCTTCGCCGGCGTCAGGACCGGCCGCCGGGCGGCACGCGCGTCGCTGTGCTCGGCTTTCCCAAGCAAGGCAAGGGCTACCTGGTCAACGCGGTGCTCAACGCGCCGGTCTGCCCGGTCGGCGATGCGGCGACTCCCTCGGTGCCGATCGAAATCGGCTACGCCGCCGAACCCGGGGCGACGCTCGTCGGACGCGCCGACGAACGCATCCCGATCGAGATCGAAAAGCTGACCGGCGAGGTCGGCGCGCGACCGGCCGGATCGCTGCGGCGGGTCGAGGTCGGGGTTCCGCGCGACTTGCTGTCGGCGGGCTTGGTGCTCATCGACACTCCGGCGATCGGCGACCCGAGGTCGCCTCGCACCGCTGCCGCTCTCGACGTTCTCGCGGACGCCGACGCGGTCATTCTTGTTTCCGACGCCGCCGCTCCGCTGGACCAGGCCGAGCTGGCGTTGGCGCATCACATCCGGACGTGGTGTCCGCACGTGGTCGTCGCGCTGACCAAGATCGATGTCAGCGCTGGATGGCGCACGGTCGCCGAGCAGAACCGGACCGCGCTGTCCGCGGCGGGAATCGACTCTCCGGTGCTGCCGGTGTCGGCGACGGTTCGGTTCGCCGCGGCCAAGGGTGGCGATCAAGACCTCAACGTGCGGTCTGGGTTCCCCGAACTGCTTTCCTGGATCGCGACCCAGGTTTCGCGACCGGCGGAGAGCACGGCCGCCTTGCTCGCCGCGGTGAGCGTGCGCGCGGCGGCGGCTGAGCTGGTCGAGACGTTGCGGGCACGTGCTGAGGCGGCGGGACAGGAAGCAGGCGTTGATCAGACGACGTTGCTGCAACGCTCCCAACGTCGCGCTGACGAATTGCGCCGGCGCAACAGCCGGTGGCAGAACCTGCTGTCAGACGAAATCGCCGACCTGCAGTCCGACGCGGAGTACGACCTGCGCGAACGCACCCGGAAGATCGTCGAGACGATCGACGAGACCTTTGACCGCGGGGACCCGGTCAAGGTGTGGGACGAATTCGGGCCGTGGCTGGACAGCACGCTCGCGGAAGCGGTCGAGACGACCTACACGTTCGCGGCCGAGCGCGCGGAGTGGATCGCGCAGGCGGTGGCGGTGAGTTTCGGCGCGCAGTACGACCTGCCGGAACTGGCCTTGACCGACTCCGGCGCGGACCGGATCGCCGAAGTGCGCCAGCCGCGGATCGAGCGGTTCAAGATCGGGCAGAAGGCGTTCACCGGGTTGCGCGGTTCGTACGGCGGCGTGCTGATGTTCGGGCTGGTGACGGGGTTGGCGGGCTTGCCGTTGATCAACCCGGTGTCGATCGGCGCCGGTGTCGCGTTCGCGGCGAAGACCATCAGCGACGAAGGCGGCATGCGGCTGCAACGTCGGCAAGCGGTGGCCAAGATGACCGCGCAACGGCACGTCGACGACGTGTTCCTGCGGTTCAGCAAGGAGTGCCGCGACGCGATCCGTCAGGTGCACCGGCGGTTGCGGGACCACTTCACCGACCTCGCCGACGGTCTTGCCGACGAGCTGACGCGGGAACGCGAGATGATCATCGCCGGATCGGCCGAGCGCGAGCGGCGAAGCGCGGCGCTGCGGCGGGAAATCGACCGGCTTGCCGGGTTGCACAAGCGGGCTGGGGAGCTGGGGATGCTGGCTAATCGGGTGCCCAAAGAGCTGCCTGCGTGACTTTCCCCGGGCCGGGATTGTGTGGTGCTGGCGGCCCTTCTGGGCATCGGTGAGGGTGGCCCGTTAGGTGTCAAGCGGATGCCTGCGTGATGTCGGATAGGCGCGGCGTGCTTTTGGCAGTTCTAGTGCGTTTGCTGAGGCTGGCTGATCGTCTCGCAGACGGGTGGCGGCGAGGAGGTCTGCATGACCTTGGCTGGGAGAGTTGGACGCGCACCGGGTGGTCCGGCGGGCGGAGTGCTGGGCAACAGGCCGCTTAGGGGATGGCTTATGCGAGTTCAGTCGGGATGGCCGAAGGATGTTGGCCGGTCGGTCGTCCAGGAAACTGATCGCGCGAGTTTCAGCCGGGATGGATTGCGGACGGGGTCAGTGGCGACTGGAGGATGCTGGCTCGTGTCGGCATTCGTTGCTGGGCGAGTGCCCGGATCGTGGAGCGAACTGGTTCGGTCGTGGGAATGCGGCGTTCTTGGGCCGTTGCGGGCGTTTCGGGAGATGCCCGGGCTGGATGGGTGATGGTTGGCTTCGGGATTCGGTGAGCGGAGTGTTGCCGGGTAGCCGAAGATGTTCGGGACTGTGTGCCGGGTCAGTCGAGTGAGGAGTGGTGTCGCGCGTGGTTGAGGACGTTCGGGCTCTTCTGGCGGATGCTTGTGCGTACTACCGCGACAGTCCGAGGGCTTCGGCGTTGCTGAGGGAAGCGCTTGATCATCTCGACGAGCCGCTTCGAGTGGGGATCGGAGGAGCCTCGGGGACGGGGAAGTCCACGCTGGCCGCCGCGTTGGGGGATTGGCCGACGCGGGCGTTGCGGGATCTGGAGTTTCTCGACGCGCCGCATCCGTCGACGCTCACTGACGCGTCCGTACAGCTGTTGCGCCACCTCGAGCCCGACCAGTTGGCGACATTACGTCCGGCGACACCTTCAGCGTTCGCGCGCCAGACGGCGGTTGACACGATCCTTGTGCTTGCGCGTGCGGACGAAACGGGCGCGGGCCGGATTGACGCACTGCTTACCGCGAAGCAGATTGCGCGGCGCGCGTGGCGTGAAGACCCACTGTGCAGCGGGTTTCAAGGCGTGATCGCGGTGGCGGCGCAGCTTGCGTACGGGGCGCGCGCGTTCACTGACGACGAGTTCGAGCTTCTAGCGGCCTTCGCGGCTGTTCCTCGCGAAGAGTTGGAGCGGTATCTGCTGTCGGTGGACACCTTTACTGATCCGGCGTTTCCGGGGCCGGTGTCAGTTGAGACGCGACGGTCGTTGGTGGTGCGCTTCGGGCTGTTCGGGGTGAAGCTTGCGCTGACGTTGATCCGTACGGGCTGCGATGACCGGATGAAGCTGTCGGCGGAACTGGTGCGGCGCAGTGGTCTTGGCGAGCTTCGCGACACGATCGCGGGTTGTTTCGCTGCGCGTGCGGACGCGTTGCGCGCGCGGACGGCGTTGATTCGGTTGGAGACCGTGTTGAACGCGGAGCCTCGGCCGCACAGTGACCGGCTCGCGGCACGGGTCGAGCGGTTTTCGGCTGGTGCGCATGACTTCCGCGAGTTGCGGCTGATCGCGGACATTCGAGGCGGGCGCACGGCGTTGGCGGGCGAGTCGGCGGAAGAAGCCGTGCGGCTGCTGGGGGCGGAGGGGACGGCGTCGGAAGAACGGCTGGGGCTTGCGGCGGGTACGGATCCGCGCGAGATGTATGAAGCCGGTCTTGACGCGGTGATGCGGTGGCGGCATGAGGCGGAGCGGCCGGATCGGGCGTTGGCAGAGCGGGCTGCGGCGCAGGTTGTGGTGCGCAGTGCGGAAGGGTTGCTGGCGCAGTTCGTGTGACCAGCGCACTCGACCAGCGCACTCGACCAGGGCAGTCGACCAGGGCAGTCGACCAGGGCGATTGACCGGGATTGTGGGCGAGGTCAGCTGGTCAGGGCTGGCGATCAGGGCAGTCGGCCGGGACGGACGCCCGGGCCAGGCGACTGAGACTGCTGACCGACCGGTGCCTGATTGGGACAGTGGGTCGAGGCCGGTCGAAGAGGTCTGACCGGGGCAGTCGTTCAGGGCGATCGACCTGGGCGGTTGACCTAGGCGACCAGCCGAGGCGACTGACCAGGGCACTTGACCCGGGCAGTCGCCCAGGGCAGTCGACCAGGGCGATCGTCCGGATGCCCGAATGTCAGGCGTTGCCCAGCACGCGTCCGATAGTGAGTTCCAGGACGACTCGCTGCGGGTTTTCCCGCGGTTTCCGGTACCGCTGGGCGTAGCGCTCTTCGGCGTCGCGTACTGAGGCGACGTCATCGAGTAGCCGGATCCGGCCTTCCAGCGTGGACCAGGTCCGGCCCTCGAACTGGCACACCGCGGCGGCCAGCCCACCCTCGCCAGCGGCGCGGATGACGCGGGCCTTGTACGAGGTCCCCGAGGCGATCACGCGGGCGATGCTCTGCTCGAAATCAACCGTCACGCCGACGGCTACTACATGTGGCGTTCCGTTGGGGCGCACCGTCGTGAGCGACGCGAGCCGCCGTTCGGTCCAGAACTGGCGGAAGCTCTCGTCGAAGGGCATGTCCGCACGCTAGACGAGACAGGAATTCAACTGTGTGTTGACCTATTAAACAAGCAGTTGTAGCGTTCCGCGGAACCCACGACGTCCTGGAGGAACCGCATGTCGTCGCTTCGTTCCCGTGCCTGGCAGGCCGCGCTGCTGGGCGGTCTGCTCGCGTTCGCTACCGCTTGTGGAGGAGGTCCCGACGGGGCCGGCGGCGGACCGCAGCAGAAGCCGAGCGCTATTCCGGACAACACCGCGTTGCTCGGGGCGATCAAGGCCGACCCGCAGCTCGCCGGAGCGCTGCCGACGGCTGTCGCGCAGGCGAAGACGTTGCGGCTGGCGTCCAATATCCAGTCGGCTCCGAACAACTTCTACGCCTCGGACGGCAAGACGCCGATCGGCTACGAGGTCGATCTGGCCAAGGCGGTCGGGGCGAAGCTCGGGGTGAGCGTCGCGTACCAGGATCTCGCGTTCGGTTCGCTGATCACGAGCCTGCAGTCCGGCCGCGTCGATCTGACCATGGCGGCGATGAACGACACCAAGGAACGCCAGCAGCAGATCGACTTCGTCGACTACTTCTCGTCCGGCATCACGATCATGATCCGCAAGGGCAACCCGGACGGCATCACCGGGCCGGATGCGTTGTGCGGCAAGAACGTGGCGGTCGTACAGGGCACCAGTCACCAGAAGTTCGCCACCGCGCAGAGCGCGAAATGCACGCAGGCGGGCAAGCCGGCGATCACGGTCACCGCGACCGACAGCGACAACCAGAACCAGAATCAGCTGCGCACCGGTCGCGTCGCGGCGATTCTCAACGACCTGCCAAGCGCGGTCTACATCTCGCGTACGGCGGGCGATGGCAAGTTCTTCGAGGTCGTGCCGGGCCAGCCGATCGAGGGCGGGCCGTACGGGATGGGCTTCGCGAAGACCAACACGAAGCTGCGCGATGCAGTCAAGCAGGCGTTGCAGTCGCTCGTCGCGGACGGGACGTACGGCAAGATCCTGCAGTCCTGGGGCGTCGAGCAGGGCGCGATCAAGGAGGCGGCCGTCAATGGCGGAAGCTGAACCGCTGCCGATCGTCCGGTTGCGGCATTGGGGGCGCTGGGTCAGCGCGGCGGTGATCGTCGCTCTGCTGGTGCTGCTGGGTTTCGCGCTCGCGCAAGCGCAGATCGACTGGGGCTCGGTCCCTGACTTCGTCTTTTACCGCGTGATGGCGCTCGGCCTGCTCAATACCGTTGTGCTGGCGGTGATCGCGCAGGCGATCGCGATCGTGCTCGGCATCCTGATCGCGTTGCTGCGGCTGAGCGCCAACCCGGTCGCGAAATGGTTCGCGGCGGCCTACATCTGGCTGTTCCGCGGGCTTCCGGTGCTGCTGCAGATCCTGATTTGGTACAACCTGGCGCTGATCTTCCCGACCGTCTCGATCCCGCTGCCCTTCGGCGGTTACCTCGTCCACGAGCCGACGAACGTGCTGATCAGCGCGTTCACCGCGGCACTGCTCGGGCTGGCGCTGAACGAGAGCGCGTACATGGCGGAGATCGTCCGCGCCGGGCTGACCAGCGTCGACACCGGGCAGACCGAGGCGGCGAAATCCATCGGCATGACGCCTGGCGCGACGCTGCGCCGCGTCGTGCTGCCGCAGGCGATGCGCGTGATCATCCCGCCGACTGGCAACGACTTCATCAACATGCTCAAGGGCACGTCGATGGCGTCGGTGATCGGCGTGACGGAGCTGATCCACGCGGCCAACAACATCTCGTCCAACAATCTGCTGGTGATGGAGACGCTGATCGCGGCGGCGATCTGGTACATGGTCGTGGTGACCGTGGCCGGCGTCGGCCAGCACTACCTTGAACGATCGTTCGGGGCGGCTGACCGGAGTCCTGCCGCGCGGGTCGGCAAGGCGCTCAAGGGGATGCCGCTGGTGAGGGGTGCTCGTGTCTGAGCCGCTGCTGAAAGCTGTCGGGGTACGCAAGAACTACGGGCACATCGAGGTGCTCAAGGGCATCGATCTGGAGGTCCGCAAAGGACAGGTGGTGTGCCTGCTCGGGCCGTCCGGGGCGGGCAAGAGCACGTTTTTGCGCTGCCTCAACCATCTCGAGACGATCGACGGCGGCCAGGTCTGGGTGGACGGCGAGCCGATCGGGTTCAAGCTGCGCGGCGGCAAGCTGTACGAACTGCGGGAGAAGGACGTCGCACGCCAGCGCCGGGACATCGGCATGGTGTTCCAGCGGTTCAACCTGTTCGGGCATCGGACGGCGCTGGAGAACGTGATCGAGGGGCCGGTGCGGGTGCTCGGCGCCGACCCGGCGAAGGCCCGGAAAGAGGCGCTGGACCTGCTCGACCGGGTCGGGCTCGCGGACCGAGCGGGCGCTTATCCAGGGCAACTGTCCGGTGGGCAGCAGCAGCGCGTCGCGATCGCGCGGTCGCTGGCGATGAAGCCGAAGCTCATGCTGTTCGACGAGCCGACGTCCGCGCTGGACCCGGAACTGGTGGGGGAGGTGCTGGCGGTGATGGGTACGTTGGCTCGGGAGGGGATGACGATGGTGGTCGTGACGCACGAGATGGCCTTCGCCGCGGAGGCCGCCGACGAGGTGGTGTTCCTCGCCGACGGCGCGGTGGTCGAAACCGGACCGCCGGAACGGGTGCTGAAAGCTCCGGAACACGAGCGGACGCGGCAGTTCCTCGCGCGGGTCCTCTCGTGACCCGGATCCCGCCCCGGTACCTGCTCCAGTTCGACGAGCCCGCGGGCTACCTGGATTTCGCGCGGTTCGGGCCGCCGTCGCACGCCGTGCTCGACACCACCGCGCGGCTGCTGGAGGCGACGACCAAGGCTGGTCCGTCCACTGTGGACGAACTGATGCGGCAGGAGATCCGGGCGAAAGCGGCGGCCGCGCGGCTCTGCGGCAGCGACACCGACCACACCGTGCTGCTCCCGCACACCAGTCTCGGCCTGTTTCAGGCGGCGTTCAACAGTCACGGCGAAGTGCTCGTGTCGGCCGCGGAGTTCCCGGCCAACACGTATCCATGGGCGCGTGCCGAGCAGGCCGGACGGGTGCGGATGCGGCGTCTGGAAGGCGGCTACGTCACCGCCGATCGTCTCGTGGAGGCGCTCACGCCTGAGACCACAGTGGTTTCGGTGAGCGCGGTCGACTTCCGCACCGGTTATCGTGCCGATCTCGCCGCCTTGCGCGAGGTGGTGGGCGACCGGCTGCTGGTGGTCGACGGGATCCAGGGTTTCGGGGTCGTCGACGCGCCGTGGGAGGTCGCCGACGTGCTCGTGGTCGGTGGGCAGAAGTGGCTGCGGGCGGGCTGGGGCACCGGGTTCGCGGTGCTGTCCGACCGGGCGCTGGCGCGGATGGACCCGATCCTCTCCGGCTGGACCGGCGCGCGCGACCCCGGCCTGTTCGACGACGAGATCCATCCGGCCGACCCGACCGCGGCGAGCTGGTCGATCTCGAACCTCAGCCCGGTCACGTCCGGTGCTTTCGCGGCGGCGCTCGAACTGGTCGAGGAAACCGGCGTCGCGGCGATCGCGGGCCGGATCGGCGAACGCGTCGGCGAGCTGGAGGACGTGCTGCGCTCGTTCGGCGCGGACATCGTGTCGGCGACCGAACGACGGGCCGGGATTCTCGCGTTCTCGTTGCCAGGCAAGCCGGCGGAGCAGGTCGGGGCAGCGTTGGCGGCGGCGGGGATCGCGGCGACTGTGCGTCCCGAACACGTCCGGTTGTCGCCGCACGCGTCGACGCCGGCCGCCGCCGCGGACCAGGTGCGGGACGCGTTGGAAACGCTGCTGCGGCCTCGCCGGGCCGTGCCGGTCGCGTCGGCTTCGGGCACGGCTACGCACGAGCTGCTCACCGCGTTGATTCCGGCGGTGGACGGGCTGGCGGCGATGCTCGGGCCGGGCAACGAGGTGCTGCTGCACGACCTGTCGCGGCTGCCGGATTCGATCGTCGCGATCGCGGGCGAACTGACCGGTCGCTCGGTCGGCGGGCCGATGACGGATCTGCTGCTCGGGCTCGTCCGGCGCGGCACGACGCAGGACCTGACCAACTACCGCACGCACAGCCCGGACGGGCGCGAAATCCGTTCGTCCACGTTGTTTCTGCGCGACTCCGAGGGTACCGCGATCGGGTGTTTGTGCGTGAACAGCGAACTGCCCGCGGCGGGGCAGACGTCTGAGGAACGCCGGGAGGAGACGTTCCTGCCGGACGTCGACAGCCTGCAACGGTTCCTCGTCGGACGCGCGATCGGGAAGTCCGGGATTCCGGTGGAGCTGATGAAGAAGCGGCACAAGTCGGCGGTGGTTCGCGAGCTGGACGAGGCCGGGTACTTCCTGATCAAGGACGCGGTGGACCATCTGGCCGCGCAGCTCGAGGTGACGCGGTACACGATTTACAACTACCTCAACGAGATCCGGGCTGGGTAGCCGCACCGCCCGGGCTTGCTGCCAAGCCCGGGCGGGCATTCAGTTCAGGAACCGCTCCACCGCGTCCGTGGCTGCGGCGATCCCGCCGTTGGCCCGGATTTCCGCCCGCAGCTCGGCTAACCGCGCGGTGACGTCCGACGAACTGCTGACCTCAACCACGGCTTCGCGGAGAGACTTGGCGGTCACCTGGTCTGCGGGCAAATGCTTGCCCACCCCCAACGCCTCCAATTGCGCGGCGTTGCCGAACTGGTCGACGGCCTGGGGAATGGCGACCGTCGGGACGCCGTACCACAGGGATTCCGTGCAACCGCCCATGCCGGCGTGCGTGATGAACGCGGACGCGACGTCGAGGATTGCCAACTGAGGCACCGTTTCATGCACCTCGACCGACTCCGGCAGCGGGCCGAGATCGTCCTTCGACACGTGCTTGCCGATCGAGAGCACGACGTGCCAGTCCTCGAATTCGGTGATGCAGTGGCGGTAGATGTCCAGCTGGTCGTTGTACGCGGTGCCGAACGACACGAGCAGCACAGGTTTCCCGTCGGACGGCGGAGTCCAGTGCTCGGCTGCGCGCGCCGGGTCGAGACAGGGGCCGACGAACTGGACGCGGTCCTCCGGCACGCGGTCGGCGTTCGGCTGCATCGCACGCGGGATCAGCGACAGGATCGGCACCGGTCGGGCGAGCCACGTCCAGGCGTCTTCGGCGACGCCGTTTTCCGCCAGCCACGAGGTGAACGCTCGGTTGTAGTCCATTCCGGACGGTGAGGTGCGGAGGGGTTTGAGGACGTCGGCGAGTTCTTCCTCGTAGCCGTCCCAGGCGACGTAGGAGGGAGAGAGCTGCACCGCGGGCACGTCGTAGCGGAGGCCGAGCAGCGGAGCGCCCAAGCCGCCGATGTCGTAGAGCAGCAGGTCCGGCCGGTCCTGGTCGAAGGTTTCGATCAGCCGCGGGTGGATCGCGACGGCTTCGTCGAGGAAGACGCGCATCGCTTCCGCCGGGTCTTCCGGCCATTCCGCGTCCGGGCCGAGCGGGAAGATCGTGGGGTGCGCGACGACGTCCGCGCCCGTCGCCGCGACCAGTTCGGTGAGCGGTTCGCCCACGACGTAGCTGACTCGGTGCCCGCGTTGGACCAGCTCGCGGATGATCCCAAGGGACGGATAGACGTGACTCGGCGCGGAGCAGCCGACCATGACGATGTGCTTGCCCATAAGGCGAAAGTGTCCTTTCCGGACGAGATGCGGTCCGGCACGCGAAGCGGGGGCCGCCCGGTGGCGGGCAGCCCGGAAGGTCGTGCCGGGATCAGGACAGGCGGCAGCGGGCGAAGATCGTCATGTACCGGGACGGTAGTGCGGCCGGGTTCGGGGAGCAACCGGATTAACCGGGTGTAAGCCGACGCGAGCTTGTCGCGGTCAACGACTCCGCATCGCCCACTGCTTTCCATAACAACCTACTTTGTGTTACAAAGTTCAGGACAGCGAACCACTGGGGGACAAGATGACCGAAGCTTTCAGGCTGACCGGCCTGGTGAAGCAGTTCAAGCAGGTCCGCGCAGTCGACGGCGTGTCGATGACCGTGCGGCGGGGCGAGGTCGTCGCCCTGCTCGGGCCGAACGGTGCGGGCAAATCGACCACGATCGACATGCTGCTGGGGCTCACCTCACCGGACGAGGGAAGCGTGCGGGTGTTCGGTGGGGCGCCTCGCGCGGCGCTCGACTCCGGGCGGCTCGCGGCGATGGTGCAGAACGGGTTCTTGCTGCGGGATGTCACGCCAGCCGAACTGGTCGAGCTGCATCGGTCGATGTTCCGGAATCCGTTGTCGGCCAAAGAGGTTTTCGACCGGGCCGGGATCGGGGAGTTCGCTCAGCGGCGGTGCGGCAAGTTGTCCGGCGGGCAGTTGCAGCGAGTTCGGTACGCGCTCGCGCTCACTGGCGACCCGGAGTTGCTGATCCTTGACGAGCCGACTGCGGCGCTGGACGTCGACGCCCGACGCGAGTTCTGGGCATCGATGCATGAGTTCACGGCGACCGGGCGGACCGTTCTCTTCGCGACGCACTACCTCGCCGAGGCCGAGGACTACGCGGACCGCGTCGTGTTGATGCGGCACGGGAAGGTCGTCGCGGACGGCGCGGTCGACGAGGTGCGCGCGAATGTGTCCGGGCGAGTGATCAGGGCAGTCGTACAGGGCGCTTGCCCGGAAGACCTGGCCGCACTCGACGGGGTCGCCAGGGCAGTCGTACAGGGCGATCGTACGGAACTGAGCTGTACTGACTCTGACCTGGCGATTCGGGCGTTGCTCACGGCGTTTCCTCAGGTCAGCTCGATCGAGATCACCTCCGCGGGGCTGGAGGAAGCGTTCCTCGCCCTCACCTCCGACGAGCCGCAGGGAGCGCTCCGATGAACTTTGTCTATCTCCGGTTGGAGATCCTGCGCATCGTCCGCAGCCCGCAGTTCGCGCTGTTCACCATCGCGGTCCCCCTCGGCATGTTTCTCCTGTTCGGCGGGTTGTTCGGTGACCAGGTCGGTGCGGACGGCATCAAGGCGAGCGTCACGACGATGATCAACATGGGCGCGTACGGCGCGATGAGCGGCGCGTTGTTCACCGGCACCCGGGTCGCGACCGAACGGACTGACGGCTGGCAACGGCAGCTTCGGCTCACTCCGATGCGTGGACCCGGCTACCTCGCGGTGAAGATCGCCTCTTCGATGGCCATGGCGTTGCCGGTGGTCCTGGTGATCTTCGTGGCCGGCGCACTGCGCGGAGTGCAGCTCACCGCGGCTCAATGGCTGCTCAGCGGCGTCGCGCTGTGGCTGGGCGCGCTGCCGTTCGCGGTGCTCGGGCTGTTGCTCGGGTTGTTCGGCAAGGGCGACACAGTCGGTGCGATGACTGGTGCGCTGATGCTGCCGCTCGGTGTGTTCGGCGGATTGTGGATGCCGCTGTCGATCTTGCCGGAATGGATGTCGACGCTCGCGCATTTCTTTCCTACGTACTGGCTCGGCCGCGTCGGCACGCTCCCGGTGGACCACGCCGGCGGGCTCGGTCTCGCCGTGGGTGTGCTGGCGGCGTGGCTGGTCGTGCCCGCGCTCGTGGTGGTGCGGCGGTTCCGGCTGGGCCCGGTGAAGGTCGCGTGACGTGTTAGCTTCCGTGCTGCATGCGGGGTCAGTACGGGGGAAGGGCGGTCCGGGGTGAACGACGACGCGAGCGACCCCGTCGAGGACGAAGGCGAGCCGCTGTCCGTGGCGGAATCGCTGGAACTGATCGCCCGGCAGAACGAACGGACGCGCCGGGAGCTGCGAGTCAGCCCGGCGCGTCTGTTCGCCGTCTGGGCCTTCGCCTGGCTGGTCGGCTGGGGGCTCGTCTACCTCTCCGACGAGCGATCGGCGGCGCTGTTGCCCGGCTGGGTCGCGGGAATCGTCGTCGCGGTGCTCATGGTGGGCGCGATCGTTTACTCCGCTTGGCACGGCAGCAAAGGCGGCCGCGGGATTCGCGGGCCGTCCCGGCGGATCGGGGCGATGTACGGCTGGGCGTGGATGATCTCGTTCGCCGGGATGTACCTGATCGACGTCCGGATCACCAAACTCCTCCCGGAGGGCTCGGATCTCGTGCCGTTGCTGTGGTCAGGCACGTCGTTGCTGCTCACGGGTGCGCTCTACCTCGCGGGCGGGACGTTGTGGCAGGACTTGCGGCAGTACTTCCTCGGCGGCTGGATCATCGTGTGCAGCGGGGCGAGCGTCCTGGTCGGCGTGCCGGGCAACTTCCTCGTCCTCTCGCTCGCCGGAGGCGGCGGATTCGCGGTCGCGGCGCTGGTCTACGTGGTGCGGCCCCGTGACTGAGCTGCCGGAGCTCGACCCCGTCATCCACGCGCAGGCGCGGCTGCGCGTCACGGTCGCGCTCGCCGGGCTGCGTTCCGCAGACCAGATCACTTTTCCGCGGTTGCAGCAGTTGCTGGAGATGACCGCGGGCAACCTTTCGACCCACCTGCGCAAACTTGAGGACGCCGAGTACGTCGAGATCACCAAGGCTTACGAGCACCGCACGCCGGTCACGCTGGTGCGGCTCACGAGCAAGGGCCGCGCCGCGTTCGAGGCTTACACCAAGGCGTTGCAACGGCTCCTGGACGCTGGAAGCTGACATGTCCCGCTGGGTCGTGCACCTGGACCTCGATGCGTTCTACGCCTCCGCCGAGCAGCTCACCCGCCCGACGCTGCGCGGGCGTGCGGTGGTGGTCGGCGGTACTGGACACCGCGGTGTCGTCGCCGGGGCGAGTTACGAATCGCGGGAGTACGGCGTGCGTTCGGCGATGCCGATGTCGCAGGCTCGACGGCTGCTTCCGGCCGGCGGCGTGGTGCTGCCGCCGCGGTTCCGGTTGTACGAGATCCTGAGCAAGCAGGTTTTCGACGTCGTCGGCGAGGTCGCGCCGGTGCTGGAACGGATTTCCCTCGACGAGGCGTTCGCCGAACCGCCCGCGCTGGCTGGCGCGTCGGTCGAGGAGGTGACCGAGTGGGCCGACAATCTGCGTACGCGGATCCGGGAACAGACCGGGCTGACCGCGTCGATCGGTGCGGGGACTGGGAAGCAGGTCGCGAAAATCGGTTCGGACCGCGCGAAGCCGGACGGTCTGCTCGTCGTGCCGCCGGGGACCGAACGCGAATTCCTTGCTCCGCTGCCGGTGCGCGCGTTGTGGGGGATCGGTCCGGTGGCGGAAGCGAAACTGCGCACGATCGGCGTCCTCACCCTGGGCGAGCTGGCGGCGTTGCCGGAGCCGGACGCGGTGTCGACGCTCGGTGGCGTGGTCGGCCGCGACTTGCGGCGGCTGGCGAGCGGATTCGACGACCGTCCGGTCGCGGAACGGGGTGAAGCCAAGCAGGTGAGCGCGGAGACGACCTTCGACGTCGACGTGGTCGATCTCGTCCGATTGCGCGCTGAGGTAAGGAAAATCGCGGCTGGTGCGCACGCTCGGCTGGTGAAGGCAGGTCGTGTCGCACGCACGGTGGTGATCAAGCTGCGGCACACGGACATGAGCACGGTCACCCGGTCCGAGACCACCGCATCGCCCACCGATAACCTCGAACAGCTTGCGGCTACTGCGGAACGGCTCCTGCTCGACCCGCAGGAATTCGGCGGAGTACGGCTGGCGGGCGTTGCGTTCAGCGGACTTTCGGTGCCGCATCAGGACGCGTTGTTCAGCTTGACCGTGCCTGCCGCGACCGAGGAACCGGTGGTTACTTCGGCACCGTCGCCGGGCGGGAGTGCTCCGGTGTCGTCGTCGGGGTGGCGTCCGGGCGACGACGTCGTGCATGCCGAGTACGGCACGGGCTGGGTGCAAGGCGCGGGGCACGGCCGGGTGACGGTGCGGTTCGAGACGCGCACGTCCGGGCCGGGAGTCGCGCGGACGTTCGACCAGACTGACCCGGCGTTGACTCGCGGACAGCCCGCGGACTGCCTAGCCTGAGCGTTTCGCCTGGTCACGACCGGGGTGTTAACCCACAAGAGTGATGAGGAAGGATGTGCCGGGCAGTCGGGCAAAGGGGATGATTCATGACGAACATGCGCCGCGCCGCCGCCCTCGCCGGGGTCGCGCTGATGCTGACGGCGTGTGGGAGCGAAGCCGCCCCGCAACGGTCCTCAGCCGGGCCGTCGTCCTCAGCGGCGGCCGCTTCTCCGGATTCGTTCACCGTCGTGGCGACCGGGGACGTGCTGATCCACCCGCGGCTCACCGAACAGGCCGAAGCGGACGGTGGCGGGAAGATCGACTACCGGCAACTGTTCGCCGGGGTCAAACCGCTGGTGTCCGGCGCGGATCTGGGGATCTGCCACCTCGAAACCCCGCTCGCCCCGGAAGGCGGGCCGTACAGCGGGTATCCGTCGTTCAGCGCGCCGCCGGAAATCGCGGACGCGTTGAAGGACACCGGATACGACACCTGCTCCACGGCGTCGAACCACACGCTCGACCAGGGTGCGGCCGGTGTTCAGCGGACGCTGGACAAACTCGACCAGGCCGGGTTGAAGCACACCGGCTCCGCGCGTTCGGCCGAGGAAGCGGGGAAACCGCTGATCTTGGACGTGCACGGGGTGAAGGTCGCGCAGCTGTCCTATTCGTTCGGGTTCAACGGGATCAAGCGGCCAGCCGGGAAACCGTGGCTGGCCAACGAAATCGACCCCGACGAGATCCTCTCCGCGGCGCGCGAGGCGAAGGCGGCGGGAGCGGAGGTCGTGATCGCGAGCCTGCATTGGGGTGTCGAGTATCAGCATGACGTGACTGCTGAGCAGAAGAAGTTGGCGCAGAAGCTGACGGCCTCGCCGGATCTCGATTTGATCGTCGGGCATCACGCGCATGTGGTGCAGCCGTTCCAGAAGGTCGGCGGGAAGTGGGTGGCGTTCGGGCTCGGCAATGAGGTTGCCCGGCATGACGAGCCTCGGGGGTCTACCGAGGAAGGGGTGGCGGCTCGGTTCCGGTTCAGCCGTGCTGGCGGGAAGTGGGCCGTGGACAAGGCCGAGTACGTGCCGACGTTGATCGACCTCGGGCCGCCGATCCGGTTGCGCGATCTCACGACGGCGCCGCCGACTCAGCGGGGGAAGGAAGCGCTCGCGAATACCGATGAGGTGGTGCTTTCTCGCGGGGCCGGGGATGACGGGTTGAGCCGACCGGGGCGGTGACGGTTCGGGGGGGGGGCTGCGTGGGATTCGGTGGGCGCCGTGGCGACGCTGTGGGTGCGCCCGGGGTCGGGGGCTGCATGCTCCCGAGGGTGCTGGGAGGCGTTCGAGCGGTAGTAGGGCGATTGCCCAGGGCGATCGATCTGGTCGGGCGACTGCCCTGATTGGACGATTGCCCCCTAGCCGAGCGATCGATGGCGAATGGTGCGCTGTTGGGCGATCGCCCTGGGCGGTTGCCCAGGGCGGACGATCGTCCGGGCGGATGGCCTTGCTGGCTGGGTGATCGTTGTGGTTGGGCGGTTGTCCACGTTAGGTGCCTGCCCCAGGTTGGGGAGGCTGCCTCGATCGCCGGGCTGCCGGGCAGGGCGACCGCCCAGGGCGAACGATCGCCGCAGTAGGGCGATTGTTCAGGGCGGATGATCGTCCCGGTAGGGCGACCGCCCAGGGTGGGCGATCGCTGCGGTAGGGCGGTTGTTCAGGGCGGATGATCGTCCCGGTAGGGCGACTGTGCAGGGCAGATGACCGTCCCCATCGGACGACTGCCCAGGGCGTATGACCGTCCCCATCGGACAACCGCCCAGGGCGGACGACCGTCCTAGTCGGGCGACTGCCCGGGGTCAGTGGTCTCGGCGGGTGATGAGCTGGGCCAGTGCGGTCAGTTCGGCCGTCGCTCTGGGGGCTGGGTTAGCGGCGGTCAGGGAGGTCAGCGCGTCGGTGAGCAGCTCGTCCGCTTGGGTGTGGCTCCAGGTTCGGCCGCCGGCTTCGTCGACCAGGGCCGCGGCTTTGGCCAGGCAGTCGTCGGGCAGGGGGTGGCGGTAGAGCATCGCCAGTTCCTGTCCCGCGGACGTGCCTGAGGTGAGTGCCGCGACCACCGGGAGGGATTTCTTGCGGCTGCGGAGGTCCGAATAGATCGGCTTTCCGGTGACGGCCGGGTCGCCCCAGATGCCGAGGAGGTCGTCTACGTGCTGGAAGGCGAGGCCGAGGGAGCGGCCGAAGCGGCCGAAGCGTTCGATGTGCTCTCCGCGGCCGCCGACCACCAGTACGCCGAGGGTGCACGCCGCGCTCAGCAGTGCCGCCGTTTTTCCCTGTGCCATGCGTTCGCATTCCGCCACTTCGACGTTCGTCCGCTGTTCGAACGCCAGGTCTTCGTGCTGGCCGTGCAGGAGGTCCAGCACCGCGGTGCTCAGCAGGCGCGCGGCGGCCGGGCCGTCGGGGGACAGGACGTCGAAGGCCAGGGTCAGGAGGGAATCTCCGGCCAGCACTGCTTGTCCGGTGCCGAAGACGGTCCACGCGGTGGGCCGGTGCCGCCGGGTGCGGTCGCCGTCCATGACGTCGTCGTGCAGCAGAGAGAAGTTGTGCGCGAGTTCGACGGCCACCGCGGCCGGGATCGCGTCCGCTGGGTCTCCGCCGCAGGCCTCCGCGCACAGCAGCACCAGCGCCGGGCGCAGGGCCTTGCCGCCGGAGGCGTTCGTCGCGGTTCCCGTCTCGTCCCACCAGCCGAGGTGGTAGCCGGCGATCCGGCGCATCGACGCGGGCAGCCGGTCCACCGCCGCGCGCATCGCCGGTTCCCATCGGCTCCGGCTCCAGTCCAGCACCTCGGCCACGGAGCGGGGTCCGGTGCGGGCGTCCACTGTCGTCATCGGGTTTCCGCTTCCCGACGCAGTGCGGCGGCCAAAGTGGACAGTGCGGAGAGACTCGGGACGGTCACTGCGAAACCACCTAACGTCGAAAACTCCGGAACACGACGGAGCAGTGTTTTCCAGACGGTGCGAGGAATGCGAAATCGTGAGCGGCGCCGCGGATAACATAGCAAGGCGGATGACCTCGACAATCACTCGATCGGGTAGCCGAGTCCGATTCACCTGTTTGCCGAAGTTCCTTTTCGGACATTGCCGGTGCTGTTGTCCGGCCGACAACCGGGGGTGCGTCACCGTGGGTCCGCTGCCGTGACCCGGTCGGGTGCGGGCGGGTGCGGTACGCGGCGCTTTCCCTTGGCGAGCAAGGGCAGAAGGGGGAACGAGTGTCCGGGCCGCTGCTCCGATCCGGCGAACCCCCGGGGCGGAGGACGGCCACCCGGCTGAATCGCGGGTTTCGCCGTTGTCCGTTCCGGAATCGGCTGGATAGCGTCGGCCAGCGTATTTCCCCGCGCGAAAGGAACCGGATGAACGTCTACGTGATCGGGGTGTTCTGGGTCGTCGGCGCGGCCATCGCGGCCGCGGTGATCGGCTATCTCGTCCGGCGCTTCGGGTGGGACGAGGGCCGCCGCGACAACAACGACGCCGCGGGCCAGGTGTTCACCATCGTCGGCGGGCTGCACGCGGTGCTGGTGGCGTTCGTGCTGATCTCGCTCTTCGACGCCGTCACAGCCACGCGCGAGGGTTCCTACACCGAGGCGGAGGGCCTGGTCGCCGCCACCTGGTCGGCTCAGGCGCTGCCCGGCGACACGGGCGAGCAGGTGCGGCGCCTGGCCATCGCGTACGCGACGACGGTGACGAAGCAGGAGTGGCCCCGGCTCGTCGACGACGGACCGATTCCGGACACCGGCTGGACCCAGCTCGACCAGATGCGCCGCGTCGTCGCCAGCGCGCAGGCCAGCGACGACTGGACGAATGACCGGAAGAAGGACGCCGCCGCCCAGCTCTGGCAGGTCTACCAGGCGCGGCAGACCCGGCTCACCGGCGCGGAAACCGACGGCGTCGGCTCGGTCATGTGGTTCGCCCTCATCCTCGGGAGCGTCATCTCGATCCTGCTGCCGAACCTCTTCGGCGGCACGCGGATGGCCGCGCACCTGGTGATCGTGTCGACGCTGGCCGGCACGATCGTCCTGCTGCTGTACGCGATTTACCAGCTGCAGAACCCTTATGCCGGAGGCGCGAGCGTGCATCCGGACGCGTTCACCTCGGCGATCTCGCGGCTCGGCTGACCGGTGCGAGGTTCCCGGTACCTGACTGTGGTGGCCGCCGCGGCCGCGGTCGCCGGGCTGCTCGTCGCGTCCGGATGGCTGGCTCCGGCTCGCCAGCGCGCGGCCGCGACGTCCTGCCGGGTGCTGCAGGTCGAAAGCCGCGACGGGTGGTCGTCCGACATCGTGCGGCTGACGTTGCCTTCCGGCGCGCGGCATCTGTTGCACCACAGCCCTTTCGCGCTGAACGCCATCGCGTATTCGGCGGCGCAGGACGTGACGTACGGCGTCGCTGACGGCCGCTTCCACGACGGCTGGCACGCGGTGCGGATCGATTCCGGCGGCGAGCTGACCGACCTCGGCCCGGTCGGCCGCGACACCCACCATGGAGTGTGGAGCTGGGTGACCGGCGCGACGGCCGGGGCGATGTCCGGCGGTTCCTGGTATGTGAAGCGGGGAACCAGTCTGTACACAGTGGACGTCGACCCGCACAGTCCCGGCTATCTCACCGCGACCGGGCCGACGCTGCTGCACCCGTGGTGGCTCGCCTCGGGGATCGACGATTTCGCGTACAACCCGGAAGACGGTCTGTTGTACGGGGTTTCGTCCACCGCCGAGGGTGCGGTGGTCACGGTGAATCCGGTGAGCGGGAAGGTCGCGAAGGTGCCGGGGGAGCAGTTCCCGGACGCGACTTACGGTTCCGTCGTGTTCGGACCGGGCCACAAGCTCTACGCGACCGCGAACTGGATCGACGGGCGGAGCGTCACGTACCGGTGGGACGGAGGCGTCGCGGTCGAGGTGAGTACTGGGCCGCCGTTGGTGATGTCCGACGGTGCCGGGTGTCTGGCAGAACCTCCACCTCCGCCCCCGCCGCCACCGCCTCCGTCGTCTTCGGCACCGCCGACGACCTCGCCTTCCCCGACACTTTCCCCGACACCATCACCATCACCGACACCGTCGACCTCGGCGAGCCCGACACCGCCGCCCCCACCGGCACCATCGGCAACGCCGTCGTTCCCGGGTCCGCACCAGGCGGATCTGCCTCTGCCCCCTCCGCCCCCGTCTCCAACGCCGCAACCACCTCAACCGCCTCAACCGCCGGACAAAGCCATCCAGCCCGTCCCGATGCCCCCGCCCCCGGCACCCCCGCGCGCCGCACCGGTCAAGGCAGCCCAGAAACCACCCCAAAAGCACGCGGCGAAAGCACGCGGCAACGTCAAGAAGCAGCGTCGCTGGGGCGTCGCGGCGATCCTGCTGATTGTCGGAGGAGGTGCGGTAGCGGCTCGAGCACGGCGTGCTCGTTAACGCGGCAGTCGTCTCGATGACGGACGTTGTCCAACTCGGCCGTCGAGACTCCCTCGGGCGTCGAAGCGACGCCAGAGGAGGAGAAAGCCGATGAAACGCGTGAAGATCGGGCTGGTCGCCGGGGCGCTGGTGCTGCCGCTGGCCGCCGCGGGCCCGGCCGAGGCCAAGGGCCGCCCGGACGACCATTACCGCGTGCGGGCCGGGCACACGCTGCAGGTGCGCGGTGACGCGCAGCGCGACGGTGCGGTGGTGCGGCACACCGATCCCGGGCACGGCGCGCTGGCCATCGGCCCGGACGGATCGTTCCGCTACACGCCCGCCGCCGGGTTCACCGGGCGCGACACGTTCACCTACACCGTGAGCGACGCCGTCCGGCTGTATCCGACGGATGTGCCGCCGCTCGGCACCGTCGGCGGCGTGAAGATCACCGGCGGCGGGTATGGGTCGGCACTCACGCCGGTGCCGGGTTCGCGCGACGAGTTTTACGGTCTCACCGACCGCGGTCCGAACGTCGACGCGCCGGACGGGTCCAAAGTGGAGCCGATCCCCTCGTTCACGCCCGCCATCGGCAAGTTCCGGCTGAAGGGCGGAAAAGCCGTGCTGGAGCGCAGCATTCCGCTGCGCGCGGCCGACGGATCGCCGTACAACGGCCAGGTCAACACCCTGGCGAACACCGGCGAGACGATCGTGGACCTCAATGGCGCGAAACTGCCCGCGTCGCCGAACGGCTACGACTCCGAAGGCCTAGTCGCCCAGCGCGACGGGACGTTCTGGGTGTCGGACGAATACGGCCCGTTCATCACGCACTTCCGGGCGGACGGCCGCGCGATCGAGCGGCTTTCGCCGTTCGACGGTTCGCTGCCTAAGGAATTGAAGAACCGGGTGCCGAACAAGGGCATGGAAGGACTCGCGCTCACGCCGGACGGCCGGACGCTCGTCGGCATCATGCAGTCCGCACTGCAACAGCCGGATCTTACGAAGAAGCCCAGCAAGGTTCCCGCGTTGCGGATCGTGACGGTCGACTTGAAGACCCGCGCGACGCACGAGTACGCCTATCTGCTCGACAATCCGGACGAGACCGGCACTGCGGTTTCCGAGATCACCGCGTTGTCGGCGACCCGGTTCGTCGTGGATGAACGCGACAGCAAGGCTGAGCCCGGCGCGTACAAGAAGCTGTTCGAGATCGACCTGACCAAGGCGACCGACCTCGGTCCGGCGGCGAAGGTGCCGGGTGCGTCCTATGACGCGGCTAAGGGCGGACTGCTCGTCGACGGCGGCAAGAGCATCGAGGCGTACGTCGGCAAGGCCACTACCGCCGAGGCTGCCGCCGCCCTCGCGAAGGTAGGCGTGACGCCGGTGTCGAAGAAGCTGTTCCTGGACGTCGGCGGGCTGGTGACCGGGCTGGATCCGAGTGGCGGTTTCTTCGGCCACGACAAGGTCGAAGGCGTCGCGACGACCGACGGCGGCCGCACCGTGGTGATCAGCAACGACAGCGACTTCGGCATCGACGGCGTCGCGAACTCGGCGGCTCCGTACACGCTGCACGCGAAGACGCAGCCGAACGGCCGCCAGGACGACGGCGAGTACCTTCAGGTGGACCTGACCAAGCTGCCCGCGCGGACGCGCACGCTGACGGTGACCGTCGACGTGCGCTGAGGCCGTCAGTACTTGAACTGATCCACGTTGTTCTGCGTGATCAGCAGGGGATCGCCGAGCAGGACCGTCCGGGTGCCCGCGTCGTAGCGCACCGCGGGAAGCTCCGGGCTCACGTTGTTCTTGGGCCGCAGCGGGGCGCCGGTCACGAGCTGCTCGGCGGCCCAGGCGGTGAGGTAGCCAAGGGATTCGACGTTCCACAGCACCGTCATCGAGCACGAACCGTCGACCAGGTACGGCTTCATCGTCTGCGGCGTGCCCGTGCCGACGGTGAAGACCTGGCCGATCTTCTGCTGATCACGCACCGCCTGCGCGATGCCCGGCGTCGCTGTCGTGCACTGGCCGATGAGCCCGGTGAGCTTCGGATGCTGGGTGAGGATCTTCTTCGCCAGCTTCGTGGCGGTGGTGGTGTCCTCGTCCGCGTACACCGTCTCGACCAGCTTCGCTCCTGGATAGCGTTGCGCCGCATACGTTTTCTCGGCGTCGATCCACGAGTTGAGGTTCGCCGCGGTGCGCCCGCACGAGACGATCGCGTACTCGCCGGTGCCGCCGGTTTTCTTCATCAGCGAGTCGACCAGCGCCGAGCCGATGCCCTCGGCCGTCGTCTGGTTGACGAAGACTTCGCGCTGCGAATCGGCTGCGTCGGTGTCGGTGGTGAGCACGTGGATGCCCTTCGCGCGCGCCTCCGCGATCGTCGGGGCCAGCTCCGCCGGATCGTTCGGGGCCACCGCGATGACGTCCACGCGTTCGGCGATGAGCTGGCGCAGGATCGCGGTCTGCGCGGCCGGGTCGACCGTCGCCGGGGCGCGGGTGAACCATTTCGCTCCGAGCCGTTCGGAGGCCAGCATGCCGCCGGCGTTCATCGCGTCGAAGTACGGGATCCCGCCGATCTTCGGCACGAAGGCGATTTTCGCCGGCTCCGGTACCGAGTCGGACAGGACCGGCGAACAACTGGCTGCCAGCACCGCCGCGGTCGCCACCAGCGCCGCACCCAGCACGAGCGTTTTGGTCCGCCCTCGCATCCCCCACCATTCCCGGCTCTGTGCCCTGGCAGCCGAAGGTAGGGCCAGTGACGGCAGGGGGTCAACCGAACGCGACCAAACGGTTACGCAAGCGAGTTCAACCGCCGGACGGCGCAGCCCCCTTTCCGCCCGCTGGGCACGTTCCGTTCCGGGGGAGTTCGCCGGTCGGCAGGTAGTGCGCGGCCTTGTCGCCACAGGAAACCGGTGTGCTCGCACCGATTCCGCGCGGATCGAAGCTGCCCATGCCGGACACGGTGAGAGCCTGCGCACCGCAGTCGAGCGGCACCCGCGCGGGCGACAGTCATCACATCGGGCGACCTTGTGCGTTAGATACCCCAGAGGGGTATAGTCGGCGGCATGAACGAACACCAGCACGGAGCGTCTTGGTCCACCGCCGCCCAGGCGACGCTGCACTGCCTCACCGGCTGTGCCATCGGCGAAGTGCTCGGCATGGTCTTGGGCACCGCGTTCGGCCTGCACAACGCGGCCACTGTGGTGCTGTCCATCGTGCTGGCGTTCGTCTTCGGCTACGCCCTCACCATGCGCGGCGTGCTCAAGTCGGGGCTTGCGCTCGGCGCTGCCTTCAAGGTCGCGCTCGCCGCTGACACGGTGTCGATCGCGGTCATGGAGGTCATCGACAACACTGTCGTGGTGGCGATCCCGGGCGCGATGGACGCGGGGTTGTCGAGCGGATTGTTCTGGTTGTCGCTGGTGTTGTCGCTCGCGATCGCCTTCGTGGTCACGGTTCCGGTCAACAAGTGGATGATCGGCCGCGGTCGCGGGCACGCCGTCGTGCACGCCCATCACCAGCACTGAAGTTCAGCAGGACGGCACGGCCGCGTCGGTTCGGAGGTAGGCCTCGGGCACATAGTGTCCGGGGCCGATCCGGTTCCAGCGCGTCGTGCCGTCCACCGCGTCGCCGCGCACTGAGCACTCGATCGGCACCTGAGCGGAGTCGGCGGCCAAACCGGCTGGCGGTGCGTCGTTGTCCGCGGACGTGCGCACCACCAGCGGAGCCCCGCCGGTCACCACGCCGGTGGCTGGAGCGTCGCCGGTCCACAGGAAAGTGACGTCCACGTAGCTGCTGCCGCTGAGGCCGAGGCCGTCCCAGAACGTACCGTCGGCCAGGTCGAGGCCGGCTGGGTTGCGCACGGTGCGGCCGCGTTCGTCCTTGCCTCCGTTGAAGCCGTCTCGGTACGCCGCTTGCGCTTCCGGCACGCCTTGCGGCAGCGAACCGAACTTCGCGCGACGGTCGCCGGGGTTCCAGTAGTCGTCGTGTTCGTTCCACGGGCCGACGTCCCACACCGGCGCGTACTCGCAGCGCGCGCCGTCGGTGCGGCACACCCGGACGGTGAAGGTCCCTTTCCCCTTGGAGGACACCGTTTTCGTGGACGGAAGCGCGACGAAATGGTCCCGTTCGGTGATCCGGTGCCCGCTCGAGGTGGTGCCGCCGACGAGTCCCTCGCGGGTCGCGTAGAGGCGGTAGGTCAGCGGTCTCTCCAGCACTCTTCTGCCGTGCTGGGGTTTGGCCCAGGCGGGCGCAGGAGTCGACAAAGCGATAACTGCTACGGCCAGAAGGACGTGACCAGCCGCTTTCCTAGCGTTCATGAGCGCATCGTGGCCCGGCGCGCGGGTTTGACCGCGCAACCCGGCCCGCGCGTCAGGCGGACACGATCCGGTGCGGCCCGGTCTTGCGCGGCCGGTCGTCGACCTCGACGCCGGCGGACAGTTCCCGGCGGATGGCCCGCGCGCGTTCGGCGTAGCTGCGGGACCGTTCGGGCTGGCTGAGGGCGGAATGCAGTTCGCCGAGAAGCTGGGACACTTCGGCTTCGGAGCGACGGTCGCCGTTGCGGCGGTGCACGCTCAGCGAGTTCACCAGCAGCAGTTGCGCGTGCGCGAGATCGCCGCTGTACAGGCACAGCGCGCCCAGGTTCTGGTTCGCGTAGCCGACGCAGTGGTCGTCGCCGAGGTCGGTGAACACGGCGATGGCGCGCGTGACGTGTTCGCGGGCTTCGGCGAGGTTGCCCTCGCGCTGGTGCAGGAGCCCGATTCGTTGCAGTGCATGGGCTTCCCGGTGCCGGTCGCCGATTTCGCAGGACAGCTCCAGCGCGTCGGTGTACCAGCGGCGGGCGGTCGCGTAGCACTTTCGCGCGACCCAGATCGAACCGATCGCGATCCGGATTACCGCTTCGCCGTGCGGGTCGCCCGCTTCGCGGAACAGCCGGAGCGCTTCGTGGCAAGGTTCGAGCGCGCGGTCGGTCCGGCCTTGCATTCGCAACACAGTGCCGAGTCCGGCGTAGGCCTCGCCGAGCCCTTTCTGGTCGCCGATTCGGTGGTACAGCTCGCGTGCCGCCTCGAAGGCGACCATCGCGTCCGCGTCGTTGTCTTGGTACAGCAGGACTTGGCCGAGGTTGCGCTGGACGACTGCCTCGCCGCGGATCGCGCCTGCCCGGCGTGCCGCTTCCAAGGCGATCAGGTGGGTGGCGTGCCAGTCGTCCTGGTGGCCGCGGAGGTCGAAGTACGGCGTGAGGGCCACGGTGAGCCGCCAGGTCAGGTCGTCGAAACCGTGTTCGGCGGCCAGCCCGACGGCCGAGACGCAGGTGGCGCGTTCGGCGGCGAACCAGGCGGCGGGATCGGTCAGCAGGCGGTCGGCCTCCGGCGGCAGGACCAGGCCGGTTTCGTCGTGGTACTGGCCGAAGAAGTGGATCGGCATGCGTTCGGCGGCTTCGATCGCCAGCGCGAGATATCCCTCCAGCACGCGGCCGATCGCGGCGCGGGTTTCCTCGGGCCCGGCCAGTTCCGCGGCGTAGACGCGCAGGAGATCGTGCAGGCGGTAGCGCGGCTGGCCGGCGACGTCGGTGGCGACCAGTTCCACCAGGTGTGCGTCGACGAGCACGTCGAGGACGTCTTCGGCGCACGGACGGCCCAGGACCGCGGCCACCGCCCAAGCCGGGAATTGCACCGGGCCCAGCGTGCCCAGCCTGCGGAAGGCCGCGGCGGCGGACATGGGCAGGAGGTCGTAGCTCAGGGTCACGCTGGCGCGGACGGCCAGGTCGCCGACGCGCAGCTCGTCCAGGCGGCGGTGCTCGTCGTGGAGGCGGTCGGCGAGGACGCGCAGGGACCAAGTCGGCCGGTGGGTGAGCTTGGCCCCGGCCACCCGGATCGCCAGCGGCAGATGCCCGCATTGGCGGAGGATCGCAGCGGCGTCCTCGGGTTCGGCGGCTACTCGTTCGCGGCCGACGATGCCTTCCAGCAGGCGGGCGGCTTCTTGTTCGGGCAGCAGGTCGACGTCCACCGGCAGCGCGCCGGCGAGATCCGGCAGCCGGATCCGGCTGGTGACCAGCACGGCGGACCCGCCCGCGCCGGGGAGCAGCGGGCGTACTTGCGCGGCGCTGCCCGCGTCGTCCAGGACGATGCACATCCGGCGTCCGGCGAGCTGGGAACGCAGCAGTGCGGCGCGTTCCGCCAAGTCGCGGGGCAGTCCGGAATCCGGGATGCCGAGGGCGCGCAGGAGTTCGGCCAGGACGCTCATCGGCGAGCGCGGGGACGACGAAGTTCCGGCCAGGTCTACATGCAACTGTCCATCCGGGAAAACCGCGCGGACCGCGTGCGCCACCCGTACGGCGATGGAGGATTTGCCGATGCCTGGCGGTCCGGAGAGGACGGCGATCGTCGGGCGTTCCGCTTCGGCGTGGTGGCGGAGTTTCTTGACCAGGTGCTCGGTTACTTCGCCGCGGCCGGTGAAATCCGGCAGGTCCAAGGGGAGCTGGCAGATGGGCGGGACTGCGGCGCACGGGACTTCGAGGGTGGTGCGGAGTTCGCGGAGTGCCGCGCCGGGGCTCGCGGACAGTTCGTCGGCGAGGGTTTGTTCGACCAGTTCGTAGGCTTCCGCGGCTTCGGTGGCGCGGCCAGCGTCGCGGAGAGCGGTGATGAGGTGGTGCCAGAGTTCTTCGCGCAGCGGGTGTTCGGTGACCAGGGCGCGGAGCTCGGCGATGACTTCGTTGTGGCGGCCCAGGGTCAGGCGGGCTCGCAGGCGTTGTTCTTGGACTGCCAGGCGTAGTTCGTCGAGGCGGGCGACGGTGGGGCCCCAGGTGGGGTCGTGGGGAAGGCCTTCCAGTACTTCGCCGCGCCAGAGGGCGTGGGCTTCGTCCAGCAGGGCCAGTGCGGATTCCGGGTCGGCTTGGGTTTCCCAGGCCTGGGTGGCCAGGCGGGTGAAGACCAGGTGGTCCAGTTCGTCTTCCGGGACGGTGAGGAGGTAGCCGGAGGCGCGGCTGGTGATGCGGTCGGCCAGGTCGGGGGAGGTTTCGGCCAGGCGGCGGCGCAGGGAGTGGACGTAGGTGCGGATATTGGCGGCCGCGGAGCGGGGGGCCGTGGTGGGCCAGAGGATTTCCACCAGTGCTTCGGTGGAGACGACGATGTTGGGCTGGAGGGCCAGTGCGGCCAGGAGCAAGCGGGGCTTCGGGCCGCCCAGCGGTACGGCCCGGCCCTCGGCCACGACCTCCAGCGGCCCCAGGATCCGGAAGGTCAGTGAAGTCAATTTACCCGCCTTGGCGGCAAGGTCCCCATGGTCGGCATGCTAGGAGCGTTTGGGGCGGTTAGCTAGGTGCGGTGGGGGTGGAATAGCCCGTTTGGGGTGATTTCCGGGGGGTATCGGGGCGGCTCGTCGCCTGGCGGCTCGTCGCCTGGCGGCGACATTGCGCCGGGTTTGGCGCGGGGCACCCCGAAGCCCGAGTGTGCTGACGGTTCGGGGGGGTGTTTTCAGAGGGGGGAAAAGAATTTACCAACACCCCCCAACCCCCAGGG
>NZ_JBVJOE010000006.1:27198-100890 GCF_055583325.1 Amycolatopsis sp. NPDC104775
GCACCCAGAATCACGAGTGGCCGAACGGTGTGGGGGTGTTGGCGAAGGCGGGAAAGATGCCTTGACAAGCACCCCCGAACCGCAGGGAGGCTTCGTATCGGGGTGCGGGGGAGGGTGTGGGTGCCTCGATCGTTGGGTGTGGGTGCGGATGTCTGTGAGGGGAACCCGGGGGAATCTGATCTCTCGGGGTTCTCCTCGCGGGCATGGCGGGGTGGGTGAGTTTTGTGGTGCGGGTCTGGATTGTGCGACCTTCGTAGGTGGTGTTGCGGGGCGTCTAGTGCTGTGCGGGGAGGGGTGGGAAACGGGCGTTTCGCTGATTTCGGCACATTCCGCTGTGGACAGTGTGGATGAAACGGACTTTGGCGCGGGGTGTCCTTTGTGCGCGAAAGCGGGGGGCAGATAACGGTTCCGCACCGCTGGGCCGGACGCTTCCCCGGCGGGTGGTGGCGGACCTAGTCTCGTTCCGGCGGCAGGCGGGGGGTCGAGGGGCCGCGCAACACGAGGGAGTTGCTGTGCGTAGAAGCGTCACCATGTTTCTTTCGCTGGCGGTGGTGGGCGGCTTGGCCGCTTCGCCTGCCGTGGCGTCGGCTCAGGGGCGGGCGGACATTCCGCAATCGCATCCGGTGTGGGCCAAACCGCAGTCCAAGGTGGCCGATGCGGCTGGTTCGTCCACTATGGACTTTCGGGTTTACTTGAACCTCAAGGACCAGGGCGCGGCGGAGGCTGCCGCGCAGTCGGTGTCCGATCCGAACAGCCGCTCGTACCGGCATTACCTGTCGCCGGATCAGGTGCGGGACCAGTTCGCGGCTACCGACCAGACGGTCTCGGCGGTCAAGAATTGGCTGTCCGCAAGCGGGTTCAGCATTGGCGAGGTGCCGTCCAACCGGGCGTATGTCGAGGCGACCGGCACTGCCGACCAGGTGCAGCGCGCGTTCGCCGTGACCCTGGGCAAGTACCAGGTCAAGGGGCAGACGCTCCGGGCGGCGGACAAGGACCTGTCGGTCCCGGCCGCGCTGGCGAACGACGTGCTCGGCGTCGTTGGCGTCGACCAGGCGACGAATCTCTTCAAGCCGGACCACACCGACGGTGCGGACGCCTCGGCGAAGAAGCAGTCCCGTGCGCAGGGCAGCCCGTCGACCGCGCCGCCCAGCAACGGGTTCCGCAATTCGGGTCCGTGCAGTGCTTACTACGGCGAGAAGACCGACACGACCGACCCGGCGTACAACGGCAAGCAGCTTCCGTACGCGCCGTGCGGTTACACGCCCGCGCAGCTGCGTTCGGCGTACGGCCTGGACCAGGTCGCGAAGTTCGGTGCGGACGGGCGCGGCACCACGATCGCCATCGTGGACGCGTTCGCTTCGCCGACGATCTACGCCGACGCCGCCGAGTACGCCAAGCGCAACGACCCGGCGCACCCGCTGACCCAAAAGCAGTTCAAACAGCACATTTTCCCGGCGAACCCGGTGCTCGAAGGGCCGGACCAGTGTGACGCTTCCGGCTGGTACGGCGAGGAAACCCTGGACGTCGAGGCCGCGCACGGGCTCGCGCCGGGCGCGGACATCCTGTACGTCGGCGGGCAGGACTGCGAAGACCTGTCTCTCGACACCGCGCTGAACTACGTCGTCGCGGGCCACAAGGCCGACATCATTTCCAACTCCTATGGCGACACCGGCGAGGACATCCCGGCCTCCGAGGTCAAGGTGTTCAACCAGATCTCCATGCAGGCGGTGCTCGAAGGCATCGGCGTGTACTTCTCCTCGGGCGACAACGGCGACGAGGTCGCCCGCCTTGGCACGCCTTCGCCGGACTTCTCCGCTTCGGCTCCGTGGGTGACCGCGGTCGGCGGGACGTCGCTGGCGGTCGGCCAGGACGGCAAGCGGATCTTCGAAACCGGCTGGGAGACCGGCAAGTCGACGCTGACCAACGGCGTCTACACCCCGGCGTTCCCGGGCGCGTTCAACGGCGGCGCGGGCGGCGGCACGAGCCGGCTGTTCGGCCAGCCCTTCTACCAGAAGGGAATCGTGCCGGACGCGCTGTCCACGAAGAACCAGACCGGCGGCGCGAAGGGCCGCGTGGTCCCGGACATCTCCGCGGTCGCCGACCCGAACACCGGGTTCCTCGTGGGCCAGACGCAGACCTTCCCGGACGGCGTCTACTACGACCAGTACCGGATCGGCGGCACGAGCCTGGCGTCGCCGGTGTTCGCGGGCGTGATGGCGGTGGCCGACAGCCTCGACCACTTCCACCACGGATTCATCAACCCGGTGCTGTACCAGCTGACGTCGCGCACGTCGGCGATCCACGACGTGCAGCACGTCGACGGAGCGGTGCAACGCGTGGACTTCGCCAACGGGGTCGACGCGTCGGCCGGGCTGAAAACCTCGGCCCGGGTGCTCGACTACCCGAACCTGACGATCCACACGACCAAGGGCTACGACGACGTGACGGGCCTCGGCTCGCCGAACGGAGTGGCGTTCCTGTTGCTGGTGTGACCGAGGGGTGAAGGAAGGGCCTGCCGGGATCTCCTGGCAGGCCCTTCTCACGTCAGGGCACGCGGACCGGCGGATGCCGCAGCGCGCGGACGGTGCGGGAGCGCAGCGGGTACAGCGTGGTGACGACCAGGACGATCGCTCCGGCGAGGAGCACCTGCGGCGCGCCGAACGCGGACCCGAGCGGTCCGGCCAGGAGCTCGCCGACCGGAATGCCCGCGTAGGAACCGAAATCGTCGAACGCCGCCATCCTGGACAGCAGATGCCCTGGGATGTTCTCCTGCAACGTCGTGTCCCAGGCGACGCCCATGACGCCCGCGCAGAATCCGGCGACGAACGTCGAGCCCGCCAGCAGGGCGAAACCCGCGTGCAGGCCGAGTGCGACCAGCGGCAGCGCGGTCAGCGCGGCACTCGCCAGTCCTAACGGCAACAGCCGTCGCGGCGCGAGCCGGTACATCACCAGTCCGGACAGCAACGCGCCCACCGCGCGCATGCTCAGTGCCGCGCCCCATCCGGCCGCGCCGATGGTGTCCTGCGCGATGCCGGGGCCGAGCACCAGCCAGCCGCCCGTGAAGACGATGTTGTAGAGGGTGAACGCGGTGACCACTCGCCACAGCCAGCCGATCCGCCAGAACTCCCGCCAGCCGGTTCGCACACTGTGCAAGACGCTGTGCTGCTCGGAGTTTTTCGCCGGGGGCAGCGTGACCGTCTGGTACAGCAGGGCGGCGAGCACGAACGACACTCCGTCCGCCGCGATCGCCCAGCCGCCGCCGACCGTGCCGACCAGCACTCCCGCCACGGCGGGACCGCCGATCTTGGTGAGGTTCTTGCTGGTCGCCAGCAGCGAGTTCGCCTGGCGCAGCGACTCGGCCGGGACGATCTGGGGCACGATCCCGCGCAGCGCCGGAGTGGTGAACGCGGTGCAGATCCCGCCGGCGAACTCGGTCACGGAGAGGGCGGCCAGCGAGTAGTGGCCGGTGAGCAGGATGGCCGCGGCGACCAGTTGCGCCGCGCCCGCGCCGAGGTTCGACAGCCGCAGCACGCGGTTGCGCGGGAACCGGTCGCCGACCGCGCCGCCGACGAGCAGGAACGCCAGCATCGGAACGATTCCGGCGGCGAGCACGACGCCGAGGTCGGTCGGGCTGTGGCTGCTTCCCAGCACCGCGAACGACAGGGCGACCGGGGTCATCGCGCTGCCCAGCAGCGAAACCAGTCGTCCGGTGTAGAAAACGGCGAACGCGCGACGGCGCAGAGGCGTGCGTGGTCCTTCCCCCATTGAGGCGATCTTGCCGAGAACGGGTCGGGAACGCCACAGAGTATTGGCGCGGCGGGGGAGTCCGGTTCAGACTCACGGGTCAGCCGGGAGAAAGGGCACGAAATGAGCGGGATCGACGCCGAGGTGTTCGGCGGCCGGATGCCGTCCGGGGCCGGGGATTTCGCGATCGAAACGCACGGAATCACCCCGATCCCGCACGCGAACCGGTTCGGGCGGCCGTGGCGGCTCGCGGGAGTGTGGTTCGCGCCGAACCTCACCATGACCGCCGTGTTCACCGGCACCCTCGGCGCGACGCTCGGGCTCGGTTTCACCACCGGGTTCGTCATCGCGCTGATCGGCACCGTGGTCGGTTCGCTGCCGGTCGCGTGGCTGTCGACCTGGGGCCCGCGCACCGGAACCGGCCAGCTGCCGCTCGCCCGGCTGGCGTTCGGCCGCGGCGTCGTGCTGCCCGGCCTGGTGCAATGGCTCGGCTCGATCGCGTGGGACGCGCTGGTCGGGCTGTTCGGCGGCGAAGCGCTGGCGCAGCTGACCGGGCTGCCGTTCTGGGCCGCGGTCCTCGTGGTGTTGGTGCTGCAATGCACGCTCGGGGTGTTCGGCTACGCGGTGATCCACCGGGTCCAGGCTGTGATGAGCGTGGTGCTGGTTGTCGCATTTGTCGCGCTCGCCGTAAAGGTGGTGCTTGACCACCCGATCACGTTCGCCGATTCCGCGACCGGCGGCGATTTCGGCGGTGCGGTCGTGCTGTTTTCCACCATTACGCTCAGCCTCGCTATTTCGTGGGCTCCTTACGCGTCCGATTTCAGCCGTTATCTGCCCGCTGCGACCCGGCCGAGCGGCGTCTTCTGGTTCACCCTGCTCGGTCTGACCGCGTCGTACGCGATCGGCGAGGGCATCGGTCTCGCACTCGGCACGGCGTTGGGCGACCAGACCGCCGCCGGGGTGTCGACGCTGCTCGGCGGCGGGGTGCTGGGCGCGGTGGCGTTGCTGGTGATCGCGCTGGCCGCGGTGTCGTCCAACGCGATGAACGACTACAGCGGCTCGCTCGCGCTGCAGACTGTCGGCGTGCGGGTGCGCCGTCCGGTGTCGGCGGTGGTCGTGACGGTGCTGGCGTTCGCGTTGATCCTCTGGATGCACAGCGGCGATCTGGCGGCGAAGTTCCAGAACGTCCTTCTGGTGGTGAGTTACTGGATCCCGCCGTTCCTCGGGGTCGTGGTGCCGGATTGGCTGCGCCGCACGCGTGGTGGCCGGGAGATCGATGTGCTCGCCGAACTGCGGCGTCCGGTGCGTAGCTGGGCCGCGCTGGTCGCGTTCGTGGTGGGCTTCGCGGCGGCGGTGCCGTTCATGAACACGACTGTCTACACCGGACCGGTCGCCGCCGCGCTGCACGGAGCGGATCTGGCTTACTACGCCGGGTTCGTCGTTTCGCTGCTGGCGTATCTGCTGCTGCGCGGCCGCCGCCCGGTTGACCTCCAGTAAGGTAGAGGTCGCACGCTGGTAGGTGCCTACTTCTGGAGGGACCATGCCAGTAGCTGTTGTCACCGGCGCTTCCGCCGGTCTTGGCCGGGCGCTCGCCTCGGCTCTCGTCCGTCGCGAATGGACGGTGCTGGGCACCGGACGCGACCCGGGGACGTTGCGCGCCGCCGCGGCGGAGTCCGGGTTCACCCCGGTGCCCGGCGACGTCACCGATCCCGCGCACCGCGCCCAGCTCGCCGAAGCCGCCGGGCCCCGGCTCGACCTGCTCGTCAACAACGCCAGCACGCTCGGCGTCAGTCCGCTGCCGCCGCTGGCCGAGTATCCGCCGGACGAGCTGGAAACTGTCTTCCGCACCAACGTTTTCGCTCCGCTCGCACTCGCCCGGTTGCTGTTGCCCGCGCTCGCCGCGGCGAAGGGCATGCTGGTGAACATCAGCTCCGACGCCGCCGTGGAGGCGTACGAAGGCTGGGGTGGTTACGGTTCGGCGAAAGCCGCGCTGGACCACGTGAGTGCGGTGCTGGGCGTCGAAAACCCAGACCTCGCGGTGTATGCCGTCGATCCCGGGGACCTGCGCACGGCCATGCACCAGGCGGCTTTCCCCGGCGAGGACATCTCGGACCGGCCGCTGCCGGAGACCGCGGTACCGGCGTTTCTGCGGCTGCTGGCGGAACGTCCGCCGAGCGGCCGGTTCAAGGCCGCCGATCTGCTGGTGCAGTCATGACCGCCCCGCGCACCCGGTTCGACCTGGCCGAAGACCGGAGCGCGTCCGCGCCGCCCGAAGCGCGTGGGCTCGCTCGTGACGAGGTGCGGCTTCTCACGGCCGGTCCGGAAGGCGTGCAGCATGCCACTTTCCGGGACCTTCCTGAGTTCTTGCAGCCCGGAGATCTGTTGGTAATCAACACGTCTGGCACGCTGCCCGCCGCGGTCGACGCGGTGCGGGACGACAAGGTCATCACCGTCCACTTCTCGACCGAACTCGACGACGGCACGTGGGTGGTCGAACTTCGAGCCCCTGACGGCCCGCTTCTCGACGGCCGCGCGGGGGAGCGGCTCAGCCTGCCCGCCGGGGCTGGCATCACGCTGCGCGAGCCGCACGTCGCTGGTGCGCAACGGTTGTGGCGCGCGAAGATCGAAGTCGAAGGGGAGGTCCAGCGGTATCTCGCGAAGGTCGGGCGGCCGATTCGCTACGGCTATGTCCCGCGCGCGTGGCCATTGCCGAACTACCAGACCGTGTTCGCGCTCGATCCGGGTTCGGCGGAGATGCCGAGCGCGGCCCGGCCGTTCACTGCGGAGCTGGTCACGCGGCTGGTCTCGCGGGGCGTGCTGTTCGCGCCGATCTTGTTGCACACGGGCGTCTCGTCGCCGGAAGCCGGGGAACCGCCCTATGGTGAGCGATTTCGCGTTCCGGCGACGACTGCCGCCTTGGTCAATTGGGTGCGTGACCAGCGTGGACGCGTAATCGCAGTAGGGACAACGGCGGTACGCGCGATCGAATCGGCGGCGAATCCCGGCGGGCTCGTCACCGCGGCGGCGGGCTGGACCGAACTGGTGCTCGGCCCGGACCGGCCTGCTCGCGCGGTGGACGGTTTGGTCACCGGACTGCATCCGCCTGAGGCGTCTCACCTGCTGCTTCTCGAGGCGGTCGTCGGTCCCGAGCTGGTGCAGCGGGCTTACGACGCGGCGGTGCGCCGGGACTATCTGTGGCACGAGTTCGGAGACGTCTCGCTCCTGACAAGCAGGTGAGGCCCGCGCCTGTCAAGTAATCCCACACAATTTCCCGGGATGCGGATGCATATGCAGTCTCGCGGGTGAACGTGTCATTCTCCCCGCGTTCCGTTGACCGCGAAAGGGCCATTGTGCGTACATTTCCGCGAACCCGATTGCTCGCTTCCGCACTCGCCGCGCTGACGGCGCTCGGGGCGCTCGCCGGGTGTTCCCGCGCGGACCGCACCGAGGCCGCGACCAACCAGGGCGCCGCCGGGGAGGTGCGCGTCGGCTTCTTCCCGAACGTGACGCACACGCCCGCGCTGATCGGGGTCAAGAAGAACTTCTTCGCGCAGAACCTCGGCGGCACGAAGCTCACGACCCAGACGTTCAACGCCGGTCCGTCCGAAGTGAACGCGCTGCTCGGCGGTTCGCTCGACGTCGCGTTCATCGGCTCCGGACCGGCGATCAACGCCTTCACCAAGTCCAAGGGCGCGATCCAGCTCGTGGCCGGCGCGGTCACCGGCGGCGCGCAGCTGGTGGTGAAACCCGGGATCGCCTCGATCGACCAGCTCAAGGGCAAGACGATCGCGACGCCGCAGCTGGCCAACACCCAGGACGTCGCGCTCAAGAAGTTCCTCGCCGAAAAGCATCTGACCGGCCAGGTGAACGTGACCAACCTGGACAACCCGAAGACGCTCGACGCCTTCCGCAAGGGCGAGGTCGACGGCGGCTGGCTGCCCGAGCCGTGGTCGTCGCGGCTGGTGGCCGACGCGGGCGCGAAGGTGCTGGTCGACGAGAAATCGTTGTGGCCCGACGGCCGGTTCCCGAGCACCGTCGCGATCGTGCGCAGCGAATTCCTCAAGCAGCACCCGGACACCGTGCGCGCGCTGCTGAAAGGCGAGCTGGAGGCGATCGACTGGGCGAAGAAGAACCCGGCCGAGGCGAAGACCGTGGTCAACGGCGCGCTCAAGGAGCTGTCCGGCAGCTCGCTCAGCCCGGCCGTGCTCGACCGCGCCTTCGCGAACATCGAACTGACCACCGACCCGGTGCCCGCGCAGTTCCCGCAGCTGGCCAAGGACTCGGTGACCGCTGGTGTGGTCGACAAGGTGGTGGACCTCAAGGGGTTCGCCGACTTCGGCCCGCTCAACGAGGTCCTCAAGGCACAGCAGCTTCCCGCCGTCAACGCGCCCGAACTGGCCAAGTGACGTCCCGACCGGAAGGCGATCCGCGATGACCACCACCCTGGCGCGACCAGTGACCGCCGCCGTGCATCTCGACCGCGTGGGCAAGGTGTTCGGCTCCGCCAGCAGCGCGGTGACCGCGCTCGACGGGGTCGACCTCACCGTCGAGCCGGGAGAGTTCGTCTGCCTGCTCGGTGCGTCCGGCTGCGGGAAGAGCACGCTGCTGAACCTCGTCGCCGGTCTCGACCAGCCGTCCGCGGGCGAGATCACTCTCACCACTTCGCGGCCCGCGGTGATGTTCCAGGAGGCCGCGCTGATGCCGTGGCTGACCGCGTCCCGGAACGTGGAACTACCGCTGCGGCTCGCTGGCTTCGGCCGCGCCGAGCGTCGCGAGAAGGCCGCTGAACTGCTGGACCTGGTGCGGTTGAGCGACGCGGCGCGGAAGCGTCCGCACGAGCTGTCCGGCGGGATGCGGCAGCGGGTCGCGCTGGCCCGCGCGCTGGCCGCGACCCACCGCGTCGGCGGCGACGACGGCAACGCGTTGCTGCTCATGGACGAACCGTTCGCCGCGCTCGACGCGATCACCCGCGACGTGCTGCAGGGCGAGCTGCTGCGAGTGTGGCGGAGCACCGGTACGTCGGTGTTGTTCGTGACGCACGACGTGCGCGAGGCCGTCCGGCTTGGCCAGCGGGTGGTGCTGCTGTCGTCGCGTCCGGGCCGCGTGGTCCGCGAATGGGACGACGTGCAGTCCGCTGACGCTGAACTGCTGGCCGAGGAGATCACGGCCGATCTGCGAAAGGTGATCAGCACCCATGCCGCAGCCTGACCAGGCGGCCCCCGAACTCGACGAAGCCGTCGGCGCCGGCCTGGACCGGCTCGACACTCCCACCGGCGCGCGGCCGACGTCGCTGCGCCGTCGCTTCGTGCGCGGTTTCCTGCCGCCGCTCGGCGCGCTCGTGCTGCTGGTGGCCACTTGGCAGATCCTGTGGGCAGCCGCGTTCTGGCCGGAAACCTCGCTGCCCGCGCCGCTGGACGTCTGGGCCGAGTTCTGGGGCACGGTCACCGACGGTTCGGTGTTCGGCTTCATCTGGACCTCCGTGCACCGCGCCGCGCTCGGCTTCGCCGCCGGAGTCGTGATCGGCACGCCGCTGGGAATCCTGGTGGCGAAGGTCCGCGTGGTGCGCGCCGCGATCGGGCCGCTGCTGAGCGGATTGCAAAGCCTTCCGTCGGTGGCCTGGGTGCCCGCCGCGGTGATCTGGTTCGGCATCAACGACGCCGCGATCTACTTCGTCGTGCTGCTCGGCTCGGTCCCGTCGATCGCGAACGGCCTGGTGTCCGGCATCGACCAGATCCCGCCGATCCTGCCGCGCGTCGGCAAGGTGATGGGCGCCGGGCGGTTCGCCGCGGCCCGGCACATCCTGCTTCCTGCCGCGCTGCCCGGGTTTCTCGCCGGGCTCAAACAGGGCTGGGCGTTCTCGTGGCGTTCGCTGATGGCCGCGGAGCTGATCGCGCGCTCGCCGAGCCTCGGCGTCGGGCTGGGGACGTATTTGAACGACGGCTCGTCGTACAACTCGATGCCCAAGGTGATCGCCGCGATCTTCCTGATTTTGTTCGTCGGGGTGGCGATCGAGCTGATCGTGTTCCGCCCGCTCGAACGCTCGGTGCTGCGGGCGCGGGGCCTGACGGCGTCACTCTGAGTACCTGCTCGCGCGCCGCCCGGACGCGGCAGACAGAATGCCGACCATGACCTCCGGGCTGTTCGCGATCGCCTCTGTGCTCGTTTTCGTCGTACGGTTCGCGCGCGAGCCCCGGCGGGTCGGCAACGCGGTGTGGTTCCTGGTCGCGCTCGGGTTCACCGGACTGTGGCTGCTGTCGTTTTTCAACCACGTCGAATGGGCGCAGATCGCGATCATCGCGGCAGTGGTGCTCGTCGGCGGGCTCGGCGCCTTGGCACTGCCGTGGGCGCTGATCGCGAACGGCGTCGTGATGCTGCGGCGAGAAGGACGGCGGCTGGCGAATCTGCTGTCACTGCTGGCCGGACTGGGTTTGCTCGCCGTGTTCGCCCTCGCGGTGACTTCGCTGATCTTCGACGACCAGCCGTTGCTGCGGGTGACTGCGATGGCGGTGCTGTTAGTGACCGGTTACCTGGCGTTCCTGTTCACGGCGTTGCTGCTGTACTCGATCCTCTACAGCCGGGTCACCCGCCGCGCCCGCGCCGGCGCGGTGATCGTGCTGGGCTCGGGGCTGCTCGGCGACCGGGTGCCGCCGCTGCTGGCCAGCCGCCTCGACCGCGCGGTGCAGGTACAGGAGCGGTCGCCGGGAGCGTTGCTGGTCGTGTCCGGCGGACAGGGCGCGGACGAGCTGACGTCAGAGGCGGACGCGATGGCGCGGTACCTGATCGCGGCTGGCGTTCCTTCGGAGCAGATCGTGCTGGAGGACCGCGCTACGACGACCGGCGAGAACCTGCGGTTCAGCGTCGCTTTGCTTCAGCAGCGCGGGTTTTCCGGCCCGATCCTGGCCGTGACGAACAACTACCACGTGTTCCGCACGGCGGTGCTGGCGCGGCAGCTGGGGTTGCGGATCAACGTGATCGGGGCGCGGACGGCGTCGTATTTCGTGCCTAGCGCGTTCCTGCGGGAGTTCGTGGCGTTGCTGCTGGAGTACCGGAAGACGAACGGGGCCGCGTTGCTTTTCCTGGGAGTGGGGCCGTTTTTGCTGTTCTGGTCCTCGCGGTGATCAGGCGGTCGTCCTCGATCGTCGTACCGCACCGATATCCTGGCCTCGAGGAGGGGACATGATCTCGGCAACAAGAGGTTTGATTCAAAGGGATCTGATCGAGTACGGCGAGGATGCCGCGGCGGAGTGGGTCGTCTCGTGCACCGACGACGAGTTGCTCCGGCTGGGTTCCATCGCGTACTGGGTTTCGCTGAAGGGTCCGTCGACGCCGTCCGGCGCGGGAATGATGATCTGCAAGGCACTGGCGATCGGCGCGGTATGCGTGCACGAGGGGAAGCCGCGGAAGCTGGCGCGGGCCCGGCGGAGGAAGCTGCCGGAGTTGTCGGAGGAGGAGCGTCGCCGCATCCGTTCGGAGCCGTATCCGATGGCCGCGTCGTTCGAAATCCCGCGGGAGTACGGCATGACGGACGAAATCAGGGAGTTCTGGGCAGATCCGGGGCCCGCGCGGTGAAGGCGGCTTTGCAGGCGTCCAACGGCGTCCGGGTGGAAGGCGTGACCGAGGACAACGTCGTCGCGGTGCTGGAAGCCATGGCACGCGGCGGAAACGCGGTCGTCTCCAGCGACGCGGATCCGGATAACGTCTTCATTCAGGTGTGGCTTCGCGACAACGGCGTGTACCAGCTGGAGTACCGAGCAGGGAAGCCGACACTGCACTACCAGACGCTCACTGTCTCGCGAGACAAAGTAGCCGCCGCCTTCGCCGGATGGCTTGCCGACGACGGCTCGTGGACAGAAGCCTTCCAGTGGAAGGACATCGGCGACTGGTTCGGCTGACTTCCCGCCGCGCACCAAAGCGGGCCGGGGACAAGCTCGTCCCCGGCCCGCTTGGAGCACTGCTCAGGCCTCCGACTGCCGCCGTCCGGCCGAGCCGTTGCGGCGGTTGCGGGGCGGCTGGCCGGAGCCGCGACGGTCGGCGCCGGACGCACGACGGCCGGTGCCCTCCGCGCCTCGGCGACCGGCTCCCGAACCGCGGCGCTGGTCCTCCCGGCGGGCCTGACCTGGCTGCCGCTCCGAAGAACGAGTCTCGCCGCCCTGCCGAGGCGTGCCCCGGCCGCCGGAACGGCGGGGCTGCGAACCGGATCGGGCGCCCAGGCCGCCGCGGTTTTCCGAAGGCGCGCCCCGACGTCGGCCGGTACCCGGAGCGGCACCGGAAGCGGTCACCGTCTTGGGACGGTTGTCCACCACCGGACGCTGCGGCGAAGCGGTGAACGAACGGTCGCCGGGGGCCAGTTCGGCCAGCAGCGGGTGCGAGGGCGAGATCCGCGTGGTGGTCGGCGAGATGCCCGCCTTCCGGGTCAGCGCGCGGACGTCCGAGACCTGCTCGTCGGTCATCAGGGTCACCACGGTGCCCGAGGCGCCTGCCCGCGCGGTGCGGCCGGAGCGGTGCAGGTACGCCTTGTGCTCGACCGGCGGGTCGGCGTGGATCACCAGCGTGACGTCGTCCACGTGGATGCCCCGGGCCGCGATGTCGGTAGCCACCAGGGTTTTCGCGGTGCCGGAGGAGAACGCTTCCAGGTTGCGCGTGCGCGCGTTCTGGCCGAGGTTGCCGTGCAGTTCCACCGCCGGGACGCCGCTCGCGACGAGCTTGCGGGTGAGTGCCTTCGCGCGGTGCTTCGTGCGGGTGAAGACCAGGGTGCGGCCCGGGGCCGCGGTCAGGTCGACCAGGACGGGCAGGCGGTGCGTTTCCTCGAGGTGCAGCACGTGGTGCGTCATCGTCGAGACCGGCGACTGCGCCGAGTCGACGCTGTGCAGCATCGGGTCGTTCATGAAGCGCTTCGCGAGCACGTCGATGCCGTTGTCGAGCGTCGCGGAGAACAGCAGGCGCTGGCCGCGCTCGGGGGTCGCCGCCATGATGCGCCGGACCTCGGGCAGGAAGCCCAGGTCGGCCATGTGGTCGGCCTCGTCGAGCACGGTGATCTCGATTTTGTCCAGCTTCGCCTCGCCGGAACGCATGTGGTCGGCGAGCCGGCCGGGGCAGGCGACGACGATGTCGACGCCGTCGCGCAGGCGGGTGATCTGCGGGTTCGCGCTCACGCCGCCGAAAATCGTGGTGGCCTTGAGGCCCAGCGGACGCGCCAGGGGCACGATCGCGGCCTCGATCTGGGTGGCCAGCTCGCGCGTCGGGGCGAGGATCAGCGCCCGGGGCCTGCCGGGGCGGCGCCGCGTCGGGCCCGCGGCGAGGCGGGCCAGCACGGGCAGCACGAAGCCGTAGGTCTTGCCGGAGCCGGTGCGGCCGCGGCCGAGCACGTCGCGGCCGGCGAGCGTGTGCGGGAGCGTGGCGGCCTGGATCGGGAACGGCTCGGTGACGCCCTGCGCGGCGAGGGCGTCGACAAGAGTCTTGGGCAGGCCGAGTTCAGTGAAAGTCGTCATGATGGGTGCGGACGCGAAAGCGTCCCGTATCTCCGTACGTAGCGCGGTTGTCCTGCCCGGCGCGGCCTCGGGCGGCTGCGGCGCGTGGTCGTCGACAACAGTGAAACGCGGTCCGAGGCAGAACTGAGCGGACCGCATCCCTGACTATACCGCCCCAAGATCCAGCGGGCTACGTGATATCGCCCGCAGGCCGCCATGCCCGAACCGACGAAGCGGGTGCGCGAGGTTCGTTCGTTTCCACCATCGCCGCCGCGCCCGCGGGCGCCAGGCTGGCCGCATGAGCGCAGACGAACTCCGGGGACTGCTGGGCGAATGGGCGCGAGAGGCGGGGGTTCCCGGCGTCTCGATCGGAATTGTGTACCAGGGCAAGGAAACCCTGCTTACCGCGGGAGTGTCCAGTGTGGACACCGGAACGCCGGTGGACGACGACACCCTGTTCATGATCGGCTCCACGAGCAAGACTTTCGCCGCCGCCGCGGTGCTCGTGCTGGTCGAGGACGGAGTGCTCGACCTCGACCAGCCGGTGGCCGAATACCTCCCGGACCTGCGGCTCTCCGACCCGCTCGCGACCAAGACGGTGACACTGCGCCACCTACTCACCCACTCGTCCGGCTTTCTCGGCGACATCGAGGTCGACACCGGCTGGGGCGACGACGCGCTCGCCCGTGCCGTGCGGCAGTTCGACGAGCTGCCGCAGGTGTTCCCGGTCGGCGAGGTGTTCTCCTACTGCAACGCCGGATTCCTGCTGGCCGGCCGTGTCGCCGAAGCGGTGTCCGGCGGCACCTACGAGGACCTGGTCCGCACTCGGCTGCTGGAGCCGCTCGGCATGACCGATTCGCACTTCCAGCCCTGGGAGGTGCTGACCCGGCGGCACGCGGTGGGGCACGCGCTGCGCGAGGACGGCCCGGCGGTCGCGCACACCATCGGCCTCGCCCGGGCCGACGCTCCGGCCGGAGGTCTCTGGTCGACTGCTCGTGACCAGCTGAAATGGGCTCGCTTCCAGCTGACCGGCGGGGAGGTGCTGAGCGACGAGACCCGCCGTCTCATGCACGCCGCGCAGCGCAAGGGCGCGCTGCCGATGGAGGAGGTCGGGCTGTCCTGGCTGCGGCTGAGCCACGGAGACGCGCAGCTGGTGCGGCACGGCGGGAACGTCAGCAACCTGCAGTTGTCGGAGTTCGTCATGGTGCCGGGCGAGGACTTCGCGGTCACCGTGCTCACCAACAGCGCGGGCGGCGGCGCGCTCGGCCCGCGGGTCGTCGACTGGTGTCTGGAAAACGTGGCTGGCCTGCCCAAACTGGACGGTCGCCCGCCCCGGGCGATCGACCCGGGCGACTGCCCTGGACGGTATCGGACGGGTTCGCTGATCTTCGAGGTCACCGAACGGGACGGCTCGCTCTGGGCGCAGATGGTCCTCGACACCGAGGATCCGGACATCCTTTCCGCCCCGCCGTTCGAGGTCGTCTTCGTCGCCGAAGACGTGCTCGCCCGCGCCTCGGACACCCGCAGGCCCAGCGCGCGTTTCCGGCGCGACGGCCACGGCCGGGTGGACGCGGTGGAGTTCGGCGGCCGCACCGCGCTAAAGTTACCGGGCAGTAATATCGGCTGACCTGGAGATGCGATGAGCGAAACGGCGACAGCGCTGCTGAACCCGCGCGAGTACGACGCCCGGAAGTTCGACCCGGAGACCCGGCGGCTGCTGCGGGCGACGATCGACTGGTTCGAAGCGCGCGGCAAACGCCGTCTCGCGCAGGCGTATCACGACCGCGAGTTCTACGCCGACTTCCTGGAGTTCGCGGGCAAGGAAGGCCTGTTCGCCACGTTCCTCACCCCGGCCGCGGATTCGGCGGGGAACCCGGACAAGCGCTGGGACACCAGCCGGATCGCCGCCTTGGCGGAAATCCTCGGCTTCTATGGCCTCAACTATTGGTACCCGTTCCAGGTCACCGTCCTCGGCCTCGGCCCGGTGTGGCAGAGCGGGAACGCGGCCGCCCGCAAGCGCGCCGCGGAAGCTCTGGCCGAGGGCGGCGTCGGCGCGTTCGGACTGTCCGAAAAGGAGCACGGCGCGGACATCTACTCGTCCGACCTCGTGCTCACCCCGGACGGCGAGGGCGGCTACCGGGCGAACGGGTCGAAGTACTACATCGGCAACGGGAACTGCGCGCGCACGGTTTCGGTGTTCGGCCGGATCGACGGCGTCGAAGGACCCGAGCAGTACGTGTTCTTCTACGCCGATTCCGAGCACCCGAACTACCACGTCGTGAAGAACATCGTGCCGTCGCAGATGTATGTCGCGGAGTTCCGGCTCGAGGACTACCCGGTGCGTGCCGAGGACATCCTGCACACTGGGCCGGAGGCGTTCAGCGCCGCGCTGAACACGGTCAACATCGGCAAGTTCAACCTGTGCTTCGGCGGCATCGGGATGGCGACGCATTCGCTGTACGAGGCCATCACGCACGCGCAGAACCGGATCCTGTACGGCAACCCGGTCACCGATTTCCCGCACGTGCGGCGCGAGTTCGTCGAAGCCTACGCGCGGCTGACCGGGATGAAGCTGTTCTCCGACCGCGCGATCGACTACTTCCGCTCGGCGAACCAGCAGGACCGCCGCTACCTGCTGTACAACCCGATCACCAAGATGAAGGTCACCACCGAGGCGCAGAAGGTGATCGGACTGGTCGCGGATGTCGTGGCGGCCAAGGGTTTCGAGGCCGACACGTACCTCGCGATGGCCAAGAACGACATCGACGGCCTGCCCAAGCTGGAGGGCACGGTCGCGGTGAACCTGGCGCTGATCGCGAAGTTCATGCCCGCGTACCTGTTCGCGCCGCAGGAATACCCGGCGGTGCCGACCCGCGACGACGCTTCCGACGACGATTTCCTGTTCCGCCAGGGCCCGGCGCGCGGATTGTCGAAGATCCGGTTCCACGACTGGAAACCGGCGTACGAGAACGCGAAGCACCTGCCGAACGTCGCCCGGTTCACCGAACAGGCCACCGTGCTGGTGCGCCTGCTCTCCGAGGCGACGCCGGACGAGGCGCAGCAGAAGGACCTGGACTTCGGGCTCGCGCTGACCGAGCTGTTCACGCTCGTCGTGTACGGCCAGCTGATCCTGGAGCAAGCTGAGCTGACCGGTGTGTCAGACGATGTGCTAGACCAGCTGTTCGCTGTGCTTGTGCAGGATTTCAGCGTCGCGGCGGTCGAGCTGCACGGGAAGTCGAGCTCCACGGAGAAGCAGCAGGAGCTGGCTTTGGCCGGGCTGAGGAAGCCCGTGGTGGACGCCGACCGGTTCGATCGCGTGTGGACGATCGTGCGCGAGCTTTCCGGCGCCTACGAGATGAACCCCTGATATCCGCGAAAAACGGCCTCCCGAACAGTTCGGGAGGCCGTTTTTCGTTGCCTTACTTGCCGAATCCGGCCCGCCGGAGAGCGTCCGCCATCGCGCCGCCGCCTCCGGAGTCACGACGGTCCCGGCCGCCGCCACCACGCTGCTGCGGCTGGTTCCGGCGCTGACCGCCGCCACCCTGTCCGCCGCCCTGGCCGCGATCCCGGCCGCCGCCGCGGTTGTTGCCCGCGCCGGGCTCGTCGTCGAGCCGCAGCGTCAGCGAGATCCGCTTGCGCGGCACGTCGACCTCGAGCACCTTCACCTTCACGATGTCGCCCGGCTTCACGACGTCGCGCGGGTCCTTCACGAAGTTCTTCGACAGCGCCGAAACGTGCGCGAGGCCGTCCTGGTGGACGCCGACGTCGATGAACGCGCCGAACGCGGCCACGTTCGTCACCACGCCCTCCAGGCGCATGCCCGGCTTGAGGTCGCCGATCTTCTCGACGCCCTCGGCGAAGGTCGCGGTCTTGAACGCCGGACGCGGGTCGCGGCCCGGCTTCTCCAGTTCGGCCAGGATGTCGGTGACCGTCGGGAGCCCGAAGGTCTCGTCGACGAACTCGGCGGGCTTCAACGACTGCAGGGTCCGGGCATTGCCGATCAGCTCGCGGATTCCGGTCCCGGTGCGGTCGAGGATCCGCCGCACCACCGGGTACGCCTCCGGGTGCACCGAGGACGCGTCGAGCGGGTCGTCGCCGTCCGGGATGCGGAGGAAGCCCGCGCACTGCTCGAACGCCTTCGGGCCGAGCCGCGGGACCTCCTTGAGCGCGGTGCGGCTGCGGAACGGGCCGTTGCTGTCGCGGTGCGCCACGATGTTCTCCGCGAGCGACGTCGTGATGCCCGAAACCCGCGTCAGCAGTGGGGCGGAAGCCGTGTTCACGTCCACGCCGACCGCGTTCACGCAGTCTTCGACCACCGCGTCCAGCGAACGCGACAGCGACACCTCGGACAGGTCGTGCTGGTACTGGCCGACGCCGATCGACTTCGGGTCGATCTTCACCAGTTCGGCCAGCGGGTCCTGCAGCCGCCGCGCGATCGAGACCGCGCCGCGCAGCGAGACGTCCATGCCGGGCAGTTCCTGCGAGGCGAACGCCGAAGCCGAGTACACCGACGCGCCCGCCTCGGACACCACGGCCTTGGTGAGCTTGAGCTCCGGGTGCTTCTTGATCAGTTCGATCGCCAGCTTGTCGGTCTCGCGCGAGGCGGTGCCGTTGCCGATCGAGATCAGGTCGACGTTGTGCTTCTTGGCCAGCGCCGCCAGTTCGGCGATCGACTGGTCCCATTTGTTCGCCGGCTGGTGCGGGTAGATCACGTGGGTGTCGACGACCTTGCCGGTCGCGTCGACCACGGCCACCTTCACGCCGGTGCGGAAGCCCGGGTCGAGGCCCATCGTCGCGCGGGTGCCCGCCGGGGCGGCCAGCAGCAGGTCGCGCAGGTTGGCCGCGAACACGCGCACGGCGTCGTCCTCGGCCGACTGGCGCAGCCGCATCCGCAGGTCGATGCCCAGGTGCAGGAGGATCTTCGTGCGCCAGGCCCAGCGCACGGTGTCGCCGAGCCACTTGTCCGCCGGGCGGTCCTGCTGGCTGATCCCGAACCGGGCGGCGATGCGCTGCTCGTACTCGGTGGGCCCGACGCGCGGCGGGGCGTCCTCGGCGACCGGCTCGGAAGGCTCCATCGTGAGGTCGAGGATTTCTTCCTTCTCGCCGCGCAGCATCGCGAGGATCCGGTGCGAGGGGAGCTTGGTGTAGGGCTCGGAGAAGTCGAAGTAGTCGGAGAACTTGGCCCCGTCGGTCTCCTTGCCGGCGCGGACCTTCGACGACAGGTGGCCCTCGGCCCACATCTTCTCGCGCAGTTCGCCGATCAGGTCGGCGTCCTCGGCGAAGCGTTCGACCAGGATGGCGCGCGCGCCGTCGAGGGCGGCCTGGGCGTCCGCGACGCCCTTGTCCGCGTCGACGAACACCGCGGCGGCCGCCTGCGGGTCCTTCGTCGGGTCGTTCAGCAGGCCGTCGGCCAGCGGCTCCAGACCGGCTTCGCGGGCGATCTGCGCCTTCGTCCGCCGCTTCGGCTTGTAGGGCAGGTAGATGTCCTCCAACCGCGACTTGGTGTCCGCGGCGAGGATCTGCGCCTCAAGCGCCTCGTCCAGCTTGCCCTGGCTCCGGATGGACTCCAGGACCGCGGCGCGGCGCTCGTCCAGCTCGCGCAGGTAGCGCAGCCGCTCTTCGAGCGTGCGCAGTTGCGCGTCGTCCAGCTCTCCGGTGACTTCCTTGCGGTACCGGGCGATGAACGGCACCGTGGACCCCTCGTCGAGGAGGGTCACGGCGGCCTTGACCTGCCCTTCGCGCACCCCCAGCTCTTCGGCGATCCGCTGCTCGACCGACTGCACGCTCAAAACCAGGCTCCTGCTTCGTCTCGGGTTGCTCCGAGCCTGCATTGTGCCGCTGCCCGCCCGGCCCGCCGCGCATGGCCCGCCGAAGCACCTCCGGAAGTTCCTTGACATCCGTATTGGTCTAGTCCATTTTGAGGTGACCTGGCTCACTGTCGTGCGGAGGTCTGCCCGTGTCCCCACACCCGTCCCCCCGGCGGCTGCCTGCCCTGGTGTCCCTGCTGGCCTCGGTCGCGCTCGCGCTCGGTGTCACGCTCGCCCTCGGCACCGGCAGCGCGTCGGCCGCGAACATCCTCGCCAATCCCGGCTTCGAGAGCGGCTCGCTCTCCGGCTGGACCTGCACCGGAACCGCGTCCGTCGTCTCGACCCAGGCGCACGACGGCAGCCACTCGCTGAGCGCGGCGCCCTCGGGCTCCGACACCGGACAGTGCTCCCAGCAGGTCACCGTGCAGCCCAACACCGCGTACAAGCTGTCCGCGTGGGTCCAGGGCAGCTACGTCTACCTCGGCGTTTCCGGTTCCGCCACGCAGAACACCTGGACGCCCGGCGCGACCGGCTGGCAGCAGCTCAGCCTGAGCTTCACCACCGGCTCGTCCACGAGCCTCACGGTGTACCTGCACGGCTGGTACGGCCAGCCCGCCTACCTCGCCGACGACGTCAACCTCGACGGCCCGGGCACCCCGCCCACGACGTCCACGAAGCCCACGACGCCGACGACCCCGACCACACCGACGACTCCCACCACTCCGACCACGCCGCCGACGACGACCACCACGACCAGCACGCCGCCGCACAACGGCGACCTGCCGAAGCACATCCTCACCGGCTACTGGCAGAACTTCGACAACGGCGCGAAGACGCTCAAGCTCGCGGACGTGCCCACGACGTACAACGTCATCGCGATCGCCTTCGCCGACGCCACCACCACGCCCGGCGCGGTGAGCTTCACGCTCGACCCGGCCCTGTCGTCGAAGCTCGGCGGCTACACCGACGCGCAGTTCCGCGCGGACGTCAAGACCGTGCAGGCGCGCGGCCAGAAGGTGATCATCTCGGTCGGCGGCGAGAAGGGCACGATCAGCGTCGGCGACAGCCAGTCGGCGAGCAACTTCGCCAGCTCGGTGAAGCAGCTGATCTCCACCTACGGTTTCGACGGCGTCGACATCGACCTGGAGAACGGCATCAACGCCACCTACATGGGCCAGGCGCTGCGCAGCATCCACGACGGCGGCGGCTCGGTGATCACCATGGCGCCGCAGACGATCGACATGCAGTCCACCCAGGGCGGCTACTTCCAGCTGGCGCTCAACATCAAGGACATCCTCACCGTCGTCAACATGCAGTACTACAACTCGGGCGCGATGAACGGCTGCAACGGGAACGTCTACTCCCAGGGCACCGTCGACTTCCTCACCGCGCTCTCGTGCATCCAGCTGCAGGGCGGCCTGCGAGCCGACCAGGTCGCGTTCGGGCTGCCGTCCTCGGGCTCGGCGGCGGGCGGCGGGTACCAGTCGCCGTCGAACGTGGTGTCGGCGATGAACTGCATGGCCAAGGGCACCGGCTGCGCTTCGTTCAAGCCGCCGGCGACGTATCCGGAGTTCCGCGGCGCGATGACCTGGTCCATCAACTGGGACGCGTCGAACGGCTACTCCTTCGCCAACACGGTCAGCGCGGGCTTGAAGAACCTCCCCTGATCGAACGCACCAGGTAGTCGGCCGGGTCGAGTGCCCTGGTCCGGCGGTCGTATTCGGTGACCAGCCCGGGCCAGTTGGTGCTCACCCGGCCGTTTTCCTGCCGGTACCAGCTGGTGCACCCGCTCCAGACGCTGTGCGAGAGCCGCGCTTGCACCTCGCGGTCGTAGCGGTCCTCGACCTCGGCGCGCACCTCAAGCGACGCCACGCCCGGCCGCGCGAGGTGCTCGACGGCCTGCCGGAGGTAGCGGGCTTGCCGCTCGATCATGTAGATGATCGACCCCGCGCCGAGGTTGGTGTTGGGGCCGTAGACGCAGAACATGTTCGGGAATCCCGGCACCGTCAGGCCGAGGTACGCCCGCGCGCCGCCGCGCCACGCGTCCTCCAGCGAGCGGCCGTCGCGGCCGAACACCTTCATCGGGCCGAGGAATTCCGTCGCTTTGAAGCCGGTGCCGTAGATCAGCACGTCCGCTTCGTGCTCCACGCCGTCCGCGGTGCGCACGCCGCGCGGGGTGATTTCCGTGATCGACGAGGTTTCGACCGAGACGTTCGGCTGGGCGAGCGCGGGCAGGTAGTCGTTGGTGAACAGGATTCGCTTGCAGCCCAACGGATAGTCCGGCGTGACCTTGCGACGCAGCGTGCGGTCTTTGAGATGGCGGCGGCGCAGCTGAGCGGTGCGCAGCTCGAAGATCTTGGTCAGGATCGGGTGTCGCGTCATGCCGTAGGTCGCGTACTCGGCGAGCAGGAAGATTCGCGCGCGGCCGAAGAGCTGGGTCTTTGGCAGGCGGCGGAAGAGCCGCTTCTGCCAGGTTTTGTAGCGGCCGTCGTTCTTGGCCATGATGTACGGCGGCGTCCGCTGGAAGACGGTGACGTGCGCGGCTTCCTTGCGGATCTCCGGCACGAACTGGATCGCGCTCGCGCCGGTGCCGATCACCGCGATCCGCTTGCCCGCCAACGGAACGTCGTGATTCCACTCCGCGGAGTGGAAGGCCGCGCCGGCGAAGCTCTCGCGGCCCGGGATCGACGGCCAGGCCGGCCGCGACAACTGGCCGACGGCGGGCACGAAGACGTCGGCCTCGAACGTTTCGCCCTGCGCGGTCTCGACCCGCCAGCGGCCGTTGTCGTAGGTCGCGGACGTGACCTCGCGGCCGTATCGGATGTGCGGTTCGATGCCGTACTTCGCGATCACTCGCTTGAGATAGGCGTGGATGTCCGGTTGCATCGCGTACCGCTTCGGCCAGTCCGGGTTGGGCTCGAAGGAGAACGAGTACAACGGCGACGGGATGTCGCAGGCCGCGCCGGGGTAGGTGTTTTCGCGCCACACGCCGCCCGGTTCGGCCGCCCGCTCCAGGATCGTGATGTTCGGGAAACCGGCGCGCTTCACCTCGATCGCGGCGCCGATTCCGCCGAATCCAGTGCCCACTATCAGCACCGACGGGGTGTCGTCCATAGGCCGAAGCTACGCAGGCGGCCGCGGGTGCGGAAGGCACGAACGGCCACTCGATCGAGAATTCCGGCCAGCGGGCGCTACTGCTCGCCCAGAAGGACCTCGTGCGTTTTGCCCGGCTCGGCCCACGCGAGCAGTTTCCGCCCGGCGCTCTCCAGCGCGGCGGTGTCCCGCTTCGCAAGACGCTCGAATGGTGTGAGGACCAGTGTCGCCGACTCGCGCGTGGTCGTGGTCTCCCAGATCCCGCGGACCCGGCCGTCGACCAGCAAAGTGCCTTTGACCAGGCCGTTGATGGTGATCACGCGTTTGCGGTGCTCGTCGCTGATCATCCGGGTGCGGTCGGCGTAGGACAGCAGAGTCTGGTCGAACGGGCCCAGCAGCCGCGGCGGGGCGGGCGTGTCCTCGTCCGGCAGCGTGGCGTCCGGCAGGTCATAGAGCGTGCGGCCTTCGGGATCGAGATAGGTGCGCAGATCCATCTCCTCGACCACCTCGCCGAGCTTCGTGACGCCCGCCCACGTCTGCACGTCGGCCACCGTCGCCGGACCGAACGCGGCGAGATAGCGGCGGACCAGCTCGGCCGCGGACGGTTCGGGCGGTTTGACACCGTCGAGCCAGTGGTCCGCGACCTGGTATGTCGGCTGCCCGGCCTTGCCCCACACGCCGCGCGGCGGGATCTGTACGAGCGGCAGGAGGTTGCGGACCAGGAACATCAGCGACGCGGCCGGGGTCTCCGGATAGTGCTCGGCCAGCGCTTTGCCGAGCCGATCACTCGAATACGGCCGTTCGCGCAGCAGTTCTCGGGTCGTCTTCGCCACGGCGTCGTGATCGAGCTTGGACAGCGGTTCCCGGTGCTGGTTGGCCGCGGTCAGGGCGCGGTCCATGACGATCTGCACCAGCGGCCGCCACGCGAGCGCGTCGGCGGCGGGGACGAGGTGCACCGTGCCGCGCATCAAGACCATCCGCACCACGCTGCGGTCGAGCAGCAGGCGCGCGAGATCGTCCGGCTGGAACTCCGCCAACCGGCACCACAGCGCGTAATACGGCGGGAACGGCGCTTGGGCTTGCAGGCCGGCGAGGTGCTCGACGGCGTCGAGCACCGGCATCTTGGCGGGGTTGAGAAGCAGCTGCCGGTCGAGGGTCGCGCGGTTGAGGACGCGGTGGGAAACGTGCACGGCGGGAGCTTAACGAGCAACCCGGACAGTTTTCGCCCTCGCGCGGCACCTGGGCGGCCGGTTGATCCATAATTCCGGCCATGGCCGAGCTAGCCACCCCCGCCATCCGCGACTGGGATTATCCGCGCGGCACGGCGAGTGTGCTGCTCATGCACCGCTTCGCCGAGGAACACGGGGTTTCGCTGCCCGGCGTGCCTGTCGAGGAATTGCGCGCGCCGGATCGTCAGCTGGACGCCCGGCAGGAGTTGGCTGTCGTGCGCGCGTTGCTGGCGACGGTCGGCTCGGGCGACGACGTCGCGCTCAGCCTCGGCTGCCGGTACCGGGTCACGACGTTCGGCATCTTCGGTTTCGCCTGCATCAGCAGTCCGACGATGCGCGACGCGATGGTGTTCGCCTCTCGCTACCTGGATCTGTCCTTCACCTTCTGCATTCCGCACGTCGAGCTGGACGCCGGAGGACTTCGCCTGGTGCTGGACGATTCGCGAGTGCCCGCCGACGTCGCCCGGTTTCTCGCGCTGCGCGACCTGTCCGCGATCTGCATGGTCATGCGGGATCTTCTGCCGGAGATCTCCTTGGAACGGCTGGAGTTCCGCTTCCCGTCATCGTCCTTTGTGGACGCGTACCGGACGGCGTTCGGCATCGACCCGGTTTTCGGTGCGGCCGAGCACCAAGCGATCTTCGACCCTGAACTGCTGGACCGTCCGCTGCCGCAGGCCAACGAGCAAACCGTCACGCTGTGCGCCGCGCAGTGTGACGCTCTCGTCACCCGCCGCCGCACGCGATCGGGAATCCCGCAGCTGGTACGGGAACGGCTGGTGCGGCTCGGCGGCGCGGACGCCGGGATGGACGAGATCGCCCGCCAGCTCACGCTCAGCACGCGGACCCTGCGCCGTCGGCTGACCGAGGCAGGAACCGGCTACCGCCAGCTGCTCGACGAAGTCCGCCAGACGCTCGCCGAGGAAATGCTCGACACCGGAGTTCTTTCCGTTGACGATGTCGCGTTGCGCCTTGGCTACGCCGAAGCGTCGAGCTTCATCTACGCGTTCAAACGCTGGACTGGCACGACGCCTGCCGCGTACGCCCGTCGTAACCGGTGAGCGACCCGTCGCGAGCGAAGCGCGGTCCCGACGCTGTTCGTCGGCACGCTGGAGCGGCTCAGCCGGTGCTGCGCGCTCCGGAGGTCTGCTGCGCCACCACCGCCGGGTAGGTGGTTTCCAGCAGCTGCACCAGCGTCTCCACCAGGAACGCGCGCAGTTCGGCTCGCTCCAGCGTGCCGCGGACCAGCCATTCCCGGGACGCGGCACGCAACATCCCGCCGTACGCGCGGATCATCGCCCGCAGCTGCGGATGTCCGTCGGCGGGCAGCAGAGCGGCGGCGAGGACGCGGTCGGCGGCGATCTCGTCGGCCTCGCGCAGGATCCGCTCGACCTCCGGGTCGTGCGCCGCGTCGATCACGGTGAGCCAGGCGTCGCGGTTGCGTTCCACGACGTCGATCCACCGGTCGATGCCGACCTCCAGCCGCAGCCGGGGCGGGCCGTCCGGCAGCGCGTCGACGACCGGGGCGGGCACGATCGTCATCTGCCGCACCACTTCGAGGTACAGCTCGCGTTTGCCGCCGAAGTAGTGGTTGATCAGCGGCCGGGCCACCCCCGCGGCGGCCGCGATGTCCGAAGTGGACACCGACGAGTAGCTGCCCGCGCCGAAGCACCGCCGGGCGGCGGCGAGGATCTCGGCCCGGCGCTGCGCGGGGTCCAGCCTGCGCCGGGATCCGCTGTTCACCGCGCCAGCCTCGCCGCCGGGCGAGGTCGTTGTCAACACGCCACGGCACGTCCGGAGGCGCTGTCACCGGATGCCGTTACCCAACCGGAACAACCGGCCGGTAACTCCGGCCGCCCCGCCCGCGACCTTCTGCCGGGGGGACCTGGGGCGAGCGGGAGCGGGCGATGGACGGCACGGACCAGCAGCCGCGGCCGCCCGGCCGGTGGGTCGGGGTGCGGTTGCACTACCGGCACGTCCGGATGGACGACCGGCCGTGCGCGACCGGCTGCCCGGAGGACGAGCTGACGGTGTCGTATCCGGGGATACTGATCAGCAGCTACGCCGACGGCGAACTGGTGGAGGAGAGCTGGATCCCGCTGGGAGCCGAGCCGAGCGAGGAGGACGACGAAACGCTGATCGAACAACTGCGCACGGCGCTGTGGTGGCAGCTCGGCGAGACCCAGCCGGACAGCTGACTCGCTCACGCCAGCTTTCCCAGCCGCCGTTCGACGCCGTCCAGGAGCAGGCGCAGGCCGTATTCGAAGGTGTGGTCCAGGGTGTGCTGCGTCTGCTGGGTCGTCAGGTGGTCGAGCGCGGGGTAGCGGCCGGTCGCGACGATCCGGCGGAACTCGGCCTCGTGGCCGTGGAGCCATTCGTCGTTGGCCAGGCCGGTGTCCTGGCGCGCCCAGGCTTCCGACTGCCAGGTGAGCGCCAGCCCGCGGACGTGGCCGAACAGGTTGAGGTGGACGAGAAGCAGGTCTTCGGCGGGCAGCCCGGCCCGGCGCAGCGCGGCCAGCACCCACTCGGAGTACCGCATCAGGTTCGGCGTGGGCCGGGGCCGCGTCATGGACATCGCCTCGGCGACCCACGGATGACGCCGGCAGACCGTCCACAAGAGACGGACGGTGTATTCCAGGCAAGCCCGCCACGGGACCGGCGGCTCGCGGCGGATCGCTTCCCCGGCGACAGCGTCGGCCATCAAGTGGACCAGTTCGTCCTTGTCGCCGACGTGCCGGTACAGCGACATCGTCGCCGCTCCGAGTTCGGTGGCGATCCGGCGCATCGACACCGCCGCCAGCCCGTCCGCGTCGGCGATTTCGATGGCGACGCGGACGATCCGGCCCCGGCTCAGCTCCGGTTCCCGCTTCCGCCGGACCGATCGCACGACAGTGCCCGCGCCCGGCCGGGGGTCGACTAGACCCTGCTCGCGCAGTTCGGCGATGACCTTCGTCGCGGTCGCCATCGCGACGCCCCATTCTCGCGTGATCTGCCGCGTCGACGGCGCGCGGTCTCCTGGCCGCAGCCGTCCGCTCGTGATGCGCTCGCGGATTTCGGCGACGATCCGCTGGTAGGGCGCAGAGTCCATGGATGCCTCCAGTGCACTAGTGCGCTCTGCTGCTCTTATGCCCAGGCAGAAGAACTGCACTAGAACAAAGGTACCCCGAGGGAGAAGCGTTCGTACGGTGTACACATGCGCACTGTCCTGATCTCCGGCGCGGGCGTCGCCGGACTTTCCCTCGCGTACTGGCTGCGGCAGTACGGTTTTCACCCGACGCTGGTCGAACGCGCTCCCGAGTTGCGGCCAGGCGGTCAAGCGGTCGACATCCGCGGGGCGGCCCGGGAGGCGGTCGCTCGCATGGGGCTGCTGGACGAAGTCCGCGCCGCGCACACCGGCACCCGCGGCATCGCCTGGCTCGACGAACGCGGCCGTCGCGCGGCGGAGATGGCGGCGGACGCGTTCGGCGATTCCGGCGGGGTGATCGCGGAGCTGGAAATCCTCCGCAGCGATCTCGTCCGGATCCTGCACGACGCCGCGGCCGCCGAAATCGAGTACCGCACCGAAATCACCGCGCTGACCGAGGAATCCGACGGCATCCGCGCGACCTTCGACCGCGGCCCGGCGCGGACGTTCGACGCCGTGGTCGGCGCGGACGGCATCGGATCGGGCGTGCGGACGCTGGTGTTCGGCCCGGAATCCGTCCGGGACCTCGGCTATCACCTCGGGTACTTCCCGGCCCGGACGCGGCTCGACCTGAATGGCTGGGAGACCGTCTACAACCTGCCCGCGGGCAACGGCGTCGGCGGCCGGGTCGTGCTGCTGTACCCGCTGGGCGCTTCCGGGGAATGCCGGGTCCTGGTCGGTTTCACTTCGCCAGAGCCGATTTCGCCGCGGGAAGACCCAGCCGCGGTCGTCGCCGAGGTGTTCGCCGGCGCCGGCTGGGAAATTCCCGCCTTGCTGGACCAGCTGCCGGACGACCTGTACTTCTCCCGCGCCGGGGAGGTCCGGCTGGCCGAATGGCACCGAGGTCGCACGGTCCTGCTCGGCGATTCAGCCTTCGGCGGTTCGCTCGGCATGGGAACCAGCCTGGCGCTCGTCGGCGCTTACGTCCTTGCCGGCGAGTTGTCCACTGCGGACGACCCGCGAACGGCTTTTGCCCGCTATGCCGACGAAATGCGGAATTACGTGGCAGCGAACCGGAAACGCCCGCCCGGAGGGACCAGCGGGTTCGCTCCGCGCACCCGGAACGGCATCCGATTGCGCAACGCCTTCCTGCGCGCGATGCCGTATCTGCCGGGCAGGCAACGGATGCTGGGCGGGCTCCAGCGCTCGGCGAACGCCATCACGCTGAAGCCCTACCCAGCCTTACGCTCCTGACCCGGTGACCGCCCGGTCGGCCACCGCGGTCTTCTCGCGCAGGTCCACGCCCCGGGTTTCCGGAAGCGTGAACGTGACCAGCGCACTGATCACCATCAGCACGATCCCGTAGATGATGAACAGCGACGGATGCCCGTTCCCGGCGAACAACGTCTGCAAATACGGTGCCGTGCCGCCGAAAGCCGCGACCGCGATCGAGTACGGCACGCCGACGCCGACCGCGCGGATGCGGGTCGGGAAGATCTCCGCGTAGACCGCCGGGCCGATGGAGGAGAACCCGGCCATGAACAGCAGCGCGATCGACATCGCCACGAACAGCTGCCACGGCTCGCGGCCGACCATCGCGTTCAGCGGGTAGCTCAGCAGGAGCAGGCCCGCGATCGCGATGAACAGCACCGGTTTGCGGCCGATGCGGTCGGACAGCATGCCCCACAACGGCAAGGCGATCAGGAAGACCACGTTCGCGAACACGCCCGCCCACAGCGCGCCGGTCGGGGGAACACCCCGCACGGTGATCGCGTATGACGGTGCGGCCACGGCCCACATGTAGTAGATGACTGTCGCGCCCACCGTCAGCCCGACGACCTGCGCGAGCAGCTTCGGGTTCTGCTTGATCGTCTGCCAGATCTGGCCCTTCTCCTTGGCCGCGTCCTTCTTCGCGGCCTGGAACACCTCGGTCTCTCGCATGCGAAGCCGCACGTAGAGCGAGTAGATCCCGAAAACGCCGCCGAGGATGAACGGGATCCGCCAGCCGAAGGAGAGCATTTGCTCGTGGCTCAGCACGCCGGAGAGGACCGCGCCGAGCAGGGTGCCGACGAGCACGCCGCAGGTGCCGGAGAAGTAGATCAGGCTCGACCACAATCCGCGGCGGGCCGGCGGGGCGACCTCGGCGATGTAGGTCTGCGCGGACGGCAGTTCGCCGCCGTGCGCGAGACCCTGAGCCAGCCGCGCCACCACGAGAATCACCGACGCCCACACGCCGATTTGGCCGTACGTCGGGGAAAGGCCGATGACCAGGCTGCCCGCGGCGGCGATCGCGACGGTCAGCGCCATCGCCAGCTGACGGCCCTTGCGGTCGGCGATCCAGCCGAACACCCAGCCCCCGATCGGGCGTGCGGCGAACCCGACCGCGAACACCGCCAGTGTGCTCAGCAAGGCCGAAACCGCGCTGTGGGCGTTGAAGAACTGCGCGGCGAAGAACGACGCGAACGTGGCGTAGACGTTCCAGTCGAACCATTCCATCGCGTTGCCGGCGCCGAGCCCGAACAGGGTGCGGCGACGATCTGGGACCACAGAGGTCATCGCAGTGCTCCTTCGGCGAAACGGTCGAGACGGCGGACGGCGAGTTCGGCGTAAACGGTGGCGGCGCGGGACAGCACGGACGGGTCGAAATCGGCGTACGGGCTGTGGTTGTTGGGCGCGGTGTGCGGTTCGAGGCCCGGCATCAGCGCGCCGAGGCCGAGGAACGTGCCCGGCACCGCGGCGAGCACGCGGGAGAAGTCCTCGGAACCGGCGACCGGGTTGGGCAATTCGGTGTAGTACTGCTCGCCGATCGTCTCGCGGACGACCTCGGCACCGAACGCGGTTTCGTCGAAATCCGTTACGGTCACTGGGTATTCGTTCTCGAACACGACGTCCGCGGTGACACCGTTCGCCCGCGCGACGCCGTCGATCGTCTCGCGGATGGTGGTGTCCAGCAAAGCGGCGGTGTCGTCGGAGAAACAGCGGACGGTGGCTTCGAACTCGGCGGTCGCGGGGATGACGTTGCGCTTGGTGCCGCCTCGGATGACGCCGACGGTGAGCACAGCCGGGTCGAAGATGTCCAGTCGGCGCGTGATCATCGTCTGCAGCGCGGTGATCATTGCCGCCGCAGCGGAAATCGGGTCCTTGGCGCGATGCGGCATCGACCCGTGACCGCCTTCGCCGTGCACGGTCACGAGCAGCTTGTGCGAGGCGGACATCAGCGTCCCGGGGCGGCTGGCGAACTGGCCGCTGGGCAGCATCGAAGAGAAGACGTGCAGCCCGTACGCGGCGTCAACGCGTCGTCCGGCGGCGTCGAGCACGCCTTCCTTCAACATCACTCCCGCGCCGTCCCAGCCTTCTTCGCCAGGCTGGAACATCAGCACAACGTCGCCGTTGAGCCGGTCGCGATGGGTGTGCAGCAACCGGGCGGCACCGACCAGTGACGTGGTGTGCAGATCGTGGCCGCACGCGTGCATCGCGCCGTTGGTAGCGGCGAAATCGAGCCCGGTCGCCTCCTGGACCGGGAGCGCGTCCATGTCCGCCCGCAACAGAACCGTGCGCGGCTGAGCCGAATCCTTGGCCGGGCCTTCGCCGCGAAGCACCGCAGTCACCGACGTCGTTTCGGTCCCCGTGGAGATCTCCAGTCCGAGCCCGTCGAGCTCGCGCAGGACCCGTTCCTGGGTGCGCGGCAGGTCGAGGCCGATCTCGGGCTCGCGGTGCAGGTCACGGCGCAGCCGGGCCAGGTCGTCCTGCTGGCTGCGGGCGTCTTCGTGGAGGTCCACCTGCTCGGCTCCTCTTCGTCGGGGAACGGCGTCTTGGTGGTCGAGTGTGCGAACTCACGCCCGATATCGAGTTAGAGTTGCCGGATTCGCTCGCGAACCGGCCGGTTGGAGAAGAAATCGTGATCGACTCGCTGGAGGAGGAAGACTTTTCGCTCATCCATGCCCTGCAACTGCGTCCCCGCGCGACCTGGACCCAGCTCGCCGCGGCGCTCGATTCCTCTCCGGTGACGCTGGCGCGGCGCTGGGAGCGGCTGCGCGACGGGGGAGCGGCCTGGGTGACGGCGTATCCGCACGTGCCCGGGCTGTATCAGGTGCAAGCCGCGTACGTGGAAATCCGCTGCGCGAGCGGGCAGGTGCGCGAGCTGATCCGGGAGCTGTCGACGTGGCCCTCGGTGGCCAGCATCGAGGAAGCTTCCCGCGAATACAGCCTGGTGCTGACGGTGTTCGGGCTCGGCTTGCGCGACCTGTCCGCCCTGCTGCTGGACGCGATCCCCAGCCTGCCGGGCGTGCTCAACACGCGTTCCCACCTGGCGTCGCGGCTGCACGTCGAGGGCAGTTCATGGCGCGTAGGTGCGCTGGACCGGCGGCGCGTGCAAGCACTGTCGCAACTACCGTCGATCGGCGGCGGACGGCTGGCCAAGCTGCAGCCGTGGGAAGAGCCTTACGCCCCTTTGACCGTCGCCTTGGGTGAGGACGGCAGACGCAGTGCCGCGGACCTCGCCCGGATCACCGGACGTCCGGTGTCGACCGTGCGCCGCCAGCTCGGACATCTGCTGAACGCCGATGCTTTGACGTTCCGCTGCGAGATCGCGCAAGGACTGACGCCGTCGCCGATCGTGGTCAACTGGTGGTGCCAGGTGCCGGTGGCGCACGTGTCGACGTGTGTGGATCGGTTGCGAGCCAATCCGACTGTGCGGCAGATGGCGAGTCTGCCCGGTCCGGCGAATCTTCTGGTGACCACGTGGATGCGGTCGATCGAGGAATCGATGCGGATGCAGGAACATCTGGAGCAGGATCTCGCCCCGCTGTCGGTGGTGGATTCGGCGCTGATCCTGCGGACGGTCAAGCGGATGGGGTGGCTGCTGGACGATGTGGGACGGAGCAAGGGGTTTGTGGTGACCATGCCCGCTCCTTCTCCGGAGAAAGCGCCTTAGGCAAGCCGGAACGTCGCGCGGTATTCGGACGGCGAAACACCGAGCGCGTCGCGGAAGTGCCGGCGCAGGGTGGCGGCGCTGCCCATTCCGCAGCTCGCGGCGATCTGGTCGATGGAAGAATCGGTGCGTTCAAGGAGTTCCTGTGCCCGGGCGAGCCGCTGCTGATGCAGCCAGTTCAGCGGTGCGGAGCCGAATTCGGCACGCATCCGGCGGGCTAACTGCCGTGAGCTGAGGCCGGCGTGCCGGGCGAGGTCGACGACCGTGAGCGGCTGGTCCAGCCGGGACCGCGCCCACTCCGCGGTGCGGGCCAGGCCGGAACCTTCGGGGGAAGGCGGCGGCGACACGAATTGCGCTTGGCCGCCGTGCCGATGAGGCGGGACGACCAGCCTGCGGCCGAGATCGTTGGCGACCGCCGCGCCCAGATCCCGGCGCACCAGGTGCAGGCACAGATCGAGGGCGGCCGTCTTGCCCGCCGAGGTGAGGACGTCGTCCTCGTCGACGTAGAGCACGTCGGAGCGCACTTTCACCCGCGGATAGCGGCGGGCCAGGTCGTCGGCGTGCATCCAGTGGGTGGTCGCGATCCGGTCGTCCAGCAACCCCGCCGCGGCGAGGACGAACGAGCCGGTGCACAGGGCGGCGATCCGGACCCCGCGCTCGTGTGCTTCTCGAAGCGCGGTCGAGAGCGCCGGATCGATCTCCGCGCCGGGAGAATCCGTGGAGGGGACCACGATCAGGTCGGCGGCGGCTTCGCCGATTTCCGAGACGCCGATCGCGGGCAGGTGCGGCAGCCAGTGCCGCGGCGAACGGTCCGAGCAAGCGACGACGACGTCGTACCAAGTGCCAGCGGGGGAGAGGTCCGAACGGTCGACGCCGAAGACTTCCGCCGCGATCGCGACCTCGTACAGCATCGCGTGCTCATGCAGGACGAGCACCAGTCGGGGCATGTCCGATACTGTACGCAACTCGTCCTTTCAGACACTCACCGGCGGCGCGGGAGCACGTCCACAATCGGCGTCATGGCAGATTCCCAGCGTGTTCTGGTCTACGGCGCGAGCGGTCACACCGGTAGGTTCGTGGTCGACGAGTTGCTGCGACGCGGTATCCGGCCGGTCGTCGCGGGGCGCAGTCTCCCGCGGTTCGCCAATTTGGACCGGCGCGAGGCGAGCATCGAGGACGGCCCCGGTTTGCGGGCGCTCCTGAACGACATCGCGGTCGTGATCAACTGCGCCGGGCCGTTCCTGGACACCGCGCTCCCGCTCGCGACGGCAGCCGTCGATACCGGCACCCACTACCTGGACGTCACCGCTGAGCAGCCAGCCGTCCAGCAGCTCTACCGCGAACTCGACGCGCCCGCCCGCTCGGCCGGGACAGCCGTAGTGCCCGCCATGGCGTTCTACGGCGGACTCGCTGATCTGCTCCTCACCGCGGTGCTCGATCCCGAGACGTCCGCTACCGAGGTCGAGGTCGCCATCGGACTCGACCGGTGGTGGCCCACGGAGGGGACCCGGGCCACCGGCGCGCGCAACACCGCGACCCGGCTGGTGATCCGGGACAGCGCTCTCGTCCCGCTCCCCGACCCGGCACGGAACAGCAAGTGGGACTTCCCGGAGCCGATCGGCGCACAGTCCACTGTGGAGCTTCCGTTTTCCGAAGTCGTCACCATCGACCGGCATCTCAAGGTGAGAACACTGCGCTCCTGGCTGAACACCGCCCCGCTCGACGATCTCCACGACCCGAGCACTCCGGCTCCGCACGCGACCGACGAGCGCGGCCGCTCACCACAACGCTTCGCCGTCGAAGTCACGGTCGGCTCTGGCACCGAGCGTCGCCGCGGCACCGCGACCGGGCGCGACATCTACGCCACGACCGCTCCGATCCTCGGCGAAGCAGCCGCTCGGCTTCTCGACGGCCGATACCGAGGCTCGGGCGCGCTGGCCCCCGGCGAGGCATTCGCCGCCGCCGACTTTCTGACGGCGATCCAGCAGTCCGATACTGACTTCGAAGCTGTCTGGCGCTGAGCGGCTAGGCGCGCAACCCGTCGAACGCCATCTTGCACACCGCGTCCGCCAGTTCCTCCGGAGACGACCCCCGCCGCGGCCGGTACCACTCGATCAGCGAGTTCACCGTGCCGAACAGCAACCGCGCCGCGATCGCCGGGTCGATGTCCGGCCGGACATCCCCCTCCGTTTCGGCCTGCTTCACCAGATCCGTCACCAGATGGTCGAACTCGCGCCGCCGCGCCAACGCCGCCCGCTCGGCCTTCGTATTGCCCCGCACCCGCAGCAGCAACGTCACGAACGGCAGCCGATCCGCCAGCACCAGCACGCTTCCGCGCACCAGATGCTCCAGGCGGTCGATCGCGCGCCCGTCCAGCGCCTCCGTCGATTCCGCGACCTCGAACAGCCCGTCCAGCGCCCGGTCCACCGCCAGCCGCAGCAGTTCCTCCTTGCTCGGCACGTGGTGGTAGATCGCGGATTTCGTGATGCCGAGCTTGCGCGACAGGTCCTCCATGCTGGTCCCGTCGTAGCCGCGGTCGTTGAAAAGCTTGACCGCGACCTGGAGCAGCGACTCCAGGTCGTAACCGGGCCGGCCGCGGCGGGCGGGGGCGGTCACGAGCGTTCGTCCAGCACGCGGCGCATTTTACCGAGCGAGCGCTCGAGCGTGTCCGGGTCCACGACCTCCACCGAAACGCTCACGCCGACGCCGTCCTTCACCCCGGCGGCCACCGCTGCCGCCGCCGAAGAGCGGCCCTCGGCAGTGGTGTCGGCGCGGGCTTCGACGCGCACGGTGAGGTGGTCCAGGCGGCCGCGGGTCGAGCGGACCAGCTGGAAGTGCGGGCTCAGCCCCTCGGTGCGCAGCACGATTTCCTCGATCTGCGTGGGGAAAACGTTGACGCCGCGCAGAATGATCAGGTCGTCGCTGCGGCCGGTCACCTTCTCCATCCGGCGGAAGGCGGGGCGCGCGGTGCCGGGCAGCAGGCGGGTCAGGTCGCGGGTGCGGTAGCGGATGATCGGCAACGCCTGTTTGGTCAGCGACGTGAACAGCAGTTCGCCGCGTTCGCCTTCCGGCAGCACCTGCTCGGTGAACGGGTCGATCACCTCGGGGAAGAAATGGTCCTCCCAGATGTGCAGGCCGTCCTTGGTCTCCGCGCACTCCTGCGCGACGCCGGGGCCCATCACCTCGGACAGGCCGTAGATGTCGACCGCGTCCAGGTCGAACCGTTCTTCGATCTCGCTGCGCATCTGCTCGGTCCACGGCTCCGCGCCGAAAATGCCGACCTTCAGCGAACTGGCCCGCGGATCCACGCCCTGGCGTTCGAATTCGTCGAGCAGCGTCAGCATGTACGACGGGGTGATCATGATGATTTCCGGCTTGAAGTCCGTGATCAGCTGCACCTGCCGGGCCGTCATGCCACCGGACGCCGGAATCACTGTGCAGCCAAGCTTTTCCGCGCCGTAGTGCGCGCCGAGCCCGCCGGTGAACAGGCCGTAACCGTAGGCCACGTGCACCTTGTGCCCCGGCCGCCCGCCCGCGGCGTGGATCGAGCGCGCCATCACCGTGGCCCAGGTGTCCAGGTCTTGCTCGGTGTAGCCGACGACGGTCGGCTTTCCGGTGGTGCCGCTGGACGCGTGCAGCCGGCGGATCTGGTCCTGCGGCACGGCGAACATGCCGAACGGGTAGCTCTCGCGCAGATCGGCCTTGGTGGTGAAGGGGAACTTCGCCAGGTCGCCCAGTTCGCGGCAGTCGTCCGGGTGCACGCCCGCTTCGGCGAACTTCTTGCGGTAGAGCGGGACGTTCTCGTACGCGTGCCGCAGGGTCCACTGCAGCCGCTCCAGCTGGAGCGAGGCCAGCTCGTCGGCGCTGAGGGTTTCGGAGAGATCGGCAGTCAAGGGGGTCACTGTGGTTCCCGGGTTTTCTCGATGACGCGGCTGCGGCCGCGGAATTCGGCGACGACCTCTGGTCCCTCGGGGGTCTCCCGGTGCACCGTGACGTCGTAGATGCCGTTGCGGCCGTAGCGGGTGCGCTCGGCGGCCGTCGCGACGAGGTGGTCGCCCAGTTTTCCGGCGGCGACGAACGAGATCTCCGCACCCGCGGCGACGGTGACCGGCCCGTGCGTGTTGCAGGCGAGAGCGAAAGCGGTGTCAGCGAGCAGGAACACGTAACCGCCGTGGGCGATGTCGTGCCCGTTGACCATCGTCTCGGTGACCTTCATCGTGGCCACCGCGCGGCCCTCGGCCGCCTCGACGAGTTCGATGCCGAGGGAGCGGGACGCCTCGTCGGTGTCGAACATGGCGTGCGCGGCGTTGCGGGTCACGAGCTAGGCCTCCGGGACGGTGACTTACTGACCGAATGGCCGGTAAACCCGGCGCGAGCCCAGTAAAGGCCGCGATTCAGGCGGTGTCAAGCAATGCGGGGGTTCCGATCAGCGGGGAGAACGGCTATCCTGCGAATTACTGAACGTCCGGTTGGTAATTCGGCGAGAGGGTCGGCATGGTTCTGCTCCGCAGCTACGTCTCCGGGGGATGGCACACGGCGCCGGGTGAAGGCGCCCCGTTGCACGACGCGGCGACCGGGGAGGAAGTGGCCCGGATTTCGTCGGAGGGGATCGACTTCGCCGCGGCGCTCGAGTACGGCCGCAAGGTCGGCGGTCCGGCGTTGCGGAAGCTGACGTTCCATCAGCGGGCCGCGCTGTTGAAGGCGCTCGCCTCGCACCTGCGTGAGCACCGTGAAGAGCTGTACGCGCTGTCGGCGCGCACGGGTGCGACGCTCGGCGACTCGAAATTCGACATCGACGGCGGCATCGGCGTTCTGTTCAGCTATGGCTCGAAGGGCAAGCGCGAGCTGCCGAACGACACTGTGTACGTCGAAGGCGCGGTCGAGCCGCTCAGCCGCGGCGGCACGTTCGTCGCGCAGCACATCGCGACCCCGCTGCAGGGCGTCGCGATCCAGATCAACGCCTTCAACTTCCCGGCGTGGGGCCCGCTGGAGAAGTTCGCGCCCGCGTTCCTCGCCGGTGTGCCGAGCCTGATCAAACCGGCCAGCCAGACCGCGTACCTGACCGCGCGGCTCGTGGAGCTGATCGTCGAATCCGGGATCCTGCCCGAGGGTACGGTGCAGTTCGTCGCGGGCAGCGTCGGCGACCTGCTCGACCACGTCACCGCGCAGGACCTGGTGTCGTTCACCGGTTCCGCGTCGACCGCGCAAAAGCTGCGCGCGCACCCGGCGATCGTGCGGAATTCGGTGCGGTTCAACGCCGAGGCCGACTCGCTGAACTGCTCGATCCTCGCCCCGGACGCCCGGCCGTCGACGCCGGAGTTTGACCTCTTCGTCAAGCAGCTGGTCACCGAGATGACGGTGAAGGCGGGCCAGAAGTGCACCGCGATCCGCCGCGCGTTCGTCCCGGCCGAAATGCTGGACGACGTCGCCGAGGCGGTCAGCGCCCGGCTCGCCAAGGTGACGGTGGGCAACCCGAACGCTGAGGGCGTCCGGATGGGCGCGCTGGCCAGCTTGGAGCAGCGCGAGGAGGTGCGTCGTTCCTTGAAGGCGCTGCTCGACGCGGGCAGCATCGTCTTCGGCGACCCGGAGCACGTCGACGTCGTGGACGGCGACGAGGCGACCGGCGCGTTCATCTCGCCGATCCTGCTCAAGGCCGACCCGGAGCGCGCCGAGCCGCACGAGGTCGAGGCGTTCGGCCCGGTGTCCACGCTGATGCCGTACACGTCGGTCAAGCAGGTCATCGAGTTCGCGGCACGCGGCGGCGGCAGCCTGGCCGGTTCGGTCGTGACCGGCGACCCGGTGTTCGCGCGCGAAATCGTGCTGGGCGTCGCGCCGTACCACGGCCGGCTGCTCGTGCTCGACAGCGACGACGCGAAGGAATCCACCGGACACGGTTCGCCGATGCCGCAGCTGGTGCACGGCGGTCCCGGCCGCGCGGGCGGCGGCGAGGAAATGGGCGGTATCCGCGGCGTGCTGCACCACATGCAGCGCACGGCCGTGCAGGGCAGCCCGACGGTGCTCGGCGCGGTCACCGGCCGGTGGGTCGAGGGCGGGCCGCGTGTCGAAGGCGAGCACCCGTTCCGGAAGTCGCTGGCGGAGCTGAGCATCGGCGACACCGTCGTGGCCGGTCCGCGCACCGTCACCCGCGCCGACATCGACCACTTCGCCGAGTTCACCGGCGACACCTTCTACGCGCACACCGACGAAGCGGCGGCCGCGGCGAACCCGCTGTTCGGCGGGATCGTGGCCCACGGCTACCTGGTCGTCTCGTTCGCCGCGGGCCTGTTCGTCTCGCCGGAGCCGGGTCCGGTGCTGGCCAACTACGGCCTGGAGAACCTGCGCTTCCTCACGCCGGTGAAGGTGGACGACGCGCTGACGGTCACCTTGACGGCCAAGCAGATCACGCCGCGGATCGACCAGGACTACGGCGAAGTCCGCTGGGACGCCGACGTCACCAACCAGGACGGCGACTCGGTCGCGAAGTACGACGTGCTCACCCTCGTCTCGAAGGAGCAGCCGTGACCGCTGTGGCAGAGCCGGAACTGGAAGCCCTGTTCGAGCACACCATCGAACGGGACCAGCGCATCGAACCGCGCGACTGGGTTCCCGAGGGCTACCGCAAGACGATGATCCGCCAGATCGCGCAGCACGCGCATTCGGAGATCATCGGCATGCAGCCGGAAGGCAACTGGATCACCCGCGCGCCTTCGCTGCGGCGCAAGGCGATTCTGCTCGCGAAGGTGCAGGACGAGGCCGGGCACGGGCTGTATCTGTACTCCGCGGCAGCGACGCTCGGCGCGGACCGCGCGGACCTCACCGACAAGCTCATCACCGGCAGGCAGAAGTACTCGTCGATCTTCAACTACCCGACGCTGACCTTCGCCGACGTCGGCGTGATCGGCTGGCTGGTCGACGGCGCGGCGATCTGCAACCAGGTGCCGCTGTGCCGCTCGTCGTACGGGCCGTACGCGCGGGCGATGATCCGGATCTGCAAAGAGGAGTCCTTCCACCAGCGGCAGGGCTACGAGCTGCTGATGACCATGATGAAGGGCACGCGGCAGCAGCGGGACATGGTGCAGGAGGCGGTGAACCGCTGGTGGTGGCCGTCGCTGATGATGTTCGGCCCGCCGGACGCGGATTCGCCGAACACCGCGCAGTCGATGGCGTGGAAGATCAAGCGGCACACCAACGACGAGCTGCGGCAGCGCTTTGTCGACATGTCCGTGCCGCAGGCCGAGGCGCTCGGCGTGACCTTCCCGGACCCGGACCTGCGGTGGAATCCCGAGCGGGAGCACTACGACTTCGGCGCGGTCGACTGGGACGAGTTCAAGAACGTGCTCAAGGGCAACGGCCCGTGCAACGCGGAGCGGATCGCGCACCGTCGGCGGGCGCACGAAGAGGGCGCGTGGGTCAGGGAAGCCGCGGCGGTGCACGCGGCCAAGAAAGAGGTTTCGGCATGAAGCACGACTGGCCGTTGTACGAGGTGTTCGTCCGCGGGAAGCGCGGGCTGAACCACGTGCACGTGGGTTCGCTGCACGCGGCGGACGACGAGATGGCGTTGCACCACGCGCGCGATCTTTACACACGCCGCAACGAGGGTGTGTCGATCTGGGTCGTGCGCGCCTCGGACATCACCGCGTCGTCGCCGGACGAGAAGGACCCGTTCTTCGCGCCCAGCGGGGACAAGGTGTACCGGCACCCGACGTTCTACGACATTCCCGACAACGTTCCCCACATGTGAGGTCTGGGATGTCTTTCGACAACGTCTACGAAGCCATCACCGAGGACAACGACGCGCGGTGGGCCTTCGGTACCGGGTTCGCCGATCCGCTGTCCGGTGTGGACACTTCGGTGCCGTCCGGAGTGGACGGTGCGCGACTGGCCGCGTACTGCCTGATGCTCGGCGACGACGCGTTGATCTTCTCGCACCGGTTGCAGGAGTGGGTCAGCAACGCGCCGGAGCTGGAGGACGAAGTCGCGATCGCGAACATCGCCCTCGATCTGCTCGGCCAGGCGCGGTTGCTGCTGGCTCGTTCCGGCAAGGCGGACGGTACCGACCGGTCTGAGGACACGCTCGCGTTCTTGCGCGCGGAGAACGAGTTCCGGAACGTGCGGCTGGCTGAGCTGGGTGGCGGGCATTTCGGGCATTTGATCGCGCGGCTGTTCGTGTTTTCGACTTGGCGGCTGGCGTTGTTTCAGCGGCTGGAGTCCAGTGTGGACCCGGTGCTGGCGGCGATCGCGGCCAAGGGTGTGAAGGAACTGGCGTATCACCGGGATTATGCCGCGCAATGGCTGGTGCGGTTGGGTGACGGGACTGCGTTGTCGCGGGAGCGGATGGCCGAGGGGCTGGCCGCGGTGTGGCCGTATGTCGAGGAGTTGTTCGCGACGCATCCGGATGAGCTGGTGGATGCTGCTTCGTTGCGGCCGGAGTTCGACGCTGTTGTGGATCAAGCGTTGGCTGCGGCTACGTTGGAGCGGCCGGAGATCGGGGCTATCGCCGGGGTTTCCGGGCGTACTGGGCGCGACGGGGTGCATACCGAGCAGATGGGGTTCCTGCTGGCTGAGCTGCAGAGTGTGGCTCGGGCTATGCCGGGGGCGTCGTGGTGAGCGCGCTGGCCGTGGCTTCGAAGGTCACTGATCCCGAGTTGCCGATGCTGACGCTCGCGGATCTGGGTGTGCTGCGCGAAGTGTCCGAAGAGGACGGTCGGGTGACGGTTTCCATTACGCCGACCTATAGCGGTTGTCCGGCCATGGACACGATGCGGGACGACCTGGAGCATGCCCTGCGAGGTGCGGGGTATGCCGAGGTCGATATCCGTACGGTGCTGGAACCGGCTTGGACGTCGGATTGGATCAGCGAGGACGGGCGGCGGAAGCTGGCGGAGGCGGGGATCGCGCCGCCAGGAGCCGCGCCGCGGCGGTCGGGGCCGATTCCGTTGACGCTCGGGCCTTCGGTGCGGCGGGTGGCTTGTCCGCGGTGCGGGTCGATGGACACCGAAGAGCAGTCCCGGTTCAGTGCGACCGCGTGCAAAGCGTTGCGGCGGTGCCGGTCTTGCTGGGAACCGTTTGAACACGTCAAGGAGATTTGAGTGACTGCCACCGTTTCCCGCCGTGCCGGGTTCCATCCGTTGCGGGTGGCTGAGGTTGAGCGGCTTTGCGATGACGCTGTGGCCGTGACGTTTGACGTGCCTTCCGAATTGGCTTCGGTTTACGCGTTCGCGCCTGGGCAGTCGTTGACGTTGCGCCGGGTTGTCGACGGGCGGGATGAGCGGCGGTCGTATTCGATTTGTGCCGCGGCGGGGGAGCGGCCGCGGGTTGGGGTGCGGTTGGTGCCGGACGGGGTGTTCTCGTCGTGGCTGGTCAATGAGGTTCGGCCGGGGGATACCGTTGAGGTTTCCGCACCTGCTGGGTCGTTTACTCCGGATCTTGCCGCTGGTGGGCATCATGTGCTGATCGCTGCTGGGTCGGGGATTACGCCGGTGTTGTCGATTGCGGCTTCGTTGCTGGGTACGCCGGACGCTTCGGTTACTGTGCTTTATGGGAATCGGCGTACTGACACGGTGATGTTCGCTGATGAGCTGGCGGATTTGAAGGATCGGTATCCGGCTCGGTTGGAGCTGGTGCATGTGTTGTCCCGGGAACCGCGTGAGGCTGAGTTGTTCACTGGGCGGTTGGATGCGGACAAGTTGCGGGCGCTGTTCGAGTCGATTGTGCCGGTTGAGGATGTTGATCATTTTTGGCTGTGCGGGCCGTTTGGGATGGTGACCTCCGCGCAGGATCTCCTTGCTTCGCTGGGGGTTCCGGGGGAGCGGGTGCATCAGGAGTTGTTCTATGTGGACGATGTGCCGCCGGAGCCGGTTAAGCATGTCGATCCTGCGGTGGCTGGGGCTTCGTCTGAGGTGACGCTGGTTTTGGATGGGCGTTCTACGACGATGAGTCTGCCCCGGGAGTCGTCGGTGCTGGACGGGGCGCAGCGGTTTCGGCCGGATTTGCCGTTTGCTTGCAAGGGCGGGGTGTGCGGGACTTGCCGGGCGAGGGTGACTGAGGGGGCGGTGGACATGCGGCGGAATTTCGCGTTGGAGAAGGCTGAGGTGGAGGCTGGGTTTGTGCTGACTTGTCAGTCGCATCCGGTTTCTGAGCGGGTGACTGTGGATTTTGATGCTTGAGGTGGGGTAGGGCGGCTCGTCGCCTGGCGGCGACATTGCGCGTGGGGTCGTGCGTGGGGCACCCCGAAGGTTGATTGTGCTGACGGTTCGGGGGTGCTTGTCAAGGCGGGAAAGATGCCTTGACAACCACCCCCGAACCGCAGAGAAGGCTTCGTATCGGGGTGTGGGGGAGGGGCTGGGTGCTTCGATGGCTGGGGTGCGGTGGTGGCGGATGGGGAGGGGCTCGTGCCCCAATGTGGTTTTGGGTGCGGGTGATGCGCTCAATGTGGCGTTTGGTGTGTGGGTCGCACCCAACGTGGCGTTGGGGTGATTACCCGGCGGCTGGGGCTGCGGGGTGGTTTGGGAAGGGGCCTTGAGGGGGCTAAGTGCGTGAGGGTTCCCCTCACACAGGGCGTGGGTGGGTGCGGGCGGGCGTCGGTCGTGACGGAGCCCCTTACGTGCGGCGCGGGCGAGCGTCGGTCGTGAGGGGAACCCTGCGGGAATCAGAGTTCCTCAGGGTTCCCCTCACAGACGGACGGGGGTCAGCGGCGTCGGCGGCGTTTGCGCGGGGTGGGGAAGTCGTTGGGCTCGGGGGTTTCGGGCGGAGAGGTGTCGCCTAGCCCCAGCATTTCCGCGGCCAGTTCTTGTGAAGTCGCGAAGAGGCCGGTCGGCTTGTCCTTGGCCCGGCGGAGGGCGGAGGGGCGGAGGCGGTTGTAGCCGCGTACTGCGATGGGGCGGCGGGTGCGGAGGTCGAATTGCGGCAGGGGGTCCAGTTCCCCGGCTAGTTCGCGGTCGACCAGTACGGTGCCGGGGCGGGCGGCGGAGGTGAGTCTTGCGGCTAGGTTCACGACGGAGCCGTAGACGTCGCCGAAGCGGGACAGGACGCGGCCCGACGCCATGCCTGCTCGCACTGCGGGGAGGCCGCCGTCTTCGCCGGTGCGTTCGGCTAGGGTCAGGGCGATTTCCGCGCCGTCGGCGGGGGTGTCGGTGACGAAGAGGACCTCGTCGCCGATCATTTTCACTACTCGGCCGTGGTGTTCGGCGATGACTTCGGTAGCGAGGGATTCGAAGCCGTCCAGGACCTGGGTCAGCTCTTCTTCGTCGGCTTCTCTCGTGAAGCGCGTGTAGCCGACCATGTCCACGAAGCCGACCACCAGGGCGCGTGTTTCCAGGTCCTCGTCGGGGCTGGCGAAGGCGCGGCCGGCGAACGCGGCCAGATGGCGGCGCCAGACGTAATTTTGGACTTGCTCCAGCTCCGGAAGCAGCCGCTCCACCAGGCGGGTGACCTGGCGGTCGTTGCGGGCCAGTTCCGGGTTTTCGGTGATCAGCTGCCACAGCATGTGCACCTGCCACTCGGCCAGCCGGGAGAGATGCTGGCCGAGGGCGCGGGTCACGGCGACTTCCATGCCGGGCGCGACTAAACCGGAGCTCACCAAGCCGTCGGCGATGCGCATGGCTTCGACGTCCGCGTCGGTGAAGACCACTTCGTCGTCTTCGACGGTGGCGAAACCCAGCGCGCGCCACAGCCGGCGCGAGCGCTCTTCGGGCACCTCGGCCCGTTTCGCGACGTCGAGCCGGGTGTAGCGGCGGGGACCGCCCAGCAGGGCACGTTCCAGCCGCTGCTGGAGGTCCCGGGGGGAATCCGCCACGGCTCAGGTGGTGTGCACGATCAGCACGTCGACGCCCGACTTCCGGGCGACCTCCGACGGCACCGAGCCCAGGATCCGGCCCGCGAGGGTGTTGAGGCCGCGGTTGCCGACCACGAGCAGGTCGGCTTCGCGGTCCTTCACGACCTTCCGCAGCATGTCGACCGGCTGGCCTTCCAGCGCGACCGTCTCGATCTTCGTGGCGCCGACCTTTGCCGCGCGGTCGCGTGCGGACTGCAGCGTGTCCTCAGCGGGCGCGGAGCCGACCACCTGGTAGGCCTCGTCGCCCAGTTCGTCCTGCGCGCGTTCTACGTCCTGGCGGCTGGCCGGGTGGTACGCGCAGACGACGACCAGCGTCGCTCCCGCGTCGGCAGCCACTCCGGCGGCCTTGTCCACCGCGGCGAAGGACGAGTCGGACCCGTCCGTGCCCACCACCACAGTCCGATAGACAGCCATCCACAACCTCCCGGCGAATCGGTCAGCGGGGCGGCGCGGCCCCTTCGCGGGGGAAGGTTACTCGCCAGTCGGTTTCCCCGCCGGACGCGGTTGCGGCTGCGGCTTGGGCACGTCGGACGTCCGCAGCCGGACGGTCTGCTCGACGTCGCCGCTCACTGCGGGCTTCCCACTGGCCGCCGCAGCGCTCTTGCCGCCCTGACCAGCGGAGTTCTGCCCGGCCGGGGTGCCGGGCTTGCCGGCCTGCGCGGCCGTGGCCCCGCCGCTCTGGGCCGCCTTGCCGGGGGCGGCCGTCGTGCCGCCGCCCTGCGCGGCAGGCTTGCCGCCGCCCGCCGAGCCGTTGGCGCCGGATTTCGGCCCGGACCCGTTGGCCGTCTCGACCGAGGCCTTGATGTCCGCGGGCACTTCGCCGTCCATCTCGCCGAGCACGTGCTGCGCCTCGGCCAGCACCGTGCGCGCCGACCGGACCTGCTCGGCCAGGCTCGCCCGGACCGCGCGCAGGGCCTCGACCCGCTCGTTGGCCTGGGTGATCCGGCGGTTGGACTCGTCGGTGGCGGTGCGGACGCGGCGGCGGGCCTCGTCGGCGGCCTCCGCGAGCCGCGCGTTGGCCTCGGTGATCGAGTCCTGGCGGCGCTTGTTCGCGTCGGCGACCGATTCGCGCTGGCGACGGTCGATGTCGGCCTTGGCGGCCGTTTCCTCCTCCAGCACCTTCGCCCGGATCGCGGCCGCGTCCTCGGCGGCCTCGCGGACCCGGCGCTCGGCCTCGGCCTTGCTGGCCGCCTCCTGCTCGGCCAGCACGCGCATCGCCTCGGCGCGCCGGGTGGCCATGGCGATCTCGAAGTCTTCCTCGACCTGGGTGCGGCGGGCCTCGGACTCCGCGTCGAGCTTCTTGCGCTCGGCCTCGGCCTCGTCGGTGATCCGCTTGGCCTCGGCGCGCGCGTCCTCGAGCACCTTGCGGTGCTCGGCTTCCATCTCCTTGCGGCGCAGGTCGAGCTCGGTGAGCAGCTGCTCGTACCGGGCGCGCATGGCGCTGGCGTCGGTCTCCGCCTTGGCCCGGATGTGGCCCGCTTCGGCCTCGGCGCGCGCCCGCGTGTCCGCGGCTTCGTCCTGCGCCAGCCGCAGCATCCGCTGGAGGCGTTCGGACAGGCCCTCGACGCTCGTCGGCGGCTGCGCGAGCCGGTCCACCTGACCGCGCAGGTCGGCGATCTCGCCGCGCGCGACTTCCAGCTGCCGGGCCAGATCGCCGGCTTGGGCGATGGCGGCGTCGCGGTCGGCGGTGAGCATCTTCAGGTCGCCGTCGAGCCGTTCCAGGTGCTCGTCGACCTGGGCCCGGCTGTATCCCCGCTTCGCTACGTCGAAGCCGGCTCCCAGCGGCACGAGTTCGCGTTCATCGCCAAGACTCATGGCACCACCGTAGTCGCTCCGCGGTCACGGACGGGTGAGCACCCACGGGGTCCGGCCGCTCGTGCGGCGAGCGGCCGGACCGAAGAGGCAGGTGGTCTGCCCTCACGCGCCGCGGAACGCGTTGATTCCGTCGAGGTGCTTCGCGCGCAGCTCCGCGTCTCGCACGCCGAGCCCTTCTTCCGGGGCGAGCGCGAGGACGCCGACCTTGCCCTGGTGTGCGTTGCGGTGCACGTCCAGGGCGGCCTGGCCGGTTTCTTCGAGCGAGTACGTCTTCGACAGCGTCGGGTGGATGAGGCCCTTCGCGATCAGCCGGTTGGCCTCCCACGATTCGCGGTAGTTCGCGAAGTGCGAGCCGATGATCCGCTTGAGGTTCATCCACAGGTACCGGTTGTCGTACTGGTGCATGTACCCCGACGTGGACGCGCAGGTGACGATGGTGCCGCCCTTGCGCGCGGCGTAGACGGACGCGCCGAAGGTCTCGCGGCCCGGGTGCTCGAAGACGATGTCCGGGTCCTCGCCGCCGGTCAGCTCGCGGATCTTCGCGCCGAACCGCTGCCATTCCTTCGGGTCTTGCTCGTTCTCGTTCTTCCAGAACTGGTAGCCCTCCGCGGTGCGGTCGATGATCAGCTCCGCGCCCAGCTTCCGGCAGATCTCCGCTTTTTCGGGGCTGGACACGACGCACACCGGGATCGCGCCGCCGTTGAGCGCGTACTGCGTCGCGTACGAGCCGAGCCCGCCGGACGCGCCCCAGATCAGCACGACGTCGCCCTGCTTCATGTCCGCGCCGTTGCGCGAGACCAGCTGCCGGTACGCGGTCGAGTTCACCAGCCCGGGGGAGGCGGCTTCCTCCCAGGTCAGGTGCCCCGGCTTCGGCATCAGCTGGTTCGCCTTGACCAGCGCGATCTCGGCCAGCCCGCCGAAGTTCGTCTCGAAGCCCCAGATCCGCTGCTCGGTGTCGAGCATCGTGTCGTTGTGCCCGTCCGGGCCTTCCAGCTCGACGTTCAGGCAGTGCGCGACGACCTCGTCGCCCGGCTTCCAGTTGTGCACGCCCGCGCCGGTGCGCAGCACGACGCCAGACAGATCGGAGCCGACCACGTGATACGGCAGGTCGTGCCGCTTGGCCAGCGGCGAGAGCTTCCCGTACTTGCGCAGGAACTTGAACGTCGGGATCGGCTCGAAGATCGACGTCCAGACGGTGTTGTAGTTGATCGCGCTGGCCATCACCGCGACCAGCGCCTCGCCCGGGCCCAGCTCCGGCGTCGGCACGTCGTCGACGTGCAGCGAGCGGCGCGGGTCCTTGTCGCGGCTTTCGAGGCCCTCGAACATGTCGACCTCGTCGGCGTGCACGGTGACGCCCCGGTAGCTCTCGGGCACGGGCAGCTCGGCGATCGCGTTGAGGCGGTCGTCCAGGATCGCCTGCTTGATCTCGTCGAGGTGCGTCATCGGGAACCTCCAGGGGTCGGTCGCGGCGGGCGACAGGACGAAATTACTCGTCGGTAACCGGGGGCCTCACTGTACGAGACGGAGGGCCCTTCGACGAGTCGAAGTGTGACCAAGGAATCTTGACCGGCTGGCCAGTCAAGGGGGAGTATCGGAGATGGGAAATCTCCCTGAACGGCTCTTTTCCGGTGGAGGTGAGCACGAATGAGTGAAGTCTCGACGCGCGCCTGGACGCGGCCCTACGACTGGGCCGAGGTCGTGATTGGTGTTGTCGCCGCTCTTTCACCCCTTTGGCTGAGCACGAACACCACGATGGTGTGGACGATGGTGATCCTCGGTGCGCTGATCGCGATCGACGGCCTGGTGTCGCTCGCGGCGCCGAGCATGGTTTACGGCGAGGGCGTGCAGATCGTCCTCGGCGCGTTGCTGTTCATCGCGCCGTGGGTGATGGGGTACACCGCGTTCAACGGGGCGTCGTGGACGTCCTGGGTCGGCGGGGCGCTGACGATCATCGCCGGCGCGGCCGCGATGCCGGAGGCCAACGCCGCCCACCGGATGGCTGGCCAGCACTGACGGGGCAGCGACGCCCTGGTTGGGAAAGGTGAGATGACCGACGACTCGGCGAAGGAACGGATCCTGTGCGCGGCGGAGGAGCTGTTCGCCGAGTCCGGCTTCGAAGCGACCCCGACGTCCCGCATCGCGGAGCGCGCCGGGGTCCCGAAGGGCCTGGTCCACTACTACTTCCGCCGCAAGTCCGACCTGCTGGCCGCCTTGGTCGACCGGCTGCCGGACGAACGCATCGAACCCGCCGCGGTCGTCGTTCCGGGCGACCTGGCGGGTTCGCTGCGCAGGCTGGTCGGCGAGCTCGACCGCCGGTTCGCCGGTTCACTCGGGCTCTCGCATCTGCTGTGGCGCGAGGCCGACACCCATCACGTAGTCCGCGACGCGCTGTCCGAACGCTTCCAGCACCTGGTCCGCCTGATGCGCTCGGTGATCGTGGCCGCGACCGGCGGACGCCTCACCGGAGCGGACATCGACAACGCGTCCGGCCTTTTGGCGCGCGCGGTCACCCACCGGCACGCGACGGCCCGGCACACCGGGGACGACCGCCCAGCGGAGTTCGACGGAGAGCTGACGTTCGTGGCGAACGCGCTCTCAGCCCGCGTGGGCAAGGGGACACCGCCCGCTTCGGCGGTATGAAGCCTCTCGCCGCCGGGTGCCTCGGCGCGCGATGCAGCGTTCCGTGAGGGGAACCCTGAAGGAATCAGATTCCTTGAGGGTTCCCCTCACGGACTTTCGCGGTTCAGTGCGCGGAGGCGGCGGGCTCCACCAGCTCGACCAAAACCCCGCCCGCGTCCTTCGGATGCACGAAGTTCACCCGGCTGTTCGAGGTCCCGCGCTTGGCCGCGTCGTACAGCAGCCGCAAGCCCTTCGCGCGCAGTGCTTCGGCGGCAGCGTCCACATCGGACACTCGCAGCGCGAGCTGCTGCAGGCCCGGCCCGTTGCGGCCGATGAACTTGGCGATCGTCGAATCGTCGCGGGACGGGGCGAGCAGCTGGATCATCGTCTCGGTGCCCGCGGCGCCCGGGGCGCGCAGCATCGCCTCGCGCACGCCCTGCTCGTCGTTCACCTCCTCGTGCGCGACCTCCAGGCCGAAGTGGTCGCGGTGGAAGGCGATGGCCGCGTCGAGGTCGGGCACGGCGATGCCGACGTGGTCGATCGCGGTCACGAACGGCTTGAGCACGGATGCGCTGGGCTCGGTGTCCATACCGGGGAGGATAAGCCCCGGCGGGCCTGGCGGAACCCTGCGTGCGCCCCCTCACACTGGCTCCATCAAGACGCACCGCGAACCCCGTGCAGGCCGTATCGTGGGAACACTGCCAGTGCACCGATGCTTTGGAGGACGACGTGTCCGGTTCCGTGATCCTGGGCGCAGCCCGTACCCCGATCGGGCGGCTGCTCGGCTCGTTGAAGGACTTCTCGGGAGCCCAGCTGGGCGGGATCGCGATCAAGGCCGCGCTCGAACGCGCGGGCGTCTCCCCGGACCAGGTCCAGTACACGATCATGGGCCAGGTGCTCACCGCGGGCGCGGGCCAGATCCCGGCTCGCCAGGCCGCGGTCGCCGCGGGCATCCCGATGGACGTCCCGGCGCTGACGATCAACAAGGTCTGCCTTTCCGGCCTCGACGCGATCGCGCTCGCCGACCAGCTGATCCGCGCGGGCGAGTTCGACCTCGTCGTCGCGGGCGGCCAGGAGTCGATGACGCAGGCGCCGCATTTGCTGCCGAAGTCCCGCTCCGGCTTCAAATACGGCGACACCACGCTGGTCGACCACATGGCCTACGACGGCCTGTTCTGCGCGTTCGACCAGGTCGCGATGGGCTCGTCGACGGAGAAGTACAACAGCCGCTACGGCGTCACCCGCGAACAGCAGGACGCGTTCTCCGCGCGTTCACACCAGCGCGCCGCCGCCGCGATCGAGGCCGGGTTCTTCCGCGAGGAAATCGCGCCGGTGTCGATTCCGCAGCGCAAGGGCGACCCGGTGGTGTTTTCCACTGACGAGGGCGTGCGTGCCGACACCACCGGCGAGAGCCTCGCGAAGCTGCGTCCGGCGTTCGCCTCGGACGGCACCATCACCGCGGGTTCGGCGTCGCAGATTTCCGACGGCGCGGCCGCGGTGATCGTGGCCAGCCCGGAGAAGGCGGCCGAGCTGGGCATCACGCCGCTGGCCGAGATCGGCGCGCACGGCGTCGTCGCCGGTCCGGACGCGAGCCTGCACGAGCAGCCGTCGAACGCGATCCGCGCCGCGTTGAAGAAGGCGAAGCTGGACGTGTCCGACCTGGACCTGGTGGAGATCAACGAGGCGTTCGCCGCGGTCGGCCTGGTGTCGAGCGAGAAGCTCGGGCTGGACGAGTCGAAGGTGAACGTCAACGGCGGCGCGATCGCGCTCGGCCACCCGATCGGCGCTTCCGGCGCGCGGCTGGCCGTGCACCTGGTGCACGAGCTGCGCCGGCGCGGCGGCGGTCTCGGCGCGGCCGCGCTCTGCGGTGGCGGCGGCCAGGGCGACGCGCTGCTGATCCGCGTCCCGTCGGCGTAAGTTGCCCGGCCCGAACCTCGACGAGCTGGTCGGCCGCGCGCGGGAAGGACAACCGCGCGCGGTCGCCCGGCTCATTTCGCTGATCGAGTCGGACACTGATTCCTCGGCGCGAGCAGCGGACGTCGCCCGCGCCTTGACGCCCTACACCGGCCGCGCCCGCGTCGTCGGGCTCACCGGTCCGCCTGGGGTCGGCAAGTCGACCTCGACGTCCGCGCTGCTCACCGCCTTGCGCGGCGAGGGTTTGCGCGTCGGGGTGCTGGCGATCGATCCGTCGTCGCCGTTCTCCGGCGGCGCGCTGCTCGGCGACCGGATCCGGATGAGCGAGCACGCCACCGATCCCGGCGTGTTCATCCGCTCGATGGCGACCCGGGGACACCTCGGCGGGCTGTCCTGGGCGACGCCGCAGGCAGTGCGAGTGCTGGACGCCGCTGGCTTTGACGTGGTGCTGATCGAGACTGTCGGGGTTGGACAGTCCGAAGTGGACGTTGTGAAACTGGCTGACACCACGGTGGTCCTGCTGGCTCCGGGAATGGGCGACGGCATCCAGGCGGCGAAAGCCGGGGTGCTGGAGATCGCGGATGTCTTCGTGGTCAACAAAGCCGACCGCGACGGCGCCGACGCCACGGTGCACGACCTCAAGCAGATGATCGCCTTGGCTCGCCGCGAACTGCGCGGGCCGAGCTGGCGGCAGCCGATCGTCCGCACGGTGGCGGCGAAGGGCGCGGGCGTCGACGAGGTGGTGTCGGCCTTGCGCACACACCATGAGTGGCTTGTCGCGCATGGGGAATTGGACCGCCGCCGTACCGCTCGCGCCCGGGAGGAAGTCGCCGCGATCGCGTTGCGGAGGCTGCACGCGGAACTGGCGGACCTCCGGCACGGCGACCGGCTGGGCGAGGTGGCGGCGCGCGTGGTGGCCCGGGAACTGGACCCGTTCGCGGCGGCGGACCGGTTGATCGCGGAGTTGAAGGGCTGACGCGCTGCCCCGCTGACCGGAACCGGTCAGGACGCGACTTTCGCCGGGAGCGCGGGCGGTTTCCCATCCCTATACTGCGATCCTCCGTGCACTGGGAGGGAACCGGAATGAAGAAACTGCTCGTGTCCGTGCTGACCGCGTTGTCGCTGGTCGCGGTGGCCGCACCGGCTTCGGCGGCGGAAGCGGCGCCGCCGAAGGTCACGTCGGGGCCGTGCCAGTACACCGCGACTCCGGACGATCCCGCGGTGCGCCCGGTTTCCCTGCCGCGAGACCCGAAGCACACGCCGGACCACGGCAGCGTCGACGTGGCGGTGTTCTCCAACCAGGGCCTGCTCCCGTTGCGGCTCAACCGCGCGCAGGCGCCGTGCACTGTGCAGAGCTTCCTGCACCTGGCCGCGCACGGCTTCTACAACCAGACCACCTGCCACCGGCTCACCGCGTACCCGACGTTGAAGGTCCTGCAGTGCGGCGACCCGTCGGGCACTGGCGAAGGCGGCCCGGGCTACAAGTTCCGCGACGAACTCCCGACGACGCTTCCGCCCGCCCCGTCCGATCCGACCGGCAAGCGCCGGACGTACGCGCGCGGCCTGCTGGCTATGGCGAACGCCGGACCGGACACGAACGGATCGCAGTTCTTCGTGGTGTACGGGGATTCCAGCCTGCTGCCGAACTACACGGTCTTCGGCACCGTCGGCGCGGCCGGGCTGCGCACCCTGGACCGCGTCGCGGCGGGCGGCATCCAGCCGGACGCGGACACTCCGCCGGGCAAGACGCCGGTGGACGGGAAGCCGGTGCGGAAGACGGATCTGGAGCTGGTTTTGCCGTTGTGCCTGTTCTGCGGGCGCTGACCGCGCGGTAGAACGGACGGATGCGTCCGGAGCCTGGCCAGGTACTGCACTTTTCCGAGGACCCGGGGATCACGCGGTTCGTGCCCCACGTCGCAGCGACCGCGCGACAGCCGCAGCCGTATGTCTGGGCGGTCGACGCCGCGCGCTGTCCGGATTACTGGTTTCCGCGGCAGTGCCCGCGGGCGATGGCGTGGGCCACGGCGCTGACCACGGACGCCGACCGGGAACGCGTCCTCGGCGGCGACAACCGGGTCCACGCCGTCGAATATCGCTGGCTGGACGCGCTCCGGACGGCGAAGCTGTTCGCGTACCGGCTTCCCGCGGCCAGTTTCCGGCCGTTCGGCGAACCTGTTCCGCATGCCCACGTCGCCACCGAACCGGTCGAGCCTCTGGGGCCCGCCGAACCGGTCGGCGATCTCCTGCGCCTGCACGAGGAGGCGGGAATTCAGCTGCGGGTCCTCGCCGATCTCTGGCCGTTCTGGGACACGGTGACCGCCAGCACGGCGGAGTTCAGCGGGATCCGGCTCCGCAACGCGCGCCCGCGCGCCTGACTGGCCCAAGCCGTCCACGCTGAACTGGACCACCCGGCTAGGCCAATCGTGATTAGCGTGGGTGACATGACGAAGCGAATCGCGCTCGCGACGGGCGCGTTGTACCAAGCGATGTCCCACCTGCAGGGCGAGGTGAAGAAGGCCAGCGCGAACGCGGGACTCGACACGAAGCTCATCGAACTGGTCAAGATGCGCGCGTCGCAGCTCAACGGATGTGCCTACTGCCTGGACATGCACGCGGCGGAGGCCATCGCGGCCGGGGAATCGCCGCGGCGGCTCTACGTGCTCGAAGGCTGGCGCGAGACCGACCTGTTCACCGAACAGGAACGCGCCGCGCTCGCGTACACCGAGGCGATGACCCTGATCTCGGAGCACAAGGACGTGCCGGAAGACGTCTACGCCGAGGCGGTCCGCGTGTTCACCGAGGACCAGTACCGCGCGCTGGCGTGGTGCGTTGTCGCCATCAACACCTGGAACCGGCTCATGGTCACGAGCCACGCCCCGCTGCCGGAGCGTGCGGAGTGACCGCTGAGAAGCTGCGGGCGCTGCATGTGCCCGGAAAACCGGTGATCCTGCCGAACGCTTGGGACGCGGATACCGCGAAGGCGGTGGAAGCGGCCGGGTTCCCGGTGGTGGCAACGAGTTCCGCGGCGGTCGCGGCGGCGCTCGGGCACGCCGATCACGAAGGTGCGGCAGCGGACGAGATGCTCGCGGCGGCCAAGCGGATCGTGGACGCGGTGTCCGTGCCGGTGACTGTGGACGCCGAGGCCGGGTATGGCTTGGCTCCGGCGGATCTCGCGGCCCGGTTGAAGGAAATCGGTGCGGTCGGCTGCAACATCGAGGACACCGACCACGGCAAGGGCAGTCAGCGACCGGCGGCGGAGCAAGCGGAGTGGCTCGCCGAGTTGCGGCGGGCGGCTGGTGGCGGGCTGGTGATCAACGCCCGGGTGGATTCGTTCCTCGGCGCACCGGACGAGCAGGCGGTGCTCGACGACGCGGTGGCTCGCGGGCGGGCGTATCTCGAAGCCGGGGCCGACTGCGTGTATCCGATTCTCGTGCGTTCGCCGGAAGTGCTGGCCGAATTCGTCCGCCAGGTGGGCGGTCCGGTCAACGCTTCCGCGCTTCCCGGCGGTCCGGGGCTGGCCGGGCTTGCCGAACTGGGGGTAGCCCGGATTTCCCTGGGGGCCGGGCTGTGGCGGTATCTGCGCGGGCTGCTGGAAGGCACGCTCGGCGAGATCGCGCGGGGGAAGCTGCCGTACTGAAAAAACCGCTGGGCGCCGCGACGAAAGCGGCGCCCAGCGGTTTTCCGGAGCGGAGAATCAGTGCGGCACGGCCTTTTCCGCGCCAGCGCCGGTCAGCGCCCGGACTTCCATTTCGGCGAACTTGGCCTTGTTGGTTTCCTTCGACAGGATCGTGCCGAGCCAGCCGAGGATGAACGCGACCGGAATGGACACCAGACCCGGGTTGTCGAGCGGGAACCAGTGGAAGTCGACGCCCTGCAGCATCGACGCGCTCTTGCCCGTCTTCGGGTCCACCGGCTTCCCGGAAACCGCGGGCGAGAACACGATGAGCACGATCGTCACGATCAGTCCGCCGTAAATGCTCCACAGCGCGCCCTGGGTGTTGAACCGTTTCCAGAACAGCGAGTACAGAATCGTCGGCAGGTTCGCCGAAGCCGCCACCGCGAAGGCCAGCGCCACCAGGAACGCGACGTTCTGCCCGTTCGCCAGAATGCCGCCGAGAATCGCGACGACGCCGATCACCACGGCGGTGATCCGCGCGACCCGGACCTCCGAACCGGTGGTGGCTTTGCCCTTCTTGAGCACGTTCGCGTAGACGTCGTGCGCGAACGAAGCGGACGCGGTGATCGTCAATCCCGCGACCACGGCGAGGATCGTGGCGAACGCGATCGCCGAGATCAACCCGAGCAGCACCGGGCCGCCGAGGTTCAGCGCGAGCAACGGAGCCGCGGAGTTCACGCCGCCTGGTGCCTTCTTGATCGCCTCCGGTCCGACCAATGCGCCCGCACCGTAGCCGAGTACCAGGGTGAACAGGTAGAACACGCCGATCAGCACGATCGCCCACACCACCGAACGACGCGCCTCGCGCGCGGTCGGCACGGTGTAGAAGCGCATCAGCACGTGCGGCAGGCCCGCGGTGCCCAGCACCAGTGCGATGCCGAGGGAGAAGAAGTCCAGCTTCGTCGTGCCGTTGGTGCCGTACTGCTTGCCCGGCCCGAGCAGCGCTTCGCCGGCCTTGCCCGCCTTGTCGACCGCGCCCTGCAGCAGCGAGGAGAAGTTGAAGCCGTACTTGCCGAGCACCCACAGCGTCATCGCCAGCGCGCCGACGATCAGCAGCGCCGCCTTGATGATCTGCACCCAGGTGGTGCCCTTCATGCCGCCGATCAAGACGTAGGCGATCATGATCACGCCGACCACCGCGATCACCAGCGACTGCGCGGCTTTGCCCTCGATGCCCAGCAACAGCGCGACCAGCCCGCCCGCGCCCGCCATCTGCGCCAGCAGGTAGAAGAACGACACCACGAGCGTCGAAATCGCCGCCGCCGCGCGCACCGGACGCTGCTTCATCCGGAACGCCAGCACGTCGCCCATGGTGAACTTGCCGGTGTTGCGCAGCAGTTCCGCCACCAGCAGCAGCGCGACCAGCCACGCCACCAGGAAGCCGATCGAGTACAGGAATCCGTCGTAGCCGTACACCGCGATGGCGCCTGCGATGCCGAGGAACGACGCCGCCGACAGGTAGTCGCCGGAGATCGCGATGCCGTTCTGCGGGCCGGTGAACGCACGGCCGGCCGCGTAGTAGTCGGACGCGGTCTTCGTGTTGCGGCTGGCGCGGAACACGATCACCAGGGTGATCACCACGAACAGCGCGAAAATCAGGATGTTCAGCGTCGGATTGCTGCCCTCGACGCTCGCGGCGAGTGTCATGCCCCCTCCTTCGCCGGGTTCTCGATGTCGTCCTTGATCCGCTCGGCCAGCGGGTCGAGGTTCTTGTTGGCGTAGCGCACGTACAGCCACGTGATCAGGAACGTGGAGACGAACTGCAGGAGCCCGAAGAGCAGGCCGACGGTGAAGTTGCCGGCGATCTTCGTGCTCATGAAGCCGTGCGCGTAGTCGGCGAGCAGGACGTAGAGCAGGTACCAGGCGAGGAACAGACCGGCCATCGGGAACACGAACCGGCGCAGCCTGCCCCGGAGTTGGCGGAACTCGGCGCTGTCGTGCACCTGCTCCCAGGTCGAGTCCGGCGGTGCGCCGGACGGGTCGCCTGCGCTCATGGGATCTCCCTTGTGCGACGCTGCGGATGTGGCCCGCGACACAGTAGGGACGAAGCCCGGGGGAGGGAAGGCGTCAGCGGCTCAAACGTCTCGCCGCACGACGAACGGTTGACGAACGGTCACCGGAAGCGGACGAAGGGCGTTCGTCGAGATGCAGCCGCAGCATCGCGGCCCCGGCCCAGGACGGTGGGCGCCCGCGCAGTGACACCGCGATCATCACGCCGAACGCCAGCGGTACCGACCAGGGTGCCGGTTGCGAGACCAAGATCGCCACCCAGCCTCGTGCCTGCGGTCCGGCCAGCGCGAACAGGATCGACCCGGACGAGGCCGCCAGTCCCGTCAGCACGCCCGCGATCGCGCCCGCCGCGGTGAGCCGCTGCCACCAGATGCCGAGCACGAGCAGCGGGCAGAACGTGGACGCGGCGACGGTGAACCCCCACGTCACCAGCACTCCGGCGTCGAGCCGCGCGGACGGCAGCGCGAGCAGCACCATCGCGATCGCGGCGAATACGACCGTCACCCGCAGCCGGCGCAGGCCGCCGGGCATCAGGTCGTAGGCGAGCGCGCCGGACATCACCAGCAGCAATCCCAGTGACGTCGCCAAAAACGCGGCGAACGCGCCCGCGGTGAGCAACGCGGTGAACAACTGCCCAGCCCAGCTGTGGTCGACTTGCGACGGCAGCGCGACTACCACGGTGTCGGTGTTGCCGGACAGGTACAGCTGCGGCACGAGCACCCGTCCGAGGACGCCGTAGATGCCGGGGAAGAGGTAGAAAATCCCGAGCAGCGCCACGGTGATCGCGGCGGTGCGGCGCGCGGCGCGGCCGTCCGGGCTGGTGTGGAAACGCATCAGGACGTGCGGCAGGCCCATCGTGCCGAGGACGGTCGCGAGGAGGACCGCCCAGGTGCCGAGCAGCGGGTATCCCTTGTCGATTTCCAGCAGCGGACGCTGCCAGTCCCGCCCGCCGAGCGCGACCTCTCCGCTGACTCCGGGGACCTGCGCACCGGCGGCGAAAGTGAGCTGTTCTCCCTTGCGCACCACCAGTTCTCCGGGCGGGATCGTGCCCCGGTTTTCGATCGCAGTGGGTTCGCGGAAGGTGAGGGTGACGTCGTGGTCGAACTGCACCGGCGTGGCGTGCGAGAAGCGGGTGTACTCGATCGGCGTGAGGCTCGCGTCGCGGGTCTCAGCACCGATCTGCAGGACTAACCACAGCGCGGGGACGAGGAACAGCACGAGTTTCAGGAAGAACTGGAACGCCTGGACGTATGTCGCCGCGCGCATCCCGCCGAGCGCGAGCGTGACGCTGACCGCGGTGCCCGCGATGACCACACCGACCCAGTACGGAGTTCCGCCGACCGCGGTGAGCACCAGTCCGGCAGTGCGGAATTGCGGGACTACGTAGATGGTCCCGATCACCAGCACGACCACCGCGGCTAGCCGCCGGAGCGCAGGGGAGGCGAGGCGTGCTTCGGCGAAGTCGGGGACGGTGAGCGCGCCGGATCTGCGCATGGGCGCGGCGACGAGCACCAGCATCGCGACGTATCCCGCGGTGAAGCCGACCGGATACCAGAGCGCGCCGACGCCGTCCTTCACCATCAGCCCTGCGACGCCCAGGAACGACGCTGCGGACAGGTACTCGCCGGAGACCGCGGCGGAGTTGACGAACGGCGAGATCCGCCGTGACGCCACCAGGAAGTCGGACGTCGTCCGCATGGCGGCGACCCCGCGCACGCCGATGAGCAGCGTGACGAGGACGACCGGGGCTACCGCTAGCGCGATGTCCATCTCACCGATCGTCCTCGATCTTCTCCGCGCGGCGCAGCTGCCACCACGAGAGCCCGGCCAGCACCGGGTAGGGCAGGACCGCGATCAGCAGCCAGGACAGCGGAATTCCCCACCACCGCACGGTGTCGAGCGACGGGACCAGGGAGAACAGCACCGGCAAACCCAGCACCAGCACGAACATCGCCACCAGCGCGGGGATTCCGCGTCGGCGCTGGATCCGGTACAGCACCGCGGCGCGTTCGGCTTCCGGCGCGCGCAGGCGGGGCATCCGCCACCGGCCGCGTTCGAGCCGCCGCGACCGGGCGAGCCTCGTCTGCGGGCTGGTGACGGCGACGCGTTTGGTGCGGCTCATCGGTCGGCCTGCGCAACCCTCGTGAGTGCTGGCGCCGGTTCTAACCGGAATCGCCACTCACGAGCTGTGCGGCACGGGCGGTTCACCGGGGGCTCCCGAGCTGTCCGCGCTGCGCCGCTTCCAGCAACCGGTCCCGCAGGTCCCGCGCGTGCCGTCGGCTCACCGGCACGTCCCCGGCCTCGGTGTGGGCCAGCAACCCGCCCGTCGTGTCGCTCCGCAGTTCCAGCACCGCATTGACCGCGAGCAGGAATCCGCGGTGCACCCGGGTAAATCCAGTGCCTTCCCAATATTCTTCGAGCCGCGAGATCGGCATCCGCACCGGATGCACGCCGTTTCGCGTGTGCAGCCGGACGTAATCGCCGTTGGCTTCGGCGAACAGCACGTCGTCGCGGCGGACGTACCGAGTGCGGCCGCCGGAATCGACGGGCAGCGCGGCCATCACGTCCGGAGCGGTCCGTCGCCGGCCGCTCGGCACCAGACGGGTCACCTTGGCGAGTGCGGCGGAAAGCCGTTCCGTGCGCACCGGTTTGAGCAGGTAGTCCACCGCGCCGATGCCGTACGCGGTGACCGCGTGCCCGTCGTGTGCGGTGACGAACACGATCACCGGCGGTTCGGACAGTTTCGCCAGCAGCGACGCGAGTTCCAGCCCGTCGAGGCCGGGCATGGAAATATCGAGGAAGACCGCGTCGAAATGGTCTGCCTGCAACAGTTTCAGTGCCTTCAACGCGTCGCTCGCGCCGACGACCTCGCCGACTTCCGGTGCGTCGCGCAGCATCCGGCAGAGTTCGTCCAAGGCCGGCGCGAGATCGTCGACCGCCAGCACCCGCAGCCCGCTCACGGCAGCACCCCCGGCTGGAATCGCGGCACGCGCAACACGACTCGTGTGCCCTCGCCGACCGCCGTTTCCACTGTCAGCCCGTACCAGGCTCCGTACACGGTGCGCAATCGTCTGTCCACATTGGCCAGTCCGAGCCCCGTGCCGTCGCCGCTGCCCGCGAGGATGGCCGCGGCGCGCTCGGGCTCCATGCCGACCCCGTCGTCCTCGACGCTGATCACGCAGTCGTTTCCTTCCGCCTGTCCGTGCACCTGGACGAGCCCGGTGCCCGACCGCGGCTCGATGCCGTGCCGGATCGCGTTTTCCACGAGGGGTTCGAGTACCAGGTACGGCACCGCCACCGCAAGCACTTCCGGCGCGACGCGCACCTGCACCTTGAGTCTTTCGCCCAGCACCGCCCGCTGCAGCGCGAGATATGTTTCCACCGCGCGGAACTCCTCGGCGACGACGGTGTACTCGCCGTGCCGCGACAGGCTGTAGCGGGTGTAGTCGGCGAAATCGAGCATCAGCTCGCGAGCGCGGTCCGGTTCCGAGCGGACGAACGACGCTATGACGGTGAGTGCGTTGTAGACGAAATGCGGCGACATCTCCGCCCGCAAGGCCCGAAGCTCAGCCTGTGCGGCTTGGTCCGCGGAAGCTTCGAGCCGACCTCGCTCCAATGCCTGCACGACGAGATCCGCGGCCTGTCTCGTCACCGCGCCGGACACCTCGCCGACCAGCAGCAACGCGCCCGCCAGTTCGTCGTGGACGTGCAGCGGAACCGCCGTCACGCCGCCCGCGGTGATCGGTTCTTCGTGGTGCAGCACGTCGTCCAAGGCTCGGGACACCGCGTCGTCCGCACCGGGCCGGCCAGACCACAGCAACGTGCCGGAGAGATCGGACAGTCCCAGCCCGGCCACGTCGAACAGCCGTCGCAAGCCGTGTGCGGCGCGTCGGGCGCGAACGCCGGACAGGCCGTCTTTCAGGTCGTCGGCGACCTTCCGCGCCGCCCCGAGCACGCCGACGGCGTCCGGACGGGAGCGCCACGGCAGCCGGGCACTCTCGGTCATCGACGAGCCCTCCCCTCGGGTACCTGGGGGAGTTGATAGTAGCGCCGAACACGGCGAAGGGGACTTTCCGTGCGGAAAGTCCCCTTTGGCCGGTCGAGCCGCCGTCAGCAGTTCTGCTTGTAGAAGTACTTCGAGTTGGCGTCCAGGTCGTCCTTGGTGATCGAGTGCAACTGCGCGGTCAGGTTCCGCTCGGTCTGCTTGCCCTCGAGCGCGGCCACCGCCTGGTCGACGCCCTTCGTGCCGATCTGCGCCGGGTCCTGCGCGATGAGCGCCTGGTACTCGCCCTTCTTGAGACCGTCCACTTCGGACGGGCTGGCGTCGAAGCCGACCAGGTTGACCTTGCCGATCTTGCCCGCGTTGCGCAGCCCGGTCGCCGCGCCCTCGCCGGTGTTGAGGTTGGTGGCGAAGATGCCGACGAGATCCGGCGTCGAGACCAGCGCCGCGGTCACTTTCGACGCGGCCTGCTCCGGTTCGTTCTGGGTGAACTGGATGCCCACCGACTTGAGGTTCGGGTGGTTCTTCAACTCGTCCTCGAAGCCCTTCGCCCGGGCGGCGGTGGTGGACGTGCCCGCGATGGTGTCGAGGATCAGCACCGAACCCGGCTTGTCGCCGACGAGCTTCGCCATGGTCTGCGCGGCCAGCTTGCCGCCCTCGGCGTTGTCCGAGGAAATCGACGACACCGCGACGCTCTTGTCCTTGAGCGAAGTGTCGACCTCGACGATCTTCGCGCCGCGGTTCTTCACCTGCTGGATCGGCGCCAGCATCGCCTGGTCGTCGGTCGGGGCGACCAGCAGCGCGGCGGGCGGGTTGGAGCCCAGCGAGTTGACGATGGACGTCTGCATGGTGGCATCGAACTTCTGCGGTGCCTGCACGGTCAGTTCGTAGCCGAGCTTCTTCGCTTCTTCCTGCGCGCCGCATTGCATCGAGATGTAGAACGGCTCCGCTTGCACCCCTGGTACCAGCGCCAGCTTCTTGCTGTTCGCGGAGTTGGCGGCGGACCCGGACCCGCTCTGCCCGATCTGGCCGGTGCCGCACGCGGTCACCAGCATCACCGCGGACGCGAGCGTTCCCGCGGCGAGGACGGTCGTGCTGAATTTCATCGTAAGCACCTCTTTGTACTCGGGGACCGATTCAGCGGGAGTTGCGCTTGCGGCGCTGGCGCTGGTCGAACCACACCGCCGCGATGAGGACCGCGCCGACCGCGATCTGCTGCCAGTAGTCCTGCACGTGCGTGATGTTGATGCCCTTCTTCAGCACGGCGGGGATGAACACCCCGATCACCGTGCCGAGCATCGAGCCGACGCCACCGAAGAGGCTCGTGCCGCCCATCACCGTCGCGGAGATGGAGTTGAGGTTGTCGGTGGCGTGCGCCGAGATCGTGGTCGAGGTGTAGAACGCCAGCGACAGGAACCCCGCGAGCCCCGCGAGGAAACCGGTGAGCAGGTACACCTTGAGCAGGTGCGCGGTCACGCCGATGCCTGAGCGCCGCGCCGCCTCCGCGTTCGAGCCGACGGCGAACGTGTAGCGGCCGAACCTGGTGGTGTGCAGCAGCCACGCGCCGATCAGCGTGATCACCACGGCCACCAGCACGAGGTTCGGGATCCCGCCGAACGACGTGCCGTATCCGAGCACCCTGTTCAGTTCGGCGGGCATGCTGTTCACGTCCGACCCGTTGTTGAGCAGATATGCCACGCCGAGCGCCGCGCCCATCGTGCCGAGCGTGACGATCAGCGGCGGGATGCCCGCCACGGCGATGAGGAATCCGTTGATCAAGCCCCAGAGCGTGCCCGCGAGCACCGCCGCGACGAGCCCGACCGTGATCACGCCCCACCCGGCCTGCGAGGCGTTGCCGCCGCTGAGTGCTTCCATCGTTTTGCCCGCGACCATGCCGGCGAAGATCAGCACCGAACCGACGGACAGGTCGATGCCGGAGGTGATGATCACGAACGTCATGCCGACTGAAAGCACCAGCAGCACAGACGTTTCGTTCAGGAGCATCTGGAAGGTGAACACCGTCGCGAACTGGCCCGGGGCGAGGACGGTGAACACCACGATCAACGCGACCAGCACCAGCGAGATCCAGAACGTGTTCGCCCCGACGAGCCGTTTGCCCAGCGGGGGTTTGCCGAACTCGCCGTCCACAGTGGTCTGAATGTCCTTCGCCGGAGCGCTCATGCCGCCTCCTCTTGCACGAGAGCCCCGGTCATCGCCGCGACCAGGTCTTCGAGTTTCGTGTCCGCACCGGCGAACCGGGCGACGCGCCTGCCCTGCAGCAGCACCTCGATCCGATCCGACACCGAGAGCACCTCGGGCATGTTGTGGCTGATCAGCACCACCGCGATGCCCTTGTCCCGGACCTTCTTGATCACGTCCAGCACGCGCCCGCGCTGCCGCACGCCCAGCGCCGCGGTCGGTTCGTCCATGAACACGACCTTCGACGCCCACGCCACCGACCGGGCCACCGCGACGCTCTGCCGCTGCCCGCCGGACAACGAACCGATCGACACCTCGGTGCTCTGCAGCGCGACGCCGAGCTTCTCGAACTCGGTCACCGCTTGGCGGCGCATCTCCGCCTTGTCCAGCATGCCGAGCTTGCCCAGGATGCCTTTGCGCGGGATTTCCCGGCCGAGGAACAGGTTCGCCGCCGGATCGAGATCCGGTGCGACGGCGAGATCCTGGTACACCGTCTCGATCCCGGCCCGGCGCGCGGCCACCGGCGAGTCGAGATGGACCTCTTTTCCGTCGAGCAAGATCCGGCCCGACGTCGGCTGTTCGGCCCCGGACAGGCACTTCACGAGCGTGGACTTGCCCGCGCCGTTGTCGCCGATCAACGCGGTCACCTCGCCCGCGCGCGCCTGGAAAGACGCGCCGCGCAGGGCTTCCACCGATCCGTAGTGCTTGGTCAGGTCCACCGCGTCGAGCAGGATCTCGCTCATCGGCGCTAACTCCTTTCCGGGGCGGGCGGACGGCACCGGATCACGGTGAGCGAGCCGGACAGTTCGGTCTGGCCCGCGGCGAACGGCACCGCGTAAGTGTCGCCCTTGGCCACGGGGAACTCGCCGCCGTTTTCGGTGCGCAGCATGCCTTCGCCGTCGAGCGCGACGAGCACGCTGAACGACGGGTCGAGGGAGAACGCGTTGCCGGACAACTGAATGCGGTCCGCGCGGAAGAACTCCGCCGAGTCCGGCGCGAGCAAGTCCACTGTGGTCGCTTCGGCGCCGGAGGTGTGTTTCACGATCGTCTTGAGCCGGTCGTCGTCCCAGCCAGAGGTGTCGAGCGTTTCGATCGCGGTGTCGAAGCCGATCCCGAGGTGGCCCTTTTCCGGCGAGGCAAGGAAATCACGCCATTCCAGGGTAAGCGAGAAGTCCGTCGGCTGCTGCAACTCGACCACGAAGACGCCCTCGCCGATCGCGTGCGGCAGCCCGGCCGGGATGTAGACCGTGTCGCCTGCCTGCACCGGAATGCTGTTGAGCGCGCCCAGCATGCTCGGTGCGTCCTGCTCGCGGGTCCATTCGGCGACGGTTTCCTTGCTCAGCGTCTCCCGGAAACCGGGGTACACGCGCGGGTCGTCGCCGTAGGTGCCGACCACGATCCACGCCTCGGTCTTGCCGAAATGCGAGTCGAAGTGCTTGCGGGCGAAGGAATCCGACGGGTGGAAGTGCACCGGAAGCCGCTGCCCGGCGTCGAGCAGCTTCACCAGCAGGCCGGTCGAATCGCCGAGCTTGGCGACGTGCGCCGCGCCCAGCCACGCGTCCGGGTCGGCGCGGACGGCGTCGCGCAGCCAGATCCCGCTGGGCAGTCGGGTGAGACCGTTGGTCTCCTGGCCGAACATGGTGGTGACGGAACCGACCCAGTCCTCCGGCCCGAACTTCGAGTCGGTGCCGCTGGCCCCGCGCAGGGCGGCGATCGCGTCGCCGCCCCGGTAGAACTGCGGCGGCTGGTTGGCCGGGAGCGCGACCGGTTCGAGGTGCTTGGTCACAGGGCGGCCTCACCGGAACCGCGGGCGACTAGGTGCACGGGCAGAACTACCTTTCTCGGTGCGGACTGATCGCCCTGGATGCGGGCGAACAGCAGCTCGGCCGCTGCGTGCCCGAGGGCGCTGACGTCGTGGGCGATCACGGTGACCGGCGGGTCGAGCAGATCCGCCAGTTCGAAATCGTCGAAGCTCACCAGCGCGGGCCGGCGTTCGGCGTGCGCGAGCGCGCGCAGCAGGTGCACCGCGACCCGGTTGTTGCCCGCGATCACGGCGGTGGCCGGATTCGGCCCGCCGACCAGCTTGCGCACCGCCTGGCCGACGGTTTCCGGCGTCGGCGTCTGCATCGCCACGAGGCTCTCGTCGTAGGAGATCCCGTTGCGCACACAGCCTTCCCGGAACCCGCGAAGCCGTTCGGCGGCGGTGAAGATGTCCGGGCTGTCGCCGAGGAACGCGATCCGGCGGTGGCCGTGCCGCACGAGGTGCCCGACCGCTTCGATGGTGCCGCCGAGGTTGTCCACGAGCACGGTGTCGGCCACGATGTCGCCGGCCGGACGGTCGAGGAACACCACCGGCGTGCCCGCGCGCATTTCCGGCACGAGGTAGCCGTGCTGCAACCCGGCGGGCACGATCAGCAGCCCGTCCACGCGCCGCGCGCAGAACTCCAGCGACAGCTCGCGTTCGCGGTCGGAATTCTCACCGGACGAGCCGGTCAGCACGTGTCTGCCGAACGACGTCGCGATCCGTTCCACCGCGCGGTTCAGCTCGGAGTAGAAGGGGTTGCCGACGTCCTCAACGACCAGGCCGATGGTGCCGGTGGTCGAGCCGCGGCGCAGGTTGCGGGCGCCGAGGTTCCGGCGGAACCCCAGCTGTTCGATCGCGGCCACCACGCGTTCGGCGGTGTCCGGATGCACCGCGGGTTCGTCGTTGACGACCCGCGACACCGTTTTGATGCTGACGCCGGCCAGCCGCGCCACATCGCTCATCGTGGCCCGCCTGCTGGCGGGGCGGGGAAGCCCGTCCGCGTCCCGGCCCGAGTGAGACAACGTTGTCATAATGCGGGGGATTGGACACCATCGGCGCGCTCGCTGTCAATGCCCGCCGCTTCGCGCTGCCCGCTTCGACGAATCCGCTGGTGCGGATGGTGGACATCGTTGTCTCGAATCGGACAGGCTCTCACCGCGGTCTTGACGATCCGGTGAGCCATTGCCCAAGGTGGCCCGCATCGACGGTGCGCGACAAGGTTGTCATCGATGCCTCGAGGTCGGTGGCGGCGGGTTCGCGCCGGACAACTGGAGAGGCGATGGCGATGGCGCGAGCGCGCTGGAGAGCCGGACTGATCTTCCTGACTTCCGCGGTCGTGGCGGCGGTAGCACCCGCCGCCCCCGCACTGGCCGATCCCGCACAGGCGGATTCCACGAAAGCCGCTGACCTGGCGAAATGGGTCAACCCGTTCGTCGGCACCCGGCCCGGCGGCGCGGACCACGGGACCGGCGGCGGCGCGGGCAACACCTTCCCCGGCGCGGTCGCGCCGTTCGGGATGGTGCAGTGGAGCCCGGACACGAAGAAATCCCAGCCGGGCGGGTACTTCTACGACGACAACACGATCACCGGGTTCAGCCTCACGCACCTTTCCGGCGCGGGCTGCACCACCTATCAGGACCTGCCGTTCATGCCGTACGTCGGTGAGATCAGCACGTCGCCCGCGACCGATCCGGGCCACTACACCTCGACCTTCTCGCATCAGAACGAGCACGCGACCGCGGGCGCGTACGACGTCGCCCTCGACAACGGCGCGAAAGTTGAACTGAGCGCGACGCAGCGCACCGGTTCCGGGCGGTTCACCTACCCGGCGGGTGCGGCGTCCACGTTGCTGGTCAACACTTCCGGCTCGGTCAACGGCACCGACGACGCGTCGATCAGCATCGGCAAGGACACGATCAGCGGCTGGGCGACCAGTGGCCGGTTCTGCGGCGCGAAGGATTCGTACCGGGTCTACTTCTCGGCGAAGTTCGACACCCCGTTCGAGTCCGTCGGGACGTGGAAGAACGGCGCGGTGACGCCGGGCAAGACCGCCGAGACCGGCGGCGCGAAGGCGAAGGTCGCGCAGCCCAATGGCATTGGTGCTTCGCTGGCCCGCCCGGCCGCTGCGAAACCGCAGGACACCACGGTCAGCGGCCCGGGCAGCGGCGGGTACGTGACGTTCCCGAACCTCAACGGCGCGCAGGTGAATGTCCAGGTCGGACTGTCCTTTGTGTCCGTAGACGGCGCGAAGGCGAACCTGAAAGCGGAGAACAACGGCAAGAAGTCGTTCGATGCGGTGGCCGCGTCCGCGCGGCAGGCGTGGAACGACCAGCTCGGCAAGATCCAGGTCAGCGGCGGAAGCGACGCCGACACCACGACGTTCTACACCTCGCTGTACCACTCGCTGATCCAGCCGAACGTGTTTTCCGATGTGGACGGTCGCTATCCGGGCTTCGACGGCCGGATCCACCAGGCCGAACGCGGGCACGCGATGTACACCAACATCTCCGGCTGGGATATCTACCGCTCTGAGGTCCCGCTGCTGGCCACGATCGCGCCGAAGCAGACCTCGGACCTCGTGCGCTCGATGATGGCCTTCGCCGAACAGGGCGGTTCCTGGGACCGCTGGACGGTGGCGAACGACTACACCGGCGTGATGAACGGGGATCCGTACCACATCATCGTTTCCAGTGCCTACGCGTTCGGCGCGCGTGATTTCGACGCGCAGAAAGCGTTGCTGCTCATGATCAAGGGCGCGACGCAGCCGACTCAGGGCTACGTCGAACGGCCAGGCCTGCCGGACTACCAGCGCCTCGGCTACGTACCCGGCGCGGCGGCGGACACCCTGGAGTACACCAGCGCGGACTTCGCCATCGCCCAATTCGCGAAGCGGCTCGGCGACGGTGCCACGTACACCACGTTCATGAAGCGCGCGCAGAACTGGCAGAACCTCTACAACCCGGGCAGCGGACACCTGCAGCCGCGCAACGCGGACGGCTCGTTCTCCGCGAACTACGACCCGGCCAGCTCGCAGGGCTGGGTCGAGGGCAACGGCGCCCAGTACGACTGGATGGTCCCCTACGACCTCGGCGGCCTCGTGACCGCATTCGGCGGCCCTGCCGCTACTCAGTCGCGTTTGGACACTTTCTTCACGAAGCTGAACGCCGGAACCCACGAGCCGTATGCGTTCCTGGGCAACGAGCCGAACTCGAACGCCCCGTACGTGTACTCGTTCGCCGGTGCTCCGGCGAAGACGCAGAACATCGTGCGCCGGGCGATGGACGAGCTGTACAACCCGCGTCCAGAGGGCCTGATCGGCAACGACGACCTCGGGCAGATGTCGTCCTGGTACGTCTGGTCCGCGCTCGGCGTCTATCCGGAGATCCCAGGCCGCGCCGAAACCGTGCTGACCACGCCGCGCTTCGCGCACGCCGAGGTGACCACCGGGGCGGGCAAGAAGATCACCGTCAACGCTCCCGGCACCGGCGAATACACCAGCAGCCTCAAGGTGAACGGCACTTCGGCCAGCAAGGCATGGCTGTCGGAAGGATTGATATCTCAGGGCGGCAAGCTGGACTTCACGCGATCGTCGACCGCCACCGCGTGGGGCTCCGCTCCGGCCGACGCTCCGCCGTCGTTCCGCGAGCAGGAGAAGCCGAGCCTGTCCTTTGTGGACCCGGCACGCGCGGTGGTGCCCGCTGGCACGACCTCGACCGCTTCGGTGGGCGTGCAGGATCTTTCCGGCACGGCGAAAACGTGGACCTACTCCGCGGGCAGTGCGGACGGCATCACGCTGACGCCCGCGACCGGTTCCGTCCAGGTCCCGGCGGCGGGCAAGGGCCACGCTGACGTGACGGTGAGTGTTCCGGCGGGTACCTCCGACGGTCCGCGCCGGATCCCGGTCACCTTCTCCTCGCCGGGGCTCGCCGACGTGCAGGCGGTGCTGACGGTCCTGGTGGCGAAGCCGAACAGCTGGCTGGCCACTGTGAACAACACCGGTCTCTCCCCGGACGCGAACTCGGCGGCCGGGAACTTCGACGGCGGCGGCTGGAGCTACTCCGCGGACGCGCTGGCCAAGGCCGGGGCCAAACCGGGCAGCACGGTGTCGAGCGACGGGCTGAACTACACCTGGCCGTCGTACCCGGTCGGCGACCCGGACAACGTCGTGGCATCGGGGCAGACGATCACCCTGTCCGGTTCGGGACGGCTCGCGCTGCTCGGCGCCGCCAGCAACGGCAACGCACAGGGCACGCTCACCGTCACCTACACCGACGGCAGCAAATCCACCGCCACCATCGGGTTCTCCGACTGGACCCTCGGCGGCGGGGGAGCGCAGCCGGCGTTCGGCAACCGGATCGTGCTGTCCACCCCGTACCGCAACTCCGCGGGCGGCGACCCGCAGCAGATCCGCACGATGGTGTTCGCCACCGCGCCGATCACGCTGGACGCGGGCAAAACCGTCGCGAGCGTGACGCTGCCGAGCGGCGTCAGCGGCGGCTCCATGCACGTGTTCGCGATTGCCGCGGGCTGACCTTCCGTGAGGGGAACCCTGAGGGAATCAGATTCCCTCAGGGTTCCCCTCACGAACTTTTCCCAGAGGAGTCCCATGAGGAGCAGAGTTTTGGCGGGCGCGACGGCGCTCGCTGTCGTCGCCGCGGCGCTGACGCCGGTCGCGGCGCAAGCGCGTCCGGCCGATCCGCTGGACGCGGTGAACACGTTCATCGGCACGCAGGACGAGGGCAACACCTTCCCGGGTGCGTCCGCGCCGTTCGGCATGGTCCAGTCGAGCCCGATCACCACGCACTACGCCGGATATCTCTACACCGACACCGCGATCCGCGGCTTCGGCCACTTCTTCCTGTCCGGCGCGGGCTGCTGGGAACAGGGCGGCCTCGTGTCGATGCTGCCCACCACCGGCGACATCGGCCCGGGCGCGGCGTTCGACACCAGCAAGCCCGCGACCTTCGACCAAGCCAAGTACGCCGCGCCGTACACGCACGAAGGTGAAGTCGGGAAACCCGGCTACTACAAGGTGCACCTGACCGGATACGGCGGCATCGACGTCGAAACCACCGCCAGCACGCGGAGCGGCGTCGAGCGATACTCCTTCGATAAATCCGGTCCAGCCAACGTTTTCGTGAACGTCGGGCAGGCCAACGCGAAGGAGCCTGTCAGCGGCAGCAGCGTCCGCATCGTTGACGACCACACCATCGCGGGCACCGTCGAGTCACAGGCTTTCTGCGGCGGAAAGCCGTACACCACTTACTTCACCACGAAATTCGACCAGCCGTTCTCGTCGTATGGCACCTGGTCGCCGGACGGCGGCACGCCCGGCAGCCGCTCGGCACAGGGCGGTGCGGGCCTGCGCGGCGCGTGGCTGACGTTCCCGAAGGGCGGCCAAGTCACCGCCACCACGTCGATTTCCCAAGTGGACGCTCGCGGTGCGGACACCAACCTCGCCGCCTCGCGCGTCCTTCCGTTCGACTCGGTGAAGAACGACGTCCAGCGAGCCTGGCGCCGTGAACTGTCCAGTGTGGACATCACCGGCGGCACCCCGGACGATCGCACAGTCTTCTACACCTCGCTGTACCACGCGTTCCTGCAACCGTTGACCGCGAACGACGCCGACGGCCGGTACTACGGCTTCGACAAGAAGATCCACCGCGCGATCGGCTGGACGTACTACGACTTCTTCTCCCTCTGGGACACCTACCGCTCGCAGAACCAACTGCTGGCCTTGCTGAAACCGGACCGGGCCCGCGACGTCGCGAAGAGCATCCTCGCCATCCACGACCAAGGCGGCTGGCTGCCGCGCTGGGCGTACGCGAGCCAGGAAACGAACACCATGACCGGAGACCCGGTGACGCCGTTCCTGGTCGACCTGTGGCGGTTCGGCGCACTGAGCGGCGACGAAATGCACGCCTACCAAGCGCTGCTGCAGAATTCGCGCGAGATCCCGCCCGCGTCGTCGCCGTTCCAAGGCCGTTCCGGCAACGCGAGCTACCAGTCCGACGGATTCGTCCAATACGCCCCGAACTTCCCGAAGAAGGGCCAGGACACCGACCCAGCACACGGTGCCTCGGCGACCCTGGAATACGCCCTCGCCGACTGCTCCCTGTCGGTGATGGCCTCCGCCCTCGGCCGCAAGCAGGACGCGAAGCAGCTAGCAGCCAAGGGCCGGACGTACGCGACGCTGTGGGACCCGTCCGTAACCGACCGCGGCTTCACCGGCTACTTCCGGCCCAAGGTGACCGGCGGCAGCTGGTACACCCCGGCGGACGGCCCGTACAGCCCGCAAGGCCAGGACGGCTTCCATGAGGGCACGGCCTGGCAGTACCAGTGGCTAGTGCAGCAGGACGTGCCCGGCCTGGTCGCGAAGATGGGCGGCTGGGCCAACGCGGGCAAGCGGCTCGACGACTTCTTCGCCTACGACGACCTGGTGAAGGACCCGGCGAAGACCGCGCACGAGAAGTGGGTCGTCGGCCCGTACGACTACTACAAGCAGTTCCGCTACAACCCCAACAACGAGCCCGATCTGCACTCGCCGTGGATGTACACGCTCACCGGGCAGCCGTGGAAGACCTCCGCGGTGGTGCGGGCCGCGCACACGCTGTTCACGAACGCCCCCAACGGCGTGACGGGCAACGACGACCTCGGCACGATGTCCGCCTGGTATGTATTCAGTGCGCTCGGCCTCTACCCGGCCGTTCCGGGCACCGGCGACTTCGTGCTCAACGCGCCGCGGTTCGCCAAGTCCGTGCTGCACCTGCCGAACGGCCGCGACTTCACCATCAACGCGCGCGGCGCGAACGGGGCGCAGCTGCAGTACGTCTCCGGGCTGCGCGTCGACGGCACGGCGTCGGACAAAACGTTCGTCAGCCTCGAACAGCTGCGCCGCGGGTCCACTCTGGACTTCGCGTTGACCGGTGACGCGCCGAAGGCCACGTGGGGAACGTCACGCTCCTCCGCGCCGCCTTCTCCTTGTGCCGGTTAGTGTTCGCTCGCGGACGTTGAGTGAAGACCGCCTCCCGGATCTTGGGATCGGGAGGCGGTCTTTCCCGTTAACCGGGCATTTCCCGCCCGTTTCCGCCTCCCGTCCGGAATTGGTGCAGACCATTGCCGGGGCGGCTCGTGACCAGAGTCACGGACCCCGGTGTTCCGGTGGGACCGGTCACGCCTCACACTGGTCTCATACCCGTTCGACAGTGCTGTTGACGCCAGGTGGTTCGGTCCGCCTTGGACAGTCGCGTCGGACGTGTTTTTTGTGTGTGCAGTCAGCACGCACCAGGTGACGCACAGGAGGATGTCGTGTCCAGCAAGGCCGCTCTCGTGTTCCGCGTGGCCGCAGTCGCCGAGGCTCTGTCCTGGCTCGGCTTGCTGATCGGGATGTTTCTCAAGTACGTCGTCGGCGCCTCCCACGAGGGCGGCGTGCCCGTCCTCGGCATGGTGCACGGCGTCGTCTTCGCCCTGTACGTGATCACCTCCCTGTCCGTGGCGAAGCCGCTGGGCTGGCGCGGCAAGACGCTGGTGCTGGCGCTGCTGGCGAGCATCCCGCCGCTGTTCACCTGGCTGTTCGAGAAGTGGGCGCTGCGCAACGGCAAGCTCGACGGCCCGCAGCGGCTGTCCCACGGCGGCGTCGGCCTCTTCGTGCGCACGCGCGAGACTGTGAACGCCTGATCTTCGCTTTCCGGAGGGCCCACGCGACGACCGCGTGGGCCCTTCGTGCGTTACGAGGTGAAATCGCCCGCGGACTTGCGGACCTTGGTGAGCAGTTCGGTCAGCTGCTCCACCTGCCGCTCGGTGAGCCCGGTGAGCCCGAAGTCGATGCCGGTGACCGCGGCGGTGGCGGTCTCCCGCAGCGCGCGGCCCTCGTCGGTGATCTCCACGAGCGTGGTGCGCCGGTCGGTGGGGTGCGGCACGCGCTTCACGAGCCCGTCGCGCTCCAGCCGGTCGACTATGTTGGTGACGCTGGTGGGATGCAGCTGCAGCCGTTCGCCCATCACCCGCATCGGCAGCCGTGCGTTGCGGGAGAAGGTGAGCAGCACGAGCGCCTCGTAGCGGGCGAAGGTGAGGCCGTGCGGCTTCAACGCGCCGTCGACCGCCGACTGGATGATCTGCTGCACCCGCATCACGCCGGTGACGGCGGCCATGGTTCCGGCCGGGCCGATCCGGTCTTCCCACAGCTGCGCGGCACGCGCGATCGGATCGAACGGCAGCGGACGGTTCATGGCAACCGAAGCTACCAGCGGGTACCCCGGTCGTGGGGGTCGCCCTGCGAGAACAGGGAAAGGAAGTCGCATGATCGTCGCGTTCAGCGTGAGCCCCTCGGCCGCGGAGCCGGACGGCGGAGTGAGCGAGGCCGTTTCGCGCGCGGTGAAGGTGGTGCGCGAATCCGGGCTGCCGAACTCGACCAGCTCCATGTTCACCGAGCTGGAAGGCGAGTGGGATGAAGTGATGGCGGTGGTGAAGAAGGCGGTGGAAGCCGCGGGCGAAGGCTCGGCGCGCGTCGGGCTGGTGCTCAAGGCCGACATCCGTCCCGGCTACGACTCCGGCCAGCTGACCGCGAAGGTCGATCGGGTCGAAGCGCACCTGCGCGAGGACTGAGCTAGGGAATCGGCGGCGTGAACGCGACGGTCCAGCGCCCCTTGGCGCTGGTCACCGCGAGCCGGTAGCTGAACTGCTGGCCCGTTCCGGTCTTCCCGCGCACGACGGCCGCGGTGGGGGAGTGTTCGTCCGGCGCGAGCTGCACGGAGATGTCGCGCGCGTTGCCGTCCTTGAGGACGGCGACGTAGTCCTTGGCGAGGTCGCCGCCGCCGGACCCAGGTACGTCGAAGAGCCCGGCGAGCGCGTCCGCGTCCCGCCCGCTCAGCGCGGCGGCCAGCTCCGTGCGCAACTCCGGCGGGGAGGCCGCCCCGGGCGGGTCCTGGTGCCCGACGGTCACCGTGATGCTGACGATCCACGCCACCGCGACCACGACCGCGACGGCCACCGCGGCGTTGCGCCGGCTCAGCATTCTCGGGCCTCCTCGTTGTCCTCGCCGAGAGCATGCCTCAGCGGCGTCCGCATGCCAAAAGCGAACCTCGGGGCTGCTGCTGAACTCTCGCGGCGAGGCGTGCCAGGATGGAGGGCGTGACACACCCACGCGGATCTGCAGCGAACTCAGCGGCGATGTCCGCCGCGTTGTCCGGCGCGGTCGACCTGTCCGCGCTCAAAGCCAGGGCGGAGGCGACCCGGAACCAGCCGAAGGCCCCGCCCGCGCCCCCGGCCGGCGGCGAGGCAGGCGCGTCCGCGCCCCCGTCGGACGCGGTGCTCGAAGTCACCGAGGCGACCTTCCAGGCCGACGTCGTCGAACGCTCGCTCAACCAGCTCGTGGTCGTCGACCTGTGGGCCGAATGGTGCGGGCCGTGCAAGCAGCTGAGCCCGGTGCTGGAACGCCTGGCCGGCGAAGCGGGCGGCGCCTGGGTGCTCGCGAAGGTCGACGTGGACGCCAACCCGCGCATCGCGCAGCTCTTCGGAGCCCAGTCGATCCCCACGATCGTCGCCATCGCCGGCGGCCAGCCCGTGGACGCCTTCTCCGGCGCACTGCCGGAGCCGGAAATCCGCAAGTGGCTGGGCTCGCTGCTGGACGCCCTGCGCGACCGCCTGCCCGGCATCCGCGCCGCCGAAGAGGCCCGCGGCCCGGTCGAAGAGCCGGAAGACCCGCGCTTCACCGAGGCGGAGGAAGCCTTCGAACGAGGCGACTACGCCGCCGCTCAGGCCGCGTACGAGCGCATCCTGGACGCCGAACCGGCCAACGAACTGGCGAAGAACGCCCTGGCACAGGTCAAGTTCACCGCCCGCGCCGAAGCGGTCGACCCGAGCGCGCGCGAAAAGGCCGAAGCCGACCCGAAGGACCTGGACGCCCAGCTGGCGGCCGCCGACCTGGACATCGCCGAGCAGGATGTGGAAGGCGCCTTCCGCCGCCTGATCGACGTCGTCCGCCGCACCTCCGGCGACGACCGCAACCGCGTCCGCGAGCACCTGGTGGCGTTGTTCGAACTCTTCGACCCCGCCGACGAACGCGTCATGAAGGCCCGCCGCGACCTGGCGAGCGCCCTTTTCTGAGCCACTCTCCGCCCGTGGAGGGCTTCTAGAGGGACTCAGACTCTCTCATGGGAGCCCTTCACGGCTTCTGACCGCAATAACCCCGTTCCGTGGGGGAACCCTCACGGCCTCTGATCCCCCCAGGGTTCCCTCCACGACCCGCGGCGCCCCAACACCACATTGGGGGCGCGAGCCCCATCCCTAAAACCGCCGCCACCCCACCAAACCCACCCAGGCAGCCACTCCCCGCCCTGCACCCCGATACGAAGCCTTCTCTGCGGTTCGGGGGTGGGGGTTCAGGGCAGTTTTCCCCCCCGACAAACCACCCCCAACCCGCCAACAAACCCA